>NZ_JBFAPF010000004.1:0-403955 GCF_040675555.1 Kribbella sp. NPDC049584
CCACTACAACTACCATCGACCCCACACCACCGCCGGAAACCAACCACCCGCCGCCCGACTCCACCAACACATCACCAACGTCATGACCTCATACAGCTAGCCGGCCAGGGCCAGGGAGGTCGTCGCGGAGTTGATGACCGCGCCGAGCACCTTGCTGTCCGCGGGCGAGCCGGCGGTCGAGATCTCGACGTCCGCGCTCTTGCTGCCATCGAGGCCGACGTACCGGGTCGCGACCCAGCGGGTGGTGTTGCCGCTCTTGTAGGTGTAGACGACCGTGCTCACGGTCAGCCGGCCCTGGTGGTTGGTCGAGTTCATCCCGACCGTCGAGGTGCCGACGATGTGCAGACCGCGGGTGCCTTTGAGGGCGGCGATCTTGCGGTTGAGCGCGGTCACGGTGCCGATCTTGTAGTTGTAGTTCGCGTCGAACCGGATCATCCGGTTGTTCGCGCTGTCGTCGAAGCGCGCCTGCCAGTCCCCGAGCTCGACGTCCCGCCAGGTCGTCGGCAGCACCGCCATCGCGTGGTTGCCTTCGTCGTAGTGCAGGAAGAACCGGGTCTTGTAGCGCACCGGCGTGGAGGCCGTGCTGTTGCTCGAGGCAACCGTCCTGATCTGCTCGGTGGCGGCGTTGCTCGGCACCGCCCCGCCCAGCAGCAATGCGCCCGCCCCGGCCAGCGCAGCCACTCCGGAGACAGCCCCCGCAACGATTCCGAACCGCTTCATCTTCCTTACCCCCAGCTCATGTTCGCTGCCTCCTTGGCCGCGCACCGGATGAGACACCAGGTCGTCGGCAAAAGTTGCCGCCAACTCTCGACGTTCTGTGGTGAGTTGTCGAGACTGTCGGCATGGGTGGGGGAATGGTGTCGATGTTGTTCTCCGACATCGAGGGGTCGACGGTGCTGCTGCGGCGGCTGGGGGATCGGTACCTCGATGCGCTGGAAGGACATCGCCGGATCCTGCGGGCGGTCTGGACGACGTACGGCGGGACGGAGATGGGGACCGAGGGCGACAGCTTCTTCGTCGTGTTCGAGACGGCCGGGGACGCGGTGCGGGCGGCGGTCGACGGGCAGCGCGGGCTGGCGGAGCACCGATGGCCGGGCGGTGAACGGCTGCGCGTGCGGATGGGTATCCACACCGGTACGCCGGGTGTGTACGACGGCGACTACTGGGGAATGGACGTCCATCTCGCGGCGCGGATCGGTGCCGCGGCGCAGGGTGGCCAGATCGTGGTCTCGGCGGTCACCGGTCAGCTCACCCAACTGCCCGACGGCGTGACGCTGCGTGACCTCGGAACCCATCATTTGAAGGACATTCCGGAGCCGGAGCACCTGTTCCAGGTCACGGTCGACGGCCTGCAGACCGACTTCCCGCCCCCGCGCACCATCGGTACGTCGACCAGCCTTCCGGCTCCCGCGACCGCTCTGCTCGGTCGCGAGCATGACGTCGAACGCATCGTCGCCCTGCTCGACCGATCCGATGTACGGCTCGTCACGCTGACCGGTCCCGGTGGATCGGGCAAGACGCGCCTCGCGATCGGTGCGGCGTCGAAGGTCCCCGGCGGGGTGTACTTCGTTCCGCTGGCGGCGGCCACGTCCGAGTCGGTGCTGTGGACGACGATCGCCGAAGTGCTCGACGTACCGCCGAGGGAGCGTGGGCGGATCGTCGCGTACCTCGCGCAGCGCTCGCTCCTGCTTGTCCTCGACAACCTCGAGCAACTCCCCGACGCCGGCAAGATCGTTGCCGAGATCATCGAAGGTGCGGCCCACGTGAAGATCGTCGCGACCTCCCGGCGCGCGCTGGGACTGGTCGGCGAGCACCTGCATCCCGTGGCGCCGCTGCCCGTCACGGACAAGGACTCTGCCGCCGTACAGCTCTTCATGCAGCGCGCCCGCGCGGTGCAGCCGACGTTCACGTACTCCGACGACGTACTCGAGATCTGCCGGCGGCTCGACGGGCTTCCGCTCGCGATCGAGCTCTGCGCGCCGCGCGTTCGCCTGCTGAGCGTCAAGGAGTTGCTGGCCCGGGTCGACCAGTCGCTCGACATCGCGTCGACGAGCAGCGTGACCCCGGAACGCCAGCGGACCTTGCGGGAGACGATCGCCTGGTCGTACGAGCTGCTCACCCCCGAGCATCGCCGTACCTTCCGTCGCCTGGCGGCCTTCTCCGGCGGCGCCGACCTGGCCGCGATCCAAGAAGTTGCGACCGGCATCGATCCGCTGGAATCCCTGGCAGAGTTGAGCGATGCCAACCTGATCAGGCTCGTCGAAGGACCCGAGGGCACCCGAGTCGAGCTGCTCGAGACCATCCATCAGTACGCCGCCGACGAGCTGAAGGCGACCGAGGAATCAGCGGCCATCTACAGCCGTCACGCCACGTACTTCACCGACCTGGCCGAGCGACTCGAGATCCTCAAGAGGTCGATGGCGGAGCCGCCGATGGACCGCGCCGAGGCCGACCTCGACAATTACCGCGCCGCGCTCGCCTGGGCGACAGACCACGACCTCCGGACCGCGCTACGTCTGTGCTCGGCCCTCGGATGGGTCTGGCAGCTCGGCGCGTACCACATCGAGAGCCGCCGCTGGCACGAACAAGTCGTTGCAGCCGCGGGTACGACGTCCTCGCCCGAGCTGGCCGCCTGTCTGCGTGGATTGAGCAATGTCCTTCTCTTGCAGGGCGAGACGGATCGTGGCTACCAGGTTGCCGCGCGGAGCCTGGCCATGTCGCGCGAACTCGACGACGCGGCCGGCATCGCGTTCGGGATGACCGTCCTCGGCACGGCGCAACGCCAGCAGGGCGATCTGGACGCGGCCAGGCAGACCTTGACCGAAGCCGTCGAGCGACTCCGCACGCTCGACGACAGCTGGCGACTGGCCCGGGTCCTGGGTCATCTCGGCGGCATCGAGGAGGCACTCGGACATCTCGACCGGGCCGAGGAGCTGCTCCGTGAATCCCTGGGCATCAGCGAGTCGCTGGGGGACGCGTTCGAGGTCACCATCCACGGACAGAACCTGGCCTACCTGCTGGCGCTCGCCGATCGCGTCGGCGAGGCCGCGGAGCTGGCTCGCCACCTGACGCCGACCGTGGTGGCGCTCGGCAGCCCGTCTCTGACCATGGCGTTCTCGAACACCGCGATGAACATCCTGCTGCGGCTCGGCGACCCCGCCGGGGCGGCCGAGCTGTTCGGCGCGGAGGAGGCGATGGGTGAACGGCTGGAGATCGTCAACCCGTACGCGGACGAGGAGCTCGCGGAGGCGCTTGAATTGGTCGGCGATGCACTTTCCCGCGCGGAATGGGAGCGCCACCGGCTCGCGGGCCGCACCGAACGCGTCGAGGATCTGCTCCAGAGACTGGATTTCTGAGGCGTGAGGTTGTACAAGGCAACGGCGAGCGGTTGACCGGCTGTGAAGGTCGCCACCATACTGCTTGCACCGCCATCGGCGGTCTCTGGGGGAAGTTGTTACTGGGGTTCAAATGGGGATGGGGGGCTTTTGCTTATGCATGCCTTGAAGTTGTTTCGTGCCGCGCTGGTGACGGCAGTCGCCGGTGCGACACTGGTGACGGTCCCGGTGGCCGCGCAGGCGGCGCCGCCGACGAGTGCGATCGAGGTCAGTACGACGTCGGTCGCCCGCGGGGAGACCTTTACGATCAAGCAAACCGTGTACAACTCCGACTCGTCGACCGTCATGGGCGGCAAGGCGACGTTGTACGCCAAGGACGCGATGCTGCCGGACATGGTCGACTTGGTGTCCTGCCCGGAGGCCACGGCGTGCGACACGCTCGGGACCAGCGTCCGGGCCGGCACCGGCGACGTACCGCCGGGCGCGTCCAAGACCATCACCTTCACCTTCCGGGTGAAGGACGACGCGCCGCTGGGGACGATCCAGCTGCAGCACCAGTTCGTCGGCGAGAACTTCTCGTTCGAGATCATCGACGGGCCGGAGCTGACGATCAAGGAGGCGCCCGCCGACATCGCCGTATCGATCACCGGGAAGGCTGCCGGTTCGCGGATCACCTACACGATCGGCGTGACAAACAACGGCCCGAGCGACGCGACCGGCGTCCGGGTGGTCGGCACGTTCCCGGCCAACCTGGCCTACGTCAGCTCGACCTGCACGCGGGTCGGGACGACGCGATCGGTCAACTGTGACATCGCATCGCTCGCGAGCGGACAGACCGCGACCGGCACGCTGACCGTGTCCGCAGGGATGCTGACGCTCGGAACGCTGACCACGACGGCGCAGCGGACGGCCAGCTCACCGGTCGACCCGGTGGCGGCGAACGACAAGGCCACCAAGGTCTGCCGGGCGCTGACCTTGTTGATCGTCTCGTGCTGACAACGCACTGAACAAGTAGGACGGCCGGCGGCCGCGGGTTCTCGAGCCCGCGGCCGCCGGCTTCATTTTTGTCTCATGCCTTGCATCCGGAGGCGGCAGAGGTTTACGGTCCAGGTTAACGTTTAAGTGATTATTAGTGAGCACTTCTTCGAAACTTGGAGCAACTATGATCAGTCGGCGACGGTTTCTGCAGGTGACCGGTGCGGCGGTTGCCACTTCGACGACGCTGGCGGCCTGTGGGGACGGTGGAGCGTCGAGCGGTGGGGCGAAGGCGTCCGGTGAGCTCACGCTCCCGACGTACAAACCGTTCGAGGGGCTGCACCCGGACTTCCCCGGGGCCGAGTCCGGCCTGGAGCCCGGGTTCCTGAAGTTCCCGGCGGACGCGATCGCGAGTGTGAAGGCGCCGCCGCTGAAGAGCTCGGTGACCGCACTGACCGAGACGTTCGCGACGCCTCCGCCGCCGATGGGCAGCAACCCGATGTGGCAGGCGCTGAACTCCGCCCTCGGCGGCGAGCTCAAGCTGACCATCGGCACCGACCCCGGCTACCCGGAGAAGTTCGCCACGCTGCTCGCCAGCGACTCGCTGCCGGACCTGATGTGGCTGCCGCCGAACCAGGGCATCCCGAACATCGGCCCGATGCTCGAGGCCAAGTTCCAGGACCTGACCAAGTACCTGTCCGGCGACGCGGTGCTGGAGTACCCGAACCTGGCCGCGCTGAAGCCGGCCTCCTGGCGGACCGCGGTGGTGAACGGGAAGATCTGGGGTGCGCCGATCCCGTCGACGCCGTTCGGTCAGGTGATGATGGGCAACCCGAAGACCTGGGCGAAGGTCGGCGGTCTGCAGTGCTCGACCGCTGACGAGTTCTTTGCCAAGTGCAAGGAGTTGAGCAACGGCACGAACTACGCCCTCGAGCCGGCGATCATCAACATGCTGCACATGTTCGGCGAGTGGTTCGGCGCCCCGAACGGCTGGCGGGTGAACCAGGACCGATCGCTCACCTACCTGTACGAGACCGACAACTACAAGGCCGCCGTCGAGTACGCCGCCAAGCTCTGGGCGGCGAAGGTGTTCTACCCGGACCTGAACCTCGCCGACGCCACGCCGAAGACCGTGAACGGCCAGATCGCCGCGCAGGTCACGGTCGGCCCACGGGCGACCGCCGACTTCCGGAACCTCGACCCGACGCTGTTCGTGGACACGATGATCCCGTTCGGCCACGACGGCAAGGCGAAACCGACGTACGACATGGGCTACGGAACGGTCGGGTTCACGCCGTTCAAGAAGACCGACGAAGGCCGGATCCGTGAGCTGCTCGCGCTGATGGACTACCTGTCCGCGCCGTTCGGCACGAAGGAATACCTGATCAAGAACTTCGGCGTCGAGGGCCAGCAGTACCAGCTGGATGCGCAGAAGAACCCGGTCCTCACCAAGGCCGGCAACCAGCAGGCCCCCGGTCTGGTCAGCGCGCTGCAGATCATGAACTCGCCGGAGAGCGTGATCTTCAACCCGGCGTACCCGGACGACACCCGCAAGATCTACGCCACCGAGCAGAAGCTGCTGAAGTACGCGATGCGGAATCCGACCGCGGGGACGTACTCCGACACGTCGAGCAAGCTCGGTCCGAAGCTGACCGCGGCGTTCCGCGACACGATCGTCGACATCGTCACCGGCCGGCAGAAGATGGACGCGTACGACGCGGCGCTGAAGCGCTGGAAGTCCGGCGGCGGTGACAAGATGCGCGACGAGTTCGCGGCCGTGCTGCCGTCGAGCGTGCCGGTCACCGGCTCGTGATGCTGAAGGCGAGTGCCAGGAAGCGGCAGGCGAAGGTGGCCCTGCCGCTGGCGGCGAAGTGGCGCCGGGACTGGCAGATGGTACTGCTGATGATCCCCGGCGTCCTCTTCCTGCTGGTGTTCTTCTACCTGCCGGTGCTGGGGAACGTCGTCGCGTTCCAGGACTTCCAGCCGTACCTCGGCATCATGCACAGCGAGTGGAACGGGCTGCAGAACTTCGTCAACCTCTACGACAACCCGGACTTCTGGGACGCGTTGCGGAACACGCTGCTGCTGGCCGCCGTACAACTGCTGCTGTTCTTCCCGGTGCCGATCGGGCTGGCGCTGATCGTCGACTCGCTGGTCAGCAACCGGCTGCGGCGATGGTTCCAGACGATCGCCTACCTGCCGCACTTCCTGTCCTGGGTGCTGGTCGTGACGCTGTTCCAGCAGTCGCTGGGCGGAGCGGGGTTCGTGAACAACCTGCTCCGGCACGCTGGGCTGGATCCGATTCCGTTCATGACCAACCCGGACACGTTCCCGCTGCTGGTGGTCGCACAGCTGGTCTGGAAGGACGCGGGCTGGGCGATGATCATCTTCCTCGCGGCGCTGACCACTGTGGATGTGTCGTTGTATGAAGCCGCCGCGGCGGATGGTGCTGGGCGGTGGCGGCGGATGTGGCACATCACGCTGCCGTCGCTGCGCACCGTCATCGTGCTGCTGCTGATCCTGCGGATTGGTGACATCCTCAGCGTCGGCTTCGAGCAGTTCATCCTGCAGCGCGACTCGGTCGGCCCTGGCGCGGCCGAAGTACTCGACACGTTCACGTACTACGCGGGCGTGGTCGGCGGCGACTGGAGCAGCGGCGCCGCGGCCGGCCTGGCCAAGGGCGTGGTCGGGGCGTTGCTGTTGTGGGGCGCGAACTCATTGGCCCATCGGCTCGGCGAGCCGGGGATCTTCCAAAGGCGCGGCGCATGAGACCCATCTGGAAAGAACGTCCTTCTCCTGGGTACCAGGCGATCAAGGCCTTGGTGCTCGGCGGCTTCGCGCTGGTGATCGTGATCCCGATCCTGGTCGTCATCTCGACGTCCCTGGCCAGCGATCGCGACATCATCGACGCCGGCGGGTATGTGCTGTGGCCGTCGCATCCGACGTTGAAGGCGTATCAAACGCTGTTCGGCGGCGGGTTGATGGGCCGGGCGATCCTGGTCAGCGTTTTCGTCACGCTGGTGGGTACGGCGATCGCGCTCGCCGTCACGATCGCGCTGGCGTATGCGACCTCGCGGCCGGTGCTGTTCGGGCGGCCGGTGCTGCTGATGGTGCTGTTCACGTTGTTGTTCGCGCCGGGGATCATCCCGATGTTCCTGGTGGTGAAGCAGCTCGGACTGCTCGACAGCCTGTGGTCGCTGATCCTGCCCGGGGCCCTGGGCGCCTTCAACTTCGTTGTCCTGCGCACCTTCTTCATGAACGTCCCGGGTGAGTTGCTGGAGAGCGCGCGGATCGACGGCGCGAGCGACTTCACCATCCTGCGACGAATCGTGCTGCCGCTGTCGAAGGCCGTGGTCGCGGTGGTCGGGCTGTTCTATGCGGTCGGGTTCTGGAACGCGTTCTTCAACGCGCTGCTCTACTTGAACGACACGTCGAAGTGGCCGGTGCAGGTGATCCTTCGAACGTACGTGCTGCAGGGCAAGTCGCTGTCCGCGGATCAGCTCGGCGTACATCCGCCGTCACAACCGCAGTCCCTGCAGATGGCCGTCGTCGTGGTCGCCCTGGTCCCGATCGCCATGGTGTACCCGTTCCTGCAACGCCACTTCACCAAAGGCGTCATCACCGGCGCCGTCAAAGGTTAGGCCGTGACCGATCTCCTACAATCGTCCTATGTCCTCACCTGCGGCCGATCGGCCGACGCTGCGTATGGTGGCGAAGGAGGCAGGTGTCTCGGTCGCGACCGTGTCCTACGTGCTGTCCGGGCGTCATCGCAGCCACACGATCAAGGACACGACCGCGGACCGGGTCCGCGAGGCGGCCACACGGCTCGGGTACCGGCGCAACGATGCGGCACGGGCGATCCGCACCGGGAAGTCGGACCTGGTCCTGCTCTCGCTCAGCGTGCTCGCGGACCCGTGGTCACAGGCGGTCGCGGCCACGGTCAGTACGGCGGTGACTCCGCTCGGCAAGACCGCGTTGATCGTGGCCGACGGCGACTGGCGGACCGTGCTGGCGAACCGGACGCCGGACGTGATCTTCATCGACAGCGTCAAGCCGGATCCGTCGCAGATCGCTGAACTGGAGGCGTTCGCGGCGCAGGGCGTGCAGATCGTCGCGTTCAGCGAGACGCTCGAGCCGCGGGGCTTCGACGTGATCCGCTCTGGTGCCGAGCCGCGGTGTCATCTCGCGGTTGAGCACCTGCTCGAGCACCACGACCGGGTCGGTGCGCTGACCTCACGGACGATCGGCTTCGCGCGCTTCGACGCTTATCTGAACACCTTGCGTGCCGCCGGCAGGCCGATCCGGGAGGACGACATCGAGGTCTTCGAGCAGCATCCCGAAGGCGCGTACCGGGCCGCGATGGCGTTGCTCTCGAAGCCGGATCGGCCGACCGCGATCTACTGCACGACGGACTTCGCCGCGATCGCCGCCGTCCGGGTTGCGCATCGGCTGCGGATCGACGTACCGCGGGAGTTGGCGATCGTCGGCGTCGGAAACACGCCGGAGGGCGAGCATCTCGACCCGTCCTTGTCGACGGTCGGACCGGTCGACTTCAACGACGCGCTCGCGCAGATCATCGTGAGCAGGCTGACCGATCGAGAGGGCGCTCCGGGTGAGGTGTTCGACTTCCCGTGGCAGCTGATCGTGCGCGAGTCGTCCCGGGTATGACCACCAGGGGGAGAATTGCTGCCGCCGTGCTCTGACGAGTGGACGTTGGTGGACGTCGGCGAGTCCGATGCGACGGTCTACCGCCAGGGCGACGTCTTCGCCAAGTGCTGCCAGGCCCCGGGTGTTGTGGAGCTGGCCGCCGAGCGGGATCGGGTTGCTTGGCTCGCCGGCACTGGAGTTCCTGGCGCAACGGTCATCGATTGGCTCGAGTCTTCTGACGGGGCGTGCATGCTGACCTCCGCCGTACCTGGCGTGCCTGGTGACGCGCTTCCGCCTTCGGCTCACGGTGCAGCGATGCGGAGCCTCGGATCGGTGCTCCGAGCGTTGCACGCGTTGACCGATTGCCCGTTCGAGCGCCCGTTGGCGGCGGTGATCGCCACGGCGGCGGACGTCGTACGCCGGGGGGCGGTGAACCCGGCCTTCCTGACCGACGAATGGCGACGGCTTCAGCCGTCCGAGCTGCTGGACCAGGTGGTTGCCGAGAGCCCCTATGTCGAGAGTGTCCTCGAGCCTGTCGTCTGCCATGGCGACGCCTGCCTGCCGAACGTCTTCTTCGATCCTCGGACGCTGGAGGTCACCGGGCTGATCGACCTGGGCCGGCTGGGCGTTGCGGACCGGTACTCCGATCTGGCGCTGACCACGATCCAGCTTCACGATGAATGGTCTGCCGATCCAGCGCCCTTCCTCGACGCGTACGGGCTCCCGGAGCCTGACCCGCGCCGCCTGCAGTTCTTCCGCCTGCTCGATCCACTCACCTGGGGCTGATTCGGATGCTGGTTGAGCTCGTCGCGTTCGTCGTCTCCCGACAGCATGCCTTCGAGGGGCGACCGCAGGACGGACCACGTCCGGATCCCGAGTCGGTCGCGCGGACGTCGATCGAGGTTCGCGCCGGCCTGGGCATCGTGGGCGACAGGTACTACGGCCAGAAGGTCCACAAGAACGCCGCGATCACGGTGATCGACGCCGCGTCCCTCGACGAGGTCGCCCGGGTGCTCGAACTGCCCGAACCGCTCGACCCGCACTTGACCCGGCGCAACATCACCCTCCGCGGCTTCCCGATCGACTCACTGGCAGCCCATCGCGCGGCCGACGGCACCCGCGTCCCCGGCCGCCGCTTCACCCTGGACTCCGGCACCGGCCCTATCACGTTCCAAGCCAACCGCCCGGCCAACCCGTGCGCCTGGATGGACGAGGTCCTGGCACCCGGCGCGATGAAGGCACTCCGCGGGCATGGCGGCATCCGCACGACTCCGCTGACCTCCGGAGTACTCCACCTAGGCCCAGCAGATCTCACCCTGCTGGACTGAAGCGACGGATTTCGGGCGGTTTTGGGTGGGCTGCCTTACCTTCGGAGGGTGAGGCTGGGCGTAGTCGTGCTGTTGTGCGCGCTGGTTGGGTGTAGTGACACGACCCCGGCCGGTGGGCCATCGCCCACGTCGACTGCCACTGAGTCGCCGTCTGCCACTCCGACCAAGCGGCCCAGTACCCCGCCTCCCAGTACGCCGAAGCCGCGGCCCGCGGCCGGCCCGGTCAGCATGACGATTCCGTCGGCCGGAGTCCGGGGATTGCGGGTGGTGGCTTACGTGGGCACGGCGGACGACCGGCCAGGGACCAAGATCCAGGATCGGGGCGTCGCGGCGAGTCCGCGGGGAAAGGCCGGCGGAGTTGGCCCCGGAGAGATCGGGAACTTCATCATCACCGGGCATCGCGTCAGCCACGGACGCCCGTTGGAGCGAGTGCCCGAGTTGCGGACCGGGGACCATATTCTGATCACCGCCGGCCGGATCGTGTACGACTACGTGGTCAGCCGGACGATGACGATCTCGTTCCGCAAGCCGGCCGAGAAGGCGCAGCAGAACGCCGCCGTACCGGGCAGACCGGGGGTGAGGCCGACCCAAGCGATGATCACCATCTCAACCTGCGCGACCATCGAGGACCACGCCGCCGGCAACTACTGGCACGACGAACTCGGCAACCCCGAACACCGCATCAACAAGATCGGCGTCCTTGTCGCCACCCGTCCGGCCTGAGCCGGAGTTACTTGCGGCCGAACTTCCACCACTTCGGCTTGTTCATCTTGATCTCGTCCGGCGTCATCGGCGGCGGCACCGGCGGCCGGGACTCCTCGGTGAGGAAGTCACCTGACTCGGTGTCGTACGGCGTGACCCCGAGCTTGCGGCTGATCTCCATCACGATCGGGATCGAGCGCGGACCGTCGTTCAGATAGAACGTGATGTCGCGGACCTCGACCCCCTTGCCGATGGTCATCTCGACGTCGTACTCCGGACTTCGCAGCGCCAGCCAGGACGGTTTGCTCGTGTCGACATCCGGCACCACCTCCCGGACCGCGGCCACCACGTCGGTCGCCGTACCGACCGATGGCGGCTCGTAGTCCACCGGCATGTCGTCGAGGCGACGTACGCCTCCTGGCCCGCGCACCGCATAAACAGCCCAGCTCATGCCCCCAGCATGCCAGGCGATCAGCGTTTGCGGGCAGCCAGGACGGCGAAGGTCAGATACTCGCCCTGATCCGTCTCCAGCATGTCGAGCGAGCCGTCCCGTCGCTCGTCCCTGTACTCCGCGACCGCGCGGGACCATCTGAGCCAGTCCGCCCAGCCGTTCTCCTGCAGCCGCGCCGCGGTGACGTCGACCAGTTCGGTGATCTCCCACTGGAACCGCCACCAGTCCGCGGTGTGCCAGGCGAGGGCCTCCCACCCGACCACGTTCTTGATGTGGTCCGGGATGTGGCCGAGTTCGCGGAGCTCCTTGGTCATCGCCGGCGTCACGACGCCGAGCTGACCGCCCGGCTTGAGGAAGCTCGTGATGTAGGCGAGGTAGTTGTCCGCGGTCCCGAAGTACTCGTACGCGTCGATGCACACGATCGCGTCGAAGAAGCCCTGCGCGAACGGCAGCGTGTGGGCCTCCGCCTCGAGCGTCACCACCCCGTCCTGGGGCGCGATGTAGGCGGCGGCCTCCGTGGGGTCGACCCACAGGTCCGCGGCCCACACCTGTACGCCGTACTCCTTCGCCAGGAAGACCGCGGTGGCGCCCTTCCCCGATCCCAGGTCGAGCACCCGCATACCGGGCCGCAGGTCGAGCTCGCGGGCGAGATCCTCCAGCAACCACAGGGGATTCGGGCCCATGTCACCGGACAGCAACCACTCGGCGTCGTACCCGTTGGCCCGCGGATAGTCCTCGTGCTTCAGCTCGACCACGCGCACAGGGTACCGGTGGCAAAACGGGATGTGCCTGGGATTTTCGGACGGCACAGTGGGGGAATGGTTGATCTTGATCCGTTGATCCACGAGTTCTACCGCGACCGGTACGTCGAGGACGACCGGCTGATCCGGTCCGGACACGGCCGCCTGGAGTTCCTCCGGACCCAGGAGCTGCTCCGGCGATGGCTGCCGCCCGCGTCCGACGTACTCGATGTCGGCGGCGCGACCGGGATCCACGCGCGCTGGCTGGCCGAGGACGGTCACCGGGTCACGCTGGTCGATCCGGTCGCCGAACATGTCGAGCAGGCGGCGACCGTGGGCACGTTCAGCGCCGAGGTCGGCGACGCCCGCCACCTGCGGCAGGCCGACGCGAGCGCGGATGTCACGCTCCTGCTCGGTCCGCTCTACCACCTGGTCGAGGCGTCGGACCGTGCCCAGGCGCTGTCCGAGGCGCTTCGGGTGACGCGCCCCGGCGGCCTGGTGATCGCGGCCGGGATCAACCGGTACGGCGGTCTGATCGAAGCCGGAAGCAACGGTCACCTCACCGCGGAGAACCTCCACCTGTTCACCGAACCCTTCGCATCCGGCCGCAACGACGGCAAATCTGGCTTCACCGTCGCGTACTTCCACCACGCGGACGAACTGGCCACCGAACTCACCACCGCCGGCCTCAACGACGTACAGGTCCTCGGAGTGGAGGGCCCAGCCGCCAACGTCCTGCAGAACACCCCGCCCGACGCCGTCGACACCCTGCTCCCATCGGCCGTCCTCCTGGCCCGTCAGGTCGAGTCCGACCCCAACCTCATCGCCGCCGGCTTCCACTTCCTCTCCCGCGGCCTCCGCTAGACCGAGATCACCTCAATCGGGATCCCGTCCCTCTGCACCAACACCCGATCCGCCAGCGGCTCACGATCGGCCGGGGCTGCTGGTCGGCGGGGAAGGCGGAGCACAGGGCCAGTGCCTCTTCGGGCAGAGGGGGGTTCATCTGTCCAGGGGGTAACGGTCGCGAAACGATGTCAATAGCTGCAACTCGGTTTTCGGCAAGGCGGTCCAGGCCGTAACATCAGCCGTCGGCCGGCACTGGGGGGTTCCGGTCGTTCTGGTGAACGGGTGGAACCGGCATGAGGCCGGTACTGGGGAGAAGCGGGGGAGTCATGGCCGACAAGCCGGCGCCCAAGCCTGGTCATTTCCTGCCTGGCGGCGAGGGTGAGCAGGGCTCGACGGAAGCGCAGCGACCAACCGTGCCGCCGCCGGCCGGACCACTGGCCGCGCCGACGCCGCGACTGGGCGGCGAGGCCCCGCCGATCCCGCCTCAGCTGCAGGGGACCCGCATCGACTCCCGCCGTACGGCGCTGTCCAGCAACCGGCTCGGACCGCCGCCGGCCGACGACCGGGCGACCGCCGCGTACCGGGAGGTCTTCCACCCGCAGCCGATCCCGTTCGACCCGGCGAAACGGCGCTCGAAGGGCCTGATCGCGCTGATCGTGGTCGCCGCGCTGCTGTTCGTCGGCGGCGGCGTGACGTTCGCCGTCAAGGTGTTCTCGTCCGACACCTTCAACGTGAACCCGATGGTGACACCGTCGGTGAAGCCGACCGGCGGGCCGACGACCACCGAGCCGGTCGGGAAGGGTACGCCGGACGCCGACATCGTCGGCAAGAACGCGATCTACGCGGCCGGCGCGATGCCGGTGGTGAAATGCAAGGAGCCCGCGTTCCGGCCGACGTCGATGGAGAACGTGCGCTCGTACTACGAGGCGCTGACGGCTTGTATGGACAAGGCCTGGGAACCGCTCGTCACCAAGGCCGGGTTCGAGTTCCGGTCGCCGCGGCTGATCATCTACAACGAGGGCGACGAGACGGCCTGCGGCGTACAGAAGGATCTCGCGCTGTACTGCCAGGACGACCAGGGCGGCAGCGCGACGATGCCGTGGCAGCAGATCGTCGAGGACTACCCCAAGCACAAGGCCGAGATCCGCGCGGAGATGGCACAGTCGTTCGCCTTCGTGTACGGCGTCCATGTGCAGAACCTCACCGGGATGGCCGACGCGGCCGACAACCTCGCCGACACCGCGGCCAACAAGGCCAGTCAGTTCGAGCAGCAGCGGCGCGCCGCCCTGCAGGCGTACTGCTTCGGCGCGGTGTTCTTCGGCGCGGCCAAAAACAGCTTCCCGCTACGCGGTGAACTGCTGAACCAGTGGAACGGGCTGATCCAGCGCCGCGGTGACGACAAGACCAAGGACAAGACCCCCGACCACGGCTCGAGCAAGAGCCTGGCTCTGTGGATGAACCAGGGCTTCGCGACTTCCAACCCGGGCAGCTGCAACACTTTCGTCGCAGCATCCGCGAAGGTCAGCTGAGCGAGATGGGAATGGCCGATGCCTGAGTCCGAGGACGGTACGCCGAAGCCGGGACACTTCCTGCCCGGCGGCAGCGAGGAGCCGGCCGCCGGGACGCGTCCGCTGACCCTGAAGAGCCGGCAACCCGACAGCCTCGGGAAGGCTCGCTCGGTCGCGCTGGACGACTCCCCGGTACGCCGCAAGGCCCGTCCGATCCCGACCGAACCGGGTACCACGAGCGAGTACAGCGGCCCACCGGTCGCACCGCTCACGGGCGGCCCGCTGCCTCCGCTCACCGGCACTCGCCGGATCGGCGGCCAGCGGACGACGGGCTGGCACAAGAACCCGTCGCGCGGCGTACCGCAGTTCTCGACGGAACCGCCGCCGGTCAAGGCACCGCGCCAGTACTCGCGCCGCGTGATCGCCGGCCTCTCGGTCCTGGTCCTGGTCATGCTCACCGGCGCCACCGTCGCCGGCTTCAAACTGATCAATTCCTACGACACCAGGGTCGACAACCCGCTCTCGCAACCATCGGTGAAGAAGTCCCAGGTCCCGATCCCGACCCCGCCGGACCCGACGGTCACCGTTACTGTCCCAGGGATCCCGGACATGGTTCGCCTGCAGAAGAACAAGATCTACACGTCGGGCAAGGTGGCCGCGATCAGCTGCAAGGAACCCGCGATCAAACCGGATTCGCAGTCTGCGATCCTGCGCTACTACCAGGCGCTGCTGCCCTGCCTGAACAAGGCGTGGGAGCCGGTGGTGAAGCGGGCCGGGTACGACTTCCGGGCGCCGAAACTGAGGCTGCAGACCAGCCAGGCCACGGCTGAGGACACCTGCACCGGTGAGTCGGATACGGCGTTCTACTGCGGCTACGACGAGAGCATCAACATCAGCTGGAAGAGCGACCTCGCGTACTACAAGAACAGCCCGGAAGGTGCTCGGGTCTGGATGCTCGACACGATGGCGCACGAGTACGGCCACCACGTCCAGGAGATGACCGAGATGCTCACCGCGGAGACCTCCCGCGAGGGGTGGACGAACTCCAAGGCGATGAAGCTCGAGTGGTCCCGCCGCCTGGAGTTGCAGGCCACCTGCTTCGGAGCGGCGTTCCTCGGCGCCAACAAGAAGGCGCTCGGCATGTCCGGCGAGAAGCTGCACGTGTGGCAGTGGGAGACGCAGCACTCCGGTGACGAGTACAGCAAGAAGAAGCTCCGCGACCACGGCTCCCGCAAGAACAACTGGGTCTGGGCGGACCCCGCCTTCAAGTCCGCCAGTCCCGCCTCCTGCAACACCTTCACCGCACCCGCCGCCAAGGTGAGCTGATGCGCGGCGGGCCGGCGGCGGTCGTTGCTCTGGCCATGCTGCTGTCCGCGGGGTGCACGCCGTCGCGTGCGCCCGCCGCCGTCTCCGCATCAACTGCCGCGACCCCGATTCCGAGCCCGACGCCGGTTGCGCCGTCGACCACGCCGTACCGCTCGCCCGAGGACAGATTCCTGCTGCACAACAAGATCTACTCGGCGGGACGGATCCCGGCGGTGGCCTGTAAGGTTCCGCAGCTCGCGTTGCAGACGCAGAAAGAAGTGCAGCAGTACACGAACGTGATGCTGGGCTGCCTCGAGCGAGCCTGGAAACCGATGGTCGCGCGTGCACAGGCCGAGTACTTCACCGCAACCGTGTACACCGTCAAGCAAGGCGCGAGGACGGCATGCGGGCCATTTCGCGGCAAGTACGCCGGGTTCTACTGCGGGACGAACTTCGGGATCTATCTCGACTGGCAGCAGTTCGTGGAGGATGGCGATCGCGACCGGGAGTACGCCCGCGCGGATCTCCAGTTCGCGTTCGCGCACGAGTTCGGCCATCACGTGCAACAGCTGGTCCAGATCTCGTCGTACTTCGACATGCGGTGGACAGCAGCTACCGGCGCGGCTCGTCTCGAGCAGATGCGCCGCCACGAACTGCAGGCGTCCTGCTTCGCGTCGGCCTTCCTCGGCGCGAACCAGCAGACCCTCGACCTGCGCGGCGCCAAGCTCAAGGACTACCGCGAGGCGGCGGACGCCGGCGACGACGATCGACCGGAGACACCCCCGGACCACGGCTCCCACAAGAGCAGCACCTTCTGGGCCACCGCCGCCTTCAAAGCCAAATCCCCCTCCGCCTGCAACACCTGGCTCGCCCCCGCAAAGCGAGTCACATGAACCTCCCCAAATACCTAACCGCAGCCACCGCCGCATTGTGCGCCCTGTCCCTCACCGCCTGCACGCCGACCGTCGCCGCACCGACGCCGACGGTCTCAGCGATGCCTTCGCCCAGACCCACCAAGCCCTCCGTGACGCCCCGTGCATCGCCGGCCAAGCCGCTGCCTGTCATCGATCCGGTGGCCGAATCAACCGCGGGAAACAAGCTGTACGGCGCGGGCAAGGTCGGGGTCGTGCCATGCACGTTGCCGTCAGTTGTACTGCGCTCCGACAGCGAGATGCTGAAATATGCCCGGACCGCAGTCGCCTGCATGCAGAAGGCGTGGACGCCGCTGATCCTGAAGTCCGACGCGTACTACGGCAGCGCGCAGGTCGCGGCGTTCTCCGTCGGGAAGGGGCCGGACTCGCCACTCTGCGACGATCCGCCGAAGGAGAGCGACGCTTTCTACCAGCCCAAGGGCAGCGTCATCTGCCTCGACCGCAGGTCGCTCGGGACCGATCCGGATGCCGCTCTGGTCGACCTCCAGGAAACGGTCGCGCATGAGTTCGGCCACCACGTCCAGATGTCGGTGGGCATCCTGACGGCGTACGACATGCGCGCATACTCCACCAGCAGCGAGCGACTCGAAGACGAGCGCCGTCTCGAGTTGCAGGCGAGCTGCCTGGGTGCGGCGTTCCTCGGCGCCAACCGGCGTACCTTCGGTCTCAACGGCCGGCATCTCGAGATGTGGCGCGACATGGTCCGCCACATGGGCGACGAGTACAACCCCACGCACGTCCGTGACCACGGCTCCCGCAACAACCACGGATACTGGAGCCTCCGCGGCTTTGCCGCAGGCAACTCCTCAGCATGCAACACCTTCACCGCGCCGGCAAAGCGAGTCAGCTGACATGCGCAGTACACCGAAACGCGCCGCCTTGGCCGTCGCAGCCGCCCTCTGCTTGATGTTCGCAGGTGCTTGCACGCCGGACGGTCCGAGGCGCGGCGTGGTGCCGACGCCGACTGTTGCGTCGAGCACTGCGCCGTCCCGGACACCCGTCGCACGGGCAGTCGGTGAGCCGGCGCCGATCGAGGACGAGTTCTTGTTGCACAACCCGCTGTACCGGGCCGGGCAGGTGACGGCTGTCGGTTGCTCGTTGCCGACAGCGAAGCTCTCGAACCAGCAGGCGATGATCAGGTACGCCACCGCGTTCGTTGGGTGCTTGAACAAGGGCTGGGGGCCGATCGTCACCCGCGCGGGCTTCGATTTCGTCCCGCCGGAAGCCGTCTACCCGTCGCCGCCGGGGACCAAGACCGCGTGCGGCCAGATGGAGAAGGGGTACTACGGCCTGTACTGCGACTCCAACCGAGGCATCTATTTCAACTGGCCGGAGTACGTCGTCCCGGGTGCCACCCAGGAAGACACCGCGGCGTCGGTGCAATGGCTCATCGCCCACGAGTACGGTCATCACGTGCAATGGCTGACGGGGATAGCCGATCAGTACGGCGATCGCTACTCGGAGGCCCAGGGCGCCGCGCAGCAGGTGGAGGAGAACCGCAGCGAGATGCAGGCGCACTGCTTCGCCGCCGCCTTCTTCGGCGCCAATCAGAAGACACTTCGGATCCGTGGTGAACGTCTGTCGCACTACGGTCACCCCGGCTACGACCGCGGGGCGGCGGACTCGATCAACTTCGACCACTGGCTGCACCAGGCGTTCAAGGCGAGGGGACCGAGCGGCTGCATCACCTGGGCCGCGCCCGCGAGCAGCGTTACCGGAGTTTGAGTTTGAAGCCCTCGTGGGAGTTTGTGAAGCCCAGGTTTTCGTAGAAGCGGTGGGCGTTGGTGCGGGTCTTGTCCGAGGTCAGCTGGACCAGGGTGCAGCCTCGGGTGCGGGATTCTTCGATGGCCCACTGGATGAGCTTGGTGCCGAGGCCCGAGCCGCGGGCAGGCGCCGCCACCCGGACAGCTTCGATCAGGCCGCGGGTGGAGCCTCGGCGGGACAGGCCCGGGATGATCGTCAGCTGCAGCGTGCCGATGACCTCGTTGTTGCGATCAGCAACCATCAGCAACTGGTTGGGATCACCATCGATCTGCTCGAACGCGGCCAGGTACGGCGTGAGGTCGTCGAGGGACTCGCGGGTGGCGCCGAGCTGGTCGTCGGCGATCATCGCGACGATCGGGCCGACATCGGCGGCGGTGGCGCGGCGGATCACGATTTCGGGCATGGTCGCAGCATCTCAAACTTACGCAAACACTTTTCCTAGGGGGACCCGCCGTAGCGGGCTGTTTGCCCTGCGCAACCAAGGGTACGAGTACTACTGGACACCACTGCATCCGCCCGTGTGCCGGGGTCGTGTGCAGTGCTGCGCGACAGCGGATGCGGGCCAATTCGGAAGGAAGTCCCGATGTCCGCATTAGCGATCGACTTCACCGGGCCGTTCGAAGATGCCTTCAGCAAGTTGCTGTCGTTCATCCCGAACCTGCTCGGCGGTCTGGTCATCCTGGTGATCGGCTACTTCGTCGCCAAGGTGCTCGGCAAACTCGTCGGCAAGTTGCTCGGCCGGGTCGGCTTCGACCAATGGATGGACAGAGCCGGCGTGTCCGGCGTGCTGCAACGGTCAGGCACGGGGCTGACCGCTTCGGCGATGCTGGGCAAGGTCGTGTTCTGGTTTGTGTTCCTGATCAGCTTCACGATGTTCGCCTCCGCGCTCGGCGTACCGGAGATCTCGAACTTCATGAGCGACATGCTCGGCTACATCCCGCGGATCTTCGCCGCGATCGTGATCATCTGCCTGGCGGCGCTGTTCGCGAACTTCCTGGCCGCGATCATCCGTGGTGCCACCGGCAACGAAACGCTCGCCAAGGTGGGCAAGTACGCGATCCTCGTGTACGCCGCGTTCGCCGCGCTGACCCAGCTCGGTATCGCGGTCCAGCTGACCGGCAACACGCTGCTGATCGTGCTCGCCGGCGCCGCGCTCGCCCTCGGTCTTGCTTTCGGCCTCGGGGGCCGCGAGATGGCCGGCCGCGCCTTGGCCAACCTGTTCGATCGCGACAAGATGGTGAAGCCGACCGCGGACCAGAACCCGATGAACGGTACGCCGTCGTACCCGGCCCAGGGCGGCTACGACAACGGCTACCAGCAGCCCATGCCTCCCGAGCAGCAGCACCCGGCCGCGCACAGCGCCGGCTACTCCAACGGCACCCAGCCGAACGCCAACTGGCAGTCCGGGCAGTAGCAGGCAAAGAAATAGAGGGGAGCACAGAAACGTGTTCCCCTCTATTTCCAATCTATAACCGAAGACCGGGCTTGCCGCAAGCCCCACCTTGTGCTTCAGAATCGCGGCCGTGCCCACCAGTGCGTTCGACCTTCCCGAACACCTTGCAGCCAAAGCCGACCCGGCACTGATCGCCGGCGACGAGAAGCACTTCGCGGCCATCGCGGAGACCCTCCAGCAATCGATCGCCGACCTGACCGACCGTCTCGAGACGGCCCGCAAAGCACCTGGTGGCATCGGCCAGGAGGCGATGGACCGCGACCTGGAGGTCCACCGGCTGACGACTCGTCTCCGCCTCCTCAGCCGCTTCGGCCTCGACCTGTGTCTGGGGCACGTCGTCAGCGCGGATGACCCCGAGCAGCCTGTGTACGTCGGACGTCTCGGCCTCACCGACAGCGAAGGTCGCCGCCTACTCATCGACTGGCGTTCCCCGGCGGCCGAGCCGTTCTTCGGAGCGACGCACGGCAACCCGATGGGCCTGGTCAGCCGGCGCAGATACCGCTGGACTCGCGGCCGGATCAGCGACTACTGGGACGAGGTGTTCAACGCCGACGAGTTCGCAGGACACGCCGCGGCGCTCGACGACCAGTCCGCGTTCATCGCCAGCCTCGGCAGCAGCCGGTCACCCCGCATGCGCGACGTCCTCGGGACGATCCAGGCCGACCAGGACGCGATCATCCGTGCGGGGTCTCGCGGTGCGCTAGTCGTCGACGGCGGTCCGGGCACCGGGAAGACAGTTGTCGCGCTGCACCGTTCGGCGTACCTGCTGTACTCCGATCCCCGGCTCGGCGAGCGGCATGGCGGCGTACTGTTCGTCGGCCCGCACCAGCCGTACCTGGCGTACGTCGCCGACGTCCTGCCCAGCCTGGGAGAGGAAGGCGTGCAAACGTGCACGCTCCGGGACCTCGTCCCCGAAGGCGCCGCGGCAAAGCCCGAGAACGATCCCGACGTCGCACAGCTGAAGGCGTCGGCCGAGCTGGTGACAGCGATCGAACCGGCCGTCCGGCTCTACGAGGAAGCGCCGACGAAGCGAATGATCGTCGAGACCCACTGGTCGGAGCTCGAACTCACGGCGGCCGACTGGATCGACGCGTTCGAAGCGCCCGATCCCGGTACCCCGCACAACGAAGCACGCGACGTGGTCTGGGAAGAGCTGCTGACGATCCTGATCGACAAGGAGGACGACGAGGACATCTCGGAAGAGATGCTGCGCAGATCCCTGGAACAGAACGAAGACCTGCGGACGACGTTCGACAAGGCCTGGCCGTTGATCGAACCGAACGACGTCGTCGCGGATCTGTGGTCCGTCCCGGCGTACTTGCGCAGGTGCGCGCCCTGGCTCGAACCCGAACAGGTCAAGCTGCTGCAGCGCGAGGACCCGTACGCGTTCACAGTGGAGGACCTGCCGTTTCTCGATGCCGCCTGGCTGCGGGTCGGCGATCCTGAGGCATCGCGGCGTGCACGCCGGCGGAAGGCAGCGGCCGCGGCGGAGCGGGAACGCATGTCCGAGGTCGTCGACAACCTGATAGCGGCCGGCGACGACGAGTACGGCGGTGGACTCGTGTCGATGCTGCGCGGTGAGGACTTCACCGACGCATTGGTCGACCCGGCCGGGCTGGTCCGCAAGGACCCGGACCTGCTGGCCGGCCCGTTCGCACACGTCGTCGTGGACGAGGCGCAGGAGCTGACCGACGCCGAGTGGCAAATGCTGCTGCTTCGCTGCCCGTCGCGAAGCTTCACGATCGTCGGCGATCGCGCCCAGGCCAGGAAGGGCTTCACGGAGACCTGGCCGGAACGGCTCGAGCGGGTCGGGCTCGACCAGATCAACGTGGCGACCCTGACCGTCAACTACAGAACGCCGGAACAGGTGATGGCCGAAGCCGAGCCGGTCATCCGGGCAGTCCTGCCGGACGCGAATGTTCCGACGTCCATCCGCAAGGGCGACCGTCCGGTGGTCCACGGCTCGGTTGCCGACCTGGGCTCGATCCTTGACGCGTGGCTCGCCGAGGAGGGCGATGGCATCGCCTGCGTGATCAGCGCGAGCGGCGACGCAGTACCGACGACCGCACGCATCCGCTCGCTGACTCCTGCCCTGTCGAAGGGCCTCGAGTTCGACCTCGTCGTACTCATCGATCCCGAGACCTTCGAGGCAGCAGTCGACCGGTACGTCGCCATGACCCGCGCGACCCAGCAGTTGGTGATCCTCACGACCTCGTGAGGTCAGCTCTCCGAGGTGTCGGGGCCTGCCTCGCGGACGTCCTCGACCTTGCGCATGGCTTCGCGGAGGTCGGACAGCCAGCTTTCGCTGTGCTGGGCGACCAGCTTGACGCACCAGCCGAGGGCATCGCTGCGGGAGCGGGCCACGCCGGCGTCGACGAGCGTGTCGAGGACCTGGCGTTCGGGCTGGCGGAGGCGGGTCATCACCGGAGCGGACAGCGAGGTGAAGATCGTCCTGGTCTCGCCGCAACGGACGCCCCAGGCAACCTTGCGGCGGGTGGCGTGCTCGAGCTCGCGGGCGATCTCGATCCGGTGGTCCCGGGTGTCCTCGCGGAACTGCTTGATCCGGCCCGCCTCGGCGGCGGAGCGCTCGGAGTCGCTCACGTCCTTGCTCTGCTCGGGCGCGGGGATCCGGCCGACGATCAGGATCTCGTCCCGGTCGATCGACAGCTCGGGCTCACCCTCGAACCAGTCGCCCGGCAACCGCCCGGTCAGCCAGCCCCGCACCTTCTCCTGCTCGGTCTGTGTACTCATGTAATCATGATTACACCGAAACAGGGCGAGCTCAAGCGATCAGCGGTACTGCACCGTGTACGCCGCGTGCGCGTCGCCCTGGGACAGCCCGACGTTCGACACACCGATCACCAGCGTGTGCCTGGTGACGTCGTTCCCATACGTCACATACGTCGTACCGGCCGCGCCCTCGGTGGAGCTGCGCGCCCAGTGCGAGCCGCCCTTCGCGGCGATCTTGTGCAGCTGCGCGGCCGCGGTCGGCGTCGCGTAGTACGCAGTCCACTTCGTGTCACCGCGTCCCCAGGCCCGGACCAGATTGTCCGACCACTGGACCGCGTTCCAGGCCGGCGGCTCGCCGCTGAACCTGGCGGTGTACGCCGCGTGCCAGCCGTTCGGCGCGCGCAGACCGACGTTCTGTACGCCGATCGTGAGGTTCCCGCCGCGAGCGTCGTCGTGGTACGTCACGTAGATCGTGCCGGCGGCGCCTTCGGTCGAGACCCGGCGCCAGTGGATACCACCGGGCAATGCCTGTCCGTAGAGCGTGCGGGTAACGGCCGTAGACGCGTAGCAGTTGGCGGTTGCGGTCGCACCGCTGCCCCACGCGCGCACCAAGCGGTCGGCGTACGCCGCCGCGGAAATGTTCGTCGCAGACGCGAGCTTGCTGCAGCTAGCCGTCGTCGTGATTGCGTTGGCCGGCGCGGCCGCTCCGGTGAGCACGATCGGTGCTGTCACCGCGAGTGCCGCAGTACTGCCGAGACCTATGATCCTTCGAATCATCATCGACCTCCCGAGTGGATGTGGTCCTGTTCGTGGGACGCCACATCACCTGCGGGAGTTTGCATCGCTCCCCAATGAAACAGTGCTGCAACATCCTCACCCCTCGCTCCGCTCGGAGTGGGAGGAGGGCGGGGTTAAGCAGCCGGCGGCGGCGCGAAGGCTGCGCGTAGACGCTCCTGGGCGCTCGCTCCGGCGGCCGTGTGGTCGAGCCCGAGCAACGCCGCACCCACCACCGGCGGTACGTCAACCACGCGCGGGACCGCCTTCGGAGCGACGTCGGCGAGCAGACGCGTCACGCGATCGAGCAGGACGGAGTGCCCCGCGGTCAGAACGCCACCACCGAGTACGACGGTGACGCGCTCGCCGAGCAGCTCGAGCCGCCGCAACGCGCTGACCGCCATCGCGACGATCTCCTCGGCCTGCTGCTGAATGATGCCCAAGGCAACAGCGTCGCCGGCAGCCGCGACCTGGAACAGCACCGGCACGGCTTCCAGCTGCCGCGGTGCTGGGAAGTCGCCGAAGTGGAACGCCTCGATCACCGCGGCCAATGACGGCATCCCGTAGTGCGTCGGCAGCGCGGTGAGCAGCGCGGTCGCCGGACCGCGGCCGTCCTCTGCGCGCGACGCCGACCAGAACGCCTCCTCGGCCAGCTGTGCACCGCCGCCCCAGTCGCCGGTCAGCTTCCCCAGTGCGGTGAAGCGAGCGGTCCGCCCGTCCGGCAACATCCCGGAGCAGTTGATCCCTGCGCCGCACACCACTGCCACACCCCGCGGTTCGTCTACCCCGGAGCGCAGCAGAGCGAACGTGTCGTTGGTGACGTACACCGACTCCGCCCAACCGCAGTCCTCGAAGACAGCGGTCAGCTGCTCGACTTCGATCGGCAGGTCAGCGTTCGCCAGGCACGCCGAGATCTGCTGCACCAGCGGTACGTCGCCCAGGCATAGTCCGGCCTCTGCCGCGGCAGTGCGTACCAGCGGTTCCAGTCCGGCCACCGCGGCGACCGGTCCGAGCTTCTGTGGCTCGAACCCGCCACCACGCGCCGTACCGAGCACTGTCCCGTCTGCGGCGACCAGTGCGACGTCTGTCTTGCTGTTGCCGGCGTCGAAGGCGAGTACTCCGCCCGGGACTAGCGCGCCCACGGGAGATACGCCTCGTTGTGCGCCAGCAGCTTGTCGGTCAGTTCTTGGGCGATCGAGATCTGCCCGATCAGAGGATGTGCCAGCAGCGCCCTGAATACGCGCTCCGATCCACCCTTCACAGCGGCCTCCAACGCCAGGTCTTCGTACGCCGTCACGTGCGCAACCAGTCCGGCGTACAGGGGTTCCAGCGGGGCGACGGGCTCCGGCGTCGTACCCTCCGCGCCGACCGTGGCAGGCACCTCGATGACCGCATCGTCGGCGAGGAAGGGGAACGTGCCGTTGTTGAGGGTGTTCACCACCTGCACGTCGCCGGTGTTGTTGAGCAGTGACGATGCCAGGGCGACCGCAGCCTCGGAGTAGTACGCACCGCCGCGCTTCTCGAGCAGAGCGGGCTTCTCGTCGAGCTTCGGGTCGGCGTACATGTCCAGCAGCTCTTTCTCCAGAGCTGCGACCTCCGCGGCACGAGAAGGCTTCGTGAGCAGCTCCTTCACCACCGCATCGTGCGCGTAGTAGTAGCGCAGGTAGTACGACGGCACAACGCCAAGCTCGCGTACTACGTCGGGCGGCAGGATCAGGTCCTCGGACAGCTCGTCCAGGTGCTCGGCGAGCAGCTTCGGCAACATGTCCTCGCCGTTGACGCGGACCGCGCGCTCCCAGGTCAGGTGGTTCAACCCCACGTGGTCCAGCGACACCTCTTCCGGCGTGACGCCGAGCATGGCGGCGAACCGGCGCTGGAACCCGATCGCCACGTTGCACAGGCCGACGGCCTTGTGTCCGTGCGACAACAGCGCACGCGTCACGATCCCCACCGGGTTGGTGAAGTCGATGATCCACGCGTCCGGATTGGTACGTCGTACTCGCTCTGCAATGTCCAGCACGACCGGCACGGTCCGCAGTGCCTTGGCGAGACCGCCGGCACCCGTCGTCTCCTGGCCGACACAACCGCACTCCAGCGGCCACGTCTCGTCCTCGTTGCGCGCTGCCTGCCCGCCGACGCGCAGCTGGAGCAGGACGGCGTCCGCCCCGTCGATGCCCGCGTCGAGGTCGGACGTGGTGATCACCCGGCCCGCATGCCCTTGTTTTGCGAAGATCCGGCGGGCCAGGCCGCCGACCAGCTCGAGCCGGTCCGCCGCCGGATCGACCAGCACCAGCTCCGAGACCGGCAACGTGTCCCGCAACCGGGCGAAGCCGTCGACGAGCTCGGGCGTGTAGGTGGACCCGCCACCAACGACTGTGAGTTTCATGCTGCGGCTCCTAGGTGACAGGTGGACCAGCGGTGTCGAAGACCTCGTCGCGGGTCGTGCTCAGGGCGGACTGCAGTGCTCCGGAGAGCACGGGATCGGTGCTGATCGCGGTCATCAGCAGCTGCGGCCGCGGTACGGCGAGATCGGCGAGCTCGTCCTGGACCAGGCCGCGCAGGCGTTCGCCACCCGCGGTGATGACACCACCGGCGAGCACGATCAGCTCGGGGTCGACGACCGCGACGATGGCGGCCAGTCCAACGGCCAGCCGGTGTGCGAACTCCGCGAGTACGGCGTCGCCCGCGCCCTCGGTCTGCAGCGCGAGCGCGATCGCGGCTTCCGGCGTACGGGCCTTGAGGCCGTGTTCGCGGGCGAGTTCGAGGACCGGTTCGCCACCGGCGAGCTCCTGGAAGCCGCCGGCGTTGTTGCGGCCGACGTTGCGGACCAGCGGCGTACCCGGGAGCGGCAGGAACGCGACCTCACCCGCGCCACCGGTCGCGCCGCGGTGCAGCCGGCCGTTGATCACGATCGCGGCGCCGATGCCTTCCTCGCCCCACAGCAGCACGAAGTTGTCGTGCTCGCGGGCGTGGCCGACCCGCTGCTCGGCGATCGCGGCCAGGTTGACGTCGTTCTCGACCTCCAGCGGTACGGCGATCGCGGCGGCCAACTCCTCGAGCAGATGCGGCGCGTGCCAGCCGGGCAGGTGGGTCGCGTACCGCAGCCGCCCGGTCGTCGGGTCGAAACCACCCGGCGTACCGATCGAGACCCGGTGCAGGCGTTCGCGATTCAGGCCCGCCTCGCCGGCTGCGCCCTCGATCGCCTTGACCACCCGGTCGACTGTGCCCTTGGCGCTGCGGCCCGGGGTGGCCAGCTCGTACTCGCCGACCACCTTGCCGGTCAGGTCCGCCACCGCGGCCCGGATCCGGGCCGGCGTGACGTCGAGGCCCGCGACGTACGCGATGCTGCCGTTGATCTCGTACAGCTGCGCGTTCGGGCCCGGGCGACCGGCGGTGGTGCCGCTCTGGCGGACCAGGTGGGCAGCCTCCAGCCGTGCGAGCAGCTGGGACGCGGTCGGCTTGGACAGACCGGTCAGGTTGCCCAGCGTGGTGCGGGAGAGCGGACCCTGGCTGAGCAGCAGGTCCAGGGCGGCGCGGTCGTTCATCGCGCGCAGCAGGCGCGGCGTTCCGGGTGTTGTTGCCATGAGCCAACCCTGCCTCCCTTCGCCGCTCGCGGGTACTCGCCGCGCGGATCACGCGATCTGTTAGGAAAGTTTCCTATTAACGCGAGACCGTACGGCGGACTTCGCCGGGTGTCAATCCGCGGCTGTCGGAGAGGGTCTGACTCGGTACGTCGGTAGGTCTAGGCCTGGTCGGCCAGGAGGGCGAACGACACCAGCCAGTGGGTTGACATGAAGTCGCCGCCGGTGACGGTCGGCAGCGTCGCTTCGACCTGACGATCCGCGCCTTGACGAAGCACCGAGGCGACGTCCGGCAGAGCGGGCGCGATCGTCCGCAACTGCCAAGCCCTGCTCAACGCCAGCCCGGACAGGTGAGCCAGCTGCCCGTCGCCCGTGTCGTCGGTGATCGGCACCTCGAGCAAATGCCGATGCGCGTCCTTGCCGAGCCCTGGCAGGAATGCGGACAGCCAGTCCGCGAACTGCGCCTCCGGCAGCACGCGGCGCATCAGCTCTGCCTCGGTCAACGCCGGGGACAGGAAGTCCGTCCCGGAGGGCTCGAATCGCGTGTCGTACGACGTGTCGTCGCCGAACCACTCCAGCGCCCGAGACCGGATCGCCTCGACCACATCGGCGCGGCCCAGCTCGTCGTACGCCTCGAACAACAATGCGAGCGCGAACGCGGAGTTGAGATGCACCCCGTGGCGCACTGGATAGGCCTGCTTCGGCAGCCACTCCAGTACTAGGTCTGCGATGACTTCACCAAGTGGGCTCA
Organism: Kribbella sp. NPDC049584; assembly: GCF_040675555.1. Lineage (NCBI taxonomy): Bacteria > Bacillati > Actinomycetota > Actinomycetes > Propionibacteriales > Kribbellaceae > Kribbella > Kribbella sp. NPDC049584. The sequence continues at coordinate 27,823 of NZ_JBFAPF010000004.1, forward strand.
GTGCATCCGCCCACTGCGTCTGGCGACCAGCGGCGACCAGCATCGCCGCCCAGGCCCAGCCGTAGGGGCGTTCGTACGAAGGCCGCTCGCGCAGGTACTCCGCCTCGGTGGCGATCGCCTCCGGTGTCAGACGCTTGTCGAGTACTTCGATCGGGCGCCGGCCGACCTGGTCCGGTGCCAGTGCGAGCAACCGGACCAGGGACCACTGCATGTGCGCGCTGGAGTGCCAGTCGTACGACCCGTGGAAGGCTGGATGCAGGCGATCCGGGGTGACGTCGACGTCGTCCGGGCCGGTCGACGCGTGCGCAGCGCCGTACGGGTACGGCGTTTCGAGCACCTCACAGGCGATGTCGGCCCAGGCGGCGGCGTACTCCATGTGCGACTCCTTAGAAGGCGAAGATGTACATGATCGCGATGTTGCAGGCGAGGAGCGGGATCGCTGTCGGGATCTGGGCCTTGATCGGTCCGTACTGATCCTTCATCTCCAGCAATGCCGCGGGGACGAGGTTGAAGTTGGCGGCCATCGGCGTACAGAGCGTGCCGCAGAAGCCGGCCAGCATGCCGACCGCGAACACGACCGCCGGTGTGCCGTGGAACTGCTGCACCAGCAGCGGCCAGCCGACCGCGGCCGTCATCACCGGGAAGGCCGCGAACGCGTTGCCCATGATGATCGTGAAGATCGCCATCCCGATGCAGTACAGCGCGACCGCGGCGATCAGCGATCCCTTGGGAATCAGGTGATCCGTGACGCGGCCGACCGCCTTGCCGACTCCGGACGCCGTGAACAGCAGGCCGAGGGTGGCGAGCATCTGCGGCAGGATCGCGGCCCAACCGATGTGCTCGAGCAACCGCCGGCCCTCATGCAACGGTACGGCCGGAGATTTCGGCCGGAACAGGATCATGCCGACGATCAGCGCCAGGATCGAGGCGACGCCGAGACCGATGATCGTGGCCGATCCGGTCTCGAGAAGGGGTTTGCCGTTGCCGAGTTTCACCTTGGCGAGCCAGGCGCCGAAGATCGCCGCGACCACTGGGATCACCAGCGCCGGCAGGAAGAGCTTGTTGCCGAACCGGTCGGCGAAGCGCGCCCGCTGCTCCGGTGTCGTCGTGCGTTCTTGACCGCGCCCGGGGAACCCCGCGCCGGCGAGCACGGCGATACCGATGACCGCGATGCCGAGCAGCCAGGACGGGGCCTGCTTGTGCACCACGAACGTGCCGTAGCAGAACGACAGACCGAGGATGCCCCAGAACGCCGCGCTGCCGAGGCGCTTGCGGTTGGTCCGGTCGTTGAATGCCTGCATCGCGATCAGCAGGAAGAAGATCCCGCACAGCCAGTAGAACCACTCGACCTTGATCATCGGGCCACCTCCTCGTCGTTGTCGGTGGCCTCGGCGTCGGCCTCGGCGGCCAGCTTGTCGAGCGTGCGATCCAGCAGCCACAGCCGCGAGCCGTGGATGAGCAGCGCGCAGATCCCGGTCGGGATCGCCCAGACGGCGATGTCGATCGCTTCGAGCTTGAGGCCGTACGTCGTGTCGACGAAGCCGGTGATCAGCAGGATCGAGCCGATCGCGACGAAGATGTCCTCGCCGAAGAACACCCCGACGGTGTCGGCGCTGGCGGCGAAGCCTTTGATCTTCTCCTGCATCTTCTCCGGCAACTTGCCGTACTTACGCTCGGCCGCGCCGGCGGCCATCGGATGGATCAGTGGCCGGACGGCCTGCGCGTAGCCGCCGATGCTGGTCAGGCCGACCGCGGCCGTGCCTTGCCGGATCAGCATGTAGAGGGCCAGTAGGCGGCCCGTGGTGAGGACCTTCAACTTGCTGATCAGCTTGCGGGCCTGGTGTTGCAGGCCGTAGCGCTCGATCAGGCCGATGACGGGCAGAGTGACGATGAAGACGGTGACGGACCGGCTGCCGGCGAAACCGTCGCCGAACGCGTTCAGGATCTTGACCGGAGACAGGCCGCCGATCAGGCCGGCCACGATCCCGGCCGCGGTGACGACCAGCATCGAGTTGATCCGGAGGGCGAACCCGACGACCACCACCGCGATGGCGAGCAGAACCCACATGGTTCCTCCCGGAGGGACAGGGCGATTCCGCTCACCATAGGAGATTGTTGAACGATCCTGCAATGCATCATTCGAACAAATTGTCCGGACACGTGAAAACGCGCCGTGACCACGGGGGTCCGGCGCGTTATCGGCGAGAGGTCGTTTAGGGCAGGCGCCAGTCGACCGGAGTCGCGCCTTGCTGCTCGAGGAGGGCGTTGACCCGGCTGAAGGGCCGGGAGCCGAAGAAGCCTCGGTCGGCGGACATGGGGCTCGGATGCGCGCTCTCGACGTACGGCGTGCTGCCCAGCATCGGCTTGAGCGTCTGGGCGTCACGGCCCCAGAGGATCGCGACCAGTGGACCGCCGCGGTCGACCAGCGCGTGGATCGCCTGTTCGGTGACGCTCTCCCAGCCCTTGCCGCGGTGCGCACCGGACTTGCCCGGCTGCACGGTCAGCACTCTGTTGAGCATCAGCACACCCTGCTCGGCCCACGGCGTGAGGTCGCCGTTGGACGGAGCCGGTACGCCGACGTCGGCCATCAGTTCGCGGTAGATGTTCGCGAGGCTGCGCGGAATCGGCCGTACGTCGGGAGCCACCGAGAAGCTGAGGCCCACCGGGTGCCCGGGAGTCGGGTACGGATCCTGGCCGACCACCAGCACTTTCACCTGCTGCAGCGGCTGCTTGAACGCGCGCAACACGTTCTCACCCGCCGGCAGATAGGACCGCCCCGCGGCGATCTCGCCGCGCAGGAACTCACCCATCTTCGCGACCGTGTCCTCGACCGGCGCCAAAGCATCGGCCCAGTCCGGCGCCACCAGATCCGTCAACGTCTTGGGACTCACCCGCCACAGTTTTGCAGCACCGCGACCGGCCGTGCACCCCGGGTTGTCGCCCACTGTTCGCGTGTCGCTCAAACGCTGGTATCGCTACGCCGTGTACAAAGGTCGCGGCCCCGCAAAGGTATGAGCTTGCGGGGCCTTTGCTATCGGTCGGGCTATGTGGCGCGCCAGGTGGTTGCCAGGCGTTGCAGGGCTTTGGTGTAGCGGTGGGCGGCGTACTGCTGGGCTTTGCGGGCCAGCGGGCCGGCCAGGCGGGTGTACCAGGTGGCGCCGCGGCTGTACGCGCGGATGGTGAAGTAGATGCCGTCCGGCTCGCGGGTGATGACGAAGGACTCCTCGCCGGCCTCCGGGTGCCCTTGCAGCGAGCCGTACGCGAAGCCGATGCGGTCTGGTTCGTTGACGGTCCAGACGACCCGGCAGGGGACCGGAAGGCCGATACGCGCGAGGGGCGACTGGCCGATCAGCAGACCGGGTCCGAGGCGACCGAGCGAGTTGGTGCCGATCTGCGGGGGTGAGTCGGTCGCAGTCATCGGCAATCCGGCCGCAGGCTGCATCTGCCAGCCCAGCAACGCATCAGCCGCCCGCCGGAACACCTCGTCCCCGTGCCCGATCCGCTCTCGATACTCCAACCGGTGATACCCCGCGGGCGTCTCGTCGTACCGCGTCGATCCCACGACGTCGTACCCGAACCGCAGCCCCGCCAGATCCTCCAGCTTCATCGGGCCCCTTCCCGTTTCATCGCCAGTACGCCGCACAGTGCGAACCCGACCGCATTCGCCACGCCATGGGTGGCAACCATCCACTCCAACGGCAGGTACGGCGTGTTCGCCACATGTCCCAGTGCCCAACTGACCGCCAAAAGCATCGTGACCACCAACACCGAACCAGACACGACCAGCAAGACCGCTGTACCCCGATCGGCCGTCCGCGACCGTCTCCACAGGTTCCAGCCCACCAGCCACATCCCTGCGGTCAGCACGACGGCTCCCGCGAGCTCCACGGGATCGCCGAGGAAGAACCCGAGCAGAACGAGCCCGGTGCCTAGCGGGACGCTGACGGCCGCCAAACCGTCCGCGGACAGGTAGGCCATCAGTGCGGCTGCGAAGCCTGCGAAGTGGAAGTGGGCGACTGTCAGCGACAGCACGGTGAGGTTGAAGCCGAACAGCTCGTACGACGAACGCTCGGCGACCAGCGCGAGCGCCGCGATCGACGGCGTGGCCAGTGCGGTGTACAACGCGACCTGCTGCGCGTCCAACGACCTGCGCTGCAGGAAATGCCGCGCAGCTAGTGCGATCAGCACGACTGTGCCGGCGAAGTAGACCGACGCCAGTGCGGTCGACAGTGGACCACGCGGGAGCCAGAGTGCTACTGCTCCTGGAACCGCGAACGCGAACCACCAGCGGGTGCTGGTGGTTCGCGTTGGGAGGAGCGTGAGCCCCAGGGGTACGACGATGAGCATGCCAAGGCTCACTACCGCGTGGACCAGAGCGATCAACTGCTCTTCAGACCGCTCGTGTTGTCGTTCTTGATGGCGTCGAAGAGTGCCTTCGCCTTCGCGGTGTCCCATTTCACTGCGTCGCCGCGGTTGCAGCACAGTTTGTAGTTGTCGTCGCTGATCGGCACCGTCAGCGTGACGCCGCCGCTGCCGGAGATGGCTCGCATGCCCCGCGCGAACCGGATGAAGTCGAACAGGCTCATGTCCTTGTCCACGGTCAGCGCGTCGACACCCTTGGTCGCGACGTTGTAGTAGCGGAACGGGTTCAGGAACGTCGACGGCGAGCTGGCCTTCTTCGCGATCGCGCCGACCATCTGCCGTTGCCGCTCGACCCGGCCGAAGTCGTTCTGGTTGTCGGCGTGCCGCGACCGCACGTATCCCAGCGCGTTCACGCCGTCGAGCTTCTGGCAGCCGGCCGGCAGGTTGATATGCGCCTTGTCGTCCTTCATTGCCTTCGGCAAGCACATCTGGATCCCGCCGATGCTGTCGATCACCGACGCGAAGCCGCCGAATCCGACCTCGACGTAGTGGTCGACGCGCAGCCCGGTGACGTTCTCGATGGTCTGGATCAGCAGCGCGGGGCTCTTGTTGAAGGCGGCGTTGATCTTCTGCTTGCCCTCGACGCCCGGGATGTTGACCGCGCTGTCACGCGGGATGCTGATCAGCACCGTCGGCCCGGACTTCGGCACATGCATCAGCATGATCGAGTCGGTCCGCGCCGGCCCGGCGTCGCCGCCGGTGTGCAGCCGGGCGCGCTCGGCCCGGCTGAGGTCCTCGCGGGCGTCCGATCCGACCATCAGGTACGTCGTACCCGAGGTCTCGGCGGGGCGCTGTCCGGTCGGCATGGCCTCGATCTTGTCGATCCGGCTCCACGCGTACAGCGGGACGGCGATCAGCATGAGAACGAACAGCAGGACGATCAGTCCGACGATGCGGAGGAACCAGTTGCGCCGCTTCTTCGGCCTGCCGGCCGACTGGGTCCGCGGCGACCGGTTCGCGTAGCGCGGGTCGATGGGCTGCGTTTCACTCATAGACACGACCGTATCGGTGCCCGGCACCCGACACGTCACCCCACTGAATGGTTTTACACGTCGGAAAGTAGCTCCCGCCTCCGTCAAAGGGAGGAAATCCGCCCCGAGAGCGAACCAGATCGCCGGAACGCGCCGGGCGACATCCCAACCCTGGCGGTGAACAACCGGGTGAAGTACGCCGGATCGTCGTACCCGACCCGCCTGGCGACCGCCGCGACCGGCAGGTCCTCCTCGGCGAGCAAAACCTTTGCATTGCTGAGTCTTGTGGTCAGGACCAGTTCATGTGGGGTTGAGCCCGTCGTACGCCGTACTGCGTCGCGCAGTTCCTTCACGGTGAGACCAAGCTCACTGGCGTAGGCCTGGACGCTCATCGGTGTACTGGCGAGCTCGGCGAGCTGTGCGGCGACATCGTCACCTGTGGTCGTCGCAGCTTCGGCGATCACATCGTAGAGAGCACCTGTGAGCTGCACCGGGTTGTGCTGTGTGCTGACGCGCAGCAGTCGGCTGAATGCACGGTCGACCGGACGCGGGTCAGCGAAGCGGCGGACCGGTCGGCTGACGTCCAGGTGGCCGAGTGTCGTCAGTGCGTCGACCGCTGAGCCGCTGAACAGGGTCCAAGCCTGACGCCACCTCGTTGTCGGCTGGTAGCCGTGCAGCACGCCGGGGAAGAGCCAGAGCATCGCAGGCGCTCTGACCTCATGCAGCTGACGGTCAGGTCCGTGCAGCAGGTGACCGCGCCCTTCCTTGAGCCAGACCAGGGCGTGACAGCCGAGGGCGCGTTCTCTGGTGTTGTCCGAGCCGTGCGTCTGCTCACCCGCTCCGAGGCAGAAGAGTCCAAGTTGTCGCTCGATAGAACCTGGAGTCAGGTAGATCGACCAGTCGGGCACCTCACAAGAGTCCAAGAGCTCGGCACTGTTGTCCATTCCGCTGATCGTGGAGGTTGGCTGGAATGGACGGGTGCTGACGTCGAACGGATATGTGCTGAATGAGCAGCGGCTGGGTCAACTGGTCGCAGTACCCGAGGAAGAGCGTGGTGATCGGGCCCAGTTGCGGGCCCGGTTGAAGCGGGACGGTTACCTGTTCCTGACCGGACTGCTCGACCCTGCGGTGGTACGGGAGTTCCGCGAGTACTACTTCGGGTTGACGGGTGCCGCTACCGACAGGGCGTCGTACCGGAAGGTGTTGTTCGAGGAGATCGTGCCCGGGCCGGAGTACGCCGCGTTCTGTGCGCAGCCGGCGTTGAAGGGCTGGTTCGAGTGGTTCCTCGGCGGTGAGCCGTTCCTGCACCGCCGGAAGATCATCCGGCAGACGGCACCGGGAGAGAACGGCATCGGTACCGCGACACAGGCGCACTACGACCTGGTGTACCTGCGCGATGGGACTGACCAGGTGCTGTCAGCATGGATCCCGCTGGGCGACTGCCCGGTCAGCCACGGGGGCCTGACGTACCTGCAAGGCAGTCACCACCGCGTGCTCGAGGAGGAGGCCGCGGGGAGGCTCAAGAGGCCTGCGGCATCCATCACCGCGGATCTGCCCGCTCTGGCGGCGGAGTACGACGCCAACTGGCTGGTCACCGACTACGCGGCCGGGGATGTGGTGGTCCACACCGCGCACACCGTGCATGCCGCCCTGGACAACGTGTCGACCGAGCTACGGTTGTCGACGGACATCAGGTACCAGCTCGCCGATGACGCCATCGACGCCCGCTGGCAGAACCACTGGCACGACCACGACGGCCTCTGACCGATATCCGGAGAGGTTCTCGCTAACGACAATCATTTTGGTTAAGGTTCCGCTCGGAAGCCGAACCGAGTCTGAGGAGAGCCGTGAACCGGAATGAACTGATCGCCGGCGTGGCACACAAGGCGGGCATCCCGCGGAACCAGGCCGAGAAGGTCCTCGACGCCCTCGGCGACGTCGTCACCGAGGCCGTGCAGCGCGGCGACAAGGTGTCGCTGACCGGCCTGCTCAGCATCGAGCGCGTGCTGCGGGCGCCGCGCACCGGCCGCAATCCGCAGACCGGGGAGCCGCTGTCGATCCCGGCCGCGTACTCCGTGCGCCTGTCGTGCGGAAGCCGCCTCAAGGCCGCGGCCCGGGGCAACCTCCGCACGGCCGGCTGACTGGCTGCTCCCAGCTACTGGGCCGACGGGGTCAGGAAGCGGATCTGGTCGCAGTGGCCGTCGTCGACGGAATGCTTCACGACAGTGGGGCCCGGCGGTGCGGCGGCCGCGGCGGACGACGTGGTGATGCCGCCCAGCACGAGTGCCGACAGCCCGACGACAGCTGTGATGGTGCGTTTGTTCATGTTTCCTCCCCAATCAAGGTAGGACGATCTACCGCACTCGGGAACGGCTCACGGCAGTAACCCAGTACGGCGTAGTCGGAGTCGGTGGCGTCGAGAAGCGGGCGTTCGGCAGGTACAGGCGGTTCCCGAAGGCGGCGACCGTCGTGGGTACGTCGAAGTCCGGGCTGGTGAGCAGGTCGACCACCGTGCCCTTTGTGCCGAGCTTGTTCAGGGTGATGACCGAGATCTGATTCGAGCGGTTCTGGACGACGTACAGCGTGCGGCCGATCAGCAGCAGCCCGTCGCCATTCGTCATCACTGCGTCGCCGATGTCGATCCGCCGGGCGACGCCGGTGCGCGGGTCCACCCGGAGCAGGAAGCCGGTCGACGACTGCACCATGATCAGCGCGCGGCCGTCCGGCGTGAGCGAGATGCCGTTCGCGTTGTTGCCGGGCAGGTGCTGGTAGTCGCCGCTGAGCGGGATGGTCTGGGGCTTCGCGTTCAGCCGGTGCAGCGACACCTTGTAGAAGACGGGTTGCTGCGAGTCGGTGAAGTACGCCGCGTCCTTGCCCAGGATGACGTCGTTGACGAACGTCGGTGTCGCGGTGGTGAACGTGTAGCTGGCCAGCACTTTGCCGGTGCGGGTGTCGATCACGCGGCCGTTCCCACCGGCGGCGCCGGCGACGAACAGCCGGCCGAAGCGGTCCACCTTCATCCCGAGCGAACCGGTGCCCGGGCCCTGGCTGATCACCTTGCCGCGTCCGGTCCGCAGATCGGCCGCGTAGATGTCCCCGTCGGCCCGCGAGCCGAGGTACGCCGTACCGCGCGCGATCGCGATGCCTTCGGGCTGGAATCCGTCGGGCAGCTCGATCCGGGTCGGGAACGAGGTCGTTGGAGCAGCGGTTGCTGCCGAGGTGCTCACGAGCCCGAGCAGTACGACGGGCACAGCGAGCAGGGTGGTGAGTCGACGGACGAGGTGTGGCATTTGGCGGGGTCCTCCCTGATCCGTGTTCTTTACCTGGGAGAACGGCTGGATCCTGTGGATAGTTCAGACCGGCCTGATCGCGAACCGGGTATGTTCGCTGACAGCAACTGGACATGGGACAAAAGGGGTCAGGGATGACAGCAGGAATCGACAGCTCGGAGCCGGTCGTCGCGGTGCGGCCGCAGGACGACCTGTACCGGTTCGTCAACGGGAAGTGGCTGGCTGAGCACGAGATTCCCGCGGACAAGGCGATCCACGGTGCGTTCCACGCGCTCTGGGACACCGCCGAGCAGGACGTCCGGGCGATCGTCGAGAAGACCGTCGCGGCCGGCCACCCGGAGGGCAGCGAGCCGCGGAAGATCGCCGACCTCTACACGAGCTTCATGGACACCGAGACGATCGAGCGGCTGGGTGCCGAGCCGATCGCCGACCAGCTCGCGCTGGTCCGGGACGCCAAAGACCTGGCCGGCCTGGTCTCGGTCCTCGGGCAGCTCGAGCTGCAGGGCGTGCCGGGCGTCTTCCACTACTGGGTGGACGCCGACGCCAAGAAGTCCGACGAGAACATCGTCCACCTGACCCAGGGCGGCCTCAGCCTGCCCGACGAGTCGTACTACCACGACGACAACTTCGCCGCGATCCGCTCGGCGTATGTCGAGCACGTGACGAAGCTGCTCGACCTGGCCGGACTGCCTGACCCGGCCGGGTCCGCCGCGCGGATCCTGGAGCTGGAGACCCGGATCGCCGACGGTCACTGGGACCGGGTGAAGGACCGGGACGTGCAGCTGACCTACAACAAGCTCGACCGCGCTGGGCTCGAGGAGCTCACACCCGGCTTCGACTGGTCGACGTGGCTGGCCGGCGCAGGGGTGCCCGAGAGTGCCTTCGCGCAGGTCGTCGTCCGCGAGCCGGACTTCCTCACCGCGGCCGCGGCCGCGTTGCAGGAGGTCGAGCTGGACCGGTGGAAGGAGTGGCTGAGCTGGCGGATCGTGCACAGCGCGGCGCCACTGCTGAGCCAGGCGTTCGTCGACGAGAACTTCGCCTTCTACGGCAAGACCCTGACCGGGGCACCCGAGCTGCGCGAGCGCTGGAAGCGCGGCGTCGGCGCCGTCGAGCAGTCGTTGGGCGAGGCCCTCGGCAAGCTGTATGTCGCCGAGCACTTCCCGCCGTCCGCGAAGGCCCGCATGGTCGACCTGGTGCAGAACCTGGTCGCCGCGTACCGGCAGCGGATCGAGGCGCTGGACTGGATGGGCCCGGAGACCCGGCAGCGGGCGCTCGACAAGCTCGGCGCCTTCGTGCCGAAGATCGGGTATCCGGACGAGTGGAAGGACTACTCGGCCCTCGAGGTCGACCCGACCGACCTGTTCGGAAACGTTCGCCGTTCGGTCGCGGTGGAGACCGCGCGGGACCTGGCCAAGCTGGGTCAGCCTGTCGACCGCAACGAGTGGAAGATGACGCCGCAAACGGTCAATGCGTACTACAACCCGCGGATGAACGAGATCGTCTTCCCGGCCGGCATCCTGCAGCCGCCGTTCTTCGACCTCGACGCCGACGACGCGACGAACTACGGCGCGATCGGCGCGGTGATCGGGCACGAGATCGGCCACGGCTTCGACGACCAGGGCTCGCGCTACGACGGCGACGGCAACCTGAACGACTGGTGGACCGACGAGGACCGGGCCGCCTTCGAGCAGCGCACCGACAAGCTCGTCGCGCAGTACGACGCCCTCGAGCCGGCCGAGACGCCCGGCAAGAAGGTCAACGGCAAGCTCACCCTCGGCGAGAACATCGGCGACCTGGGCGGCCTGTCGATCGCCTATGCGGCCTACCAACTGTCGCAGGCCGGCGCTGAGCCGGATGAGACCGGTAGCGAGCGTTTCTTCGCTGCCTGGGCGCACGCGTGGGCCACGAAGACCCGTCCGGAGGAGGCTGCTCGCCGGTTGACCATCGACCCGCACTCCCCGCCGGAGTTCCGCTGCAACGCGGTGGTGAAGAACATCGACGCCTTCCACGCCACGTACGACGTGCAAGAGGGCGACGGCATGTGGCTGGCCCCGGACGAACGGGTCCGGATCTGGTGACCGCGTCCCCCCGCCGGCCGGCCCACTTCGGGTCCGGCCGGCAGGGGATCAGCGGTGCAAGGCGGTTCGGGTGAAGACGTTGTCGGGGTCGTAGGTGTCCTTGACCTGGTGCAGGCGCGCGAGCTTGTCCGGGGAGTAGGCGCGGTGCACGGCGGCGGGATCCTCGTCGGCGATGGTGTTGACATAGCTCCCGCTCGTGTAGGGCTCGAGACCTGCGGCGTAGGTTCGGGCCGCGGTGATGCGGGCCTCGTCCTCGCCGGGATCGCTCCAGTCGTCGCCGGTGGTGAACTCGACCAGCGCATCGCGATGGCTGTACGCCGTCTCACCGTCCGGCACATCGCCGACGGCGCCGCCGCACAGCGTCAACCGTGCTCCCGGATTGTTGTCCGAGGCAAGGAAAGCGTCGATGGCGGCGTCCGGCAACGATCGCAGGTAGTGCCCCTTGCAGTAACGGCGGAGGGCGTGGCGTTCGACGTCGTCGGACTGGGTCTGCAGATCCAGGTAGCTGAGCTCGGTGATCCGGCGACCGATCGGATTGCCGATCCCTTCGAACGACGGCAGCAGCCGCCGTCCCTCGTCGACATCGCCGACCCACACGTAGCCGATACTCGCGATCAGGCGTCCGCCGTACTCGTCCCGCCTGCCAATCCGGGCCACCGGCGTGGCCTGCCGCGGCGCGTCCGCGAACAGGTCCCGCCAGCCGCGGAGCGCCGTATCGGCATCGTCCAGCTCGTAGAACAGGTCGACGGTCAACGCTTGTGTCCCGACCGGGTGCAGTTGGAACTCGAACGCGGTCACGACGCCGAAGCTGCCGCCTCCACCGCGCAGTGCCCAGAACAGATCCGGGTGCTCGGTCGCGCTGACCCGCAGTACGGCGCCGTCCGCGGTGACCAGCTCGTACGACGTCACGTTGTCGCACGTCAGCCCGTGCGCGCGAGCCAGCCAACCGACCCCGCCGCCGAGGGTGAGCCCGCCGACGCCGGTGTGCGAGACGTTGCCGGCCGTGGTGGCGAGCCCGTACCGCTGACTGGCGACGTCGAGTGCGCCCAGCAGCGCGCCCCCGCCGACGCGAGCCCGGCGGCGGACCGGGTCGACCCACACCGAGTTCATCGCGGACAGGTCGAGCAGCAGACCGTCCTCCACCACCGGGAGCCCGAGGAAGCTGTGCCCGCCGCCGCGAACCCCGATCACCAGCCCGGCCTCGCGGCCGTAGCGCAGTGCCGCAACGACGTCCGCCGTACTCGCACAGCGCGCGATCAAGGCCGGCCGGCGATCCACGATCGCGTTCCAGACCGCCCGGCCGGAGTCGTAGTCCGCATCCCCCGGCCGGGTGAGGAGTCCGTCGAAGGCCGTGATCGTCATCGCCGGACCAGCCCTCGCGTCACCCACAGCAACACCGCGCCCGGCCGGGTCCTGCGCGTTGTCGTCATCGCCGTACTCATCGCTGCCTCCAAGAGTGGTTCTGGTACGACGACCCTCGCGCCGGCGACCCGCAGCCCACATCCGTGCCGACCACGGATCCACCACGGAGCGGCCACGAGGGATCTGCTGATCGGTCATGATGGGCGCGTGAACGAGGTGTCCGCGCGGGAGGCCGAAGTACTGGAGGCGGTAGCCGCTCATCGGTCGAACGCGCAGATCGCCGGGGCACTGCACATCTCCGTCCGCACGGTCGAGAGCCACGTCTCGTCGTTGCTCCGTAAGTACGGCGTGACGGATCGCCGCGAGCTCGCCGACCTGGCCGGATCACGCCGCGGGCCTGGGATGAGCGGGCTGCCGGCCGGCCGGACCACCTTTGTCGGGCGCTCCACCGAGGCGACCGCGGTCCGCACGGCGCTCGGGCAGTCCCGCCTGGTGACCCTGCTCGGACCTGGCGGCATGGGCAAGACGCGACTGGCAGCAGTCGTCGCGGCCGAGCTGGGCTCCGCAGGCGCGTTTGTCGACCTGGTTCCGGTTCGGGACGGCTTGGTGGCCCGCGCGGTGGCAACTGCGCTCGGGCTGACCGAGCGGCCGCCGCAGAGTCTGGAGCAGGTCCTCATCGAGCACCTGCAGCAAGGCCGGTGGCTGCTCGTTCTCGACAACTGCGAGCACCTGGTCGACGAGGTCGCCGTACTCGCGGAACGGCTGCTCCGCACCTGTCCCGAGGTGACGATTCTCGCGACCAGCCGGGAGCGGCTCGGCGTACCCGCGGAGGCGACCGTACTGTTGCCGCCGTTGGACGCCGCGACCGAACTGTTCAGCGACCGGGCGCGTGCCGTCGATCCGGCTTTCACCGCCCCGGCCGACGATCTCGCGGAGATCTGCGCGCGGCTGGACGGCATGCCGCTGGCCATCGAGCTCGCGGCGGCCAGGATCGGCTCGCTCGGCGCCGATGGCCTGCAGGCCGCGCTCGACGACAGGCTCCGGCTGCTGGCGGGCGGTCGTGGCGTGGACGCCCGGCACCGGTCGCTGGCTGCCGTGATCGGCTGGAGCTACGAGCTACTGGACGACCAGGAGCGGCTGCTGTTCCGGCGACTGTCCATCTACGTCGGCGGCTTCGACCTGGATGCCGCCAGCGCGACCAGCCCGGAGCTCGGGCGGGGCGAGGTGGCGGACCTGCTCGGGCGGCTGACGGACAAGAGCCTCACCGTACGCCGGGGATCGCGCTGGCGGCTGCTCGAGACGATCCGGGAGTTCGCCCGCGAGCAACTGACCGAGGGCGAACTGGGCACCGCACAAGATCGCTGGATGCGCTGGGCCGCTGACACGGCCGCCGCACTGGAGAACCGGCTCGACAGCGCTGACTGGGAGCAGCCGTACGACGAAGTGGCCGGTGATCTCCGGGCCGCCCTCGCCGCAACGGCCGCGGAGCCGGATCCGCAGGCGCATCGGCTGGCGCGCTCGCTCGGCCATCTCGGGTTCGCCAGGCGGGAGTTCCGGGAGTCCATCGGCCACTACCGGGCGGCGGCCGAGCGTGCCCCGGACGGTGTGGCCGCCGCGCTGGACCTGCGATCGGCGGCCGATGCCACGCTCGCGATCTCGGACGCGGAGACCGGGGTCCAGCTGCTGCTCGACGCGGCCGACCGGGCGGTTGCTGATGGCAACGTTCGGGCGACGATGCTGGCCCTGGCCGTGATCGCCGCGAACCGGTATCCCACCGGGTCGCTGTACGACCTGTCCAGGGAACGCAGCCAGGAACTGCTCCAGCAGGCCGTGGACAGCGCGCGGCCCGGTGACTCACAGGTGACCGCTCTGCTGGCGACGGCCAAGGCCTGGGAGCACGGCGGCCGGCGGATCGGCGCTGATCCGGAGCTCGCCCAGGAGGCCGTCGATGCGGCCCGGCGGACCGGTGATCCGGTGCTGATCGCGGGTGCGCTCGATGCGCTGACCGTGGCCGCCGGGAACGCGGGACGGCTGCGCGACGCACGCTCGTACGCCGTCGAACGGATGCGGTTGGCGGGACCGCTGCCTCGGCACGAGCCGTACGCCGCGGCCGAGATCATCGACGCCTTCCATGTCGCGCCGACCACAGCAACCGCCGTCGGCGACCTGCCCGCGGCCCTTGCGGCCGTGGGCGCGGCGGACGATCCGGTCGGCGACCATCCGTACATCTCGCTGCCGCGCATGATCCGGGTCGAGGCGCTGACCGGGCAGTTCGACGCCTGCGTGGAGCACGCGGACGCCCTCTGGGACCGGTGGCAAGGCGCGGGCTCTCCGCCGATCGAGTGGATGGCGTCCGCGCTGTCCGCGGCCGCGATGGTGCACGGTCTGCGCGACGACGGCCTGTTCGACGTCTGGCAGTCACGGGCGCTCGAGGTCGGCCGGTGCACGGACGTGGAGGATGCGCCCTGGCTGGCAGCTCCGTACACGTTCGCGCGGGCGCGGGTCGCCGTACAACTCGGCGCCGTCGAGGAGGCGACCGATATCGCCCGGCGGGCGTTCGCGGACTTCTCCGAACGCTGGTGGGCGCCGTACGCACGAGCCGCCGCCGCGGAACTCGCCGTCGTCGCTGCGCTTCCCGAAGCCTCAGACCTCCTCGCCGCCACGGCGCCGGAAGCGGCCGAGAACGACTGGGCCGCAGCCTGCCTCACCCGCGCGACGGCGCGCTCGACAGACGACCGCGAGGCACTGCTGTCGGCCGCCGATGCCTTCAAAGACCTCGGCGCCCGCTTCGAGTGGGTCAGCACCCTGGCGCTGGTGCCCGACCGTGCCGCCGAGGCCCGTGCCGAACTCGCCGTTCTGCAGGTTCCGTAGCCGATCCGTGGCCGGCCGGCGGCGGTGTTCGCTTGTTCGACCTGCCTCGCACCGAGCGACCCGGCAGGTTAGGACGCCATCCAGTTCTGCAGGCCCTCGACGGTGCGTGGCATGGCCTCCGAGAGGTTCTCGGTGCCGTCGGAGGTGATGAGGACGTCGTCCTCGATGCGGATGCCGATGCCCCGGAGGTCTTCGGGCACGGTGAGGTCGTCGGACTGGAAGTACAGGCCGGGCTCGACGGTGAGGACGTAGCCGGGCTGGACGGTGCCTTGGCGGTAGGTCTCGCCGCGGGCCGCGGAGCAGTCGTGGACGTCGAGCCCGAGCATGTGGCTGACGCCGTGCAGCGTGTAGCGCTGGTACAGGCGGCTCTCCGGGTCGAGCGCCTCCTCGGCCGTCACCGGCAGCAGCTCCATCGCGTCCAGGCCGCGCACGATGACCTCCATCGCCGCCTCGTGCCCGGAGCGGAACGCCGCGCCGGGCTTGAGCGCGGCGATCCCGGCGTTCTGCGCGTCCAGCACCAGCTGGTACAGGTCGCGCTGGCGCGGCGTGAACTCGCCGTTGACGGGCAACGTGCGGGTGATGTCGGCGGTGTACAGCTGCCGGTTCTCCACGCCCATGTCGAGCAGCATCAGCGTGCCGTCGTTCACCGGGCCGTCGTTCTCGATCCAGTGCAGCGTGGTCGCGTGCGGACCGGCGGCGGCGATCGAGGTGTAGCCGACATCGTTGCCCTCGGCCCGTGCCCGGCGCCAGAACGTGCCCTCGATCCAGCGTTCGCCGTACTGCCGGACCTTGTCCATCTCCGCGAGTACGTCGGAGAACCCGCGGTGCGTGATCGCGACGGCGTCCCGGAGCTGCTCGAGCTCGTACGCGTCCTTGACCAGGCGCAGCTCCGACAGCGTCGCGGCCAACTCGCCGTCCTTCAGCTGCTCGATCCGGGCGCCGCTCAGCAGCGGAGCGATCGACTCGTCCTCGCCCCGGCGGACGCGGGTCGGTACGTCGCCCTTGAGCGCGTCGGCGAGCTGGTCGACGTGGCGCGTCTCGATACCGAACTCCTTCGCGGTCTCGGTCAGCGACGGCCGCCGGCCGGCCCAGAGTTCGCCGTACATCCGGTCGCGCCAGAACTCCTCGCCCTGCGAGCGGTCCGCGCGGGGCCGGAAGTACAGCACCGAGTCGTGGCCGCTGGTGCCGTTCGGCTCGAGAACCAGGACTGCGTCGGAGGTCTGGTTGCCGGTCAGCCACACGTAGTCGGTGTGCGGGCGGAAGACGTAGTCGGTGTCGTTCGAGCGGACCTTGTACGTGCCGGCCGGGACGACCAGGCGCTCGCCCGGGAACGCCTGGGACAGTGCGTCCCGCCGCTTCGCCGCCCACACGCCGACGTCGCTCAGCGCGAGGTCGTGCCGCTCGGAGTCGGCCCACCCCGAGTTCATGAACGCGCGCAGCTTCTGGCTCGGCTCGTTGTCATGCGAAGCGGTCTTCGGGGCAGCAGTGTCGGCGGTGTCAGCGGTGTCAGCGGTGTTCTCGGTCATCGTCGACCAGTCCTCGTCTCAACGCGGGGTGTGCAGTTGGTCGCCGCGGAGCGTGCCGCTGTCGGGTAGCGCCTCGGCGGGGTCGGAGCCGATGCGGGTGATCGCATTGTGCTCGTCCACGAAGACTACGCTCGGTTCGAAGACCTTCGCCTCGGCGGTGTCGAACATCCCGTAGGCGATCAGGATGACCAGATCACCCGGGTGGATCAGATGCGCCGCCGCCCCGTTGATGCCCACCACCCCGGACCCGCGCGGGCCCTCGATCAGGTACGTCGACAGCCGCTGCCCGTTGGTGATGTCGACGATGTCCACCTTCTCGCCGGGCAGCAGATCCGCCGCGTCCATCAGGTCCGCGTCGAGCGTGCACGATCCGACATAGTGCAGATCCGCTTGCGTCACCGTCGCCCGGTGCACCTTCGACTTCATGATCTCGCGCCACATGGCGGCCATGATGCGGTTCCCGGGGCCTGCTGTCAGTGGCCGCCGTCACGGCTTTCCGGAACATAACTGCCGCATGGTGGCAGTTATGTTCCGGAAAGGTGGCGTCAGCGAGAGGCTAGTTCGGCGTGGGTCGGGAGCCGGCGGGAGGAGGGTCTCGCCTTCGACGTCGACGTTCGGGAGCAGCCGGTCCAGCCGGCGGGGGAGTACCAGGCGCGGCGCCCGAGCAGCGCCATCACCGCCGGTACGCAGTACGTGCCCGGATCAGGCCCGCTGTTTGGAGGCTTGTACGGCGAGCTCGCGGAGGGCCTCGTACCGCGGGCGCATGGATGCCACGCGCTCGACCTCAACGTCAACCGGGGCCAGGTACTCGCCGCCCGGCGCGGGGGACAGACCCAGAGCCACGGCCGCCGCCCCGCGCGCACCCACCTCGGCCTCAGCGCACACCGTGGTCGGCCGCGCGAACGTCGCGGTCAGGCAGCGGCGCCACCACTCGGAGGCGTCGATGCCGCCGCCACCCAGTACGACGTCCAACTGTCGCCCGAACAGCGAGTCCAGCATGCGCAGCCCGCGGTCGACCTCCAGCGACGCGCCCAGCAACGACGCTGCGAGCAGATCCGCCGCAGTGTCGTCGAACGACAACCCGAAGAACACCCCGGACCCGCTCGTCACCGTCGCAGGCGGCCTGGTGCCGGCCATGAACGGGATCGCGATCGCCCGCGACGCCCCGATCTCCGCGCCCGCCAGCTCGTCGGCCTCCAGCCGCAGTACGCCGGTCAGCCACGCGTGCAGGTTCCCGGCCGCGGAGAACGCCATCCCGGTCACCGCGCGCTTGTCGTCGACCCGGTACCGCCACAGCTCCCACGGCAGCTCAGGCGCGTCGTCGATCGGATGCACGACGCGTACGGCGGCCGACGTCCCCACCGTCACAGCAGCCGTCCCCACGTCGTACCCGCCCGTCCCCACGTTCGACGCTGCACCGTCTCCCGTCGGCGGGTGCACGGGTACGCCGACCAGCCCCGGCCAGCGGCGTGCGTACTCCGCGGACAACGACCCGGTCCACCCGGTCGGCACGATCGACGGCAACCGGTCCGCGCGTACGCCGGCGATGTCCAGCGCCTCGTCGTCGTACAGGCCGGTGGCCAGGTCGAGCGTCCCGGTGCCGGACGCGATCGACACCGACGTCACCCGCTCGCCGGTCAGCCGCTCCAGCACGAGATCGGGCAGCCCGGCGAACTCCGCGGGGGAACCGGTCGACAACAGCCACGGAATCCGGCGGGTCCAGTACAGCCGGTGCAGCCAGGCGCCGGTGCGGGCATGGAAGGCGCGTTCGTCAACGGACGGGGCGAGGTCGACCGAGCGCGTGTCGGCCCAGGTGATCACCGGCGTCAGCGCGGCGCCCTTGTTGTCAAGCGCAACGATCGAGTGCCACTGCGAGGACAGCACGATCGCGCCGATGTTCTCGAGATGACCGTTCTGCTGCAGCTCGTCCAGGCAGCCGAGCAGCCCCTCGACGTACTCGTGCAGGGCGAGCGTCGCGGAGCCGTCCGAGCCGTACGTCGGGGCCATCTTGTGCCGGGCCAGTGCGCCCGGGATCGGCGACGCGTCGTCGCCGGACAGCACCAGCGCGCGTGCCGACGACGTACCGAGATCGAGAGCGAGAACCCGCTCGTCAGTCCTGGTCATGGAGCGCCTTGAGGAAACTCTGCGCCCAGACGTTCACATCGTGTGCGGCCAGGTGCTTGCGCATCGCCTTCATCCGGCGGCCGAGCTGGCGGTCGTCGGTGTTCATCGCGTCGACGATCGTGTCCTTCATGCCGTTGATGTCGTGCGGGTTCACGAGGAAAGCCTGCCGGAACTCGTCCGCCGCGCCGGCGAACTCGCTCAGCACGAGCGCGCCGGTGTCGTCGTACCGCGTCGACACGTACTCCTTGGCGACCAGGTTCATGCCGTCCCGCAGCGGTGTCACCACGGCCACGTCCGCGGCCCGGAAGAGCGCCGCCATCTCGGTCCGCGAGTACGACGTGTGCAGGTAGTTGATCGCCGGCGTGCCGATCCGGCCGTGCTCGCCGTTGATCCGGCCGACCAGCAGCTCGATCTCGTCCCGCAGGACGCGGTACTGCTCGACCCGCTCCCGCGACGGCGTCGCCACCTGGATGAAGACCGCGTCGTCGACCGAGATCCGCTTCTCGTCGAGGAGCTCGCCGAACGCGCGCAACCGTTGCCGGATGCCCTTGGTGTAGTCGAGCCGGTCGACGCCGAGCAGGATGTGCGTCGGGTTGCCGACCTCCTGCCGCATCTCGGCCGCGCGGGCCGTGGTCTCGGGCTGACGGGCCAGGCTCTCCAGCTCGTTGACGTCGATCGAGATCGGGAAAGCCTTCGCCCGAACGATCCGGTCGTCCGGCAGGTGGATGCGGTCGCCGCGGGTCCGCAGGCCCATCCGGTTGCGGGCCAGGCGGGCGAAGTTCGAGGCGGCGCCCGGTCTTTGGAAACCGACCAGGTCCGCGCCCATCAGCCCGTCGAGGATCTGCCGCCGCCACGGCATCTGCGCGAACAGCTCGGTCGGTGGGAACGGGATGTGCAGGAAGAACCCGATCCGTACGTCGGGACGCAGCCGGCGCAGCATCGCGGGCACGAGCTGCAGCTGGTAGTCGTGCACCCAGACGTCGGCGTTGTCGTCGGCAGCCTCCGCCGCGGCCTCCGCGAACCGGCGGTTCACCGCGACGTACGACTCCCACCACTCGCGGTGGAACTCCGGCGCCACGATCACGTCGTGGTACAGCGGCCAGAGCGTCGCGTTGGAGAAGCCCTCGTAGTACAGCTGCACGTCCTCGGCCGACAGCATCACCGGGACCAGATGCATCCCGTCGTTGTCGAACGGGTCGACCTTCTCGTCCGGGCTGCCGGTCCAGCCGATCCAGGCTCCGTGGTGGGTCTGCATGACCGGCGCGAGCGCGGTGACCAGGCCGCCTGGACTGCGGCGCCACGCCGTACTGCCGTCGGGCATCTCGATCCGGTCGACCGGCAGCCGGTTGGCCACCACTACGAAGGAACTCCTACCGTTCGGCATCTCAGCGTCATCCACTCAGGTCGTCATCGTCACCGGGGTAACGGACCCCGATCTGGCTCCGGGTCTCGTCCAGCAGGTCGAGAATCTCGAGCGTGGCGGCATGAGGCAACGCCGGTACTTCGAGGGCCCCCGCACGCAGCGCTTCGATCACTGCCCCTGCCTCATAGCGGTACCCACGCCCATGCGTCGGCACGTCGATCCGCTCCGCCCCGGAAGCAGTCGTACGCACGTAGTAGTCGGGGTGGTGGAAGCGGTGTGGCAGCTGCAGACTGCCCTCCGGCCCGCTGATCGACGCGACCCACGGGTTCTGCGAGCGCAGACCGCAGGTGAGCGCGGCGACGGCTCCGGAGTCGTACCGCCAGGCCATGGCGACGTTCAGGTCCACGCCGTCCTCGTTGAGCGAGCCGACGGCCTTCACCTCAGCCGGTCGGCCCAGCGCCATGTAGGCGAACGTCATCGGGTAGATGCCGCCGTCCATCAGCGAACCGCCGCCGAGCGCCGGGTCGAGCAACCGCGACGGCAGCGACGGTTTGTAGAAGGCGAAGTCCGCAACGACCTGCTGCGGCTCGCCGATCACTCCGGCGGCCAGGTCGGCGAAGACCGCCTGGATGACCGGGTTGGTCCGCATCCACATCGCCTCGGCGAACAAGGTCTTGTGCTCGGTCGCGACCGCGACCAGGTCCCTCGCCTGTTTGGCCGTCAGCGTGACCGGCTTCTCGCACAGTACGGCGACGCCGGCCTGCAACGCGGCCCGCGCGATCGCGTAGTGCTGCGGATGCGGCGTACCGATGTAGATGACGTCGACGTCACCGGAATCGATCAGCTTGCGGTAGTCGTCGTACGCGTTCGGGATGCCGAACTCGGCCGCGAACCGGTCCGCGCTGTCCTGGGACCTGGACGCGACCGCGGTGGC
Source organism: Kribbella sp. NPDC049584 (assembly GCF_040675555.1). Taxonomy (NCBI): domain Bacteria; kingdom Bacillati; phylum Actinomycetota; class Actinomycetes; order Propionibacteriales; family Kribbellaceae; genus Kribbella; species Kribbella sp. NPDC049584. Next base: position 48,764 of record NZ_JBFAPF010000004.1, read on the forward strand.
GACGGCGTCGTCGGGGAGCAGCCCCAGATCGTGCGTGAACTGGGTAGAGATGTTGCCAGTAGCAACGATGCCCCATCTGACACGGTCTATACCCACTGGGTTAACTCCGGGCTCGGGAACGGTCCGTCTGCTGCGATTCTCGCGGTTTCGAACGCGTGAGCCAAGCGAATGAGCGTGACCTCACTCCGTGCCGTACCGCTGAACGTGATCCCGACCGGCAGTCCGGAGACCATTCCGGACGGCAACGAGAGCAGCGGATAGCCGGCCAGTGCCGCGTGCGAGGACGAACCGCCGAGCACATGGTCGCCGTTCACCAGGTCGATGGCCCAGGCGGGTGAGTACGACGGGCTGACCAGCGCGTCGAGCTGGTTCTCGCGGAGCAGATCGTCTATGCCGTCCCGGCCGGCCCGGAGCGCGGTCAGTCGCGCGGCGACGTACACCGGGGAGCTGAGGCCGTCCGTGGTCGCCGCCCGCTCGAACAGCTCCTGCCCGAACCACTGCAGCTCTAGGTCCGCGTGGTCCTTGTTGAAAGCGATCAGGTCGTCCAGCGTCCGCGGACCCCCGGGGACCCGAGTGGCCAAGTACGCCGCCAGGTCGACCTTCAGCTCATGGGACAGCACCTGCAACTGGTCCTCGTCGCCACCCGGCGTCGGCAGGGACAGGTGGTCGACCAGCGTCGCTCCACAACTGCTGAGGGTCTCCAGCGCGTGTTCGGTCACCTGGTCGAGCCCGGTGGAGTAGCCCCACAGCGGCCCACGCGGTACGCCGATGCGCACGTTGCTGAGGTCAGTGCCCCGGCAGGCCTCGGTGTAGTCCGTCTGGTTGCCGGTGAGAACTGTCAGCAGTGCCGCCGCCTGGGTGACGGTCCTGGTCATCGGGCCGGCGGTGTCCTGCGAGTGCGAGATCGGGACGATGCCCTGCTGCGGGATCAGCCCGACAGTGGGCTTCAGGCCGACGATGCCGTTCAGCGCGGCCGGACAGACGATCGAGCCGTTGGTCTCGGTCCCGATCGCGTACTCCGCCAGCCCAGCGGCGACTGCGGCGCCGGAGCCGCTCGAGGAGCCGCCCGCTGAGCGGTTCAGGGCATACGGGTTGCGCGTGAGACCGCCGTACGCGCTCCAGCCGGAGGAGGACGCCGAGCCGCGGAAGTTGGCCCACTCGCTCAGATTGGTCTTGCCGAGGATCACGCAGCCGGCGTCGCGCAGCCGGCGTACCAGCGGGGCGTCATCCGGTGGGGGCGGCTGCTCAGCCAGCGCCAAGGAGCCGGCCGTGGTCGGCAGGTCGGCGGTGTCGATGTTGTCCTTGACCAGGACCGGTACGCCGTGCAGCGGGCCGCGAACGCGCCCGTCCTCACGCTCGGTGTCGAGACGGGCGGCTTCGGTGAGAGCGGCGGGGTTGGGCGTGCAGATGGCGTTGACCAGCGGGTCCACCTCACGAATCCGGGCCTGCAGCTCGTCCACCAGCGCCTGGCTGGAAGAAGTTGAGCTCACGGCAAAGATCCTGCCAGAGTTGGTGACACCCGGCCGTCCGCCGACGACACGCTCCGTGTCGTGTCACGGGTGAATGACATCGCTGTTGTTCAGCACGTACAGTGGAGCGCGGACGGACGATCACCGACCGCACAGGAGTCAGCAGCAGATGGACAGCGCCAACGCCAGCTCTTCCGGCCCCGCCGAAGCTGCGCCGCCGGCTGTTGCCGGACTCTCGGAACGGGACGGCCAGATCCTGGCCTTCGAGCGCCACTGGTGGAAGTACGCCGGCGCCAAGGAGCAGGCGATCCGGGACCAGTTCCAGATGTCGGCGACCCGGTACTACCAGGTTCTCAACGCGCTCATCGACCGGCCCGAGGCCCTCGCGCACGACCCGTTGCTGGTCAAGCGCCTGCGCCGCCTCCGCGCCGCCCGCCAGCGCGCCCGCTCCGCACGCCGACTGGGCATCGAGGTCTGACCATGTCCCGCCTTCGGGCATCCCGTGGCGAGCGGGGTCAGGTGCTGTCCTCCCTCGTCGCCGTGGCTGCCGTCGTCGCGATCGTGGCCGGCCTGCTGGTGCTGTTCGGGACCCGCGGGCACGACAGCAAGGCCGACGAGCAGGCCGGCGCAGCATCGAAGCCGAGCAGCAAGCCGTCGGCCAAACCGTCGTCCGGACCCTCCACGGTCGCCGCGAGCATCCCGCGGCCCTCCACCCAGACCACGACGCCGCCGGAGGTCACGCCGTCCAAGCCGTCCAAGCCGTCGATGGCGCCGACGAGCGCGCCGTCGTCGACCGCACCGACGTCGCAACCGACCGAGCCGCCCACCCAGCCGCCGGCGACACAGCCTGGGACGCAGCCGGTGACGATCCCGGTGGAGGAGCGGCCGGCGATCGAGGTGTACAACAACACGCAGCGCAAGGGTCTGGCCGACGAGGTCGCGGGCCGGGCGCGGCAGGCCGGCTGGACGGTCGCGGGCTCGCCCGACAACTGGCACGGCAAGATCGCCGAAAGCACCGTGTACTACCCGCCGGGCATGCTCGACGCCGCGAACCAGCTCGCGCATGACATCGGCGTCGGCCGGAGCAAGGGCGCGCTGGACAACATGAAGAAGGATCGCCTGACCGTGATCCTCACCTCGGACTACGCCGGATGAGTACTCCGGTCATCGAGACCGACGCCGGGCGGGCAGGCTGGGAAGCCATCGTCGCCGATCCGGCGACCGCAGTGATCGCGTCCGACTTCGACGGCGTACTGTCGCCGCTCGTCGAGGACCCGGCCCGCTCCCGGCCGGTCGAGGGCTCCCTGGACGCGCTGGCCCGGCTGGCCCGGTCGGTCGGCCAAGTCGCGATCGTGACCGGTCGTCCTGCGCTCGTGGCTACGGAGCTCTCGGGAGTGAGCGCTCACCCAGGTCTCGGCCAGCTCGTCGTGCTCGGCCACTACGGTCTCGAGCGGTGGGACGCCGCGACCGGCAAGGTCACCACCGCGCCGGTGCCGCCTGGGGTCGCGACGGCCCGAAGCCGCTTGCCGGGCCTGCTGACCGAGGCCGGCGTACCGGATGCCTTTGTGGAGGACAAGGACAGCTCGTTGGCTGTGCACACGCGGCGGCTGGACGATCCGACCGGTGCGTTCGAGCTGCTGCGTGGGCCGCTGACCGCGCTGGCCGAAGAGACCGAGCTGCAACTGGAGCCCGGCAACCTCGTGCTGGAGCTGCGCCCGCGCGGCATCGACAAGGGCGTCGCGATCCGCAGCCTGATCGAGTCGACCGGCGCCCGGTCGATCCTGTACGCCGGGGACGACCTGGGCGACCTCGCCGCGTACCGGGCGATCTCCGAGGAGCGCGAGCACGGTCTGAACGCCGTACTGCTGGCGACGCGGTCGTCGAACGCGACCGAGCTGATCGAGGCCGCGGATATCGTCGTCGACGAACCGAGCGGCGTGGTGACCGTCCTCACGGCCCTTTCGGACGCGATCTCAGCACGCTGAACGCCTGCGTCACGGTCTTCCCGAGCGGCTGGATCGGCCGTTCGACGTACCCGCCGTCCTTCAGGTTGGCCATCCGCTCGAACGGATTCCGTGACGCCGGATCGCCCGTCAGCAGGAACGAGATCACCACGCCGACGACGTACAACGGCAGCATCGGCAACCCGATCAGGCAGAAGTACTGCCAGGAATGCCGCTCCTCGTGCCGCAGCAACGCCGGATCGTCGAAGTACGAGCGGTCGTTCTTGCTGAGGATGACATTGCCGATCGTGAACGCGCCGGCGACCGGGAAGCCGAGCTTGTAGCCGTTCGCGAAGTACAGGCCGCGTGGGCCGCGGGTGAATGTCGCTCGTCCCAGGACGCCGACGAAGGCGCCGGCCGGCGTGGACAGATTGAGGAAGTTTCCCACCAACTTGACCCACTGCCAGGTCGTCATGCCGCCCAGTATGCGGTTCTGTCGGCGGGGTGGGTAAGACTTGGCGGGTGAGTTCGGTGGTGCGGGTCTGGCGCGCGGGGCGGGTGGTCGATCCGCATTCGGTGATCGGAGGCCTTCGGAAGGGGCCGGGCGATCCGGCGTACGTGTTCGATGCGGGGCGGCGGACGGTGTGGCGCGCCACTCGGACGCCTGACGGACCCGTGCAGCTGCGGTTGACGCCGTACGCCGGGGGTGTGGAGGCCGAGGCCTGGGGCGCCGGGGCTGAGTGGGCGCTCGACGGCGTGCCGGAGTTGCTGGGGGACCGGGACAGTTGGGACGGGTTCGAGCCGCTGCCGGAGCATCGGGCGTTGGTAGATGCGGCGCGGCGGTTTCCCCATCTGCGGGTTCCACGGACGCGGGCGGTGTTCGAGGCCATGGCGGCTGCGGGGATCGAGCAGGTCGTCACCGGCAAGGAGGCGTTCCGGGCGTGGCGGCTGCTGCTGCGTGAGTACGGCGAACCTGCGCCGGGGCCGGCCGCGCCGGACGGGCGGCAGATGATGGTGCCCCCGGCGCCGGAGGACTGGCGGCGGATCCCGTCGTGGCAGTGGCTGCGGGCCGGTGTCGAGGGGCGGCGGTCGCGGGTCGTGCTGACGGCGGCCACGCGCGCGAAGGCGCTGGAGCGGACGCTCGAGCTGACCGATTCCGAGGAGATCGAGCGGCGGCTGCGGTCCCTGCCGGGAGTCGGGGTGTGGACGGCAGCCGAAGTACGGCAGCGGGCGCATGGGGACGCGGATGCGTTCTCGTTCGCGGACTACCACGTGTCGCGCAACGTGTCGTACGCCCTGATCGGCGAGGAGCTGGACGACGACGGCTGCGCCGAGCTGATCGAGCCCTATCGAGGACACCGTTTCCGGGTGCAACGGCTGTTGGAGCTGACCGGCATCGGTCATCCCCGTTACGGCCCGCGCAAGGCGCTACCCACCCACACTCCGGGCGCGACCCATCGACTGCGCTAGGCCATGACCATTAACGGGGACGGCCTGTATCTCGTCGCGGGCCTGGCGCTGCTGCTCGGCGCCGTTCTGCCGCGTCTGCTCCGCCGGTACGCCGTCTCCGCACCGATCGGCTTTCTCGGTGCCGGCGTGCTCCTCGGGCTCGCTGTCGACCAGTCGCACCTCAGTCCGATCGTCGAGTCCGGCCTCACCAAGCACCTGGCCGAGCTGACCATCCTGGTCGCCTTGATGGGTGTCGGCCTGGCGATCGACCGCCCGATCGGCTGGCATCGGTGGAAGGTGACCTGGCGGCTCCTGCTCGTCGCGATGCCCGCCTGTATCGCGGCAGTCGCCGGTGCGGGCTGGCTGCTCGGCCTGGCGCCGGCGACCGCCTTGCTGCTCGGCGCCGTACTCGCGCCGACCGATCCGGTTCTCGCCTCGGACGTACAGGTCCAGGGCCCGTCGACCGGCGCTGACGCCGAGCCGGAGGAGGACGACGAGGTCCGCTTCGCGCTGACCTCGGAAGCGGGTCTGAACGACGGTCTGGCGTTCCCGTTCGTGTACGCAGCCGTCTTCGGGGCCACCAAGGGTGCGGTGGGTGGCTGGGCGCTCGAGTGGCTCGCCTGGGATCTGATCGGCCGGACCGCGATCGGCGTACTGGTCGGCGTCGGGGTCGGCTGGCTGCTCGGCAAAATGGCCTTCTCCGCACCCTCGCGCACCTTCCGCCTGGCCGAGTCGCGTGAACCCGTGCTGGCCCTCGCGATGACGCTCGGTGTCTACGGGCTCGCCCAGGTGCTGCACGGCTACGGATTCATCGCCGTGTTCATCGCCGCTCTGACGCTCCGCGCGGCCGAGCGGCACCATGACTTCCACGAGGAGCTGCACGGGTTCGTCGAGCAGCTCGAACACATCCTGACCTGGGGGATCCTGCTGCTCCTCGGCTCGGCGATCACGGCCGGGCTGCTGCGGCCGCTGACTTTCGCGGGTGCCGCTCTGGGCCTCCTGCTGGTGCTGGTCCTCCGTCCACTGACCGCCTGGGTGTCGCTGGCCGGGACGCCGATGCGTCGCTCCGAACGCTGGGTCACCGCTGCGTTCGGCATCCGCGGCGTCGGGTCGGTCTTCTACCTGGCGTACGCCGGCGCCGACTTCCGCACCGACCTGGCGTGGCTGTGGGCGACCGTCGGCTTCACCGTCGTGCTGAGTGTGGTCGTCCACGGCGTCGCCGCGACGCCGCTGATGCGGATGCTCGACGTACGCCGGGACCGGACCGCCTGAGCGGCCGCGGAGCTGAGATCGCCTATCTCGGATGCTGGGATCACAAGACACAATATGGACCCGATTGGGTAATCTCGGGGGCAGCTCATCCAGAGGGACTGAGGGAAACGGCCCGTTGACGTCCCGGCAACCCTCCCCGTGGAGACCCCGTCCGGGGTGATCTCAGCGAGGGAACGGTGCCAAATCCGTCCCGCGCCGAGATCCGGCCCCCGGGGAAGATGAGAGGGGAACCTCACTCATGAGCCAGACCGCCACCCACACGATCCGTGAAGGTGCCTTCGGCAACGGTACGCACCTGAGCTGTCGCGCCTGTGGGGCGAAGTCGCCGCTCGGCCCGTTCTATGCCTGTATGGAGTGCTTCGGTCCGCTCGAGGTCGGATACGAGTACCCGACGATCACCCGCGAGCAGATCGAGGCCGGACCCAAGAACATCTGGCGGTACCAGCCGCTGCTGCCCGTCCCCGTCGACGTGGCCAGCTACCCGAACACCGAGCCGGGGTACACGCGGCTCATCGACGCTCGCAACCTGGCCCGCGAGCTGGGCCTGCGCAAGCTGTGGGTGAAGGACGACTCCGGCAACCCGACCCACTCCTTCAAGGACCGGGTGGTTGCCTCCGCGCTCAGCGCGACCCGCGAGCTGGGCATGAAGGTCTTCGCCTGCCCCTCCACCGGCAACCTGGCCAACGCCGTCGCCGCGGCCGCCGCCCGGGCCGGCATCCGCTCGGTCGTGTTCATTCCTCATGACCTCGAGCGCCCGAAGGTGATCACCACCGCCGTGTACGGCGGGACGCTGGTCGCCGTCGAGGGCAACTACGACGACGTGAACAAGCTCGCCTCCGAGATCGCCGGCGAGGAGGAGGGCTGGGCGTTCGTCAACGTCAACGTCCGCCCGTACTACTCCGAAGGCTCCAAGACGCTGGCCTTCGAGATCGCCGAGCAGCTCGGCTGGCGGCTGCCGCAGCAGATCGTGATCCCGGTCGCGTCCGGCTCGCAGCTGACCAAGATCGACAAGGGCTTCACCGAGCTCGGCAAGCTCGGCCTGGTCGACGCCACCGACTACAAGGTGTACGGCGCGCAGGCGACCGGCTGCTCTCCGGTCGCGCAGGCGTTCCGTGACGGCCACGACGTGGTCAAGCCGGTCAAGCCGGACACCATCGCGAAGTCGCTGGCGATCGGCAACCCGGCGGACGGGCCGTATGTCCTGGACGTCGCCCGCCGGACCGGTGGCGCGATCGAGGACGTCAGCGACGAAGAGGTCGTCGAGGGCATCCAGCTGCTGGCCCGGACCGAGGGCGTCTTCGCCGAGACCGCCGGCGGCGTGACCGTCGCGACGCTGAAGAAGCTGATCGCGACCGGCCAGCTCGACCCCGAGGCCGAGACCGTGATCATCAACTCCGGCGACGGGCTGAAGACGCTCGACGCCGTGGCCGACCGGGTCGGCCCCAAGGTGACCATCCCCGCGTCGTACGACGCCTTCGTGAAGGCAGGCCTGCAGTGAGTGTGAGCGTTCGGGTTCCGACCATCCTGCGTCCGTACACCCAAGGCGTGTCCGAGGTGTCCGCGGAGGGCTCGACGCTGACCGAGGTGCTCGACTCGCTGGACGCGTCGTACCCGGGGATCAAGGGTCGCGTGCTGGACGACGCGGGCGAGCTGCGCCGGTTCGTGAACGTGTACGTCGACGATGACGACGTACGGTTCGCCGACGGCCTGCAGACCGCGATCAAGGACGGCGGCCAGGTCTCGATCATCCCGGCGGTCGCGGGCGGCTGATTAAGCTGTCTCGATGCGCGCAGTAGTCATTGAGGAGTACGGCGTCGTGCCCGTCGTCCGGGACGTCGCGAGGCCTGTCGCGGCGGACGGCGCGGTCGTCCTGCGGGTCGAGGCGACCGGGCTGTGCCGCAGCGACTGGCACGGCTGGATGGGCCACGATGCCGACATCGTGCTGCCGCACGTGCCCGGGCACGAGTTGGCGGGGACGATCGCGGCGGTGGGCGCCGGGGTGACTGGCTGGCAGGTGGGCGACCGGGTCACTACTCCTTTCATCTGCGCGTGCGGCACGTGCGAGCAGTGCTTGGAGGGCAACCAGCAGGTCTGCCCGAACCAGCTCCAGCCCGGCTTCAACTACTGGGGCTCGTTTGCGGAGTACGTCGCTGTGCCATACGCCGCCGTGAATTTAGTCCGTCTTCCCGACGATATGGACTTCGCCACCGCCGCCGGCCTGGGCTGCCGCTTCGCGACGTCGTTCCGCGCGGTCCACCAGGTCGGCAAGGTCCGTGCCGGCGAACGCGTCGCCGTCTTCGGCTGCGGCGGCGTGGGCCTGTCCGCCGTCATGATCGCCAGCGCCCTGGGTGCGGAAGTCGTTGCCATCGACACCAATCCCGACGCGTTGAAACTGGCCGTGCAGTACGGCGCCGTGCACACAGTTCAGGCCTCGGATCAGGTCGCCGCTGAGATCCAGGATCTCGGCGGTGCCCACGTGACGATCGACGCCCTAGGCTCCAGCGACATCGTCCAGCGAGCCTTGTCGTCCCTCCGCCCCCGAGGCCGCCACGTCCAGGTCGGCCTGCTCCCCTCCGGCGTCCAGCTCGACGTGGGTCGCCTGATCGGCCAGGAACTGTCCTGGCTGGGCAGCCACGGCATGCCCGCCCACGCCTACCCCGAGATGCTCGCGTTGGTTGCGTCAGGCAACCTCCAACCCGCGGAGCTCATCACCCGCACCATCACCCTCGACGAAACCCCCGCCGCCCTCGCAGCACTGTCCGATGGAACCCCGGCCGGCATAACCGTCATCACCCCAGGCGTCGCTTGACGAGAGTCGTCTACAGGCGGATCAGGTAGACCGTGGGTGGGCGGCCGGTGCGGCCGTGTTGTTGGGTGCCGGTGGGGGCGGCCAGGCCGGCTCGTTCCAGGCGTTTCAGCACTCTTCGGGCGGTGCGGAGTTGGACGGCCAGGTGGTCGGCTACGTCTTGGGTGGTGAGACCGTCGGGGAGGGTGGCGGTGAGTTCTCGCATTCGGGCGAGGGTCTGGGGGTTGAGGCCGACCCGGCGCGCGAGGAGCGGCAGGCTTTCCGTGCCGCGGGCGGTGGTGGGCTGGTCGCCGCTCGGTTCGATGACGATCTCGACGTCGTCGGACATGGAGACCACGCCGGCGACGGACCCGATCGAAGGCGCCCGGCTGACGGCTCTGCGGGCGAGCGCCTCCGCTTCGGCCGCAGTCCGGCCGACGCCGAACCCGACGTACGCCGTGCTGTGTCGCGCCGCGAGGTGGTCGAGTAACGGCATGCGGGAGAACTGTTCCGTCGCCTGTTCCAGCAACCCGCGTGTGGTGACGACCAGGTGCCGCCCGTCGGGCAGAGCGGCGAGGCTGCCGCCGAGCGTGATGAGGTCGGCGGCGAGCGCGTCATCCGGCTCAGGTAGATCGATCACCCCGAGCGCGACCTGGGCATCCCCGACATGCTGACCGGTCGTCGTCAGGACGAGTGCCTGCAGAGTGGACCGGATCGAGTAGCGCGACGGCGCCAGGCGCACCGACGGCATCTCGTTCTCGATCAGGTGGAACGCCGAACCGAGGCAGCTGATCGCGACCTTCGTGTTGTGCTTCTCGCGCGCCGTCCGGTGGAACTCGACGATGTCGTCCGACGTCAGCCCCGGCCGGTACGGCAGCACGTGGATGTGTTCGGTCGGCAGCTTCGCCTCGATCAGCGTCTCGATCACCTCGGACCGGCGCAGCGTGTCGATCGAGAACTGCGTGACGTTGTGCCCGAGCCGCAGCAGTTCGACCAGTGCGCGCAGCAGCGTCGCGCCGTCGTACGAGACGTACATCGCCGGCCGGTCGATCACCCCGGCTTCGGTGGCGATCGTGTACGGGACGACGCCGGTGAACAGGAACGCGTCGACGTCGGAGTGCGCCTGCTCGACCAGCTCGACCGCTTCGGTCTCATGCCGGTAGGCCAGCGGGAGGAGGGTGGTCCCGCTCGGTGCGCCGACCGCGGTCACGCGCTGGACCAGGTCCTCCGGTCCGACGACGCCGACCGTGAGCGCCATCAGGTCACCGGGCCCGAAGCTGAGCTGATCCGCACGGCATCCTCCGACGACTTCTGGTCTGGCCCTCAACTCGCAGAATAGCGCAGGGAGCGCCGAGATCTTGACGTCCAGTGCGCTCTCTTTTAGTTTCGGTCAAGACCATAATTGCCGTCACCCTCAGGCGGTCCGCAGACGGTGGCGGTGTGGTGGAGCGTCGGAGGGAGCGCGCCACCCCACTGCCCGGCTAGGTGTGGAGCTCCTCGAGGCAGCGGATCACCAGCTCGCGTTCGCTCGGTGGCAGGTCAGGACCGTAGGGATCGTGCGCGGCCTCGGCCGGCACCAGGCCCTCCCATTCGGCCGCCCACAGCATCCGCTGCACGTACCCCTCGATCGGCGCGTAGAACGTCGCCGCCGCAAACCGGTCCAGCCGTTCCGACGCCGACAGGAACCCGGAGTGCTCACCGGCGGTCCAAGCACGCAGTACGGCGGCCGACAGCTCCACCTGGGCCGACGCGATCCCGACGAGTGCCGTGTCCGCGCCCCACATGAACGACGGCCCGTACATGCGGTCCTCGCCGGTGATCAGCAGCTTGCCGGTGCCACGCCCGGCCCAGATCGCGTCCTGACAGCCGATCGCCCGGTCCAGCGTCGCCGTCTTCACGCCTAGCATCGCGTCCAGCGACAGCAGCTCGCGGATCAGCGAAGGCGAGTACGGGTACCCGCCTGCCTCCCCGTGCAAGTAGAAGCCGACCAGCGGCAGTCCGCTCTCCGCAGCGACCCGCTCGTGCAACGCCACCGCCTGCGCGTCCCCGTGGGGCAGCTCGCCGAGCGACGCCAGCGGATAGACCATCACCGCGTCCGCCCCGCCTGCCGCTGCGGCCAGCGCCATCTCAACGGTCGCATCGGCTGCCTCGTGCAGCCCGGCCGCCTCGGCAGAGCGAGGTACGCCGACACCCGCCACGATCGGTACGTCGGTCGCCTGCCGCCAGGTCTCCAGCACCTTCGCGCGGTCGCCGGATGACAGGTACAGCCCGCGCCCGGTGTGCGCCCACACCGCGATCCCGCCGACGGACTGCGCCGTCAGTGCGCCGGCGTACGCGGTGAGGGCGTCGTACGCGACGACGCCGTCGGAGTCCATCGGTGTGACGACAGCGGGAAGCAGCGCGCCACGCAGCCGCTCTACTAGTGGGTGCATGAAGTCCTCTCAGACATCGTGCCCGAGACCAGGGCGCTTCGGTACGTCGATCCAGCCGTCGCAGTCGGCGAACACACTCGGCGCCAGCGGGTCCTCGTCGACCATCAACGGCCCCACCAGGTCCGCCGCAACGGTCGCACCGGGCACGGCGGCGGCCAGGTGTACGGCGGCCAGCGTGGCCACGCCCAGCTCCGGCATCGAGCCTACCTTCACAGCCAGCCCCGCAGCCTCGGCCACATTCGCGATCTGCAGCGCGCGATGGAGTCCGCCGACCTTGAGGATCTTGATGTTCAGTACGTCGGCCGCACCGCGTCGCGCGATCTCCATGGCGTCGTGCAGCGAGTGCATGCTCTCGTCGACCATCACGCGTACGTCGAGGCGTTCCCGCAGCCGTACGAGCCCGGCAAGGTCCCAGCGGGGCAGGGGCTGCTCCAGCAGGGTCAGCCCGGCGGCGCTCATCTTGGCGAGGTATGGAAGCGCCGTGGTCGCGTCGTACCCCTCGTTTGCGTCCAAACACAGCTCAGCGTCGTCGGGGATCGCGGCGCGGACGGCGCGGATCAGCTCGAGGTCCTTGGCCGGATCCTGACCGCCCTTGACCTTCAGGTGCATGAAGCCGCGCTCGGCGTACTCCGCTGCCTCCGCGGCCATCTCGTCCAGCGTGCCGAGGCCGACGACCCATGTCGTCTGCACGCGGTCGCGGACGCTGCCGCCGAGGATGGCGTGGACTGGCCAGCCGCTCAGCCGGCCGGCCAGGTCGTACAGCGCGATGTCGAGGCCGGACTTGGCGACCTGCTGGCCGCGCAGTACGCCGTCCATCACCACGTGCGCACCGGCCCGGTCGAGCGGGTCGCGGCCGATCAGGGCCGGCGCGAGGTGCTCCTCGATCGCAGCCTGTACGCCGGCCAGCGTCTCACCGGTGTACGCCGTCATCGGTGAGGTCTCGCCGATCCCGACGGCCCCGTCGGCGGTATGCACCTCGACGACCAGGCTGATGAGCTCGGTGCTGATACCGCTGCTGATCTGGAACGGACGGCGGTACCGCGCGCTGACCACGCGCGTCTTGATCGCGCTGATCGGTGCCGAGGACGTCGCGTCCGCCGGGCCGGATACCGCTGGTGCCCCGGCCGGCAACCCTGCCGGTTCTGCTGCAAGACTCATTCCGGCTCCTAGGGTCGCAATCTGAGCGGAAAGCATTTACGGTCAAGACCGTAAATACCCTGAGCGCTCCCTGTCAACGGAAGGTGGCACCCCGATGCGGCTGGGTCTCTATCTGAACCTCTACGGCACCCCGGACGAGCGGCCCCGGTTGGCCGACGCGGTCGAGCAGGCGAAGCTCGCCGAGCAGGCCGGGTTCGAGTGGGTCGTGCTCGGCGAACGGCACCTGCACCGGCCCGGGTACCACGAGATCCTCACGTCGATGACATGGCTGGCCGCGCACACGTCCCGGATCGGGATCGCCACGGCGGCGATCGTCGCCCCGCTGTACGACCCCGTCGTACTCGCCGAGACGCTGGCGCATATCGACGTACTGTCCGGTGGGCGGCTGACGGCCGGATTCGTGCTCGGGTACCGGCCGGAGGAGTTCGCGCTGTACGGCGTGACGCAGTCGGAGCGGGTCGGGCGGTTCGAGGAGGGGCTGGAGATCCTGACGCGGCTGTGGACGTCGGACGAGGTCACGTACGACGGGAAGTTCACGAGCATCCAGGACGCGTATCTGTCGCCGAGACCGGTGCAGTCGCCGCGGCCGCGGATCTGGAACGGCGGCCGGGTCTCGGCTGTGCTGAAGCGGACCGCACGGATGTGTGACGGGTGGACGACGTCGTTCAACGAGCTGGACGCGGACCTCCCGGCGAAGATCTCGGAGTACCTGTCGTATCCGCGCGGGGAGGGGACGCTCGGACAGGAGGTCATCCTGTGTCGCGAGGGGTACTGCGGTGCGACGTCGCAGGAGGCGCGGACGGCGTTGGAGGAGCCGCTGCGGGACCTGTACGACGCCTACACCGGGTGGAAACGTACGTCGACGGATGTCAGCCGGTACACGCAGGGCTGGGACGAGATCGTGGATCGTAGCGTGATCGGCTCGCCGGCCGAGTGTGCTGATCGGCTGGCGCACTACGAGGAGCTGGGCGCGGACGGGATCATCCTGCGGATCCAGCCGCCGGGCATGTCGCAAGCGGACGCGCTGCGGTCGATCGAGGCCTTCGGGGGGCTGGTGTAGGAGTCCCGCGGGAGCTAGCTGAACTCTGGCGTGGCCGGTGGGATGGCCGCGGCGGGACGCTCCGGCTGCTTCTCAGGTGTGTCGTCGGTGCCCGAGATCAGGCCGTTGACCCAGCGGGTGGAGGGGTCGGCGTCCAGGAGGAGGGCTTTGGCGAGGAGGGACAGGGGGATGGCGAGGATGGCGCCCAGCGGGCCCAGGACCCAGGCCCAGAAGACCAGGGACAGGAACGTCAGCGTGGTGGACATGCCGACCGCGTCGCCGACGATCTTCGGTTGGATGATCGACTGGAAGACGAAGTTGATGACGCAGTACGCGATGATCACCCAGATGAGCGCGGACCAGCCGTTGTCCAGTAGACCGAGCAGCGCGGGCGGGATGACGCCGATGATGAAGCCGATGTTCGGGATGTAATTCGTGATGAAGGCGAGCAGACCCCACAGCCACGGTAGAGGGACGCTCAGCACGTAGAGGACGCCCACGTCCACGACGGCGACGATCAGGCCGAAGATGGTGGAAACGACCAGGTACCGCGTCGTGCCGCGCGCGAAGCTGGTGAGTGCGCGCGCGATTCCGGGCCGGTGTTTTGCGGCCTCGGTCAACCGTGCGGTGAAGCTGTTGGCATCCATGCCCATGAAGAACAGCAGGATCACGATGAACCCGAGGTCGGAGAACACGCCGAACAGCTTGGTCAGCCAGCCTTGCAGGATTCCCAGCGCTTTGCCGAGGTCGACCGCCTGGAGCACGCGCTGGATCTCCTGGTTGCCGATGCCGCGGTGGGCGAGCCAGCTGCGGGCGTCGCTGATGAGCTGCGCGAATGTGTCCTGGTACGTCGGGAGCAGCGTCGCCAGCCGCGCGAGGGAAAGGGCCAGCGCGGCGGCGAGGCCGACCAGGATGGCGATCACCACGACGAGCGCGATCAGGGCGGCGATCCAGGTGCGGACGCCACGCCGGATCAGGTACCGGCGCAACGGACTGACCGCGATCGTGAGGATCAGCGCCAGGAACACCGGCCCCGCGATACTCGAGAAGCCGTGCAGCCCGCCGGCCGTGATGATCGCCCCGGCGGTCCCGAGCAGAACCACCACGCCCCGCGGAAGGGACCACGAGGCCGCCGCGTCACCACCCGCCGCGTCACCAGCCGCCGTGTCACCAGCCGCCGGGGACGGAGCAGCGATCTCCGGCGGTGGCGTGTCGGCGGAGTCAGGCATGTCGTAGCTCTCCTCCGCGTCGGACCAGGGGGTTCGAACATCTCCGACATCCGGTCCGGCGGCATCACGCGTCCCGGAGGAGGCGGCGGCGGGCGTCGTACGTCAAGGGTGAGTCGGTCCTCCCAGTGACGTCGACCGACCGTGGAAAACCCGGGTTGAGGTGAAGCCGGTGAGATGGTTCCGGTCGTAGCCTGAGTCGGACGGATGGGAGTGGCGGATGGACGTCCAGGTGGTGTTCTGGGCCGTCGTGCTCGCGCGCTTCGTGCTGCCCTTCTTCATCCTGCGGTACCCGTTGCCGGCGATCATCGCCTGTCTGCTCCTCGACGGCGTCGACCAGACGATCTTCCAGATCTTCGACGTCGAACCGCCGAACTATCAGAGCTACGACAAGGCGATGGACGTGTTCTACCTGTCGATCGCCTACCTCGCGAGCCTGCGGAACTGGAGCAACCCGGGGGCGGTCAAGATCAGCCGGTTCCTGTTCTTCTACCGTCAGGTCGGCGCGGTGCTGTTCGAGCTCACCGGGCTGCGGTTCCTGCTGCTGATATTCCCGAACACGTTCGAGTACTTCTTCATCGCCTACGAGGGCGTGCGTGCGCGGCGGAACCCGATGCGGTACGGGTTCCGGTTCTGGGTCAAGGTCGCGGCCGGGATCTGGATCTTCATCAAGCTGCCGCAGGAGACCTGGATCCACATCCTCAAGCTCGATCTGACCGACACGATCCGCGACGTACCGTGGTTCCTCCCTGCGCTGATCGTGGCGCTGCTGATCCTTGCCGCAGTCGTGTACTTCGTCATCCGTCCGCGGCTGAGTCCGCCCGATTGGACGTTGCGGCTGACCGCTGACCCGTTGCCGGTGGAAATGGACGAGGCCAGCGAGCGGATGGCGTACCGCGCCGCGCACAACCGGGTGCTGGACATGGCAGCCGTCGAGAAGATCGTGCTGATCGGGCTGACCAGCGTGATCTACGGGCGGGTGCTGCCGGGCGTACAGACCAGCGACCTCAGGCTGTTCCTCGGCATCGCGTTCTTCGTGGTGCTGAACTCCGCGATCGGGCTGTGGAGCGCGCGGCGCGGGTACGGGTGGGACTCGGCCGCGTTCTCGTTCCTCGTCCTGCTGGTCATCAACATCGCGCTGGTGTTCGTCGCCGACCTGCTGCTGACGCGGGGCAACGGGGACCTGTCGCTGCCGGACACGCTGTACTTCGTCTTCCTGGTCACCACTCTGACGATGCTCTACGACCGGTATCACCCGGTCAGCGAATTCCGCGCGACCGCGGCAGCCAAAGCCGTGAGCTGAGGAGAGCGCCATGCCGGAGCCCGAGGAAACCCTGAGCGGAGCCCATCGACGGCCCGGTGAGGTCGAGGTGCCGGAGTGGCCCAGCCGCTGGGTCGGCTGGATCCTCTTCGCCGGGGTGATGATGATCGTGCTCGGCATGATCCACGCGTTCCAGGGGTTCGTGGCGATCTTCGACGACACCTACTACCTGGTCCGCCCGTCCCGCCTGACGATCCACCTCGACTACGACGGCTGGGGCTGGATCCACCTGGGCGTAGCCGTCTTCATCCTGATAGCCGGTATCGCCCTCCTCAGCGGCCGGGTGTGGGGTCGCGTGGTCGGGGTGATCGTCGCGATCGCGAGCATCCTGCTCAATATGGCGTTCCTCGCGGCGTACCCCATCTGGTCCACGATCACCATCGCCGTCGACGTCCTCGTCATCTGGGCCCTGACCGTTCACGGCGACGAACTACGCCAGATGCTCGACCGCAAGTAGCCCTCAGGCTTTCAGCCCCGACATGGCGATGGAATCAGTCAGGTAGCGCTGGAGCAGCCCGAAGACCAGGAGGCTGGGGACGACGGTGATCGTGGCGCCGGCCATGACCTGGTTGATCGGGACGGCCTGGGTTTGGAGCGTGGCCAGGCCGACGGTGAGGGTTTGCATCGTGCCGGACTGGCCGATGACCAGCGGCCAGAGGAAATCGTTCCAGTGCCAGAGGAAGACGAAGATTCCCAGCGTCGCCAGCACCGGACGGATCAGCGGTACGACGATGGTCGTGAAGATGCGCCACTCCGACGCCCCGTCGATCTCCGCGGCTTCGAAGAGTTCGTCGGGCAGTTGCATGATGAACTGGCGCATCAGGAAGACCGCCTGCGAGTTGGCCAGCGTCGGGACGATCAGGCCCCAGTAGCTGTCCACCCAGTCGAACCGCGAGACCAGGATGTACGACGGGATCAGCGTCGCCTGGAACGGGACCATCAGCGTGGCCAGGAACGCCCAGAACATGATCTCCCGCCCCGGGAACTTCTTCTTCGCGAACGCGTATCCGGCCATCGACGCGAACAGCAGCACGCAGACGACCGAGACGAGCGAGTAGAGCAGCGAGTTGACCGTCCACCGCGGGATGTCCGAGCTCGACAGCACGCGCGAGAAGTTGTCCAGCGTGAAGTTCGCCGGGTTCAATGCATCGGGAAACGTCCGCCCACTGGGCGGCGCGAAGGCGACCATCACCATCGCCGCGAACGGAACGGTCGTCACGATCGCGATCAGCGTCAGCAAGGTCGGCAACGTCAGCCGGGCCGCCGTACGCCGCCCGGCGGACTTGGTCTCGGTGACAGCCCGCACCGGCGGGCGTTCGAGTACGTTGACCATCAGTCGTCCCTCCCGACGAGCCGGCGCTGCACGAGCGAGACGATCAGCACGATCAGGAACAGCACCAGACCGATCGCGCTGGCGTAACCGAAGTCGAAGTACTTGAAACCGCTGTCGTACAGGAAGTACACGAGCGAATAGCTGGATCGCACCGGCCCGCCGCCGGTCATCACGTACATCGCGTCGAAAACCTGGAACGCGCCGATGGTCTCGATCACGAGCACGAAGAACAGCACCGGGCGGAGTTGCGGCAGCGTGACGTAGCGGAACCGCTGCCAGGTCCCGGCGCCGTCGATCATCGCCGCCTCGAGGTACGACTTCGGCACCGCCTGCAGGCCCGCGAGCAGGATCAGCATCGAGTATCCGAAACCCTTCCACGCCGACGTCACCGCGATCGACGGCAGCACGGTGCCGGACTGGCTGAGGAAGTCGATCGGGCCGATGTTCACCAGCCCGAGTACCGCGTTCAGGAGGCCGTCCTGGGCGTCGTAGATCCACTTCCAGATGACCGCGGCGAGCACGATGCTCGTCACGTACGGGAGGAAGAACACGCCGCGGAAGAACCCGCGCTTCCAGACCACTTGGTGGAGCAGTACTGCGGTGCCGAGCGAGAGTAGGACCGTCAGCGGTACGAAGATCACGGTGTAGGTGACGGTGACGAGAAGCGCCTGGTGGAAGACGTTGTCCGACAACAACCGCGTGTAGTTGTCGAGGGCAATAAAATCCCACTTGCCGCTGAGCCGGTAGTCGGTCAAAGAGAGCAGGAACGCGCCCACCACCGGCAGAAACCTGAACACCAAGAACAAAACCAGCATGGGCGCAACGAACAACAGTCCGACCCACGGGCGCCGGATCGATCTGCGCCGACCGGACACGGGTCCCGCCCGACCCGTGTCCGGCACCTGGCGTGCCTCCGTCAACGCTGTCTCGACAGGAGGTCGTTGGCTTGTTTGGCTGCGTCGTCGAGGGCTTGCTGGGGTTGCTTCTTGCCGGTGAGGACGGCCTGGATCTCCGTGCTCAGGAACGACATCACCTGGCGCGCGGACGCGTTCGGTTCGCCCGGTACGGCGTACTGCAGGGCGTCACGGAACTTGGCCGCGTTCGGGTCGGTCGACTCGGACTTGGCATCGGTCCGCGGCGAGTAGAACCCGGACGCCTTGCTCAGCGCGTCCAGCTGGGCCGCCTGCATCATGAACGACAGGAACTTCTTCGACGCGTCGACGTTGTCCGACGCCGCGTTCAGCACCAGACCGCCCGGCAGTCCGAACCCGACCTGCTTCTTGCCGGTCAGCGGCGACCCGATCTCGACGTTCGCGGCGCCCCAGGTCTTGGTGACCGTCGCGACGTCGGCCGGCACGCTGGTCATCGTCATCGCGACCTGACCCTTGCCGAACGGCGAGTCGGCGACCACGTTCCCCGCGCTGATCGCGGTCTTCGGGATCGCGCCCTCGTCCCACAGCGACTTCAGGAACGTCAGCGCCTCCAGACCCGGAGCCTGGTTGAACGTCACCGACTTCCCGTCGTCGGCGAACACCTTGCCGCCGGCCTGCCACAGCAACGGGTAGAAGTTCAGGTTCAGCGTCGCCTCGGGAGCGGCGGAGTAGTCCAGCGTCGAGAACCCGGCCGCCTTGATCTTCGGCGCGGCAGCCTTGATCTCGTCCCAGGTCTCCGGCGGCTTGGCGATCCCGGCCTTGGCCAGCACGGTCTTGTTGTACATCGTCGAGGTGACGGTGTGGTAGATCGGTGCGCCGTACACCTTGCCGTCCACGCTCAGACCCGGGATAGCGGCCGGCAGGAACTTGTCCTTCTCCGGCGCGACCACGTCGTCGATCGGCTCCAGCGAGCCGCTCTTGACGTACTGCGGGATCTGGTCCGGGATCATCAGCAGGACATCCGGGCCCTTCTTGCCGGAGAACGCCGCCGCGACCTTCTCCTCCCGGTTCGCCCAGGGCTGCATCTCCAGCTTCAGGTCGATCCCGGAGTTCGCCGCCTCGAAGTCGGTCTCGACCTTCTTCCAGTAGGCGTCGCTGGCCGCCTGGTCGGCGATCACCGGGTACATCCAGAGCGTGACGCTCTTCTTCGAGTCCGACGAGCCCGAGTCGCCGCCGCCGCAGGAACTGAGCGCGGCGGCGAGTACGAGTGCCGTGAGTGGTGCCGCGATGCGGCGGACGCTGGATTTCATCGCACCCCCAGGGTGTCCGGAAGTCAGGGCCGGAAGTAGTGCAGCGTTGGACAGTTTTTGGCGAATAACGGTCAGGACCGAAAGTAGCCGGGCGGAATTTCTGCTGTCAACGGCTGATATCAATCCGGAACAGCTCGGACCCGCTCGTCATCAGCAGTTGATGATCTCCCCGGACCCCGAGCCGCCGGTGCGCGTGCTCGACGAACAGCGTCGGCACCGCCTTCTTGCCGGGCTCGATCCGGTAGATCTTGTTCAGGTCGATGCTCACGTAGACAGCCTCCGGTGTGGACACGATGTCCCCGCTCGAGGTCGTCGTACCGAGCGTGAACGACTTCTTCAGCTTGCCGCTGTCGGGGGCCACCGCGAACACTGTCTTGCCCGCGACGCCCCACAGCAGGCCGTCCGGCCCGATCGTGACCGACGAGACCGTCGCCGCACCCGGCACCGGCACGGTCTCCCAGAGCTTCTGCTTCTTGGCCACGTCCCACGCGAATACTGTGCCCGCTTCCCGGGTCGGCGGTGTGGTGGTCAGCCCGCCGGCGATCGACGTGCCGCCGTACACGATGCCGCAGTTCGCGGTGAGGCCGAAGACCGACTCGTCCTGGACGACGTTGCGGTACTTCTCCGCCGTACCGGTCTTCGGGTCGTAGATGACCAGTGCGCCGCCGAGCCGGTCGCCGTCCGGCACGGTGCCGACCGCGATCTTGCCGTTCACCTCGGCCAGTGCGCGGGCCCGGGTCTGGAACAGGTCCGGCTTCAGGTTGAGCGCTTGGACCGGGTTGTCCGGCGTACCGGGCGGCCCCGGGGAGTACTCCGGACTGCTCCACGGCTTCGACGTGTCGTATGCGTAGAGGCGGGCCTCCGGATAGGCGCCGATCCAGACCGTGCCGTTCGAGCTTTCCATCAGCGCCTCGACCTGCGAGAACCGGTTGAACGTCGCGGCGCCGGTGTCCGGGTTGACGACGGACACGCCGCCGTTCAGGAAGCCGCCGGCGTAGATGTTGTCCTTGCCGCCGGCCACGGACAGGATCTCGATCGGCTCCCGCCGGACCTTGGTCTGGAAGATCTCGGACTTGCCGGTCTGCGGGTTGTACCGGAACTCCTCGCCGCGCCAGAGCGTGCCGACCACGCTGGTCCCCGGGTAGTCCGGGAGGTCCAGGTCGGCGTACCCGATCGAGCGGGCGTTCTGGATCCGGCCGGTGAAGGTCAGGCCGGTCCCGGTCAAGGTCTTGGTGGCCGGGTCGTACTTCTTCAGCTCGCTCGCCTGGATCATGTACAGCGAGCCGTCCGCGCCGATCGGCGAGATGTCCAGGCCGTGCTCGTTCGGGATCTCGTCGACCCAGGTCCGCGACGCGATGTCCCAGACGTACATCGGGCCGGGGAACGCCGTACTGACCCGGGTGTACACGCGGCCGCCGCGGACGTTGAGGTCGTAGACGACCTTGTCCTTCGGGTCGCCCATCGTCGGCGGCGCCGGGATCTCGGTGACCGCCCCCGTGGCCACGTCGATCTCCTGGAAGTACGCATCCGGCTCTGTGCCGGTGTAGAGCTTGCCGTCGGCGTAGTCGATGCTCTTGACGTACCCCTGGCCGGCCTTGATCGTGCCGTAGTCGCGGACGGCGCCGGTCGCGTGGTCGTAGCTGAACACCCGCCCGTGCGGGTACGTACCGCCGTACACATTGCCCTGCTCGTCGACGGTGATCCGCAGGATGAACGTCTCCGACGCGAGTGGCCGGCCCAGATCCTCGGCCGTGGTCGCGCCGGGCTTCAACCGGTACAGGTGGCCGTTGTTGTACGTGCCGGCGTAGATCGTGCCGTCGGGCGCGGCGGCGACCGCGTAACTGCCGTCCGCGCCGGGCAGCGCCGCTGACAGCAGGCTGTCGCCGGTGGCCGGGTCGATGGCGTTGAGGTACGCCGGACTGCCGCTGGACACGTTCCAGATCGCGGTCTTGCCGTTCGGGCCGGGTGCGACGGTACCGCCGATCAGCAGTACGTCGGACAGCGGAACGCCCAACGAGGTCAGGGTCGCTGTCGGCGGATGATGCCCGGCCTGAGCAGCGGGAGTGGTCAGGGTCGTGACGAGTACGGCGGCGAGTGCCACCGCGATGAGCGAGCGGGCTGATCGCATGCGATGCCTCCGGGGTGCCGTATTTACGGTCCTGTCCGAAAGTGAAGCTCCGACGGCATCACGAAGTCAACGTCTCGGCAGAAAAACCCAATGAAGGAAAGATCAACCCGCCCTTCGCTTCGCTCAGGGGCGGGGGAGGGGTGTGTGGCAGCAGGAGCTTCGGTTTCGGCCTCGGCCGTTAAGGCTGCGGGATGGTGGCGAGCAGATTCTGCAGCATCCCACGAGTGGCGGCGAAGTAGCTGTTCTCGCGGTGCAGGGCGCGGTGGAAGGCGGCCAGCTCGGCCGGCGAGATCGTGTTCGAGAACGTGCTGATCTCGGTCAGGTCGAGCCGGCGGTTGAACAGATGCACGGTGTCCCGCCAGCGATGCAGCAGCCCGACCAGGTCTGCGTCCCGGTGCAGTCCGAGCGCACCCGACACCAGCGCGAGATCCACCGCGGACACCACCAGCCGCGGGTACACCTGGCGTGAGGTCGGCGCGTCCGGCGAGAACCGCTCGTCGTTCAGCAGCCGGGTGTTCTCCTGCAGCTCGTCCACCACAGCACGCAGTACTTCGGTACGCCGCTCTGCCTCGGCCGTGAGCCGCTCGACGAAGATGCCGCTCAGGCCGGCGACCAGGGTGAGGGTGTTGACGGCCGGCTCCCACCGCGAGTTTCCCGGCCAGAAGAACCAGATGATGCCGAGAACGAACGCCACTGCGAGCAGGCCGTACGTCACCACGGTGACGACGGTCCGCCGGGTCATGTCGCCCAGATGTCGTCGGCGAGGCTGTGCGCCGTCTCACCGGCCGCATCCGGCGCGAGCAGGAGCAGCTCGAGGCCGAACGGGTTCGGACGGCGGGTGTACCGGAACTGGGACTGGATCGCCTCGACCGGCGTCAGCCGGCAGGCCTCGGTGAGCCGCTTCAGCCGGGCCGTGGAGTACTTCCGGGTGGTGTAGAGGCGGATCGTGTCACCGATCGGCAGCACCACCTCGGTGTGGTCCGGCAGCTCCATCCGGATCTCGGCGTCGGTGTCGTTCTGCCAGAGGATCTTGACCAGCAGCGCGTCCTCGTCCTCGACCTCGCCGATGAACTTGACCCGGTCGTTGTTGATCTTGAGATCGGTGTTGTACCGCAGCGCGCTGGTGACGAACTCCGCGAACGCGCGGGTCTGGTGATACTCGTCGGCGGCCGCGTCCGCGGTCTCCTGGTCCAGCCGGGTCGTACTCGCGACCTCGAGCAGCAGCCGGTCCTGCGGCCGCAGCACCCCGGTCAGGATGCTGAGCAGTTCCTCGTCGCTCTCGAAGTTGGCCAGCGTGTTGCCGGTGAGCGTGAACAGGATCGGGTCGTTGCCGACCAGCCGGGCGAGCATCTGCGTGAGCTCGTCCATGTTGTCGGCGATCGAGAAGTCGAGCTGCACCGGCAGCACCTGCGACACCGGGAAGCGGGCGCCCCGGACCGGCTCCAGCGTGCCCATCCGCAGCATCTCGGAGCTCATGTCGACCGGGATGTAATACATGTCCCGGTTGTTCCGGAGCATGTCGCTGAGGATCGTGCGGTCCTTCACGCCGGTGCCGACGCCGAGGCTGACCAGGTGGAAGCCGCCGTTCTCGACGTGCGGACGGACCTTTCGCCAGTGCCGCAGGAACGACTCCGCGCCGGCCTTCATGACCAGGTAGAACGGGTCGTTGGTGGCGTTCGCCCAGGCGATGGTCGGGCCGATACCCCAGTACGAGAAGCCGGACGTGATCTGTTTGCCGTCGCCGGTGGTCGACACCGGCCCGCGCAGGTCGCCGGTCAGCGTCGCGAGCTTGTCGGTCTGATCCTCACCGACGAGCAGCAGCGACCAGGCGAAATCGTCGTCGGCCAGCGCATGCTCGAGCTTCCGGATCACGGGTACCGGCTCTGCCACGTCCCACCCCTCACACGATGAGACGTCAGATTATCGGTTGCCGGACCATACCGCTGGTCAGATCGGGGTCACCGCGTCGGCCTCGCGGCCCTTCGGCCCGTCGACGATCTGGAACTCGACCTGCTGGCCGTCCTCGAGGGTCTTGTAGCCGTCCGACACGATCTTGCTCCAGTGCACGAACACGTCGTCGACGTCGTTGCCGTCGGTGTCGCCACCGGTCTCGACGGCAAGAAAACCGTAGCCCTTGTCGGCGTTGAACCACTTCACGGTGCCGCGCACCATCGGAACTCCTCGACCACGGGACCCGCTTATCCAGGCCCCTCGCGATCAACAAGCCTAACCGAGCCTGCCGCCACGCAGAGCGCGGTGCCCACGAGCGCGGCGCTGACCCACAGCGGCCCGCGGAACCCGACGGCCCCGATCGCGAGCCCGCCGAGGACCGGCCCGGCGGCCGCTCCGACGTTCAGCGCGGCAGTCGCGAGACCCCCTGTCAGGACCGGCGATTCGGCACCGGCGTACAGGGCGTAGGCGATCAGCGTCGAGCCGACCGCGAACGACAGACCGCCTTGCAGGAAAGCGAGAACGACGGTCGGTACGACGTGAGCGGCGGTCAGGGCGAATGCGCACCAGCCGAGCAGCAAGATGCCACTGGCAACCAGTACGAGCAGGTGGTCGCCGCGGTCGGCGTACCGGCCGGCGACGGTGACGCCGGCGAACGAGCCGAGGCCGAACAGCGCCAGTACGAGCGGCACCCAGCCGACGCCGAGACCGGTGACATCGGTCACGATCGGGGCCAAGTACGTGAACGAGCAGAACGTCGCGCCGTTGACGAAGGCTCCGAGCAGCAGCAGTACGACGAGCCGCGGCCGGATCCCGAGCCGCATCGTGACCGGGCCGCTGCCCCGGGCGGGGACCGAGCGCAGGATCGCCGCCAGCGCGGGCAGCGAGATGATCGCGACCGCCCAGAACGCGGACCGCCAGCCGAGGGCCGAGCCCAGCAGGGCGCCCGCCGGTACGCCGACGATGCACGCGAGCGTCGTACCGCCGAGCAGGACCGACGTCGCCCGGCCCTTGGCGTCCGGGCGGACCAGGCTGGTGGCGGTGGCGAGCGCGACGGCCAGGAAGCCGGCGTTCGCGAGCGCGGCCAGGACCCGCGTGATCAGCAGAACGGTGAAGCTGGTCGTCAGCGCGCCGACCACATGGACGGCGAGGAACACGCTCAGCGTCACCAGCAACGTCCGCCGGCGCGGCCACCGGGCGCCGAGGACGGCGATCGCCGGGGCGCCGGCGATCATGCCGAGCGCGAAGGCCGACGTCAGCCAGCCGGCGGTGGGGATGGAAACGCCCAGGTCGTGGGCGATGTCCGGGCCGAGCCCGGACAGCATGAATTCGGAGGTCGCCTGGGCGAACACGGCCAGGCCGAGCAGGTACAGCACGAAAGGCATGGAGATACTCCCGTAGACCATCGATGGAATGCGTCATCGGTGGTTACGGTCTGTCGGCCTCCGGGCTGGACATGGCGTGGAGCTTAGGCAACGGCCGGGACGCCGTCCACCGAGTTAGCCGCGGCGGGAGGCGGCCAGGCCTAGGACGCCTGCCGCGACCAGTAGCAAGGCGCTGGTGACGCCGAGGTCGTCGGTCTGCAGGACGCCGTTCTCGGTCAGCATCCAGATCGTGGCAGCGCCGGTCAGGACGGCCCCGGCGACCACGCCGGGAACGTCCGGCCGGGTGGGTCCGGTCTTTCGTGGCTGGCTCATCCGCGCTCCACCTTGATGCTGCCCAGCCTGACGTCCAGGTCCAGGGTGACCTGCTGCGGACCGGCCTTGCCGTCCGTGCCGAGGTCGTTGAGGTTCAGCTCGGCATTATGGCCGCCCTGGTGCTGGTCGAGGAAGGCTACGTCTCCCATTTCGGCCGACAGGTTTCCGGTCACGTCGACGTCCGCGGGGACCTTGACGATCACCTCGCCGGCACCGCCGTGGACGTCGACCTTCGCGCCCGGGCCGAACTTCGCGTGGGTCAGGTCGAGATGCACCGAGCCGGCGTCGAACTGGTAGCTCGTCCCGGTCGCGGTGATGGTCTGCCCGGTCGGCGCGACGTAGTTGGTGTCGGCGAAGTTGTGCGGCACGTTCGGGAACACCGTGCTCGCCACCGCACCGGCCGCGAGCAGGATGCCCAGCGGCAGCAGGGCCAGCGTGCGGCCGACGAACCCGCCGAGCAACATGCCGGCGCCGAGTGTGGCCAGGCCGACGACCAGCATGGTCGCCGTCGACGCGCCCGCCAGCGCCGCGATGCCGATCGCGAGACCGGTCAGTACGACGACGATCGACTTGATCCCGCGCATGCCCTTCGCGGGCGGTCCGGCCGGCCGGGTGCTGACCGGCGGGGTGGTGCCGGCCGGCTCGTCGACGTACAGGCCGAGAGGGTCGTCCTCGGTCCACACAGGCTGGACCGGTTCGACGGTGCGGTCCTGGGGTCGCTGTGTGGCCGAGGACGACGGACCCGCCGGGGGAGCTGACGGGTCGTTCTGGGACGGTGCGTACGCCGAAGTGGCTTGCTGAGCGGGCGGGGTGTCCTGCGGGCGACCGGTCCAGTTGGTATCCTGTCCGGTCCAGTTCGCGTTCGGGCCGCCCATGTACTGGTTCCGCCGGCCGCGGCCGATCCCGCCGTTCTTGCGCTGCTTGGCCACCACCCAGATCACCGCGAGCACGATCAGCGGCCCGGGAACGAAGCGGCCGAAGTCGAACGACGACATCATCGCGATCGCGGCGAAGACACAGGCGCCGATCACGACCGGCCACAACCACGGGTGGTCGGGACGGATCCGGTCACCGAGCAGATTCTGCGCCGCCGAGCGGTCGCTGCCCTCGTCGGGCATCATCGCCCAGGCGGCGATGTAGAAGATGATCCCGGGGCCGCTGAGGATCAGTACGGCCATGACCACGCGGATCAGCACGGGGTCGATGTTCAGCGCGCGGCCGATGCCGCCGCAGACACCGGAGACCCAACGGTCCGACCTGCTGCGCCGCCACGTCTGCGGGTTCTGCAGGCGGTCGCGGTCGAACCCACCGGGTCCACTCTGGTTCTGCTCCATGTCATCGATACTCACACCTTGGTCAGATGCGGACCATCGGGATGCACCCTGACGATCCCCGGAGTCGGCGCGTGGCAGGCGAGGGTTTCGGGGTTCTCCCCGAGGCGACCCTGAGCCAGGCGGGCGGGCGCTGAGGAGGCGGCCCGGGACAAGCCTGCTGGTGTGCGGCCCGTCCACATGTGACGATCGTGGTGATGAGCCAGCCAGCAGCCGCGCCGCCGGGCGGGACCTCCACGAACGGAGGCCGGCCCGAGCAACCCCCTGCCCAGGCTGCGCCCGATGGCCAGGAGCAGTGGCGTTACAAAGGCTGGGGCCCGCAAGGCCCGGCCCAGTACCAAGGCCCGTACGCCGCTTACGCCGCCCGCATGGCCGCGGAGCACGCCGCTGGTGGTCAGCAGCGCGCATGGACCCCGCCGCCTGGTCAGGCTGGACCGCCATCGGGAGTCGGCGGAGCCTTTCCCCCTCGGCAGCCCACGGACCCGCCTCGCCGGGCATACCGGCGTACAGAAGGTCGCGTGGTCGCTGGTGTGGCCGGCGGGATCGCGGACCACCTGGGCGTCTCCGACACCATGGTGCGGCTGGTTCTGATCGCGACGACGGTGTTCGGCGGCTTCGGCGTACTGATCTATGCGGCCCTGTGGTTCCTGATGCCGCTCGCTCCGGACAACGTGCCGGCCGCGCCTGGACTGGCCGCGCACACCCGCAGCGGAATGCGCTCCGACGAGCCGCCGCCCCCGGTGGCCGAGGCGAAGCAGCGGAAGCGGGAGAAGAGCCGCGGCCAGCTACCTGCATTGGTGGCCATCGGCATCGGTCTGTGCCTGCTGCTGCAGGTCGCCGGGTTCGGGATCGCCGGGAAGTTGTTCTGGCCGCTGGTGTTCGCCGCGACCGGTCTGGCGCTGATCTGGCGGCAGGCCGACGAGAACCAGAAGGACAAGTGGACGCAGGACATCCGCGTTCCGATCCTCGGCCTCGTGCTCGGCAAGGGCGGCTGGAAGTCGCTGATCCGGATCGCCGTCGGCCTGATCCTGATCGGTACCGCGGTCACCCTGTTCCTGGTCCAGAACGGCCGCCTGTCGATGGTCGGCGACGTACTCATCGCTCTGCTGCTCGCCGTCGTCGGTATCGGTGTGATCGCCGGGCCGTGGGTGCACCGGCTGAGCCGCGACCTGAACGCCGAGCGCGCTGAGCGGGTCCGCTCGCAGGAGCGTGCCGATATGGCCGCGCACCTGCACGACTCGGTCCTGCAGACGCTCGCGCTGATCCAGAAGCAGGCCGAGGACCCGAAGGCGGTGACCCGGCTGGCCCGCTCGCAGGAGCGCGAGCTGCGGTCCTGGCTGTACGACGAGGACGACACCACTGACCAGACCATCGCCAGCGCGGCGAAGCGGGCCGCGGCCGAGGTCGAGGATTCGCACGGTGTGCCGATCGAGGTGATCACGGTCGGAGATTGCGATCTGACCGAGGGACTGTCGTCGATGGTGCGGGCCGCCCGCGAGTCGATGGTGAACGCCGCCAAGCACTCCGGTGCAGCGAAGATCGACGTGTTCGTCGAGGTCGACGGCGACCGGGTGGAGATGTTCGTCCGCGACCGGGGCAAGGGCTTCGACGTCGACGAGGTACCCGACGACCGGCTGGGCTTGCGGCACAGTGTGATGGGCAGGATGGAACGGCACGGCGGCCGCGCAACAGTGCGGTCCGATCCGGAGACTGGCACCGAGGTGCGACTGGAGATGGACAGATGAGCAGCAGGCGCGTTGTCGTCGTCGACGATCACGACATGTTCCGGGCCGGGGTGCGCAGCGAGATCGGCGCCTCGGTCGACATCGTCGGGGAGGGATCCGACGTCGACACCGCGGTCAAGGCGATCGTCGGCACCGAGCCCGACGTCGTACTGCTCGACGTGCACCTGCCCGGCGGCGGTGGCACCGAGGTGATGAAGCAGGTGCACCAGCGGCACCCCGACATCAAGTTCCTCGCGCTGTCGGTGTCGGACGCGGCCGAGGACGTGATCGGCGTGATCCGGGCCGGCGCCCGCGGGTACGTGACCAAGAACATCTCCGGCACCGAGCTGATCGACGCGATCAACCGGGTCGCCGACGGTGACGCGGTCTTCTCGCCGCGGTTGGCCGGCTTCGTGCTGGACGCCTTCTCCGGCGCGATCGACATCGCCGCGGTGGACGAGGACCTCGACCGGCTCTCACAGCGTGAGCGTGAGGTACTGCGGCTGATCGCGCGCGGCTACGCCTACAAGGAGGTCGCCCGCGAGCTGTTCATCTCGGTGAAGACCGTCGAGACCCACGTCTCCTCGGTACTGCGGAAGCTGCAGCTGTCCAACCGGCACGAACTGACCCGCTGGGCAACCGACCGCCGCCTGGTCTGACCCTGACTGCCCCCTTCGAGGTAATCTCCACCGACCGAGTGGGATTTCGAGGGGGGCAGTGCCGTGTTGCATTACGTGGTGCGCCGGCTGGCGTCCGCGCTCAGCGTGGTCGCGGTGACGCTGGTCGCGACGTTCGCGCTGTTCTTCATCGCGCCGACGGATCCGGCGGCGGCGATCTGCGGTGAACGCAAGTGCCCGCAGTCGCGGTACAACGAGATCAGGGCGAACCTGCACCTCGACGAGCCCAAGGTCCAGCAGTTCAGCCGGTACGCCAAGGGCATCGTGGTCGGCCGTGATTTCGAGACGTCGGGCGTGGTCCAGCACTGCTCGGTGCCTTGCCTGGGCTTCTCGTTCAAGAACGACCGCCCGGTGACCGGCACGTTGATGGCCCGGCTGCCGGTGACCGCCTCGCTGGTCCTCGGGTACGGCGTACTCGTGCTGACGATCGGCGTGTCGGCCGGCGCGATGGCGGCCAGACGACGCGGCACGCCGGGGGACCGGCTGATGATGAGCGGGACGCTGCTGATCAGCTCGGTGCCGTACTACATCGTCGGCCTGATGGCGGCGCTCTACCTGACGATCCTCTACCCGATCCTGCCCCGGAGCGGCTGGGTGTCGCCGCTCGAGAGCCCGTTGCACTGGTTCACCGGGCTGGTGGCGCCGTGGGTGATCCTGAGCCTGTACGGGTGCACCGACTACGCGCGCTACTCCCGCGGATCGATGGTGGAGACGCTGAACGAGGACTTCATCCGCACCGCCCGGGCCAAGGGGCTGTCGGACCGGGCCGTCACCTACCGGCACGCGCTCCGGGCCGGGCTGATCCCGGTCGTCACGATCTTCGGCCTCGACCTGGCCGCCAGCCTGTCCGGGGCGATCTTCACCGAGAAGATCTTCGACCTGCCGGGGCTCGGCGTCCTGGCGCTGGACGCGGTCAGCGACTACGACCTGCCGGTGATCATGGGCACGGTGCTGCTCGGCTCGGTGCTGCTGGTCGCGATGAACCTGATCGTCGACCTCGCCTACAGCGTGATCGATCCCCGGGTCCGGCTGCAGTAGCTCAGGAGCCGGTCAGCGGCCGGCCGACGTGTACGGCAGCAGGGCCATCTCGCGGGCGTTCTTGATCGCGCGGGCGACCTGCTTCTGCTGCTGCACCGACAGTCCGGTCACCCGGCGGGAGCGGATCTTGCCGCGGTCGGAGATGAACTTCCGCAGCAGCGCGGTGTCCTTGTAGTCGATGTAGGTGATGCCGTCGCGGTCGAGCGGGTTCTGCTTCGGCTTGCGCTTGCCGGTCGGGGCCGGACGTCGGGCCATGACGCCACTCCTTCTTGAATGTCGTTTTCAACTAGCGTAACTCAGGCGTCCCATCGGTGGCGCGTTTCGGCCAGGGCATGGATTCGCCACCCCGGTAGCGGCGCTCCGGTCTTGGTGGCTGTTATACCGTCGACTCTTATGGAGCGGAATCTCACAGCCGATCAGCTCGCGCTCTTCGAGAAGGAGTTCGCGTCGAACCCGCAGTACCGGGTGATGCAGAACGCCGTCACGCAGACGCCGGTCAACAGCATTGCCCTCGACCGTCAGGTCGTCACCTCGATCGATCATTCGGTGTCGAACCTTCTGGACGACTGGAAGGTGACGAACCAGAAGAAGAGCGGCCGGTGCTGGATGTTCGCCGGGCTCAACCTGCTCCGGGTCGGCGCGGCCGGGAAGCTCGGGGTCAAGGACTTCGAGTTCTCGCAGAACTACGTGCTGTTCTGGGACAAGTTCGAGCGGGCCAACTTCTTCCTCGAGGCGATGATCGAGACCGCCGACCGGGACGCCGACGACCGGACGGTGGCGCACCTGCTGTCCGACCCGATCAGCGACGGCGGCCAGTGGAACATGTTCATCGCGCTCGTCCGCAAGCACGGCCTGGTGCCGAAGTCGGCGATGCCGGAGACCGAGAGCTCGTCCGCGACCGCCCAGCTGAACGACACGCTGCGCAAGCTGCTGCGTCAGGGCGCGCGCGACCTGCGGGCGCTGGAGGGTGACGAGGCCCGCCGCGAGCGCAAGCGCGAGATCCTGACCACCGTGCACCGGGTGCTGAGCATCCACCTCGGCACGCCGCCGCAGAAGTTCCTGTGGCAGTGGAAGGACTCCGACAAGGGCTTCCACCGTGACGGCTGGACCACGCCGACCGAGTTCGCGGCGGAGTACGTGCAGCTGCCGGTCGACGACTACGTCTGCCTCGTGCACGACCCGCGGAAGACCAGCCCGGTCGGCAAGACCTTCACCGTCGACTACCTCGGCAACGTCATCGACGCCCCGCCGGTGGTCTACCTGAACGTCGAGATCGACCTGATGAAGCAGCTCACCCAGGACGCGATCGTCGGTGGCGAGCCGGTCTGGTTCGGTTGCGACGTCGGCAAGCAGATGAACTCCGACCTCGGTTTCTGGGACGCCAAGCTCTACGACTACGGCTCGGTCTACGACACCGAGTTCACGCTGGACAAGGCCGAGCGGCTGGTGCACCACGAGACCCTGATGACGCACGCGATGCTATTCACCGGTGTCGACCTGGTCGACGGCAAGCCGCGGCGCTGGCGGGTCGAGAACAGCTGGGGCGACGAGAAGGCCGACAACGGCTTCTGGACCATGAACGACTCGTGGTTCGGTGAGCACGTCTTCGAGATCGCCGTACGCCGGTCCGCCCTGCCCGCCGAGCTCCAGGCCCGCCTCGACGACGAGCCGATCGTTCTCCCGGCCTGGGACCCGATGGGCGCCCTCGCCGACTGACCCAGCCAGTGAACAAACGGACCCCGGCCCTCGGCCGGGGTCCGTTCTACGTTCAGTGCGTCGCCGGATTACTCATCGACCGGGTCGGTGAGGGCTGTTCGGATCAGGGTGATGGTTTCGGCGGGGCGTTCCAGGAGCGGGAGGTGGCCTGCCCAGGGCAGGTCGGTGCGGTCGGAGGTGGGGAGGCGTTCGGCCAGGTAGTCGGCGCTGTCGGTGAAGAAGCGGAAGTCGTGGCCGCCGGTGACCAGCCAGACGGGAGCGGTGATCCGCTCGGGCTCGACCGGCCATTCCTCGTTGTCGACGTCGCCGGCGGCCAGTTGGACGTCGTACGCGTGCCGTTGCATGGTGCGGAGGAGGTCGCGGGACTCGGCGGTCGCGTCGGGGCCGATCCAGCGGTTGACGGTGAGCTCGGTGGCGCCCGCGACGTCGCCGGCGTCGACCAAGGCGTTCTCCTCGGCCCAGAGTGCGCGCAGTGCCTCGTCCGGCTCGACGTTGTCGGTCGGGGCGCACAGGAGGACCACGCGGGCGAACCGCTCCGGCTCCCGGCTCGCCACCTGCTGTACGACATACCCGCCGTACGACGCTCCGACGGCAGACACCGCGCCCGCGCCGACCTCGTCCAGAACCGCGAGCACATCACCGGCGTCGGAGTACTTCGCTCCGGCCTCGAGCGGCGTCTCGCCGAACCCACGCAGGTCGAGCGTGATCACCTGGTGGTCGTCGCGGAGGTCTTCCACCAGGGCGGACCACATCCGGGCATCGGCGACCCCGGCGTGAACGAGCAGAACCGTCGGCCCGTCGCCGACCACGGTGTACGAGATAGTCATGGTCGAACCATCCCGGGTCGAACCGCTTCCCAGCAAACCGATTACTGCATCCGGATGACGGTGAAATCCTCGGCGTAGTGGTTCGGCGGGAAGCCGGCGCCCGCGGCGACCTCGGCGAAGTGTGCCCGGATTCCGCTGACCATGGCATCGGAGTCGCGGTGCTGGCTGGTGTGGGACATCAGGGCGGCCAGCTTCTGGTCGAAGGTGTCGGTGATGTCGACGTGGTGGTTGACGTCTGGATGGTCCATCATCCACAGCTCGTCGACGTCCCAGGCCTCCTCGGCCAGATCGGTGTACGCGTACGGGTTGCCGGCGGCCGGGTAGAACGCTCGCACGGCAGCTTCGGCCGCGGCCAGGTGGTCCGGGTGGGAGACCTGGAGGCGGGACCAGACGCGCTCCGGCGACTGCGTGAGCAGGCGCTGCGGGCGGACCGTGCGGATCACCCGGCTGATGTCGCGGACCAGCTCGAACGTCGGCTCGACCGCGCCGTCGACGTACCCGAGGAAGTGCAGGTCGTGGACCCCGACATGCTCGGCGGCGGCCGTCTGCTCGGCCCGTCGTACGGCGGGAATCTCGGCGCGATCGCGATCCGGCTCGAAGCCGCCGGCCTGACCGTCGGTGACGATGCAGTAGTGCACGTCGATACCGGCCTTGGTCCACAACGCGACCGTGCCGGCCCCGCCGAAGTCGATGTCGTCGGGGTGCGCGACGACCACCAGAACCCGCTCGATCTCACTGTCCGGCCGCGGATTCGCCTCAGGCACTGTCACAGTCACGACCCTAACGGTTTGCCCCGACAGGCACAGTTGAATTCATGGAGTTCGGTGGCACGTGCGATCCGCAGGACGCCGGCCTCGATCCCGCCGGACTGACACAAGCGATTGAGTTGATCGAGGCGCGCGGCGCTGCTGGTCAGCTGTGCGTCGTTCGCCACGGCCGGGTGGTCGTGGACAGGTCCTTCGGGTGTGCACCGGACGCATTGTTCTGGCTGTTCTCCGCGAGCAAGCCGTACCTCGCCGTCGTGATCCACCAGCTTGTCGAGTCCGGCCGGCTGCACCTGGACGACGCGGTCGCGGCGTACTGGCCGGAGTTCGGGGAGAACGGGAAGCGCGAGATCACCGTCCGTCACGTGCTGCGGCACCGGTCCGGCGTGACGAACGCCGGCTCGTACGTCGGTGAGGTCCGCGCGATGACCGACTGGAACCGATCGCTGCGCCGGATCGAGGAGACCAAGCCCCGCTGGCCGATCGGCACGGTCGCGTACAGCCCGCTCGCCTTCGGGTTCATCCTCAGCGAGGTCGCGCGGCGCTGCAGCGGAGTCCCGATCCACGAGCTGATCCGACAGTTCATCCTGGACCCGCTCGGAGTCGCCGACACGTACCTCGGGCTGCCCGTCGACGCGTGGGAGCGGCATGTGCCGATCCGCGCCGCGGGTCCGCTCGGCCCGTTCATCCAGTCCGTCGTGAATCGGCGCAGTACGCGCGAGGCCGTCGTACCGGCGGCTGGGATATCGGCGACGGCGCGGGACCTGGTGACGTTCTATCAGGGGTTGCTCGCCGGAGCGCTGCTGTGGCCGGAGACGCTTGCGGTGGCGTGCGAGCCGAGCAGCGAGGGTGAGGTCGACCGGACCGCGCGGGCGCCGATCCGTTGGTCGCAAGGGTTCCAGCTCGGTGGACCGCGGTGGATCGAGGACGCGTCGACGGCGCTCGGCTCGCTCAGCAGCCCGCGGACGTTCGGTCACAACGGAAGCAACTGCTGCATCGGGTGGGCCGACCCGGATCGCCAGATCGCGTACGCGTACCTGACCAACCGGGTCGGCCGTCCTGCCGCCGACCTCGCCCACCACGCCGCCGTCGCCGACAAGGTGCTCGAGGCCGCCGGCTAGGCGAGCGCGGGGACCGGGAGCCGTTCGGTGATCACATGGTCGACGAGGCCGTACGACTTGGCGCCTTCTGCCGTCAGCACGTGGTCGCGATCGGTGTCGTGGCGCAGTTGCTCGATCGACTGACCGGTGTGCCGGGCCAGGATCGACTCGACCTGGCCGCGGACCCGCACCACCTCGTCGGCCTGCAGGATCAGGTCCGGGATCGTGCCCTGACCGCGCGCGGCCGGCTGGTGCAGCACGACCCGAGCATGCGGCAGTACGGCGCGACGCCCGGCCGCACCGCCGGCCAGCAGGACCGCCCCGGCCGAGATCGCCTGCCCGACGCAGAACGTCGCGACCGGCGACTGGATGTACTGCATGGTGTCGTAGATCGCGAGCATCGCGGTCATGTCGCCGCCCTCGCAGTTGATGTACAGGTTGATCTCCTGGTCGGGCTTGTCGACCTCGAGGTGCAGGAGCTGTGCGATCAGCGCGTTCGCGACGCCGGCGTCGATCGCCGTACCCAGGTAGATGATGCGCTCACTGAGCAGGTGCGAGTAGACGTCCATGATCCGCTCGCCCCGCGGGTGCTGGGCGATCACGTTCGGGATCGTGTAGGTGCTCATCCACGTCCTCGCTTCGCTCCGGGCGCGGATGAGACACGACAGGCGCTGTATTGACTGATGAACTCACTGCGTTCGCTCATGCCGCAACCTCCTTCTTCCTGGGCATGACCTGGTCGAACGACTCGACGATGTGGTCGATGAAGCCGTACTCGCGGGCCTGGTCGGCGGTGTACCAGTGGTCGTGCAGCGAGTCCTCGTGCACGGTCTCGAACGGTTGACCGGTGTCCCCGGCGATCAGCCCGAGCACGGTGTCGCGGATGTGCCGCAGGTCGTTGGCCTGGATCTCGATCTCCACCGCGGAGCCGCCGATCCCGGCCGATCCCTGGTGCATCAGGACACGTGCGTGCCGCAGGGCGTAGCGCTTGCCCGGCGTACCGGCCGACAGCAGGAACTGGCCCGCGCTGCAGGCCAGCCCGATCGCCAGCGTCGCCACGTCGCACGGCACCAGCCGCATCACGTCCCGGATCGCCAGCATCGACGGCACCGAACCGCCGGGCGAATGGATCCACAACGCGATGTCGGTGTCCGGGTCCTCGGCCGCCAGCGACATGATCTGGCTGGCCAGCAGGGTCCCGTTGTCGTCGTCGAGCACTCCGTCAAGTACGACGATCCGCTGCGCGAGCAACCGCTGCCGGGCGGTCTCGTTGAACATCGGCGGTTTCATGTCTTCTGCCATGTCATCCACCCTGACGCGGACGGCACGGCGTACCCCAGCTTTTCTGCTCACGGCAAGTCTGCCCACAGCAAAGCTGATGCTGTGGCAGGCTCCGGCAGGTGATTCTGACTGACGACCTGACCGCGCAGGAGCGCACCCTGCTGGAACTGACCGCGACCCCGGCGGCGACGCTGCTCGGTGCGGCGTCGATGATCCTGCGTACGACGCTGTTCAGCGAGGACCCGGCGGGCTGGGTCGACATGTGGCAGGCGCGTCCCGACCTGGCGCGGATCGAATGGTCGGACGGACCCGAACTCGCCGACGTCGTCGCCCACCTCGCCGCAAAGGACTACGAAGGCCAGATCGAAGGCGTCCCCGGCCTACGGATCACGTCGCACGACGACCGCTCCGCAAAAATGCTCTGGCTCGGCGCCCCCACCCCGGTCGTCCTACACCTCACCCGCCAGCTGTCCTAGCCGACCTGCGGTTTTCGGAAAGTGTCGGGGAGAGCGCCTAAGGTGTTGAGTGATGACTACGCTGTTCTCGCCTGATGAGCTCCCAGTGCCGCTGGAGGAGCCGAAGACGTCCCGGACCGACCCGGATTCGCTGCTCGAGGGGCTGAACCCGCAGCAGCGTGCGGCTGTGGTGCACTCCGACAAGCCGCTGCTGGTCGTGGCCGGTGCGGGTTCGGGCAAGACCCGGGTGCTGACCCGGCGGATCGCCTACCTGCTGGCGGCCCGCGACGCCCACCCCGGGTCGATCCTGGCGATCACGTTCACCAACAAGGCCGCCGCCGAGATGCGCGAGCGGGTGGTGGACCTGGTCGGGCCGCGGGCGAAGCTGATGTGGGTCTCGACGTTCCACTCGGCGTGCGTGCGCATCCTGCGCCGCGACATCAAGCGGTTCGGGATCAGCTCGACGTTCTCGATCTACGACGACACCGACTCGCGCCGGCTGATGACGCTGGTGTGCCGCGAGCTCGACCTCGACGTCAAGCGGTACAACCCGCGCGCCGTGCTGAACTGGATCAGCACCCAGAAGAACGAGCTGATCGACCACGAGACGGCCGCGGCGAAGGCCGAGAACCATCTCGAGGAGACCTACGCCGAGTGCTACCGGACGTACCAGGAGCGCCTCGCCCAGGCGAACGCGCTGGACTTCGACGACCTGCTGATGACCACGGTCAATCTGCTGCAGGCGTTCCCCGACGTCCGTGAGTACTACCGCCGCCGCTTCCGTCACGTGCTCGTCGACGAGTACCAGGACACCAACCACGCGCAGTACACGCTGATCCGCGAGCTCTGCGGCGAGGATCCGGCGGACTACAACGGGCCTACGGCGCCGCCGGCCGAGCTGATGGTGGTCGGCGACTCCGACCAGTCGATCTATGCGTTCCGGGGCGCCACGATCCGCAACATCCTCGCCTTCGAGGAGGACTTCGCCGGCGCCGAGACGATCCTGCTCGAGCAGAACTACCGCTCCACCCAGACGATCCTGTCCGCGGCCAACGCGGTGATCGCCCGCAACGAGGGCCGGATGGCGAAGAACCTCTGGTCCGACCAGGGCCAGGGCGAGCAGATCGCGGTGTACGTCGCCGACAACGAGCACGACGAGGCGCAGTTCGTCGCCGACGAGATCGACCGGCTCACCGACGCCGACGGGATCAAGCCGTCCGACGTCGCGGTCTTCTACCGGACCAACGCGCAGTCCCGGGTCTTCGAAGAGGTCTTCATCCGCACCGGCCATCCGTACAAGGTGGTCGGCGGCGTCCGGTTCTACGAGCGCAAGGAGGTCCGCGACGCGCTCGCGTACCTGCGCGTGCTGACGAACCCGGAGGACACCGTCTCGCTGCGCCGGATCATGAACGAGCCGAAGCGCGGGATCGGCGATCGGGCCGAGGCGGCGATCGAGGCCCTGGCGGCGCGCGAGCGGATCTCGTTCGCGGCCGCGATGCGCCGCGCCGGCGAGGCGCCGGCGATGGCGTCGCGCTCGGTCAACGCCGTACAGGCCTTCGTGGACATCCTCGACGAGCTGACCGCGATGGTCGATTCGGGTGCGCCGCCGGACGACATCCTCGACGTCGCGCTGCACCGCTCGGGGTACTACGAGACGCTGCAGAAGTCGCCGGATCCGCAGGACGAGACCCGGTTGGAGAACCTGGACGAGTTCATCTCGGTGGCCCGCGAATTCGTCGAGGAGCGGACCGCGGCCGGTGAAGCCGCCGATCTGCAGGCGTTCCTGGAGCGGGTCGCGCTGGTCGCCGATGCGGACCAGATCCCGGATGCGGCGACCGACGGCGTGGTCACGCTGATGAC
The DNA here is from genome assembly GCF_040675555.1 of Kribbella sp. NPDC049584. NCBI lineage: Bacteria > Bacillati > Actinomycetota > Actinomycetes > Propionibacteriales > Kribbellaceae > Kribbella > Kribbella sp. NPDC049584. The sequence continues at coordinate 86,921 of NZ_JBFAPF010000004.1, forward strand.
GCTGCACACCGCGAAGGGCCTGGAGTTCCCGGTCGTGTTCCTGACCGGCATGGAGGACGGCGTCTTCCCGCATTCGCGGTCGCTGACCGACCTGAAGGAGCTCGAGGAGGAGCGCCGGCTCGCGTACGTCGGCATCACCCGGGCCCGGCAGCGGCTGGCGATCTCGCGCGCGGCGGTGCGTTCGGCGTACGGCGCTCCGCAGCACAATCCGCCGTCGCGGTTCCTGGAGGAGATCCCGGGCGAGCTGCTCGACTGGCGGCGCGACGAGTCCGCGATCACGCGCTGGTCCGGCACCGGGACGGTTCGCGGCAGCGGCATCCCGAGCCGGTACGAGCCAACGCGCCGGAGCGCCTCCGACAAGCCGGTGATCAGTCTCAACCCGGGTGACCGCGTCGTTCACGACACGTTCGGGATGGGCACGGTCGTCGTGGTCCGCGGCGAAGGTCAGCAGGCGCAGGCCGATATCGACTTCGGCTCCGAGGGCGTCAAGCGGCTGCTGCTGCGGTACGCGCCGGTGGAGAAGATCTAAGCCCCTGCGTCGGTCGAGCGTGGCCATCCGTGGCCATCCGTGGTGGGTCGGCGGCGGCCGGTAATCGCAACTCCGCGTCAACCTTTCGGACGTTCGCGTTGCATCTGGGCCGGAGATTGAGACAATCAAGTTTCTTCGCCCCCTCCCGGAAGCGTCCTCCCTCATGTCCAAATCGGCTGGCAACAACCGCCGGATCATCCTGGCGGGGGCCAACCCTGGGCTGCGGCTGTTCGACGAGAACGGCAAGGTGACGGCGTACGCCTCGATCTGGATGGTCGACTGGTCCATCCGCGGCGCGGGTACGGCGGTCGTGTTGTGGTTCGACGGGATCGTCCGGGTGGTCTCCGAGGACGTCGACCTCGCCGCCTGGCTGGAGCGGTACTTCGTCCGCTCGTTCCTCGAGGTGCAAGGGCTGCCGTGGCACGAGCCGGCCGTCGAGCGCGATCTGGTCCAGGTCTCGATGAACCTCGCCGACGGGCTGAGCGCGAAGGCCGCGGACATCCAGATCGAGATGGGTGGGGTGCTGGACCGGCGGCTGTTCGCCACCGACAACTTCCCGCTCGCCGAGGGAAATCACAGCCTCAGCCTGGTGATCGCGCCGGTCCGGTCGGCGACGGTCTCGATCGGCGGCGCTTCCGTCCCGGGCTTCGTGCAGGTCGACGGGTCGCCGGAGAGGCCGGGCTCGTCGGCGTTCCTCACCACCGCCGAGGTCTGGCAGCGCTGACCCCTTACGCTGTACGAATCAGCGTTTGGAGGATCAACAGTGGCTAGTCAGGCGCCGGCGCCACGGACGCCGCTGAGCCGTGACCGGGTACTGCGGGCCGCGGTCGAGATCGCAGACGCCGACGGCCTCGACGCCGTCACCATGCGCCGGATCGGCGAGGCGCTCGGTGCCGAGGCGATGTCGCTGTACTACCACGTCGCGAACAAGAACGATCTGCTCGACGGCATCGTCGACGTACTGATGGCCGAGCTCAACGAAGCCGTCGACCGCCTCACCGTCGTGAACGACTGGAAGGCCGCGATGCGGCACCGCATCCTCACCGCACGGGCCGTGCTCCTCCGGCACCCGTGGGCCCCGCGACTCCTGGAGAGCCGTACGACGATGCGCCCGGCGGTCGTCATCTACCACGACCGGCTCGTCGGCCTGATGCGATCGGGCGGCTTCTCGTACGACCTCGCCCATCACGCCCTGCACGCGCTCGGCAGCCGGGCGCTCGGCTTCAGCCAGGAACTGTTCGACCCGGCCGACGCGAGCCCGAACCCGGACGCCGACACCCGGATGCTCGCCGACCTCGCCGCCCAGGTCCCGAACCTGGCCGGCATGCTCGCCGAGGTCGCCCACGACGACCCCGACTCCACGATCGGCTGGTGCGACGACCAGCAAGAGTTCGAGTTCGCCCTCGACCTAATCCTGGACGGCCTAGCCCGCCTCGCCACGCGCTAGCCCCCGCCGGCCCCCGGCCCGGACAAACCCCCGCTAGAAACCCCGCCACAACCCCCACGCTCCACCCCTTGACGTTTCTTACGGTGTAAGTCAGCCTTACGACGTAAGATTGACTTACACTGTAAGGGGCGGGACATGAAAGCCATCGTTCAGAACCGGTACGGCTCACCCGACGTGCTGCGCTTTGCTGACGTCGACACCCCGCGGCCGGTCGGCGACCAAGTTCTCGTGCGCGTTCGCGCGGCCGCGCTCAACGCCCGCGACTGGCACGTTCTGCGTGGCGACCCGTATATCGCCCGCCCGTCCGCGGACCTCGGCTGGCGCCGCCCGAACGAGCGCATCCGCGGCACCGACTTCGCCGGCACGGTCGAAGCGGTCGGGCCCGCGGTCACCCGTTTCCAGCCCGGCGACGAGGTGTACGGCGACGCCCCCGGCGCCTTCGCGGAGTACGTCTGCGCTCCCGAGCACCGCATCGAACGCAAGCCCGCCAACCTGACCTTCGAGCAGGCGGCGGCGATGCCACTGGCTGCCAACACCGCGCTGACAGGCATCCGCGATGTCGCGAAACTCCAACCAGGCCAGGAGATTCTCGTCAACGGCGCATCCGGCGGCGTCGGCACCTTCGCCGTCCAGCTGGCCAAGGCGTACGGCGCGAACGTCATCGGCGTCTGCAGCTGGCGGAATCTCGAGCTGGTCCGATCGGCCGGCGCCGACGAGCTGATCGACTACACCACAACCGACTTCGCGCGCGAGGATCGCAGGTACGACGTCGTCCTCGATCTGGTCGGCAATCGCTCGCTGTCCGACCTTCGTCGGGTCCTGAAGCCCGGTGGTCTGCTGGTGTTGTCCGGCGGCGGGGTCTACAAGGGAGGGAGCCTGCTCGGACCGATGGGCCTGATGATGCGCGGCACGCTGCTGTCGCCGTTCGTCGGTCGCCGGATCGTCCTACTGACGGTGAAAGCGAGCCAGCAGAACCTCGCCACCCTGCGTGAGTTTGCGGAGGCCGGGAAGCTTGTGCCGATCATCGACCGCACCTACCCGCTCGCCGCGACGGCTGACGCAATGCGTTACCTGAAAGGCGAACACGCCCGCGCGAAGGTCGTCGTCACCGTCTGATCGCCCACCAGTTGTCCATCCGCTCCACGACCCGCTGATCGCCGCCCAGCACCCGCTGGAGCCGGAACAGGTACGCCGCGATGCCGGCCGCCCCCTGCATCCAGCCGACCCCGGGCGGCAGCAGCGGATCCTCGTTGCGATGCTCGATGAATCGCCAGTACGCGTGACTGCCCTCGTGATGCGCATGGTCGAGCAACGTGTCACCCATCAGGACGGCGAACTCCAGGTCCTGGTCGTCGCCGGCGTCCAGGAATGCGTCGCCGACTCCCGCAGTACCGCAGCAGCGCCCGTCGTTGTCCCAGAAGCCGGGGTGCAGTCGCTCGGGGATCCCGGAGTTCCGGACGCTGTCCAAGCAACGCCGGTGCCACGTCCCGGGCGCTTCGCCCGCCACCTCTCTCACGTCGGCGTACTCGAGCGCGCTGAACAGCAGCGCCGTCCCGGCCCCGCCGTGGCACCAGTTGTAGGTGAACTCGTCGCCATGCCGCTCGGCCCACGGAATCACCCGCGCGACCCGGAAACCCTTGTCGTCGTTGATCCCGATGCTGACCAGATGCTCGGCCCCGCGCCGTGCCACGTCGATGAGCTCGGGCCGGCCGAGGTCCACGCCCGCCACGGCGAGCGCCGTCGCGATCCCGGCCAGGCCGTGCGTGAAGTTCGGCATCTCGCTCGGCTCGTCGGTCCGGAACCGCCGGGACACGAATTGCCAGTTCACGCCGGCAGCAGTCTCCTCCTTCTCGCCCAGCAGCACGTCGGCCGCGTGCGACGCCAGCGCCGAGGCGTCCTCGCCACGGCGCATCGCCCACACCGCGCCGAGGAGGACCGCCGCGGTGCCGAGGGTGACGTCGTTCGCGAACGCACCCGGCTTGTACCGAGGCTCGTCGAGGAAGCTCTCCGGCCAGCCGTCGTCGGTCGCGAGGTCCCGGATCCGGTGCAGCGCGGCGTACGTTCCCGGCTCGCCGAGAGCGCTCAGGATCCCGATCGAGCTGACCTGACCGTCGAAGAACGTGGTCGACCGGTCGTTCGGGATCAGGGCACGAATGCGGTCGGCGATCCCCGTCGCCAGGTCCTGTTCGGCGGTCGTCCACGGGCGCGTCAGCCGGATCTCCGCCAACGTGTATGCGAGCCCGCCGATACCGCTGTGCATGCCGTCGAGGTACTCGACGGGCTTGTCCCCGCCCCCGGACTCGGGGATCCACGGCCCGTCGTCGTCCCACCGGACCTGAGTCCGCACCCAGGCCCAGGCCGCCTCGGCCACATCGGCGTACGTCATGGCTTGGCGTTCCGCATCCGGATCCCGCTCCATTCGAGGGTGCTGGCGACGGTCTCGGCCCAGAAGTCGTGCAGCCGCCGCAGGACCCGCAACTGGATCCCGGCCTCCTCGTGCAGCGCGAACAGGTCGCCGACACGTTCGGCCGGGCCGAGCGGCTGGACCTCGGTCGTTGCGACGACCGCGGCGTCACGCTCGACGAACTCGTCGGCCGGCAGGCGGTACGCGTACAGCTCGACCGAGCGGATCGCGTCCAGCCAGCCGTACTCGACGGCGTGCACGCGGGTGCCGGAGCCGGCGCCGATGATGCGGTCGCGGTCCTCGGGAGTCGTCGCGGGGCCTACCCATGCCATCGCACGGGGGCACTGCCGCGGGAACCAGTAGTCGGGGGCGCGGTCGTGGCCGACGGCCCAGACGTACGGCGTGACCTGTCCGTTCGTCCTCGCGACGTACGGACGGAAGGTCGTGATGGTCGGATCTTCGGAGAAGTGCAGTACCTCGCCAGCAGCCGGGCGCATGCGCCGCAGCTTAGCCGTGGTGCCAGGTCGCTGCTCGGGGATTACCGGGCCGGGGGTGCTACTAGCCGGCGGTGTAGGGGTTGAGGCCGCAGTGGTTGCGGAGCCACGGGTCCGGGTCGACGGCCTCGCCGCCGTTCGGGTGTACTTCGAAGTGCAGGTGCGGGCCGGTGGTGTTGCCGGTCATCCCGACCGCGCCGACCTGGTCACCGGCGTACACGGTCTCGCCGACCGTCACGCTGAACTTCGACATGTGGTTGTACCAGGTGACGGTGCCGTCCTCGTGCCGGACCTGGACCTGACGCCCGTACGGCCCGGCCCAGTCGGCGAAGATCACCACGCCCTTCATCACGGCGCCGATCCGGGTGCCGATCGGGGCGGCGAAGTCGAGGCCGGTGTGGTTGTGGGCCCAGCGGCTGCCGCCCTGACCGAAGGTCGCGGTGATGTGGTAGCCGGTGACCATGATCTGGCAGCGGGTGGCCGACTCGCGGGCGGTCTTCGCGGCCAGGTCGGCCTTCGCCTTCGCGGCGGCCAGAGCGCTCGCGCGCTTCGCGGTCAGTGCCTGGGTGGCGGTCAGCTTCGCGGCGCGGGCCTTGGCCAGCTGCGCGGCGGCGGACTGCTTCTTGGTCGTGTCGGCCAGCTGGACCCGGGAGGAGTCACGGGTGGCGAGCTGGCGGGCCTGGATGCGGGCCGTGGTGATGCCGGACAGCTGCTGACCGCTGTCCAGGCCCAGGGCGGCAAGGTTCACCGCGGAGTTCGCCTGGGTGGGCGACGCCAGCGTGCTGGCGCTGAAGCCGACGGCTCCGGCGGCCGCGGCGAGCGCGGCGGTCAGTCCGACGATCTGGGTACTGCTGGGGGTGTTACGCCTGGCGACGCGATGCTTGGCACTATGACGTCCTGCGCCGGGCTTGCGCGCAGCGTTGCCGGGCGTGACGCGGTCTCCCGCGGCACGGTGCTGGGACACAACGTGGCCTTTCGGTCACAGGGGAGGGGCTTGGGCCGAGCTAGGGAGGCTCGTCCCATCCCTTGCGGGGGTTTATTCCCGCTAGGGACCTGACGCACGATAACGGATCAGTCACGGGGCCACAAACCCTGTCCCGGCGTTTTCTGCCTCTCCTTCACGAAACTTTTGCATGCGCGCCTGCACGTGCATCGGCCGCGAGCGCCCAGAAGTTTGACGGGTCAGGCAGTTTTGGGCTGTTCGTCGAGGTGGGCGAGCATCCCGGTGATCTGGTGCACCACCTCGCCGTGGAACGGCAGCGACAGGTGACCGACCCCGTGCACGCGGACGTTGCTCGCCATCAGGTCGGAGTGGCGGATCCGGGCCCGCCGTTGCGGCACGATCAGCTGGTCGACGTCGCTGTAGAACGCCACGAACCTGGTCCGGCAGTCCGGCGCCGGCTCGGCCAGTTCGGCCATCAGCTCGCTGTCCGGCCGGACCTGCTTCACCAGCGGCCACGGCAGCAGCTTGGCCGCGACGGTGCCCTGATGCGGCGTGCCGAGCGTGACGCAGGTGTGCACCCGCTCGTCCCCGCCGAGCCGCTGGACGTAGTACCGCGCGATCAGTCCGCCCAGGCTGTGCCCGATGACGTGGATCTGGTCCGACCCGGAGTCCTCGCAGATCGCCTCGATCTCCCGGCCCATCCGCTCCGCGGTACGGCGTACGTCGAGCGTCAGCGGCGAGTACGAGAACGTGTGGATGCTGCTGAACCCGCGGCGCGCCAGCTGCCGGCGCATCAGCGCGAAGATCGTGTGGTTGTCGATGATCCCGTGCGCCAGCAGGATCGGCGTACCGGCGGCTCTGACGTCGCTGACCAGCAGGCCGCGCTGTGCCGGACCGAGGCCGGCCAGGTTCAGCCGCGCCGGGAGGGCCCGCGAGGTGCCGCCGGCCATGCCGATCACGCCGAGCGGATACATCGCCAGGTGCGTGGTCAGCCAGCCGATCTCGACGGCGGCACCCTGCAGCACGCTGGGCGAGAGTGCGGAGCGGGCGCCGTACGCGAGTCCGTCCAGCGCGCCGCGGAGGTCGTCCTGCCAGGAACTCATGGGCGACTCCTCACAAACCAGACCCCCCGATTGGTCCGATCTCTTCCAAGGTAACCGGTTCCCATCCTGCGTGGCGGGGAACACACAGCTCCGTGTCTTATCCGTGAGGTTCCCACCGGTTAGCCTGCGAGCATGCCTGCTACGAGCCCGTTGCGCGTTGTCGTCGCCAAGCCCGGTCTGGACGGTCACGACCGTGGCGCCAAGGTCGTGGCCCGCGCGCTGCGCGACGCCGGCATGGAGGTCATCTACACCGGACTGCACCAGACGCCCGAGCAGATCGTCGAGACGGCGATCGCGGAGGACGCGGACGCGATCGGGCTGTCGGTGCTGTCCGGCGCGCACATGACGCTGTTCAAGCGCGTGCGTGAGCTGCTGGACGAGCGGGATGCCGAGGACATCGTGGTGTTCGGCGGCGGGATCATCCCGGAGGCCGACCTGCAGCCGCTGGCCGAGCTCGGCGTACACAAGATCTTCACCCCCGGCGCGACCACGACCGAGATCGTCGAGTGGGTCCGCGGCAACGTCGGCGACGCTTCGGCGTCCCCGGCCTGAGCTCAGGCTGAGAACCGCCGCTGTACGGCTACCGGAGTCCCGGATCCGCTCCGGAGCGTAATGACGACTGCCCGGAGTCGTTCTGAACACTCCTGTCCGGTTCAGCCAGGTTACTAATCGGTAATACCGAATCGTTAGGAAATGCCCGGTTGTGCGGGCTTCCCAAACGCGGTCGCATACAGCCATGCGGCTGTCCGTTTCAGAGACCGTCGACGGGACTGTGTGTGGCTCAGAACACATCGGCCCCGTTCTCGGTTACTGTCCGGACATGGCGGATCGCAGTGCGGTGGGGGTCTGCGATCAACCGGGCCGGACCAAGGCGATACGTCCCATCGGGAGAGGGCAGGTAAACGATGAGGTTTGAACGATCACACGCACGCAGGACGGCCTTCGTGGCCGTGGCAAGCAGCCTGGCGCTGCTGGCCACCGCGTGTGGTAGTGGCGATGACGGAAGCAGCAGCGGCGGGGGTAGTTCGGCCGGCGCGCTCGAGGGTCGGGGGCCGATCACCCTTGCCACCGGCAAGGACACCTCCGGAAACCTCCAGAACCAGCTCAACGCGTGGAACGCGTCGCACCCGAACGAGAAGGTCGAGCTGAAGGAGCTGCCCGAGGACGCCGACGCCCAGCGTCAGCAGATGGTGCAGAACGCCACGGCCAAGTCCGACGCGTACAGCGTGCTGGTGATGGACGTGGTCTGGACGTCGGAGTTCGCGGCGAACCAGTGGATCACCCAGATCCCCGAGGACAAGGTGCCCGACCTGGGCAAGCTGATCCCGGCGACGGTGGAGACCGCCAAGTACCGCGACAAGCTGTACGGCGTGCCGATCACCTCCGACGGCGGTCTGCTCTACTACCGCAAGGACCTGCTGACCAAGGCCGGTATCGCGGACGCCCCGAAGACGTGGGACGAGATGACCGCGGACTGCACCAAGGTGGCCGCGCTGCCCGAGGCCAAGGGCATGAGCTGCTACGCCGGTCAGTTCGAGAAGTACGAGGGCCTGACGGTCAACTTCTCCGAGGCGGTCAACTCCGCGGGCGGTGTCGTCGTCGACAAGGACGGCAAGCCGAACGTCAACACCCCGGAGGCCAAGGCCGGACTGGACGAACTGGTGAACGGCTTCAAGACCGGCGCCATCCCGAAGGCCGCGATCACCTACAAGGAGGAAGAGAGCCGGCGCGCGTTCCAGGACGGCAAGCTGCTCTTCCTGCGTAACTGGCCGTACGTCTACGGCCTGGCGAGCAAGACCGACGGCTCCTCGAAGGTGGCCGGCAAGTTCGCGGTCGCCCCGCTGCCGGGCAAGACCGGCGCCGGCGTCTCGTCGCTGGGCGGTCACGACTACGCGATCAGCTCGTTCGCGAAGAACAAGGCGACCGCGATCGACTTCATCAACTTCATGGCGAGCGAGGCGCGCCAGAAGGCGAACATCGAGAAGACGTCGCAGGCGCCGACCTGGCAGTCCCTGTACGACGACCCGACGCTGAACAAGCAGTTCCCGTACCTCGCGCCGCTCAAGGCCTCGATCCTCGGCGCGCAGCCGCGGCCGCGGGTGGTCAAGTACGGCGATGTGACGGCTGCGATCCAGGAAGCGGCGTACAACGCGCTGAACGGTAAGTCGACGCCGGATCAGGCGTTGTCCGACCTGCAGACCAAGCTGCAGTCGCTCATCACGCAATGATCGTCGTGCCGGGGCCGGTGCGTGGGGAGGTTATGACCACGCACCGGCCCCGGCCGGTCCCTGCCCGGGTTCCGCCCGGGAAGCAAAGGAGGCGCAGGTGACTGCGACCATGCCGGTCCTCGAGCGGCCGGCCAAGGAGCCGAAGAAGCAGCAACGGTTCAACGAGGGCACCGGCCGGCTGGCCGCGGTCCTGCTCTCGCCGACGCTGCTCGTACTCGCCGTCGTCGTCTTGTTCCCGATCATGTCGGCGCTGCGGGAGTCGCTGTTCACGAGCGGCCAGCATCTCGACGCGAACGGGTTCATCGTCAAGGGTTCGACCTTCGTCGGGCTCGACAACTACACCGCCATCTTCAAGGGCGACACCGGACGCCGGTTCTGGAACGCGTTCTACAACACGACGTTCTTCACCGTGGTCTGCATCGTGCTGGAGACCGTTCTCGGCGTCGCGATGGCGCTGATCATGCACAAGGCCTTCAAGGGCCGCGGCATCGTCCGGGCCAGCATCCTGGTCCCGTGGGCGATCCCGACCGTCATCTCGGCGCTGCTGTGGAAGTGGATCTTCCAGGCCGACGGCATCGCCAACACCCTGATCGGCACCCAGATCCTGTGGTCGACCGAGGGCTGGCAGTCGAAGCTGTCGGTCGTCATCGCCGACACCTGGAAGACCGCACCGTTCATCGGCCTCCTGGTCCTGGCCGGGCTGCAGACCATCCCGGCCGAGGTCTACGAGGCCGCGAAGGTGGACGGGGCGACCGCGTGGAAGACCTTCACCCGGATCACGTTGCCGCTGGTGAAGCCGGCACTGCTGGTGGCAGTGCTGTTCCGGATCCTCGACACGCTGCGGATCTTCGACCTGCCGTTCGTCCTGGTCGGCGCGCACAAGGACTCGGTCGAGACGCTGTCGATGCTGGCCTACGACGAGGCGTTCAACACCAGATACGGCCCGGCGGCCGCCTACGCGACGGTGCTGTTCATCTACGTCGCGGTGGTCGCGTACCTGTTCGTCAAGATCCTCGGAGCAGATGTGATCGGTGAGGCCAGAGCCAAGAAGCCTGGCGGTGGCAACGGCAGGCGCTGGCGGAAGAAGAACGCGGTCAAGGACAAGGAGACCACGAACGCGTCGGTCGGTGCCGTCGCTGCGGGCGGAGGTGGGATGTAATGGCTGCCGTAGCTCCCCAGCCGGCCGAGGCCGGTCCGCTGCGCCGGTGGGCGCCGCTGCTCGGTGTCGCGGTGATCGTGATCTACTGCCTGGCGCCGTTCTACTGGATGGTCGTCTCGGCGTTCCGCAAGCCGTCGGACCAGTTCTCGAACAGCATCATCCCGGCGCCGTTCTCGATCCAGAACTTCAAGGACGTGTTCAGCGGTTCCAACGGCTTCGGCCGGGGTCTGCTGAACAGCCTGATCGTGGCCGGGTCGGTGACGATCCTGACGCTGGTGATCGGCATGGTGGCGGCGTACACGCTGGCCCGGCTCGACTTCCGGGGCAAGAACATCGTGCTGGCGATCATCATCACCACGTCGATGTTCCCGGGCATCTCGCTCGTCGTGCCGCTGCTGAAGCTGTTCGTCGACATCAAGTGGATCAACACCTACCAGGCGATGATCGTGCCGAGCCTGTCGTTCGCACTGCCACTGGCGGTGTGGAACCTGACGTCGTTCTTCCGGCAGATGCCGCAGGAACTCGAGCAGGCGGCGATGGTGGACGGCTGTACGCCGGCCCAGGCGTTCCGCAAGATCATCATCCCGTTGGCGGCGCCCGGTGTGTTCACGACCGCGATCATCACGTTCATCGCGGCCTGGAACGAGTTCCTGATCGCACTGAGCATGACCAACAAGAAGTCGATCCAGACGGCGAACGTGATCGTCTCGCAGTTCACCGGTACGACGGGCCGTGACCAACCGTTCGGCAGCCAGATGGCCGCCGGTGTGGTGGTGACGATCCCGCTCGTGATCGCCGTACTGCTGTTCCAGCGCCGTATCGTCGCCGGCCTCACGGCAGGTGGCGTGAAGTGAGCCGGCCCGATCGGGATCGAAACCGCTAGGAACGACAAACGGCCGGAGCCTTGGGCTCCGGCCGTTTCGCGTTGGATCAGACGGCGAGCCAGACCGTGGTGTCCACCGGCAGTACGCCGTCCGCCAGCTGTTCGCTGGCGAGCAGGACCTGCTGATGCGGCGGCAGAGTGACCGGCGCGTCACTGATGTTGACCACGCAGCGGAACCCGGGTTCGCGGGTGAATGACAGCACGCCGGCCGGAGCGTCGGCGTCCCAGACGAGACGGCCGTCGCCGAGAGCCGGGTGGTCACGGCGGATCCGGAGCGCCGCCTTGTAGAGACTCAGGTGGCTGTCCGGGTCCCCGGCCTGCGACTCGGCGGTCAGACCCGCCCAGTCGGCGGGCTGCGGGAGCCAGGGCTGGCCGGTGCCGGGCCCGAAGCCGAACGGTGGCTCGGTGCCGGACCAAGGGATCGGGACCCGGCAGCCGTCGCGGCCGCGGACCGTGTGGCCGGAACGCTCCCAGGTCGGATCGTCGAGCACGTCCTCCGGCAGATCCTCGACCTCGGGCAGCCCGAGCTCGTCGCCCTGGTAGATGTACGCGCCACCCGGCAACGCCAGCTCCAGCAGCGCGGCGGCCCGCGCCCGGCGCAGTCCGAGCTGCAGATCGGTCGGTACGACGCCCGCGCCCTCCAGCGCGTCCCGCTTGTCGCGGCCGTACCGCGTGCGGTGCCTGATCGTGTCGTGGTTGCTCAGCACCCAGGTCGCCGGCGCCCCGACCGCCCACAGGTTCTCGGTGGTGTGGTCGATCACCTCCCGCAGGTCCTTCGCGTCCCAGGTGGCCCGCAAGGCATCGAAGTTGAACGCGGACTGCAGTTCGTCCGGCCGTACGTACTGCGCGAGGCGCTCCGCCGGGGACAGCCACGCCTCCGCCACGAAGACCCGCGCGCCTTGCGGCGTATCGGCGTACTCGTCGGCGATCGCACGCCAGCGCTGATGGATGGTGTGCACCCCGGGCTGGTCGTAGAACGGGTTCCCGACGTACTTCTCCCGCGTCGGCTCACCGTTGTGCAGCGGTACGTCGGGCAGCGTCGGGTCCTTGGCCATCGAGTCGGCCACGTCGATCCGGAACCCGTCGACGCCGCGGTCGAACCAGAACCGCAGGATCGCGTCGAACTCCTCGATCACCTTCGGGTTGTCCCAGTTCCAGTCCGGCTGGGAGATGTCGAACAGGTGCAGGTACCACTGCCCGTCCTCGATCTGCTGCCAGGCGCCGCCGCCGAACGCGGCGGGCCAGTTGGTCGGCGGGCCGCCGTCCTTGGTGTCACGGAACCAGAACAGGTCGCGCTCCGCCGAACCCCGGCCGGCCTTGAGCGCGGCCTGGAACCACGGGTGCTCCCAGGAGCAGTGGTTCGGCACCAGGTCGATCAGGATCCGCAGGCCGAGCGCGTGCGCCTCGGCGATCAACGCGTCGGCGTCGGCGAGCGTGCCGAACTCCGGGTTGATGTCGCGGTAGTCGGCCACGTCGTATCCGCCGTCGAGCAGCGGGGACGGGTACCAGGGGCTGATCCAGATCGCGTCGACCCCGAGGTCGGCGAGGTACGGCAGCCGAGCCCGGATGCCGTTCACGTCGCCGGTCCCGTCGCCGTCGGCGTCGGCGAACGAGCGCGGGTACACCTGGTAGACGACGGCGCTACGCCACCAGTCGTCAGCTGGTCTGGTCCTGGAGTCGGCTGCAGGGTCACTCATGTGACCTAGCCTGACATGAGACGCCCGTCGGCCTGTGACCGTCGTCTCAGCCGGGACCCCGGCTGTTGCTCGCGGCACGAGGGTGGCTACTGTCAGAAGCCCGTACAGGCGAGAGAGGGACCACACTCGTGGATCTGATGGAATTCCAGGCGAAGACGGTCTTCGCCAAGCACGGAGTGCGGACGACCGTGGGTGCGGTTGTCACGACTCCGGAGGAAGCCCGCGCGGCAGCCGAGAAGATCGGCGGCCGGGTGGTCGTGAAGGCCCAGGTCAAGACCGGTGGGCGCGGCAAGGCCGGCGGCGTCAAGCTGGCCTCGAGCCCGGACGAGGCGGAGGAGAAGGCCCGCGAGATCCTCGGGCTGGACATCAAGGGTCACGTCGTCAAGATCCTGAACATCGTCCCGGCCGCGGCGATCGCCGAGGAGTACTACTTCTCGTTCCTGGTCGACCGGGCCAACCGCAACTACCTCTGCATCGCCTCCGCCGCCGGCGGGATGGAGATCGAGGAGGTCGCGCACACCAACCCGGACGCGGTCGCGCAGATCTCGATCGACCCGGCCACGGGTGTCGACGAGGCGAAGGCGCGGGAGATCGCGCAGGCCGCGAAGTACCCGGCCGACGTGATCGACGCCGTCGTACCGGAGATCGTCAAGCTGTACGAGGTGTTCATCGCCGAGGACGCGTCGCTGGTCGAGGTGAACCCGCTGGTCAAGCTCGAGGACGGGAACGTCGAGGCGCTCGACGGCAAGGTCACCCTGGACGAGAACGCGGACTTCCGGCACCCGGACCACGCCGAGTTCGAGGACATCTCGGCGGCCGACCCGCTGGAGGCGGCGGCCAAGGCCAAGGGCCTGAACTACGTGAAGCTGGACGGCTCGGTCGGCATCATCGGCAACGGCGCGGGACTCGTCATGTCCACGCTCGACGTCGTCGCGTACGCCGGTGCGGAGTTCGGCGGCGTGAAGCCCGCCAACTTCCTGGACATCGGTGGTGGCGCGAGCGCCGAGGTGATGGCGAACGGCCTGGAGATCATCATCTCGGACCCGCAGGTGCAGAGCGTGTTCGTGAACGTCTTCGGCGGGATCACCGCCTGCGACGCGGTCGCCAACGGCATCGTGCAGGCGTTCGAGCTGCTCGCCAGCCGCGGCGAGGCCGTCACCAAGCCGCTGGTCGTCCGGCTGGACGGCAACAACGCCGAGGAGGGCCGCCGGATCCTCGACGAGGCAGGCCTCGCCGGTCTGGAGCGGGTCGACACGATGGACGGCGCCGCCAAGCGCGCCGCCGAGCTGGCTGCGAAGTAAGGGATCGCCGAACAATGTCTATCTTCCTGACCAAGGACAGCAAGGTCATCGTCCAGGGCATGACCGGCTCCGAGGGCACCAAGCACACCACCCGGATGCTCGCCTCGGGCACCAACATCGTCGGCGGCGTGAACCCGCGCAAGGCGGGCCAGAGCCAGGACTTCGACGGTAAGTCGGTGGCGGTGTTCGGCACCGTCGCGGACGCGGTCAAGGAGACCGGCGCGAACGTGTCGGTCATCTTCGTCCCGCCGAAGTTCACCAAGGACGCCGTCCTGGAGGCCGTCGAGGCCGAGGTGCCGCTGGTCGTGGTGATCACCGAGGGCGTGCCGGTGCACGACACCGCCGCGTTCTTCGCCGCCGCGCAGGCGTCCGGCAAGACCCGGATCATCGGCCCGAACTGCCCCGGCATCATCACGCCGGGCGAGTCGAACGCAGGCATCATCCCGGCCAGCATCGCCGGCCAGGGCCGGATCGGTCTGGTGTCGAAGTCCGGCACGCTGACCTACCAGATGATGTACGAACTGCAGGAGTTCGGGTTCTCGACCGCGATCGGGATCGGCGGTGACCCGATCATCGGGACCACGCACATCGACGCGCTGCAGGCGTTCCAGGACGACCCGGACACCGACGCGATCGTGATGATCGGTGAGATCGGCGGCGACGCCGAGGAGCGGGCGGCCGCGTTCATCAAGGAGAACGTGACCAAGCCGGTCGTCGGGTACGTCGCGGGCTTCACCGCGCCGGAGGGCAAGACCATGGGTCACGCCGGCGCGATCGTGTCCGGTTCCTCGGGCACTGCGGCCGCGAAGCAGGAGGCCCTCGAGGCGGTCGGCGTGAAGGTCGGCAAGACGCCGTCCGAGACCGCCAACCTGATGCGCGAGATCATGCAGAACCTGAGCAAGTAGTACCGCGGAAAGCGGGACCTGTTCCTCCGGGAGCAGGTCCCGTTTTCTGTGTGCGGGCTGACCTAGCTGTAGGCGGCCGAGCGGTCGACGGCGCGGGCGACGGTCTCGTTGAACGCCGTGTCGGTGATGTCGAGCTCCTTCAGCACCGGGAACAGCATGTAGACCACCCGGTCCCCGGACCCGGCGACCCCGATCCGGTAGATGTACTTCTTCCCGTCACCGGTGTCGTACGTCGCCTTCCAGCTCTTGCCCTTGATCGTGCTGGTCTGGATGGTGCCGGTCGCCTCGACCTTCGCGTTCGAGACGTTCTTCTCGCAGGAATCGACGTTCTTGCGGATCTGGGTGACGTAGCTCGCCGCGGCGGCCGCGCTGGGGAACTTCGCGACCGTGTCGTCCAGGCCGAACTCGGTCGGCACCTTCGCCTCCGGCGTCACGTACGTGACCGTGCCGAACTTCAGCGCCTTGGCCTTCTTGAAGTCGATCTTCTCGCAGCCGCCGCTGCTGTTGCCCTTCGCGGCCGGGGCGCTCACCCACGGCTTGTTGATCTCGGACAGCAGCGGCAGGTCGACCGAGGCCATGAAGCCCGGCGCGTCGACGTTCGGCAGCAGGGCCGGTTTCGCGACCGGGGCGCCGGTGCCGCAGCCGCCGGACTGGGCGCAGATCTTCTTCGCCGCGACGTTGGCCGTGGCCAGCACGGCGTCCGGCCTGGGCGGCGTGGCGGCCAGGGTGTCGTGCTCGAGCACCATAGTGGCCTGGCCGGCCAGCGCGACCGCGACGGTCTTGTACTTCGTCTTGGATCCGGGCACCTGGCCGAACACGGCGATCACACCACGCTCGCCGACGCCGGTCGTCACGTAGCCGGACGACAGCCGGGTCTGCGGTGCAGTGCATTGGCTGAGCCAGTGGACGACCGCGTTGTACGTCTTGAGCGCGGAGGCCTTGTCGTTCGACACCTCGACGTACTGGACGGCCGTGTCCTTGGTCGTCGCGTTCTGGAACATGCGGACCCAGGTCCGCACGCCGGCCGGGTCGGCGAACCGCTGCGCCTGGCAGGCGAACACGCTGTCCGGCGCCGAATCGCCGTCGGCGGTCTGGGTGACGGTCCAGGCACCGGTAGCGCCGAGCGTCTTCGCGCCCGCGGCGTCCAGCAGTGCCTTGTCGTCGGTGAGCACATTCGAGTTGGCCGGCTTGTCGTCCGACGCGCTGCTCCCGGCCTTCGGGTCGGGTGACTTGTCGCCGCCGAACGCGTTCAGCGCCGCGACCCCGCCGCCGCCGACCAGCACCACGACCGCGATGCCGGCGGCGATCGTCTGGTTCCGTTTACGCGCCTTCTGGCGACGCGCCTCCCGCGCAGCGGCGCGACCGCCGCCGCGTGATGCACGGTGGGAACCGGCCAAAGCTCGACCTCCTGACTGATTCCACCCGACAGTACCGGGTAGACCAACGCCGCTCCCACTCCGCTACCACCAGCCGAACACCAGGGAACTCAGCGTGAGCAAGCGGCCTGAAGTCTCCCACACCCGGCGTGTCAGGACGAGTGGCGTCCGTGCGCGGGGAGACCATGGGAGTCAGATGACCGACATGCTGAGCCGCCCGGGCGCCCGGGACGGTGAATCGAGCGCTACGCCCACGTCGGAGATCGCCGCCCAGACCAAGCCGTTGGTCGTGTCGGCCGTGATCTCCGCGGGAGCCTGCCTGCTCACCGGTCTGCTCACATGTGCCGCGGTCGCGGTGATCGGCTGGTTGGGTGCGACGTTCGGCGGCGCGTCCGGCGCGGTCCGGGCCGGGGCTTCGGCCTGGCTGGTCGCGCACAAGGCCGCCGTCACGATCGGTGCCGGCACGACCAGCGCCGGCCGGATCAGCGTCGCACCGCTCGGTCTGACGCTGTTCTTCGCCTGGTGTCTGTACCGCGGTGGCAAGTCCGCGGCCCGGTCCAGCGCGGCTGACCGGACCAAGGACCTGCTCTCGCTGGCCGGAGCGTTCGCGCTGGTCTACGGCCTCGGTGCGCTGGTCGTGGCGTTGCTCACGTCGGACGGTGCGCTCGAGGTGTCGCCGCTGTCGGCTTTCCTCGGTGCCTTCTCGTTGGCGTTCGTGGCGGGTGCTGCCGGGATTCTGGTCGAGTCCGGTGCGGCGGAAGACATCGCGGACGCGACGCCGGCCGGTCTGCGAGACGTGGTTCCGGCCGCATTTGCCGCAGTGCTGACGGTGATAGCGATCGCCGCGCTGCTGTACGCCGTACTCCTCGCGGTCCACTTCTCACGGATCACCGGGATGCTCGAGCTGCTGGATGCGGGCGTGATCGGGTCCGTTGTGCTGTTCGCGATCTGCCTGATGCTGGTGCCGAACATGGTGCTGTACGTCGTCGCGTTCCTTGCGGGGCCCGGGTTCCAGTTGGGGACCGGGACCACGATCGCGCCGACCGGGGTGGATGTCGGGAACCTGCCGGCCTTTCCCCTGCTGGCCGCGGTCCCTGCCGACGGCGCGACTCCGTCGTACCTGCTGGTGCTGACCGCGCTGGTGCCGCTGGCGGCGGGTGCGGTGGCGGGGCTGGTCGTCGTACGGCGAGGGCTCGTGGAGCGGGACGCCGACGTGCTGGGGTGGGACGCGTTCGCGCTCCGGGGCGCGATGGCGGCGCTGCTCGCAGGCATCATCATCTTCGCGCTGCTGGCGATGTCGGGTGGTTCGGCGGGGCCGGGGCGGATGTCGTCGGTCGGTGTTCCGGGGGCGTTGCCGGCGGCCGGCGTACTGGCCGCGGGGATGGCGATCGGGGCTGCGATCACGGCCGCCGTGGCCGCCTCCCGCCGACCGGTTGCGGAAGAGGCCGACGCGGAGCGATAGGCTGCCCGCCGTGACTTCTGCTTCTGACCCCGGTCCTGCGCGCCTCGTCGTGCTCGTCTCGGGATCGGGATCGAACCTGCAGGCCCTGCTGGACGCCTGCGCGGATCCGGCGTACGGCGCCCAGGTGGTCGCCGTCGGCGCGGACCGCGAGGGGATCGTGGGGCTGGACCGCGCCGTGGCCGCCGGAGTGCCGACGTTCGTGCACAAGGTGAAGGCTTACGCGGACCGGGCGGACTGGGACCGGGCGCTGACCGCGTCGGTCGCGGAGTACAAGCCCGACCTGGTCGTTTCCGCGGGCTTCCTGAAGCTGGTCGGCGACGACTTCCTCGAGGCGTTCGGCGACCGCTACATCAACACCCACAACGCGCTGCTACCGGCGTTCCCGGGGATCCACGGTCCGCGGGACGCGCTGGAGTACGGCGTGAAGGTCGCCGGGGCGACGCTGTTCTTCGTGGACGGCGGCGTCGACACCGGGCCGATCATCGCGCAGGTCGTCGTACCGGTCGAGGACGACGACACCGAAGACACCCTGACCGAGCGGATCAAGGAGGTCGAACGCCGCCAGCTGGTGGAGTGGGTCGGCCGCCTCGTCCGCGAAGGCTGGACCATCACCGGACGAAAGGTTCGACTGAAGTGAGCACCGACCGCAGGCCGATCCGCCGGGCGCTGATCAGCGTCTACGACAAGACCGGTCTGGAGGAGCTCGCTTCCGCGCTGCACGCCGCCGGGGTGCAGATCGTCTCCACCGGTTCGACCGCGGCCCGGATCGCGGCAGCCGGTGTGCCGGTCACCAAGGTCGAGGAGCTGACCGGCTTCCCGGAGTGCCTCGACGGGCGGGTCAAGACGCTGCACCCGATGGTGCACGCCGGCCTGCTGGCCGACGTACGCCGGGACGAGCACGTCGAGCAGCTCCGCGAGATGCGGGTCGAGCCGTTCGAGCTGCTGGTGAGCAACCTGTACCCCTTCAGCGAGACAGTCGCGTCCGGTGCTTCGGTGGACGAGTGCGTCGAGCAGATCGACATCGGCGGGCCGTCGATGGTGCGCGGTGCGGCGAAGAACCACGCGAATGTCGCGGTGGTGACGTCGCCTTCGCAGTACGCATCGGTTTATGCGGCGCTCGAGACGGGGTTCTCGCTGGAGGAGCGGCAGAAGCTGGCTGCGGCGGCGTTCGTGCACACGGCCGAGTACGACATCGCTGTCGCGTCGTGGATGGGCTCTGTTCTGACGGACACGTCAGAGGGCTCCGGGTTCCCGGCGTGGGTGGGCTCGGCGTGGGACAAGTCCGCCGTACTGCGGTACGGCGAGAACCCGCACCAGCCGGCGGCGCTGTACCTGAACGGCCGGGGCGGACTGGCCGCGGCGGAGCAGCTGCACGGCAAGGAGATGTCGTACAACAACTACGTCGACGCCGATGCGGCGCGTCGTACGGCGTACGACTTCAGCGAGCCGGCGGTTGCGATCATCAAGCACGCGAACCCTTGTGGCATTGCCGTGGGCAAGGACATTGCCGAGGCGCACCGGCGGGCGCACGAGTGTGACCCGGTGTCGGCGTACGGCGGGGTGATCGCGACGAACGCGCCGGTGTCGGTCGAGATGGCCAAGCAGGTCGCGGAGATCTTCACCGAGGTGCTGGTCGCGCCGGCGTTCGAGGACGGGGCCGTCGAGATCCTGCAGGGCAAGAAGAACATCCGGCTGCTCGTGGCGCCGGCGGTGTCTGCCGACGAGACCGTCGAGATGCGTGCGATCAGCGGTGGGTTGCTGCTGCAGCACCGCGACCGCTTCCAGGCTCCGGGCGACGACCCGTCCGCGTGGACGCTGGCGGCCGGCAGTGCGGCCTCGCCTGAGGTGCTGGCTGACCTGGCCTTTGCCTGGAAGGCCTGCCGAGCCGTCAAGTCCAACGCCATCCTGCTGGCGTCCGACGGCGCTTCGGTCGGCGTCGGTATGGGCCAGGTCAACCGGGTCGACTCCTGCCGCCTCGCCGTCTCGCGCGCCGGCGACCGCGCCGCCGGGTCCGTTGCTGCCTCTGACGCCTTCTTCCCGTTCCCGGACGGTCTCGAGGTCCTGATCGAGGGCGGCGTCAAGGCAGTCGTCCAGCCCGGCGGCTCGATCCGGGACGAAGCCGCCATCGAAGCCGCGAACAAGGCCGGCATCACGATGTACTTCACCGGCACCCGCCACTTCTTCCACTAACTGCTTCTCGTCGCTGGCAATAATGGTCGGCGGTGCCATGCGCTCCGTTGGAAACCGCCACTTCCACTGACGACCTGGGGTGAGGTAGTTGTCTGAGCGGATCGATAGTCCACGGTTGAAGGAGCTCGATCCGGATCGGACGGAGGAATTCTGGGCGGACATTGCCGTGCAGGGTGCGCCGCTCGTCGAACCGGTGGCCGGTGAAGACGGCGACCTTTGGTTGACCTTTCTGTACAGGACGACGGACGCGATCGGCGGGGTTTCGGTGTTCGGTGGGCCCGCCGGGTGGGACCCGCCCAGGAACCAGATGCGGCGGCTTGGAGGGACCGACGTTTGGTACCTGACCGTTCGCGTTCGAGGGGATCTGCGCTGCACGTATCGGCTGGCGGTTGACGATGTGGAGACCCCGGATCTGGATTGGCGGGAGCGTACGGCGGAGTGGTTTGCGGATCCGCTGAACCCCGCGCGGTTCGTCTTTCCCGCGGACGAAGCCTTGGGCAGCGACGAGACCGTGGTGTCGCTGGTCGAACTGCCGGACGCGCCCGCGCAGCCGTGGATCGCGCCGCGGTCCGGCGGGCGACAAGGTGAGCTCGCGCAGTACTCACACCGGAGCGAGATCCTCGGCAACGAGCGTCGCATCTGGGTCTACACGCCGCCCGGGTATCGACCCGACGACGAGCCGTACCCGTTGTGCGTGTTCTTCGATGGCGACACCGTGCGTGGCACGATGCCGATGGACACGATCCTCGACAACCTGATCTTGGATGCCCGGATTCCGCCGATGGTCGGCGTACTCGTCGACAGCTTGACCCAAGAGATCCGAGACCGTGAACTTCCTTGTGGGGCGGCGTTTCTCGAGTATCTGACCGACGAATTGTTGCCCTGGGCCCGTGAGCGGTATCGGATCACGACGGATCCGGCGCTGACCATCGTGGCGGGGCAGAGCCACGGTGGACAGGCTGCTGCGTTCGCGGGGCTGCGGCGGCCGGACGTGTTCGGCAACGTGATCAGCCAGTCGGGGTCGTTTTGGTGGAGCCCGGAGGATGATCCGGAGCATGAGTGGCTCACGCGCCAGTACGCCGAGGCCGAGCTGCAGCCGGTGCGCCTCTATCTCGAGGCCGGACTGATGGAGCGCGGGCTGACACCCGATCACGGTCCGTCCATCCTGGTCGCGAACCGCCACCTGCGTACGATCCTGCGCATCAAGGGCTACGACCTTGAGTACGCCGAATACAACGGCGGCCACGACTACGCCTGCTGGCGCGGCTCGCTGGCCGACGCGTTGGTCGCGCTCGCTGCCCGTTGACGATCCGAGCTGGGAGGGACATGCGGAGGCTGGGGGGATTGCTGGTTCTCGTGCTCGCGCTGGCCGGCTGCGGGGACGAGGTGGCGCCGCGGGCTGGGAGTACGCCGAGCCTGGGGTTGCGTGGGATCGAGCCACCCGGCCGAACCGGCGCTCAGACGCCCGGGGCTCAGACTCCCGGGGTGACGCAACCTGCGCCGTTCCCGACGACTCCCTTGCCGCGAAGGCCGGAGCTTCCTGCGTCGGCCTACCAGCAGATCAGTGTGGTCCGGTTGCAGACGCCGAACGCTGCGCTCCAGGTGCCGCCGGAGGGGTACGCGCAGGTGATCTTTGCGTGCTCCTACGAGGAGTGGAGTCCGCAGTACGAGTACAACACCACGACGAACTACAACCCGCCAGGGCGTCACCTGCGGGGTGACAAGGTCGGCGATTTCCTTGGCTCGATCAGTGGTAGCGAGGCCGGGCGAGCGCTGGGGTCGGCGGCGGATCCGACGTCCGACGATTGGATGGCGCGGGCGTACACCGAGGACTCATGGCCCGATCGGCAGCTCGTGACGGCGTACCAGGTGAAGCGTATGAACCTTACCCGCGCGAAGGTCCTCGCCGCCCGCAATGCCTACGCCAAGGGCTGCTCGGTCAAGTACGCCGCGCCGCTGCTCGACGCAGTGCGCGTCAGCATCTACGCTCCCTGGAACTGGAGCATCTAAAACCGGCGGCGGTACGAGACCTGGCGGCCGTTGTCGCGGGAGGCGCCGTCGGGGGTCCAGCCGGTTGAGGTGTAGAAGGTTTGGGCTTGGGGGTAGTTGGCCAGGGTCCAGAGGATGGCTTCGGGGTACGTGGTGGCGAGAGCCTGTAATGCCTTCTGCATAAGGGCTTTGCCTACGCCTTGGCGCCAGTACGCCGGGTCGACGGCGATCGTGTCGAGCTCGCCCAGGTCGGGGTCGATGGGGTCTCGGCTCGGGCCGATGCCGACGAGGCCGACAACGGTGTTGCCGGCCTCGGCGACCCACCAGTTGCCATCGGCAAGCGTGTCGGACCAGCGGGCGATGCGGGTGTCGCTGACCTCGATGGACGGCATCAGGTCGCCGAAGCCGTCGTTCCACGAGTCGACATAGATCTGTACGACGCGCGGCGCGTCGGCGCGGGTGGCGGAGCGGATCGTCAGCATGCGCCGGATCATTCCACTTCCGCAGCT
Organism: Kribbella sp. NPDC049584; assembly: GCF_040675555.1. Classification (NCBI taxonomy): domain Bacteria; kingdom Bacillati; phylum Actinomycetota; class Actinomycetes; order Propionibacteriales; family Kribbellaceae; genus Kribbella; species Kribbella sp. NPDC049584. The sequence continues at coordinate 109,540 of NZ_JBFAPF010000004.1, forward strand.
CCAGTTCCTCAGGCGCGGGTCAGTCCGCGACGAGGAGGCGTACGCCGATCGCGGCCACCAGTAGATCGGCCAGGGCGATCGCGGCGTAGGTGAGGATGCTGGTGAAGCTGACTCCGATGGCGAGCGGAGTGACGACGAACAGTTGGAAGGCTCCCAGGATCAGCGGCAGCGCGGCCCAGGCCCGGGGCCAGCGACGGGCGCGGACGGCCGCAACGCCGTACCCGATGAGGCCTATGTCAGCGATCAGCAATCCGATGCCGAAGACAGTGCTCGCGGCGTTGACCGCGGTGGAGTCGAACGGCTTGTCGGCGACCAGGATCAGCACCAGTTCGCCTGGCGCGGTGATCGCGAAGCCGATGACTGCCAGCGCCGCGAAGACGTTCGTCGAACGCGTACGGCGTACCGCGTCGGAGCGCACCAATGCGTAGATGCCGATCGCCATCAGCGCCTGGGTGAGGGCGAAGAAGACCTGCCCCCAGCGGAACTGGGCCGGCGTGACCGGATAGCTGAGGTAGTCCTCGCTGACCACCGGGTTGATGAAGAGCAGCGCCGTGTTTCCCGCGATCGCCAGGACCGCGCCCGCGATGGCGGCGATTCCGCCGCACCTCCGGCTGCTGAGCTCGACCGCGTGATCGATGGAGTCGATTGCCATGATTCCCCCTCGCTGGTGATTTCACTAGAAGACTCACTAGTGATGCATCCAGTACAGTGGTCTCCCGTGGGAGATGTCAAGCAGTCGCGGCGGGAACGGGCCCAGGAGACACGGCACCGGATGGTCGCGGCGGCGTACCGGCGGTTCACCGAGGAGGGGTACGCCGCGACGCCGATGGACGCGATCGCCCGCGACGCCGGGGTCGCCGTACAGACGCTGTACTTCACGTTCCGCACCAAAGGTGAGTTGCTGCAGGCGGCGTACGAGTTCGCGGTCGAGGGTGTGGACCGGGTGCCGCCGCACCTGTCGGAGTGGTGGCGCGCCGCGGAGGAGGCGCCGGACATCGAGACGGCCGTCCGGATCTTCGTCGACGGGACGATGGCGGTGTTCGAGCGGGCGGCGCCGCTGGTGTGGGCGGTGCTCGGCGACGAGAACGCGCGGAAGAGCTACGAGTACAACGACGGCCTGCGACGGGCGGGGTACGAGCGCGCGATCGCGTTCCTCAGCACCAAGCACCCCCTGCGCGACGGCCTCTCCAGCACTCGGGCGCGCGACATTCTGCTGGTCGTCCTCGGGCCGCAGCTCTACAGCCAGTTCACCCGGGATCTCGCCTGGACGCCGGAAGAGGTCGCGGACTGGATGACAACCGCCGTACTGGAGCAGTTGTTCGGGGTCAGTTCGGGATGATGAGCCCGAGTACTGCGATGGCTGCCGCGGTGAGCAGGAGGAACGTCGTGTCGAACATCCGGCTGCGGACATGGAGTAGGCCCGCGGCGGTGTCGGTGAGGGCGGCGCGCAGGAGACCGGCCAGGCCGACCGCGCCGGCGAAGACGAGTACGCCGTTGCGCCAGTCGTAGAACCACAGCACGACCAGGCCGGTGAGCGCGGCCAGGAGTGACAACGCTAGCGGCCATTGGCTGCGCCGCTGGGCCTCTGCAGCCATCAGCACGTCACTCTCACCTTCAGCGCAGGTCCGGTGGTCACTGGGGCAGGCTCGCTTCGGCTGCTTCGACGACGTTGGTGAGGAGCATGGCCCGCGTCATCGGGCCGATCCCGCCGGGCATCGGGGCGATCCAGGACGCCTGCTCGCGGGCGGCGGGCTCGATGTCGCCGACGATCTTGCCCTCGGCGTTGCGGCTGGTGCCGACGTCGAGCAGTACGGCGCCGGGCTTGACCATGTCGGCGGTGATCAGGCCGGCGGACCCGGCCGCGGCGATCACGATGTCGCCGGTGCGGACCACCGCCGCGAGGTCCTTCGTGCCGGTGTGGCACTGGGTGACGGTCGCGTTCTCGCTCCGCCGGGTGAAGAGCAGGCCCATCGGGCGCCCCGCGGTGACCCCACGCCCGACGACGACCACGTGCGCCCCGGCGATCGGTACGTCGTACCGCCGCAGGATCTCCACGCAGCCCTTCGGCGTACACGGGAGCGGACCGTCCTGGCCGAGGACGAGCTTGCCGAGACTCATCGGGTGCAGGCCGTCGGCGTCCTTCACGGGATCGATCAGCTCGAGGATCGCGTTGGTGTCGACGTGCTTCGGGAGCGGGAGCTGGACGATGAAGCCGGTGCACTCCGGGTTGTCGTTGAGCTCGCGGACCTTCGCGGCGATCTCGTCCTGGGTCGCGGTGTCCGGCAGCTCGACCTGGATCGAGGAGATCCCGACCGCGGCGCAGTCGCGGTGCTTGCCGGCAACGTACGCGCGGCTGCCCGGGTCGTCACCGACCAGAATCGTGCCGAGCCCGGGCACCACGCCCTGCTCGGCCAGCTTCGCGACCCGGACCTTCAGCTCGTCCTTGATCGCCGCCGCCGTCGCCTTGCCATCCAGAATCTGAGCTGTCACGCCACCAGAGTCTGCCATGCGCCCCACACCACCCGAACGTCCGCCACTGACCAACCCGCTCCCGAGCCCCGTGCCGAGCGTGATTGCGCCGGCCGTCGGAGTGATCGGCGGACTTGGTCAGTGGCGCAGGTTCGGGCGGATCGGCTGGAAGGTTCCTGTGAGGCGGGAATGCACCCGCTCTTGCCGTGGTTCGGGCAGGTAGTTTATTCTTGAACTATCAACCAGCGAGGAGCCAACATGCCCGCCGTGACCGTCAGTGACATCACCGTCCTGCCCCGCATCACCCAGCCGGACCCGGCGATCGCGCACGAGCGCGCGGTGAAGTCGGTGACGTCCGCGCCGAGCGGCTACGAGGGCGAGGGCTTCCCGGTACGGCGTGCCTTCGCCGGCGTCGACCTCCGCGACCTGGACCCGTTCATCCACATGGACCAGATGGGTGAGGTCGAGTACGCGCCGGGCGAGCCGAAGGGCACCCCATGGCACCCGCACCGCGGCTTCGAGACCGTCACGTACATGCTCGACGGGATCATGGAGCACCAGGACTCCAACGGCGGTGGGGGCATCATCTCCAACGGCGACACTCAGTGGATGACCGCCGGTAGCGGCCTGCTGCACATCGAGACCCCGCCGGAGCACCTGGTGCTGAGCGGCGGCCTGTTCCACGGCATCCAGCTCTGGGTGAACCTGCCGAAGGTCCAGAAGTGGGCCGCGCCGCGCTACCAGGACATCCGCGGCGGCGACGCTGCGCTGCTGTCGACGGCAGACGGTGGCGCGCTGATCCGCGTGATCGCCGGCTCGGTCGACGGCCACGAAGGACCCGGCTCGACCCACACCCCGATCACGCTCGTGCACGCAACCGTCAGCCCGGGCGCGGAGCTGGTGCTGCCGTGGCAGCCGGACTACAACGCGCTGGTCTACGTCCTCGCCGGTCAGGGCACGGTCGGCGCCGAGCGGCGCCCGTTCCGCAAGGGTCAGCTCGCCGTCTTCGGCCCGGGCGACACGATCCGCACCCAGGCCGGTACGACGCAAGCGCAGGCCGAGCCGAACCTCGACGTACTCGTCATCGGCGGCCGCCCGATCCGCGAGCCGATCGCGATGGCCGGACCGTTCGTGATGAACACCCGCGCCGAGGTCATCCAGGCCTTCGAGGACTTCCAGGCCGGCAAGCTCGGCTCGATCCCCGCAGTGCACGGCGCGCCCACCGAACTGCGCAGTACCGAATAGTTGCTCTGGACGACCGGAAACCCTGGATCTACCTTCAAAACAAGGGGATTCAGGGGGTGCCATGTCCATCTTGAGGAAACTTGCGCTGATTGTGTCCGCGGTGGCACTGACGGTTGCCGCGGCCGCACCCTTCCCGGCGTCGATCCCGCTACCGACCGACTTCGCGCCGGAGGGGATCGCCACCGGTCCGCATCACACGTTCTACGTCGGATCGCTCACCAGCGGTGACATCTACCGCGGCAGCCTGCACAGCGGAAAGGGCGCGGTGCTCGTCGACGCCCCGCCGGGCCGGTCGGCCGCGGGGATGAAGGTCGAGGCTTCCGCGCACCGGCTGTGGGTGGCGGGTGGCTTCACCGGCCACGCGTACGTCTACAGCACGCGGGACGGCTCGACGATCGCGGACCTCGTGCTCAGCACGCCCGGTGACAGCCTGATCAACGACGTGGTGATCACGCCGGCCGGCGCGTACTTCACCGACTCGTTCCACGCGGTGATCTACCTGGTTCCGATCGGGCCGGGGCACCGGATCGGGAAGCCGCGGACGATCCGGCTGAGCGGACCCGCCGCGGTGCTCGGCGACTTCCCGAACCTGAACGGCATCGCGGCGCCCAGCAACGGCCGGGTGCTGATCGTCGGCCAGTCGTCGCGCGCCGAGCTGTATCTGGTCGATCCATGCACCGGCGCCAGCCGAACGATCTCGCTCACCGGCGGCGCGCTCACTCCGGGTACGCCGGACGGCATCCTGCTCGAGGGCAGGACGCTGTGGGTGGTGCAGAACTTCGCCAACCAGCTCGTCAAGATCCAGCTCAGCCCGGACCTGAGGAAGGGCCGGATCGTTGCCACGGTCACCAATGCGCTGTTCCGGGTCCCGACGGCGGTCGGCGCGGACGGTCACCGGCTCGCGTTGGTCAACGCCCGCTTCGATCTCGGCTTCCCGCCGCCGCTGGGTCCGGGTGCTCCGCCGGGGACCGACTTCAACGTCGTGCAACTCAACAAACCCTGATCGGCTAGCCCTCGGGGTAGAACAAGAACAACGTGCAGCCCTTCGCGGACTGCGGTACGTGCGACGACCCGGCCGGGGCGTGGATGAACGAACCGGCCGGGTAGTCGCGGGTCCCGTCGTTGAACACGCCGTCGACGACGAACACCTCTTCCGGTCCCGGATCGTGTACGTCGATACCTTCCCAGCAGGAGCCCGGATCCATCTGCAGGACAAAGGCTTTCGCGACCTCGCCGGACCAGAGCGGTCGCAGGGTGATGCCGGGGAAGAGTTCACGGACCGGTGCGTCGTCGACCGACGCCCACTCATAGTTCTGCATAGCTCTGATCCTCCGCGTTCCGAAGGTCGGGACCCAGTGTCTGGATAGTCCCGATCAGGTACTTTCTTGCCATGCACCGGGTTGTCGCTCTGGTCAGCGCACCGCAGGCGAGCTTCGAGCTCGGCTGTGCGGCGGCCGTGTTCCGCGAGGCGCCGTACCGGTTCAGCGTGTGCACCGAGGAGCCGGGACCGATCCGCACGACCGAGGGTTTCGACATGGTGGTCACGTCCGGTCTGCGAGCGCTGGATCGCGCGGACACGATCGTCGTACCGGGTTGGCTGCCGATCAATCGCGAGCCGAGCGGGCCGGTGCTGCGAGCACTCACGCGAGCACATCGGCGGGGAGCCCGTCTGGTCAGCATCTGCTCGGGCGCCTACGCGCTCGCCGCGACCGGGCTGCTCGACGGGCGCCGGGCCGCGACGCATTGGCGGTACGCCGATGAGCTGCAACGCCGATTCCCCGCGGTACACGTGGATCCGGACGTCCTGTACATCGATCACGGCGATGTGGCGACGAGTGGCGGGTCGGGGACCGGGATCGATCTGTGTCTGCAACTGGTGCGACGCGATCACGGTGCCGCTCATGCGGCGCGGGTCGCGAGGCGGATGGTGATGCCGCCGCATCGCGAAGGCGGTCAGACGCAGTACCGCACCGAAGACCAAGCGCCGGTCGAGTCGTTGGGCGAGCTCCTCGACTGGGCCACCCATCACCTCGCCGAGCCGCTCACGCTCCAGGACCTCGCCGGTCATGCGAACGTTTCACCGCGGACGCTCGCACGGCGGTTCGCCGACCAGCTCGGCATGGCACCCGGCCAGTGGCTGCTCGCCCAACGGATCGCCAGAACCCGTGTCCTGCTGGAGGAAACGGACCTCCCGGTCGAGACAATCGCGGTGAAAGTGGGATTGTCATCGGCCACCAACCTGCGCAGACGGTTCAAGACTGCTGTGCAGACGACGCCCAGTGCTTATCGGCGGGCCTATCAGGGCAGGTAGTCGTCGGTGACGTCGAGGGTGAGGTAGTGCTCGATGCGCGGGTCGTCCGGATCCCCGCCGTACAGCTCGACGAACCGCCGGGCCGCGGGCAGGCCGCCGTACTGTGGGTTGAGGTCGCCGCGGAGGCTGCCGAACATCAGCGAGAGGTCGATGTACCGGTCGCCGGCGCCGAGCCGGCTGAGATCGAGGACGCCGGTGAAGCGCAGGGTTTCGGGGTCGACGAAAACGTTCGGCGCGCAATAGTCCCCATGGGTGACCGCGTCGCCGGCGCCCGGGAACATCGACCTGAACGGACAGCCGCTGAGCTCGTCGAGGCGACGGAGGCCTTCGGCGAGCGCGGCGAGTACGCCGGGTCGGTCGGCAGCGGGCCACTCCTGAGACGCATCGCGGCCGGGCAGCTCCGTGGTGAGCAGCCAGTTGTTGCCGCGATCAACGATCTGGGGGCACGGGAACCCGGTCGAGCCGAGCCAGGCCAAGCGGTCCGCCTCAGCAGAGACGCCGGCACCGGCCTTGTAATAAAGGCGCTCCGGCCCGCGGTCGAGCCGGACGACCGTGGCGCCGGAGCAGCCGACGTGGACAGGCTCGGCGCTACCCGCGCCGAACCTGTCCTGGAGAGCATTCAGATCCACTCAGCGTAGGTTACGGTGCAACGCCGAGATCAGCTCGCCATTTGAATCGCCGTCGAGGGACCAGATCATCGCGCCGCCGAGATCGCGGTGCGAGATGTACTTCGCCTTGCGGGCCATCTCGACCGGGTCGTCCCAGGTCCAGAACGTCGTCCCGTCGAAGAGCCAGGCGAATCCGGCGCGGTTGTCGCGATAGACCGTGTAGTCGGACAGATGAGCCTTGAGCAGGCCGTAGTCCTCGGTGCCTGCCTCGTACGTCGCGGGCGCCGGGCCGGTCGACGGCTGGAACAGGCCGTGGTTCGCGTTCGTCACGCCGGTCCAGCCGTGGGAGTAGAACGGCACGCCCATCACCAGTTGGTCGCGCGGTGCGCCGCGGGACAGGTACGCGTCGATCGTGACCTGCGAGCTGAACTCCGGTGTGGTCGGATCGCCCTTCGGTCCGTCGATCGCGGACTGCTGGTTGGTGAGGGTCTCCCACGGGCCGTGGTAGTCGTATCCCTGCGTCGTACCGAAGGTCAGGTCCTTGAACAGCTTGCGGACCTCGAACCCCTTGTCGATCATCGTCGGGTTCGCGGGCAGGAACGCGGTCAGGTTGTACTTGCCGGGACGGCCGGACAGCTTGTCCAGTTGCGTGCGGTACTCGTGCACCAGCGCGGTGAAGTTCTGCTTGTCCTCGGGCCGGATCACGTTGCCCGGGTTGCCTTCACTGGCCGGCCATTCCCAGTCGAGATCGACACCGTCGAAAATACCCTTCGCGGCGCCTGCGGGGAGGCCGGGCAGGTTGCCCTTCAGCCACATGTCCAGGCACGACTTCACGTGCGCGGCCCGGGAGGCCGGCGTGAGCGCCGCGTCGGAGAAGTGCGCCGAGCCGGTCCAGCCGCCGAGCGAGATGCTGATCCGGAGCTTCGGGTACTTCTGCTTCAGCTCTCTGAACTGGTTGAGGTTGCCGTTGAGCACCTGTCCGGGCTGGTCGGCCTGGCCGTTCACGCTCTGCTCGGCGGTGAACGGTCGCTGGTAGTCGGCCCACGCATCGCTGCTGGTGCAGTTCCCCTGGGCGTCGACGAAGCCGAACGCGTAGTTGATCTGGGTCAGCCTGGCCGCGGCCCCGCTCTTCACGAGATCGCTGACGAGGTAGTTCCGGGCGTACCCACTCCAGTTGGTGTAGTACCCCACCACTCGCTTGTCACTGTGATCACCGTGGGCCTCCGCGGGCACGGCGACGATCGTTGGCACGACCATCGCAGCGGCCACCAGCAGCCCCACACTCCGACGCTTCATTGCACCCCCATCGGATGAGTTGATGCGCACACAGTAGGACCGCCCACCGACTTACACAATGACTCTGCAAAAAACTCTCGATGCCCCCTGCCAAGCCGCATTCTTGCGCTGTGGAAAGTTTGGTGGGGTGCCCGGACTGCGGGCGGGAACTTCCGGGGGATCGGCGGTACGCCGTCTGGTGTCAGCACTGCGGCTGGAACCTGGACCCGCGGCCCGTGGAACCGAGTCGTGAGGTCGAGCGAGAGAGCAAGCTGGCCGACGTACTGATCAGCGGGCAGACCGGAGGCCCGGAGCGCTCGGTCGGCGCATTTCTCCTGTCGTTGCCGGTCCTGGTGGTGCCGCTGCCGAGTCTGCTCGGCGGGTTGGCCCTGCTCGGGTTCTACCGGCCGCTGCTGTTCGCGGCGCCGTTCGCGGCGATCCTCTTCGTCATCACGGCGATCTTCCGCCCACGCCTGAACCGTCTGCCCGGCAACGCCCAGGCGGTGACGAGACAACAAGCCCCGCAGCTGTACGACGTCCTCGACCGGCTAGCCGTCCAGACCGGTACCGCAAAACTCGAGAGCGTCGTCGTCACCACCGACACCCGGATCGCGATCGACCGCATCGGCTGGCGGTACCGCCGGGTGTTGCGACTCGGCCTCCCGGCCTGGGCTGTGCTCAACCCCCAGGAGCGGTACGCCGTCCTCGCGCATGCCATGTACGACGACCAGCGCGGCACGCACGATCGCGTGCTCGGTGCGGCCGAGCACATCCTCGACGAACTCGCCGCGACCGTGCAGCCGGGGGCGCTCGACTCGGCCGGCAACGGCAAGCTCAAGTCGTCGGAGGGAGTGGTCGTCCTGGTCGGGCAGGGAAGTGACGATCAGGTCCTGCACAGCCGGCTCGTCCAGATCGCCAATGCGGTCCTCGGCCCGCCGATCCGTGGGTACCGGCGGCTGCTGCGACGGCTCGACCTCTCCGGCCGGCAACGGCGCGAGTACCGCATCGACCGCCGGATCGCGGAACTCGTCGGCTCGGAACCGACCGCGCGATCGCTGGAGCGCCTGCTGCTCGCCGATACCGGCTACCGGGCGCTCGAACGCGCCATCCGCCGCGGCCCGATCAGCGATCCGCTCGACCTCCTGCGTCGTACCGCGGCAGAGATCCCGGACCACGAGCTGGTCCGGGTGATCCGGTTGGATCAGGCGCAGAACGGCCGTACGGACGCCGACCACCCGCCGACCTGGCAGCGTACGCGGCTGCTCCGGGCGAACCCGACTCCGACGACCAGCGTGTTCGCGCCGTCGAAGGACGACGAACTGAGTGCGGCTGCCTGCGCTGCCGTGAGGGACTACGACTGACGGGATCCGTCAATCGATCGTCGGCCGCGGCATAGGGCACGGATAGGGTCGCGGGTATGACGACTGTGCAGGCGGATCTCGCGCCGACCGGTGTACTGCGGGCCTCCATCAACCTCGGGAACCCCGTGCTGGCGAACGGTACGCCGGACGCGCCCGGCGGGGTGACGGTGGACATCGCGCGGGAGCTGGCGAAACGCCTGAACCTGCCCTTGCAGCTGGTCTGTTTCGACGCGGCACGGAAGTCGTTCGAGGCGATGACGACCGGGCAGGCGGACATCTGCTTCCTCGCGATCGACCCGGCCCGCGCGGAGGAGGTCGCCTTCACCGCGCCGTACGTCGTCATCGAGGGCGTGTACGCCGTGCCGCGGGATTCACCACTCGCCACGGTCGCCGATGTCGACGCCGACGGTGTGCGGATCGGGGTGAAGCAAGGCTCGGCGTACGACCTCTACCTGACCAGAACGTTGCAGAAGGCAACGGTTGTGCGCGGTGCGGAGGGTGTCGACGTGTTCCGGGCCGAAGGGCTCGAGGCGGCGGCCGGGATCCGCCAGCCGATCACGGCGTACGTCGCCGAACATCCCGACCTCCGGCTGATCGACGAGCGGTTCATGCAGATCCAGCAGGCTGTCGGCACTTCCAGGTCGAAGCACCCCGACACCGTCGCCTACCTCCACGACGTGATCGAGGATCTCAAGGCCAACGGTTTCATCGCAGCCTCCCTCGCCGCGTCCGGCCAGCCGGACGCCACCGTCGCTCCACCTGCCTGATCGTCCTGTCTGCTCGGCCACCCTTACGGGCAGTAGTCAGGCAGCAACCTGCCGTGGCAGGTGGTGCAGGCAACCTTTTGGTCCAGTCCGGACATCTACCGGTGAGTGGCCGTTCGGCTCCGCTCCGTGAGGAGATGTCGGGCGGCCCGATGTGAGGACAACGATCGGGAGGGACTCATCGTGGTATCCACACCACGATCGAGGCGCCTCGGCGTAGCCGCCGTCGCCTCGATCGCCGCTTTGAGCCTCGGGCTCTCCGCCCCGGGCCATGCATCCGCAGTACCGCAACCTCATCCACCGGCCGCGGAAACCGCCAAGGCTGCGAAGCCGAAGGACACGAGCGTCACGCTGATCACCGGCGACCGGGTCACGCTGAAGGGCGGCGATCCGGCCAAGCCCGCGGTGCGGCCCGGCGCCGGCCGTACCAATGTCGCGTTCAGCTCGTACCGCCTGCACGACCACCTGTACGTCGTACCGTCGGACGTCCGCGAGCAACTGTCGACCGGCAAGCTCGACAGCCGGCTGTTCGACGTCACCGGCCTGATCAAGGACGGGTACGACGACAAGTCGAGCGCCACGCTGCCGCTGATCGTCACGTACACCGGCAAGACCCAGAAGCGGGCGGCGATCCCGGGCGCGAAGGTCTCACGCCAGTTGCCCGTCATCAACGGCGCCGCGCTGGAGGTGACCAAGCCCGCACGTGTCCAGGCCGGTGCCGGGATAGACAAGATCTGGCTTGACGGCAAGCGCAAGGTCACGCTGGATCAGTCGGTCCCGCAGATCGGCGCCCCGACCGCCTGGCAGGCCGGGTACACCGGCAAGGGCATCCCGGTCGCCGTCCTCGACACCGGCATCGACAAGTCGCACCCGGACCTCGCGACCCAGGTGGTGGGGGAGAAGAACTTCACCGACGCGCCGGACGGAGACCACTTCGGCCACGGCACCCACGTCGCCTCCACGATCGCCGGCACGGCGGCCGCGTCGAACGGCAAGTACAAGGGCGTGGCCCCCGACGCAAGGCTGTACGACGGCAAGGTCTGTGACGACTTCGGCAGCTGCCCGGACTCCGCGATCCTGGCCGGTATGGAGTGGGCCGCGACCGAGGTCAAGGCGAAGGTCGTGAACCTGAGCCTGGGCGGTACCGACACCCCGGGGATCGACCCGCTCGAGGAGGCCGTGAACCGGCTGACCGCCGAGACCGGCACGTTGTTTGTGATTGCCGCCGGCAACGACGGACCGACCGAGCGAACCATCGGCTCGCCGGGCAGTGCCGATGCTGCGCTCACCGTCGGCGCGGTCGACAAGCAGAACGGGCTGGCCGACTTCTCCAGCCGCGGACCGCGCGTCGGCGACGGAGCCGTGAAGCCCGACATCAGCGCACCCGGTGTGTCGATCGTCGCCGCGAAGGCGAAGGACTCGATCATCGGCGAGCCGGTCGGCGATGATTACCTGCGCCTCGACGGTACGTCGATGGCGACGCCGCACGTGGCCGGATCTGCCGCGATCCTGGCCCAGGAACACCCGGACTGGAAGGCCGCCGAGCTCAAGGGCGCGCTGATGGGTTCGGCCAGACCGGCCACCGACCAGACCGCGTTCGAGCAGGGCGCCGGCCGGGTAGATGTTGCCAAGGGCATCAAACAGACCGTGATCGCCGAACCCGGCAACGTCTCGTTCGGTACGGCGGTCTGGCCGCACGACGACGACACCCCGGTCACCAAGACGCTGACGTACCGCAACCTCGGCGACCAGGCCGTCACGCTCAACCTCACCGCGTCGCTCAACGGTCCGGACGGCAACGCCGCGCCGGCCGACGCGCTGAAGCTGAGCGCAACCTCCGTGACCGTCCCGGCCGGCGGTACGACGTCCGTACAGGCGACCTCGAACACCAAGCACAACGGTCCCGACGGCCTGTACTCCGGGCGCATCACCGCGACCGGTGGCGATGTCAGCGTCACGAGTGCGATCGGCGTGGAGAAGGAGCAGGAGAGCTACACCCTGACGCTGAAGGCGATCGGCCCGGACGGTACGCCGGCTCCGGTCGACGGCGTCCTGACCGCGATGGAGCGGAACTTCTTCCAGTTCCTCGGTGACGGCAGCGACACGATCACCATGCGGCTGCTGAAGGGCGAATACTTGGTCCAGGCCAGCCAGTTCGTCGAGCAGCCGGACGGCAGCTTCGCCAGCTACAGCCTGGTGCAGCCCTCCATCCAGCTGACCAAGGACACCACGGTTGTGTTCGACGCCCGCGCAACCAAGCAGGTCAAGGTGACTGTTCCGCAGACCGATGCGAAGGTCGCCCTGGCCGATGTCGGGTTCGACCGGACGTCCGCCGACGGCAGCTACGGATTCGGCTACGCGGGTCTGGCGTTCGACTTCGACGCCGTCTACAGCGCGCAACTCGGTCCTGCACTGCCACCCGACCAGCTCACCGGCCATGTCGGGTCCCAATGGGCGAAACCGGACGCGAACGGCTCGTTCAACGACTCGCCGTATGTCGTCGGTCAGCTCAATACGTTCCCCGGAGTGTTCCCGACGGGGTTCGTGCGGGCGGTCAAGACGAAGGACCAGGCCGTCGTCAAACAGACCACCAATGCCACGAGTGACAGGGCCATCGAGCGAGTCCTGATCGGCAACGGTCCTGGTATGAACGGCGGTTGGTCGCCGGTCCTCGACTACGGCAAGGCCCCGCTGACCACGACGCTGTACGCCGAGGGCAAGCCGGCCACCTGGCAGTTGGAGACCGACGAGATCATCCCTAGCACGGATCCGAACGACCCGTTCCCACAGACGATCAGCCGGCTGCTGTCGCCGGCGAAGTCGTACCGGGCCGGCAAGTCGTACCGCGAGCGGGTCAACGCCGCGGCCTTCACGACGGCGCCGGACCTCGCGGCCCGCGCGCAGAACGACCTGATCGTGTCCGCCTACGGTCTAGCGGACGCCGACGGCAACAACGGCTACAGCGCCACCGATGCCGAGTCCAGCAAGCTGATCCGGGACGGGAAGGTCGTCGCCGAGTCGCCGTACTTCGGGTACGTCGAGGCGAGCGGCCTGCCCGCGGAGAAGTCGACGTACACGCTGGAATCGACGCAGACGAGGCAGTCTTTCAGCTCGTTCAGCACGCGGATGGAGCTGCGCTGGACGTTCTCCTCGGCAACGACCACCGATCAGCAGCCGCTGCCGTTGCTCGGGATCCGCTACCGGCCGACGGTGGACAGCCACAACGTGGCCGAACGCAAGCCCGTCACCGTGCTGCCTGTCGTGGTCGAGGCGCAGCCCGGCCAGGCGCTGCCCAAGATCCGGAAGCTGACGATCCAGGTCTCCGGCGACGACGGCAAGACCTGGCACGACGCCGCGGTCGCGCCCACCGGGCACGGCAGTTACAAGGCGATCTTCGTGACCCCGAAGGGCGCCAAGGGGGTCTCGCTGAAGTCGCAGTTGGTCGACGGGGCCGGCAACGTTACGGATCTGACCGTTATCGGCGCCTATCCGTTGGGCTGAGCACGCAACCCCGGAGGTCGGTTGTCGCGTTTACCCCGGTGCGCAGACAACCGATTTCTGGGGAGGCCCTGTGAAATTCACGCGCAGAGGAACGCCTGCGATCGCTGTACTGGCGGTCGCAGGCCTGGCCGCCGGTCTGGGAGGAACCGCTCACGCGGTCCCGTCCGGCCCGGCGGCCACCGCCCGTTCCGCGGTGGGTAAGGATGTCAGCGTCACGCTGATCACCGGCGACCGGGTCGTCCTGCCCGGCGGTGATCTCGCCAAGGCGGCGATCGAACCGGGAGCCGGCCGGCAGCACGTCGGCTTCACCACGTACCGGACCAAGGATCACTCGTACGTGATCCCGGCCGACGTCACCAAGGCGGTCGGCGACGGCAAGATCGACCGCCGGCTCTTCGACGTCGCCGAGCTGGTCAGGGACAAGTACGACGACGCCTCGATGAGCACCATCCCGGTGCTGACGACGTACGCCGGGACCGCGAAGCGTGCCGTGCCGGCCGGGACGAGGGTCACCCGCCAGTTGCCGTCGATCGGCGGTGCGGCGATGAAGGTGAACAAGGCGGATGCCAAGGCGTTCATGAGCTCCGGCGGATTTACCAAGCTGTGGCTGGACGGCAAGCGGAAGGTGCTGCTGGACCAGTCGGTGCCGCAGATCGGTGGACCGGTCGCGTGGGCGGCCGGGTACACCGGCAAGGGCGTGTCGGTCGCCGTGCTCGACACCGGCATCGACGCGACCCATCCCGACCTCGCGACGCAGGTCGTGGGGGAGAAGAACTTCACCACCGAGTCCGCCGACGATCTGGTCGGCCACGGCACGCACGTCGCGTCGACGATCGCCGGCACCGGCGCTGCCTCGGACGGGAAGTACAAGGGCGTGGCACCCGATGCCCGGATCTACGACGGCAAGGTCTGTGAGGTCTGGGGCTGCGACGAGTCAGCGATCCTTGCCGGCATGGACTGGGCCGCGAACGACGTCAAGGCGAAGATCGTCAACCTCAGCCTCGGCGGTCAGGACACCCCGGACGTCGACCCGCTCGAGGAGGCCGTGAACCGGCTGACCGCACAGACCGGCACGCTGTTTGTTGTTGCTGCCGGCAACGAAGGGCCGGGCGACGGGACGATCGCCTCACCGGGCAGCGCGGATGCGGCGCTGACTGTCGGCAACGTGACCAAGCAGGACCAGCTCAACCTGCAATCCAGCCGCGGTCCGCGGATCGGTGACAGTGCGGTGAAGCCGGACGTGACCGCGCCCGGCACGGACATCGTCGCGGCCAAGTCGAAGGACTCGTCGATCGGCGAGCCGGTCGGCGACAAGTACCTGCGGCTCTCGGGTACATCGATGGCGACGCCGCACACCGCCGGCGCGGCCGCGATCCTGCTGCAGGAACACCCGTCCTGGACGCCGCCCGAGTTGAAGGCCGCGCTGATGGGTTCGGCGAAGGTTGCCGCGGATCAGACGTCCTTCCAGCAAGGCGCGGGACGGATCGACCTGACGACAGCGATCAAGCAGAGCGTGGTTTCCGAGCCCGGCAGCGTGTCGTTCGGCAAAGCGTCGTACCCGCACACCGACGACGAGCCGGTGACCCGTGAGGTGACCTACCGCAACCTCGGCGGCGCGAACGTCACGCTATCGCTGTCGTCGGTGTTGGACGGCCCCGATGGTACGGCGGCTCCGGCCGGCGCGCTGAAGCTGAGCGCCGACTCGGTGACCGTCCCGGCCGGCGGTACGGCGTCCGTGCAGGCGACGTCGGACACCAGCCTCGGCGGCGCGGACGGCCTCTACAGCGGTCGCATCACCGCCACCGGCGGCGGCCAGACGGTCGTCGTACCGGTGGGCGTGGACAAGGAAGGCCCGACGTACACGCTCACCGTCAAGCTGATCAAGCCGAACGGCGCCCCGGACCCGGACTACCCGGTGTCCGTCACGGGCGTCGACAACGGTGAGAACGACATGGTTTCGCCGGACGAGAACGGCACGGTGACGCTCAGGCTGGCGCAGGGCGAGTACATGCTGAACCAGTTCCAGGAGTTCGAGCGCGGGACGGAGGACTGGGTCTTCTTCACGCTGATTGCCCCGAGCGTGAAGCTCACGGCGGACCAGACGGTCGTCCTCGACGCGCGGAAGGCGAAGCCGGTGACGACCTCGGTGCCGAAGGCCGACGCAGTGCAGGCCAACTCCGACATCGGGTTCGACCGGAAGATCAAGGACGGCGTGTACACGTACTCCGCCGGCGGATTCTTGTCGGGGACGATGTTCACCTACAACGCCGGTCCGAAGCTTCCCGCGTCAGAGCTGACCGGGCACGTCATGTCGCAGTGGGGTGTCCCCGGCGCGGACGGGTTGTTCACGAACACGCCGTACCTGTACGGGATCGCGAACTTCCAGCCCGGCGACTTCCCGACCGGGTTCGACCGCAAGGTGAAGCAGTCCGACCTCGCGACCGTGGACAGCACGGTCAACGCGACCGCCGAGGCGCGGGTCTTCAAGATGCTGTTCGCGGTCGGGCCGACCGGCGATGGCGGCTGGGCGAGAGTCATCCGGCTCGACGTGCCGCGGACGATCCGCTACTACGTGGACCAGACGCCGTACGGCTGGTTCGGCACCACCGAACAGGACATCGACGGTTCGGATGTGCCGTTCGGGAACTGGCACCTCGAGGGCAAACCGGTGATCTACAAGGCCGGCCAGCACTACCGGGAGCGGTGGAACGCGGCGGTGTTCGTGCCGTCGGTGAGCGCGGCCAAGCGGTCCGCGGAGGAGCTGACCGTCTCCCTGCAGACTCTCACCGACGCGGACGGTCACACCGGCTATATCGCCGGCAAGTCCGGGAGTACGACGCTCTACCGGGACGGGACCGCGGTCGGCAGCTCGGACCGGTTCGGCTTCGTCGACGCCACCGGCCTGCCGGCGGGCAAAGCGTCGTACAGGCTGGTCACGACCGGCACGCAAGAGGTCTGGCCGTTCTCGACGCGGATGGATGTCGAGGCGACGTTCACCTCATCGGCGGACCAGCCGGGTGTCGCGATCTACACCGTCGGCTACCAGCCGGAGGTGGACGGCAACAACACGATGGCGCGCAAGCCGCTCACCGTGCTGCCGTTCACGGTCCAGGGCCCAGTGCAGGGCACGGTGAAACAGGTGAAGATCCAGTACTCCGATGACGGCGGAGCGACCTGGAAACAGGCGCCGGTTGCCGGCAGCAAGGCGATCTTCCCGACGCCTGCAGGCAAGACGATCTCGTTGCGTTCGACGGTGACGGACGCGGCCGGGAACAGTACGACGCAAACGGTGATCGCCGCGTACAGCATGCGGTGAGAACAAGCGAAGGCCCCCGGGACGGCGTCCCGGGGGCCTTCGGTGTGCTGTGGGGCGATCAGCCGATCAGGCCGAGGGCCTTCACCGCGTCGCGTTCCTCGCCGAGCTCGGCGACCGAGGCGTCGATCTTGCCGCGGGAGAAGTCGTTGATCTCCAGGCCCTGCACGATCTCCCAGTTGCCGTCGTTGACGGTCACCGGGAACGACGAGATCAGGCCCTCCGCGACGCCGTACGAACCGTCGGAGACGACCGCCATCGACAGCCAGTCACCGTCGGCCGAGCCGGCCAGCCAGTCGCGGGTGTGGTCGATGGTGGCGGCCGCGGCGGAGGCCGCCGACGACGCGCCCCGCGCCTCGATGATCGCGGCGCCGCGCTTCTGCACGGTCGGGAGGAACTCGTTCTCCAGCCAGGCCTGGTCGTTGACGACCTCGGCCGCGTTCTTGCCGGCCACCTCGGCGTGGAAGATGTCCGGGTACTGCGTCGCGGAGTGGTTGCCCCAGATCGTCAGCTT
Source organism: Kribbella sp. NPDC049584 (assembly GCF_040675555.1). Classification (NCBI taxonomy): domain Bacteria; kingdom Bacillati; phylum Actinomycetota; class Actinomycetes; order Propionibacteriales; family Kribbellaceae; genus Kribbella; species Kribbella sp. NPDC049584. The sequence goes on from NZ_JBFAPF010000004.1 coordinate 126,901, forward strand.
CTTCAGGTCGGTGACGTGCACGCCGGTCTTCTTGGCCAGCTGCGCCAGCGCCCGGTTGTGGTCGAGCCGGGTCAGCGCGGAGAACCGCTCGGCCGGGATGTCCGGCGCGTTGCTCTTCGCGATCAGCGCGTTCGTGTTCGCCGGGTTGCCGGTGACGGTGATCCGGACGTCGTCGGCGGCGTGGTCGTTGAGCGCCTTGCCCTGGACGGTGAAGATCGCGCCGTTGGCCTCGAGCAGGTCACCGCGCTCCATCCCCTTGGTCCGCGGCCGCGCACCCACCAGCAGCGCGACGTTGACACCGTCGAAGACCACGTTCGGGTCGTCGCCGATCTCGATCCCGGCCAGCGCCGGGAAGGCGGAGTCCTCGAGCTCCATCACGACGCCCTCGAGTGCCTTCAGCGCCGGGGTGATCTCGAGCAGCCGCAGCTCCACCGGGGTGTCCGGCCCGAGCAGGGCCCCGCTCGCGATCCGGAACAGCAGGCTGTATCCGATATTCCCCGCGGCCCCGGTAACGGCCACCTTCACCGGTGTAGTGCTCACGACACGCTCCTAGAAACTCATTGATGGTGTGCTTCGGACGCTAGCAAGCCCGGCGGCCGGCACCAACGCTGGGGGCGGCCGAATAGCTCACATCCCAATACATCATTCACTGACCGGTCATCCGGCGTACGTCGAGGAGCCGATGCGGTGCCCGAGTGTGGCGCAAAGTCCCTGATGTGTAAGGAGTAACTCATGAAGCGATTGGTCCCGGTCGCCGTCTCGGCGATTGCGGTGGTCGCGTCGGTTCTCGTGCCGCAGTCCGTCGAGGCGACCAAGCACGACGACTTCGTCATCGTCGGGCACCGGGGTGCGTCGGGCTACCGGCCCGAGCACACGCTGGCGTCGTACGAGCTGGCCGCGCGGATGGGCGCCGACTACATCGAGCCCGACCTGGTCACCACCAAGGACCACGTGCTGGTCACCCGGCACGAACCCGAGATCGGCGGTACGACGGACGTCGCGAGCCACCCGGAGTTCGCCGGCCGCAAGAAGACCAAGCTGCTCGACGGTGTCGCCACCACCGGCTGGTTCACCGAGGACTTCACGCTGGCCGAGCTGAAGACGCTGCGCGCCAAGGAACGGATCCCGGCGGTCCGCCAGCACAACACGGTCTTCGACGGGCACTACCAGATCCCGACCTTCCAGGAAGTGATCGACCTCAGCAAGCGCCTGTCCAAGGAGCTCGGCCGCCCGATCGGCATCTACCCCGAGACCAAGCACCCGACGTACTTCCGGCAGCAGGGCCTGCCGCTCGAGCCGGAGCTGATCAAGACCCTCAGCCGCAACGGCCTGAACCGGCCGGACGCCAAGGTCTTCGTGCAGTCCTTCGAGGTGTCGAACCTGAAGGCGCTGGACAAGCAACTCCGGGTCCCGCTGGTCCAGCTGACCAGCTCGGCCGGCGCGCCGTACGACTTCGTGGCCTCCGGCGACAAGCGCACGTACGCCGACATCGTCAGTGCGAAGGGTCTGCGCGAGGTCGCGACGTACGCCGACGGCGTCGGGCCGAGCAAGGACCAGATCATCCCGCTCGACGCGGCCGGCAAGCTGGGCAAGCCGACCAGCCTCGTCGCGGACGCGCACAAGGCCGGTCTGGTCGTGCACCCGTACACGTTCCGGGTCGAGAACACCTTCCTACCGGCCGACTTCGACAGCTCGGGCGCACCGAACGACTCGGGCAACCTGTTCGCCGAGATCGCGGCGTACCGCAAGACCGGGATCGACGGGTTGTTCACCGACAACGCCGACATCGCGGTGGACGAGGAGAAGGAAACTCGCTGACTGACAGGATGGGCGGGTGGAACGGCGGACGGCCTCGGGGCTGGCGAGTGTGGAAGCGCAGCACGACGGCACGTTCGTGCTGCGGATCGACGGTTCTCCGCAGTCCCAGGTTGATCTGGCCGATCCCGCCCACCTGCCGTTCGAGTACATGCGCCGGATCGGCGACGTCGTGGACGCGATCGCGCCAAGACGTCAGCCGGTCGCGGTCCTGCACGTCGGCGGGGCCGCGCTGAGCATCCCGCGGTACGTCGCCGTCACGCGACCGCGGTCCCGGCAGATCGTGCTCGAGCCGGACGAGGACCTGACCGAGTTCGTCCGCGAGGCGCTTCCGCTGCCGAAGCGGACCGGCATCAAGGTGCGGCCGGTCACGGGCCGGGCCGGGATCGGTGAGGTGTACGACGACTCGATGGACGTGGTCATCCTCGACGCGTTCGAGCATGAGGCCGTGCCGGCGAACCTGGTGACGGCGGAGTTCTTCGCGGAGTGCGCGCGGGTGCTGCGGCCGACCGGCGTACTGGTGGCGAATCTGATCGACGGGAAAGCGGGGTTGCCGTTCATCCGGCGTACTGCGGCGACCGTGCGGGCCGCGATCGGGGCCGGGGTGGTGCTCGCGGAGCGGAAGATCCTGCGAGGCAAGGGATTCGGCAACGTCATCATGGTCGCGTCGCGGCAGCCAGTTCCCGAGCTGACGGACGCCGGGCGGCGCGCCCAACCGCCGTACGACGTGATGCCGCTCGACGAGCTGGCCGGGAAGGCCACCCCGCTCACCGACGCGGAAGGCTACGTCACGCCGCAGGCGCCGCCCTCAGTCTTCCGGAGCTGAGCCGCTCCCCGGCGGCACCGAGCTGCTCCTGGCTTGCGCTGAGCCGCTCCCGGGCGGCACCCAGCTGCTCCGGGCCGGAGCTGAGGCGCTCGACGGCGTCGGCTACCGCTGCTCGCTCGGCCGGGGTGGCGCCGACCGAGCGGACCAGGTGATCGAGCCGGTCCGGCCTCGCCAGGCGGGAGCCTCGCAACCATGCCTGGATCGTGGTCCGCGGGATACCCGTCTCCTGCTCCAGCGCTCGCATCGAGCGCGGCCGGACGAGCGCTGCGACAGCAGCACCCAGGTCCTCCAGGTCCTCGGCGCTCTCCAGCAATCCGACGATGTCGCGCGGATCGCGGCTGGCTTCCTCCCATCGCCGGCGCCAGACCGGCAGCAGGTCGGCCGGCACCCCGCACCCGGTCAGGAACGCTTCGGCGACCTCCCACGTCGGCAGTTGCTTGCCGTTCGTCGCGCGGATCAGGTGCGGATGGGAGTAGTGCGCGCGGTCCGCCAGCCGCCGATAGCTCAGCCCGGCATGACGTCGTACCCGCTGCAACGCACCCGCGAATAGCTCGACATCCTCCACGTGTTCAAACATAACTCAACACGTTTCAACAGAGCAAGCGGCAGTTACGCTTGACCGTGTGACTGTCGCGAAGGTTGCCGCCCTGGCCTACTACCCGGTGAAAGGTCTCGCCGGGATCCCGGTCGATTCAGCGGAGGTCGGTCCAACCGGCCTCGTGAACGACCGGTTGTTCATGCTCGTCGAACCGGACGGCACCTTCCTCAGCCAACGCAAGCTCCCCGCGATGGCGACACTCCATGCACAGCTCGCCGGCGACCGCCTCCGGCTGTCCGCCCCCGATGCACCCGATCTCGAGCTGGCGATCCAGTACGACGGCAAGCGGCGCGACGTCAGCCTGTTCGGCAAGTGGTTCGGCCAGGGCGTCGTCCAGGACCCGGCCGCGGACGAATGGTTCACGGCCTGCCTCGGTACGCCGGCCGCGCTGGTCCGCGTCACGCCTGAACACGAACGGCCCGGCTGGGGCGCGCATCGCGGCCTCACCGGATACGGCGACGCGCACGCGCTGATGATCACGTCGCTGTCGTCGCTCGACGGACTCAATGCGCGCATCGTCGAGCACGGCGGCGAGGCAATTCCGATGAATCGCTTCCGGCCGAACATCGTCGTGTCCGGCTGGCCGGAGCCGCACACCGAGGACAAGGTCCTGCGGATGGCGGCCGGCGCGGTCGAGATCGGCTACTCGGCGCGCGGTATCCGGTGTGCGGTTCCGACCGTCGATCAGCTGACCGGTGCCAAGTCCGGTCCGGAGCCGACCAGGACACTGGCGACGTACCGGCGCGAACCGGCGTACGGCGGTGGCGTCAGTTTCGGCGTGAAGGCCGCAGTACTTGCCGGAGGCACCATTCGGGTCGGCGACGAGATCGCCGTCCGGGAGTGGATCCCGGACGGCACCGATCCGGCTCAGGACTAACAGCCGACCCGCGAGCGGCCGGTGACGGCCTTGTAGGTGCAGGTGTCGAAGGTCTTCCCGGCCGGCGTCTGGAAGCGGGCAGTGTCGCCGGTGTTGTTCCAGACGTACCAGCTCTGGTTCCAGTACAGCGTCAGCGCCCGGTTGCGGTTCTTGCCGGTGCGGACGATGACCGTCGAGCGGCCCGGCAGCACGTAGCCGCGCGGGAACACGAACACGTGGTTGGCCACGTCCGCGACCCGGAAGCCGGACAGGTTGATCGGCCGGCTGCTGATGTTGCGGACAGTGAAGAACTCGTTGTTGATCTGGGCGTTGGTGCGGACGTCCGCGCCCGGCGGGTCGTACTGGATCCCGCTGAGTACGGCGGTGATCGCCGCGTCGGCCGTCAGCGGCGCGAGGACCGCCGTACCGGCCAGCACCACCGCGGCCGTCGCGGCGGAAAAGAGCGTGCGGAAGCGTCGTGCGAACACTGGAATTCCCCTTCGGCAGTGGGCCGATCTCCCCCCGGCCCGGTGAACACAGCTGCCGGTTCCCCCCGGCGGTCGCACGCTAGTCGTTACGCTCCGTGCTCGTCAAGGGCTCAATCAACGGGTGTCGCGACCCCGTGCTCGAGCACCCTCAAGCGATCCTCCAACCCGGCCTCCCGGAACGCGGAGACGAGCTGGTCGGGCCCCTCGGTGAAGTGCGCCCAGCCCTCGGTGTGGACCGGGACGATCGTCGCCGTGCCGAGCAGACGCGCTGCCTCGACCGCGTCCGCGGAGGTCAGCGTCAGGTTGGCTCCATCGAGCAGCGCGGTCCGCGCGGCGCCCGCGAACAGGACCGCGACATCGATCGGCGCGAAGCGGTCCGCGATCTCCTTCACCAGCCCGAGCGACGCGTTGTCGCCGGCGACGTACACGGTCGGCAGCCCTTCGCCCTGCAGGACGAACCCGGTCACGACGCCGAGCACCTTCTCCGCACCCTCCGGGCCGTGCAGCGCGGGTACGCCGGTCACCGTGATGACGCCACCGTCCGGTCGGGGCAGGTCGATCGACTCCCAGTTCTCCAGGCCGCGGACGCCTTCGATCCGAGTGGCCGCGCCCGGGGTCGACAGGACGGTCGGGATGGTCGCCAGCAGCGCGCGGCCGGCGTCGTCGAGGTTGTCCTTGTGCTCGTCGTGCGAGACGAGCGCGACATCGATCGGGCCGAGCTTCTCGGCCGGGATCGCCGGGCCGATCAGCTTGGTCATCACCCGTCCCGGCAGTTGGTAGTCGCGGGGCTCGTCGAAGGCGGGGTCGATCAGGAACGTCAGGCCACCGAGGTTCAGTACGGCGGTCGGGCCGCCGATGTGCGTGATCTCCATGACCACGATCCTTCCGCCGCGGCGCCGGGGTGGCCATTGGCCCGGGAGCCATAGTTACCGAAGATCGGGCCATACTGTCCTTATGCGTACTGTCGCGGTCCTCGCGTACGACGGGATGAGCCCGTTCCACCTGTCCGTCCCGTGCCTGGTGCTCGGCGAGCGGCGCGGTCGGACGTCGCAGTACGACGTACTCGTCTGCGCCGAGACGCCGGGGCCGATGCGGACCAACGCGGGGTTCGGGATCAGCGTGGATCACGGGCTCGAGGTGATGGAGCGGGCCGATGTCGTCGTGCTACCGAGTTGGGAGCCCGGCCGGCAGGCGTCCGACGTACTGCTGGATGCGATCCAACGGGCCCATGCGCGCGGGGCGACCGTGGTGGGGCTGTGCATCGGCGCGTTCCTGGTGGCGGAGAGCGGGATCGCGGCGGGGCGCGAGGTGGTGACGCACTGGCGGTGGGCCGACGAGTTGCGCGTTCAGCATCCGGAGTTGGCTGTGCGCGCGGACGTGCTGTGGTCGGACTTGGGCGACGTGATCACTTCGGCCGGTACGGCGGCATCGCTCGACTGCTGTTTGCATTTGGTACGCGTGCATCACGGGGTCGAGGAGGCCGAGAAGGTTGCCCGCGACATCGTCGTGGCGCCGCATCGGAGCGGGTCGCAGGCGCAGTACATCCCGGTGCCGGTGCCGCCGGATCCGAGCGACGACGTGATCGAGAAGGCGATGGTGTGGGCGCGGGCGCGGCTCGACCAGCCCGTGTCGCTGGACGAGTGGGCCGGGGCGGTAGCGCTGTCGCGGCGTACGTTCACGCGGCAGTTCCGGGCGCGGACCGGGAGCTCGGGGCAGGCGTGGCTGCTGCGGCAACGGCTGGACCGGGCCCGGCTGTTGCTGGAGACAACCGATCTGCCGGTCGAGCGGGTGGCGGCTTCGAGCGGGTTCGGGAGCAGCGACGCGTTGCGGCACCACTTCCACGCGCTGCTGGGGACGACGCCGCAGCGGCATCGGCAGGAGTTCTACAGCAGCACGAGCAGGATGTAGACGACCGGCGCGGCGAACGTGACGAGCAGGATCCAGGCCATCATCCGGTGCCCGGTCTTGCCGCGGTCGAGCGACGAAGCGAAGTACAGCACGGCGCCTTCCTCCGTATGCCGGCTCAGCCCCATCCGCTTGGCCTCCTCCGGGCGCGGGTCGGGCCGCTCCTCGGCGAACGCGTCCGGATGAATCCCGTAGTGCGCCGGGCCGCCTGAATCCACGTCGTCACGCTCGGAGAACATCCAGCCTCCCGCAGGTTGGTGGACCAGGTCGCCCAACCATGATCACACCAACCAGCAGGAAGAGCGCGGTACTACTCGAAATCGGCGACCCATGCGTAGCGTTTCGCGGTGCCGGTCAGGCAGAGCAGGATCTTGCAGTGGTCGGTTGTTCCGAGACCGACCGCCAATGTCGTCAGACCACAGTTGAGGACCGTGCTGCGGCTTTGGGACATCATCTGGTTGTAAGCCTGCTGTGCGGTCACCTCGTCACCGCCTGCGGTCGTCTTCGAACTGCCGGTGCTGTTCGTGGAACCTGACTTCGACCTGCTCACGGCATCTGAGCGAGCGCTGCTCGTCAGGTCCGGGTCTTGCTGCAGTGGTGCACAACCCTGGTTGACGCGAGCGTTGTCGATCATGTTGAACAGCTGCAGTTCGTTGCTCGTCATCTGCCCGTCGACCGGAGGGGGCGGCGGTGGCGGGGTCGTCGTCGGGGTCTGGGTTGGACGACCGGTGGAGGTCGTACGGCCCGGTGACGTCGGGGCGCTGGTTGCCTTCTCCGAGGTTGGGGAGTCGGTCGGGTCGGTGGTGCTCGGGGATTCCGACGGGACCGTGGTCGGGGAGGTCGAGTCCGTGGGCGTGTCCGTCGGGTTCGCCGTGGGACTGGTGGACGGAGTGACCGTCGGCGAGCCTGTCGGGGTCGCCGTCGGCGGGACCGTCGGCCTCGTCGTCGGGGTCGCGACGGCAGCCTTCGTGGTCGGGGTGATGTACGTGTCGTCGGTCCGCGTGACGATCGGCACCGAAGCATCCGCATCGTCGTTCTGCGGCTGATGCAACAAGATCCACGAGATCGGCGTAATCACCAGCAACACAGAAGCAACCGCAATAGCCGCCCGCCGCCCCCGAGCCCCCCGCTCCCTACCCCGCCGAGAACCCCGCCCCGGCCCACTACCCCCAGAACTCCCACGCCCACCAGCAGCACCCGCACCACCGGCACCGCGACCAGCAGCACCCGCACCACCGGCACCGCGACCAGCAGCACCGCGGGCAGCCGTCCTATCACCATCCGCACCAGCACCAGCCGAGCCAAGGGCAGCCGAGGCAACACCAGCCGAGGCAACACCATCCGAGGCAACACCAGCCGAGCCAGCACCAGCTGAGCGGAAGTCAGCACCACTCGCGGCCCCGAAGCCTGCAGCCCCGGCGCCTGCAGCTCCGGCGCCTGCAGCTCCGGCGCCAGCAGCTCCTGCGCCTGCGGCGCCAGCACGCGTCGCGCCAAACCCGGCAACGCCAGCGCCCGCCGCAGCCGTCGAGCCGGCGGCAGCTGACCGAAGGTCAGCAGCAGCACCAGCCGACCCGAATCCATCAGCGCTGGCGGAGCCAGCGCGCGCCGCCCCGAAGCCAGAAGCTCCGGCGCCGGTCGCACTCGTCGAGCCGGTAGCAGCTGACCAGAGGTCAGCAGCGCCTGCGGACCCGAACCCAGCTGCGTTCGCGGAGTCAGCGCGAGCCGACCCGAAGGCAGCGCCTGCGGACCCGAAGCCCGCCGCGCTCGCGGCGGCCCCGGCCCCGGGTCCGGCCGCGTCTGCGGTGTCAGCGCGCGCCGACCTGCGGGCGGCTCGGCGCGTACGGCCGGTGGCGGCGAGGGCGTCGGCCGCTGCCGCGGCGGGGGTCGCAGGGGTGGAGGAGGGAGTGTCCGGCGTGCTTGTGGTCAGTGAGGCCCAGTCGTCGGTGGCCTGGCGGGTGGACCAGGTGCCGGCGGTTTCGGCCAGGGGGGTGCGCTTGGTTGGTTCCGGGGTTTCCGGGCGACGGGCCGCGCGGCGGGCGCGGGTAGGGGCTTCGGGTTCGGCGCCGGCGATCGGCTGCGACACCCACGACGGAGCACCAGCAGGACGACGCCCGGTGGAGGACGCGTACGAGTCACCAGAAGCGGCTGACCTGTACGAGTCGCCGGAAGCGGCTGACCTGTACGAATCGCCGGATGCAGCTGACCTGGACGAGTCACCGGAAGCGGATGACCTGTACGAATCGCTGGAAGCGACCGAACCGTGCGAGTCGCCGGAAGTGGCCGAGCCGTAGGAGTCCGGCTTTTCGGCGGGGGGTCGGGTGGGTAGGCCGGGGGTTGGGTCTTCGGGGGCGGTGTAGCTCGGGAGGGCGCCGCGGGGGGCGTACTGGGGGGTTGCTGGGCGGGACTGGTTGCTTCCGGCCCAGAACGGGTTTTCGTTGGAGGCACCAGCGTTCTGCGTCGTGGCCCAGAACGGGGATTCGTCGCTGGAACGCGGTGCGTAGCGCGGTGGTTCGGGTGGTGTGGGCGGGGTGGATTCCGCGGGCGGGGTGGACCGGTTGCCGGAGCGCGTCGAGCGTGACGCGGCTCGGGTCGCCTTCCTGCGTGGTTTGTACCGGCCGTTTCCGGACTCGGACATTATGTCGTTGTTCCCTTCAAAGTCGCGCCCCCAAGACGTGCCTCATCAGCCGTCTCACCGGAGCCCCCCAGGAACGTCCGGCGACATGACAAGGTCGGATCTACCCGCGGCGACCGGCCGTGAACCGGCCGGACATTGTGGGCCTGAGACAACGTCTCGGCCGCACTCGGTGATCTCCACACAATGACAACCACAACGGCCTCAGCTCCGGCCGAAGTCCTGGACCCAACTGCCCGGTCCGTAGCTGGACTTGACCTGCCCCGGGTCGTAGCCGATGCCGATCGTGGTGAACCGGCAGTTGAGGATGTTCTTGCGGTGGCCGTCGCTCTGCATCCAGGCCGCCACCACCTTCTGGGCGCTGTCGTAGCCGGCCGCGATGTTCTCGCCCCAGCTCGACCCGCGGTACCCGGCAGCCGCCATCCGGTCGCCGGGGTCCTGACCGTCGGGGTTGGTGTGATCCATGTAGTGCCGCCGGACCATGTCCGACGCGTGTTTACCGGCCGCCTCGACGAGCGCGCTGTCCAGCCGGAGCGGACCGCAGCCCTGCTGCTGACGGATGTGGTTCGTGTAGTCGAGGACCTGCCGCTCCTGCGTACTCGTGCCGCCACCACTCGGCGGCGGAGGAGTGTCCGTCGGCTCGGTGGTCCGCGTCTTGGTCGGCTCCGGCGTCGTACTCGCGGTCTTGGTCGGGTACGTCGGCTTCGGCCGTCCGCCACCGCTGGTCGTCCGCGTACTGCCCGGCGAGCTCGGCGGCACGGTCACGGTCGTCACGCCGACCGTCGGAGCAGTCGGAGTCGTGAGTACGCCGGTGGGCGTGTCGCTCGGCGTACCGGGGCTGGTCGGAGTCGCCGAGGTGGACGACGACGTCGCACCCGGACCGAGTGCCGGCGTACCGACGACGGCCGTGGTCGTGCGACCGTTCGGCAACGTCCTGGTGATCGTGACGAGCGGTGTACCGGCGTTGTCGCCCGATCCGCCGTCGATGCGGGTGTCCTCGGACACGTTCAGGACCTTGGCGGCGCCGTCGGTCCGCGAGTGGTCGTGGGACATCAGCCAGACGACCGGGCCGATCGCGAGCAGCACCGACAACGCGCTGACGACAGGGGCGACCAGGCCACGGCTCCGCCGGGGAGCTCGTCTACTGCCGCGGTGCCGCCGGGGGGTAGGCGAATCCGTCATGGGATGGGCGAATCCTCTTCATTTTTCGTCGTACCGAGTGTCGCGTCGTTCCCCGTTGGTCCAGCCAGGTCCCCCCTGGTTACCGAACAGGAACCTTAACGGACCCGCGAGGTCATCGTTACAGGTCGGCGACGCCTCTTAACGATTCCCGAAGGTTCCCCGGGCAACGATTAACGAACCGAGCCGGAACCGCCGATCAACCACCGATCAACCACCGATCAACCACCGGTCATCCGCCGAAGTCCTGCACCCAGCTTCCGTTGCCCCAGTCCGGCTTCACCTGGCCGCTGTCGTAGCCGATCCCGATCATCGTGTAGGTGCAGTTGAGGATGTTCGCGCGGTGGCCGGGGCTGTTCATCCAGCCGGTGACGACTGCGGACGGGCTCGAGTAGCCGACGGCAATGTTCTCGGCCATCGCGCCGCCCGTGAACCCGGCCGCCTTCATCCGGTCGAACGGGCTGCGGCCGTCCAGGCTGTCGTGCGCGAAGTAGTGCTGGTCGACCATGTCGGCGGCGTGCCCCTCGGCGGCCTTGGTCAGCGCGCTGTTCATTCGCAGCGGTCCACAGCCGGCCTTGGCCCGCTCCTGGTTGGTCAGGGCAAGCACCTGTGCCTCGGCTCCACCGCTGGGCTTGGTCGTTGCTGTCGGCTTCGGTGTCGCGGTGTGACTCGGCTTCGGCGTCGGCTTGGACGTGGTCTTCGTCGGCCTCGGGGTCGGCGTACGCGTGCTGCTCCGGCTCGGCGCCGTGGTCGAACGGGTCGGCTTCGGGGTCGGCGTCGTCGTGGTGGCGCGCGTCGGCGTGGGTGTGGGCGGCGTAGTCGGCGTACGACGACGGGTGTACGCCGGGCTCGTCGGACGGAGCGGAGTCGCCTTGGGGGCGTCGTCGCCGGCCGGGGCGACGGACGTGATCGGGTTCTCCTGGCTCGTCGGTTTGCTGCTACCGGTCTGACGTACGACGAACCACCCGACGCCGACCAGCAGGACCAGAGCAGACAGCGACGCGATGAGAGGACCGGCCACGCCACTACCAAGTGACCGTTTGTGGTTCGTCATGGTGAGCACCCTTGCCCAGGCGGGCGTTTACCGACCCTCGCAAGCCCCGCCCTTGACGAACCTTTGACTATCGCAGCCGTTTCAAACGGTTGAGCGCGCGATGACGATGTCGGCGATGACCTTCCAGCCCAGGCTTCGGTACAGGCGCAGGCCGTCGATCGAGGCGATCAGGATGCCGCGTTTGGCGCCCTTCGCCGCGGCCGCTTCGACCAGCGACGCCATCACCGCGCTGCCGAGCCCGCGTCGCCGGTGGGCCGGGTCGGTCTCGATCCGGTCCGCGACCGCGTCCTCGCCGACGACCGCCATCCGCCCGCTCGACACCACCCCGCCGTGCAAGGTGGCGCGGGTGATGATCAGGTCGTCCTCGAGTTCGGTGTGCAACGCATAGCGCTCGTGCAGCTTCAACGCCGGCTGCTCCGAGAGCTGGATCGTCATCAGCCAGTCCTGGTCCTGCTGGACCTCGAGCCCGAGGTCCTCCAGTTGCTCGATCCGGGCTTCCTTGTCATCGGTGGCCAGGGTGATCCAGCCCGCGCCGCGCCCGCCGCCGTCGGCCGAGGCCAGCTGGGCGGCGCGCTCCACACGTTCCGGTTTGTCGTCGGCATCCAGTACGACGTACTCCGTCGGCCGGCTCTCCTCACCCGCACGGACGATCAAGATGCCGTCGTTGTCGTCCTCCACTGTGGTCCAGCCCCGCGAGACGGACCACCCAGCCTGCCAGCGGCGGACGAGCTCCTCACGATCTCTCACCTGTCGATTCAAGCAGCCCGCACCCGTCACGGCGAGGGGAACTGGTGTCGCTTGTCACCAACTGGCCGTGAATTTCCGCCTGCAGCCTGTCACCACTACCGCTCAGCCGCCCGCTGCGCAACCCCTCACGGCCAGTCAGCGGGTGGTCAGTGGGCGGCGTACTCGTCGGCGAGCAGGTCGAAGGTCAGCAGGTTGTCGTAGTTGCCGTCGCGGCGCGGGCTGGCCGCGCGCTCGGTGCCGACGTGGGTGAATCCGTTGGCCTCGGCAACGTGCGCGGACGCGCTGTTGCCCTCGGCAGCCTTCAGTACCAGCCGGCGCCGGCCGAGACCGCCTTCCGCGACAGGCTTGAACGCGTGCGGGATCAGCAGCTCGACCGCGGACGTCATCACCTTGCGACCGCGCGCGTCCGGGTGCATCCAGTACCCGATCTCGCCCACGGTCCGGTCGATCCGGTCGTTCAGATCGAAGATGCTGAGGTTGCCGAGCAGCTCGTCGGTGGCGAGATCGGCGACCGCCCACGCGACGCCTTCTCCGCCGGCCATCATGTGCAGTCGGGTCTTGATGAACCCCTCGGCGTCCTCCAGCCGGTACGGCGACGGCATGCCGGCCAGCCAGTACTGCGTCCGCTCGTCGCTGCACGCCTCCTGGACGCGTTGCGCGTCCGAGTCCCGCAGCCCGCGCAGCCGGATGCCGGCGCCTTCGAGCATCGGCGTCGACCACCAGTTGCCCTGCGGCTCGAGCTCGTCCTCGCCGCCGAGCGTCGCGACCCACTCGTCCTTGCGGACACCGCGCGCGCGGCCGCCGCCCTGCACGCGGACGAGCCCGCGGAAGCCGGCCTTCCAGGCGACCCGGCGGCTGGCGTAGTTCCCGACGAACGCCCGCCAGATCACCCGCTCCCAGCCGAGACCGTCGAACGCGTAGCGCACCGCCAGCTTGAGTGCCCGCGTCATCACCCCGTTGCCGCGGACCTCCGGCGACAGCGCGAACCCGACCTCCCCGACGCCGCCCTCGCCGTCACCGAGGTCGATCGTCCCGGCGTAGCGGCCTTCGTACTCGATCGCCCAGGCCCACATCGTGTTCGTGCGCCAGCCGTTCGGGACCACGTCGGTCAGGAAGCTGACCGCGTGCTCGCGCAGGTACGGGACCGGGATCGTGGTCCACTCCTGCATCACCGGGTCCTGGCACATCCGGTAGGCGGGCTCGACATCGTCGACGGTGTGGGCACGCAAGGTCACGACTGCGTCGGTCAGAACCGGAACGTCCTCGGGGAATCGCATATCTCAGGGTGACGCGCTGCCACCGGCCGGGCAACGCATTTGAGCGAGGGATGCGAGTTCATCATCGGGCACTGCTTCCCTGACACGGAGAGCAATCGAGATTAGGCTGTGGGCTGTGAACGCAGCCGGAGCAGAGCCGCCACGCGGCCGGGGTGGGCAGCTGGCCGCTCAGCGACAGGCCACGATCGTTGCCGAAGTCAACAGTCGCGGCGCGATCACCGTGGCCGAGCTGGTCGATCGGTTCGGTGTCTCGGACATGACGATCCGGCGCGACCTCGACGCCCTGGACTCCAGCGGCCTGCTGCACAAGGTGCACGGCGGCGCGACCTCGGTCGGCCTGCGCAGCGCCCACGAGCCGGGCTTCGACGCCAAGCTGACGCAGGAGTCCGCGGCCAAGCAGGCGATCGCGGCCGAGGCGGCGACCAGGGTCCAGCCGGACAGTGCCATCGGCATCGGCGCCGGTACCACGACGTACGCGCTGGCTCGTCAGTTGCTCAGGGTGGAGAACCTCACCGTGGTGACGAACTCGGCACGGATCGCCGACGTGTTCCACGGCAACGCGCGCTCGGACCGCACCGTCGTACTGATCGGCGGCATCCGGACGCCGTCGGACGCGCTGGTCGGGCCGATCGCGACCGCGGCGCTGGCGTCGTTGCACCTCGACCTGTTGTTCATCGGCGCGCACGGTGTCGACGCCGAACACGGGTTGAGCACCCCGAACCTGATGGAGGCCGAGACCAACCGGTCGTTCATCGCCGCCAGCCGCGAGATCGTCGTGGTCGCCGACCACACCAAGTGGGGGACCGTCGGCCTGAGCACGTTCGCGACCTGGTCGGACCTGGACGTCATCGTCACCGACAACGGCCTGTCGACCGCCGCCCGCAAGGCCATGCGCGACACCGGTTGCGACCTCGTCATCGCTAACTGACGCGGGACGCGCCTGCCGACGGTGTCGCGGCCAGCGCGCTGGGTGCGCTGAAACCGTGCTCCGCAAAGGCCTTCTCGATCGCGGCCAGCACCGACTCGGACGCATCCGCCTCCACCAGCGCGATGATGCAACCGCCGAAGCCGCCGCCGGTCATCCGCGCACCGAGCGCACCGGCCTCGAGCGCGGTGTCGACCGCGACGTCGAGCTCCGGGACGGTGATCTCGAAGTCGTCGCGCAGTGACGCGTGCGACGCCGTGAACAGCGGGCCGACCTCGCGCAGCCTGCCGGCGTGCATCAACGCGACCGCGTCCTCCACCCGGCGGATCTCGGTCACCACGTGCCGCACGCGACGCCGTACGACGTCGTCGGACAGCCGCGCCAGCGCATCGTCGAGGTCCTCGAAAGCGATCGAACGCAGCGCCGGTACGCCGAGCTCGGCCGCCGCCTGCTCGCAGCTCTTCCGGCGCGCGGCGTACTCACCGTCGACATGGCGGTGCGGAGCCTTCACGTCGACGACCAGCAAGGCGAGGTCGTCGGCCGCGGGGTTGAAGGGGATCTGCTCGGTGGACATCGCGCGGATGTCGAAGTACAGCGCATGGCCGTCGGTGCAGCACATCGAGGCCATCTGGTCCATCAGTCCGACCGGCGCACCGACGTAGGTGTTCTCGGCCTTCTGGGCGAGCCGGGCGACCTCGGCGGGGTCGACGTCGAGGTCGCGCAGACCGAGCAGGGCGACCAGCGTCGCGCAGAGCAGGGCCGCGGACGAGGACAGACCGGCGCCGGAGGGGATGTCCGACTCGAACCGCAGGTTCGCGCCGCCGATCGCATAACCGGACTCGCGCAGGATCCAGGCCGCGCCGGCCGGGTACGCCGCCCAGTCGCCGACCGATCCCGGAGCCAAGTCGTCGATCGCGAACTCCGTGACGCCCTTGTGGCCGGCGGAAGCGACCGCGATCCGCCCGTCGTCCCGCTTCGACGCGGTGACGACGATCCGGTTCGGCAGGGCAATCGGAAGCACGAGCCCGTCGTTGTAGTCGGTGTGTTCGCCGATCAGGTTGACCCGCCCCGGTGCGCGCCAGCTGCCGTCGGGCGCCGTACCGAAAACATCCTCGAAGCTCACTGGCCAACCTTCCGCAGGGTCTCGGCCACGTCCTCGGGCCGGGTGTCGCTGATGAACGCGCCCATGCCGGACTCCGAGCCGGCCAGGTACTTGATCTTGTCCTTCGCCCGGCGGATCGACAACACCTCCAGGTGCAGGTAGCCGAGTTCGCGGTCGATCCGCACCGGGGCCTGATGCCAGGCGGCGATGTAGGGCAGCGGTTCGCCGTACAGGCCGTCGAGTCGCTGCAGTACGTCGAGGTACAACTCGGCGAAGTCGTCGCGCTCGCCGACCGACAGCTCGTCGATACCGAACACCTGACGGTGCGGGTAGAGGTGCACCTCGACCGGCCAGCGGGCCGCCTCGGGCACGAACGCGGTCCAGTTGCCGTTCTCGCCGATGACCCGCGTGCCCTCCTTACGCTCGGCCGCCAGCACGTCGGCGAACAAGTTGCTGCCAGCAACTTCCTGATGCTCGCGGGCGCGGGCCAGCAGCGTCTTCATCCGCGGCGGGATGTACGGGTAGGCGTAGATCTGGCCGTGCGGGTGGCTGAGGGTGACGCCGATCTCACGGCCCCGGTTCTCGAACGGGAACACGTACTCGATGTCGGGCCGGGCGCTCAGGTCGGCGGTCCGGTCGGCCCAGGTGTCCACCACCAGCCGGGCCTGGCCCTGGGACAGGTCGGTGAACGAGCGGTTGTGGTCGCTGGTGAAGCAGACGACCTCGGTCCGGCCCGGGCCGGCGAAGGACGGGAACCGGTTCTCGAAAACCACCACGTTGTAGTCGTGGTCCGGGATCTCGGTCGGACGCCCCGGCTTGCTGGCGTCCAGAGGGCACTCGTCCGCGGGCGGCAGGTAGGTCCGGGTGTTGCGGTGGGTGGCGTACGTGATCACGTCGCCGGTCAGCGGGTCGGTGCGCAGATCGACCTGCGGCTGCGGGGCAGTCAGACCGCGGGTGTCCTCGAGCGGCACCCGCACCGGCGCGTCGGCGGGGTCGTAGTAGATCAGCTCGCGTCCGTCCGACAGTTTGGTGTCGGTACGGCGTACACCGCGCGGTGTTTTCATCGTGTGCCCCTCCCGGCCGTACGACGCGTCCGGCCAGGAATCATCGTAAACCAACAAACTCGAACAAGCACGGTAGCCCGGGCGGCCGGTAGTCTTGGTAGATGGACGACTACGCCCAACGCCCGCCCTCTCGTGGTCTGACGAGAGGGCGCTAGGAAATCCCACCCATGAACGACACCCTGCTACTGAACATCGTTCTGATTCTGGTCTTCGTGCTGATCGGCGGCGTCTTCGCCGCCGCCGAAATGGCCCTCGTGTCGCTGCGGGAGAGCCAGCTGAAGTCCCTGTCGCACCGCGGCAAGCGCGGCGAGACCGTCGCCAAGGTCGCCGCCAACCCGAACCGGTTCCTGTCCGCCGTGCAGATCGGCGTGACCCTGATGGGCTTCCTCTCGGCCGCCTTCGGTGGCGCGACGCTGGCCGACAGCCTCTCGCCCCACCTGCAGAAGCTCGGGCTGCCCGAGGGTCTGGCCGACACCGTCGCCCTGGTCCTGATCACGATCCTGATCTCGTACGTCTCGATCGTCATCGGTGAGCTGGCCGCCAAACGCCTCGCGCTGCAGCGGGCCGAGACCTTCGCGCTCGGCCTCGCGCCGCTGGTCGACAAGATCGCCTCCGGCGCGCGGCCGGTGATCTGGCTGCTGTCGAAGTCGACCGACCTGGTGGTCCGTGCGCTCGGCGGCGACCCGAACGCGAACCGCGAGGTGATGACCGACGAGGAGCTCCGCGACCTGGTCTCGGCGCACGAGTCGCTCGGCGAGGAGGAGCGCAAGATCGTCGACGACGTCTTCGAGGCCGGCAGCCGGCAGCTGCGCGAGGTGATGCTGCCGCGGACCGAGGTGGACTTCCTCGACGGCGAGATGCCGGCGTACAAAGCGGTCAAGTTCGCCGCCGAGCGGCCGCACTCCCGGTACCCGGTGACGAACGGCTCGGCCGACGACATCGTCGGGTTCGTCCACGTCCGCGACCTGTTCGACCCCGCGGTCGCCTCCAGGTCGGTGCGGGTCGGCGACCTCGCACGCGACGTACTCATGCTGCCGGACACCGCGAAGCTGCTGCCGACGCTGACCGAGATGCGCCGCCGCAGCACCCACCTCGCGATCGTCCTCGACGAGTACGGCGGCACCGCCGGCATCGTCACGCTCGAGGACCTGGTCGAGGAGCTGATCGGCGACATCAAGGACGAGTACGACGAGGAGGCGGCCGAGACCACCCGCCTGGGCGGCGGCGACATCGTCGTCGACGGCCTGCTGAACCTCGACGATTTCGCCGACGCCACCACGATCGAGCTGCCCGACGGCCCTTACGAGACCGTCGGCGGGTTCCTCGCCGCCCGGCTCGGGAAGGTCCCGTCGACCGGCGACGAGGTCCGCCTCGACACCCACACGATGACGGTCACCGAGATGGACGGCCGCCGGGTCGCCCGGGTCCGCCTGCACCGGATCAAACCGGAAGCGGAGCAGCCCGAGTCTCCAGCACCCGCTGCCGGATAAGCACGACCAGCCCGCCCACGACGTACCCGAGGCCCTGGAAGACGAGGACCGGGATGATGCCGACAGCGTCGCCGAGGAAGCCGGCCGCGGTGATGCCGATCAGCACCGCGACGCTCTCGGCGGCGCCGACCGCGCCGTAGATGCGGCCGCGGGTGCCGTCCACGGTGAGGTTCTGGAAGACGGTCATCATGCCGGCGATCGTGAGCGCGCCGGGCAGCCCGACGACGATCATGCAGACGAACGCGGGGATCACGCTGTCCGACGCCAACGGGTAGAGGAACAGGGTGGCGTCGATCAGGCCGAAGGCCAGGGCGCCGATGCCCCAGAGTCTGGCGGCCGGCCAACGCGAGCCGATCGCGGCGGCAACCAGACCGCCGACGATCCCGCCGACCGCCTGGGACGAGACGATCAGGCCGTAGACCTGCCCGTCGCCGCCGATCTGCGAGCTGACGAACGGCGCGAACAGCGTGCTCATGATCCCTTCGCCGACGCCGGTGACCATGCAGAACACGAAGAACAGCCGGATCGCCGGACCTGCGACGCACAACCGCAGTCCTTCGGTCCACTCTTCTTTCAGGCGCTTGATCGCGCCGCCGGCGGTCTGCTCCGGATTCTCGGGCCGCACCTGGCGGTGGCGCATCCGCGCGACCAGCACGACGGCGATCAGGAAGGTCGCGGCATCGCCGAGCGCGAGCAGCGTCAATCCGCCTGCGGCTGCCAGGACACCACCGAGCGCTGCGCCGATGAGCCGGGCGAGGTCGCGGATCTGACTGTTGAGTGCGTTCGCGGTCACCAGCTGCTCGTCGTTGACCAGCACGGGAACCAGTGACTGCTCGGCCGGCTGGAAGAACTGCTGCAGACAGCTCTGCGCCAGTACGACGCCGTACACGATCCAGATCTTGCTCTCGTTGTTCACGGCGATGAGCGGCAGGAGGACAACGGCGTTGAGGACGTTGGTCACGATCATCGTGGTCCGCTGGTTCCAGCGGTCCACGAAGACGCCGGCCAGTGAGCCCAGTACGACGGCCGGGAGGAACGACGCGAGGAGCAGGCCACCACTCGCCAAGGTGGAGCCGGTCAGCACGTACACCTGGAAGGCGAGACCGGTCCGCAGCAGCCAGTCACCGATCAGCGAGATCAGGCCGGCGCTCAACATCAAGCGGTAGTCGCGCTGGCGGGCAAGGACGCCCCACAAGTCCTTCATCTGCCTACTCCGCTCTACTCTTCGGGGGAGATCGTGACGATCTGGGTGAACAAGACGTGCCGGCTGCCCGGCGGCCGGACGGACTTGTCGTCGATCGGCCGCTCGTCCACCCAGCGCTGCAGCAACGCGTCGACCTGCCCGACGAGCTCCTCCAGCTCGTCCGCGGTCAGGTAGAACCCGCTCTGGCCGATGCCCGAGTTGTCCCGCCAGACCGCGTCCTCGCTCTGGCGCTGCCGCTGCCACTGGCTCAACCGCTCGAGCGCGCGCTCGGCCAGCAGCTGCTCGAGTACGTCGGCCGCCGCGGCGCCTTCCGGTGTCGCAACGGCATCGCGCCACGACTGCGACGTCGACACCAACCGCCACGGGCGCTCGCGGTTGTCCTTGCCCGGCGCGGGCTCGACGAAGTCGTACTTCGCCAGCTGCCGCAGGTGATGCGACGCCAGCGCCTGGCTGATCCCGAGCCGCCGCGCCGCATCGGCCGCGGTCATCGGCCCCTCCCGCCCGAGCAGCGACTGCAGGTCCAGCCGCACCGGATGCGCCATCGCCCGGATCGCCAGCGGATCATCCAGCAACCGGGACCGTCGCGGATCCTTCTCCAAAGACATGCTTGGAATATGCGCCGACCTGAATCGGATGTCAAGCTGTTGCTTGGAATGCGCGGCAGGCCGGGTCGCCGTACGATGCGCACGGTCCTATCTGCCGGTCCGAGGAGCAGTCGTGTCCGTGGCGCAGTCGTCGTCTGCGTGGGCGCCATTGCGCCGCAGCATGTTCCGGGTGCTCTGGATCGCGCAGCTCGGATCGAACATCGGCAGCTGGATGCAGTCCGTGGGAGCGCAGTGGACCGTGGTCCATCAGCCGAACGCGGCGGCCCTGGCCTCGATCGTGCAGGCCGCGAGCCTGCTCCCGGTGCTGTTCGTCTCGCTTCCGGCGGGCGTGCTGGCCGACGTACTCGATCGCAGACGACTGATCGCCGGAGCCACCTTGGCGATGGCGGTCGTCGCGGGCGGACTGGCAGCGCTGAGCGCCAACGGGCTGCTGACGCCGACCGCGCTGATCGCGATCACGTTCGTGCTCGGTGCGTGTCAGGCGCTGACCAGCCCGGCCTGGCAGGCGATCCAGCCCGAGTTGGTGCCTCGCGAGGAGTTGCCGGAGGCTGCCGCGCTGAACAGCCTCAACGTGAACCTCGCCCGGGCGATCGGTCCCGCGCTGGCCGGTTTCGTGCTCGGCCTGACCAGCCCGGCCGTGGTGTTCGCCATCAACGCGGTGTCATACCTGGCGATCCTGATTGCCCTCCTGCGCTGGCACCGGCCGAACGCGGCGGCGGCGGCCGGCGAGCCGATGGTGCCCGCACTGCGGGCCGGCGTCCGCTACGTCGTCTATGCGCCCGGAGTACGCCGGGTGCTGCTGCGCGCGATGCTGTTCGTCCTCCCGGCGTCCGCGCTCTGGGGTCTGCTACCCGTCGCCGCGGTCAACCGGCTGGGTCTCGGCTCGTCGGGGTACGGCGTACTGCTCGCGGCGCTCGGGCTCGGTGCGGTCGGCGGAGCCTTGGTGCTCAAGCCGGTCCGAACGCGCATCGGACGCAACACGCTCCTCGGGTGCGCGACCGTTGCCTACGCGATCGGCGTACTGGCCGTCGCTTTGTTGCACAACGCAACGATCGTTGCGGTGATCTTCGTACTGGCCGGAGCCGGTTGGCTGGGCGCGTTGTCGACCCTTAACACGACGCTGCAGCTCGCATTGCCTACCTGGGTCCGGGCCCGCGCGCTGGCTGTCTACCTGATGGTCTTCCTCGGCGGCCAGGGTGTCGGTGCGCTGATCTGGGGCCTGCTGGCCGCCGTCCTCGGAGCGTCGACGACGCTGCTGGTGTCGGGCGTGCTGCTGTTGCTCGGCGTGGCCTCGCTGCCGCTGATCCCGATCCACGCCCGGACCGGGCAGCTCGACCGGACCGTGGTCCAGCCGTGGCCGGAGCCGGAGATCGGCATCCTCAGCGAGGCGGAACCGGAGATCGATCCGCGCGCAGGTCCGGTCCTGATCGAGGTCATGTACCACGTGCCGCCGGAGAACGCGGAGCAGTTCCGCTCGGCCCTGGCCCGGGTCGGCGTCTCGCGGCAACGCACCGGTGCGCGCCGATGGGCGGTGTACCGCGACGTGAGTACACCTGACCTGTACGTCGAGGTGTTCGAGGTCGCGACCTGGTCCGAACATCTACGGCAGCACAACGAGCGCATCACGGGACTGGACGCGAGCCTCTACCGGAAGGCCGCGGAATTCGCCCTCGAACCGCCGCGCACGCGGCACCTGCTCGCGAACCGCTGATCAGCCGGTCCGGTCCCGGATCCAGGCGAGGGCGGGTTCGGCGGCGGCGAGGATCGAGATGTGACCGAGGTCCTCGTGCAGGTCGAGGGTTGCGGTCGGGAGGTTGGCGGCCAGCCAGCGGCCGTGTGCGCAGGGGATGATGCCGTCGGCGGTGCCGTGGACGAGCAGCGTCGGCGCGGTGATCTTTGGCGGGTCGCAGCCCCAGGGCACGACGTAGGAGCAGTCGTCGTCGACCAGGCCGTCGGGGCCGTTCGGCATGGACTTGGGGCCGGCGACCGAGCCGAGCCAGCTCCACGGGCCGTCGAACATGGCGATGTCCGCAGGCAAGAACTCCGGGTCGTACTCGACGCCCGAGGTCTCGTACCGCAACTTCTCCGCCCGGCCGTCGGCCGCTGCGTGGAGTGAGGCGAGTCCGGACGCGATCATCCCGTCGTACCAGTCGAGGCCGGGAGCGTCGTACGGCGCGATGGCGGCGAACGTCGCGACCGCCTCGACCCGTTCGCCGAGGACTGCGGCGGAGCCGAGCGCGTACGAGCCGCCGCCGGAGTACCCCATCAGTGCACACGTGCCGATGCCGAGCGTGTCCAGGACCGTGGTCAGATCGGCCGCGACCGAGGCCATCGTGCGGCCCGGCGCAGCGGTCGAGCCGCCGTATCCGGGCCGGTCGAACGAGATCCAGCGGATGCCCAGCCGCTCACTGGCCTCGAACAGCGGCTGCGGCGGGGCGCCCGAGTTCGGCGTGCCGTGGTGCCAGACGACCGCGAGCCGTCCGTCGTCGCCGGGCGCGCTGTCGTACCCGTGCAGGATCCGCCCGTCGGGCAGGCGGAAGTCGGTCTCGTCCATGCCGTTCACCCTAAATCGCCGAAATGTCGAGTGCTCCCGATCGTGTCCGACCTCTGCTGCGAAGATCCCCTTCAGCTCCCGAAAGGATGCCCGACCATGAAGTACCTGCTGCTGATTCACAGCAACCCGATCACCTGGGGTCACCCGTCCTTCCTGAACACCGAGGAAGGCAAGCGACTCCCGAAGAAGGCCCGCGACGCGCTGGTTGCTCAGCTCAACAACCTGCTCGACGAGCTCCACACCTCCGGGGAACTGATCAACGCGGTCCCGCTCGACCCACCGTCGAAGACCCGCGTCGTCCGGGTCCGCGAAGGCATCCGCGCCACCACGGACGGCCCCTACTCCGAGGCGAAGGAGCAGTTGGCCGGCGTCTTCCTCATCGACGTCAAGAGTCCGGAACGCGCCGAGGAGATCGCCGCGACGATCCCCGAAGCGGAGTTCGTGGCGGTAGAAGTCCGCCCGGTATCAGTCTTCGACTGACGTACTGCGGCCGGCCCACCTCACCGCAGAGCGATGGGCCGGCCGCAGGACCTTGTCAGTGTTCGACCAGCCGGGAGTGGTTTCCGGTCGTGGCCAGGGCGGGGTCCAGGGCGCCCAGGGCCAGCCAGGTCGCGCCGCCTACGCCGTCGCGGGCGGTCAGGACCTCGCCGGCGAAGTGCTGGCGGATGAGTTGGCCGACCGGCGACGATTCACCCGCGACACTTCCCGCGAGCACCATCGGGCCCTGGTCCGAGGCTGTCTTCAGCCGGGCGACTGTCTCTGTGAGCAGTTCGGCTGCGCGTTTCACCAGGGCACGGGCGGTTTTGTCGTCCTGTGCGTACGCCGCGATGACGGCCGGTGCCAACTCGGCGAGCAAAACCGGTGGCCGGCTGTTGACCGTCCTCACCAGATCGTCGCGGAGTGCGTCGTACCCTTCGCGGTGTGCAACGGAATGCTGGTCCCGATCGGGCAGCACTGCTTGCACGACGGCCTGTTCGAGGAGGCCGAGCGGCTCGCGAAGGTCGAGAGCTTGCAGCACACTGCGCACAGCCTCCCGGCCGAGCCAGAACCCGGACCCCTCGTCGCCGAGCAGCCAGCCGTGCCCGCCGACGGTCCGCACGAGCTGGTGATCGCGGACCAGCCCGACGTTGCTACCGGTGCCCGCGATCAGCACGACTCCGTCCGGCTCCGGCGTACCCGAGGCGAAGGCGACCTCGAGATCGCCGATGTAGTCGGGGGTCACGGTGAGGCCGGCGCCGCTCCAGGCAGCGTCGAACTGGGCTGCCACATCAGGCCGTCCGAGCGCCGAGCCGCCCGCCATGCCAACCACAGCGGCCTTGACCTCGGACGCGTCCAGACCGGCGAGCGCGGCGTGCAGCGCCTGGCCGAAGTTGGCTGCCGCGCTTGCGGGATGACTGGTCGGGTTTCCGCCCGCGGCGGCTCCGCGACCGACCACGTTGCCCTCGGAGTCCGCGATCACGATCCGGGTGGAGGTGCCACCGAGGTCACCGCCCAGGACCAGCGGTCCGGCCGGCAAGGGGCGTTCGACCGACATACGCAATGCTCCAAACTGCTCAAAAGAGCCTCTTTACAAGCACAAAGAACTCACGCGACGGTCCCGATCCGTGGAGATCCCGGGGATGAGCCTTGACTTTAGCTGCCAGTTGAGAAAAGTTCTGTCCAGCAAACCGCAAACTTGCGCACTTGTCGGCACCCGGAGTGTCGTAACCAGCAGATTAGTCGAGGGGTAGGGCCGCTGATGGCCAGCAGCAAGCACGGGGGATCAGGGGAGACGAGTGGCGTGAGTGCGCAGTCCTATGTGCACGCGCTGACCCCGATTCTGGCCGCCGTGACCGAGCAGATCGACGGTCCGATCCAGCAGGCGGCCGACCTGATGACCGAGTCCCTGCGCGCCGACGGCGTGATCCAGGCGTTCGGTTCCGGGCACTCCGAGGCGCTCGCGATGGAGATCGCCGGTCGGGCCGGCGGCCTGATCGCGACGAACCGGATCGCGCTGCGCGACCTCGTCCTGCTCGGCGGCGAACCGCGGGAGCTGCTGCGCAGTGCGGAGCTCGAGCGCGACCCGAAGTACTCCCGCAAGCTTTACGAGCTGTCCGCGGCGCGGCCGGGCGACCTGTTCGTGATCGCCTCCAACTCCGGCGTGAACGGCTCGATCGTCGAGCTCGCGAGCGTGGTGAAGGAGAAGGGCCACCCGCTGATCGCGATCACCTCGCTGCAGCACACCGGCGGGATGGATTCCCGGCACCCGTCCGGGAAGAAGCTGATCGACTTCGCGGACGTGGTGCTCGACAACCACGCGCCGTACGGCGACTCCGTGCTCGACCTGCCCGACGGCGGCGGCAAGGTCTGCGCGGTCTCGTCCATCACCGCCGCGCTGATCGCGCAGATGATGGTCGCCGAGGTGCTGCGCCGGATGACCGAGGCCGGCGAGACCCCGCCGGTCTACCTGTCCGCGAACATCCCGGGCGGCGACGAGCACAACCACGCGCTCGAGGCGAAGTACGCCGGACGCATCCGTCGGACCGCCTGAACTGTCTGACCGCAGCCACCCTGAAGTAATAGCCTGCCGAAATGCTGAAACGGCGGACATTGCTGCAGGGTGCGCTGGCCGGCGTGGTCCTGAGCGGATGCTCATCGGCCCCGCCGGCCCGGACCGTCTCCCCGCAGAACCCGTTCGACGTCGACGCGAACGCTCCGCTCGACGTCGTGACCAGCGAGGAGTACGGCGGGTTCGCGGCGGCGGCGTACCGGAAGAAGTATGCGAGCGCCGTTGTCGCGCCGAAGGTGACGCCGCAGCTGTCGGACGCCCTGCTGCCGCGGTTCGCCGCGGGCAACCCGCCTGACGTCGTGCTCAACACCGGCGACCAGGAGCTCGAGCTCGGCCGGTTGGTGAAGGACGGGCAGCTGACCGACCTGCAGCAATTGCTCGACGCGCCGTCCTGGGACAACCAGGCCGCGAAGGTCAAGGACCAACTGCTGCCGGAGCTGCTCGACATCGGCCGGTACGACGGAACGCAGCGCACGCTCAACTACATCGCAACCGTCTACGGGCTGTGGCACTCGGCCAGCCTGTTCCAGACCAATGGCTGGGACGTCCCGCACACGTGGCCGGATTTGCTTGCCCTGGGCACCGATATGAAGGCGGCCGGCCTCGGCCCGTTCATCTACGCCGGCGCCCATCCGTACTACATCCTCGAACTGGTTCTCACGCTGGCCGCCAAGACCGGCGGAGCGGACGTGCTGAAACGCATCGACAACCTCGACGCGGGTGCGTGGAAGGACGAGAGCGTCACGCGGGCGATCGCTGCGGTCGGCGAGCTGACCAAGCGCGGCCTGATCGCCGCGGGCAGCGCGCAGTACGACCACATCGGCTCGCAGAAGCGCTTCCTCGCCTCGAAGGCCGGGATGCTGCCGTGCGGGAACTGGCTCGAGAACGAGATGAAGGGGCTGATCCCGCAGCGGTTCGGGCTGACGATGTTCGCCGTACCGCCGCTGGATGCGTCGCCGGCGCTCGCCAGCGGGCTGCATGTCGCGGCGACCGCGCCGTTCCTGGTGCCGGAGAAGGCGAAGAACAAGGCCGGCGGACTGGAGTACCTGCGGGCGCTGCTGTCCCAGGACGTCGCGGCGCAGGTGAGCTCCGAGTCCAACCAGCTCACGATCGTCCGCGGCGCGGCCGACGGCCTGGAGCTGAGCACGGCACTCCGCTCCGCCCGCGACCTGCTGACGGCGGCGGGTGATCAGGTCATCACCTGGTACTTCGACAGCTGGTACCCGGACTTCGCGAACGCGGCCGCCACCGCGACCGGGCAGTTCCTGGCCGGCGGGCTGCAGCAGTCGGAGTGGACCGCGCGGATCCAGGCCGCCGCGGACAAGCTCAAACAGGACGACGCGGTGACGAAGTACCACCGGGACTGACATATTCCTATCGCCGTCGAGCGCTGCTCGCCGTACTCTCGTGCTGAGGAGTGGCGACATGGCATGGCTCGGAGCAGCGGTTCTGTTCTTGATGCTCTGTGCCCTGCTCAGCCTTCTGCTCCCGAGCCCGCCGCCGGCCCGCTGGCGGCGCCGGCTGCAGCGTCTGACGGCGCAGGCACGCGGTCGTCTCCGCCGTCGTCCGATCCCGCCGCCGGACCCGTTCGACACGCTCCGGCTGCAGACCCGGCTCGGCACGTTGTCCACCAAGATCCGCCGGGTGGAGTCCACGCCGCATGTCTACGCGAAGGCGCATCGCCTGATGGCGCTGGAGGCGGCGTACGACGACCTCCTGGACGAGGCGTGCCGGCTGGCCGGCGTACCGGACCCGGAGATCAAGCAACCCGAAGAGAAGCGCTGGCAGGAGGAACAGGAACTGGCCTCCCGAGGGTGGTCCTGGTAGGTATACCGCCCGGGTGATGACCGCGACAGGGACGCTGGCAGAATCGGGCGTATGTCCCAAGCTGCGTCTGACCCCTCCGCAGCCGGTTCCCAGCGGCGCCCTCGGGTGCTGTCCGGGATCCAGCCGACGGCGGACTCCTTCCACTTCGGCAACTACCTCGGCGCGGTGCGGCAGTGGGTGGCCCTGCAGGAGGACCACGAGGCGTTCTACTGCGTCGTGGACCTGCACGCGATCACCGTGGAGTACGAGCCGAAGGCCCTTCGCGAGCGCACCCGCCGGTCCGCGGCCCAGCTGCTCGCGGCCGGTATCGACCCGGAGCGGTCCACCCTGTTCGTCCAGTCGCACGTGCCCGAGCACGCCCAGCTGAGCTGGGTGCTCGGCTGCATCACGGGCTTCGGCGAGGCCAGCCGGATGACGCAGTTCAAGGACAAGTCCGCCAAGGGCGGCGCCGACCGCGCCACCGTCGGCCTGTTCACCTACCCGATCCTGCAGGCCGCGGACATCCTGATCTACCAGGCCGACCGCGTCCCGGTCGGCGAGGACCAGCGCCAGCACCTCGAGCTGACCCGCGACCTCGCCCAGCGGTTCAACCACCGGTTCGGCAAGACCTTCCGGCTGCCCGAGCCGTACATCGTCAAGGAGACCGCGAAGATCTCCGACCTGCAGGACCCGTCCGCCAAGATGAGCAAGTCCAGCTCGTCCCCGGCCGGCATCATCGACCTGCTCGACGATCCGAAGGTCAGCGCCAAGAAGATCCGGTCCGCGGTCACCGACTCCGGCCGCGACGTGATCTTCGACCAGGAGAACAAGCCCGGCGTCGCGAACCTGCTGACGATCTACTCCGCGCTCACCGGCCGCAAGATCAGCGAGCTCGAGGACGAGTACGCCGGCCGCGGGTACGGCGACTTCAAGAAGGACCTGGCCGAGGTCGTGGTCGAGTTCGTCACGCCGTTCCGCGAGAAGACGCTCGGCTACCTCGACGACAAGGCGCAGCTCGACGCGATCCTCGCCGCCGGCGCCGAGCGGGCCCGCGCGGTCACCGAACCGACCCTGGCCCGGGTCTACGACCGGCTCGGCTTCGTCGCCGGCCCGCCACAGGGCCGGTAGGCCCCCGATGACGCCGATGACGCCGATGACGACGATCGGTGTCGCGATCCCGATCGCGGAGCCGTACGGCTCGGAGCTGCAGAAGTTCCGGGCCGAGTTCGGCGATCCGATGGCCGCGTCGATCCCCACCCACGTCACGCTGCTGCCGCCGACCGAGATCGCGGCGACCGACCTGGGCGTGATCGACGAGCACCTGCTCGCGGTCGCCGCCCGGTTCCCGCGGTTCCGGATCCGGCTGCGCGGTACGGCGACGTTCCGGCCGATCTCGCCGGTCGTGTTCGTGCCGCTGGCCGAGGGCATCTCGTCGTGCGAGGTGCTGCAGTCGCAGGTGCGTTCCGGCCCGCTGCAGATCGACCTGCGGTTCCCGTACCACCCGCACGTCACGGTCGCGCACGACTTGGACAAGGACGCGCTCGACCGCGCGTACGACGCCCTGTCGGAGTACGACTGCGCCTTCGACGTCGAGTATTTCAGTCGTTACGAACACGGCGCGGACGGCGTGTGGCGGCCGCAAAGGTCGTTCCCGCTGGCAGGCTGAGCCTCCTCGTCGCGGGTACAGGAGACTCATGAAACAGCTCAAGCGCGCCTGGAAACGGTTCAGCCGGAGCCAGCTGTGGCGAGCCTGGCAGCGCTACGGCGACCGGCGCGGCAACCGGCTGGCCGGCGCGACGAGCTTCTTCGGGTTCCTGTCGCTGTTCCCGCTGATCGTGCTGGCCGCTGCGATCATCGGGCCGCTTCTCGGTGAGAAGGCGATCGAGACCCTGAAGGAGACTCTCGAGAAGAACCTGCCCGGCGTCGGCGACAAGATCGACATCGACAGCCTGATCGCTCACGCGGGAACCATCGGGCTGGTGTCCGGGATCTCACTGCTTCTGACCGGGCTGGGGTGGATCGACTCGCTCCGTGCCTCGATCCGCTCGATGCACGAGCTCGACGACGAGCCCGGCAACGTGGTCAAGCTCAAGGTCGTTGACCTCGGTGCGCTGCTCGGCCTCGGCCTGATCGGCGTGATCGCCACCGGCGCCTCGTCGATCCTGACCGGGCTGTCCAAGCGGATCGTCGACGCCGCCGGACTCGAAGACACCTGGTTGGCGCACGGCGGCCTGAGCCTGGTCAGCGCGGTGCTGGGGATCGCCGCGGGCGCCGTGCTGTTCCTGTACATGCAGACCGCGCTGCCCCGGATCCTGCTGCCGCGGAAGGTCGCGCTGATCGCCGCGCTGGCCGGCGGGGTCGTGTTCTATCTCGCGCAGCGGCTCGGCAACCTGTACGTAAACCACGTGATCGGCACGAACGCGGCGTACGGCGCTCTGGCGTTGCCGCTCGCGCTGCTGGTGTGGACCTACCTGATGACCCGGGTGATCATGCTGATCGCGGCGTGGACGAAGGAAGCGACGCTCGACCTGGAGACCGCGTCGGAGAGCCCGGAGCCGGTCGAGGAGGCCGAGGCGGCTGAGGAGACTCGGCAGGCCAAGGAGCCCGAGCCGTTGCTGCTCGGGCCGCCGGGCAAGCGGTACAAGGTGGTGCCTGTCCCGCAGCGGAAGGCGGACACGGTCGCGGTGGCGGCCGGTGCGGTGCTGGGCGCGACGCTCACCACGATGGCCGTCCAGTTCGCGCGAGCGGTGCGCTCAGTACGTCGCTAGCGCTGTTAGTGACGGCGCCGGCGGAGCGTGCGCGGTCGGCGCAGGAACAGGCCGAGGAGCAGGACCGGCGGTCCGGCGTACGCCCAGACCGGGACGCGGAAGGCGAGGGACTGGACGGCCTGGCCAGGGCTCAGGACCGTCCGGCTGCGCTGTGGCCTGGCGATGCCCGAATCGGGCTTGTCGGCGGGCTTGCCCTGTGTCGTGGTCTTCGGCGGACCCTCGGCCTTCACCAGCGTGCCGACCGGCTTGAGCTTGCTGTAGTTGGTGAATGTCCAGGTCAGCAGGTTGCTGGCGTCCTCGGTGATGCCGTGCGGCGCATTCATCATCGTGACGACCAGCGTGTGGCCGTTGCGCCGGGCGGCGCCGACGAACGTGTTCCGGGCCAGCGTGGTGTAGCCGGTCTTGACGCCGAGCGCGCCGTCGTAGTTGAACAGCAGTTTGTTCTGGTTCGCGACCTGGTACGTGCCCTTGTTGCCGGCGTTCGGGAAGTTCGTGAACTTGGTCGACGCGTACTTCGCGAAGTCCGGGCGCGCGAGCCCCGCCTGCGCGAACAGGGCCAGGTCGTACGCGCTGGAGTACTGCCCGTCGGCGTCGAGCCCGGTCGGGTCGGTCACGTGCGTGTCGAGCGCGCCGATCTCCTTGGCCTTCGCGTTCATCCGCTGGATGGTTGCGGGGATGCCGCCCTCGTCGTGCGCGCAGAGCGCATGGACGGCGTCGTTCCCGGAGGCCAGGAACATGCCCTGGAAGAGCAGGTCGACGGTGTAGTGCAGGCCGGGGTACACACCGACCTTGCTGCCGATGATCCCGGCGTCGGCGTCCGACCCGATCACCGGATCGGTCTTCTTCAGCCTCGGCAGCAGGACGAGGGCGGTCAGCGTCTTGAGCGTGCTGGCCGGGCGGAGTTTCGCGTGCGGGGCCTTCGCCGCCAGTACCTGACCGGTGTCCAGGTCGGCCACGACGTACGCCGACGCCTGCACGGCCGGCGGTGCCGCCCCGTCGGCGATCACCGTCGGCTTCGCCGTCAGCAGGTCGCCGCCGACCGGGCCTTGCGGGCCCTGGTCGGCGGCGGCAGCTGTCAGAGGTCCGGTGGCCACCAGGGCGGTGGTCGCGCAGGCCGTCAGAAGCAAACGCATCGCGGGCACTCTAGTTGCCCGACGGTGCAGATGTCACAGTCGGGTCTCATGCCCCGATCAGGCACGGTAGGCGGTCCACATGTTGCTCATGCGGGTTGACTGGCCGGGCGTGAACTGGTTGTAGCAGGAGTCGTAGGAGTAGTCCATGTAGTTGTGGATCGGGTCCAGCCCCGGCAGCGAGCAGGAGTCCCGGCCGGTCGGGCAGCCGCTGGAGGCGCTGCTCTGGGCCGGCGTGTCGGACACCGAGTCGTTCGTGCTCGTGCAGCCGCCCTGGAACGTGTGGTAGAGCCCGAACCAGTGGCCGGCCTCGTGGGACGCGGTCTTGCCGAGGTTGTAGTTGGTCGCCGACCCGCCGGGCAGCGAGCTGTACTGGACCCGGATGCCGTCGATGCTCGGGTTGCTCGCGTAGTCCCACGGGAACGTCGCGATACCGAGGTACGAGAAGTCGACCAGCCAGATGTTCAGGGCGTTCTTACCACCCTTGCGCGTTTGTGACCGGTACTGCGTGCTCTGCCGGTCGTTGTGCCAGTTGTTGTTCTTGTAGCGGTCGGTGCCGGCCAGATAGAACGTGAAGCCGGTGTTCGCGGCCTGTGAGGACTCGCCGCCGGCGTAGTCCTGGTTCAGCTCGGCGATCTGCTGGTCGATCTGGGTCGCGGTGACGTCGCCGGCCCCGGAGGTGCTGAGCATGACGTGCACGTACACCGGGACGCTGGCCGCGGCCAGCTTGCCGGCCGTGGGTGCGAGTCCACGGGCCTGCTTGGCCTTCAGGATCTGCGCCGTCCTGGCGTCGATGGCCTTCTGCTCGGGCACCGACAGTTCCCGGTGGTCAGCACCGAAGCCACCACGCGCGGCGGCTCCGTCCTCCGGCGTGAAACACGCCGGGTTCCCGGTCTGGTTGACAGGCAACTGAGCAGTCGCCTGTCCTCCCAATGGGCTGAAAGCGAGCGCCGTACCGGCCAGCAGAACGGCCAGGGCGCGGGGACGGGTGACGAAAGATCGCATAGCGGTCCTCCAGAATCGGGCCACTTGGGCGGTGCGGCCGAATCCGCCGATTTTCCCCACCATCCCGCGAAGTGCCAACCCATTCCCTGACCCCCTGGTGCCACGGCACCGCATTGACAGTTCTGGCTAGGCTTGAGTCAATGGACTGGACGTAGACCAATAGACTCCGGGAGTGGCCGTGTTGGGTGTGGAGGAGTTGCGGGGGCTGGTGGAGGCCGGTGAGGTTGACACGGTGTTGGTGGCGATCACCGA
The DNA here is from genome assembly GCF_040675555.1 of Kribbella sp. NPDC049584. Lineage (NCBI taxonomy): Bacteria > Bacillati > Actinomycetota > Actinomycetes > Propionibacteriales > Kribbellaceae > Kribbella > Kribbella sp. NPDC049584. The sequence continues at coordinate 158,731 of NZ_JBFAPF010000004.1, forward strand.
TATGCAGGGGCGGTTGCAGGGGAAGCGGTGTGGGGCTCGGTACTTCCTGGAGGAGGTGCTGAAGCACGGGACCGAGGGGTGTAATTACCTGCTGGCTGTCGACGTGGACATGAATACCGTGGACGGCTACGCGATGTCGTCGTGGGAGCGTGGGTACGGCGACATGGTGATGGCGCCCGATCTCGACACTCTCCGGCTGGTCCCGTGGCTAGAAGGTACGGCGATGGTGCTGTGCGACGTGCAGTGGCTGGACGGACAGCCGGTCGTCGCCTCGCCGCGGCAGGTACTGCGCAAGCAACTCGACCGGCTCGCGGAGAAGAACCTCAAGGCGTACGTCGGGACCGAGCTCGAGTTCATCGTGTTCGACGACACGTACGAGACCGCCTGGAACAAGCGCTACACCGGTCTCACCCCGTCGAACCAGTACAACGTCGACTACTCCCTCGTCGGCACCTCCCGGATCGAGCCGCTGCTGCGCGACATCCGCAACGGCATGACCGGCGCCGGGCTGTACGTCGAGTCCGCGAAGGGCGAGTGCAACCTCGGCCAGCACGAGATCGCCTTCAGGTACGACGAAGCGCTCACCACCTGCGACAACCACTCGATCTACAAGACCGGTGCGAAGGAGATCGCCGCGAAGCACGGCAAGAGCCTCACGTTCATGGCGAAGTACGACGAACGTGAAGGCAACTCCTGCCATATCCACCTGAGCTTCCGCTCCACCGACGGCGATCCGGTCCTCGCCGGCGACCGTGACTACGGGTTCTCGCAGATGATGGAGCACTTCATCGCGGGACAGCTCGCCTCCCTGTCGGAGTTCACCTACCTGCTCGCCCCGAACATCAACTCCTACAAGCGATTCGCGAAGGGCAGCTTCGCCCCGACCGCGATCGCGTGGGGTCTCGACAACCGCACCTGCTCGCTGCGCGTGGTCGGCCACGGCGACTCGCTCCGGGTCGAGAACCGCCTCCCTGGCGGCGACGTCAACCCGTACCTGGCCGTCGCCGCGATCATCGCCGCCGGCCTGCACGGCATCGAGAACGAACTGGAGCTCGAGCCGCTGCTCGAAGGCAATGCCTATGAGTCCGACAAGGAACACGTGCCGTCCACCCTGCGCGAGGCCGCCGCGTTGTTCACCGGCTCGAAGCTGGCGCGTGAGGCGTTCGGCGACGAGATGGTCGACCATTACGCGAACGCCGCACGGGTCGAGCTCGACGCGTACGACGCCGCCGTCACCGACTGGGAGCGGGTCCGTGGTTTCGAACGGCTCTAGACGTCCGCGCATCGGCATCACGACGTACCTGGAGCCGGCGACCTGGGGCATCTGGCACCGCGAGGCCGCGCTGGTCCCGCGCGTCTACCTCGACGCGGTCGCCGCAGCCGGTGGCACACCACTCCTGCTGCCACCGGTCGGCACTGATCCGTCCGTGCTCGAGATCCTCGACGGTCTCGTCATCGCGGGTGGATGCGATGTCGACCCGGCCTCGTACGCCGCGACGCCGCATCCCGAGACCGTCGACACCAGGCCGGGGCGGGACGACCACGAAACCGTCCTGATCCGAGCGGCCCTCGACCAGGATCTTCCGTTGCTCGCGATCTGCCGCGGCCTGCAGATGCTGAACGTGGCGCTGGGCGGCACCTTGCACCAGCACCTGCCGGACGTCGTCGCGCACGACGAGCACCGACCGCAGCCCGCGGTTTTCGGCACCACGGAGGTGAAGATCGAGCCCGGCACGCTCACCGCGCGGATCCTCGGCGACAGCGCGACCGGCAACTGCTACCACCACCAGGCCCTCGACCTCGTCGCGCCGGCCTTGAAGGTCACCGCCCGCGCCGGCGACGGGACCGTGGAAGCTGCCGAAGTAGAGGGCAAGGACTTCGCACTCGGCGTGCAATGGCACCCGGAAGAGACCCCCGAGGACCTGCGGCTGTTCACCGCGTTGATCAGGAGCACGCAATGACGTACGACGTACTCAATCCGGCCACCGAGAAGGTGATCCGGACCATCGAGCTCGCCGGCGAGGCCGAGGCCGACGCCGCGATCGCGAGAGCAGCCAAGGCCTTCGAGACCTGGCGGGACGTGAACCCGGCCGACCGCGGCAGGCTGCTCAGGCGGTTCGCCGACGCGGTCGATGCGAACTTGGAGCACCTGGCCGCGTTGGAGGTCGAGAATGCCGGCCACACGATCGGCAACGCCCGCTGGGAAGCGGGCAACGTCCGCGACGTCCTGACGTACTACGCGGCCGCGCCGGAGCGCCTGTTCGGCAAGCAGATTCCTGTTGCCGGAGGCATCAATGTGACGTTCCAGGAACCGCTCGGCGTGGTCGGCGTGATCGTCCCGTGGAACTTCCCGATGCCCATCGCCGGCTGGGGTTTCGCACCGGCCCTTGCCGCAGGCAACACCGTCGTACTCAAGCCGGCCGAGCTGACCCCGCTCACCGCGATCCGCCTCGGCGAGCTCGCGCTCGAAGCGGGCCTGCCGCCGGGCGTGTTCGAAGTCATCCCCGGTCCAGGGAAGACGGTCGGGCAGCGGTTCGTCACCCACCCGGATGTCCGCAAGATCGTCTTCACCGGATCCACGACTGTCGGCAAGCAGATCATGGCCGGTTGCGCCGACCAGGTGAAGCGGGTGACGCTCGAGCTGGGCGGCAAGTCCGCGAACGTCGTCTTCGCGGACGCGGATCTGGAGAAGGCGGCAGCGCAGGCGCCGTACGGCGTGTTCGACAACGCGGGGCAGGACTGTTGCGCGCGGTCGCGGATTCTGGTGGAACGTAAGGTGTACGACCGGTTCATGGAGTTGCTCGAGCCCGCGGTGAAGAACTTCAAGGTCGGCGATCCGAGTGATCCGGCGTCGGAGATGGGTCCGTTGATCTCCAAGGCTCAGCTCGAACGGGTCGCGTCGTACACCCAGGAACCCGCCTTTCAGGGAACGGCGCCGGCCGGACCAGGGTTCTGGTTCCCGCCGACCGTGCTGGCGCCCCCGAGCGACAGGGCGGCAAGGGAGGAGATCTTCGGCCCGGTCGTGGCAGTGATTCCGTTCGAGGACGAGGCCGACGCGGTGCGGATCGCGAACGACAGCGAGTACGGGCTGTCCGGCTCGATCTGGACACGCGATGTCGGTCGCGCGATCCGCGTCGGTCGCGGGGTCGAGGCCGGCAACCTCTCGATCAACTCGAACTCGTCGGTGCGGTACTCGACGCCGTTCGGCGGTTACAAGCAGTCCGGCCTCGGCCGGGAGCTCGGTCCAGACGCGCTGAACGCGTTCACCGAGACCAAGAACATCTTCATCAGCACGGAGGACTGAATGGACTCACATGCGCATCGGCTGGAGGGCCGCGTCGCGGTGGTGACCGGCGGGGCCAGCGGGATCGGTCTGGCTACGGTACGGCGGCTCGCCGCGGAGGGTGCGCACGTCGTGATCGGCGACCTCGACCCGGACGCGGGCAAACAGGCAGCGGACGAGGTCGGCGGCCTGTTCGTCGCGACCGACGTCACCGATGCCGCCGCCGTGGAGAACCTCTTCAAGCAGGCCTTCGACACCTACGGCAGCGTGGACATCGCGTTCAACAACGCGGGCATCTCGCCGCCCGACGACGCGTCGATCCTGGACACCGGCCTGGAGGCGTGGCGCAAGGTCCAGGAGGTCAACCTGACCTCGGTCTACCTGTGCTGCAAGGCCGCGATCCCTTACATGCAACGGCAGGGCAAGGGCTCGATCATCAACACCGCGTCGTTCGTCGCGGTGATGGGCGCGGCGACCTCCCAGATCTCGTACTCCGCCTCGAAGGGCGGCGTGCTGGCGATGAGCCGCGAGCTCGGGGTCGAGTTCGCCCGGCAGGGGATCCGGGTGAACGCACTCTGCCCGGGCCCGGTGAACACGCCGCTGCTGACCGAGCTGTTCGCGAAGGACCCCGAGCGGGCCCAGCGCCGGCTCGTCCACGTCCCGATGGGCCGCTTCGGCGAACCCGACGAGATCGCCGCCGCGGTTGCCTTCCTCGCGAGCGACGACTCGTCCTTCATCACCGCCAACACCTTCCTCGTCGACGGGGGAATCTCCGGCGCTTATGTGACACCGATCTAGTCTGGGGGCATGGTCGTTCAGGCAGACGAGGCGGTGTTCCGGCCGGTCCGGGCCGGGAACCCGTTCGAGGAGACGGTCGAGCGGTTGCTACAGGCAATCAAGCTCGGTGTCGTCGTGCCCGGCGACCGGTTGCCGCCGGAGCGCGAGCTCGCGGCCCGGCTGAACGTCAGCCGGGTCACGCTCCGCGAGGCGATCCATGCGCTCACCGAGGCCGGGTACGTCGAATCCCGCCGCGGCCGGTACGGCGGCACGTTCGTCAACGAGAAGCTGCCCAAACCCCGTCGTACGCCGGCCAAACGGCTCGCTCGCGACCTGGCCGACGGACTGGACGACGCCCTCACGCTGCGGTTCGTACTGGAGACCGGCGCCGCGGAAGCCGCCGCCACCCGGGAGCTGAGCGACGCCGAACGAGACCACCTCGAACGGTGCCTCGCCGACACGTCGGCCGCCCGGCTCGCCGACTACCGCCGCCTGGACTCCCGTCTGCACCTGGCGATCGCCGAGGTCACCGGCTCGCCGTCGTTGACGTCCGCGATGGCCGACGTCCGCATGCGCCTGAACGAACTCCTCGACGCGATCCCGCTGCTCGAGCGCAACATCCAGCACTCCAACGAACAGCACCAGGCGATCGTCACCGCGATCCTGGCCGGCCATCCGGACGCCGCCCGCCAGGCGATGCAGGAACACCTCTCCGGTACGGCGGTCCTGCTGCACGGCTTTCTCGCCTGACTGCTTGACACTCGCGATGGCGGGTGCCTCCATTGCGTAAAGGTCTGGGGGAAGACCATTGAGGCGCTGTGTCTGGCTGGGTCTAGGAGGCTCAATGACTGACGACGAGGATCGCCTGCACCAACTGGGTTACGCACAGGAGCTGAACCGGACGATGTCCGGTTTCTCGAACTTCGCGGTGTCGTTCACGATCATCTCGATCCTGTCCGGCTGCTTGACGTTGTACGGGTTCGGGATGAACACCGGCGGCCCGGTGATGATCGTGTGGGGCTGGCCGATCGTCGGGCTGATGACGTTGTTCGTCGGCCTCGCCATGGCGGAGGTGTGTTCGAGCTACCCGACGGCGGGCGGCCTGTACTACTGGTCCGCGAAGCTGGCGCCGTCCAACGGTGCTGCCTGGTCGTGGTTCACCGGGTGGTTCAACTTCCTCGGCCAGGTCGCGGTGACGGCCGGCATCGACTTCGGAGCGGCGTTCTTCCTGAACGCCTTCCTCGATCTGCAGTTCGGGTTCAGTGCGACGCCGGGGCACACGATCCTGCTGTTCGGGCTGATCCTGTTGCTGCACGGCCTGCTGAACTCGTTCGGCGTGAAGCTGGTCGCGCGGCTGAACGACATCAGCGTCTGGTGGCACATCGTCGGTGTGCTGCTGATCGTCGGCGCGCTGGTGTTCGTGCCGGACAAGCACCAGTCGGCCTCGTTCGTGTTCGGCCACTTCGTGAACAACACCGGCTGGGGTTCGACCTTCTACGTCGCACTGCTCGGCCTGCTGCTGGCGCAGTACACCTTCACCGGGTACGACGCTTCGGCGCACATGACCGAGGAGACGCACGACGCGGCGCGTTCCGGTCCCCGTGGAATCGTGATGTCGATCCTGGTGTCGTTGGCAGCTGGATGGGTGCTGCTGATCGGCCTGACCTTCGCGATCCAGAACTACGACGGCTCGCTGCACAGCTCGACCGGCGTACCGCCCGCGCAGATCTTCATCGACGCGGTCGGCGCGGTGACTGGCAAGATCCTCCTACTGGTCGTGATCGGTGCCCAGTTGTTCTGCGGGATGTCGTCGGTGACGGCGAACTCGCGGATGATCTACGCGTTCTCCCGGGACGGTGCGCTGCCCGGCTCGAAGTTCTGGCACAAGATCAACCACCGCACGCGGACGCCCACTAACGCGATCTGGCTGGCCGCGGCGGGTGCGTTCATCCTCGGCCTGCCGTACCTGTGGAACGCGACGGCGTACGCCGCGGTCACGTCGATCGCGGTGATCGGCCTGTATATCGCCTACGTCCTGCCGACGCTGCTCAGGCTCCTCCAGGGTGACCGTTTCCAGCCCGGCCCGTGGAACCTCGGCCGCTGGAGCCGCCCGATCGGCATCGTGGCGATCGCCTGGGTCGCGTTCATCACGATCCTGTTCATGCTTCCCCAGGTCAGCCCGGTCACCGCCAGCACCTTCAACTACACCCCGATCGCCGTTCTGGTCGTGCTCGGCTTCGCGGCGGCGTACTGGTTCCTGTCCGCCCGTCGCTGGTTCACCGGCCCGAAGGTCCAGGGCAGCGAGGCGGAACTCGCCGCCATCGAACGCGATCTCGAGTCGATCTAGTCCTGCGTTCAACCGCCTGTCGCGCAAGATCGCGGCAGGCGGTTGAACTTTGTCTACAACTGCAGACCATCCGGTGCCCCGGCACGATCGTGCCGTCGCGACTGCTCGGATCTGGGCAAGAGTCGGTGACAGGATGGTGACCATCGAATTTCCACATGTGACACTTGCCGTGTCGAACGGTCGTTTCCTGTGATAATCAACGAGGGCCACTTCGACAGGGATCGGCCTTCGGGGAGCTAGATGACTGACGACGAACTGGTCGGCCGTGCCGGACTGGTTGAGCGCGCTACCAAGCAGCTCGAGACCAGTGGAAGCGTGCTGCTGTACGGCCCGACCGGTATCGGCAAGTCCGCTCTCGGGCGGGCCCTCGTCGCGGATCGGGGCCGGAAGGGCTGCCGGATTCTCAGTGCTGCCCCGTCCAACTCCGAGGCCGGCCTCCCGTACGTCACGCTTCTCGACCTGCTGTCCAACCAGCTCGAGTTCGCCTGGGGCGTGCTCCCGGATCACCTCCGCCAGCCGCTCGAGGTCGCGCTGCTGAAGGCGAGCGCCCCGGACACGGTGCGCGACGAGCTCGCCGTACGCCTCGCTGTCCTGCATGTACTTCGCCGCCTGGCGACGACCGGACCGGTGTTGCTGGTCGTCGACGACATCCAGTGGGTGGATCCCTCGAGCCTCGAAGTGCTGACGTTCTGCGCCCGCCGGCTGTCCGAGGGCGTGCATCTGCTCGCCACCGAGCAGGTGGCCGACGGCGATCTGCCGGTGATGGTCGACGCATGCCCCGAGCCTGTGCTGCAGCTCGAGGTTCCGCCGTTGACCGAGCCGGACGTTCTCGCGCTTCTTCGCCAACGCCTCTCGAACCCGCTCCCGGTCCGCACCGCCCGCCGCATCTTCACCGCGAGCGCCGGCAACCCGTTCATGGCTCTCGAGCTCGGTCGCGCCGTACTGCGGCATCCGAAGAGCGTCTCGCCCAACGACCCGCTCCCGGTGTCCAGCCGTCTCAAGACGCTGCTCGGCGACCGCCTCTCCACGCTCGCGCCGGCCGCGCACGAGCTGCTCCTGCATGCCGCGTCCTCGCCGCGCCCGACCACGACCCAGCTCGCGCGGTCCCTCGACCGCCCGATCGAGGCCGACCTGGCCGAGGCCGAGTCCCTCGGGCTGATCGACATCGCCGCCGAGCGCCTTCGCTTCACCCACCCGTTGCTTCGCGAGTTCGTGTACGCCGAGGCGACGTCGGCCGCCCGCAGGCAGGCACACGCCCTGCTGGCGGCCGTGGTCGACGAGCCGGTCGAGAACGCGACCCACCGCGCCCTCGCCACCCAGGAGGCCGATCCGGAGTTGGCCGCCGCGATCGAAGAGGCCGCGACCGTCGCCGCCGGCCGTGGCGCGCCCGGCGCCGCCGCGACCCTGTGGCGATTGAGCGCCGAACGTACGCCGATCACGCGGCCGGACGACCGGGCCCGCCGTCTGACCCGGGCCGCCGATGACGCCGCGGCCGCTGGTCATCTTGCGGAGTCGGCCGACATGGCGCAGTACGCCGTACAGGCTGCTACGAAGCCGGAGACGAAGGTGCCCGCGCTGCTGCTCAGCGCGGATGCGGTCTGGCCGGAGCGCGATCGCCGGGTCGAGCTGCTCGCGGAGGCGTTCGCGGCTGCGAAGGGCGACAAGCGGCTCGAGGCACGGGTGCGGATCGAGCGCAGTCACAGCCACTACTTCGATCGCAGTCTGGACGACGCGCAGGAGGACGCTCGCGTCGCCGAGGCGCTGGCGCGGGAGGCAGGCGACACCGAGGCGATCGTCGACGCGTTGAGCGCGGCGAGCTCGGTGCTGATGGCGCGTGACGCCGAGGAGTCCGCGGACGCCGTGCTGGAGCAGGCCGCCGAGCTGGCGAAGGGACTGCCGCTCACCAAGACCGTGGTGAACGCCCGCCAGATGGCCGCGATGCGGGAGCTGTTCCGCGGGCGGACGGACGAGGCGATCGCCCGGATCACAGCACTGGTCGACGATGTCCGCGACCATGGCGCGATGCGCTGGCTCGCGTCCGTCCTGATCTCGGCGACCGCGATCTACGAGCGCAGCGGGCGCGGCGCCGAGGCACTCGCCGCCGGTCACGAGTGCTACCAGCTGATGCAGGACATCGGTGACGAGGCCGAGGTCGGCATGGTCATCGCCAGCCGCGCTGAGTGGGTCGGTGGTTCGGCGGCCATGGGCCGTCAGCTCGCCGAGGCCGCGCTCGAAGGCGTCCGCCTGGTCGGGAACGACGAATGGACCGGCCCCGCGCTGGCGAGCATCGGGCTGATGGCCGTGCTGACCGGCGACCCGCAGCGCGCGGTCGAGTCGTTCGACGCGATCGCGGCGTCGGGCGAGGCCGCGATGCCGTACGACCCCGCCGTCATCCCGTGGCACGCGGACTACGCGGAGGCGCTCGTCGCGGCCGGCCGGCTCGACGACGCCGCCAGGCTGATCGCCGAGATCCGCACCCGCGCCGAGAACCTCGACCGTGAGGTGGTCATGATCGGCCTGGCCCGGTCCGAGGCGCTGCTGATCGCCAAGCAGGGCGACCCGGCCGCGGCGCTGGACCTGCTCGAGAAGACGATCAGCACGGCGGGGGACCGGGTCTACCCGCTCGACCTCGCGCGGTGTGAACTCACCCGCGGCCGCGTCGCCCGGCAGGCCCGTCGCCGTTCGGTCGCTCGGACCGCGTTCCTGGACGCGATCGAGCAGTTCGAGGCGTACGGCGCTCCCGCCTGGCGCGAGGTGGCCGAGACCGAGCTGGCGCGCCTCGACGTACCGAGCCGGAGCCGGCAGCCCTCGGAGCTGACCGACAACGAGCAGCAGATCGTCTCGATGGTCCGCGACGGCTCCACCAACCGCGAGATCGCCGCGGCTCTTTACCTGTCGGTGAAGGCGGTCGAGTCCCAGCTGACCCGCCTGTACCGGCGCTTCGGTGTCGCCAACCGCACCCAGCTGCTCCGCATGGTGGACCGCCCCGGTCACAATGGTTAGGTGAAGCTCGAACGGAAACATGCTCTCGTCCTGCTCGCCATCGCGGCCTGGAACGTCATCACCTATCTGCGCTTCATCAAAGCGTTGATGGACACCGAGGGGCGCCCGACCGGGTACTACGTGGCGCACACGATCCTGGTCATCGTGAACCTGCTGATCGCCGCGCTGCTCGGCACCTGGGGTGTGCGCGCGTACAAGGCGGCTAAGGCCTCACAAAGCTCGCCGGTGTGACACCGAGCAGTTTCCGGAAGTGCCGGTTGAGGTGTGACTGGTCGTAGAACCCGGCCAGCGTTGCCACCTCGGCGGCCGGATGCCCGTCGAGCAGGTACCGACGGGCGAGATCGACCCGCCTGCCGGTGAGGTACCGGTGCGGCGGCATGCCGTACTCGCGGCTGAACGCCCGCACCAGATGCGCCGGATGCGCATGCACCACCTTCGCCGCATCCTCCAGTGGTGTTGGATCGGCGCATGACGAGTTATCCGCTTCTCGAGGTGCGGGTCAGTACGCCGACGTTGGAGTTGCGGGGCGCGACCGACGACCTGCTGGACGAGTTGGCGGATGTGGTGCGCGCCGGGAAGACGCACGCCGACCCGCCGCCGTACGACGACCCGATCTCGCTCTACGAGCCGGATCCCGACCAGCGGGTGGCCAAGTGGATGCGGGCGATCTGGCGTGGCCGCGGCAAGGTCGAGACCGACGCCTGGCGGCTGTACTTCGTGGTCGTCGTGGACGGGCGTCCCGTTGGTATGCAGGACCTCATCGGCGTGAACTTCTCCACCCTTGGCACGGTCACGAGCTTCTCGTGGCTGTCCACCGATGAACGCGGCCGTGGTCTCGGACACGAGATGCGCGCCGCGATCCTGCACCTCGCGTTCGAGGGCCTCGGCGCGAAGGAGGCGAGCAGCGACGCGTTCGTCGACAACCACGGCTCGAACGCGATCTCACGAGCCCTCGGCTACGAACCGAACGGCTCGGACTGGGCCACCCGCCTGGGCGAACCCGGTCTCCTGAACCGCTGGCGACTGACCAGGGACAACTGGGAGAAGCACCGCCGGGACGACATCCAGCTCCACAACGTCGAGGCGTGCCGGACCTACCTGCCCTTGTCGTGACGCGACCGGGATCTGGTCAGAAGGTGTCCGCGGGGACGTAGACGCCCCAGACGTCCCGGAGGGTGTTGCAGACTTCGCCGACCGTGGCTCGGGCCTTGAGCGCGTCCTTCATCGGGTAGAGGCAGTTGTCGTTGCCTTGGGCAGCTTTCTTCAGGGCGGCCAGGGCTTCGTCGACGGCTGCCTGGTCGCGGGTGGCGCGCAGCTCGGCCAGGCGGGCGATCTGCTGGGCCTCGATGGTCGGGTCTACGCGGAGAGGCTCGTACGGCTCCTCCTCGGCGATCCTGAACTTGTTCATGCCGACCACCACCCGCTCGGCCGAGTCGATCTCCTGGGCGATCTGGTACGCCGAGCGTTCGATCTCCTGCTTCTGGAAGCCCTTCTCGATCGCGGCGACGGCGCCGCCGTACTCCTCGACCTGGTCCATCAGCTCCACCGCGGCGGCCTCGACCTCGTCGGTGAGTGACTCGACGACGTACGAGCCGGCGAACGGGTCGACGGTCGCGGTGATGTCGGTTTCGTACGCGAGGACCTGCTGCGTGCGCAGCGCGAGACGGGCCGCCTTCTCGGTCGGCAGCGCGATCGCTTCGTCGTACGAGTTGGTGTGCAGCGACTGAGTCCCACCCAGTACGGCGGCCAGGCCCTGGATCGCGACGCGGACGAGGTTGACCTCGGGCTGCTGCGCGGTCAGCTGGACGCCGGCCGTCTGGGTGTGGAATCGCAGCATCAAGGACTTGGGGTTCTTCGCGCCGAACGTGTCCCGCATCACCCGCGACCAGATCCGCCGCGCCGCACGGAACTTCGCGACCTCCTCCAGCAGCGTCGTCCGCGCGACGAAGAAGAACGAGAGCCGCGGCGCGAACTCGTCCACGTCGAGCCCGGATGCGACCGCGGCGCGGACGTACTCGATCCCGTTCGCCAAGGTGAACGCGATCTCCTGCGCGGGCGTGGCCCCGGCCTCGGCCATGTGGTAGCCGGAGATCGAGATCGTGTTCCAGCGCGGCAGCTCGGTCTGGCAGTACGCGAAGATGTCGCTGATCAGCCGCAGCGACTCCTTCGGCGGGTAGATGTAGGTCCCGCGGGCGATGTACTCCTTCAGTACGTCGTTCTGGATCGTGCCGGTGAGCTTGTCGGCGGACACGCCCTGCTCCTCGGCCACCAACTGGTACAGCAGGAGCAGCACCGACCCGGGCGCGTTGATCGTCATCGACGTCGAGACCTGGTCCAGCGGGATCTTGTCGAACAGCACGCGCATGTCGTCGATCGAGTCGATCGCCACCCCGACCTTGCCGACCTCGCCGTGCGCGATCGTCGCGTCGGAGTCGTAGCCCATCTGCGTCGGCAGGTCGAACGCGACCGACAGGCCCATCGTCCCGTGGTCGATCAGCTGGTGGTACCGCTGGTTCGACTCCGCCGCGGTGCCGAACCCGGCGTACTGGCGCATCGTCCATGGCCGCTGCGTATACATCGTCGGGTAGACGCCCCGGGTGTACGGGAACTGGCCCGGCTCCCCCAGCTTCACCGCCGGATCGAACCCCTCCAGCGGTTCGTACACCGGCGCGAACTCGAACCCCGACTCGCTGCGATGACTCATCCCCCCACCGTAGGCCGAACCACCACCGCACTGGTATGACCTCGGGCACCCGCAGCGCCTCGAGCTGTTGACTCGTGACGTGCCTCACAGGACGCTGCAGGCACACAGTCGACCGGGGAGGGACGACTCATGCGAAGAACCGCCACATTCGTCGCAGTACTGGCTGTCGTAGCCGGCGCGCTGGCCGCAGGACCGCCGGCCACCGCAGCACCGGGCCGGGGAGGTGAAGGCCTAGAGGTGTACGTCGGCAAGCTGAACGCCGAGCAACTCCAGAAGGTCGCCGACATCGGTGTCGACCGTTCGGACATCGCCGTCGACGGGTCCGGCCAGGCCGAGGTCGTGATGTCCGAGCGGCAGGCCGCCAAGCTCCGCACGGACGGCGTCCAGTTGAAGGTCAAGCAGGTCAACGGCCACGCGGCCTCCGACGAGGCCGCCAGGCTCGCCGCGGCCGGCCCGGCGGTGTTCCGCCAGTACTCCGGTCCCGGCGGGATCCTCGAGGAGCTGCAGCAGACCGCGGCAGCGCATCCGTTGCTGGCCAAGCAGGTCACCATCGGCGCCACCGTCCAGGGCAAGCCGATCGTCGCGGTCAAGGTGAGTCTGGGCGCACGCCTGCTCCCGGACGGCACCAGGCCGTCGGTGCTGTACTCCGGCACCCAGCACGCCCGCGAGTGGATCACGCCGGAGATGGTTCGGCGGCTGATGCATTACTACCTCGACGGCTACGGCCACGACCCGGAGATCACCAGGCTGGTCAACACGACCGAGCTGTGGTTCCTGCCGGTGGCCAACCCGGACGGCTACGACTACACGTTCACCGGCGACCGGCTGTGGCGGAAGAACCTCCGCGACAACAACGCCGACGGCGTGATCGCCCCCGGCGACGGCGTCGACCTGAACCGCAACCTGCCGACCAAGTGGGGGTACGACAACGAAGGCTCGTCCCCCGACCCGAGCAGCGACACCTACCGCGGGACCGGCCCGGCCTCGGAGCCGGAGGCGAAAGCCCTCGACCAGCTGATGAAGAAGGTCCGGTTCACCGAACTGGTCAACTACCACTCGGCCGCCCAGCTGCTGCTGTACGGCGTCGGCTGGCAGGTCAGCACGCCCTCGCCCGACGACGTGATCTCCGAGGCGATGGCCGGCGACGACGCGAACCCGGCGGTGCCCGGTTACGACCCCGACATCTCTGCCGAGCTGTACACCACCAACGGCGAGACCGACGACCACGCCGCGAACGCCTACGGCACGATGGCGTTCACGCCGGAGATGTCGACCTGCCAGAGCGCGTCCGCCGTCGATCCCGACGACCAGTGGCTGCCGGAGGACTGCGTCAGCGTCTTCAGCTTCCCCGACGACGAGAACCTGATCCAGGCCGAGTTCGCCAAGAACATCCCGTTCGCCCTGTCGGTCGCGAAGTCCGCCAAGGACCCCGATGACCCGGTCTCGGTGGTCGGCCGGAAGGCCGCGGATCTGGTCGCCGACCCGTTCCCGGTCTCGTACGGCACGACTCAGCCCGTCGCGGTGATCGCGAAGCGGGCGTTGAAGAACCTGCGGATCAACTACCGGATCAACGGCGGCGACCTGATCACCGACAAGACGTCGGAGTGGACGGGCGGTGAGCGCTACGGCAACACCAACAACCGCTACTACGCGGAGTTCCGCGGCACGGTCCGCCGTACCAAGCCCGGCGACTCGGTAGAGGTCTGGTTCAGCGGCAACAAGGCGGGCACCGGCGCGGTCGCCAGTCAGCACTTCACGTACAAGGTCGCGACCGACATCGGCGGCAAGGTGCTGATCCTGGCCGCCGAGGACACCACCGGCGCGAGCCCGGCGCAGGGCGTGACGACGGCGAAGTACGCCGGCAAGTACGCCGACGCGCTCACCGCTGCCGGAATCACCTCTGACGTGTACGACGTGGACGCCAACAACCGGACCGCGCCGCACCCGCTGGGTGTGCTCTCGCACTACAAGGCCGTCGTCTGGGAGACCGGCGACGACATCATCACGCGGAAGGTCGGCCAGCCTGCCGGTACGGCGGCCGAGCTGGCACTCGATCTGGAGCTGTCGGTTCGCGACTACCTGAACGAGGGCGGCAAGCTGCTGTACACGGGCAAGTACGCCGGGTACGCCGCCAACCAGGACGGCGCCTACTACTACAACCCGTTCCAGGAGCAGCAGGGCGAATGCACCACGCCGCAGGCGTACCCGTGCCTGCCGTTGCTGAACGACTTCGAGCAGTACTGGCTGGGCGCGTACACGTTCATCGACAACAGCGGCAGCAGTAACGGCGGCCCGGTTCCGATTCGCGGAACATCCGGCGCCTTCAACGGGTTCAGCGGGACCCTCAACGGTGGCGACTCGGCGAACAACCAGGACCACACGGGTGCCTTCGTGCTGACGTCGAGTGTGTTGCCGGTGGCGCAGTTCCCGCAGTTCGCGAGTTCGGCGCCGCTCAAGTGGGATCGGCCGGGCGGCGCGCCGTTCGATCCGTTCACCGGTTCGCAGTACGTCTACAGCCAGCAGGCGAACGTGAGCTACAAGCGGCTGACCCGGACCGTCGACCTCAACGGGTTCACGAGCGGCTCGATGTCGTTCAAGTTCTCCTACGACACCGAGGCCGACTGGGACTACGTCATGGTCGAGGCACACACGGTCGGCCAGGACGACTGGACCACGCTGCCGGACATGAACGGGCACACCACCCAGGACACCGGGCAGAGCTGCCCGGCCGGCTGGGTGACGCTGCATCCGTTCCTGGCCCACTACCAGGGCACCGACTGTTCACCGACCGGTAGCACCGGCTCCTGGAGTGCGTCCTCCGGATCCAGCGCGGGCTGGCAGGACTGGAAGATCGACCTGACGCCGTACGCCGGGCACCAGGTCGAGCTGTCGATCACCTATGTCAGCGACTGGGAGACGCAGGGCCTCGGTGCCTTCGTCGACGACGTCTCGATCACGAGGGACGCCAGTACGGAGCAGACTTCGTTCGAGACCGACCTCGGCGGCTGGACGGTGCCAGGTGCGCCGGCCGGCTTGGCCGCGAACCCGAACGACTGGATCCGCACCACGACAGCCTTCCAGGAGGGCGCCGGTACGACCACACCCGACACGGTCTACCTCGGGTTCGGCGCCGAAGGTTTGACGACACAGGCGATGCGCACCGACCTGGTCCGCCGGTCGATGACTCACTTGTTCACCACCTCGTAACTGGCAGGGCCCTGTCGACACCTGAAGGACACTTCAAATCCCTGCAGGTGTCGACAGGGCATCGACGCCGTGTCACGAGAGCGTCGCCCAGGGTTCATACGCGGTGAGGAACCTTCGAAGTGTGCGAATCGTGATGGTGGCCGAGACCTTCCTGCCGCAGATCAATGGCGTGGCGAACACGGCTCGCCATGTCGCCGACCGGCTGCGCGCCCGTGGGCACGCACTGCTGATCATCGCCCCCGGACCGGGGCCGGACGCGTACGGCGACGTACCCGTGATCCGCGCCCGCAGCTTCCGGACGCCCGGCTACAAGGAATACCCGGTCGGTCTGCCGGATCCGTCGATCGAGCGGGCGATGGCCGACTTCAAGCCGGACCTCGTGCACCTCGCCTCACCGTTCATCATCGGCGCGTACGGTCTACGCGCGGCCCGCAAGCTCGGGCTGCCGACCGTCGCGATCTTCCAGACCGACATCGCCGGCTTCGCCCGCCAGTACCCCTGGTACGCCGCCGCCGACCGCGGCATCTGGCGTTGGGTACGGCGGACGCACTCCCGCGCCGACCGCACGCTGGCGCCCTCGACCGCCTCCGTCGACGCGCTGGTGCAAGGCGGCGTACCGCGGGTGCATCTGTGGGGCCGCGGCGTGAACCTCGACCTGTTCGACCCCAAGCACCGCGACGAACAGTGGCGCCGGCAGATCTCCCCGGACGGCAAGCCGATCGTCGGGTACGTCGGCCGGCTGGCCGCGGAGAAGAAGGTTCGCCGGCTCGCCGAGCTGACCGAGCTGGACTGCCGGATCGTGATCGTCGGCGACGGGCCGGACCGCGCCTCGCTGGAGAATGCGTTGCCGACGGCAACGTTCCTCGGGATGCGCCGCGGCGTCGACCTGGCCTCGATCTTCGCCGGGCTGGACGTGTTCGTGCACACCGGCGAGCACGAGACGTTCTGCCAGACGATCCAGGAGGCTCAGGCCTCCGGCGTCGCCACCGTCGGCCCGGCCGCGGGCGGACCGCTCGACCTGATCCACCCGGGCGAGAACGGCCTGCTGTTCGAGCCGGGCAAGCCCGGATCGCTGCGTGACCAGGTGAAGATCATGCTCGACCACCCGCAGGCCCGCGGCCGGATGGCCGCCGCCGGACTGGCGCGCGTCCAGTCCCGGACCTGGACCGCGGTCGTCGACGACCTGGTCGACCGGCACTACGCCGAAGTACTGCGGGAAGCAGCGGCGATCCGGCGGGTCGCGTGATGGGGCTGCGGATCGCCCAGCTGGCGAACTTCGTCGGACCGACCTCCGGTGGCATGCGGACCGCGATCGAGCAGATCGGCCGGGGGTACGTCGAGGCCGGCGCCGAGCGGATCGTGATCACGCCGGGCGAGCGCGACGAGGTGGCCGAGACCGAGTTCGGCACGGTCGTCAGGGTGAAGGCGCCGAAGGTGAGCGGCGGGTACCGCCTCATCACCAACCCGTGGAACGTGATCGACGTACTGAAGAAGTTCGGGCCGACCACGGTCGAGATCTCGGACAAGTCGACACTGCTCCCGGTCGCGCGCTGGGCCCGCCGCAACGACATCGGCACGATTCTGTTCAGCCACGAACGCCTGGACGCGATGCTCGCGCTGGGTTCGGCCCGTCCCGGTCAGCTCGGCGGCCACGACGTACTGCGTCCCGGCCGGATGCTCGGTGAAGTCAGCCAGCGTACGAGCCGCTGGACCGGCGAGAGTGTCCAGCGCCGGGCCGAGGGGGTGAAGGCCAGCCAGCTGCACGTGGTCGCGACCGTCGCCGCGCTCTACCGGATCCTCAGCCGCACGTACGACGCCGTCGTGGTCACGTCCCGCTACGCGGCCGCGGAGTTCGACGAGGTGACGACGCCGCTGGTCCGGATCCCGCTCGGGGTCGACCTGGAGACCTTCCACCCGTCACGGGGCCTGCCGGTCGACGACGGCGTACTCAAGCTCGTGCACGCCGGCCGACTCTCCCGCGAGAAGAGCCCGCATCTTGCGGTCGCCACGGCGGTCGAACTGCACCGCCGCGGCGTGAAGCTGCAGATGGACGTGTACGGCACCGGCCCGCACCTCGACGAGCTCATCGAGATCGCGGGCGACGCGCCCGTCACCTTCCACGGGTACGTCGACGGCCGCCAAACCCTCGCCAAGCACCTCGCCGAGGCCGACATCGCCCTGTCCGTCTGCCCCGGCGAGACCTTCGGCCTGGCCGTCCTGGAGGCCCTCGCCGCCGGCACTCCGGTCGTCACCGCGAACACCGGCGGCGCCCGCGAACTAGTCGACGAAACCTGCGGCCGCTGGGAGGCAGCCAACCCTTCCGCCCTGGCCGACGCAGTCCTCGCACTGGCAAACGTCCCCGGCCGCCGCACAGCCGCCCGCCACCGCGCCGAACGCTACGAATGGCAGACCTGCGTCAACCGCATGCTCACCCTCCACCACCGCGTCGCCCACTCCCGCCTCGCCGCCTAGGTCAGGTGGTCGTAGTCGCCTCGGGTCCAGGCGGCGTGGCGGTCGGCGGAGCGGCGTACGACGGCTTTGGCGTCGGTGGGGATCGAGGCGCCGAAGTTGTTGTAGAGGCGGTCGTACTCGTAGGGGTCGAGGGAGCGGGCGACCCGGTCGACGACCGCGCCGGACAGCGGGATGCGGTTCGGGTAGCTGCGCATGAAGCTCACCGACGTGCGGTCGGGGTTCGCGAAGATCGTGTCGCCGGACAGGATCACACCCTTGCCCTCGGCACCGTTCTGCCAGTGCACGACCGCGCTGCCCGGGAAATGACCGCCTGGTTGGAGAACGGTCACTCCGGGTAGCGGCTTCAGCTCGCCCGACCAGGTCCGGATGACCGGGTCCTGGCGGGCGACCCACTCCTTGTCGGCCTCCGAGACGTACACCGGCACGTCGCCGAGGCGGTGGCTCCACTCGACCTGGACACCGTACATGTGCGGGTGGCTGGCGATGATCCCCACCACGTCGCCCAGCTCGCGGACCCGGCGTACGGCGTCGTCGTCGACGTACCCGATCGGGTCCCAGAGCAGGTTGCCCTCGTCGGTGACGACCAGCATCGACTGCTGCCCGATACCGATCGGCGGCTTCGAGCGGACGCCGTACAGGTTCGGCTCGACCTCTTCGATCGTCACCTCGGTCCCGGCCAGCTCCTCGAGCGTGGTCCAGTGCTGCCCGTCGGCGGGCACCCACTGCCGTTCGTCGGCACAGATCGCACACACGTCGACCTGCTCGGAATGCTCGACCGCACAGGTCGCACAGATCCAGAAACTCACTGTAGTTCTCCCCTTCGGTTCTGATGTGCCGTCAGCCAACGTGTTCAAGCGCGGTTGAGGTCAAGCTACGACGCGACCGAGATCACATCCACCGCGATCGATGTCACAGCTGTCAGGACATTTCACCGCAGCCCGCGGGTCTAGCATCGAGACGATTCGGCAAACTCGGGCGAGGAGGGTCTGGTGCCCAGCAAACCAGCCGGCACGCTGTACCGCGGCCGGGAGGGCATGTGGTCGTGGGTCGCGCATCGCATCACCGGTGTCGGGATCTTCTTCTTCCTGCTGGTGCACGTGCTCGACACCGCGCTGGTCCGGGTCTCGCCGCACGCGTACAACGAGGTCATCGGCACCTACAAGAACCCGGTCGTCGGCCTGCTCGAGGTCGGGCTGGTGGCCGCGATCCTGTTCCACGCCTTCAACGGCATCCGGCTGATCCTGATCGACTTCTGGGCCAAGGGCCCGCGCTACCAGCGCCAGTTGATGATCGGCGTCGGAGTGATCTGGGTCGTGCTGTTCGTCCCGTTCGTCATCCGCCATCTGACCCACGTGTTCGGAGGCTGAGATGACTGAGATTCCCGGGATCGCGGCACCGCGCAGCAGTTCGAAGGCCCGCTCGCTGAAGGGCGGCGGCCGGAACCACTCGGGCCAGACCAACTTCGAGCTGTACAGCTGGCTGTTCATGCGGCTGTCCGGGCTCGCGCTCGTCATCCTCGTGCTCGGACACCTGTTCGTGAACCTGATGCTCGGCGGCGGCATCACCGCGCTGGACTTCGGCTTCGTGGCCGGCAAGTGGGCCAACCCGCTCTGGCAGGTCTGGGACCTGCTGATGCTGTGGCTGGCGATGCTGCACGGCTCGAACGGCCTGCGCACGATCATCAACGACTACGCCGAGAAGGACCAGACCCGGTTCTGGCTGAAGGCCCTGCTGATCACGGCGGCGCTCGTGATCGTCGTCCTCGGCACCCTGGTGATCTTCACCTTCGACCCGTGCCTGGACCCCAACTCCACATTGTCTGTCTGTAAGTAAGGAAGTCATGCAGCAGCATCAGTACGACGTCATCATCGTCGGCGCGGGCGGTGCAGGGATGCGCGCGGCTCTCGAATCCAGCAAGCGCACGCGTACCGCCGTACTCACCAAGCTCTACCCGACCCGGTCGCACACCGGCGCGGCCCAGGGTGGCATGTGCGCCGCGCTGGCCAACGTCGAGGAGGACAACTGGGAGTGGCACACCTTCGACACGGTCAAGGGCGGTGACTTCCTGGTCGACCAGGACGCGGCCGAGGTGATGTGCCGCGAGGCCGTCGACGCGGTACTCGACCTGGAGAAGATGGGCCTGCCGTTCAACCGGACCGCCGAGGGCAAGATCGACCAACGGTTCTTCGGCGGCCACACCCGCAACCACGGTGAGGCCGTCGTACGGCGGTCGTGCTTCGCGGCGGACCGTACCGGTCACATGATCCTGCAGACGCTGTACCAGCAGTGCATCAAGCAGAACGTCGAATTCTTCAATGAGTACTACGTTCTCGACCTGCTGATGACCGACGGCAAGGCCAGCGGCGTGGTCGCGTACGAGCTGGCCACCGGCGAGCTGCACGTGTTCTCGGCCAAGTCCGTGATCTTCGCGTCCGGCGGTTTCGGCAAGGTCTTCCGGACGACGTCCAACGCGCACACGCTCACCGGCGACGGCATGGGCATCGTGTGGCGCAAGGGCCTGCCGCTGGAGGACATGGAGTTCTTCCAGTTCCACCCGACCGGCCTGGCGGGTCTCGGCGTACTGCTGTCGGAGGCAGCCCGCGGTGAGGGCGGCATCCTGCGCAACAAGGACAACGAACGCTTCATGGAGCGCTACGCGCCGACCGTGAAGGACCTGGCGCCGCGCGACATGGTCGCCCGCGCGATGGCGAACGAGGTACGCGAGGGCCGCGGCTGCGGTCCGGACGGCGCGTACGTGATGCTCGACCTGACCCACCTCGAGCCCGCGCACATCGACGCGAAGCTCCCGGACATCACCGAGTTCGCCCGGACGTACCTGGGCGTGGAGCCCTACACCGAGCAGATCCCGGTCTTCCCGACCGCGCACTACGCGATGGGCGGCATCCCGACCAACATCAAGGGCGAAGCGCTGGCCAACAACGACGACGTGATCCCGGGCCTGTACGCCGCCGGCGAGGTCGCGTGCGTCTCGGTGCACGGCGCCAACCGCCTCGGCACGAACTCGCTGCTCGACATCAACGTGTTCGGCCGGCGGGCCGGGATCGCCGCCGCGGAGTACGCCGAGACGGCCACCTTCGAGGAACTGCCGGACAACCCCGAGGCGTACGTCGTGGAGCTGGTCGAGGGCCTGCGCAATTCGACCGGCGAGGAGCGGATCGCGGCGATCCGGTCGGACCTGCAGGCCACGATGGACCTGAACGCGCAGGTGTACCGGACCGAGGGCTCGCTGAAGCAGGCGCTGGTCGACATCGAGGCGCTCAAGCTCCGGTTCGCGAACGTCGCGGTCCAGGACAAGGGCAAGCGCTTCAACACCGACCTGCTCGAGGCGGTCGAGCTCGGCTTCCTGATCGATCTGGCCGAGGTGCTGGTGGTGTCGGCGCTCGAGCGCAAGGAGTCCCGCGGCGGGCACTTCCGCGAGGACTACGCCACCCGCGACGACGTCAACTTCATGCGGCACACGATGGCGTACCGCGAGGTCGATGCCGACGGCAACGAGACGATCCGGCTCGACTACAAACCGGTCGTCCAGACCCGTTACAAGCCGATGGAGCGCAAGTACTGATGGACGTCAAGGTCAAGATCCTGCGGTACAACCCCGAGGTCGTCGACGAGGCCGAGTGGAAGACCTACTCCGTCACCCTGCAGCCGACCGACCGGGTGTTGGACGCGCTGCACAAGATCAAGTGGGAGCAGGACGGCACGCTGACGTTCCGCCGGTCCTGCGCGCACGGCGTCTGCGGCTCGGACGCGATGCGGATCAACGGCCGGAACCGGCTGGCCTGCAAGACGCTGATCAAGGACCTGAACCCGGACAAGGAGATCACCGTCGAGCCGATCAAGGGCCTGACGGTGCTCAAGGACCTGGTCGTCGACATGGACCCGTTCTTCGAGGCGTACCGCGCGGTGATGCCGTTCCTGGTCACCAGCGGTCATGAGCCGACGCGGGAGCGGATCCAGTCGCAGGCCGACCGCGACCGCTTCGACGACACCACCAAGTGCATCCTGTGTGCCGCCTGTACGACGTCCTGCCCGGTCTTCTGGTCCGACGGGCAGTACTTCGGCCCGCAGGCGATCGTCGGCGCGCACCGGTTCATCTTCGACAGCCGCGACGAGGGCACCGAGCAGCGGCTGGAGATCCTGAACGACAAGGAGGGCGTCTGGCGCTGCCGGACCACCTTCAACTGCACCGACGCCTGCCCGCGCGGCATCGAGGTCACCAAGGCGATCCAGGAAGTGAAGCGCGCACTCATCTTCCGTCGGGTGTGATCGGGCTGCGCCCGCCGTCCCTTAAACTTCATCCCGGCCAATTCGTGTGCCACGCAGCCTCTGCCCTCGCGAGGACAGGGGCTGCTCGTCAGCCCGGGGGGTGAGTGTGCAGCGCGTCCGTGAGTTCCTCGACCGCTACTACCCCCGACTGGTGGAGCTGCTGGAGCGCTGCGGCATGCCGCGGAGCAAGCCGCCGCTGCTCGTGCTCGGCGTACTGGCCGCCACGGCGTCGGTCGTCATTACGGCCGTGCTCTGGGTCTCGCACCGGGTCGACGCCGACTCGGGGCCGGTCGCGATCGAGCCCGCGGCCGCCGGGCGGTCCGGGACCGCCGTGGTGAACGCCGAGCGGGCGCAGGTGCTGTCGATGACGATGGTGACGCGGAACCGCTGGGCGGCCGGCTGGTCCGACTGCACGAGCGGCCCGAACTGCCGGTACGCCGCAGTACTCGATCGCGACGGCGCCCGCGCGACCTCGCCGGAGTGGCCGGTCCCGTACGCGACACTGGCGTCGGGCGACGAGGCGATCGCGGTCGCCCCGCCGCGCGAGGGCACGCTCACCGGGGACACCACGATGATGTTCCGGATGACGTACGACGGCCCGGTGCTGACCCGGCTACGGTACAGGCTGTCCACGTCGACGTTCGGGCCCGGCGAGATCCTGACCGACCAGGTCGTGCCGGGCCGGATCGTGGTGGTGAACCCCAAGGAGTCGTCGGTCCGGATGCTCGACACCCGCGGCAGCCGGTCGCCGGTCTGCGACACGACCGGGCGGTGCTGGGTGCTGAGCGGGATCGGGCGGACCGACATCCTGTGGACCGACGACGGCGGGAAGACCTGGCAATCGCAGGCGCTCGACAGCCACAACCAGCTCGGGAAGCTCGCGGTCAGCCCGGACGGCCAGACCGTGGTGACGACCTCGGTCATCGTCGGCGACACAGGGCAGGCGGTCGCGAAGATGCGCATCTCGCATGACCGCGGGGCGACCTGGACGCTCGTGCAGCACCCGCCGCAGAGCCTGAACACGCCGCCGCTCGCGTTCGACGACGGTACGGCGATGATGCTCGGCGGCCGGCCGAACGACCGGCCGCGGCTGTACCGGGTGCGGGACGGGGCGGCCGACCTTGATCGCGGCTACCCGGGTGATCTCGCCGATCTCGCCGGGGACGAGCACTTGATGTACGGCTTCGAGGTGCCGAAGCGGCGTACGACGGAGGTCGTCCTGAGCACCGACGAGGGCGCCACCTGGACGAAGTTCGCGCCCCGCTGACGCCCTGTACGCCGGAGCTCAGTGGTGCATGGCGGCGCCCTTGAGCACCTTGTCGACCGCGTTCTTCGGCCCGTAGCACGCGATCCCGACCAGGTCGAGGTCCGCGGTCGACACCGCCTTCACCGCCGCGCGATTGTCGCGGTCGTTGCCGGTAGCAAACAAGTCCTGGGTGAAGACGGCGTGCTCGATCTCACGGCGCAGCGCACGCTCGTGGGCCGTCGCCATGAACTCCTTGCTGCCCTCGAACACCAGCACCGGCTGCCGGAACATCGGCAGGTACATCGTCGCGTCCGCATCCTCGTACGGCTCGCCCACGACCTCCGGGTGCGTCGCCGCGATCCCGCTGACCAGGAACGCGGTCACGTTCAACCGCTGCCACACCGCCAGATCGTCGCGCAGCAGTACGGCGATCTTCGTATCGAATCTGATCGGCTCATCCACAGCACCGATCCTCACCCGCGACCCCGACCACGGTCTTGTACGTTTTAAGCCTCTCCGACCTTCGTCAGCAGCTCGTACAACGTCGACCGCTCGGCCGCACTCAACGAGCTGAGCGACTCGGTGAGGACAGCCTCGAGGATCTTGGCGCCGGCCTTGCGGATCCGCTCGCCCTCGGGGGTCAACACGTGGCGTACGGCGCGACCGCGGCCGTCGACCCGCTCGATCAGCCCGCGGGCAATCATCCGGGTGGCCAGCGAGCCCATCGACTGATCGGTCTGGAACGTGCGCTGGGCGAGGTCGTGGAGCGAAGCATCCGGAGCCTCGTGCAGCCGGCGCAGCACGTCCCACTGCGGCAGCGAGACGCCGAGCCCGGCCAGCCGCTTGCTCGCCTCGCTGTGATGACGCCACTGCAACCGCTTGACCGCGATCCCGATGTCCTGCACGGAAGGCTCCACGGCGAACACAATAGCAGGTTGTTTATATAAGGAAACTGATCTAAGGTTCCTTATATGCAGACCTTCGAGGAGCACGGCAGCGGCCGACCTGTCCTGTTACTTCACGGTGGTGGCGGCCCGCAGACCGTCGCGCCCTTCGGCGTACGCATGGCGGCCGAGCTGCCCGCCCACGTCGTCGTACCCACCCACCCCGGCTTCGGCGGGACCCCGCGCCCCGAGGACCTCACCACGATCGCCGGCCTCGCCACGTCGTACGCCGACCTGCTCGACGGGCTCGATCTCGAGGACGTGCTGGTGATCGGCAACTCGATCGGCGGCTGGATCGCGGCCGAGCTCGCTCTCCTCAACTCGCCCCGAGTCACGTCGCTGGTGATCGTCGACGGCGTCGGCCTGCAGGTTCCCGGCCATCCGGTCGCGGACTTCTTCTCGCTGACGTTCCCCGAGTTGGCCGACCTCAGCTACTTCAACCCCGATGCGTTCCGCATCGACCCGACCCAGCTCCCACCTGCCGCCCAGGCGCAACTAGCCGGCAACAGAGCCGCCCTGGCCGTCTACGCCGCCACGATGGAAGACCCGACCCTCCAGACCCGGCTGGCCGCGATCACCGTCCCCACCACGGTCATCTGGGGTGACAGCGACCGCATCGCCGACCCCGTCTACGGTCGCGCGTATGCCGATGCCATCCCCGGCGCCGGCTTCGAACTCCTCGAGAACACCGGTCACCTCCCCCAACTGGAAAGCCCCGACCTCCTCCTGAAGGTCATCAGCAGTACGGCGGGTTCGAGGTGACGGCTGTGCAGACGCGCAGGAACAGGTTGAAGAGGCGGTAGACCTGGAGCATGTCGCCTTCGACGGTCACCGTGCGATCGTCCTGCCGGTCGACGCCGGGGATCGCCGCGAGATGCAGGGCGACGGAGGCCGACTGCCAGCGGACGGTCAGGCGGTGGGGACCGCGCTCGGCCGGCGGCGTGGTCAGGTTGGCCAACGCATCGGTCGTGCTGGCCTCGATGGACTGGCGAGCCTCGGCGACCGGGACCAACTGGGCCGCGAACCGGTCCTTCGCGAACTTGACCGGGACAGTGGCGACCGCGGGGTCCCAGGACTTCGTCTCGTCGCAGGCAGCGTCGTCGCCGGTCACGAGGGCCACAGATACGCCGTACGCCGCTGCCGCCGCGTGGAGCAGACCGATCTCGCCGGTGGGGCGGTCATCGAGCCAGATGTCCTCGATTTCGTGGCCCATGAAGCTGTGGCTCAGTACGCCGAGCACGCCGGCGCGGGCGTGGAAGCCGATGCACAGCACCGCGTCGTACTCCGGAGACAGGCCTTCGATCATCCCCATCGGCTTCGGCCGCCCCTTGATCAGGCGGGCCCGCGGGTCGAGGAGGTCGGGGAGGAGATTGCGCATCGGACCGTGCGCGTCGTTGACCAGTACGGCGGTCGCGCCGGCGGCGTAGGCACCGCGGATCGCGGCGTTCACGTCCTCCGTCATCATCACCCGGCTGCGCTCGTAGTCGCGCCCCGGCGGCTGGACGTCCTCCGCGTCGACCAGTCCGGTGATGCCTTCCATGTCCGCGCTCACGTATACCTTCACGCCCTGCAGCGTATGTTCTGACTATGAGCAGCGGCGCCGAGGTCCGGGCGTGGCGGCCCGGACTGACCGGGGTCGTCGAGGTGTTGCACGCCCATTTCCCGTCGCATGCCTACCCGACGCACACCCACGACGCGTGGACCGTGCTGATCGTCGACGAGGGCGCGGTCCGGTACGACCTGGACCACCGCGAGCACGGCCTGGCCCAGGCGCAGGTCTCGCTGCTGCCACCGCACGTGCCGCACGACGGCCGGTCGGTCCTGCCCCAGGGGTTCCGGAAGCGGGTGCTGTACCTGGCGCCTGACCGGCTCGGCGGCGACCATCTGATCGGCGCGGCCGTCGATCAGCCGGAGTACGTCGACCCGCTTCTCAGACACCGGATCCACCAGCTGCATCGAGTGCTCCGTGACGGCCAGGAGGATCTGGAAGCGCAGAGCCGTCTGACGTTGATCGAAGAACGGCTCTCACAGCACCTACGTCGTACCGTGGTCGCGCCGTCGGATCGCTACGACTCCGGCGTGGCCGTGAAGCTGCGTGAACTGCTGGACTCGAAGGTGACCGACGGGATCACGCTCGCCGGGAGCACACATGTGCTTTTCGGCGCCCGACGTCAGTCCAGCAATGCGACTGAGGTCAGAACCGTGGTGCCCAGGGTGATGGCCTCTTCGGAGGGGGAGAAGCCGGGGGTGTGGAGGTCGGCGGCGGTCTCCGCGGATGGGTGGCGGACGCCCAGGCGGGCCATGGCGCCGGGGATGTGTTCGAGGTACCAGCCGAAGTCCTCGCCGCCGAGGCTCTGGTCCGTGGGTGCGATCGCGCTGGAGCCGAGGGTCTGGTGTACGGCGTTCTGGATGATCCCGATCGCGGTCGCGTCGTTCATGACCGGTGGTACGCCGTGGGTGACCTCCGTGTCGACCTGCACGCCGTACGGGCGGACGATCTGCTCGGCCAGCGAAGGGATCAGCTCCTCGGCCAACCGCCAGGCGTTGACGTCGAGACAGCGCAGCGTTCCCTCAGCTTCGCCGCGCGATGGGATCGCGTTGGCGGCCGAGCCCGACGTGATGCGCCCCCAGACCAGCGACATGCCGGCGCGCGGATCGACCCGACGGGAGAGCGCGGCGGGGAGCTCGGACACCAGGGTCGCGATCGCGTAGACGAGGTCCGCAGTCAGATGCGGCCGCGACGTGTGACCGCCCGGCCCGGTCAGCCGGACCAGGATCCGGTCGGCAGCAGCGGTCAGCGCACCCACCCGCAGGCCGACCTGACCAACTTGCAGCCGCGGGTCGCAGTGCAGCCCATAAATACGGCGGACCCCGTCGAGTCCGCCGGCTGCGATGACGCCGAGCGCTCCGCCCGGCATCACTTCCTCCGCAGGCTGGAAGATGACCCGCACCCGCCGGTCCAACTGCCCGTCGCGGGCCATTCCGGCCAGAACCAGCGTCGCACCCAACAGCGCAGCCGTGTGTACGTCGTGACCGCACGCGTGAGCCACGCCGTCGATCGTCGACCGCCACGGCGTGTCCACGCCGTCGGACACCGGCAGCGCGTCGATGTCCGACCGCAGCGCGACGCACGAGTCGCCGGCTCCGATGTCGCAGATCAGGCCGGTCCCGGTCGGCAGCACGCGCGGGGACAGCCCCGCCTCGACCAGCCGCTTCTCGAGGATCTCGGTCGTGCGGACCTCGTGCCACCCGAGTTCGGGGTGGGTGTGCAGGTCCCGGCGTACGTCGACCATCTCCTCGCGCACCGCCTCGACCCGGGCGAGCACGTCCGCGACCAGCAACTGATGACTCATCCCGCGATTGTGCACCAGAGCCGGTACAAAGACCCATCGGGCCGACCACGCACCGTGAGAGCCGCCACGGAGCGTGCACACCGTGACGCGGGTGGCGCAGCCGGTGACCATACCGGAGAAGTTGTCGAAATGTGACGAGAATGCCGGTCACTTTCCGGTATCGAGGTCTGCGCAACGTTCAAAGAATGACGGGGCGCGCCCTATAGTCTGCGGATGCGGCACGTGGGGGAAGGCGTGCCGGGCAAAGGTATCTGGTCGACGAAGGAGACGTCCGGTGAAGAAGTACGTGCGGGGAACGGCGATCGTGGGCGTGCTGACGCTCGCCGTTGCCGCGTGTGGCAGCAAGCCGACCGACAGCAGCTCTGGCGGCAGCGCCAACAAGGACTTCAAGGCCTGCATGGTCTCCGACTCGGGGGGTTTCGACGACAAGTCGTTCAACCAGACCTCGTACAAGGGCCTGCAGGACGCCGTGAAGGAGAAGGGCCTGACCGAGGTCAAGGCCGAGTCGAAGTCTGACAACGACTACACGACCAACATGACCGCGATGGTCAGCGCAAAGTGCAATGTCATCGTCGCCGTCGGCTTCAAGCTCGAGGACGCCACCGAGGCGGCCGCCAAGGCGAACCCGAACATCAAGTTCGCGATCGTCGACTCCGCGCCGAAGGCGCCCATCGCGAACCTGAAGCCGCTGCTGTTCAACACCGCGCAGTCCAGCTTCCAGGCCGGTTACCTGGCCGCCGCGATGACGAAGTCCGGCAAGGTCGGCACGTTCGGCGGTCTGCAGATCCCGACCGTGACCATCTTCATGGACGGCTTCGCCCAGGGCGTGCGGTACTACAACACGCAGAAGAGCAAGAACGTCCAGGTGCTCGGCTGGGACGACCAGAAGCAGAAGGGCCTGTTCACCGGCGACTTCGAGGACAAGGCCAAGGGGCAGAACAACGCGCAGAACCTGATCACCCAGGGCGCGGACATCCTGTTCCCGGTCGCCGGCCCGTCGGGTCTGGGCGGTCTGCAGGCGGCCAAGGCCAGCAACGGCAAGGTCAACGCGATCTGGGTCGACACCGACGGCTGCATCAGCGCCGAGGAGTACTGCTCGGTGCTGATGAGCAGCGTCGAGAAGGGTATGGACGTCGCCGTGAAGGACGCGGTGATCTCGGTCGTCGACAACAAGTTCGACAACACCCAGTTCACCGGCACCCTGCAGAACGGTGGTACGGCGATCGCGCCGTTCCACGACTTCGACAGCAAGGTCCCGGCGGACGTGAAGTCCGAGCTGGACACGATCAAGGCCGACATCATCAGCGGCAAGATCACGATCGAGTCGAAGGTTCAGCCGAAGGCGTCCTGATCGATCACGCAGTTGCGTAGTACGGTGCGAGCCAGGAAGGCAGCGGACCCACCGGTCCAGCCCTCCTGGCTCGCGGTATGAAGAGCCTGGCTCGCCGTCTGAAGGGGAGGCTGCCCGCATGCATCTCGAGCTGTCCGGCCTGACCAAGAGTTTCGGCTCGCTGGTCGCCAACGACCACATCGACCTGGTGATCGAGCCGGGCGAGATCCACTGCCTGCTCGGTGAGAACGGAGCCGGCAAGAGCACGCTGATGAACATGCTCTACGGGATGCTGCAGCCCGACGAGGGCGAGATCCTGATCGACGGCGAGAAGGTGAAGATCACCTCGCCGAGTGACGCGATCAAGCACGGTATCGGCATGGTGCACCAGCACTTCATGCTCGTCCCGGTGTTCACCGTCGCCGAGAACATCATGCTCGGCCGGGAGAACACCCGGGCCGGCGGCATCCTGGACCGCAAGAAGGCCGACGCCCTGGTCACCGAGCTGTCCGACCGCTACGGCTTCGAGGTCGACCCGGAGGCGCTGGTCGAGGACATCCCGGTCGGCGTGCAGCAGCGGGTCGAGATCATCAAGGCGCTCAGCAACGACGCCCGGGTGCTGATCCTGGACGAGCCGACCGCGGTGCTGACCCCGGCCGAGATCGACGAGCTGATCGCGGTGATGCGCCAGCTCAAGGAGAACGGCACGTCGATCGTCTTCATTACCCACAAGCTCAAAGAGGTCAAGGCGATCGCGGACAAGATCACCGTGATCCGCCGCGGCAAGGTGGTCGGCCAGGCCGAGCCGTCGGAGACCGAGGAGCAGCTCGCCGAGCTGATGGTCGGCCGCGCGGTCGACCTGGTCGTCGACAAGGAGCCGGCCCAGCCGAAGGACGTCGTACTGCGGGTCGAAGGGCTGACCGTGATCGACGAGCGCGGGTTCACCGCCGTCGACGACGTGGACCTGGAGGTCCGGGCCGGCGAGATCCTCGCGGTGGCCGGTGTCCAGGGCAACGGTCAGACCGAGCTCGCCGAGGCATTGCTGGGGCTGACCCAGATCGCGGCCGGGAAGATCTCCCTGGACGGCCAGGACCTGACCGGCAGGTCGACCAGACAGCGGCTCGAGGCCGGCATCGGGTACGTCCCGGAGGACCGCGCCCACGACGGCTTCGTCGGCTCGTTCACGGTCGCGGAGAACCTGATCCTCGACCTGTTCCGCAAGGCGCCGTTCGGCAACGGGCTGGCGCTGCGGACCGACGAGATCAACAAGAACGCCGAGGCCCGGGTGGAGGAGTTCGACATCCGCACCCAGAGCATCGACCTGCCGGTGTCGTCGCTGTCCGGCGGCAACCAGCAGAAGGTCGTGCTGGCCCGCGAGCTGTCCCGGCCGCTGAAGCTGCTGGTCGCCTCGCAGCCGACCCGTGGTGTCGACGTCGGCTCGATCGAGTTCCTGCACAGCCGGATCGTCAAGGAACGTGACAACGGCACCGCCGTCCTGATCGTGTCGACCGAGCTGGACGAGATCGCCGCCCTGACCGACCGGGTGGCGGTGATGTACCGCGGCAAGGTGGTCGGCGTCGTACCGGCCGACACCCCGCGCGACGAGCTCGGCCTGATGATGGCCGGCGCCTCCAGGTCCGAGGCGCACGATGTCGCGATCGAGAACCCGACCACGTTGGGAACCATCTAGATGAGCACAGACACAACGGTCGAGCCGGCCCCGGCCGCGCCCGTACCGGCCAAGGAACCACAGCGCTCCGGCCTGCCGTCGTGGGCGGTCCAGGGCCTGGTCTCGCTGAGCGCGATCGTGCTGGCCCTGGTGGTCGGCGCGATCCTGATCATCGTCAGCGACGAGCAGGTGAAGACCGCGATGGGGTACTTCGGCGCCGCGCCGATGGACACCATCTCCGCGGCCGCGAGTGCCGTCGGTGAGGCCTACAAGGCGCTCGCCCTCGGTGCGTTCGGGTCGGTCACCGCGATCACCGAATCGTTGACCCAGGCAACTCCACTGATCTGCGGCGGCCTGGCGGTCTCGCTCGCGTTCCGCACCGGACTGTTCAACATCGGCGCGCAGGGGCAGCTGATCGCCGGCGCGATCCTGGCGGCGTACGTCGGGTTCGCCTGGCACCTGCCGGCCGGTCTGCACCTGATCGTGGCGATCCTCGCCGGACTGCTCGGCGGCGCGCTGTGGGGCGGCGTCGTCGGGCTGCTGAAGGCCCGCACCGGCGCGCACGAGGTGATCGTGACGATCATGCTCAACTACGTCGCGCTCTATCTGCTCGCCTGGCTGCTGACCACGTCGGCGTTCCAGCGGCCCGGGCGGACCGACCCGATCTCGCCGATCGTCGACGCCAACGCGCAGTACCCGCAGTTCGGCGGCACCCGGCTGCACGCCGGCTTCATCCTCTCGCTGCTCGCCGCGATCTTCGTCTGGTGGCTGCTGAACCGCTCGACGATCGGCTTCGAGCTGCGCGCCGTCGGGGCGAACGCCGACGCCTCGCGGACGGCGGGGATGTCGGTCGGCCGCGCGTACATCATCGCGATGGTCGTCGCCGGCGCGCTCGCCGGTCTGGCCGGAACCCAGCAGGTGCTCGGCACGGACCTGCCGTTGACCGACGGCGTCGCCGCATCGGTCGGCTTCGACGCGATCACGGTCGCGCTGCTCGGCCGCGGCACACCGCTCGGCACCGTGCTGGCCGGTCTGCTGTTCGGCGCTCTGAACGCGGGGGGTCTGCAGATGCAGCTGATCACGCAGACCCCGTTGACGCTGACCACGGTCCTGCAGGCCGTGATCGTGCTGTTCGTGGCGGCCCCGGCGCTGGTGCGCTCGATCTTCCGCTTCCTGCCCAAGGAACGCGGCGCCGGCACCGTCCTCGCGAAAGGCTGGAACGGATGACCGAGACGACTCCCGACGAGGTACCCGCGGCGCCCGCGAAGGCCCAGGTCATCGAGGCGCCGGCCGATCGGACCCGGCGGTTGCGGGTCGGCGGCCTGATGCTGGTGTTCGCGCTGATCGGCCTGCTGCTGGCGATCTTCACCAAGAGCGGCAAGGCGACGTTCCAGCTGGTCTCCGGCGATCTGCAGAACAACTTGCTGCATCTGCCCGCGCAGGCGGTCGGTCTGCTGCTCGGCATCCTCGGCGTCGCCGCGGCCGCCGCGTACATCGTCCGCCGGGTGCCGCAGCGGTACGCCGGCTGGCTGGCCGCACTGCTCGGCATCTGCTTCATCGGCGCGTTCCTGTGCTGGGCCTCGGCGGGCAAGACGTTCCCGCTGGCGAACCAGTTCCAGGGCACGCTGAACTTCGCCACCCCGCTGATCCTCGGCGCGCTCGCCGGTGTGCTGTCCGAGCGGGCCGGCGTCATCAACATCGCGATCGAGGGCCAGTTCCTGACCGGCGCCTTCACCGCGGCCGTCGTCTCCAGTACGACGGGCAACGCCGCGGCCGCCCTGATCGCGGCGGCCGCGACCGGCGTGCTGATGGCCGCGCTGCTCGCTGTGTTCTCGATCAAGTACCTGGTCAACCAGGTCGTGCTCGGGGTCGTGCTGGTGGTCTTCGCGACCGGTATCACCGGCTTCCTGTTCGACGAGTTCCTGCAGCCGGACGCGAACAAACTGAACACGCCGGAAGTGCTGTCGGCGGTGAAGATCCCCGGTCTGGCCAGCATCCCGTTCTTCGGCCCGATCCTGTTCAACCAGACGATCCTGGTGTACCTGACCTATCTCGCGGTCGCGGTCGTCACGTTCGTGCTGTTCCAGACCCGCTGGGGCCTGCGGATCCGCGCGGTCGGCGAGCACCCGAAGGCCGCCGACACGGTCGGGATCAACGTCAAGCGGATCCGGTACTCCGCGGTACTGGCCGCCGGCATCCTCGCGGGGCTCGGCGGCGCGTTCTTCACCGTCGGGTACGCCGGTTCGTTCTCGAAGGAAATGACCGCGGGCAACGGGTTCATCGCCCTGGCCGCGCTGATCATGGGCCGCTGGCACCCGATCGGCGCGACGGTCGCGGCGCTGTTCTTCGGCTTCGCGACGCAGTTGCAGTCGCAGCTGCAGATCATCCAGACGCCGATCCCCGGCGAACTGTTGCTGATGGCACCGTACCTGGCCACGATCATCGCGGTCGCCGGCCTGGTAGGCAGAGTGAGAGCACCAAAGGCCGATGGTGAGCCCTACGTCACCGAGTGAGATCGACTGGCCGGCCTTGCGCGCGCTGGCCGTCCAGGTGATGGGGCGGGCCTACGCGCCGTACTCGGGGTTTGCCGTCGGTGCTGCGGCGTTGGTGGACGACGGGCGGGTTGTTGCCGGGTGCAACGTCGAGAACGCGTCGTACGGGCTGACGTTGTGTGCCGAGTGCGGGCTGGTTTCCGAGCTGCATCGCACCGGCGGCGGGCGGCTGGTGGCGTTCACCTGTGTGGACCACCACGGGGATCTGCTGACGCCGTGCGGTCGCTGCCGCCAACTGCTGCATGAGAACGGCGGGCCCGGCCTGCTCCTCGAGACGCCGACCGGACCGCGCCCGTTGCGTGAGTTGTTGCCCGACGCGTTCGGGCCGGAGGACTTGGAGAACTGATGAGTTTCGACGCGGTGGATGTCATCCGGGCCAAGCGGGACAAGGGTGAGCTGAGCGACGGGCAGATCGACTGGGTGATCGACGCCTACACCAAGGGCGACGTCGCCGACGAGCAGATGTCCGCACTCGCGATGGCGATCCTGCTGAACGGGATGAACCGGCGCGAGATCGCCCGCTGGACCGCGGCGATGATCGCGTCCGGCGAGCGGATGGACTTCGGCAAGCTGTCCCGGCCGACCGCGGACAAGCACTCGACCGGCGGCGTCGGCGACAAGATCACGTTGCCGCTGGCCCCTTTGGTCGCGGCGTGCGGGGTCGCCGTACCGCAGCTGTCGGGCCGGGGTCTCGGCCACACCGGCGGCACGCTGGACAAGCTCGAGTCGATCCCGGGCTGGCGCGCGGCGCTGTCGAACGACGAGCTGATGCAGCAACTTGAGGACGTCGGCGCGGTGATCTGCGCGGCCGGTGACGGTCTGGCTCCGGCCGACAAGAAGCTGTACGCGCTGCGGGACGTGACCGGCACGGTCGAGGCGATCCCGCTGATCGCCAGCTCGATCATGAGCAAGAAGATCGCCGAGGGCACCGGCGCGCTGGTGCTGGACGTGAAGGTCGGCTCGGGCGCGTTCATGAAGGATCTGGCCGATGCTCGCGAGCTCGCCGAGACGATGGTTGCCCTGGGCACCGACGCCGGCGTGAAGACCGTTGCCTTGCTCACGGACATGTCGGTCCCACTCGGTCTGACCGCCGGCAACGCGCTCGAGGTCCGCGAGTCGGTCGAGGTGCTGGCCGGCGGCGGTCCCGCGGACGTGATCGAGCTGACCGTTGCCCTGGCCAAGGAGATGCTCGCCGCGGCCGGCGTGACCGACGTCGACCCGGCCGAGAAGCTGAACGACGGTACGGCGATGGACGTCTGGCGCGCGATGATCTCGGCCCAGGGCGGCGATCCGTCCGCGGAGCTCCCGGTCGCGCCGGAGCAGCACGTCGTACCAGCTCCTGCGTCTGGCACGCTGTCCAAGCTCGATGCGCTGGCTGTCGGGGTGGCCGCGTGGCGGCTCGGGGCCGGTCGGGCGCGCAAGGAGGACCCGGTGTCAGCGGTGGCCGGGGTCGAGCTGCATGCGAAGCCTGGCGATCAGGTGCAGGAAGGCCGGCCGTTGCTGACCCTTCACACGGATGACCCGAGCCGGATCGAGCGTGCGCTGGAGTCTCTGACCGACGCCGTCGCGGTCGCGGACTCGTACGAGCCAGGTCCGTTGGTCATCGACCGGATCGGCTGAGGCGTTCAGCTGGAGGTTGCGGTGAGGCGGGCTCGCTGTTGGACGGCGAGGGCCGTGACGAGGGCGGTGTCCGGGGTGAGGTTGCTGCCCAGGGCACCTACCTCGCGGACGCTGATCTCGACGACCATCGGCCCGACGGCCAGGCTGGCCTCGGCGATGGCGGTGGACTGGTCGGTGCCCCCGTCGTACTCGACCCGGGCGTCGGAGAGCGCGCCGGGCAGGTTGAACGGGTGCTCGTGGGTGTCCTGGCTCCAGAAGCCCTTCTGCAGGACCGCTGCCTTGCCGGCCGAGCCGGTCTTGAACAGCTGCAGCGTGAAGCGCTTCTTCTTGTCGGGGCTGAGCCGGGACGCGCGGTATCCCTCGGCGAAGCTCGCGTTCAGCAGCAGAGCGCGGTCCAGCGCTGGGTCGGCGGACCAGGTGTTCAGGAACGCCGTCGCGGTGAATGGGCCGGTGGAGTTGGCCCGCGGGTCCGCGATATAGCCGCGAGGCAGTACGGCGAGACCGACGAGCGAGCTTTTCGCCTTCTGGGCCGGGCCTGACAGCGAGTGCTTGACCGTGGGGGTCTCGGCGGCGGTGGCCGACGCGCCGTCCTCACTGCCGCAGGCAGTCACACTCAGCAGCACAGCGGTTACTACAACGGCAGCGCCCACGGCTTGACTCCGCGCAGTCCGCGTCACGGTCCCTCTCCGTCCAGCTACTCGCCCCCGAGCGCATCCGACAGTTCCGAGGGCGATGCCATCAGAAGATGGTGAACTCCAAGCAAACAGTCTTGTTTTACTGGGACGTGGACGGAGTGAGAAGCGTCTCGATCCGGCGGCGGGCGGCCTTCGGATGGAGCGGTTCGCAACCAGCCTCGACGCAGCGCCGGACGACTGCTGGGTCGTCGCGGAGCAGCAGGAGTCCGCGCCGGAGCAGCGTCAGCGGGGGTTTGCGGTGCTCGCGGAGGTCGCGCTGGAAGCGGCGGAAGAACGTGACGAGACGGTGGTGACGGACGCAGATCGCGGCGGCGAGCAGGTCGCGATCGCGGAGCGCGCCCACGATCTGGTCGGCGAAGATGCCCTCAGCAACGATCAGCGCGGAGCCCTCGGTGCTGACGGGACGGTGGCCGACGGTGCCGTCGGCGGCGATGTCGTAGATCGGGAGGTCCGCGCTGCCCGCCGTACACAGCTGCTCGAGTGCCGCGACCGCACGCTCGCCGTCCCAGGACCGTGGGTCGTCCCAATCGACGATCCCGAGTGGAGACCGCGGCATCGCCTCGTCGTCCCCGTCACGGTAGAAGTCGTCCAGCCGCACCACCGGCAACCCCACCTGCTCCGCCAGCCGCGACTTCCCCGCCCCCGAAGGCCCCGCCAGCAACACCACCCGTGAACGCACCACCCCATTCTCCGCCAGTTGCTGCAGTAACACCGAATCCCGCCCCACCGATATCCAGACATGCCGAAGATGAAGCTGGGTGCCGCCTTCTACGCGCTGGTCGCGGCCGGGTGGCTCGCGTCCGCCTGCGTACTGATCGTCCGGCCGTTCGGGGCGTACGCCGACGCTGAGCGATGGTTTCAGCTCGCAACCGCGGTCGTCTTCGCGCTCAACGGGCTGCTGTTCGCCGCAGGTGCGGTAACGCGGCGCGGCCTGGTGGCCGACGGTGGGCCATGGATCTGCCGCAACGGCTGGATCCTCGTCGCCGGCCTCGTCGTGGTCATGTTCGTGCTTTCGCTGCTGACCACTGCGGACGGCGTCTCGCCGTTCCCGACTGCGACGGCGGTCTTCATTCCGCACTGGGTCAAGCGGCTGCAGGAGAAGTACTACGAGGGGGTCGCGGAGGCGGTTAGTGAACGAGCGCCTGCCGTAGTGCGTCCGCCGTCTTTGTGAACCACTCGTTGGTGCGGTTGGTGAGTTCTGCTTCGCCGGTGGTCCAGCGTTGGTGGAACCAGGGGTGGCCGGACTCGGCGCCGTGGCGGACGTAGGCCATGCACCAGATGTGGTTGTCGGCGGCGGCGTCGACCAGGCGGAGGCGATCGGTGTCGGTCAGGCCGTAGGCGTCGGCGAAGCGGCGCAGGCGGCTGAAGGACCGGCCTCGGCGTACGTCGTGGACGTCTGCGTCGGGGCGGAGCGGCGCCCAGAGGCGGACCGCGGTGGCGACGTCCCAGAGGGGTGAGCCGGGGCCGGCGAGGTCGAAGTCGATGAGGGCGACCGCAACACCGTCGCGGAAGACGACGTTGTCCAGGTTCGGGTCGTTGTGACTGATCAGCCCGGTGACGTACGCGGACGGCACCGGCTCTGCCCACGTCAGCCCGACCGGCCGGAAGTCCGCCACCGCCTCGTGGTACTCCCGCAGCAGGTGCGCGACGCTGTCCAGCGCCTCGTCCGTCATCGACCAGTCCGGGTACGGCGAGGTGACCGTCTCGCCCGGCAGGTACGACAACACCTCCCGCCCCTGCGGGTCGATCCCGAGCAACCGCGGAGCGCCCTCGAACCCGACTCGCTCCAGGTGTTCGAGCAAGGCATGCGTGGCCATACTGCTGGGTCGCAACGGACGGCGGACGGTGTCGCCGACCCGCACGACCAGCCCACGGTTCGCAGTACCGCCGAGCAACTGGGTCTCAACCTCGGGCAAAGGCATCGCGGGTCAGTTTGTCTCGTTCAGCAGGGCCTTCGCCAGAGGTGCGTGGGTAACGATCCCGTTGACCAGCCCGCTGCGTACGGCGGCGCGCACCGCGGCCACCTTGGCCAGCCCGTACGGGATCGCGATCACCTCGTCGATCTTGTCCATCTGCTCGGCGTTGATCGCGATGACCCGATCGGTGACGCGGCTCTGCACCGGCTCGCCGTCCGCGTCCACGAACACCCCGGAGATGTCCGCGACCACGCCGCGCTTCTCCAGCTGTTCACAGGCCTTCTCGTCCATCGCGTCGTACAGCGTCGACTGCCCGGCCGCCCACGACCCGAGCCCGACCACAGCCTTGCTGACCGAGTCGAAGTGGCTGATCGCCTCCGCCACCTCCGGCTGCTGCCGCAACGCCCGCGCCGTCGCGGCATCCGGCACGACCAGCGGCGCATAGAACAGGTACGCCGGTCCGCCGGACAAGCGCGCCGTGTGGCGCACCAGCTCGACGGAGTTTGCCTCGACGTCCGGGCGGGTGAGCGCACCCGTGAGCTGGACGACCGGCACGGGTGCGAGTGTCGTCAACTGCTCGGTCATCGCGGTCACCGCACGAGCCCACGCAAGGCCGAGGACGTCCTCAGCGGTGACGATCTCCGACAGAAGGTCAGCGGCCGCCTTGCCGAGCTGCGTCCGCAGAGCGGGGTCGTCTACCTCTGGGGTGTCGACCACGATCGCCCTCCGCAGTCCGAGCGCCTCCTGCAGCTGGACCGACAGGTCCAGGTCGATGGCCCCGGGGTGGCTGATCTCGATCCGCACCAGCCCACTACTGCGCGCTTGATCGAGCAGACGCGCGACTTTGAACCGGCTGAGCCGGAACTCGTCCGCGATCTCCACCTTCGACCGCCCGTCGACGTAGTACCGGCGCGCGATCGACGCGGTGAGCACCAACTGCGCCGGCCCGAAGGACTCCATCAAAGCCTCCCCGCTCATATGAGCACCACCGGACCCAAGTGTTGCACAGACTCTTGACAGGTCAAGGCCTTCCCGGTTCACTCAATCTGTGAGCGGAGGCATGCTCAAATGAGCGGACCGAAGGAGCGGCTAGTGCCCGGACGAAGGCTTACGGCGGTCGGCATCGCGCTGGTACTCAGTGCGGCCAGCGGGTGCGCCGGCTGGGGTGGTGGCGCCGGTGGCGGCGACAGTGCCGACAGCATCAATGTGCTGATGGTGAACAACCCGCAGATGGTCGACCTGCAGAAACTCACCGCCGACAACTTCACCAAGCAGACCGGCATCCACGTGAACTTCACCGTGCTCCCGGAGAACGACGTCCGGGACAAGATCAGCCAGGAGTTCTCCAGCCAGGCCGGTCAGTACGACGTGGCGTCGGTCAGCAACTTCGAGATCCCGATCTATGCCAAGAGCAAGTGGATCGCCCCGCTGTCGGACTACATCGACAAGGAC
The DNA here is from genome assembly GCF_040675555.1 of Kribbella sp. NPDC049584. Taxonomy (NCBI): domain Bacteria; kingdom Bacillati; phylum Actinomycetota; class Actinomycetes; order Propionibacteriales; family Kribbellaceae; genus Kribbella; species Kribbella sp. NPDC049584. The sequence goes on from NZ_JBFAPF010000004.1 coordinate 197,588, forward strand.
CCGTCGTTCGACCAGGACGACATCCTCAAGCCGATGACCCAGTCGATGACCGCGGACGACGGGAAGATCTACGGAGAACCGTTCTACGGCGAGTCGTCGTTCCTCATGTACCGCAAGGACATCCTGGCCGCCAAGGGCGTGACGATGCCGGACAAGCCGACCTGGCAGCAGGTCGCGGATATCGCGGCCAAGGTCGACAACGCCCAGCCCGGGATGCGCGGCATCTGCCTGCGCGGCCAGCCCGGCTGGGGCCAGCTGTTCGCCCCGCTCACCACGGTCGTGAACACCTTCGGCGGCACCTGGTTCACCCAGGACTGGCAGGCCCAGGTCAACTCGCCCGAGTTCACCGAGGCGACCAAGTTCTACGTCGATCTCGTCCGCGCGCACGGCGAGGCGGGCGCACCGCAGGCCGGCTTCACCGAGTGCCTGAACAACACCATCCAGAGCAACGTCGCGATGTGGTACGACGCGACGTCGGCGGCCGGCTCGCTCGAGGCGCCGAAGTCGCCCGTGAAGGGCAAGATGGGCTACGCGCCCGCTCCGGTAGTGAAGACCGACAGTTCCGGCTGGCTGTACGCGTGGGCCTGGGGTATCCAGGAAGCCTCGAAGAAGAAGGACAACGCCTGGAAGTTCATCTCCTGGGCCTCCGGCAAGGACTACGAGAAACTGGTCGGCGAGAAGGTTGGCTGGTCCAACGTTCCGGCCGGTAAGCGCGCGTCGACGTACGAGATCCCGGAGTACGTGAAGGAGGCGGCCGCGTTCGCCGAGCCGACCAAGTCGGCGATCGAGAGCGCCGACCCGAAGAACCCGGGCGTCCAGCCGCGGCCGGCGCCGGGGATCCAGTTCGTCGACATCCCGGAGTTCCCGGACCTCGGGACCCAGGTCAGTCAGGACGTGAGCTCGGCGATCGCCGGGCGGATGAGCGTCGACAAGGCTTTGAAACGCGGGCAGACGCTCGCCGACGACGTCGCCGAGCGATACCGCTCGCGCGCAGCGAAGTGAGGGGTGCGGCTCATGAGCATTGACGCCAAGAAGCCCGCGGCGGTGAAGCCGAGCCGGCGTGCGGCGCCGCCCGGCTCAGAGGGCACGATGATGCGCAAGGCCGGTGACTGGGCCCGGCGCGGACCGTTGCTGCCGGCGCTGGTCTTCATGATCATCGTGACCCAGCTGCCGTTCGTGGTCACGATCATCGTGTCGTTCATGAACTGGAACGCCTACTACCCCGACGAGCGCGGCTTCGCCGGGATCGACAACTTCCGCCGGGTGCTGACCGACGTGAACACCCGGCACGCGATCTGGGTGACGATCCTGCTCACCGCGGGTGTGGTGCTGATCAGCCTTGTCCTCGGTCTGCTGATCGCACTGCTGCTGGACCGCAAGTTCCGCGGCCGCGGTGCGGTCCGGACGATGATGATCACGCCGTTCCTGATCGTGCCCGTCGCCGCGGCCCTGCTGTGGAAGCACGCGCTGTACAACCCGACGTACGGCTTGTTCAACGGCGTGCTGAAGTGGATCTTCGGTGACAACGCGCCACAGCCGGACTGGATCAGCAACCAGCCGCTGTGGTCGATCATCTTCGCGCTGGTCTGGCAATGGACGCCGTTCATGATGCTGATCCTGCTGGCCGGTCTGCAGAGCCGCCCGCTCGACGTGATCGAGGCGGCCGGGATCGACGGCGCGAACCAGTGGGAGATCTTCCGCTACATGACGCTCCCGCACCTGCGGCAGTACCTCGAGCTGTCCGCCCTGCTCGGCTCGATCTACGTCGTACAGAACTTCGACGCGGTCTTCACGATCACGTCCGGCGGTCTCGGTACGGCGAACCTCCCGTACACGATCTACCAGACCTTCTACACCGCACACGACTACGGCCGGGCCTCGGCCGCCGGCGTCATCGTCGTGATCGGCACGATCGCGATCGCGACATTCGCACTGCGGTCGGTGTCCACGCTGTTCCGAGAGGAGACCGGTCGATGAGCGGCCAAGTCACGATCGTTACCGGCAAGAAGAACCGCGGTGGCGGGTTCGTCCTGTCCGGGGTGGCCTGGATCGTGGGCATCCTGTTCGTGCTGCCGGTGCTGTGGATGCTGCTGACGTCGTTCCACTCCGAGGAGGACGCGGCGAAGAACCCGCCGGACATCGCGGCGCCGCTGACGCTCGACGGTTACCGCTCGTTCTTCGACACCGGACCGTGGCCGTCGATCGCGAACTCGCTGACCGCGAGCATCCTGTCCACCGCGTTGGTCATCCTGCTCGCGTTCCCGGCGGCGTACGCGCTGTCGATCCGGCCGGTGAAGAAGTGGACCGACGTGCTGTTCTTCTTCCTGTCCACGAAGATGCTGCCGGTGGTGGCAGGCCTGCTGCCGATCTACCTGTTCGCGCAATCGGTCGGGTTCCTGGACAACATCTGGCTGCTGATCATCCTGTACACCTCGATGAACCTGCCGATCGCGGTCTGGATGCTGCGCAGCTTCCTGTCCGAGGTACCGGTCGAGATCCTCGAGGCGGCCTCCGTCGACGGAGCGTCGCTGACCCGCACGCTGCGGTCCGTGGTCGCACCGGTCGTCACACCGGGTATCGCCTCGGCCGCGCTGATCTGCTTCATCTTCAGCTGGAACGAGCTGCTGTTCGCCCGGGTGCTGACCGGCACAGTGGCGCAGACCGCGCCGGTGTTCTTGACTGGGTTCGTGACCAGTCAAGGATTGTTCCTCGCCAAAGTCTGTGCCGCCTCGATCGTGGTGTCGCTGCCGGTGCTGATCGCCGGGTTCGCCGCACAGGACAAGCTCGTCCAGGGTCTGTCGCTGGGGGCGGTCAAGTGAAACTGGCTGCTGCCACTCTCGATGCCCTCGGCAATGATGTCGGTGTGCCCTCCTACGACCGTACGGCGCTGACGCCGGGGATCGTGCACTTCGGGGTCGGCGGGTTTCACCGCGCGCATCAGGCGATGTACCTGGACCGGTTGATGAACGACGGCAAGGCGCTGGACTGGGGGATCGTCGGTGTCGGGGTGCTGCCCCAGGACCGGCGGATGTACGACGTCCTGTCCGCCCAGGACCACCTGTACACGTTGGTCGTCAAGCATCCCGACGGAACCCTCGAGCCCCGGGTGATCGGGTCGATCGCCGGGTATCTGTTCGCGCCGGACGATCCTGAAGCGGTGCTCGCCCGGATGGTGGACCCGGCGACGCGGATCGTGTCGTTGACGATCACCGAGGGCGGGTATCACGTGAACCAGGTGACGGGCGAGCTGGATGCGTCCGACCCGTCGCTGGCCGCCGACCTGGAGCCGGGCGCGACGCCGGGGAGCGCGTTCGGGTTCATCGTCGAGGCGCTGGCGCGACGGCGGGCGGCCGGCGTACCGCCGTTCACCGTCATGTCGTGTGACAACATCCCGGGCAACGGGCACGTGGCGCGGAAGATGCTGTCGTCGTTCGCCCGGTTGAAGGACGCCGAGATCGCGGAGTTCCTCGAGAGCGAGGTCAAGTTCCCGAACTGCATGGTCGACCGGATCACGCCGGTGACCACGGATGCGGACCGGGAGGCGTTGGCCGAACGGTTCGGGATCGAGGACGGCTGGCCGGTCGTGTGCGAGCCGTTCACGCAGTGGGTGCTCGAGGACGACTTCGGTCTCGGCAGGCCGCCGTACGAGGATGTCGGCGTACAGATCGTCGAGGACGTCGAGCCGTACGAGCTGATGAAGCTGCGGCTGCTGAACGCCTCGCACCAGGCGCTGTGCTACCTCGGGTACCTGGCCGGCTATCGGTACGCGCACGAGGTGTGCCAGGACAAGCTGTTCGTGGACTTCCTGCTCGGCTACATGGACAACGAAGGTACGCCGACGCTGCCGCCGGTGCCGGGGGTCGACCTTGACCGCTACAAGCACCAGCTGATCGAGCGGTTCGCGAACCCGGAGGTGCGGGACACGCTGGCGCGGTTGTGCGCGGAGAGCTCGGACCGGATCCCGAAGTGGTTGCTCCCGGTGGTGCGTGAGCAGTTGGCGGCCGATCGTGAGATCAAGCGTTCAGTTCTGGTCGTGGCGTCCTGGGCGCGGTACGCCGAGGGCACCGACGAGCAGGGCAATGCGATCGAGGTGGTCGACCGGCTTCGGGACAAGCTGGTCGAGCGCGCGCAGCACAACCGGGAGGACCCGCTGGTGTTCATCTCGGATCCGGATCTGTTCGGTGATCTCGCCTCGGACGAGCGGTTCGTCACGCAGTACAAGGCTGCTCTGAAGTCGCTCCACGAGATCGGTGCCCGCGCCACGCTCGAAGCCCTGTAGCGTCGGAACATGACTGAGCTGAGGCTGGTCGCCGGTGTGGACTGCTCCACCCAGGCGACCAAGGTTCTGGTGTGCGAGGCCGAGACCGGCGCGGTGGTACGCGAGGGGCGGGCACCACACCCGGACGCCACCCAGGTGGACCCCGCCGAGTGGTGGAAGGCGTGGGAGACCGCGTCCGACGGCCTGCTGGACGGCGTCGAGGCGATCGCGGTGGGCGGCCAGCAACACGGCATGGTCCTGCTGGACGACTCCGGCGAGGTGGTCCACCCCGCCGTGCTCTGGAACGACACCAGCTCAGCTGACGCCACCGAAGAACTCGTCGCCGAGCTCGGCGGGCCCCAGGCTTGGGCCGAAGCGATCGGCTCGGTCCCCGTCCCCTCCTTCACCGTCACCAAGCTGCGCTGGCTACGCGACGAAGCCGCCCGCGGCGCCGACGCGGTCAGGCGCGAGGCCGCGGTGCGGGCTGCCGCGGTTGTGCTGCCGCACGACTGGATGACGCATCGGCTGGCGGCTGATCGGAGCGGTATCGAGGGGATCACCACTGACCGTGGAGACGCCTCCGGGACCGGGTGGTGGTCGGCGGCGACGAACAGTTACCGGACCGATCTGGTTGAGCTTGCGTTCGGGCGGCAGTTGGCGCTTCCGCGGGTTGCCGGTCCGGGCGAGATCGTCGGGCAGACGGCGTTCGGCGCAGCGATCGGCGCCGGCACCGGCGACAACGCGGCGGCGGCGCTCGGGCTCGACCTGCAGCCTGGTGACGTTGCCGTCTCCCTCGGGACCAGCGGTACGGCGTTCGCGCGGTCGGCCAACCCGACCGCGGACCCGACCGGCCTGGTTGCGGGCTTCGCGGACGCGACCGGCGAGTACCTGCCGCTCGTCTGCACGCTGAACGCGGCCCGCGTGATGTCCGCGACCGCGAACATGCTCGGCCTCGACCTGGCCGAGTTCGACGAGGCCGCGATCACCTCGTCCGGCAGCAACGGCCTGGTGCTGCTCCCGTTCCTGGACGGCGAGCGTACGCCGGACCTCCCGCACTCCACCGGCCTGATCTACGGCCTGACCCGCGCAACCATGCAGCCCGCGGCGATGGCCCGCGCCGCAGTCGAGGGCCTCCTCTGCGGCCTCGCCGACGCCGTCGACGCGCTCCGCGCGCAGGGCCTCCCCGTCCACCGGGTCCACCTGCTGGGCGGCGGCGCCCGCTCCCGCTCCGTACAAGCCCTCGCTCCAGCCCTCCTGGGCGCCGAGGTCGTACTCCCCGAACCAGCCGAGTACGTCGCTCTGGGCGCCGCCCGGCAAGCAGCCTGGGCCCTCACCGGCGAACTGCCGACCTGGCCGGTCCCGGTCGGCAAACCCGAGCCCGCGATCAGCGTCGACGCCGCCAAGATCCGCGCCAACTACGAGCAGGTCCTCACCAACACCCGCCCGCTGCTGTCCCAGCCCTACAACCGCTGAGCCCCTACAGTTGGTGAATGGCGTACTTCGGTGGGTTTCTCGGGCTGATCGGGCTGCTGACCCTGATCTTCCGGGACGGGGACGTGGCCGGGATGCCTGCGGCACTGGTCGGCGGCGTACTGCTCGCGGTGGGTGTGGCGTTCGGCGCGTTCGGCGTCGTCTGGCGGCGTCGCGTACGCCGGCGCAAGATCGCCCGCGGCGAGCCGGTGCCGGTCGGGGACATCTTCCAGCGCGCCCGCGGCTGCTCCGGGACGTCCGCCAGGGCGCGTACGCCGACCTGCCGAAGAGCCGGCCGTTCATCTGGCTACTGGCGCTCGTCTACCTGATCTCGCCGATCGACATCCTGCCCGATGTGCTGCCGCTGATCGGCGTGACCGACGACGCCGGCGTCGCCGTCTGGCTGCTCACCAGCGTGTCGACGGCGACCGGCCTCTACCTCAACCGCGAGCGCGAACGTCAGCGTCTGGGTAATCGTGACCTCGGCAGCGGCGGACCCACTCACTGATATCAGCCGCCGCCTCCTCGGGATGCTGATAGGCGAACAGCTGTAAAGAGTCTGTCGGCGCAGCCGGGTTGGCGAGGCGCTCGGCGGCTTCTGTCAGCTGGCGAGCCGCCGCAAGCACGCGAGCAGCTTGCTCGCGGGCCTCGGCCGGGTCCTCGAGCGTTACTGCCGCGGTCGCCAGGTCGGCGACCTCGCAAGCCTGGTAGGCCATTGCCAGCTGAGCGCGGTTCACCCTTCGAGGATCAGGGCCGCAACCGCCTTCCACAATGCGCGATCTCCGTAGCCAGCCTCAGGCTGAGACGTAGGCTGATGCCATGCGCTACGACCTCGACGATCTCCGGCTCTTCACGCAGGTCGCGGCAGAGGGCTCGATCACCGCCGGTGCGCGAGCGATGCACCTCAGCCTGCCTTCGGCCAGCGCGCGGGTCAGAGCACTCGAGGCGCAGGCCGGCGTACCGCTCCTGGTCCGCGAACGTCGCGGCGTCCGGCTGACTCCCGCGGGCGCCACGCTGGCCCGGCACGCCCGCGAGGTCCTCGCCGAGACGACCAGGCTCGACAGCGCGGTCGCGTCGTACGCCGTCTCGAGGACCGCCCCGATCCGGCTCGTCGCCGGTGGTTCGGCGATGCATCAGCTCGTCCCGGTCGCCCTCGCCACCTTCCTCCGCGAGCATCCGGAGTACGACGTCACCGTGAGCGAGCGGCGTACCGTCCGCAGCGTGCGACTGCTCGCCGCCGGGGAGGCCGACCTCGGCGTGATCCTCGACGACGAACCGACCCCGCTGCGGACCGAACCGCTCGCCGACGACTCACTGGTTGTCATCGGTCAGGCCGGCGGCACCCTCGCCGGCCGCACCTCGATCGCCTACGCCGAGGTTGCCGAGCACCCGCTCGTCGGACTCGACCGCAACTCGCCGCTCACGCAATGGATGGACGAGCGCCTCGGCCCGCATGCGCCGGCCCCGCGTTACCGCACCGTCGTACCGACCCTGCACATGCTGATCACCCTCGCCACCGCCGGCGCTGGCCTGGCGATCGTCCCGCGCCGGGCCGTCGACGCGATCGCCGCGCTGGATATCTGCCCGCTGCAGGACGCCTGGTCCACCCGCGCACATCTGCTCTGCTACGCCGCTGACGCACCTGAGTCCGCCCACCTGCTCGCAAGCCACCTGCACGCGGCGGCCGGTGCCTAGGCGCGCAGGCTGCTCCTGATGCCTTCCACCAGGTAAGTCAGGCCGAGCTCGAAGACCTCGTCGGCTTGCAGATGGGGCGCGTCGTGGACCCATTCCTCCATCGCGGGATAGGCGCCGGTCGCGAACATCCGGAGCAGGTACGGCGCCGTCGCATGCTGCCACTGCCGCTGGTCGAGGCCGCTGGCGCGCTGGGCCCGGCGTTCGGCGACCTCCTTGCGGACTGCGCCGATCACGTAGACGTTCAACGCCGCAAGAGCGCCGGTGACAGTGCCGAGATCGTCGAGCCCGGTGGAACGCAGAGCGGTCAGGGACGCTTCGCCGTGGGCGAGGGTCGCCGGACCGAGATGCGGCCGGCCACCGAGCAGCTCAGCGAACCATTCGTGCCGCAGGGCTACGGACCGGATCCCCGTGGCGATCGATCGGAGGACGGCGTCCCAGGTCGCTCCGGCCGGCGCCGGAACTTCGGCGTACGCGGCATCGACCATCAGCGTGAGCAGCTCGTCCTTGGTGTCGACGTACCGGTAGAGGCGCATCGGGCCGGCGTCGAGCGCGGCGGCGACCTTTCGCAGGGACACCGCGTCCAGCCCGTCGGCGTCGGCGAGGTCGATCGCGGCACGGACGATCCGCTCGCGACTGAGCGGGCTCGGCCGGCGCCGTTCGGTCGGCTCGGGCCGCTCCCAGATCAGCTGGCTGTCGGTCACCGGCAAGACGATACACCCGTCTCGTTCGATACAGTGTATAAATCAATACACTGTATCGAGAGGAGCGCAGCATGATCGCGATCATCGGCGGCGGTCCGGGCGGTCTTACGCTCGCGCGGATCCTGCACGTCCACGGCATCGACTCCGTCGTGTTCGAGCGCGACGCGTCCGGCGACGCCCGCAGCCAGGGCAGCATGCTCGACCTGCACACCGACACCGGCCAGGCCGCCCTCCAAGCGGCCGGTCTCGAGCGGGAGTTCCTCGCGGCCGCGCGGGGCGAAGGCCAGGACCTGCGAATGCTGGACCACACCGGCACGATGCTGCTCCAGGAGGACACCCCGGACGACGCGCCGATGCTGCGCCCGGAGATCGACCGCGCCGACCTGCGGGACATCCTGCTGGCCTCACTCCCCGCGCAGACGGTCCGCTGGGGGAGCGCCTTCACCTCCGCGGAAGCACACGAGGGCGGATACCTCCTGCACTTCGCCGACGGCAGTACGGCGACCTGCGAGCTGCTCGTCGGCGCGGACGGCGCGAACTCCCGGGTCCGCCCGCTGCTCACCGACGTCGAGCCGACGTACTCCGGCAAGGTCGTGGTGCAGAGCTCGATCCACGATGCCGACCGGACCCAGCCCGAACTGGCCGAGATGGTTGGGCGCGGCAACTATTGGGCGTTCGGCCCGGACCGGATGCTGGGCGCGCAACGCAACGGCAACGGCGTGATCCAGGTCAGCGTGTCGATCCACGGTCGGTCCGATCTGGACCCGGCGGCCGCGACCGACCTTCCGGAGGAGTGGGCTCCGCAGTTCCGCTGTTTGCTGGCCGCTTGCGAGGAGCCGTTCGTCGTGCGCCCGGCGTACCTCCTGCCGATCGGTCTGACCTGGCCGCGCCGATCGGGTGTGACCCTGCTCGGGGATGCGGCGCACCTGATGCCGTCGCACGGTGAGGGCGCGAATCAGGCCATGCGGGACGCGGCCGAGCTCGCGCAGGCGATTGCCGCGCATCCGGACGACCTGGACGCCGCACTGGAGCAGTATGAGCCGGCCATGTTCGAGCGCACCGCCAAGGTCGCGGAGAGCTCGGCAGAGGTCGCAAAGATGATGTCCGGGCCTGATGCCGCGCAGAAGGTGCTCGCGTTCTTCAGCTAGCGTGCGGGTATGGACGAGGTCGGCATTCCGCTGCAGGCGTTCGGTGCGTTGCTGCACAGCCAGAACATCGGCATGGTGTGCCGGGCGCTGAACATGTACCAGGTGGCCGCGGCGTACACGCGGGTGAGCGGCGGCAACCCGCTCGAACCGATGGCCGACGAGGTCCGTGGCGTCGCGCGCGAGATCCTCGCGCAGCCGCCGGCCGCGGCGAGCGACGACCTCCGGGCCGGCTTCGATCACGTGAGCGCGTTGAACGTGCTGACCGTTCTCGCCGAGCCTGCGGACGCCGAGCTGATCGCGGCGGTACTCGAGAACACGACGAACGAGGAGATTCGCGCCGTGGCACAGCTCGCGGCGGCCAAGGCTCACACCTCGCCGGGATAGCGTGCCACTCATGCGTGCGCTCACAGTAGAAGAGGCCCGGCAACGGGCGGCAGACCTGGACCTGCGGTCGTACGAGGTCGCGTTCGACCTCACCGGCTCGGGGGACACGTTCGTCACGACCAGCCGGATCCGCTTCGGCGCCACGAGCACCACGAGTTGGGTGGACGTGAAGCCCGAGCGGCTGATCAGCGTCGTACTCAATGGGGAGTCGCTCGATGTCGGCGCGCTCGACGGCGGCCGCCTCCCGCTCCCAGGGCTGACGGCCGAGAACGAGCTCGTCGTGACTGCCGAGCTCAAGTACTCCGCGGACGGCGAGGGCCTGGTGCGGTCGGTCGACGCGGCCGACGGGCGCGTCTACACGTACGGGATGTCGTCGCTGGAGTCCGCACCACGGTACTTCCCCTGCTTCGATCAGCCCGACCTCAAGGCGCCGTACACGATGACGGTGAAGTGCCCTGAGGACTGGGTCGTCCTGGGCAACGGCGCCGCCACGCAGACTGCGGCAGGGGAGTGGGTGCTCGCCGAGACCAAGCCGCTGTCGACGTACTTCGTCACGCTCGTCGCCGGCCCGTACCACCTGATCCGCAGCGAGTACGACGGGATCCCGCTCGGACTCGCCTGCCGGCAGTCGTTGAAGGAGCATCTGGAGCGGGACGCCGAGGACCTGTTCCGCACCACCCGCGAGGCGTTCGACGAGTACCACCGGCTGTTCCGGCGGCGGTACCCGTTCGGCGAGTACTGGCAGGCGTTCGTGCCGGACTTCAACCTCGGCGCGATGGAGAACCCGGGGTGCGTGACGTTCGCGGACAGCCTGGTGTACCGCGGCCGGGCGACCGAGGCGGAACGCAGTACCCGGGCGCGGATCGTCGTGCACGAGATGGCGCACATGTGGTTCGGCGACCTGGTCACGATGAAGTGGTGGAACGACATGTGGCTGAACGAGTCGTTCGCCGAGTACATGGCGCACCGCGTGTCGGAGGACGCGACGAGCTACGCGGACAATTGGACGGACTTCGCGTTCGTGCGGAAGTGGTGGGGGTTGCAGACGGACCAGACCAGCTCGACGCACCCGGTCGCACCGGACAGCTTGAAGGATGCGCGGCAGTCGCTGGACGACTTCGACGGGATCTCGTACGCGAAGGGCGCGGCCGTTCTGAAGCAGCTGGCGAAGTACCTGGGTGACGACGTGTTCCTCAAGGGTGTGAACGCGCACCTGGAGGCGCACGAGTACGGGAACGCGGACCTGGCCGAGTTCATCGAGAAGCTGACCGAGGCAGGGGCGCGCGACCTGGATGCTTGGTCCCGCCAATGGTTGCGTACAGCGGGGTTGGACACGATCTCCGCTGAACGGACGCAGGTCGGAGTTGTGCTGCGCCGTTCGAGCCCGGACGACTCCCGCCGGCTCCACAAGCTGAGTGTCAGTGGGTACACCGCCGACGGATCGGACACCTCGGTCGACGTGGTCCTCGAGCAGGACACGGCTGAAGTTGCGTTAGGCAACGAAGCCGTTGTGGTCGTGCCGGATGCGAAGGACGACACCTGGGCGAAGATCCGGCTCGACACGATCAGCCTGGGCAATCTGCCGGCGGTGCTGCCGGCAATCGCCGACGGGACGACGCGGGCGGTGGTGTGGAACTCGGTGCGGGACTCGGTGGCGGATGCGGAGTTGGATCCGCGGCGGGCGCTGGAGATGTTCGTGGCCGCGCTTCCGGGTGAGAGCAGCGACATCGCCGTCGGCTCTCTCGTGCAGTGGCTCGAGAATCGGCTGCTCGGCCGGTATCTGGACTACGACGAGTATCACGGCGTCGCGGCCGACGCGTTGCGGGACAAGCTGGGCAGCACGGCGCCCGGGAGCAGCCTTCAGTTGGTGACGGCACGGGGGCTGATCGCGACCACGGACGACGCCGGCCTGCTGACGTCCTGGCTGGAAGGCGCCGGCAGTCCGGACGGGCTGGAGATCGACGCGGACCTCCGCTGGGCGATCGTCCTTCGGCTGGTACGGCTCGGTGCGTACGGCGCCGCGGAGATCGACGCAGAACTGTCGCGCGACCGGTCGACCGAGGGCGTCAACGAGGCCGCGCGCTGCCGGGCCGCGCTGCCCGACGGCAAGGAGGCCGCCTGGACGCGGATCATGACGGACCCGACCGTCGGCGTCAAGGAACTACTGGCCGCGGCCGAGGGATTCTGGCACCCGGCCCAGGCTGCCGTGACCGCGTCGTACGCCCGCCGGTTCTTCACCGACATCCCGCACACCGGCGAGATCCGGGCCGGCATGGTCCTCGGGCTCACCGCCCACCGGATCGCACCGCGCTTCTCCGTCGACCCGGAGCTGATCGCCCCGGCCGAGGCGCTGATCGCGGACGAGTCCGTGGTGTCCGGCATCCGCCGCCAGACCGCGGACTTCCTCGACGATCTCCGCCGCGCGGTCGAGGTACGCCGCAGGTTCAGTGGACGGTGAGGCGTTCCGCGACGGCCTTGCGGGCCTGGTGGATGCGGGCCTTCACGGTCCCGAGCGGTACGTCGAGCTCGTCGGCGATCTCGGCGTACGACAGCGCGCCGAGATCGCGCAGGACCAGCGGCTGCACGAGCTGCGGGTGGCTGGACTCGAGCGCCTCGAGGGCCTCGAGCAGGTCGAGGCGGGAGCCGGCGATCACCGACGTGGTGCGCGGGTCGACCGACTCCGGCAGCACCTCGGCGGACTGCTCGACCGAGCGGCGCTTCAGTGACCGGTAGGTCTGGCGGGCCTGGTTAGTGGCCACGACCGTCACCCAGCCGGCGAAGCTGCCGGTGCCCTTGAAGGTGTGCACCTTGTTGGCCACTTGCAGCAAGGTGTCCTGGACGGCCTCTTCGGCGTCCTCGCGGTACGGCAGGAACTTCGCTACCCGACGCTGCACCTGCGGCCGGATGGCCTGCAGGAGTTGTGGAAGCACTGTCTTGTCCCCCGACGCCGCGCGGGCCGCAAGTTCTTCCAACTCCTCGGTCATGCTCCCCCTTTTGAGCCCCGTTTGAGCTCGGTTGTGGTCGACAATAGCCCGGATGGATGTCATCGGACGGTACCGGTTACGGGACAAGATCGGCGCTGGCGCGTTCGCGACCGTGTGGCGGGGGTACGACGACGACCTGGATGTCGACGTCGCCGTCAAGGTTCTCGCGGACAACTGGGCGTCGCGCGCCGACGTGCGCGAACGCTTCCTGTCCGAGGCACGCCTGATGCGGCGGATCGCCAGTGACCGGGTCGTCCGGGTCTTCGACCTGGGCAAGCTCGACGACGGCCGCCCGTACTTCGTGATGGACTACATCGGCGGCGGCACGCTCGGGGACATACTCCGGCAAGGCCCGCTGGATGCCGTCGATGCGCTGTGGTGGGGGGCGGACCTGGCCCGTGCTGTGGCCGCGCTGCACGGCGAGGGCGTCGTACACCGCGATGTCACCCCGGCCAACCTGCTGCTCCGACCGGGTGACGAGTCCGGCGGCGGCACCCATCGGATCGTGCTCGCCGACCTGGGCCTCGCGAAACGGGCCGCGGAGGCCTCGGGACTCACCCAGGCCGTCGGCACGCCGTCGTACATGGCACCCGAGCAGGGCCGCGGCGAGGGTGGCTTCGACGAGCGGGCGGACATCTACGCGATCGGCGCGGTCACGTACGCGCTGATCACCGGACATCCGCCGTACGTCGCGGGCTCGATCGGCGAGGTGCTCAACCGCGACCCCGATCTGCCGCCGCCGAGCCTGCGCCCGGTGCTGCACGACTCGGTCGGGCCGCTCGACGACATCTTCGGACGGGCGCTGGCCTATCGCGTCGAAGACCGCTGGGAGCGGGCGGACACCCTGGCCGAGCGGCTCGAGGCGGAGGCCTACCGGCTCGAGCAGGAGGCCCCGCAGCGCGCCGAGGAGCGCACCGCGATCACCGACGAAGACCTGGACACCACTGTCGCGACGGACGCACCGGTGCGGCGACGTCGCCGGACGCGGATATGGTTCCTGCTCGCCTTGCCGGTCGTCTTCGTGGCAGCCGGTGTCGGCGGCTGGTTCCTCTTCGGCAGATAACTCCATAGAGTAGTCATATGGCTACTCTTTGCAGTCTCGTGGTGACTCTCGCCTTGCTGACTCCGACGCAACCCCTAGCCAGCTACGCCTGCCGGGCAGACACCAAATTCGGCCGGCACACCCTCTCGTTGCGCCAAGCCGTGAATGCGACCGCGCCGGCTACCGTCCGGCCGAACACGCGGTTCACCGTGGCCGTCGACCTCCAGCCGGGGACGCTCCCTAGTGAGGTCAAAGGCTTCAAACTGCAGGAGGTCCGCGACCTCGCCCTGCGCATCCCGATCCCCGCCAACACGTCCTACCTCGGCGCGAAACTGTCCGGCGGCTCAGGGCTCAACTCGACCCCGTCCGTGCAGCTGGACGGAAACACGGTCGTCGTCAAAGTAGCCGGTCCGATCCCCGGCGGGGCTACCTTCCAACTGCCGACCCTCAACGTCCGCCTCAAGTCGGGCCGAGCAGGCTCGACGATCGAGACCAAGCTCAAAGGCACCAGCTACGACGACCCCGGCCTCACCCTGCAGGCCAAGATCAAGTGGAAGTTCCTCTCCACCACAGCTCCGGTTGCCTGCTATCCCGACCCGAATCCAGCCCTCACCAGGACCCGCGTTCAGTAAACGACCGTGATCCGTTCCGCGGCCGGGTCGATCCGGACCTGGCCGCCGTACGGAAGCACGAACTGCGGATCCGTGTGCCCGATGTCCAGGCCCTTCACGACCAGGGCGGTCGGGTTGTACTCCGCGAGCGCCCGGTCGACTGCGAGGTACTGGCCGGCGACGTAGGCGAAGGACTGTTCCGGCGTCAGCTCCTGGAAGAGCGACGTGGACTTCGGACGCCCCCACAGGACCGCGTCGAAGCGCTCGAGCAGGCCGCGTTCGCCGAGGTTGCGGAGCATCCGGTAGACCGCCTCGGATGTCGGCATTTCCTCGCTGGTCTCACCGAAGAACACGCCGCCGTACGACTCGGTCGGGAGCATCCAGCGGTTGGCGGACAGCTGCCAGTCGAGGATCTCGATGCAGCCGCCCCAGAGCTTCCCGCTGACCGTCTGGGTACCGCTCCACGTCCACCCGGTGCCGGGGAACAGCGGTGGCTCGGTCTCGAGGTTCGCCGGGACTGCCCAGTCGTGGTCGACGTCGGTCCACCCCTCGGCCGGCGTCAGGTCGAACTCGCCGCCGGTGAACATTGCCGCCCGCAACGACCGCTCGGTGTCCGGGTGCAGCGCGCCGCCACGGCCGAACTGCACCATCACGCTGCCGCCGTGGAAGGCCGGCAAACCCAACGTGTGCAGGAAGTTGAGCAGGTTCGTGTTGTCGCTGTACCCGAAGAACGGCTTCGGGTTCGCCTGGAAGACGGCCGGGTCCAGGTACTTCAGTACGGTGAGCTGGTCGTCGCCGCCGATGCTCGCGAACACCGCGCGGATCGACGGATCCGACCACGCCTCGTGCAGATCGTCGGCGCGCTCCTCCGGCGTGGACTGGAGCTTCCGGGTCGTCGGATACTCGACCGGGTGCAGGCCGAAGTCGTCGCGCAGCCGCCGCAGCCCCAGCTCGTACGGCCCGGGGAAGACCTCCGGCAACCCCCGGGACGGCGAGACGATCGCGACCCGGTCACCTGGCTTCAGCAAGGATCAGACTCCGATCGGGTGCCAGACGGTCTTCAGCTCGAGGTACTGCGTAAGGCGCGACAGGCCCTGGTCCGCGGACCAGTCCTCCTCGGCGGGACGGCGTACCCGCTTGAGGTTGTCGGCCGCGGCGATCTCGAGCTCGGTCGCCTCCTCGGGATCGACGATCCCGCACAGGTCGATCGCGTTGACGTCCATGTGCGACGCCAGCCATGGGCCGACCTCGGACGCCGAACCGGTGAGGATGTTGACCACCCCACCCGGTACGTCGGAGGTCGCCATCACCTCGCCCAACGTGATCGCCGGCAGCGGCCGCTCGTACGACGAGACCGCGACGACCGTGTTACCGGAGACGATCGCCGGCGCGATCACGCTGGTCAGGCCGAGCAGGCTGGAGTCCTGCGGCGCGAGCACCGCGACCACACCGGTTGCCTCAGGCAACGAGAAGTCGAAGTACGGACCGGCGACCGGGTTGCTGGAGCCCACCACCTGGGCGAGCTTGTCGGCCCACCCGGCGTACCAGACCCAGCGGTCGATCGACGCGTCCACGACCGCCCGGGCCTTGGAGATCGACAGCCCTTCGGACGCGGCCACCTCGGCGCTGAACTGCTGGTGCCGGCCCTCCATCACCTCGGCGATCCGGTACAGCACCTGACCGCGGTTGTACGCCGTCCGCGCGTGCCAGCCGGCGAACGCCTTGCGGGCCGCGACGACCGCGTCCCGGGCATCCTTGCGGGAGGCCTGCGACGCGTTCGCCAGGAACTTGCCCTTGGCATCGGTCACGACGTACGACCGGCCGGACTCGCTGCGCGGGAAGGCGCCGCCGACGTAGAGCTTGTAAGTCTTGCGCACTTCCAGCCTCGGAGTGTCCTTAGTGGGCAAGGTAGGCCTCCAGACCATGGCGACCGCCCTCGCGGCCGTAGCCCGACTCCTTGTACCCGCCGAACGGCGAGGTCGGGTCGAAGCGGTTGAACGTGTTCGCCCAGACCACGCCGGCGCGCAGCTGGTTCGCCATCCAGAGGATCCGCGATCCCTTGTCGGTCCAGATCCCGGCGGAGAGGCCGAACGGCGTGTTGTTCGCCTTCTCGACCGCCTCCTGCGGAGTACGGAACGTCAGCACGGACAGCACCGGGCCGAAGATCTCCTCGCGGGCGATCCGGTGCGCCTGCGACACCCCGGTGAAGACGGTCGGCGGGAACCAGTAGCCGTTGGCCGGCAGCTCGCACTCCGGCGACCAGCGCTCGGCGCCCTCGTCCTCGCCGATCTGCGACAGCTCGCGGATCTTCGCCAGCTGGGCGGCGGAGTTGATCGCGCCGATGTCGGTGTTCTTGTCGAGCGGATCGCCGACGCGCAGCGTGCCCATCCGGCGCTTCAGTCGCGCGAGCACCTCGTCGTACACGCTCTCCTGGACGAGGAGCCGCGAGCCTGCGCAGCAGACGTGGCCCTGGTTGAAGAAGATGCCGTTGACGATGCCCTCGATGGTCTGGTCGATCGGCGCGTCCTCGAAGACGATGTTCGCCGCCTTGCCGCCCAGCTCGAGCGTGACCGCCTTGTGCGTACCCGCCACCGACTTGGCGATCGCCCGGCCGACCTCGGTCGAACCGGTGAACGCGACCTTGTCGACGTCCGGGTGCTCGACCAGCGCCTGCCCCGTCCGGCCGGCGCCGGTGACGATGTTCACCACGCCCGGCGGCAGATCGGCCTGCTGGCAGATCTCCGCGAACGCCAGCGCTGTCAGCGGAGTCGTCTCGGCCGGCTTCAGCACGACGGTGTTGCCGGCCGCCAGCGCCGGGGCGATCTTCCACGCCAGCATGAGCATCGGGAAGTTCCACGGGATCACCTGGCCCGCGACACCCCACGGCTGCGGGTCGTCGCCGACACCGGCGTACTCGAGCTTGTCGGCCCAGCCCGCGTAGTAGAAGAAGTGCGCGGCGACCAGCGGGATGTCGACGTCGCGGGACTCGCGGATCGGCTTGCCGTTGTCGAGCGACTCCAGCACCGCCAGCTCACGCGAGCGCTCCTGGATCAGCCGCGCGATCCGGAACAGGTACTTCGCCCGGTCCTTGCCGCTCATCGGGCCCCAGACCTTCTCGAAGGCCTTGCGGGCCGCGCGAACGGCCTTGTCCACATCGGCGGGACCGGCCTCGCTCACCTCGGCGAGCACCTCTTCGGAGGCAGGCGACACGGTCTTGAACGGCTTGCCGTCGGTCGCGTCGGTGAACTGCCCGTTGATGAACAGGCCGTACGACGACTTGATGTCGACGATGGCCCGCGACTCGGGGGCCGGTGCGTACTCGAATCTGCTCATGCCTGTCAGTCCAAGGTGAAGTAGTCGGGGCCCGGGTAGTGCCCGGTGGCCAGCTTGGTGCGTTGCATCAGCAGGTCGTTCAGCAGGCTGGAGGCGCCGAAGCGGAACAGTTCGGGGTCCAGCCAGTCCGGTCCGGCGGTCTCGTTGACCGTGACCAGGTACTTGATCGCGTCCTTGGCCGTCCGGATCCCGCCGGCCGGCTTGACGCCGATGTGCAGCCCGGTGGCCTCGTGGTAGTCGCGGACCGCCTCCAGCATCACCAGCGTCACCGGCAGCGTCGCGGCCGGGGACACCTTGCCGGTGGAGGTCTTGATGAAGTCGGCGCCGGCCAGCATCGCCAGCCAGGACGCCCGGCGGACGTTGTCGTAGGTGACCAGTTCGCCGGTCTCCAGGATCACCTTCAGGTGCGCGTCGCCGGCGGCCTCGCGGATCGCGGCGATCTCGTCGAAGACCAGGCCGTACCGCCCGGACAGGAACGCGCCGCGGTCGATCACCATGTCGACGTCGTCGGCGCCGGCCGCGACCGCGTCCTTGGTGTCCTGGACCTTGATGGCGAGGCTGGAACGTCCACTGGGGAAGGCGGTCGCGACACTCGCGACGCCGATCCCGGAGCCCTTCAGCTCGTGCTTCGCGGTGGCGACCAGATCCGGGTAGACACAGACGGCGGCGACCTGCGGAGCGGTCGGGTCTGCCGGGTCGGGCCGTTTCGCCTTCGCGCACAGGGCCCGCACCTTGCCGGGAGTGTCCTGGCCCTCCAGCGTGGTCAGGTCGATCATCGAGATCGCCAGGTCGAGTGCGTAGGCCTTGGCGGTGGTCTTGATCGACCGGGTGCCCAGGGTGGCGGCCCGGGCCTCGGCGCCGACCTGGTCGACGCCCGGCAGCCCGAGCAGGAACCGGCGCAGCCGGTCCTCGGACGAGGTCACGTCGGCCAGGCTGTCGACGCCGCTGTCGAGTGTGGTCACCTGTGGCAGTCTAGTGCTGTTCCGGACAGCCAGTTACTTTGTCCCGGTGAAGTCGAAGTCGCCCGAGAGCGAGCAGTACCTGTCTGCGTCGAACCGGATCACCGGGACCATCGTCCTGGTGATCGGGGTCCTCGGCCTGGCCGACGTGGTCCTGGAGTGGCGGACCGCCACCGGGCTGCTTGTCGGCAGCATCATCGCGATCTTCATGGTGCTCGCGTACGTCGGCCTGATGCGGCCGTCGGTGACGCTCAGCCCCGAGAATCTACTGCTGCGTAACCACCTGCGGGATCACCTGATCCCGTGGTCGAAGGTGACCGGCGTCGATGTGACCGACACCCTCCGGGTGCACACCGAGACGAACCGTTTCCGCGCGCCCGGCGTCCAACTGGTCATGCGCGACCTTCGCAAGCAGCGTGTCGGCGGCCGGAAGCTGGCGGCGGACAACTCCCTGTCCAAGGCCGACTTCGTGGTCAACCGGATCGAGACCCTCCAGGGCCAGTACTCCGAGCAGTCGCGAGGTGAGGTGATCACCAGCTGGGCCAGGCCCGAGCTGATCGCGATCGGAGTCCTCGCCGTCGTCGCGATCGTGGCCGCGCTGGCCCGCTGACCGTGCTCAGTCGCCGCGTCCTTCTCCGCACGGGGGTCGCGGCAGGTGTGGTCGGAGTCGCCGGGGTAGCGGCTCTCGAGACCGGCGCGATTCCCGGCCGGGCGCGGCTGCACGACGCTCTCGGCCTCACCGGCCCGGACGGCGTCGTACCCGATGTGCCTGCCGGTCCGGTGATATCGGGCAGCTTCCACTCCTTCGGCCGCCGTACCGAGGTGGGCTACAGCGTCATCTACCCGGACGGGTACGACGCCTCGGAGGCCCTGCCTGTCGTACTCGTCCTGCACGGTCGTGGGGGCGACCACACATCGGCGATCAACGACCTCGGCATCGACCGCTACCTGACCGCGACGGTCCGGGCGGGTACGCCGGCCTTCGCGCTCGCGACCGTCGACGGCGGCCCGAACAGCTACTGGCATCGACGGGCCGACGGCGACGATCCCGGCTTCATGCTGGACCAGGAATTCCTTCCCCGGTTGGCCGATCGCGGTCTGCGCACCGGTCGGTACGGCGTTCTCGGCTGGTCGATGGGCGGGTACGGAGCCCTGCTCTGGGTGGCCTTGCAGTACTGGCAGCGACGGGTCCGGCCGGGTTCGCGAGCGGTCGCGGTCGGAGCCCTCAGCCCGGCGCTCTTCCGCGAGTACGACGAAGTACAGCCCGGGGCGTTCGACGGGCCCGAGGACTTCGACCAGAGCCAGGTGTTCGGCCGGCCGGTCGGCTTCCGCGATGTTGCTGTCCGCATCGACTGCGGCCGGGACGACCCGTTCGCGCCGGCCGCGCACGAGCTGCGCGAGCAACTGCACGCGGCCGGCGGACAGCAGGCCGGCGCCCACACCCCCGGTTACTGGCGGCGTATGCTCCCTGACCAGTTGCGATTCCTGGGCGGAAAGCTGGGGCAGTGAGGGGAACTGTGGCGCGAATCGCCGCGTCAGAGCCCGTGTTCAAGCTCGGGTGAACCCCTGTGCACCTCAGGATTGGTCCGACAGGTCCCTAGACACATCGAGAGTGGAGCTCATGGTCAACCTCTCCCGCATCACCCTGCGCGGCGTGGCCACGGTCGGTGCCCTGGCCGGCTTCGCCGCGCTGGCGCTGCCCAACGCCCAGGCGGCGCAGACCTCCAGCACGACGACGACTGCCGCAACGCAGGCCGCCGACACCAAGCCGATCGAGATCGGCACCGGTCTGGTGGCCGGCCCGCCGCCGGCTGGAGACGGACTCACCACGAAGTCGTCGCTGACGAACGTCGTGCGTTACAACAAGCTGTACAAGACCGGCGCGATCCCCACGTCGAAGTGCAAGGAGCTCAACGTCTCGCTGCGCACGTTCGCGGGAGTCGTCGCATACGAGAACAACCTGTACAAGTGCCTCTACGGCTCCTGGGCCCTGCCGCTGAAGCAGGCCGGCGCGGCGTACAAGGTCGCTCCGAAGCTGGTTGTCCACAACTCGAGCGCGGTCAACTCGAAGTGTGGCGTGGTCACTGGTGGTACCGCGTTCTTCTGCGGTGTCGACAACGGCTACATCTACGTCCCGGCGTACGTGATCATGAACTACTGGGCGCAGAGCCCGACGATGGCACGGGCGTACGCGACCTTCACGCTGTCGCACGAGTACGGTCACCACGTCCAGTGGCTGACCGGCATCCTGAACGCGTCCTGGGCGCGCCAGCGGGCCTTCAGCACCTACGCCGCGCAGCTCGAGGAGAGCCGCCGTCGTGAGCTGCAGGCGTCCTGCCTGGGCGGTGCCGTGGACGGCGCGAACAAGCGCAACTACCCGTTCAGCGGTGGCTTCATGACCCAGTACAACTGGGTGATCAGCAACAGCGGCGACCAGCCGGGCGGCGTGCGGGACCACGGTTCGATCAAGAACCACGCCTTCTGGGTGACCGCCGGCTTCAACGCGCGGCACAGCTACACGGTCGCGGGCAACTGCAACACCTTCAACGCGAGCTCGGCGTACGTCGCCTGATCTCGCCGCGATTCTCCGACGTAACTCAGCCGCCTGGTACGCGTTGCCGTACCGGGCGGCTGTTGCGTTTTGGCGACACCCGCACGATCTGCGATCGTGTGGTTACTTGTTTCGGGTGCGGACGCCCTAGAGTTTCTGAGTCGAGCCTCGAACGGCAGGAGTCAAGGACAGTGAACTACGACGAGTTCAACACCGAGTACGCCAAGGTGCTGGACAAGATCAAGAGCGGTCGTTCCACCTGGTCGGAGCTGTCCGGGCACGTCACCCGGCTCCGGCAGGCGACGACCGGCATCACCTCGCCGGTGGAGCGCACCCAGGTCGACCATGACCTCGCGGCGCTGAGCCAGATGGTGGACATGTCGCGGCGGACCAACGACAAGGAAGACGTCTGGACGGTCACGTCCGACGCGATCCGCAAGGCCAGCAGCCAGGAGGGTTCGGTCGCCGACCGGATCGCCCGGATCGAGGCCAGCATCAACGAGATCACCGCCCTCGCCAACCGCAACCCGGACGAGCGGGACGCGCTGATGCAGTCCACCAGCACGCTCCGCATCCTGCACTCGTCGCTGCAGAGCTCCCTGCGCACCGAGGAAGCCGAAGCCGCCGCAGCCGCACGCTGACGCCGGGGAGCCACCCGCCAGGTGCTCCCCAGGCGCTAGATCCCCAGCGCGGTCGACAGGGTCTGCTTGATGCCGGACAGGTTCTCGCCTGCCCGGCGCCGAGCATCAGCGACATCCGTGCTGACCGGCACGACCACTTCCAGGTAGCACTTGAGCTTCGGCTCCGTGCCGGACGGCCGGACGACGACGCGGGCCCCGTCGGACAGCGTGTACCGCAGGCCGTCCGTCGGGGGCAGTGATTCGGACCCCTGGCTCAGGTCGTCGATCCGTTCGACGGTGTAGTCGCCCAGGGTCGTGGGCGGCGTGGCGCGAAGCCCTTCCATTGCCTGAGCGATCAGCGACAGGTCGTCGACCCGTACCGACAGCTGGTCGGTCGCATGCAGGCCGTGCTTGACCGCGAGGTCGTCCAGCAGATCCTGCAACGTCCGCCCCGCGGCCTTCGCCTGCGCGGCCAGCTGCAGTACGCGGACCAGCGTCGAGACGCCGTCCTTGTCCTTCACGGCCGACGGATCGACGCAGTACCCGAGCGCCTCCTCGTATCCGAAGACCAGGTCCGGCACCCGCCCGATCCACTTGAACCCGGTCAGCGTCTCGACGTACCGGACGCCGTACGACGCGGCGATCTTTCCGAGCAGCGACGACGACACGATCGAGCACGCGGCGACGCCGTCCGGCCGGGGCGCCAGCAGGAACTCGCCGAGCAGCGCGCCGAGCTCGTCACCGCGCAGCATCCGCCAGCCGGCTGCGACTGACCCGTCCGGGATCGCTACCGCGCACCGGTCCGCGTCCGGGTCGTTCGCGACCGCGATGTCCGCACCGATCGAACGGGCCAGCTCCAGCGCCGCGTCGATCGCGCCCGGCTCCTCCGGGTTCGGGAACGAGACGGTCGGGAAGTCGGGGTCCGGGTCGGCCTGGGACGCCACCACCTGCGGTACGGCGAACCCCGCGCGGGCGACTGCCGCCTCGACGAGGGTCCGTCCGACGCCGTGCAGCGGCGTGTAGGCGACGTTCAGCTCGCGCGGCGCATCCGCCGGCACCAGGTCGGCAATGCGGTCCAGGTACGCGTTCAGGAGGTCGTCGCCGGTGGTCTGCCAGTCGTCGCCGCGCGGCACCTCGGCCAGCGGGCCGACCGCGGCGATGGCGGCCGCGATCTCCGCGTCGGCAGGCGGCACGATCTGCGAGCCGTCGCCCAGATAGACCTTGTAGCCGTTGTCCTGCGGCGGGTTGTGCGACGCGGTCACGACCACGCCCGCCACCGCGTGCAGGTGGTTGATGCCGAAGGCGATCACCGGGGTCGGCGTCGGGCGGTCCAGCAGTACGGCGGCCAGCCCGGCGCCGCGGATCACGGCGGCGGTGTCCCGCGCGAACACGTCCGACTTGTGGCGCGCGTCGTACCCGATCAGGACCGGTCCGTCGGTGAGCCCCTTGGCCTTCAGGTACGCCGCGAGTCCGGCGGCGGCGCGGATCACCACGACCCGGTTCATCCGGTTCGGTCCGGCGCCGACGGCTCCGCGCAGACCCGCCGTACCGAACTCGAGCGTGCCGGCGAAGCGGTCGGCCAGCTCGGTTGTGTCCCCGGCATCCAGCAGCGCCTGCAACTCGGCGCGGGTGTCCGGGTCGGGGTCTTCGCTCAGCCAGGCCTCTGCGGCAGCCTTCAAATCTACGGTCACATGGCGAACTCTAATGACCCGACGACTGGCAGGGGCGCGAACGCAGGTCGGCCACGTAGTCGTCCGGGGCGCCGGCGGCCTCGGCGGCCTCGGCGAGGATGCCCAGGTAGCGGGCGGAGGGCAGGCCGCCCTCGTAGGCGTTCAGCACGTACATCCAGGCCAGCTGCTCGCCGTCCAGGGTCTGCACCCGGACCTGGATCTTGCTGTAGACGTCCTGGTCGATCCACTCCCACTCGTCCAGGCGCTCGACGTCCTTGGGATGGACGTCGTACAGCGCGACGAAGACCTGGTTGGCCGGGTCGGACGGGTCCTCGACGACGGTGGCCATCGAGCCCTCCCAGCCGAGCTCCTCGCCGCCGAAGGTGAGGCGCCAGCCGTGCAGCCACCCGGTCCCGCGCAGTGGGGAGTACGGGCACCGCTCGGCCATCAGGTTCGGGTCCAGATTCGACGCAAACGCGGCGTACAGGGTCACGGAAAAAGAGGATACGGAACAATGGCCTCTTGTGGCGCGAGTTGTGATCATCGGTGGCGGTCCTGGCGGGTACGAAGCGGCGAGTGCGGCCGCCCAACTCGGCGGGGAGGTGACGGTCGTCGATTCCGACGGAATCGGCGGTTCCGGCGTGCGTACTGACGCCGTTCCGAGCAAGACCTTGATCGCCACCGCGGAGGTGATGACCGAGGTCGAGGAGGCCGGCGAGCTGGGAGTGCGGCTCGACGACGGCGACGACAATCCGGCGAACTCCGTGCGTGTCGATCTCTCCGTCGTCAACAAACGGGTCAAGGCGCTGGCGGCCGCCCAGTCCGAGGGGATCCAGCGCCGCCTGGACTCCGACAAGGTGCGCGTCATCAAGGGCCGGGGCCGGCTCGACGGGCCGGAGACGGTGGTCGTCGGCGACGAGCGGCTGGACGCCGATGTGATCCTGATCGCTACCGGGGCAAGGCCGCGCATCCTCACGGGCTCCGAGCCCGACGGCGAGCGGATCCTCACCTGGGAGCAGGTCTACGAGCTCCAGGAGCTGCCCGAGCGGCTGATCGTGGTCGGGTCCGGCGTCACGGGTGCGGAGTTCGCCAGCGCGTACGACGCACTCGGCAGCGACGTCGTCCTGGTGTCGTCCCGGGACCGGGTGCTCCCGGGCGAGGACGCGGACGCGGCCGCGGTGCTGGAGGACGTGTTCAAGCGGCGCGGGCTGACGGTCCTGAGCAAGTCGCGGGCCGAGTCGGTGAAACGGCAGGGCGACGGGGTCGTGGTGACGCTGACCGACGGCCGGAAGGTCGAGGGTTCGCACGCGCTGCTCGCGGTCGGATCGCTGCCGAACACCGACGACATGAATCTGGTCGAGTCGGGCGTGTCGCTGACCGACGGCGGGTTCGTGAAGGTCGACCGGGTCTCGCGGACCACCGCCCGCGGGGTCTACGCGGCCGGCGACTGCACCGGCGTACTCATGCTGGCCTCGGTGGCCTCGATGCAGGGCCGGATCGCGATGGCCCACGCCCTCGGCGACGCCGTGGCGCCGTTGGACCAGTCAACGGTCTCCGCGAACGTCTTCACCGCGCCCGAGATCGCCACTGTGGGTCTGTCCCAGGCGGTCGTGGACGCCGGCGGCAGCACCGCGATGGTCGTGAAGGTCGCGCTGGCCGACAACGCCCGCGCCAAGATGCAGGGCGTCCGCGATGGTTTCGTCAAACTCTTCTGCCTCCCGAACACCGGCATCGTCGTCGGCGGCGTCGTCGTAGCCCCCCGAGCCAGCGAACTCATCCACCCCATCTCGCTGGCCGTAGCGGCCCGCCTCACCGTCGACCAGGTAGCCCAGTCCTTCACCGTCTACCCCTCGATCTCCGGCTCGATCGCCGAAGCCGCCCGCCGCCTCCACCTGAGGAACTGAGCGACAAACAAAGAAGAAACGCCCAGCAAGGGGCGGAGGACGCAACTTCGGTGGCGAAGGGTGCATCGGGTGTGGTGTGAACAACTTCCTGCTGAAACGAGCCTCCGCCGTCGCCGTGACTTCCGCCGTGCTGCTGGGTGGTCTGGGGGCCTCCTCGGGCAGTACCGCGATCGCCGCTCCCACGACTGCCACCGCAGCCTGCAGCATGTCGGTCGGGTCGATCACGGCCGGCGGGGACATCGCCAACACGAGCGTCACCGCGTTGTCGCCGATCAAGTCGTCGCGCGGGGTCGGCCCGCACCTGTTCGCGCCGGGGCTCGCGAAGATCGCGTCGACCTGGACCACCACCGTCGGTGTCGCGGGCGAGGACACGACGTACGGCCAGGTCGTTGTGAACGGCACGCTGTACTACGGCGAGTACGGGCACGACTCGACCGGTAAGCCGACCAGCAGCCTGAGGTCGCTCGGCGTCGGGTACCAGGGGTACAAGGCGATCGAGTCGTCGTTCTACTGGGGCAAGACCGTGCGCGGGTCGGACTACCGGCTGCGGGGAGACGGGGTGCTGTACCGGTACGGGCCGAACAAGCAGGTCACGCGATACGCCGGCTACTCCGCCGTCAAAACGATGGCGTTAATCAGCGAGACGCAGACCTACGACACGTTCCTGGCGCTCACCGACGGCGGCGCGCTGTACACCGTCCACATTCCGACGAGCACAGCGGCGCCGACCGTCAAGAAGGTCCGCACGTCGACCTGGCAGAGCTTCGACTTCCTGGTCGCGGAGAAGTGCGGCACCCAGAGCACGTTGCTCACGGCAATCGACAAGGACTCCGGCTCGGCCTACTTGTACGCCGTTGGCCACGCCAACGGTGCTTCGACGGTCATCCAGGGACTGGGCAAGGTCCCCGGCACCTTCAAGGACCCCGTCTACTACCTGCACACGGCCGAGGGCACCGCGCCCCTGTTCGGAGAGTGACGCGATGAGTCTGAAGCGGGCATCCGCAGTCGCGGCTTCCGCCGTACTGCTGGGGTCCTTGGCAACTGTTCCGGCCACGACGGCGGGCGCGTCCGCGACCGCCGCCTGCACGATGGGCGTCGGCTCGATCACCTCGGGCGGCAACTTCGCCGATGCCGCCGTCACGGCGTCGGCGCCGCCTGCGGCCAAGCAGAGCACCGGACCGCACGTCTTCACCGCGGGGATCACGAAGGCGAGCTCGACCTGGA
Source organism: Kribbella sp. NPDC049584 (assembly GCF_040675555.1). NCBI lineage: Bacteria > Bacillati > Actinomycetota > Actinomycetes > Propionibacteriales > Kribbellaceae > Kribbella > Kribbella sp. NPDC049584. Next base: position 224,142 of record NZ_JBFAPF010000004.1, read on the forward strand.
CGAACAGCGGAGCCGGTCCGGATGGCACGGCGGCGTCGACCGCACTCGTCGTTCTGAACGACTCGATGTACCAGGCCACCTACACGACCGGCTCGACCGAGCCGCCGCTCCGGCTGGACAAGGTCGGGTCCGGCTGGGGCAACTTCACCATGGTCGAGCAGTCCTTCTGGCAGAAGGCGCCTGGTTCCGGCGACAACTTCCTCGCCTGGTACGGCCTGCTCGGCGGGACCGGCGTGCTGCACCGCTGGGCCGGCGGCCCGGACGGCGTCTACCGCCACGAGACCGCGAGCGGTTTCGCGGCGGTCAAGGCGATGGCGCTGATCAGCGAGACGCAGACCTACGACACCTTTCTCGCGAACACGCGCGGCGGTGCCCTGTACACGATCCGGATCCCGCGGACCGCGCCGCTGAAGCCGATCGTCAGGCCGATCCGGACCTCCACCTGGCAGGGCTTCGAGGCGCTGGTCGCCGAGAAGTGCGGGAACCAGAGCACGCTGCTCACCGCGATCGACAAGGACACGGGATCGGCGTACCTGTACGCGGTTGGTCACACCAACGGCACGGCCACCGTGATCAAGGGCCTCGGCAAACTGCCGGGCACTTACAAGGATCCCGTCTACTTCCTCGACACCGCTGAGGGCAACCCGCCTCTCAACGGCGACTGAGATCGACAGAGCCCCGGTGACCTGGTCACCGGGGCTGTTGTCACGTTCTAGAAGTCGCCGCCGAAGTCTCCGCCGCCGAAGTCGAAGCCGCCGCCGTCTCCGCCGCCGTCGAAGGGGTTGAAGTCGCCCCCGCCGTCGCCGCCTCCGCCGTCGCCACCATCTCCGCCGCCGTCGCCGTAGTCACCGCCGTCGGCCTGGCCGTCCGCGTAACCGGCTCCGTAGTCGCCGTACCCGCCGCCGGCGAACATGCCGCCCAGCGCGGTGCCGATGAACATGCCGGTCAGCACACCGCCGACGCCGCCGAACAGACCCTGCGCGTACGGCGAGTAGGCCGGTCCGGCCTCCCAGTACGGCACGCGCTGCGGGCCGACCATGACCTTGCGGACGTCCGGCTCGGCGCCGGCGCGGACCCGCTCGGCGTCGGCCGCACAGGCCGGCACCTCACGCGGCGCGCCACCGGGCGGCGACCACATCACGTCGACCACGGACGGGCCGTGCTGCGGGTTGAAGAAGCACGCCGGCCGCCTCTGCGGCAGCGGCTGGCCGTTGACGCGGGCCTTCACGCAGGCCGCGGCGTACCGGCCGTCCTCGAGGATCTCGACCACGTGCTTGATCTGATCCGCCTGGGTGACCTGGCCGATCGCCTGCTTGGCGGACTCGTACGAGTCAAGGGCGCGCTGGTAGTCCTGGCGGGCACCGTCGCCGAGGTCCTTGCCGACCATTTCCAGGTCGAGGTCCTGCAGCTCCTCGCCGAAGCGAGTGATGTCTTCGTCGGCGGTGCGCTTCACCGACTCCAGCTCGGCGGCCGTGATCTCGTGCTGCTGCTGCTTCTGCAGCTGGGTCCGACGATACGAGCGGTACGCCAGAACCGCGATCACCACGACAGCGATGATCAGGATGAAGTCCATGTCGGGCCTCTCTCGGGGGCTTTACGCAGAGCCTATCGAATCCCTCAAGACGCCGACGCCACGCAGGGTGACGCAATCCCGGGGAAAGCATCACCGACCGCGCATAATCGATGACACCGCCCAGCGCCCGTCGTACACCGCCGGAAGGCTGGCTCATGCGCAGGACTGCCCGACTACTCCCACTCGTGCTGACCGCGGCCACCCTGATTCCTCTGCAGCACGACGATTCCGCCGCCGATTACCAGGAGATCCCGCTCGACGGCCCGTCCGTCCGGGCGCAGACCGACCCGTTCGGCATGGTCGCCGTCACCTGGCCCGAAGGCACACAGAACGTCACCGCAAAGGTCCGCGTCGAGCAGGACGGACAATGGACCGACTGGCAATCGTTATCGGTGGAAGACGATCACGGTCCAGATCCATTGGTAACTGAAGGAATTGAACGCGGCGGCACCGAACCTTTGTGGGTCGGAAATGCCACCGGCGTCCAGGCGAGTGCCACGACCGGTACCGGTACGACGATCGCCGGCGCGAAGGTCGTGCTGATCCAGCCCGGTGTGCTCGCGTCCGATACCGGTGAGCCGTCTGCGCAGTCGATCGAGCCCGCCGCCTCGCGAGCGCCGTACCCGATGCCGTTGATGGTGAGCCGGAAGCGCTGGGGCGCCGACGAGCGACTGCGCAGTCAGAACGGGGCCGCGTGCGCGCGTCCGAAGTACACGACGACCGTGCTGGCGGCGTTCGTGCACCACACCGCCGATCGCAACGACTACACGCGAACGCAGGTCCCGGCGATGGTGCGGGCGATGTATGCGTACCACGTGAAGAGCCGCGGCTGGTGCGACCTCGGGTACAACTTCCTCGTCGACCGCTTCGGCCGCGTCTTCGAAGGCAGGTACGGCGGTGCGCAACTGCCGGTCCTCGGCGCGCACACGGCCGCGTTCAACGCGAACTCGTTCGGCGTCGCACTGATCGGCAACTTCGAGCAGGCCGCGCCGCCGGCCGCGATGCTCGAGTCCACCGCGCGGGTGATCGCCTGGAAGCTGGACGCCAACTATCGGTCGCCTCAGGCAACGATCCGGCTCGACGGCAGCAGTCTGCACACGGTCTCCGGCCATCGCGACACCAAGGCGACCGCGTGCCCCGGGACCCAGCTGTACAACAAACTCGGCTGGCTGCGACAGCGCGTGAACACGTTGATGGGCGGGAGTTTCTCGACGCCGATCTACCGGTACGCGCGCACGCTCGGGTTCCGCACCATCGGCCAGCCGTTCTGGGGCGAACACCGGACCCGCACCGGCTGGGCGACGTACTTCGCCACTCGTGACGTCTTCTACTCCGTTGCCAGCGGCACCCATTCGACGGCCGGCGCCTTCCGGACGCGCTTCCGCCGGCTCGGTGCCGGCAGTGCGCGGCTCGGGCTGCCGATCACCGAGGCGTACCGCGTGCCGGGCGGCTCCCGGCAGAAGTTCCAGCGCGGCTGGCTCGTGTGGGACCGCCGCGCACGTCAGGTCAATCTTGTGTACGGGAGAGCTTCATGAGAACGGTACCGATTTCTGGGCGTGCGATCGCGGCCGTCGTCCTGTCGTCCACGGTCATCAGCGCGACCGCGCAGGCCCGCGAGATCGTCCCCACGGCAACGGCCCCGGACACGACGATCATGGGTCGCGGCTTCGGCCACGGCCGCGGGCTGTCGCAGTACGGCGCGCAGGGTGCCGCGCTGGCGGGGAAGTCCGTCAAGCAGATCCTGGACTTCTACTATCCGGGCACGACGACCGGGAAGGCGACCGGCAGCATCCGCGTCCGGATCAGCGCGGACACCACCGACGGCGTACGGGTCGGGGCGGTGAACAAGCTGAGCGTCCGGTCCTTTGCCACCGGCAAGGTCTACGTGTTGCCCCAGGCATCGAACCGGAACCAGTGGTCGATCGACCCCAACGGCGAGCACGGGACCAAGCTCAGCTCGTACGACGCCAAGACGAAGAAATGGACGCTGTACAAGACGTTCACGGGCATGGCGCAGTTCGAAGGAGCTGCCGTGATCGGCCTGATCCTGCCGAGCGGCGCCGTACGGCGGTATCGCGGCGCACTGCGGGCGATCGACGTGTCCGGAACGCATCTGGACACCGTGAACGTCGTACCGCTGGAGTACTACCTGCGCGGCGTCGTACCGCGGGAGGCCTTGTCCAGTTGGAGACCGGCCGCGCTGCAGGCACAGGCCGTTGCCGCGCGCACCTATTCGGTCTTCCATCGCGATCGCGCGTCGAGCAAGGCCTACGATCTGTGCGACACGACGTCCTGCCAGGTGTACGGCGGGTACGACTCGGAGGAGACGTCGACGAACAACGCGATCGCGGCGACCGCGGGGCAGATCCGGTTGTACAACGGCAAGCCGATCATCGCCGAGTTCTCGTCGTCGAACGGCGGGGCGACCGCGACGGGGGACGTGCCGTACCAGGTGATGAAGGCGGACGGCTGGGACGCGTACCCGAAGAACGGGAACCCGAACGTGACCTGGACCGTGACGCGGTCGGCGGCGGACATGCAGTCCGTCTTCGCCGTCGGATCGATCCGGTACGTGCGGGTGCTGAAGCGGAGCGGCGTCGGGCCGGGTGGCGGTCGGGCGCTGACCGTCGAGGCGGTCGGGTCGAAGGGGAAGCGGGTGCTGACCGCGGACCAGGTCCGGATCCGGCTGCATCTGAAGTCCGGCTGGATCAGCTTCCCGGCGCGCAAGCTTGATATACCAACCAGCATTGTCGAAGAGCCTGGTCGCTGAGCCATTGACGTCGTGTCCGTGCGCCGGTTAGAACGTGACATCGATGTCAACCGCCACCGCCCAGGAGGAGTAGGTCGATGCGCAGGAAATTTGGTATATCAACTCGTCTGGCCGCCGGAGTACTCGCGGTCACCGTCCTCGGGTCGCTGAGCATGACCACGGCCGACGCGGCGACCGAGCCGAACGCAGCTCGGGCGCGCGCGTCGTACGACGCGATCAACAAGTACTTCGACGCCGGCAACGGGGGATTGCTGCGGGAGGAGTACCCGAACACGCAGACCAATCCGTACTCGTACGTCTGGCCGTACTCGCAGGCCTCGATCGCGGCCGAGGACCTGGCCGGCATCCCCGGTGCGGGCCGCAAGGCGTCGGCGGAGGCCGACCGACGGCTCGCGGCGTACGAGTTCTACTGGAACTCGGGTACGACGCCGACCGGATACGACTCGTACGTGCGGCCGCCGAACGGTCAAGGTGGGGACAAGTTCTACGACGACAACGAGTGGATCGGGCTGAACCTGATCCAGCGGTACAAGCGGACTGGTGACCGCGCTGCACTCGCTCGGGCGAAGGACATCTTCGCGCTCGTCGTCCACGGCTGGGACACCGATCCGTCGCACCCGTGCGCCGGCGGCGTCTTCTGGACCCAGGCTCCGTGGAGCCAGGACCGGAACACGGTGTCGAACGGGCCGGGCGCCGAGCTCGGCGCGCATCTGTACCTGCTGACGCGGGACAAGTCGTATCTGACGTGGGCGCAGCGGATGTACACGTGGGCGCAGACCTGCATGCTCGCCCCGAACGGTCTGTACTGGGACCACATCGACCTGGCCGGCAACGTCGAGAAGACCCAGTGGAGCTACAACCAGGGCGTGATGCTCGGCGCCGGGGTTCTGTTGTTCAAGGCAACCGGTAACCCGAAGTACCTCAGCGACGCGAAGTCGGTCGCGTCGGCGTCGCTGGCGTTCTACAACACCCCGGAGATCCTCGCGAAGCAGGGCGCTGCCTTCAACTCCATCTGGTTCAAGAACCTCTTGATCCTGGACTCGGTAGCCCCGAACCCCAGCTACCGCAAGGCAATGCAGTCCTACGCCGACTACAACTGGACCACCACCCGGGACCCCGCCACCAACCTGTACCACTTCGGCGAAGGCTCAGTAGAACTCCTCCAACAATCCGGCATAACCCAAATTCACGCCCTCCTGGCCTGGCCCCGCTCCAGGTACGGCCTGCTCGCTTAAACATCCGCGCCGCCCGTCTCCGCAGGGGACGGGCGGCGCGGTTCTTTTGTTCAGGCTGCTGCAGTTGCCGTCTTGATCTCGACCGGCGTGATCGGCGTGCCGTCCTGCGGCCCGTTCTGCGGCGTAACACCCGCCTCGGCCACCTTGTCGATCAGCTTCGCGCTCGCCTCGTCGATCGTCCCGAACGCCGTGTACTGCGGCGTCAGCCCCGACGCATCGCCGTACACGATGAAGAACTGGCTCCCGTTGGTGTTCGCCCCGGAGTTAGCCATCGCGAGCACACCCCGCCCGTACTTCAGCGTCGGATACACCTCGTCCGCGAAGCTGTAGCCCGGCCCGCCCGATCCGGTCCCGGTCGGATCGCCGCACTGCAGCACCTGCAGGCCTTCGCCGACCGTCAACCGATGGCACTTGGTGTTGTCGAAGTACTTCTGCCCGACCAGGCTCAGGAAGTTCTTCACCGCACACGGCGCCAGCGCGCTGTCCAGCGTCAGCTGCAGATCGCCGATCGACGTGTTCAGGCTGACCTTCGACGTACCGGACGCCTTGGTCTTGCCGTCGGCCGGCGGGTTCACCTTCTTGCTGGCCGGCTCGGCGCTCTTCTTGTACGTGCAGTTGACCTCGGCCGCGAGCGGCGTCGCCCGCTTCGGCGCCGGCGCCATCGCGGTCGGAATGCTCGTCGGCTTGTTCTCCGGCCCCGCCGACGCCTGGTCGCTCGGCGCGGCCGCCGGCTTGTCGTCACCACCCACCCCGAACACCACGAAGACCCCGACGATCACCACGACGACCGTCGCGACCGAGGCGATCGTGATCGCCAGGTTCCGCCGCTGCCGGCGCCGCTCGCTCTCCCGCTCGGCCAGCCGCTTCGCCTTCCGCGCCGCCAGCTGCTGCTGATGGGTCTTCTTGGACATGCAGTAACCCTCCTCACCGGAATGCCTGCACGGGAACCTACAGCGAAAACCTGAGAACTGTCTGTCAATCCGTTCAGATTGCGGAGACTGAGCACATGACAACCATCCGTGCCGCCGGCCAAGTCGGCCGGCGGGGCGGTTAGTCGTCGAGGTTGACCTGTTGCCAGTGCAGGCGGCCTTCGTCGATGTACGGCGTCCACGCGACGGGAGGGTGAGTCGGAAACGGGGTTGCGGCGTGTCTGCGGCGGCCGAGATCCGCCCGGGCGGGCTGGTTCAGGACCAGGGCGTCCGCCACATCGGCGAGCATCTCGCCGATGCTGAACCAGTCCGGGATGGAGAACCCGCCTGATTGGTAGTCGAAGTCACCGACGCAACCGTGGTGCTCGCCCTCGCGGAGGTCGACGAAGAGGTGGCAGTCGGTGCCGGCGTCGCCGATCGGAAGGAACGCGTCGAGCCACTCGAAGGTCCGCGTCCCGGCCGACTGCTGCTCGGCGGAGGGTGCTCGATCGGGAAAGATCGAGGAAGTCACCTCACGCAGCATCTTGCGGTCGCGCAGCATCCGGTCGATCCCCATCGGGATGTAGAGAAACGGGATGAGACTCCCGAAGTCCGCGTGCCACCCGAACCCGTTGTTAAACGTCAGCCAGGCGATCAGATCGCTCGGCAGCCGGCGATCCATGGCAGCACGAAGCGCCGAGATCTCACTCCATGAAGCCGGTGGTTGAAGGTGATCCAGCGCGTGCGGCAGGTGCTCCTTCAACCAACCGATGATCATTCCCCAAGACTCCGCCACAGAACGCTCCACAACCGCCGGAGTATGTCAGCCACACGGTCCAAGAGGTCTTAGCCGTGGCTGGGGTCAGTCTTTGATTTCGCAGATTGCGGCGCCGGCGGAGACGGTGGCGCCTACCTCGGCGGTCAGGCCGGTGACGGTGCCGGATTTGTGGGCGTTGAGGGGTTGTTCCATCTTCATGGCTTCGAGGACGACGATGAGGTCGCCTTCGGCGACGGTGGCGCCTTCCTCGACGGCGATCTTGACGATGGTGCCCTGCATCGGTGAGGTGAGGGAGTCACCGGAGGCGGCGGAGCTCTTGGTTCCGCCGGCTCGCCGGGCGGGCTTCTTCTTCCCCGCGGCAGCACCGGCGCCGGCCACAGCAGCACCACCAACGGCGCCGAGACCCGCGGGCAGCACGACCTCGAGTCGCTTGCCGCCGACCTCGACCGTCACCTTCTCGCGCTCGCCCTCCTCGGACGGCTCGCCGAGCGGACCTTCGTACGGCGTGAGCTGGTTGTCGTACTCCGTCTCGATCCACCGCGTGTGGACCTTGAACCCGTCCGTCCCGACGAACGCCGGATCCGACACGACAGCCTGGTGGAACGGGATGACAGTAGGCATCCCCTCGACGACGAACTCACGCAAGGCCCGCCGCGACCGCTCGAGCGCCTGCTGACGGTCCCGGCCGCTCACGATCAGCTTCGCGACCAGCGAGTCGAACGCACCCGGCACCGTCTCGCCCTGGTCGTACCCACCGTCGAGCCGCACGCCAGGACCCGACGGCGCATGCCACCGAGTCAGCGTCCCCGGCGCCGGCAGGAACCCGCGGCCACCGTCCTCCGCGTTGATCCGGAACTCGATCGAGTGCCCCGACACGACCGGATCGTCGTACCCGAGCTCCTCGCCTTGGGCGATCCGGAACATCTCCCGCACCAGGTCCAGCCCGGTGACCTCCTCGGACACCGGGTGCTCGACCTGCAGTCGCGTGTTCACCTCGAGGAACGAGATCAGCCCGTCCTGCCCGACCAGGAACTCGCACGTGCCCGCCCCGACGTACCCCGCCTCGCGCAGGATCTTCTTGGACGACGAATACAACAGCTCCAGCTGCTCAGGCGAAAGGAACGGCGCGGGCGCCTCCTCGACGAGCTTCTGGTACCGGCGCTGCAGCGAGCAGTCCCGCGTTGACACCACGACAACGTTGCCGTGGGCATCGGCCAGGCACTGGGTCTCGACGTGCCGCGGCTTGTCCAGGTACCGCTCGACGAAGCACTCGCCGCGCCCGAAGGCACTCACGGCCTCGCGGGTCGCGGACTCGAACAACTCCGGGATCTCCTCCATGGTCCGCGCGACCTTCATCCCGCGACCACCACCGCCGTACGCCGCCTTGATCGCGATCGGCAGCCCGTACTCCTCCGCGAACGCGACGACCTCATCAGCCCCGTTGACCGGGTCCGGCGTCCCGGGCACCTGCGGCGCGCCGACTTTCTCCGCGATGTGCCGCGCCTTGACCTTGTCGCCGAGCGAGTCGATCGCCGACGGCGGCGGGCCGATCCAGATCAGCCCGGCGTCGATCACGGCCTGGGCGAACTCGGCGTTCTCGGCCAGGAAGCCGTAGCCGGGGTGGACGGCGTCCGCGCCGGAGCGCGCCGCCACGTCCAGGATCTTGGCGATGTTCAGGTAGGAGTCGGCCGGTGTCGACCCGTCCAGCGCGTACGCCTCGTCGGCGAGCCGGACGAACAGCGCGTCGCGGTCCTGGTCGGCGTACAGCGCGACGCTGCCCAGTCCCGCATCGGCGGCGGCCCGGACGACCCGGACGGCGATCTCGCCCCGGTTGGCGACCAGCACCTTGGTGATCTGCTTGCTGTCGGACACAGCTGACTCCCTTCGGCTGGCCCGAGTCTAGGGTGAACCGGCCGTCGAAGGAGACAGGGTGTTCCTCACACCACGGCGGGTTGCCGCTCGAAGAACGACTCCAGTACGACGACGGTCTGCGTGCCGATCACGCCGTCGACCTCGTGGAGCGCGCGCAGCGTGGCCTGCAGGTCCTCGGTGGTCGTCGTCCGGACCTTCACGAGCACCGACGCCGGCCCCGCGATGATGTGTGCCTCCTCGACCGCAGGGATGTCCAGCAACGCCTCGCGGGAGTCGCCCATCCAGGCGTTCGCCTCGAGCAGGACGAACGCGAGTACGCCGCGGCCGAGCGCGGCCGGGTCGACGTCGATCGTCGTACGCCGGATCACGCCGGCCGCCTTCAGCTTGCGCACCCGCTCGTGCGCCGATCCGGCCGACAGCCCGGCGATCTCCCCGAGCGCGGCGTACGACTGCGCAGCATCCTCCTGCAGCGCGGTCAGCAGCTTGCGATCCACATCATCTATGGCCATCTGCACCTAAGTCCATATGTCATTCTGTTCGCACCCATAATAGCAGGATATGGTTCGGGTATGACGATCGCACTCACCGACACCCTGCCGCGGATCCGCGCCGAGTTGGTGGTGCTCGACGAGCGCTTCGCCCGCATCGCCGGCGACGAGTACGTCGAGTGCCTGTACGACGGCGGCCGCTGGCTCGAAGGACCGGCGTACTCGCCCGCCTGGCGCTGCCTGATCTTCAGCGACATCCCGAACGACCGGATGCTCCGCTGGGACGAGGTCTCCGGACACGTCAGCGTGTTCCGCGAGCCGTCCGGCTACGTCAACGGCAACACCATCGACCGCACCGGCCGCCTGATCAGCTGCTCACAGGGCGATCGCCAGGTCGTCCGGACGGAGTACGACGGCAGCCGCACCGTGCTCGCCTCGCATCTCGGCGGCCGAAGGCTGAACAGCCCGAACGACGTGGTCGAACACAGCGACGGCTCGATCTGGTTCACCGATCCGCCGTACGGGATCACCTCCAACTACGAGGGTCATGCGGCCGAGCAGGAGCTCGACGGGTGCCACGTCTACCGAATCGCGCCGGACGGCGTACTGACGGTCGTCGCGGACGACTTCACCCGCCCGAACGGGCTCGCGTTCACGCTGGACGAGCAGCAGTTGTACGTCGTCGACACCCCCGGGAAGCACATCCGGCGCTTCGACGTCGACGGCGAGAAGCTGGTCGGCGGCGAGGTGTTCGCGCCCTGCGAGGCGGGCATGTTCGACGGGATCCGGGTGGACAGCGCCGGCCGGGTCTGGGCGGCGACGCACGAGGGCGTGCACTGCTTCGACCCGGACGGCACGCTGATCGGCAAACTGCTGCTGCCGGACGTCGTGTCCAACCTGACTTTCGGCGGCCCCAAGGGCAACCGCCTGTTCATCACGGCGACAACGTCGGTGTGGTCGTGGCTGTCAACCGCGCAAGGCGCTCAACTGGGGTTCACGGATAGGCTCAGCTGAAAGCGTTTGCAGCCGAGTTCGTGAGGAGTCGTGATGACGGGAATTCTCGAGCCGTTGGCAGGGACCGCACCGGCCGTCTGGGAGAAGCTGGACGACCGGTTCGCGGGGATCCGCGGAGACAACAAGCTCGAGCGGCTGTGGACCGGCGGTCGCTGGGTCGAGGGCCCGGTGTACTCCGCCGCGGGCCGGTATCTGCTCTGGAGCGACATCCCGAACGACCGCATCCTGCGCTGGGACGAGACCTCGTACCAGGTCTCGGTCTTCCGGCACCCGGCCGGCAACACCAACGGCCACACCCGCGACACCGAGGGCCGGCTCGTCAGCTGCGAGCACGGCAACCGGCGCGTGACGCGGACCGAACACCACGGCGGGATCACGGTGCTCGCGCACGAGTACGACGGGAAGCGGCTGAACAGCCCGAACGACGTCGTCGTGAAGCGTGACGGGTCGATCTGGTTCACGGATCCGGCGTACGGGATCGACAGCGACTACGAGGGCTACAAGGGCGAGATCGAGACCGGCGGCTGCCATGTGTACCGCGTCGGGACGGACGGCGTACTGACCCGGGTCGCGGACGACTTCAACCGGCCGAACGGGATCGCGTTCTCGCCGGACGAGTCGTTGCTCTACATCTCCGACTCGGAGGAGGGCACGATGCGCGTCTTCACCGTCGACGGCGACAAGCTCTCCGGCGGCGAGCTGTTCGCCGAGTGCGGCAACGGCATCTTCGACGGCTTCCGCCTCGACACGCAGGGCCGGATCTGGACCTCTGCCGCCGACGGCGTCCACATCTACCACCCCGACGGCACGCTCCTCGGCAAACTCCTCGTCCCCGAAACCGTCAGCAACCTCACCTGGGGCGGCCCCAAACGCAACCGCCTCTTCATCACGGCGACGACCTCCGTCTACTCCCTCTTCACCACCGCCAACGGCGCCCCGGAGGCTTACGGACCGCGGGTCTAAATTCGGTCGCCTTCTTGGTGGGCGGTGGGTGATGATGGCCTGCTGACCTGATCGAGGAGGAACTGTGGAACTGGTCGGCGTCCCGGAGCACCTTCGGGAGCTTGCGGAGAAGGTTGTCGCGGAGGCCGCTGCCGATGCGAGGGTGCTCGCGGTGGTGGTCGGGGGATCGGTTGCCTCGGGCACCAGCGATGAGTATTCGGATCTGGATCTCGTGCTGGTGTGTACGCCGGAAGGACAGCCGGAGTGCCTGGCCGAGGCGAAGGAGTTCGCCGGGCGGGTCGGGCTGTTGCTGTCGAGCTTCACCGGGGAGCATGTCGGCGAGCCGCGGCTGCTGATCGCGTTGTTCGGGCCGCCGCTGGTGCATGTCGACCTGAAGTTCGTGACGCCTGATGGTTTCCGGACGCGGGTCGAGAACGGGCTCGTGCTGTGGCAGCGGGACAACACCCTCGATGGGGTGCTCGCGGAGTCCGCGCCGAGCTGGCCGCAGCCGGATGCCCAGTGGATCGAGGACCGCATCTGGGTCTGGGTGCACTACACCGCCGTCAAGATCGCCCGCGGCGAGCTGTTCGAAGCTATCGAGGCGCTGGACATGATCCGCGGCGCCGCGATCGCGCCGCTGGCGGGGATCGGACGGACCACGCGTCCGGCCGGCGTACGGCGGCTGGAAACGCTGGCGCCGGAGCTCGTGCCGGCGCTCCGTGAGACCGTCGCGACGGCCGACCGCGAGGATTGTCTGCGTGCTTTGAAGGCGTCGGTCGAGGTCTATCGCGCGGTCCGGGAGCGCAGCGGCTTGCAGGTGGTACGGCGTACCGCAGCCGAGGAAGCCGTGGTGGCCTTCCTCGGCTGAGGGCCTTCCTCGGCTGACGGGGCTACAACTTCTTGACCTGGTCGATGATGGTGAAGACGGCCAGGAAGCCGAACGCCAGGAACGAGAAGGCCAGTACGACGGTGCGCCAGGTGGTGATGCGGATCGCGTCCGGGAGGGCGCGCGAGTTCATCCACCAGAGCAGGCCGGAGTACACGAACATCATCGTGCCGGCGGTGCAGGCCGAGATGACCAGCAGGACCAGCGGCTGGGTCAGGCCGGCCAGGAGGACGATGATGCCGAAGGCAACGAGTCCCCAGACCAGCCAGAAGTACAGCTTGGACTCGGTGATCTTCGACTCGCGCAGGTAGCGGGCCTTGATCATGTCCGACGACAGGCGTGACGTGTAGTCGACGATGCCGGCCGCGGCGGCGAACAGCGAGAACGCGCCGATCGCCCAGAACAGGTAGCCGAACCAGCCGCCGACGAGTGTCTGCAGCGTCGTACCCTCGATCTTCAGGAAGCCGATGTTGTTCTTGACGTCCGGGTTCCCGAACAGGGTGGCGTGGGCGAGCATCGACGTGAACGCGATCGTGATCACGGTGATCGCGACGAACGTCGCGGCCTGCTCGATGTTCGCGAACTTCCACCAGCGCTTCCAGCGGGCCAGGTTCGCGTCGTCCGGTGTGAACGTGTACCCGTTGGCGGTCGGATCCGCCTCGGTCTCACCCGTCACCGGTGACGTCAGCCGCGGCACGTGCGCGCCTTGGCCGAAACCCTTGTCCCGGATCCAGTTGCTCTGGACAAGGTTCTGACCGCCGCCCGCACCGGCGTACGCGATCGCACCCATCACCAGCGCGAATCCGAGCTGGTCGGCCGGGAACTGCGGGTGCGTGACCGCCTCACCGAGCGCGCTGTACGTCTTCGCACGGATCGCGAACACCAGCGCGAGGATCACGAGCAGTGCGACCGCGGCGATCTTCACCGCGATCAGCCGCTCCAGCATCACGTAGACGACCGGCGCGAACGTCAGGATCGCGCCGATCAGCAACAGCATCCCGATCGCGATCCAGCGCGGATCGCCGGCGCCGAACAGGTACGTGAGCATGCTCGCCGAGCTCGTCGCCCAGCCGGGCCAGAGGTTCGCGAAGTACGTCATGATCGCGAAGAACAGGCCCCAGTGCTTCCCGTACCGGTTGAAGCCGGTCAACGCTGTCTCACCAGTTGCCAGCGTGTACCGCTCGATCTCCATGTTCAGGAACCACTGGACCACCACGCCGACGACGGCGCCCCAGAGGAACACCAGGCCGACCTGGCTGGAGATGTACGGCCAGAGGATGAACTCACCCGAGGCCAGTCCCACGCCGGCGCCGACCATGCCGGGGCCGATGATCTTCCAGGTCTTCGTGGGCGGCTCGGGAAGGTCGCGAACTTGCGGTGCGGGCAGATTCTTGGTCGGTAGTGCGAATCGTCCGTGGTCAGTCGATGTGGTGTCTGCCATCAGGCTCCTCACTCTCCTCGACCCCCTGTCCGGGAGGGTAACGAATACTGTCGACATCGGCGACCCGACACAGCCGGATGGCAGACTGGCCGGCATGGGTGGGGTGACTGCTCTTGCCGCGTCGTACGCCGGTGCCGCCAGCGCGCCTGCCTACGCACGCCTGGCCGGCCTGGCCGCTGAGCTGCCGGGCGAGCTGCTCGTACGACGGGACGCCGGCTGGCCCGTCCTTGTGTACGACGAACCCACCGACGCAATCGCTGCGGCCGGAGAGCTTCGGGAGGCGGCATCGCTGGTGCCGGCGGGGGAGCTGCTCCGAATCGCGCTGCACACCGCGCCGACGACCGCGCCCGCCGTCCGGCATGCCGAGCAATTGCTGGCGATCGCCAATCCTGGTCAGACGTTGCTCACGGCAACGACAGCTGTGGGTGTCGCCGGCGTTGCCGATCTCGGCGTACATCGGCTGCATGATCTCGGTTCGCCGGAGCGGATCCTCGAGCTGACTTCGACGACTCAGCCGTTGCGTTCGCTGGACCAGGTGCCCAACAACCTGCCGGTGATGTTCACCAGCTTCGTCGGCCGACAGACCCAGGTGGCCGCGCTTCGAACGCAACTGGCTGGCAGCAGGCTCGTCACCCTCACCGGCCCGGGCGGCAGCGGCAAGACCCGGCTGGCTGCGCAGACCGCAGCCCAAGTAGCTGAGCGCTGGCCCGACGGAGTCTGGTGGGTCGATCTTTCCGCGGTCACCGAGGCCGGGCAGATCCCGGAGGCCGTCGCGGCCGCGATCGGTCTGCTCGTCGAGTCCGGCGACCGTCTCCTGCTCGGCCAACTGAGGACCAAGCGGGCGCTGATCTGCCTGGACAACTGCGAGCAGATCATCGACGCGGTCGCGGAGTTCGTCCTCGCGCTGCACACCGGCTGCCCGGAGATCTCCGTGCTAGCAACGAGTCGTGAGCCGCTCGACCTGCCGGGCGAGGCGATCTGGCGAGTGCCCGCCCTTGCCCCGGACGAGGCGCGGGAGCTGTTCGTCGAGCGGGCCGGGTCGGAGTTTCCTGAATCGGAGCAGGCCATCCGTTCCATCTGCCTTCGTCTCGACGGCATCCCGCTGGCGCTCGAACTGGCCGCTGCTCGGGTTCGCACGCTGACGCCTTCACAGATCGCAGCGGGCCTGGACGACCGGTTCGGCTTGCTGACTAAGAACGTGCGAGGGGTTGCGGCGCGGCAGCAGACTCTCGCCGCGTCGATCGGCTGGAGTTACGACCTGCTTTCTCCGGACGAGCGCCAGGTGTTCCGGAAGTTGGCAGTCTTCGCGGGCGGTTTCACGCTGGAGGCAGCGGCTGCGGTGTGCGACGTCGTACTCGAGGATTTTGCGCGGCTTGTCGACAAATCGCTCGTGGTGGCGGAGGGCGGCCAGTATCGCCTGCTGGAGACGATCCGCGAGTACGCCGCGGCGCGGTTGGCGGAAGCCGGCGAGACCGAGGAGACTCGTTCACGGCACCTCTCGCACTACCTTTCGGTGGCTGAGGGCGCGGAACCCTTGCTGGACGTGGACCGCGAGGCGTGGCGGGCGCGGATTGAGCCTGACCGAGAGAACTACCGGGCGGCTCTGGAGTATGGGCTGTCGGCGGATCATGATCGTGGCCGTCGGCTGGCGGCCGCGCTGCGCTGGTTGTGGAACTTGCAGGCGACGGGTAACGAGGGCATCGGGTACCTGCGCCGAGCGATCGAGCTCGCGCCGGATGACCGGTCGTTGCTTCAGGCCCGTTTGCTGTACGGGTATGCGACGGTCGCCGATACGGTCGACCCGTTCGGGTACGACGCGGCGGGTCGTGGGCTCGCGCTTGCTACCGAGCTGGGCGACGACCGGTTGCGGTCGCTCTTCCTGGCGCTGGTGGCGGTCGGCGAGTTCTTCAGGGATTTCCAGAAGGCGTGGGATCTGACGGCTGAGGGTTTGCGGCTGGCGGGGGACAACGAGCCGGCACGCAACGCGAACATCGCCTTGCAGTGCGTCCTGCTTTCCTTGTGGGACAGGCATGACGAACTGCGGCCGCTGCTCGACCTGGCGGCTGACGGCCTGATCGCCAGCGGCGAACGCGGGATTGCCTCGACTGTGTTGACCGTCTGGTCCGAGAGCCTGATGTCGACCGGTGAACCCTTGAAGGCCGTCGAGATCGGCGAGCGCGCTCTGGCCGCGGCCGAACCGCTGGCTGATTTCCACCGGGTCGGCACCGCGCGCGGGCAGCTGGCGACGCTGCTGGTGCGGACGGGTCGGTTGGACGAGGCACGCTCGCTGATGCAGCCGCTGCTCGAGTTGGCCGAGACCGCGGGCGCCGTCGTACCGAATCTCGGGCAGGTGATGGGGCTGATCTCTTACTGGAGCGGCGAGTACGACGCTGCCGTGGAGTGGGTTGCCCGTGAGACCGCGGCGGACGGTCCCTTGGCGGAGACGTTCGTACCCGCGATGCTGCTGCCGTCGGTTGCGGCCGCTCGGCGTGCCGGCGGGCATGATGCGTCGGAGCTGCTCGAGCGGGCCGTCGTACTGGCTCGTCGGTATAACCTGCCGCGGATCCTCGCGGATGCGCTCGATCAGCTTGGCCGTGTCGCAATCACTACGCAGCCGGAGAAGGCCGCCGATCTGCTGCATCAGGCGTTGACGATCCGGGTGGATCACGGGCTGCGTACGTACATCATCGACAGCCTGGAATCCCTTGCGCTCTTGGCAAACCACACCAACCGCACCGCTGACGCCGCCCGCCTGGCCACCGCCGCAGCCGCCACCCGCACGGTTTTGGGCCTGGCCACGCCGCTCGATCATCCCGACTTGCCGACCTCCTCCGGCGAGCCCCCGCTGTCATTGGACGACGCCGTCGCCTATGCCCGCCGTACTCGGGGAGCGCGCGGTCGCCCGTCTTCCGGCTGGGCCAGCCTCACTCCGACGGAGCAGCAGGTCGTCGACCTAGCGGTCGAAGGGCTAAGCAACCCCGAGATCGGCGAGCGCCTGTTCATGAGCCGTGGCACGGTCAAGACCCATCTGGCCCATGTCTACGCCAAACTCGGCGTCTCCAACCGAACCGAACTCGCCTCGCTCAAGAAGACCTGAGCATCTCCAACGCCTTACCGATCCGCCGCTCACGCGTCTCGGCCTTCTTCGCGTCGAGGATCGCCTGCACATGCTCCCGCCGATGGCTGTAAGCCAACTTGTCGAACGCCTCCCGCAACCCCGCCTCCCGCAGCGCCGCCGCGAAATCCTCCGGCACCTCAACGGTCCGCTCAGCCGTATCCCGCTCCACCGTCACCCTCACGGCATCCCCATCGCCCTTCCGCAGCTCGGCCCGGATCCCCTTGAGAATCCCCAACACCATGCACCCACCCATGGACGCGATCGATCCCCGGTACTCAATCCCGTCGAACGTAGCCCGCACCGCAATCCGCCCACCCCCACCAAGCGCCGCAACCACCTCCCCCGGCACCTCAACCCAGGCTCCGCCGCCCTCATTGACCACGATCCGCCCCTCGAACGTCTCCATGCGTTCCACGCTAATACGAAGCACAGGAGACGGATCGCTAGGACAACTCGCCCAGCCACAGCGACATCCGGTACCACGCGTCCGATCACGGCCGCGACTGCGACCGCTACGCCGTCCGACGCGAAACTCACGATCCGAAGAACCGTCGACTACCTGGGCCGCATAGCGGAAGCCACGGGCTCGGACTGGCTCCAGCAGAACCGGCCCCGGACGCGGCCACCGCCGGCATGGCGGACGTCGACGAGTGGTTCGAACAGTTCCAAGCGCACTCGTCCCGGCCCATCCTGGAATGCCACGGATCGCCGCGCCGGGGGGAGGACGAGGACGAGCCGGACGACCTGCCAGGCGTGGTCGAGTTGCCGGACGAGCGCGACTGAGAGGAGCACCACCCGATGACCGAGTTGGCATGGAAGGTCTGTGACCATCACCGCGCGCCGAGACTGCTTCACCTTGACGGCCGCGAGCACCTGGAGAGTGCTCGTGAGGGCTACGACCCGGATCTTCGGGACCCGGTCGGCGAGGAGAGGCATCTGCGGCATTGCATACATGGTGAGCAGCTCGCGGAGAAGGCCCGGACCGGGGCGAGCCTTGGGCAACGAACCATGAGCGAATTGTTCCCTACTACCGAGCCAGCCGCCCAGGTACCCCTCCGTTCCGGCGCGCGACGGCGGCACCACAACGCAGGGGCCCGGACATGATGACCGGCAGCTATGAGCGGCGTACAGGTTGGCTTCTGGACGGCGCGGCAGTTGCCTTTCTTGCGGTCTACGCCTGGCCGATCTTGAACCCCGGACTATCGCCCGGACTGGTCCGGGCCTGCTCGATTGCATCGTGGCTCATCTGGGGGCTCTTCGGCGTGGACTACTTCATCAGGCTGAGCCTGGCGGAGGATTGGAGGCGGTTCGTCCGCGGCAACCTGGTCGACCTTGCGGTGATCGTGCTGCCGCTGCTGCGGCCGATGCGTCTCGTCCGTCTGCTTCCGGTGCTGGTGCGGATGCGGCACGCCGGAATGTCGCTGCGGACCAAGGCCACGACGTACGCGGTCACCGGCGCGCTCCTGCTTGGGTTCGTGGCCGCGCTGGCTGTGCTGGACGCGGAGCGGGGCAGCGCGAAAGCCAACATCACCACCTTTGGCGACTCGCTCTGGTGGGCCGCCGCCACGATGTCGACGGTGGGTTACGGCGACCACTTCCCGACCACCGGCGAGGGCCGGATTGTCGGAGTCGCGCTGATGTTCGGCGGCGTCGCTTTGATGGGCACGATTACCGCCGCGCTCGCGTCGTGGTTTGTCGAGCAGCAGCAGAAAGAGCAATCCCCGAGGTCGCGGTCAGGATGAAACCGCTACGCCCGGGCGAGTGATCAGGAGGGGTGACCTCAGCCAAGCCGGGTGAGCAATGCGTGCATATCGCGGTGGGTAGATGTGCGGTTCCGACAGGGCGAAGGCAGAGACTTCCGCCCGATCCCGAGGCCAGCTACAACTCTAAATCTTTGTTCTTCTCTTGCTTTTCAGTCTCTTGCCTGGAGTACTCGCCCGAGCCTTCTGAATAGCCGTTTTTTTCTTCTTCTACCCTTCCTTTGGATGCGCAGCGCGCGAGGACGGTGCCCGGGTGGGAAGGCGGTGTCTGGTTGCACGGCGGGCGGGCGGGCGACTGTGACTGGTTGCGTGGTGGGTGGGGCGAACGTGACTGCACGAGGATGCCGTCCGCGCCGCGACGCCGGATCTCGCTCGAGGCGCAAGGCGTCTTGGTTCTCATCCGATCGGCCCGGCTGATGAGGATCAGCCAGCCCCGCTAGGAGTTTGGTTGCGTGGTGGGTGGGAGGACGGCGTCTGGCTGCACCGTGGGTCGGACGACGGCGTGGCGTGCGCGGCGGGTGGAGGACGGAGCCCGGGTGCACAGCTCTCGGCGGCGGCAGCATCGTCGACCTGCCCGGCTGGGGTGGCGGCAGCGTGCGGTGGGGTGGTGGTGCAATTCGGGCGGGCGGCACAACGGCTCGCGATCGCCTCGACCCAGCGGCGGGCCGTGGTCGGCGTACCCTCCGGCTCGCCTTGCCGGTCCAGAGCTCACGCCGGAGCGGGCGGCCTGGCTGCGCAGGTTCCACAAGTCGCTCGACGACGCCGACTAGGTCCGGTCCGCGCGAGTCGTCGTACCCAGGAACGGCGCAAGATCACTCATTGCGCCGTGCCGTACTGGGGTGCTGGCCTCGCTCAGACTCGTCGTCTCCGGATCAGTTGGCCGGTGGGGACTTCGGCAGGCGGTGGGTTCCGGTGGGGTCGACGTGGAAGGTGAAGTCGTGGGGTGTGGTCCATTCCAGGGTCTTCACGTCGACGCGGCGGACATTCCAGCCAGGGGCGTGGGTCTTCACCCGGTGGCCGAAGCGGCTGAGCGGTGCGAGGTTGCGTGTATTGGTCTGACCGCCCGGGCCGTACGGATCGTAGGGCTGCAGGTGGTCGAGGTCGATGGTCCTATGGGTCTCGCGGGTGCCGTAGGGGAACAGCTCGACGGGGTAGGTGAGTCGTACGCGTTCGCGGATCCTGGTGGGGATCTCGTAGGCGTCGGCGCTGATGGCGTCGTTGAGGTCGATGACGGGTTTGACGGTGTACGGCGCGTGGCCGACGAGTTCGGTGAGCTGGTCGGCGAGCAGCGGACCGATGCCCTCGGCGCGGAGGACGCCGTTGCCGGTGGCAAGTGTGAGATCGGTGAGATGCACGAAGACCTCGGTGTGGCCTGGACGCACCTGTCCGCCGCTGGCGCTCGCGGGGTTGGCGTAGGCGTCGTGCTTGATCTGCGCGAGCCGTGCGTCGAGCGCCCGTTGAGCAGCACCGTCCATCGGCATGCCGTCGTCAGGTTCGGTCCGCGGGCCTGGAACATAGGCCATCGGCCGGCTGTCGAACGGGTCGCTCGGTGGATCGGGATCGTAGGGGCCGACCTCATCGGCGAGCGGATCCGGCGGTTCGAGTGGATCAGTCAGGTAGACGTCACCTGCGCGCGGGTGGTCGTACGGCGGGCTCGCCGGGAGCGCCGGAGTGCCATCGCGAGCCGGGGCCGGCGACGTGCATGGCGTGTCGTTCGAGCGGTGGCGTGGGTGGTCGTGCGGCGGGCTTGTTGGGGCCGTGGTGTTGGCGTGGATGGGGTCTGGTGATGTGCGCGGCGTGTTGTTTGAGCGGTGGCGTGGGTGGTCGTGCGGCGGGCTTGTTGGGTGGGCCGTGGTGTCGCCGTGGGTGGGGTCTGGTGATGTGCTCGGTGTGTTGTTCGAGCGGCCGCGCGGGCCGAACGTGCTGCGGCCGCTCGCCACGTCGCGGGGGCCGGACGTGCTGCGGTCTGTCGCTACATCGGTTGGGCTGAACGTGCTGGGCCCCGGCGCTATGTCCTGTGGGCCGGAGGCGCTGGGGCCCGGCGCCATGTCGTGTGGGCCGGACGCGCTGGGGCCCGGCGTCGCGTCGCGTGAGCTGAGCGCGCTGCGACCTGGCGCGGGCGATCGGGTGCCGGCCGCTGGTTGCGAGGCTGCTTCTACGCGACGCGAGCCAGGGGCTGCTTGGGAGGTCGTCGCGTTCGCCGGTTGACGGCTAGGGCGTGGAGCCGGGCTTGAGGTGTCGGTGGGTGCCGTGGCGGCGTCTGTTGACGTGTTTGTGGACGTGGTTGTGGAGGTGGTCGGGCTGCTGGTGGGGGTGGGGTGGTGGTGGGCTTGGGTGAGGAGTTGTTGGGTGAAGCGGGGGTCGGCGATGATGCCGAGGGCGTCGGCGCGGCGGTGTTGGAGGTGGCGGGTGTCGCCGATGGTTTTGAGGGCTTCGGCGATGGCGGTGATGGTGGCGTCGTGGCGGATGACCGCGGCGGCGGGGGCTTTGGCGTAGATGGTTTTGTTGCCGTGGTGGTCGCTGCGGCCGATGAAGACGCCGCGTTCTTGGGCTGCTTCGGCGGTCTCGGTGCGGGCGAGGGCGGGGTCGGCGTGGGTTTTGGCAGCGCGGATGATCCTGTCGAGGCGGTAGGGGGTGATGGTGTCGATCAGTGGTGCGACGCGTTTGTCGACCGACCGGGCGGCTTCCTCGGAGAGTTTCAGGCAGGTCGTGGCGAGTTGGCGGGCCTTCCAGGGGGTGGCGGTGCCGGCTTGGACGCGGGCCCAGGTGAAGGGGAAGCGGTGGCGTAGGGCGAGTGCTTCGCCGAGGAGCTGGCGTGCCACCATCGGGGAGATGCCGAGCACGACGCCGAACTCGGCGATGGCGAACTCGGCGATCTGCGGGCAGCCGTCGCCGCCCAGCACCACGGCCCGCTCGCGGCCGTCAAACGATCGCCGGCCGGGCCGGACGCGACACTCGGAGGGGTGGAAGCGGTCGGCGTAGATCTGGGCGTGCTGCAGCAGCCGCGCGTCGGCCCGGTTGGCGATCGCGCGATGCTCGGCGGCCGACTCCAGCAGGTCGGCCGTGGAGAGCTCACTCAGATCGTTGTCGAACATGTGTTCGATTCTAGCTGTTCGCCTTCCTGAGACCAAATCGGCCCAGTCGCGAAAGCCGTTATTTACAAGGCGAACTCGGTATGCCAGCCGCGGCCCTAGTCGATCGATGTAGTCGGGGTGGGTCGGCGATTTGACGGGAGTCGCTGTAACGGCTGAAGCCGCGTCTGTCCCGCTACCGATACGGGATGACCATGCGCCGCATCAGTGGGGCGCGACCGTGCTCCCCCTGCGCATACTGGCCCCTCCACGCCACAAGCGGCCTGGCGAAGCGCGCCCAAACCACCGGCGAGTCGCCGGTGGCTGCCGTCAGTACCAGTTGGTGGTCGTGTCGAAGGATGCTGCTGTGGCGGCCGAGTTGTCGTGCTTGCCTGGTCAGGACAACGCCGCCGAGGGTGGGAACTGTGCCGACGTCACGGCGTTGTCGACGTGCGCGACGGACGAGCTGCAGACCGCGATCGAGACCTGCGTGCGCTGATGAGCCGATGACCGAGCAAGCATGCCGATGGCCGACCCAGGGGACGAACTGAGCCGAGACCAGTGTGCGGACGGGGGCTACTGCTGAATTCTTCCATCGCGGTGGTCGGGTGTGCGCTCGCCGGGCGCCACAGGCAAACCTCCGGCTAATCAGCGAAGCTGGCTGCTCTTCGAATCTTCCTGCTTTTCCTTGGATAGTTTGCTGGGCCACCAGACTCGGGGACCTATGTCGTGGGCGAGGGAGGGGACGAGGAGGGAGCGGACGACTGTGGTGTCCAGGAGGACGCCGAAGGCGACCATGAAGGCTATTTGGGCGAGGAAGAGGATGGGGAGGACGGCGAGGGCGGAGAAGGTCGCGGCCAGGACTACGCCGGCGGAGGTGATGACGCCGCCGGTGACGGCCAGGCCGACGAGGATGCCGGGTCTGGTGCCGTGCTCCTGGGATTCCTCGCGGACGCGGGTCATCAGGAAGATCGAATAGTCGATGCCTAGGGCAACTAGGAAGACGAAGGCGTAGAGCGGGATGCCGGGATCCGCGCCGGGGAACCCGAAGACGTGGTTGAACATCAGCGCGCTGACCCCGAGCGTCGCGCCGAAGGACAGCACGTTCGCGATCACCAGCAGTACGGCGGCGACCAGCGATCGCAGCAGCAGCATCAGTACGACGAAGATCACCGCGAGGATGGTCGGGATGATGACGCGGAGATCCCGCTGCGCGGCGTCCAGTACGTCGAGGTTGATCGCGGTGTTGCCGCCCACCAGGATGTCCGGACTGACCGAGTCCAGCGAGGACCGCAGGTGTTTGACGACCTGAGTCGCCTCGGGTGAATCGGCCGGCACCTTGAGGGTGGCCTGGACGAGCACCTTGCCGTCGACGACCTTCGGCGGTACGCCGGGAGCGACCGAAGCAGAGGCCGCGCCGATACCGTCGACCTTCAGCGCGGTCGCAACCACCTGATCCGCCTGCGCGACCGGGGTGAGGATCTGCACCGGCGTACCCGCACCGGCGTCGAAGTGCTTGGCCAACTCCTGCTGTCCAGTGACGGACTCCACCTTGTTCAGGAACAGGTCCTCCTGCGAGGTCCCGCTCGCCTTGAACGTCGGGAGGAACGCCGCGCACGCGAGCAATGCCAGCGCGCTGATAACCCAGACCCGGCGGGAGTGCCGCCCGACCAACCCGGAGATGCGGCCCCAAAGGCGCTTGCCACCGACCTGGTCGCGGGAGTGGATGTGGTCGACGCGCGGGATCGACGGCCAGAAGATCCGCCGGCCGAACGCGAGCAGGATCGCGGGCAGGAAAGTCATCGCCGCGATGAACGCGCCGGCGATCCCGAAGGCGCCGACGGGGCCGAGACCCTTCGTGCTGCCGAGCTGGGAGAGCAGCAGACAGAGCAGACCGAGGATGACTGTCGCCGCGCTGGCCGCGATCGGTTCGATCGACGCCCGCCAGGCGACCAGCATCGCCTGGAACTTGCTCTCGTAGTCGTGCAACTCCTCTTTGTAACGAGAGACGAGTAGCAGCGAGTAGTCGGTCGAGGCTCCGACGACCAGGATGAACAGGATGCCCTGGCTCTGACCGTTCAGCTGGAGTACGCCGTTCTTCGCCAGCGGGTAGACCACCAGCGCGGCCAGCGCGAGGCCGAAGACCGCGGTCAGCAGAACTGCGATCGGCAGGATCGGGCTGCGGTAGACGATCAGCAGGATTACGAACACGACCGCCAGCGCGACCCCGAGCAGGATCCCGTCGATCCCGCTGAACGCGACCACGAAGTCCGCGAATACCCCGCCCGGACCGGTGACATACACCTGCAGACCAGTCGGTGTGAGGTTCTGCTTGATGTCGGTCCGCAGCGTGTCGGCGACCGCGAACAGCACGGTGGTGCCCTGCTTGACCACCTCGTCGGCGCGGTCGCCGTCGGTCTGGACGGTGATCAGCAGCGCCTTGTGATCCTCCGACGGGATCGGAGCGGCAACCGGAGCAGTCAGATAGGAACCGAGCTTCTTGCCGTTGCCGAGATCCAGCGAAGGGATCCGGGCGATGAACGCCTTGGCCGCGTCCAGGTCCGCCGCGGTGATCCCCGATTCACGCTCGATCAGGACGAAGTACGGCAGCGCCTTGGAGTCGATGAACTTCGCCGACTCGTTGGCCACCAACGTCGACTCGGCCTGCTTCGGGAGGAAGTTCGCGTTGTCGTTCTGCTGGACCTCACTCAGCTTTCCGACCGCCGGCCCGCCCAGGGCGCCCAGCACCAGCCAGCCGATCAGTACCGCGGCAATCGCCGCTCGCCACGTCCACCGGTTCACGTCGGCACAGTACCCGCGATCTCTCACCACCCCGCAGTGGGTGTGCGGGAGCCGTTTCGGCGGCGTAACAACAAGATGACTACGCGGAAACACCCCGGTCATAACGTCCAGGCCTAATCGATGAGGTCGGATGATCGGAGACTTGCGATGACGCTCGAGGCAGGACCGGAGACCGTCACCACCAGGGACGCCCACGGCACCGTGGGCACCGTGGGGACCGTCGAGGCGCCGCGGCGCGGACGCTGGATCGACGTCTGGGATCCCGAGGACGCCACGTTCTGGGCCGGGAAGGGCCGTGCGATCGCGCGGCGCAACCTGTGGCCCTCGATCTTCGCCGAGTTCCTCGGCTTCTCTGTCTGGCAGCTGTGGAGCATCGTCGTGGTGTCGATGCCCAAGGCCGGATTCGGCTACGACACCAACCAGCTGTTCTGGCTGGTCGCGCTGCCGAGTCTGGTCGGCGCGACGCTGCGGCTGCCGTACACGTTCGCCGTACCGCGGTTCGGCGGGCGGAACTGGACCGTGTTCTCGGCGCTGCTCCTGCTGATCCCGACCGCGGGTCTGGCCTACTTCATGACCCGGCCGGACACGCCGTTCTGGCTGATGGCGCTGGTCGCGGCGACAGCGGGTGTCGGCGGGGGCAACTTCGCCAGCAGCATGACCAACATCTCGTTCTTCTACCCGGAGAAGGAGAAGGGCTTCGCTCTCGGCATCAACGCGGCCGGCGGCAATCTCGGCGTCGCCGTCGTCCAGCTCCTGGTGCCGATCGTGATCGTCGCCGGCGCGGGCCTGTCGCTGAACCGGGCCGGGCTGATGTGGCTGCCGCTGATCGTGCTGGCCGCGTTCTGGGCGTGGAAGGTAATGGCCAACCTCTCGGTGGCGAACTCCTCGTTCCGTACGTCGATCGCCGCGGCGAAGCGCCCGCACACCTGGGTGATCTCGTTCCTCTACATCGGCACGTTCGGGTCGTTCATCGGCTTCGGAGCGGCGTTCCCGCTGCTGATCAAGACCACGTTCCCGGACATCACGCCGGCGCACTTCGCGTTCCTCGGCGCGCTGGTCGGGTCGGTGGCGCGGCCGTTCGGCGGCAAGCTGGCCGACCGGATCGGCGGCGCCTGGATCACGGTCTGCTCGTTCGTGGTGATGGGGCTCGGCATCCTGGCGGCGATCGTGTCGGTGAAGTCCGGCAGCTTCGCGGCGTTCCTGATCAGCTTCCTGGTCCTGTTCGTGGCTAGCGGCGCGGCCAACGGGTCGACGTACCGGATGATCCCGGCCGTGTTCCGGCTGACGACGCCGGGAGACCCGGGCCGGGCGCGGCGTGAGGCGGCGGCCTGCATCGGGATCGCGTCGGCGGTCGGTGCGTACGGCGGGTTCCTGGTGCCGCGCGGGTTCGCGATGTCGACGAGTCACTTCGGCTCGCTGATCCCGGCGCTGTACGTGTTCTGCGGGTTCTACGTGCTGTGCCTGGCGGTGACGTACTTCTGCTACCTCCGCAAGGGCGGACCGCTCAGCCAGGAGCGCGTGTGAGCTCTGTCCTTACTCACTGTCCGTACTGCGCTCTGCAGTGCGCCACCACGCTGCACCCGGTCGCGCGACCGGGTGCCGTGGAGGTGCGCCCCGCCGGCCGAGGCGGGCTGTGCCGCAAGGGCTGGACGGCTCCCGACGTACTCACGGTGCCGGATCGGCTCACCACGCCGCTGATCCGCAATGCCGCGGGCGAACTGGTGGAGACGAGCTGGGACACCGCGCTGGACTTCGTTGCCTCACGCATCCAGTCGCTGCAGGAGACGCACGGCCGCAACGCGGTGGCGGTGTTCGGCGGCGGCGGGCTGACGAACGAGAAGGCGTACGCGCTCGGGAAGTTCGCGCGGGTGGCGTTGAAGACAGCGAATGTGGACTACAACGGCCGGTTCTGTATGTCGTCGGCGGCGGCCGCGACGAATCGGGCGTTCGGGATCGACCGGGGCCTGCCGTTCCCGCTGGCGGATCTTGGCGGTGCGGGCGCGATCCTGCTGGTCGGAAGCAACATCGCGGAGACGATGCCGCCGGCGGTCGCGCAGCTGCAAGGGGCGAGGGACGCGGGTGGGCTTCTGGTCGTCGACCCGCGCCACTCGTCCACCGCCGGACTCACCGAAGACGACGGCGGCATCCACCTGCAGGCCACACCTGGCACGGACCTCGCCTTGGTGCTCGCTCTGACACACGTAGTGCTGCAGGAGGGCCTCGCGGACACGGCCTACTTGGCCGAGCGGGTCGACGATCCGGACTTGCTGATTCGCTCCACGGCGTCCTGGTGGCCGGAGCGGGCTGAGCGGGTGACTGGTGTGCCTGCCGCGACGATCCGCCGGGCCGCGCGGGTGCTGGCAGCGGCGGCTCCGGTTCATGGCGGGGCGGGTGCCTTCATCCTGACCGGACGCGGGGCAGAGCAGCACAGCAAGGGCACTGACACGGTGACTGCTTGTATCAACCTCGCGCTGGCGCTTGGGCTTCCTGGTCGGTTGGGGAGCGGGTACGGGTGCATCACGGGGCAGGGAAACGGGCAAGGCGGTCGCGAGCACGGGCAGAAGGCGGATCAGCTGCCCGGTTATCGGAGCATCTCTGATCCGGCGGCCCGTGCGCACCTGATGCGGGTCTGGGGTGTGGAGGACCTGCCCGGCCCGGGGAAGAGCGCGGTTGAACTGATCAATTCGCTCGGCCAGCCGGATGGGCCCAAGGCGTTGATGGTGCACGGGAGCAACCTGCTGGTGTCGGCGCCGAACCTCGCCTCCGTGCGCGAGCGGCTTGCTTCGCTGGAGCTGTTGGTCGTTGCGGACGTGGTCCCGTCCGAGACCGCGCTGCTGGCGGACGTGGTGTTTCCGGTGACGCAGTGGGCCGAAGAGGACGGCACGATGACGTCGCTCGAGGGACGGGTACTGCGTCGGCGTACCGCCGTAGCGCCTCCCGGTGAGGTGCGGAGCGATCTCGCGGTGTTCGCC
Organism: Kribbella sp. NPDC049584; assembly: GCF_040675555.1. Lineage (NCBI taxonomy): Bacteria > Bacillati > Actinomycetota > Actinomycetes > Propionibacteriales > Kribbellaceae > Kribbella > Kribbella sp. NPDC049584. Next base: position 251,772 of record NZ_JBFAPF010000004.1, read on the forward strand.
GGTCTGGCCGAAAGGCTTGGTAGCAAAGGGTTTTCGACCGATCCGGCTGAGGTCTTCGAGGAGCTTCGGCGGGCGAGCGCCGGTGGGCGGGCCGACTATTCGGGGATCACGTGGGACCGGTTGGACGCGGGCGAGGAGTTGTTCTGGCCAGTCCCGCACGAAGGGCACCCCGGTACGCCGCGATTGTTCTCGGACGGGTTCCCGACGCCGGACGGGCGGGCACGTGTGGTGGCTGTCGATCATCGTCCGGTGGCGGATGATCTCAACGCGGAATCGCCGCTGTACTTGGTGACTGGGCGCCTGTTGCAGCACTACCAGAGCGGTGCGCAGACGCGACGGGTGCCGGAGTTGGCGGAGGCGGAGCCGGAGGTGTTCGCGGAGATTCATCCGCGGGTGGCCGCGCAGTTGGGGATCGGCGACGGGCGGCCGGTGCGGTTGCGGACGGCGCGTGGATCGATGGTGCTGCCGGCGCGCGTGACGACCGACGTACGGCCGGACACGGTGTTCGTGCCGTTCCATTTCGGTGGGGTCGAGGCTGTCAACGAGCTGACCAACGATGCGCTCGACCCGGTGTCGGGGATGCCCGAGTTCAAGGTGTGTGCCGTCGAAGTCACCGCCGCCGTTCTACCGGCGACGGGAGTGTCGGCATGAGAGTGGTGATCATCGGCGGCGGGATGGCCGGGCGACGGCTGGCCGAGCTGTTGCCGTCGTACGACGTGACGGTGCTCGGCGACGAACCGTCGTTCAACCGGAGCAGGCTGACCGAGTACGTCGCCGGCCGCGCTGAGCCGCTGATGGGCGATGAACCGGTGGCTACCGCCGTGGCGGTGGACCGGGACCGCCGCGTGGTGCGTGATGCCACTGGGCGCGAGTGGGGTTACGACCGACTGGTGTTCGCGACCGGGGCAGTACCGACGGTCCCTAGGGAGGTTGTCGCAGCGGATGGAGTGCAGACGCTGCGGTCGGTGGATGATGCCCGGGCGGTCGTGGAGGCAGCGGGCTCGGTCCGGCGGGCGGTTGTGCTCGGTGGTGGTGTGCTGGGCGTCGAGACGGCTTGTGCGCTGCGGGAGCGCGGGGTTGCCGTGACGCTGGTGCACGACGGGGAAACGCTGTTGGACAAGACGATCCGGGCGTCTGCTGGGCGGCGGGTCACGCGGGCCGTCCGGGAGTTGGGTGTCGAAGTACTGCTCAACACCACGCTCGACGGGACTGATGTTCGGGACGGGCGCTTCCGGGCGTTGAACTTGCGCAGTGGGCGACAGGTATTCGGCGAGTTGCTGGTGGTCGCGTGCGGCGTCCAAGCACGAACCGAGCTGGCGACGGGTCTCACAGTCCGCACTGGCATCGTCGTCGACCACACGCTCACGAGTCCCGACGACCCAAGGATTCACGCAATCGGTGACTGCGCCGAGGTAGACGGCAGCCTGACTGGCACGGTCGCGTCCGCATGGGCGCACGCCGAAGCCCTGTCCCGGCAATTCTCGGGAGAGACGACCGAGCTGCCCGACTACGAGGTCGTGCGGCTGACCGCGGGTGGGCTTGACCTGCTTGCGCTCGGCGACAAGGACGAGGCCGGCGAGGTTGTGCGGCTGGAGGACGGCAGCAGGTATGTGCGGGCCGTCCTGCGGGACGGCGTCGTGCGCTCGGCAGTCGTGGTCGGCGCGCCCGAGGTGGCAGCGGAGTTGGTGTTGCTGGCGGATCGGGGGACGCCGGTTGTTGCGGACGGGTTGCTCACGGCAACCGAAGTACCGACCAAGAGGGTGCCGGCGGTCTGTCGGTGCAACGGGGTCACCAGGGCCGCGATCGAGGCGGCCTGGCGTGGAGGTGCCGACAGTGTCGACGGCATCGCCGCCACGACGCGGGCGACGACCGGGTGCGGGAGCTGCACCGGCGCCGTCGGCGAACTGCTCGACCGCTTCCGGCGCGGCGAGACCGAACCAGTCCCGAGCAGGAGGGCGACGATGGCAGAGCTGAAGAAGGCCAAGCACGTTGTGGTGGTAGGCGGCGGCATGGTCGCGCACCGGCTGGTCGAGGCACTCCGGCAACGCGACACCGACATCACCTATCGCATCACGGTGTTCGCCGAAGAGCCGCGGCTGCCCTACGACCGGGTCGCACTGACCAGCTACTTCTCCGGCCGCGACCCGCAGGATCTCTCCCTCGGCGACCCTGACCTGTGGGACGACCCGGCGGTGAACCTCCGCAAGGGCGTCCTGATCACCTCGATCGACACGACGGCGAAGACCGTGACGACTGCGCGCGGCGAGAAGGTCGGGTACGACGAACTCGTTCTCGCGACCGGTTCCGCGGCGTTCATCCCGCCCGTCAAGAACAACGACGCGCAAGGCTGCTTCGTCTACCGGACCATCGACGACGTCGCCGCCCTGCGCGTGTACGTCGAACGCCTGAAGTCGGAAGGCAAGCAGGTCAACGGAGTCGTCGTCGGCGGCGGTCTGCTCGGCCTGGAGGCAGCCGGTGCCCTGCGGGCGCTGGATGCGGCCACGAAGGTCGTCGAGTTCGCGCCGCGGCTGATGCCGTTGCAGGTCGACGAGGGCGGCGGCTCGGCGCTGTCCCGGTTGATCGAGGGGCTCGACGTCGAAGTACTGACCGCAACGCAGTGCCAGCGCGTCAAGCTCACCTCGCAAGGTGCGGCGCGAGCGATGGCCGTTGCCGACGGCCCCGATCTGCCGGCCGACGTGGTGGTGTTCGCGACCGGTGTCCGTCCGCGCGACGAGCTCGGCCGCGAGGCCGGTCTGGAGATCGGTGAGCGCGGCGGTGTCGTCGTGGACGAGGCCTGCCGTACGTCGGTGCCCGGCGTGTGGGCGATCGGTGAAGTCGCTTGTATCGAAGGCCGCGTCTGGGGATTGATTGCCCCCGGCTACACCATGGCCGAGATCGTTGCCGACCGCCTGCTAGGTGGCGAGGCAACGTTCCCCGGCGCGGACACGTCGACCAAGTTGAAGTTGCTCGGCGTCGACGTCGCGAGCTTCGGCGACGCGTTCGGCGCGACCGAGGGCGCGCTGGACATCGTGTACGCCGACCCGGTGGCCGGTGTCTACAAGAAGCTCGTGCTGTCCGACGACGCCCGTACGCTGCTCGGCGGCATCCTGGTCGGCGACGCATCGGCGTACTCCGGACTGCGCCCGATGGTCGGCCGCGAGCTCGGTGCGGACCCGGCCGCGTTCCTGCTGCCGGAGGGTGCCGCGCCGGTCCAGCTAGAGCTGCCGGACGACGCGCCGGTGTGCTCGTGCAACAACGTGTCGGCAGGGACGATCCGCTGCGCCGTACGCGATGAAGGCTGCGGCGACATCAAATCGGTCTGCGGGCGGACCAAGGCGGGGACCAGCTGTGGTTCGTGTCTACCGGTCGTGAAGAACCTGCTCAACGCCGAGCTCACCAAGGCCGGGGTCGAGGTCAGCAAGGCTCTGTGCGAGCACTTCGCGCTGAGCCGGGCGGAGCTGTTCGACGTCGTACGGATCACCGAGCTGCGGACGTTCAGCGAGATCGTCGAGCGGCACGGGACCGGGCGCGGCTGCGACATCTGCAAGCCCGTGGTGGCGTCGATCCTGGCGAGCCTGGACCCGGCCGGTCACGTCCTCGAGGGCGAGCGCGCGGCGCTGCAGGATACCAACGACCACGTGATGGCCAACATGCAGAAGGACGGCACGTACTCCGTGGTGCCGCGCATCCCGGGCGGTGAGATCACGCCGGAGGGTCTGATCACGATCGGTGAGGTGGCGCGCGACTTCGGGCTGTACACGAAGATCACCGGTGGCCAGCGGGTCGATCTGTTCGGCGCGCGGATCGAGCAGCTGCCGGCGATCTGGAAGCGGTTGGTCGACGCCGGGTTCGAGTCCGGGCATGCATACGGCAAGGCGCTGCGGACGGTGAAGTCGTGCGTCGGGTCCACCTGGTGCCGGTACGGCGTACAGGACTCGGTCGGCATGGCGATCGCGCTGGAGCTGCGGTACCGCGGGCTGCGGTCGCCGCACAAGCTCAAGCTCGGTGTGTCGGGGTGCGCCCGCGAGTGCGCCGAGGCCCGCGGCAAGGACGTCGGCGTGATCGCGACCGAGAAGGGCTGGAACCTGTACGTGGGCGGCAACGGCGGGATGACGCCCCGGCACGCGGAGCTGCTCGCGTCCGATCTCACCGATGAGGAGCTGTTCCAAGCGATCGACCGGTTCCTCATGTACTACATCCGCACCGGCGACCGGCTGCAGCGGACGGCGGTGTGGATCCGGGAGCTCGAGGGCGGCCTCGACCACGTGCGCGACGTCGTACTCAACGACAGCCTCGGCATCGCCGCCGATCTCGACGCGGCGATGGCTCGCCATGTCGACTCGTACGTCGATGAGTGGCAGGCGACGCTGAACGACCCGCAGAAGCTGTCCCGGTTCGTGTCGTTCGTGAACGCGCCGGACCAGCCCGACGCCGATCTGCGCTACGTGGTCGAGCGCAGTCAGCCGCGCCCGGCCAGCCCGGCCGAACGCGGGCAGCTCGAGCCGGTCCTGCTGGCCGGCCCCCGATTGGAGGTACGCCGATGATGGTCTGTGAGTACGACGTCCTGCTGCCGGAGCGTGGTGTCGCCGCCCTGCTCGGGGATGTGCAGATCGCGTTGTTCCGCACCCACGACGGCGAAGTGTTTGCCCTGGGCAACCAGGATCCGTTCAGCGGGGCGAACGTGATGTCGCGCGGCATCGTCGGCAGCCGGGGTGATGTGCCGACGGTGGCGTCGCCGATGTTCAAGCAGGTCTTCTCGCTGCGCACGGGCGAGTGCCTGGACGACCCGGAGGTCTCGCTGCCGGTGTATCCGGTCGAGGTCGTCGACGGTCAGGTCGTGGTGGGCTCCGGTGGCTAGGCAGGGGCCGCTCAGCGGCTGCACGATCGCGATCACCGCGCATCGGCGCGCGGAGGATCTGATCGCGTCGTTCGAGCGGCGCGGCGCGAAGGTGCTCCATGCGCCGACGCTGCAGATCGTGCCGGTCGCGGACGACCACGCGCTGATCGAGGCGACCCGGCGGGTGATCGCGAACCCGCCGGACGATGTCGTGGTCACCACTGCGGTCGGGTTCCGCGGCTGGGTCGAGGCGGCCGACACCGCGGGGCTGGCCGCTGATCTGCTGAGCACGTTGGAGCAGTCGAGGATCCTCGCCCGCGGTCCGAAGGCGCGCGGTGCGATCCGGGCGGCCGGGCTGGTCGAGCACTGGTCGGCGCGGTCGGAGACGACGGCCGAAGTGGTGGAGTGGTTACGTACCCAGGGCGTGCACGGCCGGAAGATCGTCGTACAACTGCATGGTCTGTCGGATCCGGCGTTGCAGGATGCGCTGCGTACGGCGGGAGCGTCGGTGCGCGGGCTGGAGGTGTATCGATGGGGGCCGGCGCCTGATCCGGTCGTCGTGGAGCGAATGATCTCGCAGATCTGTGCGGGCACCGTGGATGCCGTCGTCCACACGTCGGCGCCGGGTGCCCAGGCGATGCTCGACGCGGCGGCGCTGACCGGGCAGTACGACGCGTTGGTGTCGGCGCTGCGGACGGGGCGCGTGCTGAACGCGTGCGTCGGACCGGTCACTGCGGGACCCTTTGTGGCGTTGGGGCTGGAGCCGCTGGTGCCGGACCGGTTCCGGTTGGGAGCGTTGATCCGGATCGTGACCGATCGGCTGACCGACGACAACGCTCGGTCGATCGAGACGGCGTTCGGCCAGTTGGTCATCCGCGGCGGCGCGGCGGTGCTGGACGGCGTCGTACTCCCGCTCGGTCCCGGACCTCGTGCTGTGCTTGCTGCTCTCGTTGCCGCGGGAGGCGACGTAGTGTCCCGGCCGGAGTTGCTCGCCGTGTTGCCTGGTGCCGAGGACGTCCATGCCGTGGAGGTCACTGTCAACCGCCTCCGCACGGCGGTCGGCCGTCCCGAACTGGTCCGCACAGTGGTCCGCCGTGGTTACCGGCTCGCCGTCGAGCCGGCGGGGGTGCCTTCATGACCGATCTGGTTGCCGTCGCCCACGGTACGGCGGATCCGCGCGGGATCCGGGTGGTGCACGACCTCGTGCGTGAGATGGCACGACAGCGGCCGGACCTCCCGATCTCGCTCGGCTTCGTGGATCTCAATCTTCCGGCGCTACCCGAGCTGATGCGCCGGGTCGTTGCTGACAGCAACGAGGCCGTCGTCGTGCCGCTGTTGCTCAGCTCCGGCTACCACGTGTACGTCGACATCGCCGCCGAGGTGGAGCGCTATCCGGGACAGGTGCACCCGGCCGAGGCGCTCGGGCCGGATCCCGTCCTCGCCGAGATCCTCGCCGACCGGCTCGGCGATCTGTCCCGGACCGACCACGTCGTACTGGCAGCTGCCGGGTCCTCCGACGCTCGCGCGTTGCTCGACTGCGAGGAGACCGCCGCGCTGTTGTCCCGCCGCATCGACCGACCGGTGCGCGTCGGCTACCTCTCTGGCGTCGGCGAACGCCTACCAGCCGTCCTCGCCCGGACGCCGGGCCGAGTCGCGGTCGCGACGTACCTCCTGGCACCCGGCTTCTTCGAGACCCTCGTCCGACGGCACGCCCGGGGCCGCCTCGTCAGCGCGCCACTCGGCGCCGACCCGCGCCTGGCGACGCTCGCCCTCCACCGCTTCACCCACAGCGCGGCCTGCTTGCCTGTGTGATGCCGCGGGCGCATGGTGGAGGAGTGAGCGGAAAGAGATGGGCCGACCTGAACCCGCGGTACCGGCGACTGATCATGATCGTGGCTGTCGTAGAAGGCATGATGAAAGCCGTCGCCCTGGCCGACCTCGCCCGCCGGCCCGCCGCGCAGGTCCGCGGCCCCAAGCCCCTGTGGGCCCTGGTGCTCACGCTGTTCAACTCGCTCGGCACCGCCCCCGTCGCCTACTGGCTCTACGGCCGCAAGACCGACTGAGCGCGTCCGGAGCTCAGGGCTTTCGAAGGGACGATCTGAGGGCGGAGAGGTCGGCGCGGCAGCGGGTTTCTACTTCGGCGAGGTCGGCGAGGGTTTCTTCGATGTCGCGGCGGCGTTGTTCGAGTTCGGCGCGGCGGTGGGTGATCTGGTCCAGGAGGTAGACCAACTGGCCCTCCTCGCCGGGTTCGGCGTCGTACATGTCGACGATCTTCGCGATCTCGTCGAGGGAGAAACCGAGTCGTTTGCCGCGCAGGATGAGGCCCAGGCGGACCTTGTCGCGGGGGTGGTAGACGCGGGCCGTGCCGCGGCGTTCGGGGGTGAGGAGGCCGCGGTCCTCGTAGAAGCGGATGGTTCGGAGCGTGACGTCGTACTCCGTGGCGAGCTCGGCGATCGACCAGGTCTCAGCGGACACCTGGCTATTGTGCATGTACCCCAGCGTGCTTTACGTTTACGTAAGCGTCAAGCACGAAAGGGTGCCGCATGTTCGAGCTGTCCGAGGAACACCGCGAGTTCCGCCAGAGCGTTCGCGACTTCGCGGAGGCGGAGATCGCACCGCACGCGGCCGAGTGGGACCGCAAGCACTACTTCCCGGTGGAGGTCGTGCAGAAGATGGGGAAGCTCGGCCTGTTCGGGCTGACCGCGCCGGAGGAGTACGGCGGCGCCGGCGGCGACTTCACCAGCCTGTGCGTGGCGATCGAGGAGATCTCCCGGGTCGACCAGTCGATGGGCATCACGCTCGAGGCAGCGGTCGGGCTCGGGATCAATCCGATCCTGACGTACGGCACCGACGAGCAGAAGGCGACCTGGCTGCCCGACCTGGTGGCCGGCCAGAAGCTGGCCGGATTCGGCCTCACCGAGCCGGAGTCCGGCTCGGACGCCGGCGCGACCAAGACCCGCGCGGTGCTGGACGGCGGCGAATGGGTGATCGACGGCTCGAAGCAGTTCATCACCAACTCCGGCTCGTCCATCACCTCGTGCGTGACGGTCACCGCGCGGACCGGTGAGCGCGCCGACGGCAAGCCGGAGATCTCCACGATCATCGTCCCGACCGGTACGCCGGGCTTCGTGGCGGAGGCGGCGTACGACAAGCTCGGCTGGCACGCGAGTGACACGCATCCGCTGTCGCTGAGCGGCGTACGCGTCCCCGAGAGCAACCTGCTCGGCCAGCGCGGCAAGGGGTTCGCGCAGTTCCTCGCGACGCTCGACGACGGGCGGGTCGCGATCGCGGCGGTCGCGCTCGGCTGCATCCGCGCCTGCCTCGAGTTGTCGGTGCAGTACGCCGGTGAGCGGCAGACGTTCGGTGGGCCGATCGGGCGCAAGCAGGGTGTCGCGTTCCAGATCGCCGACCTGAAGGTGATGGCCGACGCGGCCGAGCTGCTCGTCTACCGGGCGGCGGCGCTCAAGGACGCTCATGCGTGCGTACAGGAGTTCAAGCAGGCAGCATCGGTCGCCAAGCTGTACGCGACCGAGTCGGCCGTGACAGCTACCAGGATCGCCACCCAGGTCTTCGGCGGCTACGGCTTCATGGAGGAGTACCCGGTCACCCGCTTCTACCGCGACGCCAAGATCCTCGAGATCGGCGAGGGTACGTCGGAGGTCCAGCGGATGCTCATCGCCCGGAGTCTCGGGCTACCGGTGGAATGATGCATGCATGACCCACGATCACTGGACTGAGGTCAAGGTCGCCCGCGAAGCGACGCTGGCACCGCCCGAGAAGGCCGCGGCCAAGCTGCAGAGCCAGAACAAGCTTTACGTCCGCGACCGGATCGCGCTGCTCGTCGACGAGGGCAGCTTCGTCGAGGAAGCGCAGTTGGCCAACGCCCTCAACCCCGGCCTGCCCGCCGACGGCGTGGTCACCGGCCGCGCGCTGGTCGACGGCCGCCCGGCGCTGATCGTCGCCAACGACCCGACCGTCAAGGCGGGATCGTGGGGTGCGCGAACGGTCGAGAAGATCGTCCGGATCACCGAGGTCGCGCTCCGCGACGAGCTGCCGATCTTCTGGCTGATCGACTCTGCCGGCGCCCGCATCACCGACCAGGTCGAGCTGTTCCCGGGCCGCCGCGGCGCGGGCCGGATCTTCCACAACCAGGTCGCGCTGTCCGGCAAGGTCCCGCAGATCTGCTGCCTCTTCGGCCCGTCCGCGGCGGGCGGCGCGTACATCCCGGCGTTCTGCGACATCGTGATCATGGTCGACGGCAACGCCTCGATGTACCTCGGCTCGCCCCGGATGGCCGAGATGGTCGTCGGCGAGAAGGTGACGCTGGAGGAGATGGGCGGTGCCCGGATGCACACCAGCGTGTCCGGCTGCGGTGACCTGCTCGCGTCCGACGACACCGAGGCGATCGAGCTCGCCAAGCAGTACTTCTCGTACCTCCCCGGTTCGTGGCGCTCGCGGCCGCCGTCGTACGACGCCTCGGACGCCGGCCGCGACTTCACCCGGGATCTGGTCCCGGCCGAGGAGAGCATCGGGTTCGACATCCACGACGTGATCGACGCGGTCGTCGACGCGGACACGTTCTTCGAGATCAAACCGGCGTACGCGCCGGAGCTCGTGGTCGGGTTCGGGCTGCTGGCCGGGCAGGTGGTCGGGATCGTCGCGAACCAGCCGGCGGTCAAGGGCGGGGTGCTGTTCGTCGACTCGGCGGACAAGGCGGCGCGTTTCATCTGGCTGTGCGACGCGTTCAACGTGCCGCTGATCTATCTGTGCGACGTGCCCGGGTTCATGATCGGCAGCGAGGTCGAGCGGGCCGGGATCATCCGGCACGGCGCGAAGATGATCACCGCGGTCTCCGAGGCGACCGTGCCGACGGTGTCGGTGATCGTCCGCAAGGCGTACGGCGCCGGCCTCTACGCGATGTGCGGCCCGGGCTTCTCGCCGGACGCGTGCGTCGCGCTGCCGACCGCGAAGATCGCCGTGATGGGTCCGGAGGCGGCGATCAATGCCGTGTACTACAACAAGATCCAGGAGATCGCCGACGAGGGCGAACGGGTCGAGTATGTCGCGAAGCTCCGCGAGGAGTACGAGACCGATATCGACATCCTGCGACTGGCCGCGGACCTGGTCATCGACGCGATCGTCGAGCCGGAGGACCTCCGCAACGACCTGATCGCGCGCCTCGCCGCGGCGCAGTCCAAGGACCGGACCTTCTCGCACCGCCGGCACGGCGTACCACCGGTGTAGATAGTCTGCGCTGCGTGAGTGTCAACGGTTTCGCGGGCCGCGTCCGCTCCCGGGAGAAGCTGGTCGGCTACTGGATCACGCTGGACGTTCCGCCGGTCGCCGAGCGCATTGCCAGGCTGGGGTACGACTATGTGGTGCTCGACGGGCAGCACGGCCTGATCGGGTACCAAGGCCTGATGACCGGCCTGCTCGCCATCGACGCGGGGGCCTCGATCGGGCCGCGGCCGACGGCGGGCCTGGTGCGGGTCGAGGCGAACGATCCGACACCGATCGGCCGCGCGCTCGACGCCGGCGCGACCGGGGTGATCGTGCCGCTGATCGACACCGCGGACGACGTCGTACGGGCGGTCCGCGCGGCGAAGTACCCGCCGGCCGGGGTGCGCTCGTTCGGGCCGATGCGGGCTTCGTTGCGGATCGGCCCGGTGCCGGCCGACAGCAACGCGCAGACCGTCGTACTCGCGATGATCGAGACGCCGCTCGGGCTGAAGAACGTCGCCGAGATCTGCGCGACCCCCGGCCTCGACGGCGTGTACGTCGGCCCGTCGGACCTCGGTCTCGCGCTGGGCGCACGGTTCCCGGGCGACCCGGAGATCGAAGGCCCGTTCGAGGAGGCGGTCGAGCTGATCGCGCAGACCGCGCAGGAGGCCGGAATCGCCGCCGGCATCCACACCTTCGACGGCGACTCCGCTAATCTCCGGATCGAGCAGGGCTACAGCTTCGCGACCGTTGCCTCCGACCTCAGCCACCTGGAGGCGAGCGCGGCCGCCCATCTGGAGACTGCGCGGCAGAGCTTCCCGAGCTAAGTTCGGAGCAGCACACCGAGGAGGCCGCGGATGAAGGCACCCGAGCGAGGGGCGCTGCCGTTACGGCTTGCCGCCACGCTGGGCCGGACGTACGGACGGCTCACCGAGACGGTGCAGGGGTTGAGCGATGCGGACTTCCAGCGCGAGACCCGTTGCCCCGGCATGCCCGTCGGCCCGCTGCTCGTGCATCTCCTGTACGACGCGCAGCGCGCGCTGATCGCCTTCGCCAGCCCGGCGGTGGTCGAGCCCGACCGGGATTTCGTCAGCTATTGGCAGGACTTCCCGCCGCACCCCGACGGCGACACCAGCTTCGTCCAGGGCATCGCAGCGTCGTACCGCAGGCCCGGTCTGCTCGTGCAGCACTGGCGTGAGGTGTCGGAGGCCGCGGTGCGAGCCTCCGCGCTGGGACTGGCCACGAAGGGCCGCCGGATCGAGACCCAGGGACACGTTCTGCGGGCGGTCGACTTCGTCGCGACATTAGTGCTTGAGGCAACGGTCCATCACCTCGACCTGACCGTCGGGCTGCCGTACGCACCGGAGCCGGATCCGGAAGGACTGCAGGTGACCGCGCGCACGCTGGACGGCCTGTTCGGCCCGGACGCGTGGGATGTGATCGGCTGGGACACCACGACGTACGTGCTGAAGGCAACCGGTCGCCTGCCGCTCGACGAGGACGACCTCGAGATGCTCGGCCCACACGCGAGCCGCCTGCCGTTGCTGGGCTAGATGTACTGACCAGGGGCGGTCATCTCCTGAGTATATGAAAACGGTTTTCATCAGTCCAGAGGTCCGATTGTCTGATAGGCAAGGGACATGGCGATCGAGATCGAGCAGTTCAGCGGTGAATGGGACGAGCTCCTGGAGCTCCTGGACATGGCGTTCTCGTCGCCGTGGACCGACGCGCAGTACGAGTCCGAGCGGAAGATCTGGGAGCGCGAGCGGTCGACGGTCGCGATCGACGACGGGCAGCTCGTCGGGCACACCGGCGCGTTCTCGCATCGGATGACGGTGCCCGGCGGGCAGTTGCCGGTCGCGGGCGTGACGATGGTCGGTGTCCGGGCCACGCATCGGCGGCGGGGCATCCTGCGGGACCTGATGCGGACGCAGCTGACCGACATTCACGAGGCAGGCATCGAGCCGTTGGCCGCGTTGACGGCGAGCGAGGCGGTCATCTACCCGCGGTTCGGGTACGGGCTCGCGGCCGATCACCAGGAGATCGTCGTACCGAAGGTGTCGCGCACGCTGCGTGCGGTGGCCGGCATCGACGACGTGAAGCTCCGGTACGTCGACGTACGCGAGAGTCTGGCGCGTTGCGGGGAGCTGCGGAACAAGCTGGCGCTGGAGCGGCCGGGGATGTTCCAGCACGACGAGCGCTGGCAGGAGTACACGATCAGCGACAACCTGACCGGCAGTCCCGGCAACGGGTCGAAGGTCCGGTGCGTGCTGGCCGAGCGCGACGGCGAGCTGACCGGGTTCGCCCACTACCGGACCAAAAGGGCAGAGAAGGGGTACGTCGACGTGCACCGCGTCCATGCGGTCGACATCGCGTCCCACGCGGCACTGTGGAGGTACCTGCTCGAGCCGGACCTGCTCAGCGAGACGCGCTGCGGGATGCTCGCCTCCGACGACCCGCTGCTGGACCTCCTGCTCGACCCGCGGGCACCGTCGCCGATCACGCGGGACGGCCTGTGGGTCCGGCCGGTCGATGTCGGTACGGCGCTCGCCGGGCGCACGTACGCACGTGATGTCGACGTCGTCATCGGGGTGGTAGACGACTTCCTGCCGTGGAACGCGGGCCGCTGGCACCTCGACGGCGGCCCGGAAGGTGCTCGCTGCGAGTCGACGTCGCGGGAGGCCGACCTGACGCTGCACGTGCGCGATCTCGGGGCCGTCTACCTCGGGCGCCCGTCACTGACCAGGCTCGGCCGGGCGGGTCTGGTCGACGAGCACACGGCCGGCGCCCTGTCCACGACTGCGGAAGCGTTTTCCACATCTCGACTCCCCTTCCTCGACACAGGCTTTTGACGGGGTAGCCTGCCCAGATGCAGACGCAGCGGCGGGGTGCGCTCGCGGTGGCCGCCGTGGTGCTCGTGGGGGTTGTCGCGGCCGGCTTCGTCGTGCTCGCGTCGGCGAGCGGGCCGGTCCGGCCGATCAGCGAAAGCACGCTCAAGGCCAGCCCGCGACCGCTGCCGACGTTCACGCCGTCCGACACCGCTGCGCCGCCGCCGACGGCCACACCGTCGCCGCGGGACATCAAGCCGGTCGAGATGCCGGGCTGGTTGAAGGCGTTGTGGCAGGCGGTGATCTACCTGGCGATCGCGGCAGTGCTGGTGTTCATCGGGCTGGTCATCTACCGGATCGTCAGCAAGGTGCGGCTGCCGCAGGCGGAGCCTGAGGACACGGACTGGGAGCGGGTGAAGACCGAGCGCCTGGCCGAGGCTGTCGACGCAGGACTCGCACGCATCGACTCCGGCAAGGCGACGGACGCGGTGATCGCGTGCTGGGTGGCGTTGGAGGAAGCGGCGGCGTCGGCCGGAGTACCGCGGGATCCGGCGGAGACACCGGCCGAGTTCACCGTGCGCGTGCTCGGGATCGGCGGGATCTCCGAGGGGCAGTTGGTCCGGCTCGGCGCGCTGTATCGCGAAGCGCGGTACTCGACGCACGGTTCGAGCGAAGCAGCACGGATCGAGGCGCGAGCAGCGTTGCTGCGGTTGCGTGACGAACTCGCGGCGGCTCGTCCCGACACAGCGGAGGTCGCCGGATGACGTCGTACCGCTGGTCGCCGCTGGAGGAGAAAGGGCCGCCGCCGGAGGTCAAGAAGAGCCGGTCCTTGCGGCCGAACAAGATGCTCCTGCAGCACGTCGGCATCGCGGTGCTGGCGAGTCTGCTGCTGGTGGCGGTGTTCGGCGCGGCCGGGATGGCGCCGCGGCCGCTGTGGTTCGTGGGCACCGCGCTCGCGGTCGGGATCGGGTCGCTCGCGATCCGGTTGGTCCTGCCGCAGGTCGTGGAGACGAGCTGGCCCGGCCAGCACGACGACAAGCTCGCCGCGCTGCGGACGCGGACCAGCGACAACCGGACCCAGTTCATCGCCACCTGGCTGCAGGAGTCGAGCCGCGAGCGGCGTGCCGGGGAAGGCTCCCAGACCTTCGTACGCCGGGTGCGGCCAATGCTGCTCGAGCTGGCCACCGACCGCCTGGTGCACCGGCACGGCGTCGACCCCGAGCGCGAGCCGGACCGGGCTCGCGAGATCACCGGCGACCGGCTCTGGCAGCTGATCACCGGTGACGACAAGCGCACCGCGTCGCTCGACGAGATCGAGTACGCGATCCACACCATCGAGAACCTGTGAGGAATACCTGTGACTGATGGCGAGCTCACTCTGGGCGAGGTTTCTGACCTGAGCCGGCAGGTGCTGGAGCGGGTCAGCCAGGCCGTGGTCGGGAAGGCCGAGGCGCTCGAGCTGGTGCTGGCGGGCGTCCTGGCCGGCGGGCACGTGCTGCTCGAGGACTACCCGGGTCTCGCGAAGACGCTGGCCGCGCGGTCGTTCGCGCAGGCGCTCGGGCTGGAGTTCCGGCGCGTGCAGTTCACGCCGGACCTGCTGCCGTCGGACGTCACCGGCGGGTTCGTGTACGACCAGAAGGAGTCCGAGTTCGTCTTCCGGCCCGGCCCGATCTTCACCGGCCTGCTGCTGGCCGACGAGATCAACCGGACGCCACCGAAGACGCAGGCTGCGCTGCTGGAGTCGATGCAGGAGCACCAGGTCACCGTCGAGGGGCAGACGTTCCCGCTGCCGACTCCGTTCCACGTGCTCGCGACGGCGAACCCGGTGGAGTACGAGGGCACCTACCCGTTGCCCGAGGCACAGCTCGACCGCTTCATGCTGCGGATCGGCTTCGGCTACCCGAGCCCCGCGGAGGAGTGGGAGGTACTGCGGCGCCGGATGAGCCGTCGTCGTGAAGACCAGACCGTCGAGGCGGTGACCGACGCAGCCGGCCTGCTCGCTGCACAGCAGGCCGTCGAGAGGGTCACTGTCGACGACACCGTCGGCCAGTACTGCGTCGACCTCGCCGCCGCGACCCGTCGGGACTCGCAGGTGCTGGTCGGTGCGTCGCCGCGTGGCTCGCTGGCGCTGCTGCTGACGGCGCGGGCGTACGCGGTGATCAAGGGCCGCGACTACGTCGTACCGGAGGATGTGAAGGCGGTGGCTGTGGCTGCGCTGGCGCATCGGATCACGGTGCGGCCGGAGCTGTGGCTGCACGAGGTGACTGGGGCGACCGTCGTGCGGACCGTGCTTGGTTCGGTCGCCGCGCCGCCTACCGTGGTCGCCGCTAGATGAGGTGGCGTCCGACGCACGCGCAGATCCGGGCGATCTGCGCGGCCGCGGTCCTGCTGGCGGTCGCCGTACTGTTCCGGCGGCCGGACGCCGCCGTGTTCGGGCTGCCGTTGGCGTTCCTGGCGGCCTGGGGACGATTCTTCCGGCCCCGGGAGCGGCCGGAGGTGCACACGGAACTCGACGCGGACGTGTTGTTCGAGGGGCAGGCGACGACGTACCGGCTGCGGGTGCCGGACGGGGTTGACCCGGACATCGACCTGATCGTGGCGGCGCTGCCGCGGACGGCCTGGTTCCAGTACGACCCGCCGCAGGCGGCGATCGCGGAGCCGGTGTCGAACGGCGAGGTCACGCTCGAGGTCGGCGTACGGTCGAAGCGGTGGGGGCTGCGGTCGTTGGAGCGGCCAACGGTCACCGCGACCTCGTCGGTCGGGGCGTACCGGGTCCAGGTGACGTCGGTGGAGTCGCAGGCGGTGACGACCTTGCCGCTGCGGGAGGGTTTCGAGGCGGTCGACGCCGTACCGCGGCCGGCCGGGCTGGTCGGGTTGCACCGTTCGCGTCGGCCGGGTGAGGGCACGGAGCTGGCCGGCGTACGGCCGTTCCGGACCGGGGACCGGCTGCGGCGGATCAACTGGGCCGTGTCGGCGCGGACGCAGGAGTTGCACGTCACCTCGACATGGTCAGACCGGGACACCGAGGTCGTGATCATGGTCGACACCGGCGGCGAGATCGCCGTCAGTGAAGGGATCGACGGGCGGTCGTCGAGCCTGGACACCGCCGTACGAGCGGCCGCTGCGGTTGCGGAGCACTACCTGCGCAACGGCGACCGGGTGCGATTGATCGACACCGGCAGCCTGTTCCGCGGTGTGCGGTCGGGGAGCGGGCGCGCGCATCTGCGGCGGATCCTGGACACGCTGGTCCACGCGGATCGGCGCGGTCGGCAGCAGGACGAGGAGCAGCTGGCCCGGCGCAATCGGGTCCGGTCGGACAGCTTGGTGCTCGTGCTCAGTCCGCTGCTGCGTCCGGTGATGCTCGGCTACATCGTCACGCTCGTCCACTCCGGGTGCACGGTGATCGCGATCGACACCTTGCCGCCGGACGTCGAGTCGATCATCGACGTCGACGCCCACGATTCGCGATCGTGGCCGCTCGCCTGGCGCCTGCGGTTGCTCGAGCGTCGCCGCGACCTCGATCGGCTCAGCGACCTCGGCGTACCGACCGTTCCGTGGCGCGGCTCCGGCACGCTGGACGAGGTACTGCGGGACGCCGCGCGGCTGTCCGCGGCGCCGAGGATCCGCTCATGAATGCTGCCGAGAAGATAACGCTCTGGCTGGCGCAGTTGCGTGCGTCCGGGCGGGCTGTTGTGTATGCCCGGCTGCTGATCGCGGTCGCGGGTGCTGTCGCACTCGTCGTGCCGGCTGTTCAGTCGTGGGACCAGCTGGATCTGATCCCACTGGTCGGCGTACCGATGCTGTTGGCAACTATTGTGTTGCCGGATTCGCTGGCGGGTGTGGTGTTCGTGCTGGTTATCGCGCTCGGGTGGTTGATGCGGGCGCCGGCCGAGATCAGCTGGAGTCTGGTGCTGACGGCGGTGGCGCTTGTGGTGGTGCATCTGGCGGCCGCGTTCGCTGCTCAGCTGCCGTCGTACGCCCGGGTTCATCCGGCTGCGCTCCGGCGCTGGTGGTTGCCTACGGCAATCGCCGTGTTGCTGGTGCCGGTGGTGGCGCTGGCTGCTGCGCTGGTGCAGGGAGCGGACGTGCCGGGGTCGCTGGTGGTGACGGTTGTCGCGATGGGGCTGGGTACGGCGACGATCTGGTTCGCCGCCGGTCAGAAGCTCGATCGGGGCTAACCGAGGGTGTCCTCGATCTCCTTGGCCCAGGGCAGCGGGATGGCATCGGGGCCGATGGCCTGCATCGCGGACATGACGGTCAGCAGCATGCCGGCCGAGAGGAACTCGCGGGCCTCCTGCGCGGAGGCGCCGGTCAGCTCGCGGATCAACGTGTAGATGCTGCCGAAGCGCTCGCGGACGCAGTCCCCGATGACTGGGTCGCCGCTGGCGGAGAAGCCGTGCAGCAGGACCAGCAGCAGTTCGCGCTCGCCGAGCAGGCGCTTGTAGTTGCGGCCCAGCGCATCGAGCTCCGGAGCCTCCTCGGCCGCCTCCCGGAAGATCTCCTCGATCCGCCGGCACACGCTGTCGATGGCCGCCAGGAACAGCTGCTGCTTGGTCCCGAACAGCCGGATCACGTAGGGCTGCGACACCCCGGCCATCCGAGCGATCTCGTCGGTCTTGGTCCCTTCGTACCCCGACGCCGCAAACGCCCGCACAGCAGCCTCCAACACCTCCGCCCCCCGCTCCTCAGCCGTCAACCGAACCCGCGCCATGGCCACTCCTCCTTCCGAGTCTGCCCGTGCTCCTGGCGCCGGAGGCGCCGTTCTTGCACTTCTTCTCCGAACTGGTTGACATGTTATCAGTGGATGCATACTCTCGTCATCAATGAAGTTATCAGTGGATTACAACTAGGAGCTTGCGATGACCGCTCTCGTCGAGAGGGATGTGGTGGGGACCCGGAGCCGTGGGCTCGGGGTGGTGTTGGCCGCGGTGGGGATTCCCACCTTCATGGTCACGCTGGACAACCTGGTGGTGACGAATGCGCTGCCGGTGATCAAGACCGAGCTCGGGGCGTCGCTGTCGGACCTGCAGTGGTTCGTGAACGCCTACACGCTGGCCTTCGCCGCGTTGCTGCTGACCGCGGCCGCGATCGGCGACCGGCTCGGCCGGCGGCGGATGTTCCTGGCGGGGATCGCGCTGTTCACCCTCGCATCGGCCGCCTGCGCGCTGGCGACCGAGCCGTGGATGCTGACCGTGTTCCGCGCGATCCAGGGCATCGGCGCCGCGGCCGTGATGCCGCTGTCGCTGACGTTGCTCGCAGGCGCAGTACCGGAGAAGCAGCGCAGCGCGGCGATCGGCATCTGGGGTGGCATCTCGGGCCTCGGCGTCGCCGTCGGTCCTGTGGTCGGTGGAGCCGTCGTCGACGGTCTGAACTGGCAGTGGATCTTCTGGCTGAACGTTCCGGTCGGCGTGTTCGCGGTGCTGCTCGCCGCTCGGGTGCTGACCGAGTCCAGGGGTGCGGCGAAGCGGCTCGACCTGCTCGGACTGGTTCTCGCGACGGCCGGCGTGCTGTCGATCGTGTGGGGTGTCGTGCACGGAGCCGGCGACGGTTGGACGTCCGGCAGCGTGCTCGGCTCGTTGATCGCGGGCGTCGTACTGCTCGCTGCGTTCATCGGCTGGGAGAATCGGACGTCCGCTCCGATGCTGCCGCTGCGGTTGTTCTCGGTCCGCTCGTTCAGCGTGGTGAACGTCGTCTCGTTCACCTTCGCGGTCGGCGTGTTCGGGTCGGTCTTCCTGCTGGCGCAGTTCTTCCAGGTCGTGCAGGGCTACACGCCGTTCCAGTCCGGTGTACGCACGCTGCCGTGGACCGCGGCGCCGCTCGTGGTCGCACCGATCGCCGGCCTGATCGTCGATCGAGTCGGCCCGCGCACGCTCATCGTCGTCGGACAGACGTTCCTGGCCGCCGCGCTCGGGTGGATCGCGCTGATCACAACGGCCACAACGCAGTACGGCGATCTCGTCGTACCGTTCATCCTCGCCGGCGTCGGCATGGGGCTGACCTTCGCGCCGTCGGCGAGCGTGGTGATGAACAGCGCGTCCGACGCCGACCGCGGCGTCGCGTCCGGTACGAACAACACGATCCGCGAGGTCGGGGTCGCGATGGGTGTCGCCGTCCTCGCGTCGGTGTTCGCCTCGGCCGGATCGTACGAGTCGCCGACCAGCTACGCCGCCGGCGTGGTGCCCGCGGTCTGGACGGGCGCGGCGATCGTCGCCGCCGGTGCGCTGGTCGCGTTGCTGCTGCCGGGTCGCTCTAAAGTGTGACCGTGCTGGACGCAGACGACGTACGACGGATCGCGCTGTCCTTCCCGGAGACGGTGGAGAAGCAGCGGTGGGGACACCCGACGTTCGACGTGGCCGGGCGGATGTTCGTCACGGTGCCGGACGACCAGACGTCGTTCGCGGTCCGCTGTCCCCGGCTGGAACGCGAAGAACTGATCGCGGCGGAACCCGAGAAGTTCTGGGTGCCGAAGCACGAGGCGGGCTCGAACTGGGTTCGGGCCCGCCTCGCCGCGCTCGAGGACGCCGACGAGTTGTACGACATCCTGCTCGACTCCTGGCGGCAGGTGGCGCCGCCGGGGTCAGCTGACGTATCTGGGTGACACCGCGAACGTGTTGCAACTGGCCGGGTTGCCGGTCTTGAACGACGTACCCATGAATCGCTGCTGGCTCGCCACGCTGCCGTGGTCGCCCTCCTCCGGCTTGTCGCCGGCCGTCACGACCCACTTGTTCCAGACGTAGAGCATCTCGCCGCTGATCGGGTAGCTGCGCTTGTTCACCGCGAGGAAGACGCCGGCGAAGCAGTTCGCCTGCAGTTCCATCCGGCGGGTCTGCCGGGTCCGGTCGTCGTAGTTGGTCAGCTCGTACCGGATGTTGTCCGACGCCTGCAGGATGCCGGTCATGTTCTGTACGCCGTGGCCGTACTCGTGCGCGATCGAGCGGGAGTACCACATCCGCGTGTACGCCTTGGACTCCGCGTCCGGGTACTCCATGTACGCCTTCACGAACACGTCGACCTTCATGTACAGGTTGTTGTTGGCCGAGCAGAAGTACGGCACTTCGACCGGTCCGGTGCCGCACGGGCCCGTCGCGTTCGTCCCCGCCCAGAACGTCATCGTCGGCGGACGGAACTTGTAGCCGGCCTTCGCCACCAGCGGCGCCCAGGCCTTGTCCAGGCAGGGCTTGATCGCGGTCCAGTACGCCGCCGCGTTGCGCGCGTTGGTCGGCCGGACCCGCGGCTCCTTGCAGTTGACCGTCTTCATCTGGCCGACCTTGTACAGCGCGTTCTTGGCCACGACCGTCGAGTCCGGCACCTTCGGCGCGGTCGAGGTCGTCGTCTCCGTGCTGCTCGGCTGCTCGGTCGGCTGTTCAGTCGGCTGTTCGGTGGGCTCTTCGGTCGGGGCGCCGGTCGGCTCCGGGGTGTAGCGGCTCGGGCTCACCGGCGGCGTGGTGATCGTGTCGGCGTTCTTCTTGACGACGCCGATGATCCACCCGCCGACGATCGCGACGCCGATGATCGACAGGATCGCGATCAGCGGCGCCTTCGACTTCTTCCGCGGTCGCTGCGGCTGCCAGCCCGGACCAGGACCGCCGGGACCGGGCGGCCCGAAGTTGGGACCCCACCCGAGGCCGGGGCCTTGCGGCGGCGGCCCGCCGTATTGGCGCTGTGGCGGTCCATAAACAGGCTGCTGGTACTGCGGGTTAGGCGGGTAGGGAGAGTTATAAGGGTTCTGGCCGGGCGGCCCATAGGGTGGCTGGCTCAACGCCGTTCCTCTCCTGTGCGTCAGAAAGCGACCGCCACAGTATCGGCAACAAACAGGTCAGTATCGTGCGCCCCTGGACGGTAGGGTCGGCCTGTGAACGATCCCGTGACTGATGCCCGCACACCCGACAGTCCGATCGACCGGCTGGCTGAACGGCACCTCGAGCAGGAGATCGTGCTCGACCCGATCGCGGCCACTGAGCTGGGGATCGCCGGCCACGACCACGAGCTGCCGGACTTCACTCCGGCCGGGTTCGAGGCGCGGATCGAGCTGACCCGTCAGACCCTCGCGGAGGCGCAGCCGATCGAGCCCGCGAGCCCGCGCGAGGAGGTCGCCAAGGACGCGCTGGTCGAGCGCCTCGGGCTGGAACTCGAGCGCTACGAGGCCGGCGTACCGCAGCACCAGCTGAACGCGATCTCGTCGGTTCCGGCGGCGTTGCGGCAGGTGTTCGACCTGATGCCGACCGACACCGAGCAGGACTGGGAGACGGTCGCGATCCGGCTCAACCAGATCGGTACGACGCTCGACGGGTACCGCGACACGCTGCTCGAGCAAGCGGCGCAGGGCCGGATCTCCGCGGTGCGTCAGGTCAATGGGCTGGCCGAGCGGATCGCCAGCTGGACCGGTGCCGACGGCGACGACTTCTTCGCCGGTCTGGCCGCGCAGGTTCCGGAGGGTGCGGTCAAGTCGACGGTCGAGGCCGCGGCAGCCTCGGCGCGGAAGGCGTTCGACCAGTTCGGCGCCTGGCTGGCGACCGACCTCGCGCCGCGGGCGCCGCAGCGGGACGCGTGCGGCCGGGAGGTGTACGAGCTGGCCTCGCGCAGCTTCCTGGGCGCGGCGATCGACCTCGAGGAGACGTACGCCTGGGGCTGGGCCGAGCTGGCCCGGATCGAGAACGACATGCAGGACATCGCCGCCGGCCTGAACGGCGGCGAGCGGAGCATCGAGGCGACAGCGGCGCTGCTGGACAACGATCCGGCGCGGACGATCCGCGGCAAGGACGCCTTCCGGGACTGGATGCAGCAGCTGTCCGACGCGGCCGTCGCCGAGCTGGGCGGCACCCACTTCGACATCGCCGACGAGATCCGCACGCTCGAGTGCATGATCGCGCCGACGTCCGACGGCTCGATCTACTACACGCAGCCGAGCGAGGACCTGACCACCCGGCCGGGCCGGATGTGGTGGGCGGTGCCGAACGGCGTCGAGCAGTTCGCCACCTGGCGCGAGGTCACGACCGTCTACCATGAGGGCGTGCCCGGGCATCACCTCCAGGTCGCGCAGACGATGCTGCGGACCGACCTGCTGAACCGCTGGCAGCGGATCGCGTGCTGGGTGTCCGGTCACGGCGAGGGCTGGGCGCTGTACGCCGAACGCCTGATGGAGGAGCTGGGATACCTCGAGGAGCCGGGCGCGCGGTTCGGCATGCTGGACGCGCAAGGCTTCCGCGCGGCGCGGGTGATCGTTGACATCGGCATGCATCTGGAGCTGGAAGTCCCGCGCGACAACCCGTTCGGCTGGCGGCCGGGGGAGCGGTGGAACGCCGAGCTCGGGTTCGAGTTCCTGCGCGCACACTGCCGGATGGAGACCGAGTTCCTGCACGCCGAGCTCAACCGGTACCTCGGCTGGCCGGGGCAGGCGCCGTCGTACAAGGTCGGTGAGCGGATCTGGCTGCAGGCGCGGGAGGAAGCCAAGCAGCGCAAGGGATCCGCGTTCGACCTGCGCACGTTCCACTCCGACGCGCTGAACCTCGGATCGATCGGCCTGGACCCGCTGCGCCGGGCGCTGGCGAAGCTATGAGCATCCGTTTCGTCCTGGCCTCGAAGTCGCCGGCCAGGCTGAAGACGCTGCGCAGTGCGGGTATCGAACCCGAGGTGATCGTGTCCGGCGTCTACGAGGACGACGTGACCGCGGAGAATCCGGGAGAGCTCGCGCGGTTGCTCGCGACGCTGAAGGCGCGCGCGGTGGTCGCGAATCTGAGCGATCATGCGACGGTGCTCGGGTGCGACTCGGTGCTCGAGTTCGACGGACAGCCGTACGGGAAACCCGAGACGCCCGAAGCCGCTCGCCAGCGCTGGCGGATGATGCGCGGGCGGAGCGGCGTACTGCACACCGGGCACTGCCTGATCGACACCTCGGCCAAGCAGGAACTGCGCGAGTTGGCGTCGACCACTGTCCACTTCGCCGACCTGACCGATGACGAGATCGACGCGTACGTCGCCACCGGCGAACCGCTGGTCGTCGCCGGAGCATTCACGGTCGACGGTCTCGGCGGTCCGTTCGTCACTGGCGTCGAAGGCGACTACCACAACGTCGTCGGCCTGTCGTTGCCGTTGCTCCGGCGCATGCTCGCGCAGGTCGGCATCGCCTGGCCCGAGCTGTGGAAGACTACGTCCGCGTACGTGTACGACGAGACCGTCGCCTCGACGTACGACGAGACGCGCGGCGGTGTCATCCGCGCAGAGGCCGCGGCGCGCGCGGTCGATTCACTGCTGCCCAAGGGCGGTCGCGTGCTCGAGCTCGCCGTCGGCACAGGCATCGTCGGGGCGGAGCTGGTTGCCCTGGGCAACCTGGTGCACGGCGTGGACATCTCGACCGCGATGCTCCAGCACGCACGCGTCCGGCTCCCGGGCCACGTAGCCGCGGCCGACGCGACGCGGCTGCCGATCGCGGATCGCCGGTGCGACGCGGTGGTGGCCGTCTGGCTGCTGCACCTGCTCGGCAACAGCGAGCCGGTGATCGCCGAGGTCGCCCGGGTCCTGCGCACCGACGGCGTCTTCGTCACGACCACGGACAAGTCCGACGCCAGCCGGTACGCCGACGACCGCGGTCCGGACGAGAACCGCTCGCAGGACGCCATCGCGCATCTCGTCGCGGTCGCAGCTCGCTACGGCCTCGTCCTGGACGGCGCGACGACGTTCCCCGGCCCTACCCGCAATACGGGCCAGGCCCCGACGTACCCGGTGCTCCGCTTCCGTCGAAGCTGATCAGGCGGTGAGGCCGGTCTTCTTGTCGAGGATTTGCAGGAGGTCGTGGGCCGCGAGTTCGACCTCTTTGTGGCGCCATTCGGAGGCTCGGTAGACACAGGCGATCAGTGCGGTGCGGTGGATCCGGCGGAAATCGCCGAGCACGAACGCGTAGCGTGCCTTGGTCTCCTCGCCGGCGCCTTCGGTGAGCCCGAGGTGCCAAGCGCCGTACTCCGCCCAGGTGTGCTTGTCCAGGAACGAGTTCTGGTCGTCGGCCCGCGGCTGCACCTCACCCCAGTCGCTGTCCAACACGTACTGCCGCGCGTCGATCAGCTTCCGCGCGTTGTCGACCGCCTCGGGATTGACCGCGTACTTAGCCATACCGCCAGTGTTTACGGATGTGCGCTGGCGCGCCACTGGCCCGGGCCGGGGTGGAACGGGCTGCGGGCGTTGCGCCAGTACGTCGCCCAGTTGCTGGCTCGTTGCCGGTCCGGTGCGGGCGCGGGAGCGGCAGACGCGCGGGCGGCCAGGACCGTGACCAGGGCGGCCAGCTCTTCCGGGGTCGGGTTGCCTTTGGTGATCTGGAGAGTGGTCACAGGGGAATGTTCCCATGCTTCTTCGGGGGCAGAGTGTCGCGCTTGGTGCGGAGCAGGCGGAGGGCGCGGATGATCTCGGCGCGGGTCTCGCTGGGCTTGATGACCGAGTCGATGTAGCCGCGCTCGGCGGCGATGTACGGATTCGCCAGATGGTCCTCGTACTCGGTGATGAGCTGCTGGCGGCGGGTCTCCGCGTCCTCGGCACCGGCCAGTTCGCGGCGGTACAGGATGTTGACCGCGCCCTGTGCACCCATCACCGCGATCTGGGCGGTCGGCCAGGCGATGTTCATGTCCGCGCCGAGATGCTTCGAGCCCATCACGTCGTACGCGCCGCCGTACGCCTTGCGGGTGATCACGGTGATCATCGGGACGGTCGCTTCGGCGTACGCGTAGATCAGTTTGGCGCCGCGGCGGATGATGCCGTTCCACTCCTGGTCGGTGCCGGGCAGGAAGCCGGGTACGTCGACGAAGGTCAGGATCGGCAGGTTGAACGCGTCGCAGGTGCGGACGAAGCGGGCCGCCTTCTCGGACGCGTCGATGTCGAGTGTGCCGGCGAACTGCATCGGCTGGTTCGCGACCACGCCGACCGGGCGGCCCTCGACCCGGCCGAAGCCGACGATCATGTTCGGCGCGAACAGTGCGTGCACCTCGAGGAATTCGCCGTCGTCGACGACCGCCTCGATCGCGGTGTGCATGTCGTACGGCTGGTTCGGCGAGTCCGGGACGAGCGTGTCGAGCGCGAGGTCGGTCTCGGTCGGCTCGAGATCCCCCGCGTCATACAGGGCGTCGTACACCGGCGGGTCCTCGAGGTTGTTCTGCGGGAGGTGACCGACGAGCGCCTTCACCCACTCGATCGCGTCCTCCTCGTCGCTGCCGAGGTAGTGCGCGTTGCCGGACTTGGTGTTGTGCGTCCGCGCGCCGCCGAGCTCCTCCTGGGTGACGTCCTCGCCGGTGACGGTCTTGATCACGTCCGGGCCGGTGATGAACATGTACGACGACTCGTCGACCATGACGGTGAAATCGGTGACCGCGGGGGAGTAGACCGCGCCGCCGGCACACGGGCCCATGATCAGCGAGATCTGCGGGATCACGCCGGACGCGCGGACGTTGCGGCGGAAGATCTCGCCGTACAGGCCGAGCGAGACCACGCCCTCCTGGATCCGGGCGCCCCCGGAGTCGTTGATGCCGATCAGCGGGCAGCCGATCTTCATCGCCAGGTCCATCACCTTGACGATCTTCTCGCCGAAGACCTCGCCCAGGCTGCCGCCGAAGACGGTGAAGTCCTGCGCGAACACGCACACCTGACGGCCGTCGATGGTGCCGAAACCGGTCACCACGCCGTCGCCGTACGGGCGGTTGCCGTCGAGGCCGAAGCTGGTCGAGCGGTGCCGGGCGAACTCGTCCAGCTCGGAGAAGGAGCCCTCGTCGAGCAGCAGTTCGATCCGCTCGCGGGCGGTCTTCTTACCGCGCGCGTGCTGCTTCTCCACAGCGCGCTCGGAACCGGCATGCACGGCCTCGTCCAGCCGGTGCTCGAGGTCCGCGAGCTTCCCGGCGGTGGTGTGGATGTTCACCGTCTCTCCCATGAACGCGCAGCCTACGCGCCAGTACGCCGTACCGCCTGTGACGTCCGCCGCAGCGCGTCGCCGAACCTGGCCGCCGGCCGATAAGCGCCGTCAGGCAGGACCGACGGCGAACAGCTTGGTGAGGCGCGCGGCCTGGGCCAGGTCACCGCGGACGGAGAGCCGTTGCTTGAGGACCGCCACGATCGGATCCTCGTTGCCGGTGACGATCCGCAGCAGCGTGGCGGGATCCGTGCGGATCGAGATGTCCGCCGGAGCAGGCTGCGTCGACAGCACCGTGCACCGGCTGTCGTGAACGTGGATCCAGTACTCGTCGACGGAGTGACCGTCCCCGCCCGCGCCGGTGATCTGCCAGCTGATCACAGCGTCGAACCCGGCGGCCCGGGCGGGTCGGAGGTACTCCGGCATCCGGCGGAAGATCTCGCGCAACGCGACCTCTCGCACTCCCCCGATGAGACGATGCCGAAGCTCCCGCTCCGACGTCCGGTCGACCAATCGGGCCAGCTCGCTCGCGTCCAAGGTGGTAATGCCCTCGGACTCCAGCCAACCGGCACTGCCTCGCTCGGTCATCGACCACCCCCGCGGCAGTTCCTACCGGACTGTAGGAATTTCCTACGATGCGGTAGGTTTGTCAAGTGGTCGAGGACCCTGAACGACGTCGGCGCGCCCGTCATCTCGGTCCGGAGCGGCGTCGCCCGCTGATCCTGGATGCCGCGCTCGAGGTTTTCTCCGCGAACGGCTTCGCCGGTACGACGATGCAGTCCGTCGCGGATGCGGCCGGCGTCACCAAACCCGTCGTCTACGACTCGTTCGCGAACCGGGACGAACTGCTGCTGGCGCTGCTCGCCCGCGAGGAGCAGCACCTGGTCGTCTCGATCGTCGCCGCGCTGCCCGCGGACCCCAGCGTCGGCACCCCGGAGGAGCATGTCCTCGAGGGCCTGACCGCGTTCCTGACCGCGGTTTCCGAGCAACCGCAGTCGTGGCGCATCGTCTTCGGCGCGCAGTACGGCGCTGCGCCCGTAGTCGCCGAACGGGTCCGCGCCGCCCGCGCGTTCCTGGTCGAGAGCCTGCGCCTGACCCTGCTCAAGTCCCTCCCTGGCGTCGGCGACCCGGACGCGAACCTTCCCGTCCTCGCCGAACTGCTCGCGTCGATGACCGAGTCCTGCGCCCGGATGCTCGTCGTCGACGGCACCGACCGCAGCCCGGCCGAGCTGGCCAAGACCGTCTCCCAGGTCGTCGCGGGCGGCTTCGGCAACGTCTGAGCGCGACGTACTGTGAAGTAGCTGAACGCGCGGTCACGATCGGCTTCCAGTGGCTGGACTGTGCGGCATCGACGGGCGTCCGCCGATAGGGTGGGCGAACGTGAGCGACACCGGTAGTGAGACCCGTACCCGCGCGCGGTTCGAGGTGCCTGAAGAACTCAGGGCCGACGTCCGCCTGCTCGGCGAGATCCTCGGCAAGGTCCTGGTCGAGTATGCCGGCCAGCCGCTGCTCGACGACGTCGAGAAGCTGCGCGAGCTGACCATTGCCGGTGACGGCGCCGCGGCCGAGCAGTTGGTCGCGTCGTGGCCGCACGAGCGGGCCGAGGACGTGGCGCGGGCCTTCACCTGCTACTTCCACCTGACCAACCTGAGCGAGGAACTGCACCGCGCCCGGGTACTGCGGGAGCGTGACCGCGCCGGCAGTGAGGCCGTGGTGTCCGAGCTGGCCCAGGCCGTCGAGCAGATCACCCGCGACAGCGGCGAGCAGCAGGCCCGCGCCCTGCTGAACGGGCTGGAGTTCCGCCCGGTGCTGACCGCGCACCCGACCGAGGCCCGGCGTCGCGCCGTACTGGCCACGATCCGGCGCATCTCGGCGCTGCTGGACGAGCGCCACGACCCGCGCGCCGGCGACAGCGACCTCGCGGAGAACCGCCGCCGCCTCGTCGAGCAGGTCGACATCCTCTGGCGTACGTCGCAGCTCCGCACCAGCCGGCCCACTCCGCTGGACGAGGTGCGGTCCGCGATGGCCGTGTTCGAAGAGACCCTCTTCGATGTCGTCCCCAACGTGTACCGCCGCCTCGACGACGCGCTGTCCGGTGACGCAGCCGGCACCCGTACGCCAGTGGTCGCGCCGTTCGTGCACCTGGGCTCGTGGATCGGCGGCGACCGGGACGGCAACCCGAACGTGACCGCGGCGATCACGCGGGAAGCCATGCAGATCCAAGCCGACCACGTCCTCCGGGCGCTCGAGCAGGCGACCGAGGCGCTCGGCCGCGCGCTCACCCTGGACGCCGCGACCACTCCGCCGTCCGCACCGGTCCGTCGCATCCTGGAGGACGCCCGAGCGGTCAACCCGGAGCTGATCGCGGACATCGAGAGCCGCTCGCCGGCCGAGCCGCACCGGCAGCTCCTGCTGCTCGCAGCGCGCCGGCTGGCCGCGACCCGGTCCCGTGACGCCGACTTCGGCTACCCGCGGGCCGCTGACTTCCTGCACGAGCTCAAGGTCCTGCAGGATTCGCTGGTCACCGCCGGGGCACCACGCCAGGCGTACGGCCAGCTGCAGCAGCTCATCTGGCAGGTGAACTCGTTCGGCTTCCATCTGGCCGAGCTGGAGATCCGCCAGCACTCCGCAGTACACGCCAAGGCGCTGGAAGAGGTGCTAGGCGGCGGGGAGCTCTCCGACCAGACCGAAGAGGTGCTGGCCACGCTCCGGGTCATCGGTCAGATCCAGCAGCGCTTCGGCCCCGAGGCCTGCCGTCGGTACGTCGTGTCGTTCACCCGCAACGCCGGTGACCTGGCAGCTGTCTACGAGCTGGCGGATGCCGCACTGGACGGACGCCCGATCGAGCTGGACGTCGTACCGCTGTTCGAGACCGGTGAGGACCTGCAGAACTCGGTGGAGGTGCTGGACAACGCGATCCAGCTCACCCGGGTCCGGCACCGGCTCACCGCGAACGACCGGCGCTTCGAGGTCATGCTCGGGTACTCCGACTCCGCCAAGGACGTCGGGCCGGTCTCGGCGACGCTGGCGCTGTACGACGCGCAGGCGCGGATCACGGCCTGGGCGCAGCGCAATGCGATCCGGCTGACTCTGTTCCACGGTCGTGGTGGCGCGCTCGGACGCGGCGGTGGTCCGGCGAACCGCGCCGTACTCGCGCAGGCTCCCGGGTCGGTCGCGGGCCGGTTCAAGCTGACTGAGCAGGGCGAGGCGATCCCGGCGCGGTACGGGAACGCACCGATCGCGCAGCGCCACATCGAGCAGGTAACTGCGGCGACGCTGCTCGCGTCGACCCCGGCGGTCGAGGAGCGGGCCACTGCGGCCGCGGAGCGGTTCGCGGTGATGGAGAAGACGCTCGACGAGGCCGCGCGGACGGCGTACCACCGGCTGGTGAGGGCCGACGGGTTCGCGGAGTGGTTCGGCCGGGTGACTCCGCTGGAGGAGCTCGGTCAGCTGCCGCTCGGGTCGCGGCCGGCACGGCGTGGTGTGGCGGTGTCGTCGCTGGAGGACCTGCGGGCGATCCCGTGGGTGTTCGCCTGGTCGCAGGCCCGCGTGAACGCACCGGGTTGGTATGGCCTTGGTACGGCGCTGTCGGCCGTCGGAGACGTCGCCCTGCTGCAGGACGCGAACCAGAACTGGCCGCTGTTCCAGGTGATGCTGGAGAACGCGGAGATGTCGCTGGCGAAGACGGACCGCCGCATTCTCGGCCGTTACCTGGAGTTGGGCGACCGGCCGGACCTGACGCAGCAGATGCTCGACGAGCACGCGCTGACGACCGAGTGGGTGCTCAAGGTTCTCGGCGAGGAGCGACTGCTCCAGGGGCGGCGCGTGCTGGGTCGTGCGGTCGAGCTGCGCAACCCGTACGTCGACGCGCTCAGCTACCTGCAGTTGCGGGCGCTGCGGACACTGCGCACCGACGACTCGCTGGACGAGGAGCAGATCGTCCGTACTCGACGGCTGCTGCTGCTGACCGTCTCGGGCGTTGCCGCCGGTCTGCAGAACACCGGATGAGATTCAGCGACCTGGAGCGGCCCCCGCTGGACGAGAAGTTCCTGCGGGGCCGCCTGGTGCGTCCCGGTGCGCTGTGGACGCAGATCGACGTACTCGAGGAGACGCCGTCGACCAACGCGGTCGTGGCCGCCGCGGCCGCTGGTGGACAGGCCGAGGGGCTGGTTGTCGCCGCGGAGTACCAGTCGTCCGGGCGTGGGCGACTGGGGCGGACGTGGACCACACCGCCGCGGTCTGCCTTGCTCATGTCCGTCCTGCTGCGTCCGGTGACGGTGGAGGCGGCTCGCTGGCCGTGGCTCGGTCTGCTGGTTCCGCTGGCTGTTGCGGCTGCAGTGCGTGCGGTTGCTGAGGTCCCGGCACAGGTGAAGTGGCCGAACGACGTGCTGGTCGACGACCGCAAACTGGCGGGCATCCTGCTCGAGCGCATCGAGGGACCTGCCGCCGTGGTCGGCATCGGCCTCAACGTGACGCTGCGGGAGTCGGAGAAGCCACATGAGGCCGCGACCTCGCTGGAGTTGGAGAAGGCAACGACGACCGACCGCGCTACGGTGATGGCCGCCGTACTGCGTGAACTCGCTTCCCGTTACCAGTCCTGGGTCGACGCCGACGGTGACCCAGGTGTGGTGCTTCCGGAGTACCGCGAACTGTCCGCGACGCTGGGGCGAACCGTCCGCGTGGAGCTACCCGACGGCACGTTCCTGGAAGGCACTGCCCGCGACCTGGCTGACGACGGTCGCCTCATAGTCGACTCCGCTGATGGCCCGAGGCCCTTGGCAGCAGGCGACGTCACCCACCTGAGGACAGCTGGCCAATAGTTCGGCCGTGGTCGGGTTTATGGACCACTTTGATGCGGTTGCCTTCGCGCACCGAACCGGTCTCGAGCACCTTCAGATAAGCGCCTACTCGACCGGTCTTCGCGAACCGGTGGTGGAACCGGTGGATCCCCATCCGCCCCGACAAGTTCCCGCACGGCGTACGCGGCGACCGAACCTCGACCAGGATCCCGTGTTTGGGCCCGCCGATCCGCCACCGCTCACCGATCATGGCGCCGGTGATGTCGAGCCCGGACGTCGTCAGGTTCTCCCCGAACAACCCTGGTGGGATGTCCCGGTCCAGCTCGCCGGCCCACCACGCCGCATCCTCCGACGCGTACGCGTAGAGCGCTTTGTCCGGGCCGCCGTGGTACCGCGTATCGCACTGCCGATCGCCGACCAGCCCGAGCTCGCCGACCTCGACCGCCCCGCGCACCGGCCGCTTGTCGATCGCGGTCCAGCGAGTCGGCCCGCGAATCACCTCGTGCACGACGTTCACCGCGATCAGGCGCCCGATGGTCATGTCACCATCGTGCGCCGTCTCGCGGCGTCGTACTTGATCGTTTTCGCTTTACTCGGTGAAGATTTTCGCGGCGGTGATCAGGGTCTCGATGACGCCGTACCCGAGCAGGACGGCGACCAGGAGCCAGGAGATCACCAGGCGTGGGGTCTGGTTCATTGCGCTGCCTCCACCGTGGTCTCGGACTTCTCGTGGAATCGTTCGGCGACCGAGCGGATCAGCAGGTTCGCGATGAACCCCACCGCCAGTACGCCGACCATCGTGAACAGCGCCGGCCGGTACGCCGATGCGGTCAGCGTGCCCGGTTTGCCTTCGTGGTCGAGGAAACCGTTGATGATCAGGGGTCCGGCGATCCCCGCCGCGGACCATGCGGTCAACAGCCGCCCGTGGATAGCGCCGACTTGATATGTGCCGAACAGATCCTTCAGGTACGCCGGAACCGTCGCGAACCCGCCGCCGTAGAACGAGATGATGATCGCGGCGAGCAGGACGAAGACGACCGTGCTGGTGTGGCCGACGGTGGCGAGCAGGGCATACGCGATGATCCCGACGCCGAGGTACATCGCGTAGATCGGCTTGCGGCCGATCAGGTCCGACGTCGTCGACCAGCCGAACCGGCCGGCCATGTTGAAGATCGACAGCAGCCCGACGAACCCGGCTGCCGCCGCGACCGCGACGCTCGACTTGCCGCTGTCGCCGCGGAAGAAGTCCTGGATCATCGGGCTGGCCTGCTCGAGGATGCCGATGCCCGCGGTCACGTTGCAGAACAGCACGACCCAGAGGAACCAGAACTGCGGCGTCTTGATCGCGTTCGCGGCCGACACGTTCGCGGTGGTGACGAGCGCCTTCTGTTGCACGGTCTTCGGATCGAACCCCTCCGGCATCCAGCCCTCGGCGGGCACGCGGATGTTGAAGACGCCGAACATCATGATGACGAAGTAGCCGATGCCGAGCGTGACGAACAGCCCGACCAGCGCGCCGCCGCCGGCGACCGACGTACTGACGTTCGGGTCGTAGTTGGAGTCGTACAGGCCGAGCAGTTGGCGCGACAGCGGGCTGGCGACGAGCGCTCCGCCGCCGAAGCCCATGATCGCCAGGCCGGTCGCGAGACCCGGGCGGTCCGGGAACCACTTGATCAGCGTGGACACCGGCGAGATGTAGCCGATCCCGAGACCGATACCGCCGATCACGCCGTACCCGAGGTAGACCAGCCAGAGCTGGCCGGTGCCGATGCCGAGGGCGCCGACGAGGAAGCCGGTGGCCCAGAAACAGGCGGCGACGAACATCGCCTTCCGTGGGCCGTTGCGTTCGACCCAGGTGCCGCCGATCGCGGCGGACAGGCCGAGCATCACGATCGCGATGCTGAACACCACGCCGACCGCGGTCTGACTGCTGTCGAAGTGCTTCACCATCGAGGTCTTGTAGACGCTGGTCGCGTACGCCTGCCCGATGCACAGGTGGACCGCCAGCGCGGCCGGCGGGATCAGCCAGCGGCTGTACCCCGGCGGCGCGATCGTGTGCTCCCGATCGAGTATCGACAAGACTGCCATCACGGCTCCTTCTCGTCCCCCAGTTGGTAACCCCTCGCGCATCTTGGCTCACTGTATGCACTTTGTGAAGTGTTAAACCAGTTTGTCGCCCGATCGTGTCGGGCCGGCTGCGCTCGGTCGTGTCGACAGGGGACATTCGGACCCGGTAGCTGTGAGACTGGGGGTATGGCGATCTCGGCGAAGTTGTTGGGTGAGGACGAGTACGTCGTCGTCAGCACCCGGACGCACTGGAAGGCGCTGATCGGCCCGGTGCTTCTGCTGCTGGTGGTGGCGGGCGCGGGCGGTTTCCTGGCCGCGATCGTGCCCACCGGGTCGTTGCAGACCCCGGCCCGGATCGCGATCCTCGCCGTCGGCGTGGTGATCCTGGCGGCGTTCGCGCTGAAGCCGTTCCTGAACTGGTTCTTCTCGACGTACACGATCACGAACCGGCGGCTGATCACCCGGCACGGCATCCTCACCCGCACCGGGCGGGACATCCCGCTGATGCGGGTCAACGACGTGTCCTACGAACACGGCCTGATCGACCGCATCCTCGGCTGCGGCACGCTCCACATCGAGTCCGCCGGTGAGCGCGGCCAGGTGGTGCTTCCCGACGTACCGCATGTCGAGCACGTCCACCTGCAGATGTCCGACCTCCTCTTCGGCGGCCCGGACGGCAAACCCGGCGACGGCATCCTCGAGAACGAAGCCCCGCCGGAACACATGCGCCGCCGCCCCCAGCAGCCGCAACAACCCCAGCAGTCCCGCACGGACGACGCCGAAACCCTCTTCAGCTCAGACGACGACCGTTAGAAGACCTCGAGGCTGACCGGAGCCAGCGGCCAGCGGAAGGCTGCGGTGGCTTGGTTTAGGGAGCCGGGGGTGTGTTCGGTGACGCGGGCGGTGGTTGCGAACTCGGCCAGGGGGCGGCCGCCCAGGTAGGCGGCGGCGAGTTCGGCTACTGACAGGCTCAGGTCGGGTGCGTCGTCGGTGCGTTCGCACGAGACGGACGATCCGGTCGCGGTCAGGCGGAAACGGCCCGTGTTTGCCTCGAGCAGGTTGTCGGTTACGTCCAGGACGACGTCGACGGGGACGGCGTACTGGCGTTCCTGGAGGGCGCGGCGGACATCGGTGATGCGGAGCCAGAGGGACTCGCTGACGCGGCGGTCCAAGGCCGTTGGTGTCTTCACCAGTTGGAGGAGGGGCTCGTCGACGGCTGCGTAGCCGTAACTGAGCTTGGCACTGAGGTCCATGGTCAGGAGGTGTTGCCAGAGGACCCGGTATGCCGTGGGGGACGGGGCGACGAGTTCGTTGACGTGGACCTCGTACGCAGGTCCGGTCGGACCCCAGACCATCTTGCCGCGCCAGAGGGCGTAGCCGTCGACGGTGTCGGTCTCGTCTCGGTGGACCACGATACGGAGGGCCGTGCGGCCGCCGCGCTCGTCCGGCTTGTCTTGCAGGTGTTGCTGCCAGCGCAAGTCCGAGCGATCGGACACTCCAGGCCGGAGCTGCTGCATCAGGCTCAGGATGCGCGGCAGCTCCTTGAGTGCCTCGTCCGCGGACAGTTCGCCGAGCTCGCCCGGTCGGATCGGTCCGGTCGGCGCGCCGACGCGATGCAGGTCGACGTCGTACGACGTACCCCACGCGGCTGCGGCGTACCCGAAGCGGCCGTAGATCGCGGGCTCGCTCGCCCACAGGACAGCGATCGCCTCCGGCACCTCGCGCAGCTGCCGGCCAATCAACCCTGACATCACGCCACGCCGGCGATGGGTCGACTTCACGCCGACTCCGGTCACATGCGCCGCGGCCACGACACCGCCCGGCACCGACAGGTCACGTGTCAGGGCACGCGTCGTACCGACGACTTCGTCGCCGTCGGCCGCCACCAGGGCGCGCTCGGGCTCGAACAGTTGCCGCCCGAGTTCGTCGGGCGTGACCTCGAACATCATCGCCGCGCCGAACACGGCCTGGACCGCGTCGTACTCGCTTGCCTGGGCCGTCCGCACCTCGATATCGGTCACGTACGGCATCTTCACACGCCCTGCCGACAACCACAGCCCTCACGGGAGCATCAAGCCTGGTGAAAGGCGGTGGTAGCACATGCGCAAACCACTCGGAACGGCCGCGGCGATCCTGCTCGCGGCAGCAGGGATGCTCCCTGGAACAGCGGTGGCGGGGCCGAGCGTGGTCTCGAAGCCGAACGCCACGTCGGCTGGGGGCTGCGCGATCCTGGCCGGGTCCGTGACGGCCGGCGGCGACCACGGGTACAAGGGCGTCGTCGCCGCGACGCCGCCCAGGACGACGACCACCGGCATCCTGGGGCGCGCGGTGTACCCCGCTGGAGCGGTCCGGATCAGTTCGTCGATGTCGTGGGGTGACGACGGCGTCAGCATCGCCTTCGTCGGGGGCTACAGCGTCGTGGGGGACGCGCTGTACTACACCCAGTACTCGACCGGTGACAGCGGCGTCATCCAAGGCGGGAACAAGCGGATCGGCGGCGGTTGGGGCAGCTTCGTCGCCCTCGACGAGACGGTGTACTTCGACAAGGTGCTCCGGCACAACACGTACGGACTCAGCAACGGGACGCTGTACCGCTGGACCATCGACAAAGATGTCTGGCGGAACAAGGTCTCCGCACCCGGGTTCGCCTCGGTGAAGTCGATGGCGCTGATCAGCTCGACCAAGACCTACGACACGTTCCTCGCGAACACCCGCGGCGGGGCGCTGTACACGATCCACATTCCGACGACCGCGCCGATGAAGCCGATCGTCAAGCAGGTCCGCAGTTCGACCTGGCAAGGTTTCGAGACGCTGCTCGCACAGCAGTGTGGCCAGTACGGCACGCTCCTGCTCGGCATCGACCGCGACACCCACACCGGCTACGTGTACGCCGTCGGCCACGCCACTGGGACGACCACCGTCATCCAGTCGTTCGGCAAGGCCCCCGGCACCTTCACCGACCCCGTCTACTTCCACTGGACCGACGGCAACGCCACCTTCAAGCCACCGTTCGGAGAGTGACCCTCAGATAGCTTCGACCCCGTCGACCAGCCAGTGGCCGGCCACTGACTGGAGCGTGAGGACTACGCGGGTCCGCTGGACGCTCGGCGTCTTCAGAGTCTTGGTCGTCGTGGTGGTGTCGACGAACAGGAGAACGTGCGCGGTGGTTGCGTTGGCGTCCTGAACCGCGGCCTCCTTGACGGCGGCCTTGGCCACGGCCTGCTGGCTCAGTTGCTGGGCGCGGATGGCGGCCACGGTCTGCGCGAACTCGGACCCGA
Source organism: Kribbella sp. NPDC049584 (assembly GCF_040675555.1). Lineage (NCBI taxonomy): Bacteria > Bacillati > Actinomycetota > Actinomycetes > Propionibacteriales > Kribbellaceae > Kribbella > Kribbella sp. NPDC049584. The sequence goes on from NZ_JBFAPF010000004.1 coordinate 287,681, forward strand.
ACTTGTCCGTTGTGACCTTCCGCGTCGCCGCTGCGTACTCATCGAGCTTGCGGTAGTCGTAGCTGAACAGGACGCCCACGTTGGTCTGCGCGGCCGCGAGTACGTCCTTCCGCAACTGCTCGTCCGGCGCGGCCTCGTCGAGCTTCTGCTGCAGGTCGTCGGCGCGCTTCTGCTGGGTGTGCGCGTCAGCCCGCACGACGGCGACAGCGGCGATCCCGGAGCCGACGGCGACCACCAGAAGTACGGCGAGAACGATGCTGATCACAACCGCCGGACGCGGCCGCTGAGGCGATGAAGGATTGCTCATCCGGCCGGACCGCGGTCAGCGGATGGCGGGGAGGTCGCCGGTGTTCTCGTTGTCGAGGTCGGCCGGGGAGTCCGGCGCGGGGGTGTGCTCGGCCTCGTCGAGTTCGATCTCTTCCTTGAACACGAACTTCCGGTACGACCAGAAGCGGAACAGGGTGCCGAGTCCGAGGCCGATGAAGTTCGCGGCGATGTTGTCGGACAGCCAGGTGTGCAGGTCCAGCACATACCGCGAGAAGGCCAGACAGCCGGCCGCGATCAGCAGACCGATCCCGTTCAGCACGAAGAACAGCACGTACTCACGGTGCAGACCGCTGCGCTCACGATGACGCCACGTCCAGTAGCGGTTCCCGAAGTACGTCACGACGGTGGCGACCGTGGTCGAGATCAGCTTCGCGGTCAGCGGCTTGTGGTGCAGCATGCCCTCGCCGGAGTCGGCGAGCACCAGCGGGTTGTTGAACACGAGCCAGTTGTAGATCGGCAGGTCGACGAACAGACCGAGCAGACCGACCAGACCGAACTTGGCCACTTCGTGCACCAGATGCTGGAACTGGCGGTACAGCGTGGTGACGAGCTTCAACGGTCTTCGGAACCTTCTGTGATCACACAGCGACGGGAGGGGCAGCTTCCCACGGTACCCGGCGACCGGTCCCACGCCGAAATCGGCAGAGTAACCCGGGTGTGGCGCGGTGGCCGCCGACGGACTCCTGTTGTATGGACATTAGGCTCCGGTTGTGAAGTTCGATCGAAAAGACCTCCCCGTCGGCACCCCGGTGGTCGGCATGGTCGGCGGCGGCCAATTGGCCCGGATGACGCAGGAAACGGCCGTCGCCCTGGGCATCCAGCTCCGCGTGCTCGCCGAAGGCCCCGCCGTGTCGGCCGCTCAGGCCGTCGCGGACGCGCCGGTCGGCGACTACAAGGACCTCGAGACCGTACGGCGGTTCGCCGCGGAATGTGACGTGGTGACGTTCGACCACGAGCACGTGCCGACCGAGATCCTGCACACCCTCGAGGCGGACGGGCTGAAGGTCCACCCGGGGCCGGACGCGCTGGTGCACGCCCAGGACAAGGCCGTGATGCGCGCCCGGCTCGACACCTTCGACGCCCCGTCGCCGGCGCACCAGGTGGTCGCCACACCGGGCGAGGTCGAGGACTTCGCCAAGCGGGTCGGCGGATTCCCGATCATCCTCAAGACGACCCGCGGCGGGTACGACGGCAAGGGCGTCTGGTTCGTCGACGGGCCGGACGACGAGGACATCGCGACCGCCTTCGCCAGCGGCGTACCGATCCTGGCCGAGGAAAAGGTGGACTTCGTCCGCGAGTTGTCCGCGATCGTGGCGCGTTCGCCACATGGGCAGGCGGTCGCGTACCCGATCGTCGAGTCGGTGCAGAAGAACGGCATCTGCGTCGAGGTCACCGCGCCGGCACCCGGCCTGGCACCGGAGAGGGCCGCGCAGGCACAGCAGACCGCGCTGCGGATCGCCGGTGAGCTCGGCGTGGTCGGCGTACTCGCGGTGGAGATGTTCGAGGCGCGTGACGGACGCCTGCTGGTGAACGAGTTGGCGATGCGGCCGCACAACACCGGGCATTGGTCGATCGACGGCGCGGTCACGTCGCAGTTCGAGAACCACCTGCGCGCAGTACTCGACCTGCCGCTCGGATCACCGGCCGCGCGAGCGCCGTACACGGTGATGGTCAACGTGCTCGGTGGCGACGTCGAGGACATGCACCGCGGTCTGCTGCACTGCATGGCCCGCGACCCGGGGCTGAAGGTCCACTTCTACGGGAAGTCGGTGAAGCCGGGCCGCAAGATCGGCCATGTGACGGCGTACGGCGACGACCTCGAAGAGACCCGCGAACGCGCGCGGCACGCGGCGGCGTACCTGACCGGCACCATCGACGAATAGGACAGACAGACAGTGATTGGCATTGTCATGGGGTCGGACAGCGACTGGCCGACGATGAAAGCCGCGGCCGAGGTGTGTGCCGAGTTCGACGTGCCCTTTGAGGCAGACGTCGTGTCCGCGCACCGGATGCCGATCGAGATGATCGACTACGGACGGTCAGCCCACGAACGAGGGCTGAAGGTGCTGATCGCGGGTGCGGGCGGCGCCGCGCATCTGCCCGGCATGCTCGCGTCGGTGACACCGTTGCCGGTCATCGGCGTACCGGTTCCGCTGAAATACCTCGACGGAATGGACTCCCTGCTGTCGATCGTGCAGATGCCGGCCGGAGTCCCGGTTGCAACGGTGTCAATCGGGAACGCTCGGAATGCGGGGCTGCTCGCGGTCCGGATTCTGGCCGCGACGGACGACGAGTTGCGGGACAAGATGCTGGCATTCCAGGAATCGCTGGCCGAAGTGGCACGAGGGAAGGGCAGCACGGTGCGTGACGGGGCGGCAGAGTTGCGTAAAGCCTGAGGCAGTCGCTGGTTTCCACAGGATGGGGGCGGGTAGTCGTGAGATCCCATTGGTTGTCGTCTAAGGTCGTCGATCGTGACTCCGCCCACTGATTCGGACACGCAGCGCATACCGGTCCGCTATTGGATCTGGTTGTTCGGCGCGCTTGTCTCCTTGCTCGGCGACTTGACGATGACGTTTGCCATCGGCTGGTCCGCCACCCGTCACGGCGGCGGTGTCGCCGGGCTGATCCTGCTTCTCGCGGCGGCACCCCGAGCCGTGCTCCTTCTGATCGGCGGTGCGGTCGGCGACCGGTACGGCGCTCCGCGAGTCTTGCTGGTGAGCTGCGTGGCGATGTTCCTGGTGACTGCGGCTCTGGTTCCCGCGACCCGCGCGGTGGGGGAGCCGATCTGGCTCCTGGTCGTCCTGGCCCCGGTGGTCGGCATCATCGACGCGTTCTTCCTGCCCTCGTCCCGGTCGATGCCGCGCCTGCTCGTGCCGGCGGAGCAGGTGCCGCGGGCGCTGGCGAGTTTCCAGGTGGCGGGAGTCGTCTTCGCCGTCTCCGGTACCGCGGTCGGCGGCGTGCTGGTCAACTGGACCGGCTTGTCCGCGGCGGCGGGCTTCGACGCGATCACCTTCGGCGTCATGATCGTCGTGCTCTACCTGCTGCGCGGCACCACGGCCCCGCACGGGTCGAGGACAACCACCATGTTCCGCTCGATCGTCGACGGCGTCCGGGCGGCATTCGTACGGCCGCTGACGCGGGCGCTGCTGATCACGATGACGATCGCCGCCGGTCTGCTGATGCCGATGGATGCGCTGCTCCTGCCGCTGCTGGCCCGCGACCATCACTGGGACGCGAAGACGGCGGCCATCCTGATCGCGACCCGCAGCATCGGAGTCGGCGTCGTGTCGATCCGAATCTTGATGCGCGGCGCCTTCCAGCGCCCGGGGGTAGTCGCGATGCTCGGCTTGTTGCTGGCCGCGGTCGGATTCATCGGCCTGTCCCAGGTCGCTCCGCTCCCGCTGACCATCGCGGCCGCTGTGATCAGCGGCATCGGGGTCGGCACCTTCACCGGACATGTCCTGCCACTGCTGATGAACTCGGTCGAGCGTGAGTATCAGTCCCGCCTGCAGTCGGTCATCGTGCTCTGCCAGAGCCTCGCGCTGGTCGTGATGAACCCGATACTCGGCAGCCTCGCCGACGTCGAGAGCATCCGGATCACCGGCGTCTGCCTCGGCATCGGCGTCGCCATCGCGCTGATCGGCCTGGTAGCACTCAGCCGCCCCGTCATCCGCAGCGCGCGGGTCGCGTAGCTACGGCCTGCCAGGAGCGCGGTACGTCCAGCCCGCTGCGCGCCAGGCTTCGGCGTTCAGGTTGAGGCGGGCGTCGATGACGACCGGGTGGGTGACGAGGCCGCGCAGTGCGGCTGGGTCGAGTTCGCGGAACTCGGGCCACTCGGTGAGGTGCAGTACGGCGTGGGCGTCGCGGCAGGCCTCGGCCGCGGTCGGGGCGTAGCGCAGGGTCGGGCGGACGCGGCGGGCGTTCTCCATCGCCTCCGGGTCGTAGACGGTGACGTTCGCGCCGTGCAGCTGGATCCGGCCGGCCACGTCGAGCGCCGGCGAGTCGCGGACGTCGTCCGTACCGGCCTTGAACGCGGCGCCGAGGACGGTCACGTTCTTGCCGACCCATTCGCCGCCGAGCATCTCGTGGGTCAGGTCCACGATCCCGGCACGGCGGCGCTGGTTGATGTCGTCGACCTCCCGCAGGAACGTGATGACCTCTTCGACGCCGAGCTCGCCGGCGCGGTGCATGAACGCGCGCAGGTCCTTCGGCAGGCAGCCGCCGCCGTATCCCGGGCCGGCGTTCAGCATGCCGCGGCCGATCCGCTTGTCGTACCCGAGCGCGTCGGCGAGCAGCGTCACGTCGGCGCCGCTCGCGTCGGCCATCTCGGCGAGCGCGTTGATGAACGAGATCTTCGTGGCCAGGAAGGCGTTCGCGCCGCCCTTCACCAGCTCCGCGGTCGGCAGGTTGCACACGACGACCGGCGTACCCTCGCCGATCGGGGTGGCGAACACCTGGCGCAGCCGCGTCTCGGCGGCGTCGGACTGTACGCCGAACACCAGCCGGTCCGGGTGCAGCGTGTCGTCGACGCCGTGCGCCTCGCGGAGGAATTCGGGCTGCCAGGCGATCTCGACGCTTGTGCCGGCCGGGGCCTCGGCGTGGAAGCGGGCCTCGACGATCTTCGACGTACCGACCGGGACGGTGGAGCGCCCGACGACCAGCGTCGGCTTGGTCAGTAGCGGCGCGAGCATGCTGACGACCGAGTGCACCTGGGCCAGGTCGGCCGCCTCGCTGCCCTCGAGTTGCGGCGTGCCGACGCAGATGAAGTGCACGTCGGCCCAGTCCGCGATCTCGCGGTAGTCCTTGGTGAACCGCAGCCGGCCGGAGTCCACGTGCTTCTTCAGCAGCGGGTCCAGACCGGGTTCGTACAGCGGCGCCTTGCCGTCGTTCAGCAGCTTCAGCCGGTGCTCGTCGATCTCGACCCCGATGACGTCGAAACCGAACTCGGCCATCCCGGCGGCGGTGTTCGCGCCGAGGTAGTTCGTGCCGATGACGGCGATCCGCAGGGGGCGGGAGGTCGCTTCACTCATGTCGGGGACTCTACCCATCGTGGTTATCAGACGGTGACCGGCTCATGGCTGTGGAGTGCGCTCTTGCTCACTTTCGGGGTACGACGCCCTGTCCCGGCGGGTTGTTCGTCGTACTGTGTGACTCGTGAGTAACTCATTCGAGCTGTACGCGCTGTCGGAGGAGCACCAGGCGATCCGGGAGGCCGTCCGGGACGTCTGCGACGCCAAGGTTGCCCCGCACGCCGGGGACGTGGACGAGCTGGCCGAGTTCCCCAAGGCATCGTACGACGCGCTGAAGGCCTCGGACTTCCACGCGCCGCACATCCCCGAGCAGTACGGCGGTGCCGGCGCGGACGCGCTCGCGACGGTGATCGTGATCGAGGAGGTCGCCCGCGCGTGCGCCTCGACCTCGCTGATCCCGGCCGTGAACAAGCTCGGCTCGCTGCCGCTGCTGCTGTCCGCCTCGGACGAGGTGAAGCAGCGCTACCTGCCGCCGGTCGCCGCGGGTGACTCGATGTTCTCGTACTGCCTGTCGGAGCCCGAGGCGGGATCGGACGCGGCCTCGATGAAGACGCGGGCGGTTGCCGACGGTGATTCGTACGTGCTGAACGGCGTGAAGCGGTGGATCACGAACGCCGGGGTGTCGGACTTCTACACGGTCTTCGCGGTGACGGATCCGTCAGCGCGGTCGCGGGGGATCTCGGCGTTCGTGGTCGAGAAGTCCGACGACGGCGTGTCCTTCGGCGCGCCGGAGAAGAAGCTCGGCATCAAGGGCTCACCGACGCGCGAGGTGTACTTCGACAACGTGCGGATCCCTTTGTCGCGGATGATCGGGGAGCCGGGCACTGGATTCTCGACCGCCATGGCGACGCTGGACCACACGCGGGTGACGATCGCCGCGCAGGCACTCGGGATCGCTCAAGGTGCTTTGGACTACGCGCTCGGGTACGTGAAGGAGCGCAAGCAGTTCGGCAAGGCGATCGCGGAGTTCCAGGGCCTGCAGTTCATGCTCGCCGACATGGGCATGAAGATCGAAGCGGCCCGACAGCTCACGTACGCCGCTGCCGCGCGCTCCGAACGCGGCGACGCCGACCTGACGTACTTCGGCGCCGCGGCCAAGTGCTTCGCGTCCGACGTGGCGATGGCCGTAACCACCGACGCCGTACAACTCCTCGGCGGCTACGGCTACACCCACGACTACCCCGTAGAACGCATGATGCGCGACGCCAAAATCACCCAAATCTACGAAGGCACCAACCAGGTCCAACGCATCGTCATGGCCCGCCAGCTCTTGAAGGGCCTGGGGTAAACAGCCCCCGCGGTACTGCGCGGGCGTCTTTCGTCGCTCCGGCTGGTCAGGTGTCAGGTGATGACGAGGCGTGTGATCAGGTTGTTTTTCAGGGTGAAGGTGAAGTCGAGGTCGGCTGAGCCGCCTGGGAAGTTGCCTTCGAGGTGGTGGCTGGCTACGTAGGTCTGCGGATCGAGCTGGCGGGTGGCGATCAGTTCGGCGGTGTAGCTGTACTCGCTTGTGGCACTGCTGAGCCAGGAACGGATCTCGTCAGGGCCGTAGTAGGTCTTGCCGTCGTCCGTGACCTCGGCGTCGGCGGCGTAGCACTGCATGGCGGCGTCGAGGTCGCGGGCGATGTGGCTGGCGAGGTAGTTCTTGAGCGTGTCAGGGAGCATGGCGATCTCCTCAGATCGTTGAGATGGTGCCGCCGTCGATGGGGTATTCGGCGCCGGTGACGACGATGCGGCGGGCTTTCAGGTTCATGGCGGCCACGGTGCCGGTTCCCGGACGGGGAGGGTCAAGGAATTGACTCTCTCTCAGGGGGAGGGTGCACAGTAGCGGCGTGGGCCGAGGGCTGACGATCGGGGAGTTCGCGGTGGTGACGCACCTCAGTGTGCGCACGCTGCGGCGGTATCACGAGAGTGGACTGCTGGTGCCGTCGACAGTGGATCGGTCGAGCGGGTACCGCTACTACACGACCGACCAGATTCCTTCCGCACAGGTGATCCAGAGGCTGCGCGAGCTCGATGTGCCGCTGGTCGAGGTCAGGAAGATTCTCGGCACCGATGATCCTGCCGTCCGCTCGGAGTTGATCGCTGGACACCTCGATCGGCTGCAGGACTCATTGGATCGGACTCGCGCCGCCGTGACCTCGCTCCAACGGCTGCTTCGCCCTGTCCCGGGCGACGTTGTCGTCGAGCTGCGCTCGGAGCCCGCGCGACTGGTTGCCGGGATCACCGATGTGGTCGACCTGGCTGACGTGCTGGCGTGGTACGCCGGTGCCATGGCGGAGATCGACTCGGCCGTTGCAGCTCGGACGCGGCTCGGGCCGCCCGGTGGTCACTACGACAACGCTCTCTTCACGGCCGGCCGCGGCACCGTCGTTGTCTACCGTCCGATCGCCGATCCACCCGCCATCGGTCGCGTGCAGCCGATCGAGCTACCCGCTGCCGAACTCGCGGTGACGATCCATTCCGGGCCCCACGACGACATCGACGTCACCTACGGCCGCCTCGGCTCCTGGGTTCACGACCATGCCTTGGGAGTCGCCGGCCCGATCCAGGAAACCTACACAGTCGGCCCTCAGGACAACTCTGACCCGGCTACCTGGCGCACCGAGTTGGCCTGGCCGATCTTCCGGCTGTCCGGCGCTGGTGGAGAGTAGGGCCGCTAGGGAAGTGTGTGCCCGGCGGCTGTGAAGAGGTGGTACCACTCTTCGCGGGTGAGGCGGAGGGCGGCGCCGGTGGCGGATTCCTTCACGCGGGATGGGTTCGTCGTGCCGATGACGATCTGCATGTTGGCGGGGTGGCGGGCTATCCAGGCGATGGCGATCGCGTCCGGAGTCACGTTGTACGCGGCCGCGAGTTCGTCCAGAGCCTCGTTCAGCGGGCCGTAGTTTTCGCGGTCGCCGATGAAGACGCCTCCGGGTGGCGGCTTCTGGACGGAACCCCAGGTCTGGATCGTCATGTCGTTCAGGCGGCTGTAGTCGAGGATGCCGAGGTCGCGGTCGGCGGATTGGTCGAGGCCCATGATGTTGGCGGCCAGGCCCTGCGCGACCAGGGCTGCGTTCGCGATGCTGAACTGCAGTTGGTTGGCGACCAGGGGCTGACGGACGGATCGGGCCAGCAGCTCGATCTGGCCGGGAGTGTGGTTCGAGACGCCGAACGCCGCGACCTTGCCGGCCGAGTGCAGTTCGTCGAAGGCCTTGGCGACCTCGTCGGGCTCCATCAGGGTGTCCGGCCGGTGCAGCAGCAGAATGTCGAGGTGGTCGGTCCGGAGCGCGGTCAGCGACTGCTCGACGCTCGAGACGATGTGCTCATAGGAGAAGTCGAAGTACCCGGAACGGATGCCGACCTTGGACTGGAGCGTGATCTGGTCGCGCTCCGAGGCGGGCACCGCCTGCGCGTCGCCGTACCGCTGCTCGCAGCCGTGGGAGCCGCCGTAGATGTCGGCGTGGTCGAACATCGTCACGCCGGCGTCGCGCGCCGTTCCGACCAGCTCCCGGATCTCGGCGTCGCTGAGGTTCTTGATCCGCATCAGCCCCAGCACGACCCGCGACACGGACATCCCGGCTTTGGTCAACTCAACCGTCTCCATGACAGCTGGTTGTATCACCTGGCGCCGAACACGGCGCGGATCATCTCGAGGAAGCCGTAGCCGTTGTGGCTGTCGGGGAGCAGCGCCGAGCCCTCCGTCCACTCGTTCCACGCGTTGACGGTGATGATCGGGTGCGGTTGACCGTGCCGTTCCAGGAACGACTTCGCCATCAGCAGCCCCTCCTTGAACTCCTCCGGCGACGGATCGAACGTCGTCGTCCACGGGTACCGTCCGCGGACGAACTCGCGATCCTGCGCGGTCCGCGGCGACGCGTCCCACCCGACCGTCACGTTCGGATAGAACGGTACGTCGAGCTCCGCGGCGTACCGCTCGTACTCCGCGAACGCGGCCGCGCGCAGCGGGCCGATCCCGGCGCGCGGGAACTCGAACCTGCCGAGGTCGGCGTGATGAACCCAGACGTACGACGTCGCGGACCGGAACCCGAGCTTCCGCACCAGCTCGGCGGGATCGTCGAGCGTGATCGCCGCCGGGAGTACGCCGATGCCCCACACCACCGCATCCAGATGAAGTCCCTCGAACCCGGCCTGCCGCGTCTGCTCGTCGAACCACCGCAGCGCGTCAGCCGTCTCCTCGACGCCGCCGAGCCCGGCGATGAGGTTGCCGAGTTCGTAGATCGTCAGCCAGGGCCGGCTGTCGACGGTCAGGTAGTTCGGGCGCGCGAAGTACGCGTCGATGACGTGCCTGGCCATCCGCTCGAAGGCAGCGCGATCGATCGCGCCGTTCTTGAGCCGTTGCGGCGACTCGTTGGCGGGATCGTCGTGCGGGAAGATGTTGACGAGTTCGTGGTTCGCCCACATCAGCGCGAACGTGATGTCGTCGCTGTTCCGCGCGGCGAGCAGTCCGTCGTCGAGGGCGCCCTGGAGATAGGGCCCGTCGTCGTACCAGTAGTAGTCGACGAGAAAGCCGTCGACGCCGTACTCCTTGGCCAGGCGAATCTGATGTTCGGCCGCGGCCGGGGTCGCCTCGTCGAAGCGCCCGTCACGGGGAATGCGTGGCTGCCGGTGCCCGTCGAAGCGTGGCTTCGCGGCCTCGAGCAGCCTCCACTCGTCCCAGCCCTGCCCGAACCACGTCGCGTTCCGCTGATCGGCGTGCCAATCCGGGAAGTAGTACGCGAGCACCTTCGGCCGCTCAGCCACGCTGCGGGTCCGCGCCACGTGGGTTGTTCGTGAAGTGCTCCGGGCGGATCAGCACCGCCGTACGCCGGTCCGCGACCATCTCGCGGTCGTACTCGTCGAGATCCGGATGTACGCCTCCCGCCGCCGCGTAGATGTCGCGCAGCAACACGCGCAGACGCTCCGCGTCGATCCCCGGCAGCGGGTCGTCGGGCCCGGCCAGCTCGACCGATCCGCTGACGCCGATCCACTCCCAGCCCGCGCGGAACACCAACGTCGCCTGCGGGGTCCGCCGCAGGTGAGTGAGCTTCGCCGTGTGCCCGCGCGCGACAAACGCCACGACCGGCTCACCCGTCAGGGGATGGTCGAGGACGCCGGCATTGACGACCGAGGCGGCCGGCTCGCCGGACCGGCGCTGCGTGATCGCTACCGCCAGGAAATGATCCCGCCGCCCGAGTTCGTTGATCCGCTCAAGTCCTTGCATGCCACGAAGCTAACGGACCGTGGTCCGGTTATCAAGTGGCCAGAGCGTCGGCTGGATCGCCGGGTCCGTGTAATCCGGGTCGGGGTTCTGCCGGACGAGCGTGTCGTTGGGATGCGCCGAGCCGGGACGCCAGCGGTTGTTCGCCGGCTGCAGATGAATGGCGATCGACCGGCGCGGCGCCGTACTCAGATTGGCCGAGCTCCCGTGCACAGTCCGGCAGTGGTGGAAGCTGACCTGTCCACGCTTCATCCGCGGTACGACGGGAGTCGGGTCGAACCCCTGCGCCGCGATCGACGCCTCCAGCCCCGCGTTGTCCTGCGAGAAGAAGTCCAGCCCGGTCACGGACCACCGATGGCTCCCTGGCAGGAACCCGACCGCCCCGTTCACCTCATCCACGTCGTGGAACCCGACCCACGCGGTGAGCATGTCGTCCGACGTACACGACTGCCAGTACTGCCGATCCGTGTGCCACCCGACCTTCGCCGAACCACCTGGCGGCTTGAACAACAACTGGTCGTGCCACAACCGGATCCCGTCCGCGCCGGACAACGCGGCCGCCGTCGCACCGATCGCCGGGTGCCGTACCAACGCGGCCAACTCGTCGACCCGCAAGGACGAGTAGTCGTTCTTCCGCAGTACGTCGCCGTCCGCCGCCTGCCACCCTCGCGTCGCGGGCAGATCGGGCAGCGTGTGGTCGTGGTCGCCGGCGTAGAACCGCTCCATCCCGCGCTCGGCTGCATCGAGTACGTCGGACGGCACGATCACCGGCGAGATCCAATAGCCGTTCTCGCGGTAGAAGGCGATGTCGTCTGCTCCAGGTCGCTCCATGCGGACCAACCTAGGAAGGCATGGACGAACAGGCGTTGCCGATGTTCAGGCAACTGGACACAATCTTCAGGTGTCGTTGCACCGTCCCAGTGGGCTCCGCGCCGGATTCCACGCCGAGGGATTCGCGGGGGAGAGCGGTCTGCTGCATGCGGGTGAGCAGTGGGTGCCCGAGCAGTTCCTGATCGAGTCGCATCAGCATCCGGTCTGGGAGATCTACCTGCAGCAACACGGCAGCACGCACTGGGTTGCCGGCGGCGAGAGCTACGTCCTCCACCCGGGCCATCTCTTCGCCGTACCGCCCGGCCTCACCCATCACCTGGCCGGCCGTTCCGGCAACCACCACTTCTACTTCGCCGCGATCGACCGCGAACCCGTCGTACGACGCCAGCCTGCGCTCGGGCTGCCCTGGCCTAAGACCGTCGTCCATCGTGAAGCGGGTGAGCTCGCGCACGCCTTCGCGCAACTGGTCCGCGAGGTCACCACCCGCTACGAGTACGCCGACACGGGTCTGACGCTCGCGGTCGACCACCTGGTGTTGGCGGTGTCCCGGTGTCTCGCGCCGGCCGCCGTGCCGCAGCTTGCGATGCATCCGGCGGTGCGGGCCGTGAAACGCCTGCTGGACCAGGAGTTTCACGAGCGATGGACCCTGCGGGAGCTAGGCGACCGAAGCGGGCTCGCCCCGGCGTACCTGGCCGAGCTGTTCACCGCCGAGCTCGGCCAGCCACCGCACCGGTACCTCAACGAACGCCGGATCGAGCGCGCCCGCCAACTCCTCGAGACCAGCGACATCACCATCACCGCGCTGGCCGTCAGCCTGGGCTTCAGTTCCAGCCAGCATTTCGCCCGCGTGTTCCGTCAGCTCACCGGGACCACCCCCACGGCATTCAGATCGTCACCAGCGCGGTGACGCCCAGCGCGACCCCGACGAGATAGGTGCCCATGGCACCGATATCGCGGAGCGGTCCGTGGCTGGCCAGCGTACGAGACGTCAGCATGCCGGCCGCGTGCACGGTCCGGACGAAGACGGCCGCGATCGCGAGGACGTCGACCACCCAGCTGTCGGACAGGACCGAGCAGACCAGCAGCAGCACGATCATCGTCGGGATGTACTCCGCCGCGTTGCCGTGCGCGCGGACCGCGATCAGCAGCTTGTCGGACGGATCGGTCGGCATCTGATTGCCGCCTCCGCGCAGAGCTCGGTTGCGTGTGACGTTGGCGCCGAGTAGGAACAGCAGGATGCCCAGCAGCGCGATGCAGACGATGGTGACGGTGTCGAGATTCATACGAGTACTCCTTCGAACAAACGACTCACGATGGTTTGACTGAGTTGGGTGCCGAGCAGGGCATCGGTCTTGTGCATACCGCCCGGGCAGGTGACGTTGACCTCGATCAGCCGGCCGCCGATCACATCGAGACCGGCGATGGCGAGGCCGTGCTTGCGCAGGACGGGCCCGAGGGCGGCGACGATCGCGTGGTCGTCCTCGTCGAGTTCGGCCGGTGCGATCGGTGGCCCGATCCGGAAGTCGTCGACGGCCGGCCGGCGAAGTACTGCGCCGACGATGTCGCCGTCGAGCAGGAACAACCGTTTGTTGCCATGTGCAACAGCCGGCAGGTACTGCTGGGCGATCACCTGCCGCCGTCCGCCGTGGCTCGCGGACTCCAGGAGTGCGACCGCGCCTTGGTCGTCGTGCACGAGCCAGACGTCGAGTCCCGCGAATCCGTCGACCGGCTTGACCACGGCCGTGCCGACGCGAGCGACGAATGACCGCAGCTCTGCGGGATCCGCTCCGACATAGGTGGCCGGACAAAGCTCGGGGAAGTGCAGCGCGACCAGCTTCTCGTGCATCGCCCGGATGCCTTCCGGCCGGTTGATCACTCGCGTACCGGCCCGCTCCACCAGATCCAGCAGGTACGTCGTGTGCAGGTACCGCGAATCGACCGGCGGATCGATCCGCAGGTGCACCAGGTCAAGCGAGGCAACGTCGACAACGGCGGTCTCGAGCTCGTCCCACCAGGTCGCATCGACGATCCACCGATGGTCGCCACGGATCGCATGGCGCGGCCGAAGCCGGATCCGTCGGGCACGAGCCCGCACCCGGCCGTCGACCACCGCAAGCTCCTCCGGTCCGCAACACCAGACCTCGGACCCCAGCTCCTGAGTCGCGCTCATCAAGCCGACACTCGCGTCGATGTCACCCGCGAGGCCGACCAGCGGATCGGTCACAAACAGAACCCCGCCGCTCGTACCGGCGCTCACGCCGCCGCTCGTACGGCCGTTCATGCCGCCACCTCCGACGGCCATACCAAACCGTATGGTACGGCGGCGGCGGGGAGCGCCAGGTCGCGTGATAGCTGAGCGTTCCGAGTGTGCTCGCCCGCGGCGACGGTGCGCCACAGTTCGGCCAGCAGAGGGCGCTCGGGTTCGAGTGCCTCAAGTGCGGCGCGCCGCAGCGCGTCGTCGTACATCAGCCGACCGAGTACCCCGATCGCGCGTTCGACGCCGGCTGGTTCCTGGGCGTCGAGGAAGCGGACCTCCAGGTACCTGCCGCGTGGACGCACCGGCGGAAACAGCGTGCTCACGTGCGCCTCCGCCCCATCCAAGAACCTCGTCGCCCCGGCCGCGAAGGCGGTGTAGGAGCTGACTGGCTCGCCGCGAAGCACAAGGTCGTCGAAGCCGGTGCGCGTCGGATCGACGTCCAGCCAGGTGCTCAACCGCCCGCCATCGCGTGCGAACGCCGCCGCCAAGAACGGTCCGGCGAGATTCAGCACCCGCCACTGCTCGATCCCCGCCGCGCCCGGCCACCAATCCAGGCAGATCTGCGTCGACGCGGTCCGCCGCATCATCCGCCGCCCGGCCGGCCCGATCGTGTCGAAGTGCCGCTGCATCGCGACGTACCGCGAAGAGGTCAGCTGCAGCGGCACATCGGTGCGCGGATCCACCGGGATCGTCAGCAACCTGATGCCGTCGCGGCTCAACCGACTCCGCAGGTCCGCCGTCAGCGCACCGAGATCCCCGACCGGATCGAGCGACGGTGGCAGGCTCAGCTCGAGCTGGCCGCCCGGTTCGAACGTGATGTACGGCGCCGCGACCGCGCCGGCGGCGGCCCGCCGTACCCGCTCGATCGGGACCACGCCGCCGTCCGCGTCGGCGACGACGTACTCCTGCTCGACCGCGACCCGGACCGTCCGCCGGCGCCCCCGCGCGAACAGGCCCGCAACCACCGGGTGAAGCTCCATGGCATCCATCGGGCCCTCCCTGATACCGTAAGGATTCCTGTCGAAATATTGGAAGGTATCCTTACAACATGTCAAGGGGTTATGCCGAACCACATCTCGATCGCAAGCCGTTGATCGCTCTGGTCGACCGGGCCAACCGGGCGATGCAGAACGACATGGTCCGGCGCGCCCACGCTGAAGGACATACCGAGGTGAAGATGGCGCACAACTCCGTCTTCGGCACGCTGCACGCCGAGGGCGCCCGGGCCGCCGACATGGCCGTCCGCGCCGGAATCACGCGGCAGTCGATGGGCGAGATCATCCGTGAGATGGTCGGGCTCGACCTGCTGGAGATGCAGTCCGACCCCGCCGACGGCCGGGCCAAGATCGTCAGGTACTCCGAGCACGGTCTGGCGGTGGCGGGTGACGGCTTCCGGTACCTGGGTCAGCTCGAGCGTCGCTTCACCGAGGAGTTCGGTGAGCAGGAGTACGAGATCGCCCGGGACGTGCTGGCCCGCCTGGTCGACGTACTCGACCGGTTCGCTGCCGAGGAGTCTCAGGCCTCGTCGTCGGTCGGAGGCAAGGTCGGGTAGTCGACGATCGGGTAGAGGCCGACGGTGAAGCCGTACGTCGTGTCGCCGGACCGGGGGAGCTGGTCGAAGCTGTGGATCAGCCGATCCACCTGCTGCCAGAACTCCGCCGCGCGCTTTTCCGGGATCCGGGCATGCCGGATGAACGAGCGCAGCTCACCCGCGTCGTACGCCGGTTTGGACTCCTCGGCAGCGACCTCGAAGTCGTTGAAATCATGGGGCAGCATCCCGTCCGGCCCCTGCCGTCCGAGTCCGACGTAGAACATCCGGGCCGCACGGCCGTAGAACCGCTCCTCGATCGCCCGCACCCGCCGGGTCCGGACCACCCGGAGGATGCCCGCGTCGGTCAGCACCTTCACGTGGTGCGCGACCGTGCTCTTCGGCCGGCCGACCGCGGTGGCCAGCTCGGTCACCGTCGCGGCCCGCTCGTGCAGCAGCCCGAGAATCGTCGTCCGCAACGGGTCGCTGATCGCCCGCACCTGCTCCGCGGTGGTCAGCTCGACGGTGTCCGCGAGCTCGTAATCGGGGACCGAACTGTTGATCGACATAGTCTGAATAGACTAACATCGCCGATTGTTCGAGATATCTGGATCATTGGAGCCGACGATGGCTGAGATCGTTCTGTACCACCACTCGCAGGGCCTCACCGACGGGGTGAAGGCGTTCGCGGAGGAGCTTCGGCAGGCGGGGCACACCGTCCACACGCCCGACCTGTACGAAGGCAACACGTACGCGACCATCGACGAGGGCATGGAGTACGCGCGTGCGACGGGCTTCGGGACGATCGCCGAGCGCGGTGTCGAGGCGGCGCAGAACCTGCCGGCGAATGTCGTGTACGCCGGTTTCTCGCTCGGCGTCGTGCCTGCCCAGCAGCTGGCGCAGACCCGGCCGGGAGCGGTCGGCGGGTTGTTCTACTACTCGTGCCTGTCGGCCGAGGAGTTCGGCGCCTGGCCGGAAGGCGTGCCGGCGCAGGTGCACGCGATGGAGGAGGATCCGTTCTTCGCCGAGGAAGGCGGCGATATCGACGCCGCGCGCGCCCTGGTCGCCGCCAACAGTTCCGTGGAGCTGTTCCTCTACCCCGGCAAGGAGCACCTCTTCGCGGACTCGTCGCTCCCCGGCTACGACGAGCCCGCCGCCAAACTCCTGATGCAGCGCACGCTGGACTTCCTGGGCTGAGGCCGATGGCGGGTTGTTTCGCCGCTAACGCGTAACAACCCGCCAGCCGGTCAACAACCCGCTAGCCGGCGACGGCCTCCGCCTCGACCGGCGACGCCTCGGCGACCGCGCGGCGGGTGGGGATGAAGGAGGCGATCGCCAGGGCGGCAAGGGCGGCGCCTGCGCCGATGAGGAGGACCGTTCGGAAGCCGCTCTGCGAGGGCAGGGTGTAGCCGCCGAGACTGATCGTCAGGTTGGCCAGGATCACGCCCGCGACCGCGCTCGAGACCGACGTTCCGATCGACCGCATCAGCGTGTTGAAGCTGTTCGCAGCCGCGGTCTCCGAGACCGGTACGGCGGCCATGATCAGCGCCGGCATCGCGCCGTACGCCAGACCGATGCCGGCGCCGATCAGCAGCGAGACCAGCACGAGCTCCCAGACCGATCCCATCAGCACGCTGCCCACGGCGTACCCGGCGGCGACCACGACGGCGCCGAGCATCAACGTGACCTTGGGGCCGCGGGTGTTCGAGATCTTCGCCGAGAAGGGCGCCGCGATCAGCATCACCAGGCCCGACGGACCCATCACCAGACCGGACGCGAGCATCGACTGACCGAGTCCGAAACCAGTGGCCTTGGGCATCTGCAGCAGCTGCGGCAGGACCAGTGACATCGCGAACATCGCGAACCCGAACACCATCGACGCCAGGTTGGTCAGCAGCACCTGCGGGCGCGCCGTCGTCCGCAGGTCGACGAGCGGCTCTCTGGTACGGCGTTCCCACCAGCCCCAGGCGAGCAGCGCGACGACCGCGAGAGCGAACAGGCCGAGCGTCCGGCCGCCCGTCCACCCCCAGTCGGCGCCCTGAGAGATTGCCAGCAGCAACGAAATCAGGCCGATCGACAGACCGAGGCCGCCGAGCAGGTCGAACCGGCCGCCGGAGCGTACGGACGACTCCGGGACAAGCCGCAGGACCAGCCCGAACACGATCACGCCGAGACCGGCCGACAGCCAGAACATCGTGTGCCAGTTGAAGTTTTCGGCGAGCAGCGCTGCCAGCGGCAGGCCGAGTGCGCCGCCGACACCGAGCGAGGCGCTCATCTGCGCGGTCGCCGTGCCGAGCTTCTCGCTGGGGAGTTCGTCGCGCATGATGCTGATGCCGAGCGGGATCACGCCCGCGGCCAGGCCCTGCAGCGCGCGACCGGCGATCATCGGCACGAGTGAGCTGCTCAGCGCGGCGACGACGGAGCCGGCCACCAGCATGCCGATGCTGATCAGCAGCATCCGGCGCTTGCCGTACATGTCGCCGAGGCGACCCATGATCGGGGTCGCGACCGCGGCCGCGAGCAGTGTCGCGGTGATCGCCCAGGCGGTCCCGGCGGCCGACGCGTTCAGCAGTCGCGGCAGCTCGGGAACCAGCGGGATCACCAGCGTCTGCATCAGCGCGACCGTGATCCCGGCCGAGGCGAGCACCGGCACCACGGCATCGGCGCGCACGGTTGGAGCAGCGGACATCATCAGCCTCCGGGGCAGCGAAAGATAGTTGGTTTGTGCAACTACACGTTAAGTCAGGCAGTTGACTTAAACAAGTCCGCGAGGCAAGCTGGAGGGGCACCCGCGCGGAGGTAGTGGGCAATGACCGACAGCGACACGACCTCGGACCGGTGGCGCTGCGGGAGGTAAGGGTGATGTGGCGATGATGATGTCGAAGACGGATCGATCCGCGAGGGTGAGTGCGACGCGGGACCTGATCCTCACGACGGCCGAGCGGATGTTCGCCGAGCGCGGCGTACACGAGGTGTCGAACCGGCAGATCAGCGAGGCGGCCGGGCAGGGCAACAACACCGCGGTCGGCTACCACTTCGGGACCAAGACCGACCTGATCCGGGAGATCGTGCGCAAGCATGCGGTGCCGGTCGAGGATCGGCGCCGCGAGCTGATCGCGGAGCTCGGAACCGATCCGGATGTCAGGGACTGGGTGACGGTGCTGGTCCGGTCGGCGACCGACCACATGAGCAGCTTGGGTCCGCCCAGCTGGCTCGCGCGGTTCAGCGCCCAGCTGATGTACGACCCGTTGCTGCGCGAGATCCAGCTCCAGGAGTCGCTGAACTCACCGACCCTGCAGCGTGTCATCGAAGGGCTCGCCGAACACCTCGCGGAGCTTCCGCCGGCGGTTCGGATGGAGCGTGGTGACATGGCCCGGCATCTGATCATCCAGATGACGGCGGAGTTCGAGCGGGCGCAGGCCGAGGGTACGCCGACGGCGCGGGCGTCCTGGCAGGAGATGGCCGACGGCCTGATCGACGGCATCGTCGGCCTGCTGACCGCCCCGGTGACTTCCTGAGCTGACCTGGCGGGGCTGAGGTGGCTACAGTGCTGTAGATGATCAACGGAGCGCATGTGATCATCTACAGCACTGACGCCGAGGCGGATCGGGCGTTCTTCGCCGATGTGCTGGAGTATCCGTCGGTGGATGCGGGATCCGGCTGGCTGATCTTCAAATTGCCGCCCGCCGAGGTGGCGGTGCACCCGGCCGCGGCAGCGTCACACGAGCTGCTGCTGATGTGCGACAACCTCGAGCAGACGATGGCCGACCTGACCGGCCGCGGGGTGGAGTTCGGGCCGGTCGAGCGGATGCGGTGGGGCGTGCTGACGTCGTTCCGGTTGCCTGGCGGGGGTCAGGTCGGGTTGTACGAGCCGTTGCACCCGCGGGCGCATGATCTCTGAGTTCCGGATCGCGGTACCGGAGGCGGAGGTTGTCGCGCTGCGGGAGCGGCTCCGGCAAACTCGTTGGCCCCGGCAACTACCTGGACAAGGGTGGGAGCGCGGCGTCCCGGTGGATTACCTGCAGCGGGTCGCCGAGCGTTGGGCGGCCTATGACTGGCGGGTCTGGGAAGCGCGGCTCAACGACTATCCGCAGTACACGACCGAGATCGACGGGCAGACGATCCACTTCCTGCACGTGCGATCGCCGGAGCCGGATGCGTTGCCGTTGATGCTGACCCATGGGTGGCCCGGATCGGTGGCGGAGTTCCTCGAAGTGCTCGGCCCGCTGACCGATCCATCGGCGTACGGCGGGAATCCGCGGGATGCGTTTCATGTCGTCGCGCCGTCCGTGCCGGGGCACGGCTTCTCGGTCCCGTTGCAGGACGGCTGGAACCACGGGCGGATCGCGCGCGCCTGGGCGGAGTTGATGAGCCGGCTCGGGTACGAGCGGTACGGCGCGCAAGGTGGCGACACGGGATCGGTCGTCTCGCCGCTCCTCGGACAGCTCGATCCGGAGCACGTGGTCGGCGTACATATCAACGGCGGACTGGCGTTTCCTGAGGTCGAGCCAGGTGATGTCCAGACCGATGCAGAGCGCGAACGGTTGGCCGCGGCTGAGCGGTTGCGTGCGGTCGGGACCGGGTACGCCGACCTGCAGGGGACGCGTCCGCAGACGGTCTCGTACGGGTTGAGCGATTCGCCGGTCGGGCAGCTGGCGTGGATCCTGGAGAAGTTCTGGGAGTGGACCGATCCGGAGCACGCGCTGCCGGAGAAGGCGGTCGACCTGGACCACCTGCTCACGGACGTCTCGATCTACTGGTTCACCAACAGCAGCGCGACGTCTGCCAACCTGTACTACGAGAATCGCCGCGCCGCCGACGCCATCCGGCCGAGCGTGCCGACGGGCGTCGCGGTCTTCCCGACGGATCCGGCCATCCGCCGCGTGCTAGACCGCCGGCACCACATCGTCCATTGGTCGGAGTTCAGCCGTGGCGGGCACTTCGCCGCCCTCGAGGCTCCCGACCTGCTCGTCGACGACATCCGGGCGTTCTTCCGGTTGGTCCGGTAGCCGGGCCGGTGCGACGAACGTGAGCAGTGTGCCGTCGCGCTCGACGCTCGCGTCCGGCCACCGACGACGTACCATCCGGATCGACCGTTCGTTGGCCGCACTCACGACGAACAGAAAATGCTTCGCGCCGGCTGCGATCGCGTCCGCGGCCGCGATCGCCAGCATCCGGATCCCGAGCCCGCGGCGCTGATCGTCCTCCCCGATGACGGCCGCGAGCTCGGCCGTCCACTCACCGGGTGCCCAGGCCCACATCGCGTGGCCGACGATCGTGTCCTCGCGCGTTGCCACGAAGGCCGCGCCGGTGGGGCACAACAGGCGGAGGAGCAGCGCGGCGCGCGGGGGAGAACCGATCGCGGTCTGGAAGCGGAAGTAGCGGCTGAGGTCGGTCAGCCCCGACAGCATCCTGGCCAGCTCGTCCGCGTCGGGTTCGCCGGCGCGACGGACGAGTGGCGGTCTCGCCTGAGTCTGGTTCACGGATTCAGCGTTGCCTGCTTGGCTGAGTCTGTCAAGCGGACTTATCATGAACCCATGAGTACGGCCGTTAGTGAGCAGATGCCCGAGGCGATGACCTGGTCCACGGAGAACTGCACGATCTCCCGGGTGATGGAAATCCTCGGCGACAAGTGGACTTTTCACGTTCTCCGCGAGATCTTCGTCGGCGTGCGGCGGTTCGAGGACATCCGGGCCCGGGCCGGCATCCCGCGCCAGGTCCTCACCGAGCGCCTCGCCGCGCTGATCGAGCGCGGCCTGATCCGCCGGCATCCGTACCGGTTGCCCGGCCAGCGCGAGAGGTCGGAGTACCGGCTGACCGAGGCCGGGATGGACCTCTACCCGGTGCTGGTGGCAATGATCCAGTGGGGCGATGAGTACCTTCCGCTTGCCGCCGGCGCACCGATCGAGCCACGTCACCGTGGCGACTGCGGCGAACGCGTCACCGTGACCATGCACTGCGAGGCCGGCCACGAGCCGGCCCCGAGGGAAGTTGCCTTCCGCCCCGGCCCGGGCGCCCGGCGGCGCTAGGGTAAGCGGTCGATCGCCTGACGGATCAGGCTTTCGGTTTCACGGGGCTGGGCGGCGGTGATCGAGACGGCGTCCATCGTGACGACGTACGTGTCGAGTTCCTCGCGCTTGTCCAGGTAGACCGCGCTGGTCAAGTGTTCGATGTAGACGATGTCCGGAAGGTCGGCGTCGTTGAAACGGAGCAGGGTGAACGCGCCGCCGGTCGCTGTGTAACCGCCCTTGGAGAACGGGATGATCTGCAGCGTGACGTTGTGCCGTCGCGACGCGTCGATCAAATGCTCGAGTTGGGCTTTGAGGATCGCCGGGCTGCCGATCGGACGCCGGAGTACTGCCTCGTCGATGACTGCCCACAGTCGCGCCGGGCGCTGCCGCGTCAGCACGTCCTGACGGCTCATCCGCAACGAAACAAGGCGATCCTGCTCGGCCCGCGCCAACGGGAGGTCCTGCCGGCCGAGTTGTACGACGGCCCGCGCGTACTCCGGTGTCTGCAGCAGCCCCGGCACGAACTGCAACTCGAACGTACGAATGAGGTCCGCCGCCATCTCGAGGCCGAGGTACGAGTGGAACCACTGCGGTGTGAGGTCGTCGTACCGTTGCCACCAGCCCGGGCTGTTGGCCTCGCGGGCCAACGTCAGCAGGCGATCGCGCTCCTGTTCGTCCTCGACCTTGTAGAGCGTCAGCAGGTCGTCGACGTCGCGCACCTTGAAGCCGACCCGG
Source organism: Kribbella sp. NPDC049584 (assembly GCF_040675555.1). Taxonomy (NCBI): domain Bacteria; kingdom Bacillati; phylum Actinomycetota; class Actinomycetes; order Propionibacteriales; family Kribbellaceae; genus Kribbella; species Kribbella sp. NPDC049584. The sequence goes on from NZ_JBFAPF010000004.1 coordinate 309,597, forward strand.
CCGAGCTCGAGCCGGCTGATCTTGGACTCCGAGCCGCGGATCGCCCAGCCCGCGTCGGTACGGCTGATCTGGGCTTCCTCGCGGAGACGACGCAGATGCACACCAAGCATGATGCGCAGGGCGGTCGGACCGCCGTACGCGCCCGGCTCGGTCACCTCTGGCCTCCCAGCAGCTGTGATTCGGTGTGCAGCAGTTGATCATTCCATAACGGATCGTGAACGTGTCCATACCGCACGCGCCGACACGATGTGTTCAGTGCGCCGCACTCTCGGTAGAGTCGGTCGCACAGACTCCCGATCACTCTCTGCGAGGTTCACCGATGGTCGATGCCACCAAAGCGCCAAGCTCGATCCCGGTCGGCGTCGACACCAGCCGGGCCAGCATCGCCCGGGTGTACGACGCCTTCCTGGGCGGCAAGGACAACTTCGAGGTCGACCGCGAGGTACTGCGCGGGGTCCAGGCCGCGGCGCCGCAGGCCCAGGACCTGGCCTGGTCGAACCGGAACTTCCTGATCCGCGCGTGCCGGTTCCTGGCCGGCCAGGCCGGTATCACGCAGTACCTCGACTGCGGGTCCGGTCTGCCGACCGCCGAGAACACCCACCAGGTCGTGCAGCGGATCCAGCCCGAGGCCAAGGTGCTCTACATCGACAACGACCCGGTGGTGCTCGCGCACGGCCGCGCCCTGCTCGAGGAGAACGAGAACACGCTGTTCGTCAGCGCCGACATCTTCGATCCGGACGAGGTGCTGAGTAAGCCGGAGGTGCGTGACTTCCTCGACTTCAGCCAGCCGATCGCCGTGGTGCAGGCCGGCACGCTGCACCATTACATCGGCACCGAGGGCGCGCAGATCATGCAGAAGTACGTCGACGCGGTGGTGCCCGGGTCGTACACGGTGATTTCACACTTCTACAACCCGGAGACTCCGGAGCACTCCGAGGTCGCCCGGAAGATGGAGGAGAAGTTCATCCACAGCCCGATGGGCAGCGGCCGGTTCCGCACCCGCAAGGAGCTGATGGAGTTCTTCCCCGATCAGGAGCTCGTCGCCCCAGGCCTGGTGCTCTGCGACGACTGGTGGCCGGACGGCCCGCGGCTCAAGCCCCTGAACCAGGTCGAGGAGTGCATCGTCGGCGGGGTCGGCCGCAAGAGCTAGTACGCCGTGACGCCCGGGACCCTTCGCGGTCCCGGGCGTCGTGCTGTCTCCGCCGCCGACGCACTACCGGGCTGAGCAGTTGGCGCTACACGTGCTCGGAGACGAGCGTTGCTGCTGTGCCTTCCTCTAGGGCTTGGAAGATGTGGGGGAGGTCGCCGGGGTAGGCGATGTAGTCGCCGGGGGAGAGTTCGATCGGGTCGTCGGTGGGGCCGACTAGGGCTCGGCCGGAGCCCAGGATGACGTGCTCGACGACGCCGGGCATGTGGGACTCGGACTTTCGGCCGGGGCCGGGGGAGGCGACGATGCGGTAGATGTCGCGGCGGGCGTTCGGTGGGCTGGAGGCGACCAGAGTGGCGCTGTAGTCGGCCTGGTCGGAGTAGATGGCGGGGCCTTCGCCGGCGCGGATGATCTGGACCTTCGGGCGCGGCGGATCGAGCAGTGCCGCGAACGGGGTGTCGAGCGCAACGGCCAGCGCCCACAGGGTTTCGACGCTGGGGTTACCGGTGCCGGACTCCAGTTGCGACAGCGTGGACTTGGCGACGCCGGCGCGTTTCGCCACCTCGGTCAGGGAGAGCCCGGTGCGGGCCCGGTGCCGACGCAGGGACGCGGCGATCACGTCCAGTGGTGCCCTGTTGTCCATCGCGTGTTCGCTCCATCGGTCTGCTTGTTCGGCTTGACGAACGGCGGGGTTGTTGTTCATCATAATGCTCATGCGTTCGATCTGGCGAACACTCGACCGGCGACTCGCCCGCGACATCGGCCTGGTCTGCCTGGCCGACGGCGTCGTGGGCCTCTCGTACGGCGCGATCAGCGTCGGCGGCGGCCTGCCGTTGTGGGTGCCGATCCTGCTGTCGATCGTGGTCTTCGCGGGCGCGTCGCAGTTCCTGTTCGTCGGGATCGTCGCGGCCGGCGGGAGCCCGATCGCGGCGATGATCGCGGGGCTGCTGGTCAACACCCGGCACATCCCGTTCGGCCTGGCGGTCAGCGATGTGATCGGCAGTGGGTGGCGGCGGTTCGCGGGCAGTCACGTGATGACCGATGAGAACGTCGCGTTCGCGATGGGGCAGGGCGAGTTGGAGCAGAAGCGGGCGGCGTACTGGGCCGGTGGCCTCGGCATCTTCGTCTGCTGGAACATCGGCGTCGTAGTGGGCGGGTTAGCCGGTTCGGTCATCACCGACACGGACGCGTTTGGGCTGGATGCGGCGTTCCCGGCGGTGTTGCTCGCGTTGGTGCTGCCGGCGCTGCGGGATCGCTCGACGCGTACGGCGGCTCTTGTCGGTGTCGTGGTCGCCTTGGCCGCAACGCCGTTCCTGCCAGCCGGCCTGCCCGTGCTGTGTGCGTTGGTGGGGTTGCTGTTCTACCGGGCGCCGAAGGGTGCGTTGGAGGTGAGTCGATGAATACCCCGGTGCTGTTGGTGGGGATCATGGTGCTTGCTGTCGGCACCTTTTCGCTCAGGTTCGCCGGGCCCGCGCTGCGAAGCCGGTTCGAGGTGCCGGAGCGGGCACAGCAGGTGCTGGCGGTGGCTGCGATTGTGTTGCTGACCGCGTTGGTCGCGACTTCGGCGCTCATGGATGGGCACGGGCCGGCGGGCGTTGCGCGGCCGGCAGGAGTGCTGGTCGGAGGCGTGCTTGCCTGGCGGAAGGCGCCGTTCGTGCTGGTGGTGGTGGCCGCAGCTGCGACCGCGGCCGGGCTCAGGTTGCTCGGCGTGCCGTAGGCGGCTGCCGAGCTGGCCGTGGCAGTCCGCCCAACAGGTACCGTGCGGGCATGACCATGCAGCCAGGCCTGCCGATGCCAGCGCCGAAGAAGTCGGTACTTCCGATGATCGCCATCGCCTGTTTCGTCGTCGGTGCGGTGCTGGTCGGGTTCTTCGTCTGGCGGATCGTGGTCACGGTGCCGCAGACGCCGCAGCCGATCGAGTCCGGGCGGGTCGAGCTGAAGGAGGAGGGGCTGACGATCTACTCGTCGGTCCCGGTGCTGACGCCGCCGTGCAAGGCGCAGGACGCCGACGGCAACGACGTACCGCTCCAACGGGAGACCGGCTCGGAGACGATCACGATCAACGGCGACAGCTGGTACGTCGTCGCCCGGTCGGAGCATCCCGTGCCGGCCGGGGTCTACAGCATCTCGTGCACCGACGACGAGACCAGCGCGACGTACGCCGCCGGCCCGAAGTCGTCGATCGTGGCATTCGTGCTGTCGATCCTCGGCGCGGTCTTCTCGTTCCTGATCTTCGCCGGCCTCGGCATCGTCTTCCTCATCATCTGGGCCGTCCGCAAGTCGCGCCGCAACCGCCCCCACCAACCAGGTGCCCCAGGCAACTACCCACCCCCCGGCTATCCCCAGCCCGGCTATCCCCAACAGCCGAGCCGGCTCTTCCCCCCGCCCCCGCCGTACAACCCGGGCCCGAACCCCGACCGCCCCCAGGACCGGTGACCGCGATGGATCTGGAGTGGGCGGGGTGCCGGAATGTTCGTGATGTGGGTGGGTTGCGGACTGCTGATGGGCGGGTTGTGCGGGAGGGCGTGCTGATTCGGGCCGACAGTTTGCAGTACCTGACCGACGACGGTGTCGACGCCGTACGGCGGGCCGGGGTGGGGCGGATTCTTGATCTGCGGGGTGATGGCGAGGTCGCGGAGTACCCGACGCCGTTCACCGGTACGCCGTTGGCCCTGCGGCAGGCGTTGCAGGATCCGGCGGATCCGGAGCACGGGCAGCCGACGATCGTCGAGGCGTGCACGTGGATGCTCGATCGGCGGCCGGAGCTGTTCGCGGCCGCGGTGAAGGCGATCGCGGACGAGGAGGACGGCGCGGTCGTCGTGCACTGCCACGGCGGGAAGGACCGGACCGGGATGGTCGTCGCGCTGGCGCTCAGCGTCGCCGGTGTACCGGAGGAAGAGATCGTTGCCGACTACTTCCTGACCCAGGAGCGGCTCGCGCCGTGGCTGGAGGAGCAGCTGGCCGCCGAGCCAGACACCTCCAAGCATCCGGAGATGATCGAGTTCCGCGACACCCGGGCCGAGTCGATCGTCGCGATCCTGCGCCACCTCGACACGAAGTACGGCGGACCGGAGGCATACCTGCGGCACGGTGGTCTCACCGACGAGGATCTGAGCAAGCTGAGAGCCCGCTTAGTGGGCTGACCTGCGTCACGGCGGGATCACACAGCGCAGTACATTGGCGCAATGCCGACCGCCGCAGAGCCGACCGGGATGACCAGCCCGGCCGAGCTGGCCGAACGCTACGGACTCTCCAAGAGCTCGATCCGCCCCCCGCTCAGCTCGTATCTCCGTGAGCTGTGGAGCCGTCGCCAGTTCGTCCTCAGCTACGCCACCGCACGCACCTACGCCATGTACGCCGGAGCGCGCCTCGGCTCGATCTGGCAGGTGCTGACGCCGCTGCTGAACGCCGGGGTGTACTACCTCGCCTTCGGCGTCCTGCTCGGCACCAAGAACGGGATCGACAACTACGTCGCGTTCCTGCTCAGCGGGATCTTCGTGTTCACGTTCACGCAGCGCTGCATGACCGAGGGCTCCCGCTCACTCGCGCTGAACCTGTCGCTGATCCGCACGCTGCACTTCCCCCGCGCGACCCTCCCGCTCGCCTACGTGCTGAACGAGCTGAACCAGATGCTGGTCTCGCTCGCGATCCTGTTCGTGGTGGTCGGGTTCACCGACGGCCCGGCGTGGCGCTGGTTCCTGATCGTGCCCGCGATGCTGCTGCAGATGATGTTCAACATCGGCATCACGCTGGTCTTCGCGCGGATCGGGACGTTCGTCTCCGACATCACCCAGCTGCTGCCGTTCGTCACCCGCACCTGGCTGTACGCGTCCGGCATCTTCTTCTCGCTGCCGTCCAAGCTGGAGCAGCTGAACGCCCCGAGCTGGGTGGTCCAGGTGCTCGCGTTCAACCCGATCTCGGCGTACATCGACATCGTCCGGCGATCGCTGCTCCAGGAGCACAAGCAGAACGAACTGCCGCACGCCTGGACGATCGCGATCGTCTGGTCGTTCGTGATGCTGGCCGGCGGCTTCTGGTACTTCTGGCGGGCGGAGGACCGTTATGGCCGCGGCTGATTCGATGTCTGGTTCAACGGCTGATTCAACGGCTGAGCCCACTGTCATCGCCGACCGCCTGGACATCATCTACAAGGTGATCGCCGGCCAGGGCGGCAAGGGTACGGCGGCCACCGCGCTCCGGCGGATCCTGAAACGACAGGACCGGCCGACGATCCGCGAAGTCCACGCGGTGAAGAGTGTGAGCTTCACCGCGAACAAGGGCGACGCGATCGGCGTGATCGGCCGCAACGGCTCCGGGAAGTCGACGCTGCTGCGTGCGATCGCCGGCCTGCTGCCGCCCGCGTCCGGCGCCGTCTACACCGGCGGGCGGCCGTCGCTGCTGGGCGTGAACGCGGCGATGATGAACGACCTCACCGGCGACCGCAACGTGGTCCTCGGCTGCCTCGCGATGGGCATGTCCCCGGCCGAGGTCCAGCGCCGGTACGACGAGATCGTCGAGTTCTCCGGGATCGGCGATTTCATCGACCTGCCGATGTCGACGTACTCGTCGGGGATGGCGGCGCGGCTGAAGTTCGCGATCGCGTCCGCGAAGACGCACGACATCCTGCTCGTCGACGAGGCACTGGCCACCGGCGACGCCGAGTTCCGGGTGCGGTCCGAGCGCAAGATCAAGGAGCTCCGCGACCAGGCCGGCACGGTCTTCCTGGTCAGCCACAGCCTCGACGTGGTCCAGGAGACCTGCAACCGCGCGATCTGGCTGGACGCGGGCGTACTCCGCCTCGACGGCCCCGTCAAAGAGGTCGTCGAGGCCTATATCGCGTCGACTCGGGCCGGCTAGACGGCCTTCGGCTTCTCGCGGAGGCCGATCAGGAAGCCGAGGCCCCACGAGATGTGCATGGTCGCGCAGACCAGCGGCATCCAGAAGAGCGCCTTCCAGGGCAGGTAGCGGCCTTCCATCGCGGAGCCGAAGATCAGCAGCAGCGCGTAGCCCAGCGGCGCGATGAAGCCGAGGTCGAGCCAGCTGACGCCGGTGGCCAGGCCGACGATGCCGAGGATCGTGCCGACGGCCAGCAGGATGACGGCGACCGGCGGCGCGAGGTACCGCTTGTTGGCGGTCTCCGGGTGCCGGCGGATGACCTCGCGGCGCCACTGACCGGTGTGGAAGAACTGCTTCGCCACCGCGGACAGCGACGAGCGCGGCCGGTAGGTGACCGAGAGGTCCGGGGTGAACCAGATCAGCCCGCCGGTCTTGCGGATCCGGTAGTTGAGCTCCCAGTCCTGGGCCCGGTGCATGGTCTCGTCGAAGCCGCCGACCCGCTCCAGCGCGGCCCGCCGGAACACGCCGAGGTACACGGTGTCGGCCGGTCCGGCCTTGCCGCCCTGGTGGAACGTGGACGCGCCCAGGCCCAGCCGCGAGCGGTACGCGCAGGCGACTGCCATCTCCGTCGGCGTCCGGCCCTCCGCCGCCATCACGCCGCCGACGTTGTCCGCGCCGGTCTCCTCCAGCACCTCGACCGCGCGGGTGATGTACCCGTCGGTGAGCGCGCCGTGCCCGTCGACCCGGACCAGGATGTCGTGCTTGGCGTGGGCGATGCCGACGTTCAGCGCGGCCGGGGTCTTGCCGGTCGGGTTCGGGACGATGGTGATCCGGGGGTCCTTCTCGGCCAGCTTGTCCGCGATCTCCTGGGTCCGGTCCTTGCTCGGGCCGATCGCGAGGACGACCTCCAGCTCACCGGGGTAGTCCTGCTCGAGGACGCGGCCGGCCGCCTCCTCGAGATGGCGTTCCTCGTTCAGCACGGGCATCACGACGGAAACGGGTGGCCAGTGGGACAGCGGCATATCAGGTCAGGCCTTACAGATCGATGCGACGTCGTCGACGCCGGTGGCGGGTGTGGTCGGAGAGGTGGTGGGTTTCTTCGTGGAGCTCGGCTTCTTCGTCGTACTACTACTCGGGTTGCTCGTGGTACTACGCGGAGTGGTCGAGGTCTTACCGTCTCCTCCTGAGCCGCCCTTGTCCAGCGATTCGGACCTGGCGATCGCCTCGGCGACCTTCGTCCGGATCAGCGCGAAGTCCGGGTCGCCGGTGTGGATCAACGGCGGGACCGCGGAGAAGCTTGACACCGGGAGCTTCTTCGCGTCCAGCGCGAGATCGGTGAACGTTCCCAGCTCACCGGCCGGAATGTCGGTCTTGACCACCTGTTTGCTGGCCGACGCGATGCCCTGGAACTTGGTCAGCACGGTCTGCGGCGACAGCTGGTTCAGCATCGCGGACATCACGCATTTCTGCCGTGCCATCCGCTCGTAGTCCGACGACTCGGCCCGGGACCGGGCGAACCACAGCGCGTGGTACCCGTCCAGGTGCTGGTTCTTGCCGGGCTCGATGTAGCCCTTGATCGGGGAGCTGCCGCCGCCGATCGGGACCCGCTTGCCGATGTCCAGCGTGATCCCGCCGACCGCGTTGAGCAGGTCGCGGAACCCGGCCAGGTCGATCAGCACGAAGTAGTTGATCTTCAGCCCGGTGACGGCCTCGATCGCCTGTGTGGTGGCGGTTTCGCCCGGGTTCGGGTCGCCGGGGAACAGGGCCTTGTGGTTGGCGGCGTACGTGTAGACGGCGTTGAGCAGGCACTCGGCGGCGCACTTGTCCCACTTGAAGCCGTCGGGGAACTGCTTCGCCATCGCCGTACCGGCCGGGAACGGGACCTTGGCCAGGTTCCGCGGGAGACCGATCAGGACGGTCCGGCCGGTGTCCGCGTCGATGCTGGCCACCGTCATGCTGTCCGGCCGGGTGCCGATCCGGTCCGCGCCGGAGTCGCCGCCCATCATCAGGACGTTGTAGCGGCCCTTCTCGGCCTTCGAGGACTTCCCGCTGCCGAACACGCTGGCGACGAAGTCGCGCTGGGTGTTCACGATCACACTCGCGTAGATCAGTGCGCCGACGACGACGAAGATCAGCGCGCCGTCGAGGATGCTCGTGATCAGGCGGTGATTGCGCTCCAGCGTGAGCGGCTGCGCGATCCGGTACGCGTCGATGAACAGCGCCGCCCAGCCGACCGCGAGCACGATCAGGGTGATCTGCACCAGCCGCAGCGTCCCGGGCCGGGCCAGGAAGTTGATCGTCCCCGAGCGCCAGATCAGGCCCAGGACGATCAGGAACACGATGATCGCGATCAGGCCGAAGACCACCCGCCAGGCCCAGCGGCCGGCCCGCCGGCTGCCCGCGACGATCTGCGCCGATCCCGGCAGGATCAGCGTCATCAACAACAGGGTCAGCGCCCGCTTGAACCGGACCGGTTCGCGGAGATTGCGCAGGTCTGGCTTCTCCTGCGGCATGACGTCCTTCCGTTCTCCAACCGGTCTGATTCCGACCGTACCTTGTCCCTCACTGTCACTTTGGTATGACGTGCCGCAGTACGCGCTGGTTCGGGCGGAGGCGGATCCGGAGACGAAGAGTAGCAGCCCCTTCACTCAGCGCAGGAAAACCCGTGCGCTCACCCTGCTTCACACAGTTGTGATGGTCGGCGGCGGATCGATGCGTTACGAAGTCCTCTAAGTACAACCAGTGAGGAAACCGCCCCATGAAACTCTTCCGCTCCGTCCTGGCCGTCACCGCGGTCGCGACCACCACCCTGCTCGGTACGACGTCCGCACACGCCGCGGCGCCCGGTACCGACTTCACCGGCATCGCCGCGCTGAGCAACTGCTCGGCATCCCTCGTCCGGTACGCCGAATCGGTCAGCACCGACAAGGCGCTCGTGCTCACCAACGGGCACTGCTACGAGGGCGGGTTCCTGCAACCCGGCCAGGTGCTGGTGAACAAGGCGTCCACGCGTTCGATCACGCTGCTGAAGCCGGACTCCAGCCGCGCCGGCACGGTCCGCGCCGACAAGATCCTGTTCGGCACGATGACCAAGACCGACATGATCGTGTACGAGGTCAACGAGACGTACGCGTCGATCAAGAGCCGGCTGAACGTCACTCCGCTGACCCTGGCCAAGCAGGGACCGGCCGACGGCGCCGGGATGGCGGTCGTGTCCGGTTACTGGAGGCGCATCTACACCTGCTCGGTGCAGGCGACGATCCCGCAACTACGCGAGGGCGACTGGACCTGGCAGAACTCGATCAAGTACCAGCAGCCTGGTTGCGAGACGATCGGCGGTACGTCGGGATCGCCCGTGGTCAGCACCGCGACCGGCGAGATGATCGGCATCAACAACACCGGTAACGAGGACGGCGAGCGCTGCACGGTGAACAACCCGTGCGAGGTCGACGCCAACGGCAACGTCACGGTCGACCAAGGCGCGGCGTACGGCCAGCAGACCTGGTGGCTCTACACCTGCCTGACCGCGAACCGCACGATCGACCTCAACCGGTCCGGCTGCGAACTTCCGAAGCCGGCCCGTCGCCGCTGACTGTCCGTCATCAGGACGTGCGGGGTGACGCAGACCACTCCGATATCCGGTAACGTCGCCCCGCATGGCAGTCGACTCCTCCACTGACCGCGTCCCGACCACCAACTGGCCGAGCCCGTTCGGAGTGCGGACACGGCTGGTTGCGGCCAGTGCGCTGATGCTCTTCACCGAGCTTGCGCTGATCCGGTGGACCGGTTCGAACGTGGTCCACCTCAGCTACTTCTCGAACTTCGTGCTGCTCGGCTCGTTCCTGGGCATCGGGATCGGCGTCCTGCGATCCGGCCGCGCGAAGCGGCTGCCGTACTACTCGCCGATCATGCTCGGCCTGCTGGTTCTGGTGATCGCCTGGAAACCGGTGACGGTCAACCGGGGCAGCTCGTCGAGCGTCATCTACTTCACCAGCCTGAACACCACCGGCCCGCCGGTCTGGGTGATCCTGCCGATCGTCTTCATCGCGGCCGCGGTGGTGCTGGCCGGTCCGGCCGAGTTGGTCGGCCGCTGTTTCGCCGAGCTGCCGCGGCTGACGGCGTACCGCTTCGATCTGATCGGCAGCCTGGCCGGCATCGTCAGCTTCACGGCGCTGTCGTTCCTGGGCGCGCCGCCGATCTGGTGGGGCCTGATCGTCACCATCGTCTTCGCGGTGCTGATGATCCCGCGGTCGGCCGGATCGGGTCGCCGGGCGGTTGCCACCGGGTTGAGCGCCGCGATGGTGCTCGTGCCGCTGCTGGTGATGCTGGGCGTGCTCTTCCACGAGTCGACCCGCTCGGACCTCAGCTGGTCGCCGTACTACAAGGTGAAGACCAAGCAGTACACCTACGAGGGTGTCCCGCTGCTGACGATCACGGTGAACGGCGTACCGCACCAGCAGGCGATTCCGGCCGACGCGCGATTGCAGTGGGAGCCGCAGTACGGGCTGCCGTACGAGCGGGCGAACGTCGGGAAGACGCCGAAGAACGTGCTGATCATCGGCGCCGGCTCCGGTTCGGACGTGGCGATCGCGTTGAAGAAGGGCGCGACGCACGTGGACGCGGTCGAGATCGACCCGCGGATCCGCGACCTCGGCAAGGCGCTGCACCCGGACCGTCCGTACCAGGACCCGCGGGTGACGTCGCATATCGACGACGGGCGCGCGTACCTGTCGCGGACCAACAAGAAGTACGACCTGATCCTGCTGGCACTGCCGGACTCGTTGACGCTGGTGAACGGCGCGAGCTCGCTGCGGCTGGAGAGCTACCTGTTCACCAAGCAGGCGTTCGAGAGCGCGAAGGACCACCTGAACCCGGGCGGGGCCTTTGCCATGTACAACTACTACCGCGAGACGTGGTTGATCGACCGGCTCGCGTCGACGGCGCAGGAGGCCTTCGGGCACAAGCCGTGTGTGGACAAGATCGGTGACGGCCTGCAGCAGGCCGTGGTGACGGTCGGTCTGACCGAGCAGGACCAGACGTGTGCCGCCGAGTGGCCCGGTCCGTCCGCGATCACCCCGCCGCCGGCCACCGACAACCGGCCGTTCCTGTACCTGTTCACGGACCGGATTCCGTCGCTGTATCTGGTCACGCTCGGGCTGATCCTGGTCGCGGGCCTCGTCGGCGTCGGCATCGCGGGCGGCGGGTCGTCGTACCGGCGGATGCGGCCGTACGCGGACCTGTTCCTGCTGGGCGCGGGCTTCATGTTGCTGGAGACGAAGAGCATCACCGGGTTCGCGTTGCTGTTCGGTACGACGTGGGTCGTGAACGCGATCGTGTTCGCGGGCGTGCTGGTGGCGGTGCTGGCCGCGGTCGAAGTCACGAGACGGTTCAAAACACCACCGATCAAGGTGATGTTCGCCGTGCTGTTCGGCGGGCTCGCGTTGTCGTGGGTGTTCCCGGACAGCTGGCTGCTGAGCATGCCGGTCGGGTTGCGGGTGATCGTCGCGGTCCTGATCGCGTTCACGCCGATCTTCGCCGCGAACGTGATCTTCGCGAAACGCTTCACCGACACGGCGGACGGCACAGCCTCCTTCGGCGCCAACCTCCTGGGCGCGATGCTCGGCGGCTGCCTGGAGTACGCCGCGCTGATCATCGGCTTCCACGGCCTGCTGATCATCGCCGCGTTGCTGTACGCCGGCGCGTTCCTGCTCACCCCCAAAGCCCGCTCACTCGCCCGATGAATGAGCTGGCGGACTACTATCGCGACCGCGCCGGCGAGTACGACGCGGTCTACAACAAGCCGGAACGGCAGCAGGACCTCGCCCGCCTGCGGGCCCTCCTGCCACCGCTCGTCGCCGGTCGGTCCGTCCTGGAAGTTGCCGCCGGCACCGGTTATTGGACGACCGCGCTGTCCACCACGGCCGCGTCGGTCCTGGCGACCGACGTGAACGAGGAGACGCTGGCCGTTGCGCGGACGCGCTCCTACGGTCCCGGTGAGGTGGAGTTCGCTGTCGCGGATGCCTACGACCTCGCGGCAACTCCTGGTCGCTTCGACGCGATCTTCGCCGGCTTCTTCTGGTCACATGTGCTGCGTGCCGACGTACGGCGGTTTGCCCGGAGCCTGCTGGACCGGGTCGAGCCGGGCGGGGTGGTGATCCTGGCGGACAACCGGTATGTGGAGGGGAGTAACTATCCGATCACCCGGACGACTGACGACGGCGACACCTACCAGAACCGGGCGCTGTCGGACGGACGCGTTTACGAGGTGCTGAAGAACTTCCCGTCGCGCGAGGAACTGGTCGCGGACGTGGCGCCGGCCGAGGTCGAGTGGACCGAGTTGACTTACTTCTGGCTGGCGACTGTCTGCTAGTTGGTACGGGTTCGGCCCGTTTGCGGGGGCCTGGTGGATCTGGATGGCAGGATCTGAGACATGACGTGGCTTGTGACTGGTGGTGCCGGGTACATCGGGGCGCATGTGGTGCGCGCGTTCCGCAACGACGGGATCGACGTGGTCGTCATCGACGACCTGTCGAGCGGGAAGGCGGAGTTCGTACCCGACGGCGTGCCGTTCGTGCAGGCGAACGTGCTGGACGGTGCGGCGGTTCGGGAGGCGCTCGACGGCGTCGACGGCGTCGTACATCTCGCCGGGTTCAAGTACGCCGGGGTGTCGGTGGAGCGCCCGCTGCACACGTACACGCAGAACGTGACGGGGATGGTGTCGCTGCTCGAAGCGATGGCGGAGAAGTCGGTGCGCAACATCGTCTTCTCGTCCAGCGCCGGGGTGTACGGGACGCCGAAGGACGAGGTGGTGACCGAGGACACCGAGCCCGACCCGCAGTCGCCGTACGGCGAGTCGAAGCTGATCGGCGAGTGGCTGCTCCGCGACCAGGCCGCCGCCTCGGAGCTGCACCACACCTCACTGCGCTACTTCAACGTGGTCGGGTCGGGCGATCCGACGGTGTACGACGCCAGCCCGTACAACCTGTTCCCGATCGTCTGCAACCTGCTGACGCAGGGCAAAGTCCCGCAGATCTACGGCACTGATCACCCGACCCCGGACGGCACGTCGGTCAAGGACTACGTGCACGTCGCCGATCTCGCCCGTGCCCACGTCGCGGCCGCCCGCGCGCTCGAGTCCGGCAAGACACTCGAGCCCGTCTACAACCTGGGCAGCGGCACGGGGACGTCGGTGCGCGAGATCATGGACGCCGCCCGCCGGGTGACCGGCATCGACTTCACCCCGACCGAAGGCCCGCGCCGGCCGGGTGACCCGTCCCGCGTGGTCGCGAACGGCGATCTCGCCGCCCGCGACCTCGCGTGGAAGAACACCTACACGGTCGACGAGATGTTCGCGACCGCCTGGGAAGCCTGGCCGAAGGGTCAGTAGGTCTTCTTGAAGGGGCCGTTCGTTGACAGGTCCATCATTCCTGGGCCGGTGAGGACGCCGCCTTCCACCGGCAGGGTGTGACCGGTGATCCAGGCCGCGTCGTCGGAGGCCAGGAACGCGACCGCGGCGGCGATGTCCTCGGGCTCGCCGACGCGGCCGAGCGGGTACATCTTCTCGAAGCGCTCGAGCGTGTCGGGCTGGTTGTCCCAGTTCGGCGTCCGAATGGTGCCGGGGGCAACGACGTTGAAGCGGACGCCGAGGTCGCCGTACCGCGCGGCGTAGTTGACCGTCATCGCGATCTGGCCGGCCTTGGCCGCGGCGTACTCGATGTTGCCGAAGGCAGCCAGTCCGTTGACCGAGCTGATCGTGACGACGTTGCCGCGGTTCTTCACGAGCTGCGGCAGCGCCGCCTGGATGCAGCGTGACGCACCGACCAGGGTGAGGTCGAGCTGCGCGTGCCATTCCTCGGCGGTCGTGTCCTCCGGCACGGTCGACACGATGCAACCGCCCGCGTTGTTGACGACCACGTCCAGCCGGCCGAACCGCTCGACCGCGGCGGAGACGGCTGCGTCGACGTCGTCGCGCTTCGTCACATCGACCCTGACAGGCAGCGCTTGCTCGCCGATGCCGGCGGCGACCTCGCCGAGCTTCTCCTCTTGCAAGTCGGTCACCACCACCGACGCGCCTTCGTCGGCCAGCCGCCGCGCGACCGCGGACCCGATGCCCTGCGCCGCCGCCGTGACCAGCGCGACCTTTCCTTCGAACCGACGCACGCTACCCCTCCGTTGTTACTCGAGAACCCGGTCGACCTTCTCGTCCGCGACCCGGCGCTCCAGCTTGGCGGCGTCCAGGTTGCGGCAGAGGACGATCGAACCACCTCCGGCGATCACGCCGACCAGCAGTCCCAGGCCGTCCCGGTCCGTGAGCGTCCGCTGGACCAGAATGCGGTCGCCGATGGGTTCCGCCGTACCGATCAGATCCTCGTGCGTGAGGTCGTCGTACGCCGGGGAAGCGGGCGTCGGCGGGTCGAACGGGACGAAGACGTCGGGGTGGTTGTAGACCTCCGCGCCGTAGTCCTGGATGCCGTCCGGGAGAGGCTCGCGGAAGCGGCCGCCGAGTGGGAGGAGCGCGGAGGCAACGGTCTCGCGGTCGCCGCGGACGGCGAAGTCGGGGCCGGTGATCGCGAGCGTGCCGGTCTTGCTGGTCAGCGAGGCGCCGACCGACCAGGTGGAGAGCGCCCAGACGACGCCGAGCCAGTGCGGCGGGAGGCCGATCGCGACGGTCTCGCCTGCCTCAAGGTCGTACTCGTCGACCAGCAGGTTCGCGGTCTTCGCGACCCAGTTCGCGGTGGTGACCGCGCTCAGCTCGATCCGCTCGCCGGTCGCGTCGTCGTAGTAGGTGAGGAACGGGGCGCCGCCGTCCCGGCGGACCGCGGCCGCGAACAGCTCGGGGAGGACTCGTGACATATGGCCCACCCTACGGTTCGTACTCCGGCGTACCGTGGTGGGGGATTTTCTCGAAAGAAGGCTTGTCATGGTGCCACTGCTCGCGCTGCCCGAAGGCGGCGAATGGATCGTCATCCTGGTCATCGTGGTCCTGCTCTTCGGCGCGAAGAAGCTGCCGGAGCTGACCAAGAACGCCGCCCGCGCAATGAAAGAATTCGAAAAGGCCCGCCACGGCGACGATGACGACGACACCCCCGCCCAGGTAGCCCCCGCCCAGTCCCAGCCCCAGGCGGTCCAGGCAGCTCAGGCAGCGCCCGTCCAGGCGACCCAGGCAGCACCGACACAGCCGACCCAGGCAGCTCCCGCTCAGACGGCGCCGGCACCGTCGACTCAGCCCCAGCCCCAGGCAGCACCGCCCCAGGCATCCCCGACCCAGCCGCCGGCAGACAGCCAGCCCGTGCGCCCCACGGACCGCCCCACGGACGCCGAGGGCGGCACCGCGCTGTAGCTGCCCCGGCTCACATCGGCGCCGCCGTCAGGTAGCTGGGTTGAGGTCGAGGGCGGCGGCTCTGAGGGCGGCGGCTAAGTGGGTGGCTGGTTCTGGTAGTCGGCCGGGTAGGTGGGCGAGGATCGTGCGGCGGAGTTCTTGTGGGCCGCCGCGGACTGTGACCACTCGGACACCTGGGGGTACGGCGGACGCCATCGACGCGGAGACTGTGGTGAGCCCGGCGCCGGCGGCGACCAAGTGGAGTTTGGCGAGCCAGTCGCGGACCGTGTGCGCGATGACCGGGCGTTCGTCCAGGCCGGGCCAGACGCCCATCCACAGCTCGCTGGATGAGGTGGGTCCGGCGATCCAGCGTTGGCCCCGGAGGTCGCCGACGTCGATCGAGTCGTGCGCTGCCAGCGGGTGCCCGGTCGGGACGGCCAGTAGCAGGCTCCGCTCGGCGAGCGTCTCCAGCTTCAACGCGGGCGACTCGGCATCCGGCGGGCGGAACGGCGGTGCGGACGCGATCAGCGCGAGGTCGATCGTCCCGGCCCGGAGCGCCCGGACCAGGTTGGGCGTGGATCCTTCCCTGGTCGTCACGGTGATCGACGGGTGCGTACGCCGTACCGCGCTGATTGCCCGCGGCAACAGAACCGCGCCGGCACTCGGGAACCAGCCGAGCCGCACGGTCCCGCCCTCGAGCGGTAGTCCGGCGAGCTCGCGCGCGGTCGCGTCGAGTTGGTCGAGCACGGCGGCGGCGTTCCGCAGTACGACCTGACCGGCAGCGGTCAACGCGACACCTTCGCGGCGGCGTTCCAGCAGCTGGTTGCCCGCGGCCCGTTCGAGACTTGCGATCTGACGGGAGACCGCGGACTGCGTGTAACCGAGCGCCGATGCCGCGGCGGTGAACGTACCCCGCTCAGCCACCTCCCGGAACACCCGCAACGCGATCAGCGAGACGTCGGTGAAGTCCATGACATCTACGCATACCACCTGTGCCGAATTTTCGCTGGAGTCATGGCAACCTCAGACCTACGTTGGCCCCATGACACAACCACGCATCGCGCTGGTCACCGGAGCCAACCAAGGCATCGGATATGCCCTCGTAGAAGAACTCGCTAACCGCATGAACCCCGAAGACCTCGTCCTCCTCACCGGCAGAAACCCCGAACGAGTCGCCGCAGCCGCCGCCCAGCTCAACCACCGAGCACTCCGGGCTCGGGTTGAGGGGCGGGTGCTGGATGTGACGGATGAGGGGGCTGTGCAGCGGTTGGGGGAGGAGTTGGGGAGCGTGGACATTGTGGTGTCCAACGCGGTGGGGGCGTTGGAGCCGGGGAAGACGCCGGCGGAGCAGGTGGATGGGTTTGTGGATGTGGCGAATCTGGGGGCGCAGTACATCTTGCGGGCGTTCGGGCCGAGGCTGCGGGCTGGTGGGCGGTTGATTGTGGTGGCTAGTTCGTTGGGGACGTTGGAGCAGCTGCCGGAGGAGTTGTGGGGGCGGTTCGACGGGGTCGCCTTGGCGGACGTCGAGAAGGTTGTGGAGGAGTGGCGGGCGGCGGTGCACGACGGTACGGCGGCGGCGCAGGGCTGGCCGGAGTGGATCAACCTTCCGTCGAAGGTCGCTCAGGTCGCGGCGGTCCGCGCGGTGGCGGCCGAGCGGCGCGAACAGGATCTCGCCGACGGCACCCTGGTCGCGTCCGTTTGTCCTGGGCTCGTGGATACTCGCGCGTCACGGCCGTGGTTCGACGACTTCAGCCAGGCGAAATCGCCGAAGGACGCCGTCCAACCGATCGTGGACCTGATCCTGGCCGACCACGTCGACCCGGCGCTGTACGGCGAGCTGGTCCGCGACGGCAAGGTCGTCGCTTGGAAGCCGACTCGGTAAGCCTTCGCCCACGGAGAGTAGTTGAGGCCGCGCGGACCCCGCAGTACTGCAATCGCTGGAGTTCTCATAAAGTCGTCTCATGCTGATCCTGGCCGGCCTGGGCCTGATCCTGGTGCTGACCGTTGCCACCGGCTACTTCGTCTCCCAGGAATTCGCGTACGTCGCCGTCGACCGGAGTCGCCTGCGCACGCTGGCCGAGGACGGTGACGCGTCGGCCGCACGCGCACTCAAGGTCACGTCGAGGCTGTCGTTCGTGCTGTCCGGCGCGCAGGTCGGCATCACGATCACCGCGTTGCTGGCCGGGTACTTCGCGGAGCCGTATCTCGGCGCGGGCCTGGAGGACCTGCTCGGTTCGGCCGGTGTGCCGACTGCCGTGAGCACCTCGATCTCGGTGATCCTGGCGTTGCTGTTGGCAACGATCATCCAGATGGTGCTCGGCGAGCTGGCGCCGAAGAACCTCGCGATCGCGAAGGCCGAGGCGATCGCGCTGCGGCTGTCCTGGTCGACCCTGTGGTACCTGCGCCTCGCCGGCCCGGTGATCCACCTGTTCGACTCGGCGTCGAACCGGATCCTCCGCCGGGTAGGCATCGAACCGGTCGAGGAGCTGCCGCAGGGCGCGACCCCGAAGGAGCTCGACCGGATCATCGAGACGTCGTACGAACAGGGCCTGCTGGACCAGGACACCATGCGGCTGCTCGATCGCGGCCTCGACTTCCGCGGTCGTACGGCGGGCGAGGCGATGGTCCCGCGCGTCGACGTGGTGACGATGCATCGCGACGAGCCGCTGACCCGCGTGGTCGAGCTGCTGGACACCGGGCACAGCAGGTTTCCGGTCATCGGCGACTCGGTCGACGAAGTGGTCGGCGTGGTCGCGATCGGCGACGTCGTCGAGCTGGAGCCGGCCGATCGGGCCGCGATCGCCGTCGGTTCGCTGGCTTCGCCCGCGGTCGCCGTACCCACCACCTTGCCGCTGCCCGGCGTACTCGAGCGGCTGCGGGTCGCGCGCCGCCAGCTCGCCATCGTGGTCGACGAGTACGGCGGGTTCGCCGGGATCGTGTCGCTCGAGGACATCGCGGAAGAGCTCGTCGGCGAGATCCGCGACGAGGACGATCTACCGGAGACCGGTCTGGTGGAGGGCGGCGACGGGTCCTGGGTGGTGCCGGCCCGCTGGCGGCTCGACCAGGTCGAGGAGATGACCGGCGTACAACTGCCTGAGAGCGACGACTACGAGACGGTGTCCGGTCTGGTGATGGCGCGGCTCGGTCGCATCCCGCTGGTCGGCGACGAGATCACGGTGGAGCTGCCGCAGCGGATCGATCACGACGGCCGGCCGATCCCGGCGGAGTTCGTACGGCTGACCGTGCAAACCATCGAACGCCGGGTGCCCGGCATCGTGGTGATGGAGCGGACGGCATGAGTACGACGTGGGCCCTCGTCATCTCCGCCGTACTGCTGGCGCTGAACGGGTTCTTCGTCGCTGCCGAGTTCTCGCTGGTCGCCTCCAAGCGCCACCGACTCGAGGAAGCGGCGGCGTCCGGCAGCCTGGCCGCCCGGGCCGCGCTCGCCGGGGTCAGCGAGTTGTCGCTGATGCTGGCCGGCGCCCAGCTCGGAATCACGTTGTGCACGTTGGGACTCGGGTCGTTGAGCGAGCCGGCGGTCGCGCACCTGCTGCACCCGCTGTTCGAGCTGGCGCACGTCCCCGAGGGTGTCGGACATGTGATCGCGTTGATCATCGCGGTCGGCGGAATCGGCCTGCTGCACGTCCTGCTCGGTGAGATGGCGCCCAAGTCGTGGGCGATCAGCGATCCGGAGCGGTCGGCGTTGGTACTGGCGATGCCGTTCCGGGCGTTCACGTGGGTCTTCCGCCCGCTGCTGATCGTGCTCAACTGGCTCGCCAACCTGTGCCTGCGGTTGGTGAAGGTCACGCCGCAGAACGAGATCGCCAACGCACACGGCCCGGATGAGCTCCGGCTGCTGATCGAGTCCTCACGCGAACACGGCACGCTCGAAGAGCCCGAGCACGAACTGCTGACCGCGATGCTCGCATTGCAGAACACCACGGTCGGTCAGGTGATGACACCGATCGCTGAACTGTCGACGGTGCCCGCGACCGCGTCAGCCCGCGAGGTCGAGCTGACCAGCCGGCGTGAGGGCCACTCGCGCCTCGCGGTCGTCAGCACCGGTACGACGATCTGCGGCATCGTGCACGTCCGTGATGCGGCCCGCGCGACCACCGCCGGTGACACGAACGCGCGCGCCTCCGACCTGATGATGCCGGCGCTCGAGCTCGGTGACCGTACGCCGGTCGCGAAGGCGATCCGCACGATGCGCGACGAACGCGCCCAGCTCGCCGTGGTCTGCGGCGGCGACGTGGCGATCGGCGTGGTGGCGCTCGAGGACCTCCTGGAAGAGGTCATCGGCGAGTTCGACGACGAGACCGACCCGATCGTCAGCGCATCCAAGCGTGACTAGCCCGGCTACCTTGTAGGCAGAAACCGACGCGGAGGAGGGGTGGCGTGGCGATCACCCGGATTGGGCTTGTGGTCCACCAGGGGCGGCCGGTTGCGGTGCAGACCGCGGAGACCGTGCGGAAATGGGCGGCCGACCACGGCATCGGCTGCACCGACATCGACGTCTGGAAGGACCACAAGGAGCGTCGCAGCGGCACCGACGAGCTGCATCACGCCGGCGACCCGGACCTGGTCGTCACGCTCGGCGGTGACGGCACGTTCCTGCGCGGGGCCCGGATCGCGGCGAAGAACAACGCGGCCGTGCTCGGGGTCGATCTGGGCAAGGTCGGGTTCCTGACCGAGGTGGCGTGCCGCGACGTCGAGCCCGCGCTGGAGGCGGTGCATCACGGCGGAGCGACATACGAGGAACGGATGACGCTGACCATGCGGGCGTCGCGACCGCTGGAGATCCCGCACGGGATCGAGTCCTTGCTGCGGTACGGGCACGGCCCGGCGCTGCCGCCACCGCCGGTACGGCACGAGATGGCCGAGGGCGACGGGTGGGGGATGGCGCTCGATGTGACCGCGCTGAACGACGTGGTCGTGGAGAAGCTGGCGCGCGATCACCAGGTCGCGCTCGGCGTGTACCTGTCGGGCCGGCTGCTGGCGTCGTACTCCGCCGATGCGGTGATCGTGGCGACACCGACCGGATCGACGGCGTACAGCTTCGCGGCCGGCGGGCCGATCCTGTCGCCGAACACCGAGGCGATCGTGTTCACTCCGGTCGCACCGCACATGACCTTCAACCGAACGGTCGTCGCGGCGCCGGACGAGCCGATCGCGCTGCGTGTACTGCCGCACTCGGGACAGGCCGCGGTCAGTATCGACGGGCAGTTGCGCGGCGTACTCGATCCGGGGGACTGGATCGGCGTGTACGGGTCGCCGCAGCGGCTGCGGCTCGTGCGGCTGCGGCCGACAGATTTCTACGGGCGCTTGCGCGACCGCTTCAAGCTCACCGACGCACCGGCGACGGCGCTCGACGGCGAACCCGAACTGTTCTGGCAGCCGGCCGATTCGCCGATCCCGCCGGACCTCAAGCACCTCCGGATTCCGCAGCCACCTGGTGACGACCGGTAGGGTCTTCCCTCATGCGAAACGTGGTGATCCTGGCGGGTGGTTCGGGGACGCGGCTGTGGCCGATGTCGAGAGACGACAGGCCGAAGCAGGTGCTGCCGCTGGCGGCAGGACAATCGCTGCTGCGGGTGGCGTTCAACCGGCTCCGCGGACTGGTCGAGCCGGAGAACATCTACGTCTGCACGGTCGGTGCATACACGGACGTCGTACGCAAGGAACTGCCCGAGCTCGGCGAGCACAACATCATCGGCGAGCCGGCTCGGCGCGACACTGCCAACGCGGTCGGGCTCGCGTCTGCTGTCGTGGCGCGGAACGATCCCGACGCGGTGGTCGCCTTCGTCGGATCGGATCACCTGATCAGCCCGGAGGACGAGTTCCGGGCGGCGATCGAGCACGGGTTCGAGGTCGTCGAGGCTCGTGGGCGGTCGCTGGTCACGTTCGGCATCGAGCCGACGCATCCGCACACCGGGCTCGGCTACATCGAGCGCGGCGATGCGATCGACGGCACGCGGGCCTTCGTCGTGGACCGGTTCCGGGAGAAGCCGGATCGGGAGACGGCCGAGGAGTACCTGGCCACTGGACGCTTCTGGTGGAACTCCGGGATGTTCGTCTGGCAGGCGTCGACGGTGCTTTCGGTGCTCGACTCGCTGCTGCCCGAGTCGGCGGCCAAGTTGCGCGAGGTCGCGTCGGTGTGGGACACGCCGGAGCGGGACGCGACGCTCGCGGAGATCTACCCGAACCTGCAGAAGATCTCCGTCGACTACGCGGTGATGGAGCCGGCTTCCCAGGGCAAGGTCGACGCGGACGTGGTCGTCGTACCGATGCCTGTGCACTGGCTGGACGTGGGTTCGTGGGCGGCGCTGGCCGACACGTACACCGCGGACGCCAACGGCAACCGCACCGACAGCATCACGCTGAGCTGCCTACTCGACTCCCACGACAACATCATCGTCACCGACGACCCGGACCACCTGGTGGCTGCGGTGGGGCTCCGCAGCCACATCATCGTTCACACCCAGGACGTCACGATGGTCTGCCCGCTGTCCGACGGTGAGCGCGTGAAGGATCTCGTGGCCCGGGTCCAGTCGGACCACGCGAACTACATCTAGCCGCCGTTGGGCTCCTGGGCGTCCGTGGCCGGGTACTTCTCCAGGAACTGCTTCAGTGCGTCGCCGCTGACCGAGCCGCAGAACTGACGGTGGCCGAAGGACTTCTGGTCGGCGCCGGGGCCGCTCCAGTGGGCGAAGGCCAGGTTCTTGCCGTCCGGCCAGCCCTTGCCCTCGGACTGCTTGTACGGCGCGGCGATGAACTTGCCGGACGCACTGTCGGGGAGCTTGGACTTGGAGAGCTTCTCGATCTCGTCGATCTGGTTCTTCGGCAGGGTGTCGCGGTACCAGAGGATCGTGTAGCCGTGCTCCAGGTTGTGGACCAGGTTCTCCACCGGCGGGCGGTCGCTCGTCGAGTAGAACTTCTTGTCGAACGGCGCCCAGACCGCGTAGTGCGGGCCGGACGAGGGCGGGGAGACGGAGTACAGGATCTTCTCGCCGTCGGGGCGGTGGTCCTGGGTGCCGCCGGCCGCGTCGTTGGTGGCCGGATCGCAGGATGCCGCCGAGGCGGCCACGCCGAAGTCGGTCAGGGCCTGGTTCTTGGTCCGCGAATCCTGCACCAGCTTGATCGCCGGGTAGGCGATGATCGCCAGGCCGACCACGATCGAGCACACCACGATGATGATGGTGCGGCGGCGGTCCGACCTGGACTGCTCGCGCTGCATCCTCTCGATCATCTCGCGGCGCGACTGCTTCTGCGACGACGCTTTACCCACAGTGTTGGTCTTCCCGGCTAAGGGCGGCCACCGCGCCGCCATGCGAAGGCAGTGTACGAGGCAACCCTAAGAAGTTGCCTAGAAAACTACCGCGACCGTGAGCCGAACGTGACCGTCGCCTCAGCGCCCGGTCCCGGCCGCACGGTCACGCCGTACCCCTCGGCGTGCAGCAGTACGGCGAGCTTCTCGGCGATCACCCCGACGGTCACCGGCTCCACACCGAACACCGTGACAGCGTTGTCGGCCAACTCGAGTCGTACGTCGTCCACATCGCGCAGCAACCCGGCCCACACGGCCGGGTCCACCTCGCGCGGACCGGACGGCTCCTGCCGCGACAGCACCGCGGCCCGCGCGGCCTCCCGCGTGCCCAGGCTGAACATGTCGAGCTCGGCGTCCCGCACCAGCGCCCGCGCACCCGGTCCGTGCTCGCCGACCGGCAGTACGGCGTCCTGCAGCCCACGCAGTACTGCGACGGGTACGCCGTCCGCCTTGCCCTTGACGAGCTCACCCGCACTGGCGATCTCGTCCGCCAGGGCAGGCTCCGTCACAGCGAGGACGTTCCCGTGGCTGTCCGTCGTACCGCGCAGGTCTTCGATGACCCGCACGCCGGCCGCACCGATGGCCAGATCGGTCTGACCGTTGCGCCACGGGCGGCCGAGCGTGTCGGTCACGACGATGCCGACGTTGACGTCGTACCGCTCCTTCAGCGCGGTCCGCAGCACCCGCGCCGACTCGTCAGGGTCGACCGGAAGCAGCAGGACCGTGCCAGGCGCCGTGTTGGACGTGTCGGTGCCGGCAGCAGCCATCACGAGGCCGTGCCGCGTCTGCACGATCCGGGTCTCGCCGCGCTGTGCGACGACCCGCACCAGCTCGGCGTCGACAGCCTCCTGGCGGGTGCCGTACGTGAGCCGGCCCTCCGCCTTGCTGACGATCTTCGACGTGACCGCGACGACGTCCCCGTCGCGCAGGTCGGTGCCGTCCGCGATCAGTGCGGCCAGGTCTGCCCCGGCCGCCACCTCCGGCAGTCCGGTCACCGGGAAGATCTCCAGGTGCTTCCTCATTGCCGCACGGCCTCCGCGAGGTTGAGTGCCGCGTCAGCCATCGCGGCGGTCTTGGTCTCGTCCGTCATCCACAACGGGACGGCCTGGACATGAATTCCGGCGCCGGCGATCGAGTCCGCCTGCATCGCGTCCGACGTGTCGATCAGCCACCCGTCGAGTACTCCGCCGGTCGCGCGCGAACCGTAGTACCGCGCGACTGCCGACGCTGTGGACGCTACACCGACCGTGGCGAGCACCTTGTCGGCCATTCCGCGGACCGGACCGCTGCCGATGATCGGCGACAACCCGATGACCGGAGCCTTGGTCTCCCGGACCGCATCCCGTACGCCGGGGACGCCGAGGATCGTGCCGACCGACACGACCGGGTTGGACGGCGGGATGATCAGTACGTCGCAGTCCGCGATCGCCTCCAGTACGCCGGGAGCCGGCTTGGCCTTGTCCTGGCCGACGGCGACGATCTGGTGCGCGGTGATCTCGGCGTGCCAGCGGACCCAGTACTCCTGGAAGTGGATGGCCTTGCGCCGTCCCGGCTGGTCCGGGTCCTCCACCACGACGTGCGTCTCGATCCGGTCGTCACTCATCGGCAGCAGCCGCACCGGGAGCTTCCAGCGCGTGCACAGCGCCTCGGTGACCGCGCTGAGCGTGTAGCCGGCGTCGAGCATCTGCGTGCGCACCAGGTGCGTCGCGACGTCCCGGTCGCCGAGCCCGAACCAGGTGGGCTCCACGCCGTACGCCGCGAGCTCCTCCTTGATCACCCAGGTCTCGTCCTCGCGGCCCCACTTGCGTTCCTCCGAGATGCCGCCGCCGAGCGTGTACATCACTGTGTCGAGGTCGGGGCAGACCCGCAGCCCGAACAGGGTGATGTCGTCCGCGGTGTTCCCCACGACGGTGATCTCGGCGTCCGGGCGGGCCTTGAGCAGCCCGCGCAGGAAGGTGGAACCGCCGATGCCACCGGCCAGCACTGTCAATCGCATGGGAAGAGTCTGCACGAGTCGTCAATGCGTCGAACCACCGCGGGACTATGCTGCGGTGGGTCCGAACCATCCGCACAGCTCAGTTGTACGGCCCCCCAACATCCGAGGAGCCCTCGTGGTCACCGACGCAACCAAGAAGCTCAGAGAGCCGGTCGCGTACATCCTGCTCGCATTCGCCGGCCTGCTCGCGCTGGCCTCGCTGATCCGGCTGTTCGTCGGCGGAGCCGGCTTCACGGCCGCCGCAGGCACAGTGCAAGGCGTAGTCACCCCACCCTCGATCTCCGGGCTGGTGATTCTCCTTGTCCTGGTCGGTGCCGTCTGGCTGGTCAACGAAGATGAGCGGACCCCGAACGCGCGCACCGTCGCCCTGGTAGCGCTCGTCATCATCGGCGTCACCGCGCTGATCGGCCTGATCACCGCCTTCGCCGGTTTCAACGAGACCAGCACGGCCGGCATGAAGATCGTCGGCTTCATCTACGCGCTCGGCGGCCTCGCGCTGTACGGCGCTGCAGGTCTCTACATCCTCAAGACCTTCCAGTCGATGCCCGCGCCGGTGCGTGCGCCGAAGCCGGGTCAGTTCCAGCAGCAGGGCCAGCAGTACGGCCAGACCGCTCCGTACGGTCAGCCGGGCTACCCGCAGCAGGGCCAGCCGGGCCAGCAGGGTTACGGCCAGCCCGGCCCGCAGGGCCAGCAGTACGGCGGCCAGTACGACCAGGGTCAGGGCCAGTACGGCGGCTACGCGGCGGCCGGTGCTGCCGGCGGGTACGTCGCGGGCCAGGGCGAGCAGCAGCAGTGGCCGCAGGAGCAGGGTTGGAACCAGGGCGAGCAGCAGCAGGCGTGGTCGGCCGGTGAGGCCGAGGCGCAGCACTCCGCACAGCACTCTGCCGGTCAGCAGCAGGGTGAGCAGGCCTGGACCGCCGAGGGCGCCGAGCCGACCCAGCCGTGGAGCTCCGAAGGCCAGCAGCAGTGGGGCGGACAGGACGCGGCCCAGGGCCAGCAATGGCCGCAGGAGCAGCAGTGGGCCGGTGCAGACGCCGGCCAGCAGCAGTGGGCCGGTCAGGAGTACGGGCAGGCCCAGCCGGCTCAGCCCGGGCAGCAGGAGTGGGCCCAGCAGGAGCACCCGGTGACGGAGGAGGGCTCGCACGAGCAGTCCGACGCCCAGCCGCAGGCATGGCAGCAGGAGCAGGCCTGGCAGGCCGAGGAGACCCCGGCCGCCGAGCAGCAGCCGAGTGCTTCGGAGCCCGCGCAGACCGAGCCGGCCGACGAGACCCGCGTCGACCCGCGCGTCGAGCCGGACAAGAACGACCCGAACCAGCAGGGTCAGGGACAGCAGGGCTGGTGGTCCCAGCCTTCCTGACAGGACAGCGTCCCTGACAGGACAGCTTTCCTGGCAGGGCAAGGGATCTGGAGCGGCAAGCCCTTGCCCGAGCTAGCAGGAAAATCCCGGCAGAATCAGGTTTGAGCCGGGGTACCCAGCGCGAGAGGCCTGTATCTGCAGGCCTCTCGTTCTTTTGCGGCCATGTTGCGGATGATCCCAATAGCAGAGCACGGCTTGACTTTCGTGGATTGCAGGAATGTAATTTCAACCGTGTCGTTCGTTGGACACTCGGTATCGGGGACCGTTGCAGAGCGCAGGACGGACGAGGTCAGGCATGTGGACCGCAAACCCACATGTACAGGGGAACGAACAGGGTCGAGGAGGTCGTACCGTGACAGAGCTGATGGCGATTGTCGACGGTGAGGCGATCGAGGAGGAGCCGAACTGGCAGGAAAGGGCGTTGTGCGCCCAGACCGATCCAGAGGCTTTCTTCCCGGAGAAGGGCGGTTCCACCCGCGAAGCCAAGAAGGTGTGCCTCGGCTGCGACGTCCGCGGCGAGTGCCTCGAGTACGCGCTGCAGAACGACGAGCGCTTCGGGATCTGGGGCGGCCTGTCGGAGCGGGAGCGCCGCAAGCTGAAGAAGAAGGCCGTCTGACCGTAGGTAACCAGAGCACCACAACATCAGGACTTCCGCGAGGCCCCGGGCGAACGTCGCCCGGGGCCCGCGGCTTTCCATGCGCTCGGCGGGCGGCTGTATGGTGAGTCCTCGCCGGGACCTGCGGTCACGGTGACCGTCCGCAAGCATCGAGGTGTCACAGCTCCGCATGGAACAAGAAGCTCCGGCCGGCTGGGAATTCTTCGACTCCGTCGACTTCCCGACCGATCACATCGACGACCCGATGGGTCGTCCGCGGGTCCGGCATGTCGTCACCGCGGTGGTGGTGGGTCACGAGGGTGCGGCCTGGCTGCCGCGCCTGTCCGAGGCACTGTGGGCGCTGAACCCACGGCCGGACCGGCTGATCGCGGTCGACACCGGATCCACCGACGAGACCGCCGAGCTGCTCGCCGCGATGCCGGGCGTCGAGCCTGTCGTCAGCGTCTCGGCCCGCACCGGTTTCGGTACGGCGGTCGCCCGCGGCCTCGAAGCACACGGTTTCGCGCCGATCCCGAGCGCCGTCGGTCCGTACGGCGATGACGGGCACATGCCCGTGGTCGAGTGGCTGTGGCTGCTGCACGACGACTGCGCGCCGGCGCCGAAGGCCCTGGAGAAATTGTTGCTTCAGGCCACTATGTCGCCGGCGACCGGCGTCTGGGGCCCGAAGCTGCGGCTGTGGCCGCGTGACCGCGAGCTGCTCGAGGTCGGCGTCACCACCTCGCTCGGCGGCCGCCGGGACACCGGGATCGAAACCGGTGAGCTCGACCAGGGCCAGCACGACCAACCGCGGAACGTCCTCGCGGTCAGCTCGGCCGGCATGCTCGTACGTCGCGACGTCTGGGAGGCGCTGCACGGTTTCGACCCGCGGCTGCCGATGTTCCGCGACGACATCGACTTCGGCTGGCGCGCCAGCCGCGCGGGGTACCAGGTGGGCGTCGCACCCGACGCGGTCATCTACCACGCACAGGCCGCCGCGACCGGTGAGCGGGCACTGGCCGGCACGAGGCGGCACGCGTACCAGTTGGACCGCGCGCATGCCTACTACACGGTTCTCGCGAACGCGCCGGGCAAGCTGCTGCCGCTGCTGATCCTGCGGTTCCTGTTCGGCACAGTGCTGCGCTCGATCTGGTTCTTGATCGGCAAGACGCCATCAGGTGCTGTCGACGAGTGGACCGCGTTGCTCGGCACGCTGCTGGCCGGCGGCTGGACGCAGGCCCGCAAGAACAGACGCAATCTCGATCAGGTTCCGTACGACCACATCAAAGGCCTGTTCTCCCGGTCGGTGCACGCACTGCGGCACAACCTGGAGGAGACGACCGGCACGATCTCCGAGCGGATCCGGGAAGCCTGGGCGGACGAGCCCGAAGAGCAGGTCGTCACCACTGCACGGCGAGCCAAATCCACGGCCCGCGTGGCGGTCGACCAGCCGCGGTGGCGCCGTCAGCTGATCCGGCGGCCGTTCCTCGGCGCCTGGGTCGTGCTGGCGATCGGTGCGCTGATTGCTGCGCGCGACCTGATCGGCGGCGGGTTCCTGCGGTCGAACCTGTTGCTCCCGGCGCACGACAACATCGCGGCCCTCTGGCACGCAGCAGCTTCCGCTCCGCCCGGTGTGACTCCGCCTGCTTGGCTGGGGCAGCTCTGGGCGTTCTCAACGGTGATGTTCGGTCCATCCGGTGCGACGAACATCCTCCTGCTGGGCGCGGTGCCGCTCGCTGCTCTGGCTGCGTGGGCGATGCTGCGTTCGTTCGTCGTCGACCGCGTCGCGCGGGCCTGGGGCGCAGCGGCGTACGGGCTGGCCGTGTTCACGAACGGCGCTATCTCGCAGGGGCGGCTCGGGACGTGTGTGGCAGCGATCGTGCTGCCGCTGCTCGGTGCCGCCGTACACACGGTTGCCCGGCGTCGGCGCGTGTACGTTCAGGGCAGTTGGCGCGCTGCGTGGTTCGCCGGTATCTGTCTGGCGGTGCTGTTCGCGTTCACGCCGGCCCTTGGTCTGCTGATCGCGGTCATCCTGGTGCTGGGCGCAGTGTTCGGGCTCGGCTGGCGTCGACAGGGCCGGCAGTTGGTGTTCTCCGTCGTACTGGGTCTGCTGCTCGTGCTGCCGTGGACGATCGACCTGGTGCAGCACCCGTCCAAGCTCGGCCAGGAGGCGGGCGGTCCGCCGACCGCTGCGGTCGGTCCGGGCAACAGTCTGCAGCATCTGCTGACCGGTACGCCGATTGGTGCGCCGGCGCCGTGGTGGTTCGCAGTACCGCTGATTCTGGTCGCGCTGGTCAGTCTGCTGCGCGAGTCGCGCCAGCGGTACGAACTGCTCGGCTGGTTCGCCGCACTGGCTGGTCTGGCGGGCACGCTGGTTGCCAGCCGGCTGGGCGGTGGCAGTGGGCCGTTGATGTTCCTGATGACGGCCGGCTGGATCATCGCCGTCACGGTTGCGTGGGACTCGGTCGGCAAGTCCACCGAGATCATCGTGCAGGGCGTGCTCGGCATCGTGTTGCTGACAACCGTTGTGACGGCGGGTTTCTGGCTGGTGCGTGGCACCGACGGCCCGTTGTGGAGCGGCCCGGCGCAGGACCTCCCGGCGTACCTGGTGTCGTCGCAGGATCCGCCGGAGAACCAGTCGATCCTGGTCGTGCGCAAACCGCCGGCCGGGCAGATGCGATTCGCGCTGGTCAAGGACGGCGGACCGCGGATGGGTGCGTTGGAGGCGGCGCCGACGCCCGCGCAGAGCAAGCCGATCACTGATGTGCTCGCGACCCTGGGTGGTGGCGGCAGTGGCGAGGAAGGCCGGCAGTTGGCCGCTCTCGCGATCGACTATGTGTATCTGCCCGGTCCGGTGGACCCGACGTTGGCGTCCACGCTCGACTCGTTGCCCGGCCTGACCAGGGCGAGTGCGAACGACGGCGATGCCTCGTGGCTGGTGGACCGGTCGAAGATCGAGGGCAAGACGCCGTTGAACGACCAGACGCACACGATGTGGCGCATCCTCGGCCTGATCGGCTGGATCATCGCGCTGGTGTTCTGCCTGCCGACAGTTCGCCGGACGGTCGCAGTACCGCATGGCACCCACGCCAGGAGGGACCCGCGGTGAGCCCGTTGTTGTCCGACCCGCGTCTCCGGCTCGGGGCCGTCATCGCTGCCATGGCCGTGCTGGCAGGGCTCGGCGTCGTCACGCACCCCAAGAAACCCGACACAAGCCCGGCAGCCGCCGCGACCGAACCTGCTCGCACAGTGGTGAACCGTACGGCGCTGTCCTGCCCGGTGCTCGCAGCCGGCGGCAAGATGGCCAGCGTGGTGAACGGTGTGTCGCCGACGCTGCCCGAAGGTACGCCGACCGCAGCGGGTAGCGCTCAACCGCTGACGATCGCCCCACTGCCGGCCACGTCCAACCCGGTCGGGTCGATCCTGAAGCGTGGCTTCATCGGTTCGAGCCCTGTGGTCGTGAAGCCGGAGCCGCTGTCCATCGAAGGTACCGGACCACTCGCCGCCGGCACAGCCGGCACGAGCACGACGACTGCTGAGGAGGGTGTGAACTCCGGTATGGCGAGCGTGCCGTGCCAGCAGCCCGGATCGGACTTCTGGTTCGTCGGCGCATCCGGTGCGAGTGATCGGCGCGACGTACTGGTTCTCACGAACCTGGACAGCATCAACGCCGAGGTGAACGTCACCGTGTACGCGCGGACCGGTCAGCAGGACCTTCCCGCCGCACGAGGCATCGTCGTACCCGCCCGTGGCACGTCCTTTCTGTACCTCAAGCAGGTTGCTCCGAACCTGCGGGATATCGCCCTGCACGTGGAGTCGACGGGTGGTCGCGTGGCGGCAGCTGTGCGCTCCAATGCGTCCACCGGCAACAGCGTTCCTGCTGGAGTGGACTGGCTGAACACGTCGGCGGCGCCTGCCACCAAGGTCTTCGTCCCCGCGGCCGCGCCGGGTGGTGGACTGCGGATCCTGTCGATCGCCAACCCGTCGGACCTGCAAGCGACCGTGGGCCTCACCGTCAACGGGCCGAACGGGTCGTTCAAACCAGCTGGATTCGAGACCGTGCAGGTCGCGGCCGGCTCGGTGAAGACGATCATGCTCGACCCGGTGCTGCACGGTGATCCCAGCGCGATCACTCTGACCTCGGATCAGCCCGTCACCGCGTCGATGCGGATCACGGACGCGGCCCGGACCGAGTTCGCGTCGATCGGGTCGGCGGATGCGCTGACCGGTCCGGCGTACCTGGTCCTGCCGGCGCACAAGCAGCCGGTCGTGCTGCAGGTGACCGCGCCCGGGAAGACCGGCAGCGTGAAGTTCGAGCTGCGCGACGTGGCCGGGCGGGCGCTGGTCACGCGTGCGCTCGACGTGGTCGGTGGTGCGACGTCGCAGGTCTCGCTCCCGGCGCAGCCGCGTCCGACGTACCTGATGGTGCAGCAGACGCGGGGGACCGTTGTCGCCGGCGTCACGCTGATGCCGGCGGCGAAGCCTGCCAAGGACGACGTGGCGCAGGTCGCTGCGTGGCCGTTGACGACGTCGCTGGTGTTCCGTGCTCAGCTGGGTGCCCAGCCGGACGTGAGCGCCGCTCTGCGGTAGCTCAGCCTTCGGAGGTGTTGGCGCCGGGGTCCTGGAGCATGCGCAGGTGACGGCGGCGGGCTATCTCGACAGGAGCCCCCGGAGTACCCGCTCCGGGCTCACGACGCGGCAAGGGGCGCGCTGCTTCGCGGACTGCGTTCGCCAGGGCTTCGAGGTCATCGGAGGACGGACCGGCAGCTGCCGGGTCCGGAGCGAGCCGGATGACTTCCCAGCCGTTCGGAGCGGTCAGCCGGTCGGCGTGGTCGGCGCACAGGTCGTAGCAGTGCGGCTCGGCGTACGTCGCCAGTGGACCGAGGACGCAGGTCGAGTCGGCATAGACGTAGGTGAGCGTCGATACGGCAGGCTTCTGACATCCGGCGCGCGAACAGATCCTGGCGATGCTCACGCACAGACGTTACCCCCACTAGGCTGAGCGCGTGACCGAGGCTCGCCGTCATCGCAGGCACATCGACCGCCACGGCCGCGGCATGCTCGGCCCGATCAGCCGGCCGAGCAAGTTCGCGCCGCGCGGTCTGCCGTTGCAGCGGTCCGCCGCGGCCCAGTTCGACGAGGTGGTCGCGATCGAGGTGACCCGGCTCGAGAAGCGGCTGCCGCAGGTCGTCGCGCGGGTCGAGTTCGCGATCGAGGACGTGCCGAACCTCGACCTGGACGCCACCGAGATCCCGCTCACCCACGCCACCGGCGGCACCTCCCACGAGCCGTACCGGATCGTCGTCTTCCGCCGCCCGATCGAGCTCCGCGCCGAACGCTCCGGCGCCGGCCTGTCCTGGCTGGTCCGCAGCGCCCTCGTGCTCGAGCTGGCCGACGTGCTCGCGCTGTCCCCCGAGCAGATCGATCCCGACTTCGACACCGACGACGACTGAGGTACGACGCACCCACCCGCGTTCGATCCTGTTCCGTAGTGTGGAAAGCTGATTGTGTCCAACGTTGTCAGCGGGAGAGGATCGTCAACTGTGAACGATCAAAAACTGCGGGTCGGTGTCGTCGGGCTGGGCTTCGCGGGACGTACCGCGCTGGAGGCGTTCTCCGAGCTGCCGGACGTCGAGGTGATCGCGCTGGCGGGCCTCGAGAAGGACACGCTCACCACCCTGGGCGACAAGCACGGCGTACCGCACCTCTACGAGCGCTGGGAGGACCTGCTCGAGACGCCCGGTCTGGAGGCGGTCAGCATCGGTACGCCGACGCAGCTGCACGCCCCGATCGCGCTCAAGGCGCTGGAGAAGGGCCTGCACGTGCTGTCCGAGAAGCCGCTGGCGCGGACCGTCGCCGAGGGTACGGCGATGGTCGAGGCGTCCAAGGCGGCCGGCCGGGTGCTCAAGGTGGTGTTCAACCACCGCGAGCGCGGTGACGTCATCGCGCTCAAGCACCAGATCGACGAGGGTCAGCTCGGCCGGATCTACTACGCGAAAGCGCACTGGATGCGCCGCAACGGCATCCCCGGGATGGGTGGCTGGTTCACCAACCGGGAGCTGTCCGGCGGCGGTCCGCTGATCGACCTCGGCGTGCACATCCTCGACATGGCGCTGCACCTGCTCGGCGAACCGCAGGTGACGACGGTGTCGGCGAACACGTTCGCGGAGCTGGGGCCGCGCGGCCGCGGCAGTTCGAGTACGCCGGACCGCCCGACCGTGGACACGCTCGGCTCGAAGTTCGAGGTCGAGGACCTGGCCACGGCGTACCTGCGACTGCAGGGCGGCGGAGCGCTGCAGCTCGAGACCAGCTGGGCGACGTACCGGGCGCCGGGCGACAACTTCGGCATCGAGCTGTTCGGCACCGAGGGCGGCGCCAAGATCGAGGTGCAGAACTACACCACCGAGGACACGCTGCGGATCTTCACCGATGTCGCCGGCGTCGCCGCCGAGGTGAAGCCCGCGACCGGCCCGGGGCTCGGTCACCGCGGCGTGGTGCGGGAGTTCGTCCGGATCGTGAAGTCCGGCGAGTGGGAAGGGCAGAACGGGTCCGAGGCGCTGCTACGGACCGAGGTCATCGACGCCTGCTACGCCTCGGCGAAGGCGGGACGAGAGGTTGTGCTGCATGACTAGGACAGCTCAAGGTCCGATTCGGGTCACCGTCTGGGGCGAGAACGTCCACGAGAGTCGCGACGAGTCCGTGCGCAAGGTCTATCCCGACACCATGCACGGCACGATCGCGGCCGCGCTGCGCGCCAAGCTGGGCGAGGACGTCGTCGTACGCACCGCCACGTTGCAGGATCCGGAGCACGGTCTGACCGAGGAGGTGCTCGCGGACACCGACGTACTCACCTGGTGGGGGCACGCCGCGCACGGCGACGTCGACGACGCGATCGTCGAGCGGGTCCAGCAGCACGTGCTGTCCGGTATGGGCCTGATCGCGCTGCACTCCGCGCACTTCAGCAAGATCTTCATCAAGCTGATGGGGACGACGTGCTCGCTCGACTGGCGCGCCGAGAACGACCGCGAGCTGATCTGGACGGTCGCGGCCGGCCACCCGATCGCGCAGGGCATCCCGCACCCGCTGGTGATCGAGCGCGAGGAGATGTACGGCGAGCTGTTCGACATCCCGCAGCCGGACGAGCTGGTCTTCGTCAGCTCGTTCACCGGCGGCGAGGTGTTCCGCTCCGGCTGCTGCTACCGCCGCGGCCAGGGCCGGGTCTTCTACTTCCGTCCCGGTGACCAGGAGTACCCGACGTACCACCAGGACGAGGTCCAGCAGATCCTCGCCAACGCGGCCAGGTGGGCGGCCCCGGTCGTCCCGCGCCAGCTGCCGACGGTGCACCACCGCAAGGACATCGGCTGGTTCGAGAAGGCCTGAAATACAGGTTCGTGCGTGGGCCGGATAGGGTCCACGCATGGCTGACGTTGCGGCGATCTTCAAGGCGTACGACGTGCGTGGGGTCGTCCCGGACCAGTTGGACGAAGCGGTGGCCCGGGCGACCGGCGCCGCGTTCGTCGAGGTCCTGGACGTCCTCGCGGGTCCGGGGGCGGTCGTGATCGGGTACGACATGCGACCGTCGAGCCCGGCCCTGGCGGCGGCATTCGCCGAGGGGGTGACCAGCACCGGCGCGGATGTGATCGACATCGGCCTGGCGTCCACCGACGAGCTGTACTTCGCGTCCGGCCGGCTCGACCTGCCCGGCGCGATGTTCACGGCGAGCCACAACCCCGCCAAGTACAACGGCATCAAGATGTGCCGCGCGGGCGCCGCTCCGGTCGGCGCCGACTCGGGTCTGCGCGACATCGCCGACCTGGTCGCGAAGTCCGTGACCGAAGGGCCGGCGACGGGCCGGGCGGCGGGACATGTCACCCACAAGGACCTGCTCACGGCGTACGCCGATCACCTGCACGACCTGGTCGACCTGAGCGGCATCCGCCCGCTGACCGTGGTCGTCGACGCCGGCAACGGCATGGGCGGCCACACCGTGCCGGCGGTGTTCGCCAAGGGGCCGGTGACGATCATCCCGATGTACTTCGAGCTCGACGGCAACTTCCCGAACCACGAGGCGAACCCGCTCGACCCGAAGAACCTGGTCGACCTGCAGGCCAAGGTCCGCGAGACCGGCGCCGACCTCGGGCTCGCCTTCGACGGCGACGCCGACCGCTGCTTCGTGATCGACGAGAAGGGCGACCCGATCTCGCCCAGCGCGATCACCGGCGCGGTCGCCGTCCGGGAGCTGGCCAAACACCCCGGCGCGACGATCCTGCACAACCTGATCACCTCCAAGGCCGTCCCGGAGCTGATCGCCGAGCACGGCGGCGTCGCGGTCCGGACCCGGGTCGGGCACTCGAACATCAAGCAGAAGATGGCCGAGACCGACGCGGTGTTCGGCGGCGAGCACTCCGCGCACTACTACTTCCGCGACTTCTGGCGGGCCGACACCGGCATGCTGGCCGCGCTGCACGTGCTGGCCGCGCTCGGTGAGCAGGACAAGCCGGCGAGCGAGCTGTTCGCCGAGTACGAGCGGTACGTCGCGTCCGGCGAGATCAACAACAAGGTCGCGGACGCCGCGGCGACGGTCGCGGCGATCGAAGATACGTATTCTGGCCTCGACGGCGTGACCGTCGACCATCTGGACGGGTTGACCGTGTCGGCGGGACAGTGGTGGTTCAACGTCCGTGCGTCGAACACGGAACCGTTGCTGCGGCTGAACGTCGAGGCCTCGGACCGGTCCGAGATGGAACGTGTCCGTGACGAAGTACTGGCCCTGATCACCGGCGCATCGGTGGAGGAGAACTGAATGGCAGTCAATCTGGACCCGGACCTGCTGAGCATCCTGGTCTGCCCGAAGTGCCGCTCGGAGTTCCGCGTGGACGACGAGGCCAACGAGCTCGTCTGCACGAACGCGTCGTGCGCGCTGGCGTACCCGGTGCGTGACGACATCCCGGTGCTGCTGATCGACGAAGCCCGGGACACCAGGGAAACCGCCGCGACAGAGAGCTGACGGGAAACTGATGAGCGTCTTCGACGACACCCGGTTGGACGACCCGGCCGCTCTCGAGGCGGCAGACGACCTGCTCCGCCGGCTGGCCATGGCCGGGGCCCGGATCCGGGCCGAGCTGGAGGCGTCCGCCGACGTGCTGTCCGCGCTCCAGTCCGACGGCTTCCGGCCGCGGGCCGTGGTCGCGGCCGGCCGGGACGCGCGGCTGGTGCGGGCCGTGCTCGAGCCGGTCTGCCCGGTGCCCTTCCTGGCCTGGCCTGGTCCGGGGCTGCCCGGTTGGGCCGGTCCGCTGGACCTGGTGGTCGTGCTGGGCGGCGCCGCCGAGGACCTGGACGCGGTGTCGGCCGCCGGCGAAGCGGTACGCCGGGGTTGCGGCCTGATGGTGGCTGCGCCGGAGGACTCCCCGGTGGCGATCGCGTCGGCTGGTCTCCGGCACGCGATCCGGTTGCCGTCCCAGTCGGACGACCAGCTGGCTGCTGCCGTCGCCGTACTGCAGGCGCTGCACCAGATGGAGCTGGGGCCGGAGGTGGACCACAAGGCCGTCGCGGCGCTGCTGGACGACGTAGCGATCGAGTGCTCGCCCAACAACGACGTGGCATCCAACCCGGCGAAGGATCTCGCTCTGGTGCTGGCGGACGCGTTGCCGCTGGTCTGGGGTGGCTCTGTGCTGGCCGCGCGTGCAGCGCGCCGCGTGGTCGAGGCGCTGCGGCTGGCCAGTGGCCGGCCGGCGCTGGCTGCTGACGCGGGCCATCTGCTGCCGGTGCTCAACCAGCCGCCGCGGGACCTGTTCGCGGACCCGTTCGACAAGCCGGCCGAGCTCCGGCCGGCGCTGATCATCCTCGACGACGGTATCGAGGAGGCCGGCGTCGCCGAGCACCGCCGCAAGCTGGAGTCCAAGGCCGAGGCTCACGACGTTCGCGTGCACACGATCACGCAGGCCAACGGCACGGATGTCGCCCGGTACGCCGCTCTGACCCAGCAGGGCCGCTACGCCGCGGCGTACCTCGGGATCGGCCTCGGCCGGCACGGTATGGCGACCGTGGACGACCCGGCCGGTTCGGGGAACCCTTCGGAGGACCTGGCGTGGTAATGCGGCTGCAGAACACCATCCGGGACTACGCCTGGGGCTCGCTGACCGCGATCCCCGAGCTGCTCGGCGTGGAGCCGGACGGGACGCCGCAGGCCGAGATGTGGATGGGCGCGCACGAGTCCGCGCCGTCGGTGCTGCCCAACGGCGACACCCTGTACGACGTGGTGTCGGACGACCCGGCCGCGGTGCTGGGCGAGGAGACGGCCGAGCGGTTCGAGGGCCGGTTCCCGTTCCTGGCCAAGCTGCTGGCGGCGGGGCAGCCGTTGTCGATCCAGGCGCATCCCTCCCGGGACCAGGCGATCGACGGGTACCAGCGGGACGAGGCGGCCGGGATTCCCCGCGACGCCGCGGACCGGAACTACAAGGACGCCTGGCCGAAGCCGGAGATCCTGATCGCGCTCGGGCCGTTCGACGCGCTGGTGGGCTTCCGCCCGCTGGACCGGACGATCGCGCTGCTCGAGGCGCTGGCGCCGACCGGGTTCGGTGAACTCACGGACCAGCTGCGCGACGGGAAGCTCCGCGACGCGTTCACCGAATTCATGAGTGCCGACCGGGACGCGATCCGTCCGCTGGTCGGTGCGCTCGGCGAGGCCGTCGCGCAGTACGTCGGGGACGCGTTCGAGCTGGAGCGGGAGACGCTCTCGAAGTTGTGCGCGGACTTCCCGGACGATCCCGGCGTGCTCGCGGCACTGCTGCTGAACCGGGTCCGCCTGGAGCGGTTCGACGCGGTGTACCTGCCGGCGGGGAACGTGCACGCGTACCTGCACGGCCTGGGTTTCGAGGTGATGGCGAACTCCGACAACGTGTTGCGCGGTGGGCTGACGCACAAGCACATCGACGTACCGGAGCTGGTCTCTGTGGTCGACTTCGCGCCGCTGGACGACCCGGTGCTGACGGCCGATGACGAGGGTGTCTACGAGACCGGCTGCCCGTACTTCGCCATCCACCGGGTCGATCTGGACGGCGGCGAGCGGACCGTCGACGGAGTCGGACCGCGGATCATCTGCTGTGTCGCGGGCACGATCGATGCTGCGGGCAAAGATTCTTCGGTGACGTTGTCCACAGGCCAGTCCGCGTTCGCCGCGGGACCCGAAGGACCCTGTATCTTGCGTGGTTCCGGCACGGCATTCGTCGTGTCCGCACGCTGATCCCTGACGGCACCGTTTTCTGGGAGGACCTGAACAACCATGGCTGGTGGCGGAAACAAGGCCGTTGTCGCGGCTTTGCTGGCGAACACCGGGATCGCGGTCACCAAGTTCGCCGCCTGGGCCCTGACCCAGTCGGCGTCGATGCTGGCCGAGGCGATCCACTCACTCGCCGACGCGGGCAACCAGGTGCTGTTGCTGGTCGGCAGCCAGCGGGCGAAGCGAGCCGCGGACGAGCTGCACCAGTTCGGGTTCGGCCGGGAGCGGTACGTCTACTCGTTCATCGTGTCGATCGTGCTGTTCAGCGTCGGCGGTCTGTTCGCGCTGTACGAGGGCTATCACAAGGTGCACGACCCGCACGGGATCGACAGCTGGAAGTGGGTTCCGGTCGCGGTGCTGGTGCTCGCGATCCTGATGGAGAGCTTCTCGTTCCGGACCGCGATCCACGAGGCGAACAAGATCCGCGGCCACGTGCCCTGGGTCCGTTTCGTCCGCAACGCCCGCGCCCCGGAGCTGCCGGTCATCCTGCTCGAGGACTTCGCCGCGCTCACCGGTCTGGTGCTGGCGCTGATCGGCGTCGTGCTGACGCTTGCCACCGGCAACGGTGTGTTCGACGGTCTGGGATCGATGGCGATCGGCGCGCTGCTGGTCTGCGTGGCGATCTTCCTGGCGATCGAGATGAAGTCGCTGCTGCTCGGCGAGTCCGCGACCAGCGAGTCGCAGGCGAAGATCGTCGCGGCGATCGAGAACACCCCGGGGGTCCAGCGGCTGATCCACATCAAGACCCTGCACCTCGGCCCGGAGGAGGTCCTGGTCGCCGCCAAGCTCGGCGTCGAGCCGACCACCGATGCGTCGGTCGTGGCCGAGACCATCGACGCGGCCGAACGCGCGATCCGCGCCGCCGAGCCGATGAGTCAGCACATCTACCTCGAGCCCGACGTCTACCAGGAGAACCACGTCCCCGACGAGCGCCCCGCCGTACCCGAGGCACCCTCGCACTAACGAGGCTTGGGTGGGAGCACGCCGGACCGGCCCAGCCACCTGAGCGCGCGGTCGCGGTCGATCTGGGCCTGGGTCGGGGGTGCGGTGAGGCGGCCGGTGCGGTAGCCGAGGTTGCGGATGTCGGCGGCCACCGAGGGCTCGGCGAGTGCCCGGAGCGCGAACGCCAGCGCGGCCGGCGTCACGTCGTACCGGCGTTCGAGGTCGAGTGCGAGCTGGACGGCAGCGAGGTCGCGGTCGTCGTACTGGCGCTGGGCCGTGTGTTCGGACCGGGACCGCGGGAGCAACCCGAGCGCCTCCCGGTAGCGCAGCATGCGTGGAGTGGTACCCAGCTGGCGAGCGGCCTCGGTGATGCGCATATCTCAATCTTGACATTTCGGTGTCAAAATCGCGCCCGGAGCGATCAAACCGCGTGGCTCGCCCCTCTAGGCTGAGGTGATGGCTGGTGACTCCCCGCCTACTGCGCAGCACTCGGCACGGCACCTCGCCGCACGGGTGCAAAGGCCACGATGCTCCGCATCGAGACCTTCGCCCCCGTGCGCCGAGCTACCGCGCCGAGCACTTGCTCGCTACGGCGCGGAGTCACCAGCCATCACCTAAGCGAGTACCAATCACAGTCTTCAGGGGAGCGGCATGACCTTCGACTACAAGGTGGCGGATCTCGGCCTGGCCGAGTTCGGGCGCAAGGAGATCCGGCTGGCCGAGCACGAGATGCCCGGCTTGATGGCGATGCGCAAGCAGTACGGCGACAGCAAGCCGCTGTCCGGGGCCCGGATCATGGGTTCGTTGCACATGACGATCCAGACCGCGGTGCTGATCGAGACGCTGGTGGCGCTCGGCGCCGAGGTGCGCTGGGTCTCCTGCAACATCTTCTCCACCCAGGACCACGCCGCGGCCGCGGTCGTCGTCGGCCCCGAGGGCTCGGCCGACGCCCCCGCCGGCGTCCCGGTGTTCGCCTGGAAGGGCGAGACGCTGGAGGAGTACTGGTGGTGCACCGAGCAGGCGCTGACCTGGCCGGGTGCCGAAGGCCCGAACATGATCCTCGACGACGGCGGCGACGCCACCATGCTCGTCCACAAGGGCACCGAGTTCGAGAAGGCGGGCGCCGTACCGGACCCGTCGACCGCGGACTCCGAGGAGTACGGCGTCGTCCTGAAGCTGCTGACCCGCACGCTGGCCGAGTCGCCGTCGAAGTGGACCACCATCGGCCAGGGCATCAAGGGTGTCACCGAGGAGACCACCACCGGCGTGCACCGGCTGTACGAGATGCACAAGGCCGGCGCGCTGCTGTTCCCGGCGATCAACGTCAACGACTCGGTGACCAAGTCGAAGTTCGACAACAAGTACGGCTGCCGGCACTCGCTGATCGACGGCATCAACCGCGCCACCGACGTGCTGATCGGCGGCAAGGTCGCGGTCGTCTGCGGGTACGGCGATGTCGGCAAGGGCTGCTCGGAGTCGCTGCGCGGCCAGGGCGCCCGGGTGATCGTGACCGAGATCGACCCGATCTGCGCGCTGCAGGCCGCGATGGACGGCTACCAGGTGAGCACGATGGACGACGTGGTCGGGATCGGTGACATCTTCGTCACCACCACCGGCAACAAGGACGTCATCACCGCCGACCACATGGCGGCGATGAAGCACCAGGCGATCGTCGGCAACATCGGCCACTTCGACAACGAGATCGACATGGCCGGCCTGTACAAGACCCCCGGTGTCGAGCGGATCAACATCAAGCCGCAGGTCGACGAGTTCCGGTTCCCGGACGGCCACACGATCATCATTCTGTCCGAGGGCCGCCTGCTGAACCTGGGCAACGCCACCGGCCACCCGTCGTTCGTGATGTCGAACTCGTTCACCAACCAGGTCCTGGCCCAGATCGAGCTCTTCGTGAAGACCGCGGAGTACCCGACCGACGTCTACGTGCTCCCGAAGCACCTGGACGAGATGGTCGCCCGCCTCCACCTGGACGCGCTCGGCGTCAAGCTGACCGAGCTCTCCAAGGAGCAGGCGGCGTACCTCGGCGTACCGGTCGAAGGACCGTACAAGTCGGAGCACTACCGCTACTGATCCCCCCACAGCAAGCGCCCCACAGGTCAGACCTGTGGGGCGCTTCGCTTTGGGTCAGAACCACCCGGCTTCGTTGCTGCCTGGAGTCGCCCAGCCTTGGGCGTTCACGGTGGCTGGGCGGGGAGTTGAGGGTGGCGGGGGTGGGATGAAGGGGCTCGGTGCGTGTACGGGAACCTGTGCGCCGTACGGGCTGGGTGGGGTGAAGGGACCGGCGGGGACGGCGTACGACGGGTTTGCGAACGGGCCGGTCTGGGTGGGCCGGTGGGTGGAGAGGCGGATGAGCTCGCGGCGGCGGCGTTCGGCCAGGACCGCGGAGAGGTACGCAGGGGCGATGATCGGGACTGGTGGAGCCGGGGCCGTCACGGTGGCCATGCGCGCGGCCAGTGCCTCGCCGAGCGCGATCTGCGCGCCGGGCAGGAGGTCGGTGTAGCGGGCCAGGTAGTCGCGGGCCGAGTTGGCCAGGTCGTCGGACAGGCGCGAGAGCTCCAGCGACTGCGCCCACTGCACCAGATGGCCGGGGACGAACAGCGGCGGTGACGCCATCGGCTGGTGGCGTTCGCGGATGACGACCGTACCGGCGACCATGTCACCGATCCGCTTGCCCTGCTTGTTCATCAGACTCGCCACGATCCCCGGACAGGCCGCGAACCACGGCGCGAAGTCGACGAAGAACCACATCAGCGTCCGCACCAGCGCGTGCCGGAACCGGATCGAACTGCCGTCGTCACGGACCACCTTCAGTCCGAGCACCATCTTGCCGATGGTCCGCCCGCGGGTCAGCGTCTCCATCAGGACCCGATAGCCGACCGCCACGAGCAGTACGACAATGAAGATCAGCGCGACCGCCAGCGCCTCGCTGGACTCGCTCCCGAGCAGGAACCCGGCCAGCAACGAGACCAGCACCACCAGTACGACGCCCTGCAGCGCCACGTCGATCGC
Source organism: Kribbella sp. NPDC049584 (assembly GCF_040675555.1). NCBI lineage: Bacteria > Bacillati > Actinomycetota > Actinomycetes > Propionibacteriales > Kribbellaceae > Kribbella > Kribbella sp. NPDC049584. The sequence continues at coordinate 351,418 of NZ_JBFAPF010000004.1, forward strand.
ACACGCCAGCGCCCGCGTCGGCATCCTGGCGATCCGCACCTGGAGGACGACCGCTTCGCCGGTGACCAGCTGAGACACGTCGTCGCCCCCTCCTGCCTAGACACTGCGTCCGGCTAGTCTGCCAGCAGTCGGGTGGAGGAAGGGGGTAGCTGTGGACGTCGAAGCGTTCGTATCGGTGCACCAGCCGCAGTGGGACCGCCTGGCCTACCTGACCCGTCGCCAGCGCCGCCTGTCCGGTGCGGAGGCCGAAGAGCTCGTCATCCTCTACCAGCGCGTTGGCACGCACCTGGCCGCGCTCCGGGCCGCCGGGGCGGATCCGGTGTCGATCGGTCGCCTGTCCGGCCTGATCGCCGACGCCCGTGGTGCGGTGACCGGTGCGCAGGCTCCTGTCTGGCGTGACATCTCGAAGTACTTCCTGGTGAGCTTCCCAGCCGCGCTGTACGCCTCCAGACGCTGGTGGCTCACCATCGGTCTGCTGTTCTACCTGGTGGCTGCCTGGACTGCTTGGCGAGTGCTGGCCCACCCAGAGGTGATCGACTCCATCGGCACGCCGGACCAGATCAAGCAGTTCGTCGAGCACGATTTCCAGTCGTACTACTCGGACAACCCGGCGCAGGACTTCGCTCTCCGTGTCTGGATCAACAACGCGACTCTGAGTGCCGCCGTACTCGCCCTGGGCATCCTCCTGGTCCCGTCCGTCCTCGTCCTGTGGGACAACGCGATCAACCTCGGTCTGAGCGCCGGTCTGATGATCGGCCACGACGAGGGCGGCCTGTTCTTCACCCTGATCGCGCCGCACGGGCTGCTCGAGCTGACCGCGGTGTTTGTCGCGACGGCGGCCGGACTGCGTCTCGGCTGGTCCTGGGTCGCTCCTGGGCCCCGCACTCGAATGCAGGCGCTCGCCCAGACAGGACGCGCCACGATCGGTATGGCGATCGGTCTGGCCGCAGTACTCCTCCTGACCGGTCTGATCGAGGGCTTCGTGACACCGTTCCTGCCGGCACCGGTCCGCGTGACGATCGGCATCCTGGCCGAGTTGGCGTTCTTCACCTACGTCTGGACCCTCGGCCGCCGCGCCTATCGTCACGGTGAGTACGGCGATATCGACGAAGCAGACCGGGAAGCGAGCGCACCCGTCTCCGCCTGATCGTTTCGCGGAGGGCACCGGGAGGGGTATGAGCACCGCCCAGGAAGTCAGATACAGCCGGACCTACGACGTCGGGATCACCGTCGGTCTGATCGCGTACGGCGTCGTACACCTCCTGATCGCGTGGATCGCCCTGCAACTCGCGTGGGGCAAGTCCTCCAAGGAAGCCTCGCAACAAGGCGCGCTGCAGGAACTGGCCGGGCAGCCGCTCGGTGGAGTCCTGCTGTGGATCGTGGCGATCGGCATGTTCGCACTGGTCGTGTGGCGGGTGCTTGAGCTCGTCTGGGGCCATCTCGACACCCAGAAGAAGGTCTCGTCCGTGGGGCGCGCGATCGTCTACCTCGTGCTGGGCATCAGTGCGGTGAAGGTCGCCGTCGGCTCCGGCGGGTCGAGCACCGGGGGGCAGCAGACGCTTTCCGCCCGGATCATGGCTCACGGTCCGGGGCGGGTCCTGATCGTCGCGGTCGGCGTCGCGATCATCGGGATCGGCTGCTACCAGGTCTACAAGGCGATCACGAAGAAGTTCATGGAGGACCTGGTCGGCGGCGTCTCCGAGGTGACCGTCCTGCTCGGCCGCATCGGGTACGCCGCGAAGGGCGTCGCGTTCGTGGTCGTCGGCATCCTGTTCGGCTGGGCCGCGATCAGCTACGACCCGAAGAAGGCCGGTGGTCTCGACACGGCGCTGCACACGATCAAGGACCAGCCATTCGGATCCGTGCTGCTGACGGTGCTCGCGATCGGTATCGCCGCGTTCGGGTTCTACGCGTTCAGCTGGTCGAGGAACGCCCGGAAGTGAGCTCGTCGGAGCGACCGCCCTCGATCCGCGACCACTGCGAGATCGGCCGTCCGTCGATGGTCTTCGGCAGCACCGGGTCCTCGCGCGCCCACTGTTTGGGCCAGCCGTCCGGCGAGTCCTCGAACGGCTCCTGGCGTCCGTAGACCGTGAGGTCCATCAGCGCGTAGTTGTTGTCCATCACCTCGACGCCGCGCATGGTCGTCCAGTACGTCTCGAAGACACGATCGCCCTGGCGCATGTACGAGATCAGGTACATCTGCCCGATGTTCCGCCCGACCAGCAGGCGCTCCAGCGATCCGACCCCGGAGTACCACGGCATCGTCCAGCCCATGAAGTCTCGGTACGCACGGCTCTCGGCGTACGGGCCCTGGGCGAAGACGGCGAACGTGATGTCGCGCGAGTGCAGGTAGGAGATCTCCTGCACTTGTCCTGTGCACCAGGTGCAGCCTTGGCACTGTTCTGCTGCCGGATGGCCTGTGTGCCACATGAAGTAGTAGGCGAGGAGTTGCTTGCGTCCTTCGAATGCTTCGAGCAGGGTGACCGGACCGCTCGATCCGGTAATCGTGATGCTCGCGTCGACCTCGACCATCGGCAATCTGCGTCGCTGGGCCGCAATCGCGTCTGCTTCTCGCGTGTGGGCCTTCTCCCTGGCGCGCAGCTGATCAAGGTCCGCGTCGAACGTCGCCCGATCCACCACCGGCGGGAGTGGCGTGCTGTCGGGAACTGCTCGTTCGTGTTCTCTCATACCGGCCACGTCGGAGCCGGTACCCGGTTCTCGACGTGGTCAGGCAGGAAGATCGCGCCGGCGCAGCCCGACCAAGCCCGCGAAGCCGACGACAACAGCGATCGCGAGCAGGGTGATCAGTGGACCTGCGGACACGGTTCCGCCCGGTAGCGACGGGAGGTGGGTGAACGGCGAGATGTTGCGGATCCACCCGGCTGTGGTGACACCCGCGCTCACGAGGCCGATCAGAATGCAGACAGCGGGTCCGGCCCACGAGATCATCGACGCCTGCGGGAAGAACCCGAAGATCGCGATGGCAATCGCGGCCAGGACCCACACGGCCGGGAGTTGCGCGAGCGCCGCGCCGACCAGTCGCGGTAGTTGCCCCCCGACGTCGCCGATCGCGACGCCGTACGCCAGGCCTTCGGCCACACCGGCCGCGAGCAACGCAACCGCCGGGCCGAGCAGGCTGAAGACGAGATGACTCGCGGCCCACTGCCAGCGACTCGTCGCGGTCGCCAGCACGGGCTCGGCCCGCCCGCTGCTCTCCTCGATGCGCATCCGCAGCATTGCCTGCACGGCGTACGCCGACGCGATCAACCCGACCAGCGTCATCACTCCAGCCAGGAACGAGTCGATCAATCCGGCCGACCCGCCCATCCGCTGGAACATCTCCTGGATGGTCCGATCGTCCTTCATCATGTCGCCGACACCCTTGGCGACACCGCCGAACAAGAAGCCCAGCAAGGCGAATCCGACCGTCCAGGCCGCGAGGAGACCGCGGTGCAGCCGCCAGGCGAGCGCGAGTGGGGAGCCGAGGGCGCCCTCTGCGGGGCCGAGCTTGTCCGGCAACAGTCCGGCGCCGATGTCCCGTCTGGTTGCGAGAACGACGGCTGTCGTTGTGAGTGCGATGGTTGCCGCGAGCATCAGTGCTCCCAACAACCAACGGTTCTCGGCGTACGGGTGGATCCGCTGTGCCCAAGCGATCGGGGACAGGTACGACAACCAGGCGAGCGGCCCGTTGGTGTGTGCGCTGGTGTCGCCGGCTGCCCGGAGTACGTAGGCGCCGCCGAGCACGCCGATCGCCATGCCACGCGCCGTACCAGCACTGGCAGTCAACTGCGCGGCCACCGCACCAACTGCCGCGAAGAACCATCCGGTGCTGGCGTAAACGATGCCTATAGCAATGGATCCCGCCAGTGGCAGGTCCTGGCTGTGCATGCCCAAGGCAAGTAGCACGCCGAGGATCAGGTTTGCGCCGAAGACTGTGATCAGTGCCGCCGCCAGCTGTGCGTGCCGTCCGATGACGGTTGCCCCGAGCAACTCACGACGACCGGTCTCCTCCTCGACCCGGGTGTGCCGGATCACCGTGAGCAGGCTGATCAGTCCGACCATCACCGGCACGAATCCGAGTCGCCAGGTGACGAATTCGCCGAGGCTGGGCCCGGACAGTTCGCCGTACAAGGTGATGAAGCCGGCGTTGCTCGCGTACTTGATGCGGGAGTCCGGCGTCGGGAACAGATCGCCGTACTCCTTCACGTAGCTGACCGAGATCGCCACCAGCAGCACGATCCACAACGGCAGGACGATCCGATCGCGGCGCAGGATCAGCCGAATCAGGCCGCCCGTGCCCGCCAGGGTCTTCATTTCACGGCCTCGGGTTCGTACAACCGCAGGAACAGCTCCTCCAGCGAGGGCGGCTGGCTCACGAGACTCCGTACGCCGATCTCCGTCAAACGTCGCAGCACCGGGTTGAGCTCGTCCGCGTCGACGTCGAACTGAACGCGTCCCTCGGTCTCCTTGAGGTCATGTACGCCGGTCAGCTGGGCCAGGCCGTTCATCGGTCCGACCAGCTCGGCCTGGATCGACGTACGTGTCAGGTGTCGCAGCTCGGAGAGCGTTCCGCTCTCGACCGCACGGCCGGCCCGGATGATCGTGACCCGATCGCAGAGCGCCTCGACCTCGGAGAGGATGTGGCTGGACAGCAGAACTGTCCGACCCGTCTCCTTCACGACTTCGCGGAACACTTCCTCCATCAAGGGATCCAGGCCGCTTGTCGGCTCGTCGAGAAGCAGCAGCTCGACGTCGGACGCGAATGCGGCGACCAGCGCGACCTTCTGGCGGTTGCCCTTCGAGTACGCACGGGCCTTCTTCCGCGGGTCGAGGTCGAAGCGTTCGAGCAGCTCGGCCTTGCGCTTCTTGTCGATGCCGCCGCGCATGCGACCGAGCAGGTCGATCGCCTCGCCGCCGGACAGGTTCGGCCAGAGCGTCACGTCACCGGGAACGTAGGCCAGGCGGCGATGCAGGTCGGTCGCGTCCGACCAGGGATCGCCGCCGAGGACCCGCGCGGTCCCCTCGTCCGCGCGGGTCATGCCCAACAGGATGCGAATCGTGGTGGTCTTCCCCGCGCCGTTCGGGCCGAGGAACCCATGCACCTCACCGGTTCGCACCGTGAGGTCGAGACCGTCCAGGGCAAGGGTCCGCCCGAACGACTTGACCAGACCTTCCGTGCTGATCGCAGCCGGCATGATCACTTCTCCTGTTTCCGAATCTTGTCGATTTGTTCCGGAGTGAGCAGCGGGATCGTGAAGACCTCCATCAGGGCCTGGCCGATCCGGTTGTAGCCCGCCGGGGTGGTGATGTCCTCGCCGAGCGCCTTCGAGACCTGATCGCGCAGGATGAGAACGCTGAGCTTGATCGCGGCGAGCGCGGCGGCGTACCCGCGGGGATCCTTCGGGGTGATGCCGTAACCGGCCGCCCACGCCTCGACCGCGTCGACCCCTTCGAGGAACAGCGCGGTCGCGGTCTCGGAGCCGTCCATCATCGAGCGCACGAGGTACAACTGCAGCGGAAACGCGATCGGATGTAGCGCGAGCGGATCCAGCCCGGTGAGATCACCGTCCTGCGTGAGCTCCGCGCCGATCTGCATCATGCGCTCTTTCGCATACCGGTCACAGGCGTCCCGCAACGCCTCCTTCGACCCGAAGTGATGCCTGACAAGCCCCGACGACACCCCCGCCTCCGCGGCGATATCCCGAATCGAAGCCCCTTCGATCCCCCGCTCCCCGAACAACTTGATCGCCGCATCCCGAATCCGAGCCCGAGCCGTCAGATCCTCCGCCGCCCGATCCACAGCCAACTCCTCTCCCTACACACAAAAGCAAACTACTACACAATCGTGTAGTCAACCCCAAACTTGTTCGCCCCGTATCTCCCCCGCGGCGATACGCCGGCCTGGAAGCGGCCGGCGTGGAAGCCTGGTGCGATCACGGTCCGGCTGTCGAGGGGACCGCACAGCCCTACCTGGGTGGCTGGAAGCCGCCGAGGTTTTGTTCTAGTAGTTCGGCGAGTCTTAGTGGGGTGCGGTCCTCGAACAGGGGGCCGATGAGTTGGGCGCCGACCGGTAGGCCGGTGGGGGAGTGGCCGGTGGGGATGGCGGTGGCGGGGAGGCCGGGCATGGTGGGGATGCCGGCCCAGACGAGCTGGTTGAAGTACGGGTAGTCGACGCCGTCGATGTCGATCCGGCGTTCCAGTGGGTTGGGGTTGTGGTCGTGCGGGAACGCGGGAGTCGGCGTGATCGGGCACACCACGACATCGAACTCGGTGAAGAGCTGCCGCCAGCCCTGACGGTGGATCTCGCGGCGGTTGTTCGTCTCGATCCAGTCGCGGTGGCTGAACACCATCGCGCGTAGCTGCGCCGCGTCGAGACTCTGGTCATCTGGGCTCAGCCCGGCGGCGCGGGTCCGCAGCTCCTCGTAGGCGTCGACGGGAAAACGCGCGACAGACCCCGAGAACAGCAACTGCATGTAAATCAAGGCGCCTTCGGCCAGATCGGGCAGCAACGGAGTACGCCGTTCGACACGGGCGCCGCCGTCGACAAGCGCGTCGGCCACCCGGTTCACGCCCGCCCGTACGGCGGACCCGGTCGGGATAAGCGGATGCTCGTCGACGACCAGGACCCGGAAGTCGCTCATCCGCTCGTGGCGTGCGGGCGGCAGCTTCACGTCGTACGCCATGCCGTGCGTCAGCGGGTCCGGTCCGGCCATGACGTCGAGCAGGAGCGTGAGGTCGCGGGCAGAGCGCGCCATCGGACCGACGACGGCGAGGTCGAGGTCGATCGGCCAGGGCGGAGCCGGCGGCGCGACCATCCCGCGGGTTGCCGCCAGTCCGAGGGTCGGCTTGTGCGCATAGACGCCGCAGAAATGCGCGGGCGTACGCAGCGAACCGGCAAGATCCGAGCCGATGGACAACGCGCCGAACCCGGACGCGAGGGCCGCCGCTGATCCGCCGGACGATCCCCCCGACGTACGGCCGTGATCCCACGGATTGTTGGTGGTGCCGTAGATCTCGTTGAAGCTCTGGATGTCTTGCAACCCCAAGGGCACGTTGGTCTTGCCCAGCACGACCGCGCCCGCGGCCTTGAGCCGCGACACCTGTACGGCGTCCTCGGCCGGCACATAGTCCCGGTGTTGCGGCATGCCCCAGGTCGTAGGCAACCCAGCCATGTTGTACGACTCCTTGACCGTCACCGGAACACCGAGCAACGGCCGATCCTCGCCGCGGGCGCGCGCCTCGTCGGCATCGCGCGCCGCGGCCCGCGCACGATCGAAGTCCTGCACACAGATCGCGTTGATCACCTTGTCCTCGCGCTCGATCCGCGCAATCGCCTCATCGATCAGCTCCACCGAATTCACTTCACCGGCACGCAGTGCGGCCACCAACTCTTCGGCCGTCCGAAAAATCCACTCCATGAATCCGACGCTAACCACGCCCGAACGAAGCCACGAAATACCACTTCACGCAACGGAACAGAACGCGTCCTGCCTCACGGAGTGGACCAGATCCGACCGGTAAGAAGGTTACTTCCATGTGACAAAGGTCCGTAGCTTGTTGACACAGGGGTGGTTGCTGGTGTGGTTTCTTCCCCAGACACCAACACCGGCTGGGGAAGGTGGGGCGGCTATGAGGAAGCTGTTGGCGGGGCTGGCGGCGTTGTGCTTGCTGGGCGTGGTGCCCGGTACGGCGTACGCGGGCCAGCAGGAGGATGCGCCGAAGAAGGTGATCAAGATCGGGGTGACGCAGTCGGTCGACTCGATGAATCCGTTCTTGGCGGTGCGGCTGGTCACCGGCTCGATCCAGCGGCTGATCTACGGCTTTCTCACGGTGCCGGATTCCAAGACGCTGCAACCCAGTCCGGATCTCGCGGAGTCCTGGACGACGTCGCCGGACGGGCTGACCTGGACGTTCAAGATCCGCCAGGCGAAGTGGTCGGACGGTCAGCCGATCACGGCCGACGACGCGGCGTGGACGTTCAACAAGATGATGACCGACGACGGCGCGAAGACCGGCAACGGCCCGGCGGTGGAGAACTTCCAGAGCGTCAGCGCGAACGGCCAGGAGCTGACCATCAAGCTCAAGACCCCGCAGGCGTCGATGCTGGACAACCCGGTGCCGATCATGCCCAAGCACGTCTGGGAGAAGATCAAGGACATCTCCAAGTACGACGGGGAGACGTACCCGACCGTCGGCAGCGGACCGTACGTCGCGGTCGAGCACAAGAAGGACCAGTTCGTCCGGCTGGAGGCGAACCCCGACTATTGGCGCGGCCGGCCGAAGGTCGACGAGCTCCAGGTCATCTTCTACGACAACCCGGCCGCCTCGATCGTCGGGCTGAAGAAGGGTGACATCGACCTGATCGGGCGACTGAACCCGCCGGACTTCGAGTCGTTGAAGGGCGATGACAACATCGTCCAATGGAACACGCAGGGCCGGCGGGCGGCGTACCTGCAGATCAATCACGGCGCGACGACCAGCGACAACAAGCCGATCGGCGACGGCCACCCGGCGCTCAAGGACCCCAAGGTCCGCACCGCGCTGCACTACGCGATCGACAAGCAGAAGCTGGTTGACGAGGTGCAGGGCGGCCTCGCGAAACCGGCGGACGGGTCGATCATTCCGCCGCTGTACAAGGACTTCTTCTGGGAGGCGAGCGGCGCCGAGAAGGTGACGTTCGACCTCGCCAAGGCCAACAAGATCCTTGACGACGCCGGCTACAAGAAGGGTCCGGACGGCGTACGGACGATGCCGGACGGATCGCGCAAGCTGCAGTTCCGGTTCAGCATCCACACCGATACGCCGATCGAGGACAAGCTCGCGGAGTACCTGACGGGCTGGTTCAAGGAGATCGGCATCACGCTGACGACCAAGCGGCTCGACTCCAGCAAGTTCACCGAGGAGACCGGTACGACGGCACTCTTCGACATCGCGATCAGTGGCTGGTCGGTGAACCCGGACCCGGAGGAGGTGCTCGGTACGCACCTGTGCAGCCGGCGTCCGACCGCGAATGGCCAGGGTGGCGGGACCGAGTCCTTCTACTGCGACCCGCAGTACGAAAGCCTGTACCTGCAGCAGCAGAAGGAGCTCGACCGGACCAAACGCGCCGACATCATCAAGAAGATGGAGGAGCGGCTGTACGTCGACGCACCGGTGATCGCGCTGTACTACCCGAACGACCTCGAGGGCTACCGCAAGGACCGGATCGCCAGCATCACGCCGATCCCGGAGGACAAGGGCCTGCTGTACGGCGGGTCCGGGTACTGGCCGTTCTACACGCTGGAGGCGGTGTCGAAGGACGGCGCCGCGGCCGAAAGCGGCGGGATCAGCAGCGGCCTGATCGCGGGTATCGCGGCGGCCGTGGTCATCGTACTGATCGGTGGGTTCTTCGTACTGCGACGCCGTCAGGGCGCGGCCGATGAGCGCGAATGACGGTCTCGGTCGAAGCTCCTGAGCGGAGCCCTGCTCGCCACGGTCTACTGCGCTACGCGGCGACCAAGGCGGGCGGGGCCCTGCTCAGCATCGCGATGGTGATCGTCGCGACGTTCTTCCTCTTCCGCCTGCTGCCCGGCGATCCGGTCAGGGCGTTGGCGCAGGGCCGGAACATGACGCCGGAGCAACTGGACCTCGAACGCGCTCGGCTCGGGCTCGACAAGCCGATCCCCGAACAGTTCCTGCATTTCGTCAAACAGACCCTGCAGTTCGATCTCGGCGTGTCGTACGAGTACAAGCGGCCGGTGGTCGACCTGATCGGCGAGCGGATCGGGTCGACGCTGCTGCTCACCGGTACTGCGCTGGTGATCGCGGTCAGCCTCGGCCTGTGGCAGGGCGCTCGCGCCGGGTGGAAGCCGGGCAGCCGGTTCGACAAGGTGTCGACCGCGATCTCGCTCGTCCTGTGGTCGGTTCCGACGTTCTGGCTGGGGCTGTTGCTGCTGATGGTGTTCGCGGCCGGGATCGGGCCGATTCCCGGGGTCTTCCCGACGCGCGGCAGCTCGAGCGTCGACAAGCCCGACGGGTTCGCGGGCGTGCTGGATGTCGGCGTACACATGGTGCTGCCATGCCTGACGCTCGTCGCGGTCGTCTATGCGCAGTACCTGCTGGTGATGCGGTCGTCGGTGATCGACGAGGTCGGGCAGGACTACATCACGACGGCGCGGGCGAAGGGTTTGCGCGATGACGACGTACGCCGCAAGCACGCCGTACCGAACGCGCTGCTGCCGACGGTGACGCTGGTGTTCATGCGGATCGGATTCGTGGTCGGGGGTGCCGTGACGGTCGAGGCGATCTTCAGTTGGCCGGGGCTCGGGCAGCTGTTCTACGAGGCGATCCGGGTGCCGGACTTCACGTTGATGCAGGGGACGTTCCTGCTGATCACGGTCTCGGTGATCCTGATGAACACGTTGGCCGACGTCATCTATCACTTGCTGGATCCGCGGGTGAGATCGGCATGAGCAACGTGACCTGGGTACGTCGACGGCGCGCCGCCGGGCGGTTCTGGGCCGACTTCCGTACGCACCGGGCCGGGGTCGCGGGGCTGGTGATTCTCGCGATCGCCGTCTTCCTGGCATTGATCGCACCGCTGTTCATCGACGCCGGCGTGACGAACGTGGTGTCGGGCACCGGCGCGAAGCTGGCGCCGCCGAGCCTCGACGATCCGCTCGGGACGGACGAGTCGGGCCGGTCCGTGCTGCTGATGATCTGGTGGGGTTCGCGGACCTCGCTGCTGATCGGATTCCTGGCGGCCCTGCTGAGCATGGTGATCGGGACCGTGCTCGGGATCGCGGCCGGGCATTTCCGTGGTTGGGTCGGCGCGGTGATCCTGCGGGTGACCGACTGGTTCCTGGTGTTGCCGTCGCTGGTGACCGCGTTGGTGCTCGCGGCGATTCTCGGCGGTTCGACGGCGACGATCATCGTGGCGATCGGGGTGACGTCGTGGCCGTCCACGGCGCGGTTGATCCGCGCGCAGACGCTGGCCGTCGAGGCACGCCCGTACATCGAGAGGTCGCTGGCGCTCGGTGGCGGGCACTGGCACATCACCACCCGGCACGTGCTGCCGAACGTCGCACCGTTGCTCTTGGCAAGTACGACGCTGGAGGTGGCGAGCGCCATCGTGACGGAATCGACGCTGGCGTTCCTCGGGGTGAGCGCGAACAAGACGTCGTGGGGGACGATGCTGCGCGGCTCGTACGACTGGGGCGCGGCGACTGCCGGAGCGTGGTGGTACATCCTGCTGCCGGGTCTGTGCATCGTCATCGTGGTGATGGCTTTCACCTTGTGTGGAAGGACTCTGGAGACCGTCCTGAACCCGCGCCTACGAACCGGGGGAGCCTGATGCTCGAGTTGGACGACCTTTCCGTGAACTACCGCATCGGGTCCGGCGAGGTGCCTGCTGTCCGGGGTGTCTCGTTGTCGATCGCGGCGGGCGAGGCGGTCGGCCTGGCGGGCGAGTCGGGGTCCGGGAAATCCTCCGTGGCACTGGCGTTGCTGCGGTTGCTGCCACGATCAGCCGTCGTCGGCGGGCGCATCCTGCTCGACGGCGAGGATGTTCTCGCGATGAAGTGGGGACGGCTGCGCGCCGTACGCTGGTCGTCCGCGTCGATCGTGTTCCAGGGCGCGCAGCACGGCCTCAACCCGGTTCAACGAATCGGCGACCAGATCGCGGAGCCGCTCGTGGTTCATCGACTGGCGTCGGGCTCAGCCGCCGCTGCGCGGGTGCAAGAGCTTCTCGAACAGGTGGGCCTACCGGCCTGGCGAGCCCGCAGCTATCCACACGAGTTGAGTGGTGGCCAACGGCAACGAGTCATGATCGCGATGGCGCTCGCTTGCTCACCGCAACTGATCGTCGCCGACGAGCCGACGACAGCGCTCGACCTGATGGTCCAGGCGCAAGTACTCACGCTCATCCGGGACCTGATCGCCTCGCACGGGATCTCGCTGCTGATGATCTCGCACGACCTGTCGGTCCTCGCCGACGTGTGCGACCGTCTTGCCGTCATGTACGCCGGGCGCTTGGTCGAGCTCGGCCCTTCGTCGGGCGACTTCCGTCATCCGTACAGCCGGGCGCTGGCCGCTGCGTTCCCGACGGTCGGCGACCCGGCGTCGCGCCTCGCCCCGCGGGGGCTGGCCGGAGATCCACCTGATCCGCAGGAGCTGCCGGGAGGTTGCTCGTTCCATCCGCGTTGTCCGGTCGCGATCGAGACGTGCGCGACGTCCGACGTACAGTTGCGTCCGGTCGGCGACCGAAGCGCCGCGTGCATCCTGGTAGGGGAGTGACTCTTGCTAGAGGCAACTGATCTGCACGTCGAGTTCTCCGGCCGGGGTGGCCGGCGGGCCCGTGCCGTCGACGGCGTCAACCTTTCCATCGGGGCCGGCGAGATCGTCGCCCTCGTCGGCGAATCCGGCTGCGGCAAGACTACCCTCGCCCGCACTCTTCTCGGCCTGGAACGCCCGACCGCCGGCCAGATCGCGTACGACGGCACGCCGCTCAACTACTCCGGCCGCGCCTTGAAGGCCTTCCGGCGCCAGGTGCAGCTCGTCCTCCAGGACCCGATGGGCTCCCTCAACCCCCGCCACACCGTCTACGAAGCAGTTGCCGAAGGCCCCCGTATCCACGGCCTTCCCGACGAGGAATCCGTCGTCTCCTCGGCACTGTCGCGCGCCGGCCTGCGCCCGCCCGAACGCTTCTTCCACCGCTACCCGCACGAACTCTCCGGCGGTCAACGCCAACGCGTCGTCATCGCCGGAGCGCTCGCTCTCGACCCCAAGGTCCTGATCGCCGACGAACCCGTCGCCTCCCTTGACGCCTCGGTCCGCGGCGAGATCCTCTCGCTCATCCTCCGCCTCCGCGACGACCTCGGCCTGTCCGCCCTCGTCGTCACCCACGACCTGGGCCTGGCCTGGAACATCGCCGACCGAGTGGCTGTCATGTACCTGGGCCGCATCGTCGAATCCGGCCCCGCCGACGCCATCCTCACCAACCCCCAACACCCTTACACCCAAGCCCTCCTCTCCGTCCTCCCCGAATCCCCCCAACGCATCATCCTCACCGGCGAACCCCCCGACCCCACCCACATCCCCACCGGCTGCCGCTTCCACCCCCGCTGCCAACTGCTAGCCACCCGCAAAGACACCGACCCCTGCACCACCCAACCCCTCCAAATCCTCCCCGCCACCCCAACCCCCCAAGTCGCCTGCCACCTAGTCCCCCGCTAACCCCGCCCCACGCACAGTCACCTGGTAGACGACCTTGTGCCCTTCGCGCAGGCCGACGATCAGACCGGCGTCGCGCAGGATCCGCAGATGCCGACCGACAGTGCCGAGCGAGACCCCAAGCTCTCGAGCCAATTCACTCGCCGTCCCCGGACGAGTCAGCCGTGACAACAGCTCGGCACGGCCACGTCCGATCAGCCGTTCGAGCGCGACCCGTCCCTCGGTCGGGAATTCGACTGACGCGCGCCGGGCCGGATACACCAACGCATAACCCGCCGTCGTGCTCTCACACAGCCAGGTGCCGCTCTGCAACGTCACCGGAACGAACTGGAGCCCTTCATCCCCGATGTGCCGATCGGCGCCGGGACGATCGCTGAATTGGATGCTGTCGGCACCGATCCACCGACTCCGACGACTCATCCCCTCCACCGCCTTCGGCCAACCGTACGCAGCGAGCAGTCCCGCGCGGTACATGACCTCGCGCTCCAGAGCCTCCCGTCGACGCGCCCAGTCGGGCGCCACGTGACGCGACCAAACCGTGCGTACGGCGGAAGCCAGCGCCGGCCCCAGGTCCGACCCCTCGGCCCAGCGGAGATCCTGTTCGACCCAGCTGTGCCGCAGCGATACCTCGAACGCCGCGCGGATCTCGGCGTCGGTCATCGCGCCGACCGGTTCGAGCTCGGCCGACAACGACGTACCCATTCCTCCGGTCGGCGGTAGCACCACGCCATCGGGAAGCCACTTCGTCTGGCTGAGCAGGTCGGCCAGGCCGCGCAGGAACGGGTCGCGCTTGAGTCGGCGATCGAACGATGCCTGATGAGTCGCGTACCACGCCGACATCCAGGGATTCGGTCGGGCCCGGCGGAGGCTGATGATCGCGCCGACCGTCTCGGCGAGCGGGGACAGCGCGAATCTCGATCTGGAGAGCGCCAGGGGACTGAGCCTGAGGAGTGTCAACTTTCGCCTCCTCGCGAAAGACTTCACCGTGCGGATGAGCAACCCGCATTGTCGCGCAGTGCATTCTCCGCTTGGTCGTCCGGCCTTCCGCTACTTCATGGCCGGCCGCTCGGTCTCGCTGCTGGGTAGTTCGATGGCGCCCGTCGCACTTGCCTTTGCAGTCCTCGATGCCTCCGGTGATCCGTCGCAGTTGGGGATCGTGCTCGCCGCGCGGATGGTTCCGATGCTGTGCTTCGTCCTCGTCGGCGGTGCGGTCGCCGATCGCTTTCCCCGGCGTACCGTACTCGTCGTCACGAACGCGGGCGGCGCGGCGACGCAGGGGGCTGTCGCAGTACTGCTGATGACCCACAACTACGGCTTGGTGTTGATCGGCGCATTGAGCGCGGTGAACGGGATCTTGGACGCGTTCACCTCGCCGGCGCTTCGTGGGCTGGTGCCCGAACTGGTCGAGAAGGATCAGCTTCGGAAGGCCAACGCTTTGCTCAGCTCGGTTCGCAATGGCACGAAGATCGTCGGACCGGCGGTGGCGGGCGTACTCGTCGCGGTCGTGGGCAGCGGGCCGACGATCGCGGTCGATGCGCTCAGTTATCTGCTGGCCGCCGTGCTGCTCGGTCGGCTGGAGGTCGGCTCGCCGACGCGGCTCGTCGTACGCCGTGGCTGGCGGGAGTTCAGGAGCATCCGGTGGGTGTGGGCGGTGACGCTGTCGTCCGCGCTGATGAACTTGGCGCAGACGGGTGCGTGGCAGGTCCTCGGCCCGCCACTGACCGGCGCGAAGCTGTGGGGTGTCGCGCTCAGCATTCGCGGGGTAGGGCTGCTGGTGATGAGCGCGCTCATGTATCGGCTCGTCGTCCGGCATCTTCTGCGGACCGGCCAGGTCTTCAGCGCTCTCGGTGCGTTACCCCTCCTGGCACTCGGCGTCGGCGCCGGACCCGGCTGGTTGCTGCTCGCCGCTTTCACCGCCGGAGCTGGTTTCTCGATCTCCGGCATCAGCTGGGACACGTCGCTCCAGGAGCACATCGACCGAGGAGTTCTGTCCCGGCTCGCATCGATCGACGACCTCCTCTCGTACGCCGCCATCCCGGCCGGGCTGCTTGCCGCCGGCCCCCTCGCCAACCACTTCGGAGCTCGGCGGGTCACTCTCGCCGCCGCGTGCGTCTACGCGGCCGCGGCCTGGAGTTCCTTGATCTTCAGGGACGTCCGAGAGCTTCCGCATGGTTCTGGCCGTTGACAATAGTTAACAAGTGGTAGAACTATTGCAGTATGGCGGAAGATGCTGTGGATCGGTTCTTTGAGGTCTTGGCGGATCCGACGCGGCGGCAGGTTGTGCGGTTGTTGGGGGAGGGGCCGCGGCGGGCGGGGCAGTTGGCGGTCGCGACGGGGGCGTCCTCGCCGGCGATGAGCCGGCATCTGCGGATCCTGCTGGAGGCCGGGCTGGTCGCCGATGAGCGGGTGCCGGACGATGCCCGCGTTCGCGTCTTCCGGCTCAATCCCGAGCCCGTGGTCGCCGTGCAGGCCTGGCTGGATCAGGTCCAGGCGCACTGGCGTGACCAGTTGGGCTCGTTCAAACGCCACGTCGAGCAGAAGGAGTCCTGATGACCGAGCAGTCCGTCGAGGTCGCGGTCGAGGTACCCGTCGCGCCGCCGGCCGCGTTCAAGATCTTCACCGAGGAGATCGACCTGTGGTGGGTCCGCGGGCCGATCAACTTCTGGGACTCTGCGCGCGCGATCGAAGTACGCATCGAGCCGGGCGTCGGCGGCCGCATCCTCGAGGTGTACGCCGATGACGCGCTGGAGCGCGGCGTGATCACGGCCTGGGAGCCGGGTGAACGCCTGGAGTACCGCAGTTCGGTCGACGACACCGAAACCACGATCACGTTCGCCCCGATCGAGGGCGGTACGCGCGTCACCGTGGTCGAAGCGCTGGTCGAGGGCGGCACCAGGGCCGACTACTCGTGGCAGAACGTCCTGTACTGGTTCCCGGCCTGGGTCACGCGCCGCGACACCGCGCCGTCGACGCCTCGCGAGGTCGGACGGCTCGCAATCGCCTTGTCGTACGACGATCCCGCCGCCGCGGCACGCTGGCTGTACACCGTCTTCGGCTTGGAGACGTGGGATCGCATCCCCGAAGAAGGCCGCCAACCGAGCTGGATGGAGCTCCACGCCGGCGCCAGCTCGATCATCCTCCTCAAGCGGACCGAGCCGGGCACGCCGGCCGCGGATCATGCCGCTTGGGTGTACGTCGACGACCTCGACGCGCACTTCGCGCACAGCCAGGAGAACGGCGCCAGGATCGTCCAGGAGATCCATCAATACGGCTTCCGTTCGTACGAGGCCGAGGACCTCGAGGGGCATCGCTGGACCTTCCTGCAAGCCCGCCCGACGCAGCCATGACCGAAGCATCAGTCACCGCGTCCATCGAGGTCGGCGTCGATCCGGCGACCGCGTTCAAGGTGTTCACCGAGGAAATCGACCTGTGGTGGGTCCGCGGCCCGATCAACTTCTTCGACGCGGCGCGCGCGACCGCGATGCAGATCGAGCCGGGTGTCGGCGGGCGCATCCTCGAGGTGTACTCGCCCCCGGACGACGTCCTCGAACTCGGCAAGATCACCGACTGGCAGCCCGGCGCGCTCTTCGCCTACCGCAGCTCGGTCGACGACACCGAGACCCGGATCAACTTCGAAGCGATCGACGAGGGCTGCCGCGTCACCGTCGTACAGTCACTACTCCCAGGCGGCAAGAAGGCCTTCTACTTCTGGCGCAACATCATCCACTGGATCCCGGAGTGGCTCGAGAGGCGCCCAGGGGTTTACAGGCGGCCGGCCTTCTTCAGGGATAAGTAGGTGTCGGCGAGGGTGGGGGCGATGTGGTCTGGGGTTTCGTCGACGACTGTGACGCCGGCGCGGGTGAGGGTGGCGGTTAGGCGGTCTCGGTCGAGGCGGGTGCGGGCGGCGGATGCTGCGGCGTAGACCTCAGGTAGGTCCGCCCGGCTGGATTCGAGTTCGGTCAGCCGCGGGTCGGCCACCGACGCCAGAACCACGACGTGCCGCCGTAGGAGCGGCCCGACGACCGGCAGCAAGGACTCCTCGATGACAGCAGGGTCCAGCCCGGTCAACAACACCACGAGCGACCGCTGACCCAACCGCTCCAGCACCTGCGACACCACAATGCGGAAGTCGGTCTGCACCAACTCGGCCTCGACGTTCGCCAGTGCGTTCACGAACGAGGGCAGCACATCCTGCGGCGCAGGACGTCGTACGTCGGCACGCACCGCGCTGTCGCAAGCCAGCAACGAAACCCGATCCCCGGCCCGCGTGGCCAACGCGGCCAGCAGCAACGCGGCGTCCATCGCATGGTCCAGCCGTGGCGCATCCCCGACTCGTCCCGCAGACAGCCGACCGGAGTCGATCACGATGACGACCTGCCGATCCCGCTCCGGCCGCCAGGTCCGCAGTACGACGTTCCCGCGCCGGGCCGTGGCGCGCCAGTCGATGCTGCGTACGTCGTCCCCGGGCACGTAGTCCCGCAGCGAATCGAACTCCGTCCCCTGCCCGCGCACCAACAACGCAGTACGGCCATCGAGCTCGCGCAACCGCGCCAACCGCGAAGGCAGATGCTTCCGGCTCTTGAACGGCGGCAAAGCGCGCACCGTCCACGGCACCTCATGAGACCCCTGCCGCCCCGCAAACCCCATCGGTCCGAACGCCCGCACAGTCACCCGCACAGCATGCCGATCACCACGCCGAGTCGGCAGCAGATGCGTCACCAACCGCCGACGCTCGCCAGACGGCAGGTCCACCTTGTGCGGCGGGTCCTGTACGCCGGCCGAAGGCGGCCAGGCGTCCCGCAACCACCCGCGCACCCGCCGCCCCGGGTTCGTCACCAGCAGCTGCACAACAGCCTGCTCACCAAGCCGTACGGCGTTGTCCCCGTCCCGGCTGAACTGCAGCCGCCGTGGCGACCCGGCCAGCAGCATGTCGACCCCACACACCACCAGCACAACAGCAACGACCAGACCGACCCCAGCCCACGACGGCATCACCAGGGCAACGAACACCACGCCGGCCGCAGCCAGCACCCCAGCCCGCCCGGTGAGCACCATCAGCGCGGTACCGGCACCGTGGCGAGCACGCTCTCCAGTACGGCGTCCGCGCTCACACCCTCGAGCTCGGCCTCCGGACGTACCTGGACTCGATGCCGAAGGCAAGGACGCGCCATGGCCTTCACATCATCCGGAATCACGTAGTCCCGCCCGGACAGCCACGCCCACGCCCGTGACACCGCCAGCAACGCAGTAGCACCACGCGGCGAGACCCCGAGCTGCAGCGACGGAGACTGCCGCGTCGCCCGACACAGGTCCACCACATATGCCAGTACGTCGTCCCGCACCGCAACCCGCCGTACTGCGTTCTGTCCGGCCAGCAAGTCCTCCGGCCCGGCAACGGGGCGTAGTCCAGCCGCCTCCAGGTCCCGCGGATCGAACCCCTGCGCGTGACGAGCGAGTACTGCGATCTCAGCATCCCGTGGCGGGATGTCCAGCGTCACCTTGAGCAGGAACCGGTCCAGCTGGGCCTCCGGCAACGGATAGGTGCCCTCGTACTCGACCGGGTTCTGCGTAGCCGCCACGACGAACGGGACGGGCAGCTTGCGCGGCTCACCGTCCACGGTGACCTGTCGCTCTTCCATTGCCTCCAGCAACGCCGCCTGCGTCTTCGGCGGCGTCCGGTTGATCTCGTCCGCCAGCAGGATGTTCGTGAACACCGGCCCGGGACGGAACTCGAACTCGGACGTCTTCGCGTCGTAGACCAGTGAACCGGTGACATCACCCGGCATCAGGTCCGGGGTGAACTGCACGCGCTTGGTGTTCAGCCGCATTGCCATCGACAGCGCCCGCACCATCAGCGTCTTCGCAGTACCCGGCACGCCCTCCAGCAGCACGTGGCCGCGGCAGAGCAGGGCGAGCACCAGTGCGGTCACCGCAGTGTCCTGGCCGACCACCGCCTTGCCGATCTCGGTCCGCAGCGCAACCAGCGCCTGCCGGGCCTGTTCGGCGGTGACTTCGGTAGTCGTCACGGTTTCCGTACCTCCTGCGTCAGTACGTCGAGTTCATGGGACAAAGACATCAGAGCGGCGTCAGAGAGCGGCGGCAGGCCGTAGAGCAGTTCGTACAGCATGACCGGGTCCCGCCCGGTCCGCGCGGCCACTGTCGTCACGACTGCCAACGGATCGGCCCGCCGTGGGATGCCGTGCGCCTTGTGTAGCTGTCCGAGCGCTGACTCGCGCAGCGCCGCCGCCGCGCGGTCCCGAGCCCGTGAGCGTCGGTAGAGCCGAGCCCGGCCCTCTGTCGTCTCCGCTGCATGCACGATCACCGGCAGCCGCTCAGCCACGACCGGACCGAGCCGCCGCCCACGCCAGATCGCCACGATCAGTACTGCGAACGCCAGCGCCCACCCGATGTAGCGAACATCCGGCGGAATCAGGGGAGCACCACCGGAGTCACCGGTGTCGGTGTCCGTCGACTCGAACTGCGGCAGGTACCAGGTCAGGTCCTGGTGCGTACCGATCAGGTTGAGCGCCAACGCCGCGTTGCCGTCGTCGGCGAGCTGCGCATTGGTAAACGACGTCGGCGTACCAACGACATCGACGATCCGGTCGCCGACCTCCAACCGGACCACCGTGTTGCTGATGCCATCGCCGTAGCAAGCGACAGCCGCCGACGGCGCGCTGTACGTCGGCCCGCTGACGGTGACCGTGCCTGCTCGAACGGCAGCCGGCAGGTCGCACCCGGCCTCCCGACTGCGTGACGACAGCACATCGCCCGTCTGCAGCACACCCGGCGCCAGGATCTCCAGCGCGCGACTACCGGGCCGGATGAGCACCAGGTGGCTCCAGCGAGCCTGAGCGATACGCTCCAGGTCAGGGCGACCGAGTGAGCCCGCCGGGCCGATGATGAGCGCCTTGCCCTCTCCAGGCTGTACAGCGTCCTCCAGCGTCTCCGTGCTGTGTACGTCGACACCGTGGTTCTCCAGCAACGCTGCGAGCGCACGCGCCCCATCCGAGTCCGTGGAGTCCGGACTGAAAGGCCCTGACGTCCGTGCCGAGGTAGCGATCAGGATGACGATCGCAGCGAGCACGATCAGCCCAGTCACGAGCAGCGGCGTCCGTAGTACCCGCCAGCTCTCACCCGCGCTCCGCCCGAGCGGCGTGCTCATACAGCCACCCGCGCAGTCCGTGCGGCGTCGTCAGCAGCGACTACAGCGGCGTACCGCCCCGCCGTCCCGGGACGGTTGCCGTAGACAACCTCTGTGAACACGAGCGCGGCCGGCTGCAGCGGTTCCCGCAGTACGGGCGCGATCCGCGAGGCGTCGGCAACGACCTCGTACGCCGTACGTCCTGCCCGCTCGTCCAGCACGGTCCGCTCGGTCAGCTCCGCGACGCAGGCACGGAAGCGGCTGCGGATCGCCAGCGCGTAGTCCCCGGACGCGGCCTCCCGCTCCGCCAGCGCACGGTACTCCGCTGCGCTCGCGGGGCGGGCCGTGTCGAAAACGGCCTGCGACTTCACTCTGCGGCTGGTGCGCAGTACTCCGGCTCGCCAGAGGACCACGAGCACCACCAGCACGAGCAGAGCGATCAGCATGGCCAGACCGGCGTGCCCGTTCGGAGATGAGCCGGTCAAGCTGTTCAGGAGGCCACCGATCCAGTCCAGCACCTTGCCGATCGCCTTCTGGATCAGCGAACCGCCGGAGTCCCGGTACGTCGATTTGGACAGCTCCTCGGCCGCCTCGCGGGCGGCACGCTCCCTGTCGATGTCGACGGGCGGCTCCTGCAGGAAGAGGATCACGCAGTCTCCCCGAAGCGCAGGGCCGGGCGCATCCACAGGTCGAGACCTTCCCGCCGCACCCGAAGGTCCAGGTAGATCAGCGCCTGTACGGCGGACATGAACGCCAGGCTCGCGATCAGCGTCATCAGGGTGAAGATCCCCACGGCCACACTGACGACAACGGTCACCACCGTCGCCCCAGAGCTGTCGGCCCACGAGCCGACCGTGAGAACCAGCGAAGTGATCCCGAACTGCAGCGCGTATCCGATGATCTGCACGACCAGCCCGCCGAACAGCAAAATCCCGAAGACCCGCCAGAACTTGCCTTTCACCAGCTGCCAGGACCGCCGCAGCGCTCCCCAGACACCGACCCGGACGGGAATGTAGAGACCGATGTCCGGCGCGTGCCGGCCCTCCATCAGTACGACGGTCCCGGCCAGCACCAGCCTGATCCCGAAGACCAGCACGAGGACGCCGCCGACCAGCATCAGCACGACGGCCACCGCACCGGCCGCGTCGGAGGAGATGGCCGCGTCCGCACCGGCACCGATGCCGAGTACTGCGAGCCCCCAGCCGCCGATCAGCAGCATGAACGACAGCGACTGCATCAGACCGACAACAGCCAGTGCCGGGAGCGCTGGTCGCACCAGCCGCATCAGTTCACGCGGACCGACCCGATGCGCCAGCTGACTCCGCACCGCGGCCAGAGCGATGATTCCGGACAGCATGCTCGACACGACCGAGAACAGGACCACCTGAACGCCGTACGTGAGCAAAAGGGCCGCACCGGCCTGCCCGAACGGGTCGTCGGCGCCGAAGAACCCGGGAAGGCCACCCGGTACGGCGACCTCGGTCAGCATGGCCTGCACCGCGACCAGTGCGATCCCGGCGAGGACCGGAAGGCCCAGCATGATCGTCTTGTTGTCGGAGATCGTCCGGGCGGCGTTGTCGAGCAGATCCGCCGGCAGCCACGGCCGCAGCGGCTCGGTGGCGACGTCGTCGTGCAGGTGCATGTTCTGGTCGGCCACTGCGGTCCCTCCTCCCCGGATGAAGCCTCTGAACCGTCCTACGGCCCGGCACGTGAGTTGTGGTGAACCCCGGCCGTGCACCATGATCCCGGATGATCACAGCCCAACTCGGGGGTCACACGGCGATCCGGCGTGTGCACTACCGGGGGAATGGGACACTATCCGTAGTGCGTACGGCCTGGCACCCCGCCGGGCGCACACCGATCGGTCGGGACCGGACGGCAAACGGATCGGCAAACGGAGCGGCAAGGAGTAGGGCGTGGCAGACGGTAACCGGACGATGCGGGGCCGCATCCTCATCGTCGACGACGACACCGCGTTGTCGGAGATGCTCAGCATCGTGCTGCGCAACGAGGGCTACGACACCTATCTGGTCGCAACCGGTGACAAGGCGGTGCCGGCATTCCGGGAGTTCAAGCCCGATCTGCTGCTGCTCGACCTGATGCTGCCCGGGATGGACGGGATCGACGTCTGCCGGGCGATCCGGGCCGAGTCCGGTGTGCCGATCGTGATGCTGACCGCCAAGAGCGACACCGTGGACGTGGTGCTCGGCCTGGAGTCCGGCGCCGACGACTACGTCGTGAAGCCGTTCAAGCCGAAGGAGCTGGTGGCCCGGATCCGGGCCCGGCTGCGCCGGATGGACGAGCCGGGTCCGGAGTCGCTGACGATCGGCGACCTCACCATCGACGTGGCCGGCCACTCGGTGAAGCGGGCCGGTGAGACGATCCAGCTGACGCCGCTGGAGTTCGACCTGCTGGTCTGCCTGGCGTCGAAGCCCTGGCAGGTGTTCACCCGCGAGGTGCTGCTGGAGCAGGTCTGGGGCTACCGCCACGCGGCCGACACCCGGCTGGTGAACGTGCATGTCCAGCGGCTGCGCTCCAAGATCGAGAAGGACCCTGAGCACCCGGAGATCGTGGTCACGGTCCGCGGGGTCGGATACAAGGCGGGTGCGGACTGATCGAGTACGGACGCGGCCAAGAGTCGCAGGCTGCCACTGGTGACCCGGCAACCGACCCGGTAGCCGAGCAGCACACCGGACAACACACCGGGCAGCACGCTGGTCCACAGCAGGCGCAGTCGGCGGCATCTCCGGAGCAGGAGGCGCCGCAGTCCCGCGGGACGGAGCTCGAACTGACCGTCACCGCGGCGGACTGGTCTGCCCAGCCGAAGCCGATCTGGCGGACGCACCCGAAGCACTGGCCGGACATCTGGCGCCGCTCCATCCAGGCCCGGATCGTCACCGGCACCCTGCTGATGTCGACGCTGGTCCTGATCCTGGTCGGCTGGGTGATGATGAGCCA
Organism: Kribbella sp. NPDC049584; assembly: GCF_040675555.1. Classification (NCBI taxonomy): domain Bacteria; kingdom Bacillati; phylum Actinomycetota; class Actinomycetes; order Propionibacteriales; family Kribbellaceae; genus Kribbella; species Kribbella sp. NPDC049584. The sequence continues at coordinate 374,729 of NZ_JBFAPF010000004.1, forward strand.
GGTCACCGACGGCGTCCTCGAGTCACGTCGGACCAGCGCCCAGGCCGAAGTCCGGGCGCAGCTGGCCCAGCTGTCGATCACGATCGACGCCGCGAACCGCAACACGATCAACCAGCAGCTGTCCGAGCTGGTCCTCGGCTCCAACCGCCCTGGCCTGTACGACGTCCTCCTCGTCCCGACCGACCAGGCGGCGTCCAACGCGATCCGCTACACCGGTCTGGTCGACAGCGACTCGATCCCGGAGGCGCTGGCGTCCTCGGTGATGAGCGACGACTCCAAGCTGTGGGACACCTACACCGAGATCAACTACCGCGACGCGCCCGGCGTGCCGGGACTGGTGATCGGCTCGCAGATCCGGATCAACTCCACCGGCGACCGGTACGCGATCTACTTCCTCTTCCCGCTCACCGCGCAGCAGGAGACCCTCGACGTCGTACAGCGTGCACTGGTGACCGCAGGTCTGCTGCTGATCGTGCTGCTCGGTGCTGTGGCCTGGCTGGTCACCCGGCAGGTCGTCACGCCGGTCCGGATGGCACGGCGGATCGCTGAGCGGCTCGCGGCAGGCAAGCTCGAGGAGCGGATGCAGGTCCGGGGGACCGACGACCTGGCCCGCCTGGCGGTGTCGTTCAACAAGATGGCCTCCAACCTGCAGCGGCAGATCCGCCGGCTGGAGGAGCTGTCCCGGCTGCAGCGGCGGTTCGTCTCTGACGTCTCCCACGAGCTGCGGACACCGCTGACCACCGTCCGCATGGCCGCCGACCTACTGCACGAGACCCGCGACCAGTTCGACCCGATCAGCCGTCGCTCGGTCGAACTGCTGCAGAACGAGCTCAATCGGTTCGAGGAGCTGCTCGCCGACCTGCTGGAGATCAGCAGGTTCGACGCGGGCGCTGCCGCCCTCGACCTGGAGGACGTCGACCTGCGCGACATCGTCAACCGGGTGCTGGAGAACCACGAGACTCTGCTGCACCGCAAGGGCTGCGAGGTCCAGCTGGACATGCGCGAGCCGTGCCGCGCCAAGGTGGACTCGCGCCGGATCGAGCGGATCCTGCGCAACCTCATCGGCAACGCCATCGAACACAGCGAAGGCCTGCCGATCCGGATCAGCACGGCGTGCGACGAGGACGCGGCCGCCGTGGCCGTCCGCGACCACGGTGTCGGGTTCCGCCCCGAGGAAGCGGAGATGGTGTTCAGCCGGTTCTGGCGGGCCGACCCGGCCCGCGCCCGGACCACCGGCGGCACCGGACTCGGACTGTCGATCGCGCTCGAGGACGCCCGGCTGCACGGCGGTCGGCTGGACGCCTGGGGTTCGCCGGGCGACGGTGCGTACTTCCGGCTCACCCTGCCGCGCCGGCCCGATACGGCGCTCACCGGTTCGCCGCTGCCGCCCCGGCCGCCCGACGCCACCCGCGTCGTGACCGAGCTCGTCGACGTCGGAGCGCCGTACCAGAAGCTGAACGGCGGTGAGGACCGGTGAGGCGCAGGTTGCCCGTGGTCCTGCTGGCCGCCGTAGCACTGCTCGCCGGCTGCGCCGCCGTACCCACCAAGGGCACTATCCGCAGCGGGGAACGGCAGGGGCGCGCACAGGACCTGGGCGGTGTCGGTGTCGAGGCGAAGCCGCCGCGGGCGAACGTCAGCGAGATGGCGATCGTGAGCGGGTTCCTGGAGGCCATGTCGGACTCGCAGGCTTTCGACGTCGCTCGGCAGTACATGACGCCGGAGGCGGCGGCGAAGTGGCAGCCCGAAGCGCAGACCGTGGTCTACGACCAGAGTCCCGAGTCCCTCACCCGCGTGGGTGACGGGGTCAAGCTGACCGCCTTGAAGATCGCCACCATCGGCGAGCGCGGTGAGTGGATCCCCGCGGCGGCGACCGACCGAGCCGACTTCTTCTTCAAGCTGAAGAAGATCGACGGGCAGTTCCGCGTCGACTCGGTCCCGCCCGGTGCGTACCTCGGCAGCAACCAGGTCGACCTGAAGCTGGCACCCCGCGACCTGTACTTCTTCAACCCGAGCTTGAAGATCCTGGTGCCCGACCCGGTCTACCTGCCGCAGAACCTCTCACCGGGCCAGGGCGCGACGCAGCTGATCCAGGAGCTGCTGAAGGGCCCGACCAGCCGGCTCGGCAACGGCGTGGTCACCCTGGCCCCACCGGGTACCGAGGTGCAGGTGTCTGTGCCGGTGGATTTCGGCGTGGCCACTGTGGCGCTCAACGACACCGCGGGCGCGCTGCGAGACCAGGACCGACGGCTGCTGGCCGCTCAGATCGTCTGGACGCTCAACCAGCTCAACCTCCGGGCCAAGATCACCGTCGGCGGCGCACCGCTGCTCCCGGACGACCCGGACGTGCTGCCGTTCGCCAACTTCAGCCAGTTCGACCCGCAGGTGTCGGCCGGGTCCCAGACCAAGCTGTACGGCTTGCAGCGCCAGAAGGTGCAGCGGATCGTCGGCATGGACGGGGCCACCGAGATCGCCGCCCAACCGCTCAATTCGAGCCCGCTGTGGGCACACAAGGCCCAGTCCTTCGCGGTCAGCTTGCGCGGTGAAGCCGGGGCGATCGTCACCGCGAGCGGGAACGAGGTCCTGTACGGGCCGCTGGACACGACCGACAAGGATGCCAACGCCATCCCGATCAAGGTCGAGGGGCAGACGCTGCAGCCGAGCTTCGACAACCAGGACAGCCTGTGGATCCTGGACCGGGCCACCACCCCGCACCCGCGGCTGCGGGTCCGCGATCACGACGGCCACCTGACCTCGGTCGCGGTCGACTTCAAGGGCGACACCCCGCTCGACCTGCGGATGGCGCCCGACGGTGTCCGCGCTCTCTTGGTGATGAAACCGAAGTCCGGCGGCCAGAATTACGTGCAGACCGGCACGATCCAGACCACCGGCAGTGGCAAGCAGCTGGTGCTCACACAGCTCCGTCAGCTGCGGCTGGCGCTCAACAACATCACCGACGCGGCCTGGAACAAGCAGGGCATCGTGGTCATCGGAGCCAGCAACCAGACCAGCAACTCGGTCCGGCAGGCCTGGCTGGTCAACACCGACGGCTCCAGCCTGCAGCTGCTGCCCGGTTCGACGCCGGACTTCAGGCCGCAGTACGTCGCCTCGAACCCGAACAAGGACACCCTGCCGGTGATCGAGGACGACGTCGGCCGCATCCACTGGCTCAGCCGGGACCTGATCTGGGTCTCGCCCGACTCCGTCGGCGGCGGCCCGGCGGCGATCACCCCGACGTACCCCGGCTGACATTGTCCACAGGCAGGCGGCCGCGTGGTTGCGGTCGGCGGCCGGTTCGCCGATGGTGGTGCGGTGCCGGTCCGGGACGCGTTCGTGGATCTCGTCCTGGGCGGCCGGTGCGCGGGCTGCGAGCGGCCCGGTGTAACTCTCTGTGATGGTTGCCGGGGGCTACTGACGACCCTGACTCCGTTCCGTGCATGGCCCGACCCGCCCCCGCCCGGACTCCGTACGCCGACCGCCGCCGCGCCGTACGCCGGGGAGCTGCGGGCGCTGATCCTGGCCCACAAGGAGCACGCCCGGTACGCCCTCGCGAAGCCGCTCGGCGCGCTGTTGGCTAGCGTCGTCCGGGCCGCCTTGGGGGACGGAGAGGCGACCTGGTTGTGCCCGGTGCCGTCGTCACCGGCAACGGTCCGGCAGCGCGGGCACGATCCGCTCCGGCGGATTACGAAGGCCGCCGTCAGATCCCTGCGGAGACAGGGAATCGACGCCCGGCCGGCCGACGCGCTGCGCGTCGTACGACGGCCCGAGGATCAGGCCGGGCTGTCCGCGGAACGCCGTACCGCCAACCTGGACGGGGCTTTCGGGCTGCGTTCGCGCTGGGCTGAAACGCTGATCGATCAACCGGTCCTGCTGGTCGACGACGTGATCACCACCGGTTCCACGCTCAGTGAAGCCTGCCGAGCCTTGGAATCCCGGGGAATCCCGGTCCTCGGCTGTGCCGTTCTGGCCGCGACCCAACGGCTGCCGCCGTCTGGTTCATGAGAACTTCCCTACCGGTTTTCGCCGAAGCCGACTAGCGTTGGCCTATGACACCCGCAGGGGCTTGTCGGGCAGTGGAGTGGCGCAGGACCGGATCAGCCGGATTCCTGGCCGCGGAGTCCGACCGGCTCGACCGCGGGTGTTCTCGTTTCGGGCGCCCCAATCGCCACCGACAGAGCGAGGACACGAAAGATGGGGGCCCGCTGACGTAACAGAGAGTCGCCGATCGATGGAGGTTTCCGTGGACGTCGTTGTCAAGGGTCATCACTGCGAGGTCAGTGACCGCTTCCGGCAGTACGTCGAGGAAAAACTCGAACGGATCGAGAAGGTCGATCACCGGGTACTGCGTTGCGAGGTGGAAGTCAGCCAGGAAAAGAACCCGCGACAGCACGATCGGGCGATGCGTGTCGAGCTCACCATGTACACCAAGGGACCCGTGGTCCGCGCAGAAGCCTGCGGCGAGACCAAGCAGGCGGCATTCGACGTCTGTCTGGACCGGCTCCGGTCCCAGGTCCGCAAGGCGGCCGACCGCCGCCGGGTGCACCGCGGTGAGCGCGGCCCGGAGGGCCTGCGGCACGTGAACGCGAAGCAGCCGCTCAACGGCGCTGCACCGGTAGTGGAGGAACCAGTCGCCGAGGACGAAGTGGCGACACACAAGTACGGATCTGTCCTGGTCACCGGCGATGGACCGCTGGTGATGCGGGAGAAGACCCACACCGCCAAGCCGATGACCCTGGACCAGGCGCTCTACGAGCTCGAACTGGTCGGGCACGACTTCTACCTGTTCGTCGACGCCGACGAGAACCAGCCCAGCGTCGTCTACCGTCGCCGCGGCTACGACTACGGCGTGATCCGCCTGGCCGTCTAGACCTCGGGAGGAGCACGACGAAGGGGCCGGGCAATCGCCCGGCCCCTTCGCTGTGTCCTACCGGCTGTCAGCTGTCGATCTGTGCCTGCAGCTCGGCCGCGTACGTCGCGACCTCGGCGTACACGCCCGGGTTGCCGGCGTCCGCGCAGCCCACGCCCCAGGAGACGACGCCGAACAGGCGGCCGTTCAGAACCAGGGGGCCGCCGGAGTCGCCCTGGCAGGAGTCCTTGCCACCCTCCTCGTAGCCTGCGCAGATCTCGCCGTCGGCGGTGTAGCCCTCGCTGGCGTACGCCTTCCCGCAGTACGCGTCACCCAGCACTGGCACGTCGACTGTCTGGAAGGTGTCCTCGGGTCCGGTGCCCTCCGTGGAGCCCCAGCCGTAGACGACTGAGGCCGCACCGGCCGTATCGGCCGCCTTGTCGGTGTTGAGCGGCAGCGTGTCGACGCCGTCGAACGGTGTCGCCAGCGTCATCACGGCGACGTCGTGAGCCGGCGACTTGCCGTACTCCGGATCCACCCAGATGCTGGCGATCTTCGACGTCTTGCCGTCGGACTGGGTCAGCACGTCGCGGCCCTGGATCGCTGTGTAGGTGCTGACCGCCTCCTGCGCGCAGTGCGCGGCGGTGACGATCTTGTCGGCCTTGACCAGCGTCGAGCCGCACCACTGACCGCTCGGGGACGGTGAGCCGCTGTTGTTCAGGGCGACGGCCCAGGGCGTGTCCGCGGTGTGCGCCACGGTGCCGCCGACGATCCGGGTCTTGGGTACGTCGGGCGACTGCGCGGCCGACGCGGAGCCGGCGACGGCTACCGCACCAAGGGACGCCGCGGTCAGTACGCCGGCCGCCAGGGCAGCGCGGACCACATGCATGTTTCCTGTCATGCCTCACTCCAGGGAAATAGGGGCCACGCGGGCGGGTGGCCTCCTCGCAGGCTCTCCCGAACACCATCCGTAGCGCACCTCCCACTTTCGGTAACTCCGGAGTTATGGCCCCAGCCGACTTTGAGCGCCGACCAACCGTTTTCGGGCCGCCGAAGTGGTTGGTGCGTGCTCAAAGTCGGGACTGTCGGCGCTACCCGGCAGAATCGGCTCATGACGACGCAGCTCCAGCTCTCGACGGCTCAGGCGCGCCGGGTGGCGCTCGCGGCTCAGGGGTTCACGGACCCCAGGCCCAAGGGCACTCCGGACATGCGAGCGCTGAGCCGGGTGCTGAGCCGCATCGGGCTGATCCAGATCGACTCGGTCAACGTGCTGAGCCGGACGCAGTACCTGCCGCTCTACTCCCGCCTGGGGCCGTATCCGCGCGACCTGCTCGACCGGGCCGCCGGCAAGTCGCCCCGGCGACTGGTGGAGTACTGGGCGCACGAGGCGTCGCTGATCCCGGTCGACACCCACCCGCTGATGCGCTGGCGGATGGCGCGGGCGACGACCGAGGCGTGGGGTGGCCCGCGGTCGATCGCGAAGGAGCGGCCGGATCTGGTGAAACAGGTGCTGGCCGACGTCCGCGACCACGGTCCGTTGACCGCTCGTGAGATCGACGACGACGTCGAGCGCACCAAGGACAACTGGGGCTGGAACTGGTCCGACGTGAAGCGGGCGCTCGAGTTCCTGTTCTTCGCCGGTGACATCACGGTGGCCCGCCGCAACCAGCAGTTCGAGCGGCTGTACGACCTACCGGAGCGGGTGCTGCCCCGCGATGTCGTGGAGACGCCGACCCCGACGCTCGACGAAGCACACCGCGGCCTGATCTCGATCGCGGCGCGGGCTCATGGGGTCGCGACCGCGCAGTGTCTGCGGGACTACTTCCGGACCGCGCCGGAGCCGACGCTGCAGGCGATCGCCGAGCTGGTCGAGGAGGGTGAGCTCGTCCCGGTCCGGATCGACGGCTGGAAGCGCCCGGCGTACCTGCACAAGGACGCACGGCTGCCACGCCGGGTGAACACGCGAGCCCTGGTCAGCCCGTTCGACTCGCTGGTGTTCGAGCGCACGCGGACCGAGATGCTGTTCGACTTCCGGTACCGGATCGAGATCTACGTCCCGGCGGAGAAGCGCATCTACGGGTACTACGTGCTGCCCTTCCTGCTGGGTGATCGGCTGGTCGCCCGGGTGGACCTCAAGGCCGACCGCACCGGCGGCGTCCTGCTGGTCCAGTCGGCGCATGCCGAGCCGAAGGCGCCGGTGGAGACCGCCGAGGAGCTGGCCGCCGAGCTGGTCCAGCTGGCCGGCTGGCTCGGGCTGGAGCAGGTCAGGGTGGCCGGTGGCGGTGACCTGTCGCCAGCGCTCAGTGACGCCCTGCGAGGATTCTGAGAGCCTGCTGGGAACTTTCCCGCCCGCTTGAGCGTGGGTCGGATAACCCGGTGACAGTCGCGGGGGCACGCTGCGGGCGTGGCTTGGCACACCCGGCCCCGTACGATGGGGGACGCACGCCAACCCAGAGGGGTCGGCCGTGCCGTGCGGCGTCGCCCGCTTCCAGGCAGCAGCAGCAAGGAGAGAACTCCCCACCATGAAGGTTGTCGACAAGGTCCTGCGGATCGGCGAGGGCAAGATCCTCCGCCAGCTCCAGGGCATCGCGAAGATGGTCAACTCCATCGAGGACGACTTCGTCGCCATGTCCGACGAGGAGCTGCGCGGCCAGACCGCCGACTTCAAGCAACGTCACGAGAACGGGGAGTCCCTCGACGCGCTGCTTCCGGAGGCCTTCGCGGTGGTCCGGGAGGCCGCGAAGCGGACCCTGCACCAGCGCCCGTACGACGTGCAGATCATGGGTGGCGCGGCCCTGCACCTGGGCAACATCGCCGAGATGAAGACCGGTGAGGGCAAGACCCTGGTCGGCACCCTCCCGACGTACCTGAACGCGCTGTCCGGCAAGGGCGTGCACGTGGTCACGGTGAACGACTACCTGGCCAAGTACCAGGCGGAGTGGATGGGCCGGGTGTACCACTTCCTCGGCCTCGACTACGGCGTGATCCTGCCGGAGATGTCCCCGGCCGAGCGCCGGATCGCCTACGGCAAGGACATCACCTACGGCACCAACAACGAGTTCGGCTTCGACTACCTGCGCGACAACATGGCGCAGAGCATCGAGGACTGCGTCCAGCGCGAGCACAACTACGCGATCGTGGACGAGGTGGACTCGATCCTGGTCGACGAGGCCCGGACCCCGCTGATCATCTCCGGCCCGGCCGAGGACTCCCAGCGCTGGTACGTCGAGATGGCCCGGATCGCGAACGTGCTGAAAGCCTGGACGCTGGCCGACGAGGCGGAGCTGAAGCGGAAGAACCCCCGCGTCACCGACCTCGAGATCGACGAGACCAAGCGCCGGGTCGCCGACTACGACGTCGACGAGAAGAAGCGCACGGTGGCGATCCTCGAGCGCGGGATCGAGAAGGTCGAGGACCGGCTCGGCATCGACAACCTGTACGAGTCGGCCAACACCCCGCTGATCAGCTACCTGAACAACGCGCTGAAGGCCAAGGACCTGTTCCACCGGGACAAGGACTACGTGGTCGTCGGCAGCCCGGGGCAGGAAGAGGTCCTGATCGTCGACGAGCACACCGGCCGCACGCTGCACGGCCGGCGCTACAACGAGGGTCTCCACCAGGCGATCGAGGCCAAGGAAGGCGTCGAGATCAAGGAGGAGTACCAGACCCTCGCGACGATCACGCTGCAGAACTACTTCCGCCTCTACACCAAGCTGGCCGGCATGACCGGTACGGCGATGACCGAGGCGAACGAGTTCTCCAAGGTCTACAAGCTCGGCGTGGTCCCGATCCCGACCAACAAGCCGATGATCCGGGTCGAGGAGCGGGACCTGATCTACCGCACCGAGGACGCCAAGTTCGACGCGGTGGTCAAGGACATCGTCGAGGTGCACGCGACCGGTCAGCCGATCCTGGTCGGCACCACGTCGGTCGAGAAGTCCGAGCGGCTGTCCCGGCAGCTGCTGAAGGAGAACATCCCGCACGAGGTGCTGAACGCGAAGCAACACGCCCGTGAGGCCGCGATCGTCGCCGAGGCCGGCCGCAAGGGCGCGGTCACGGTGGCCACCAACATGGCCGGTCGTGGTACCGACATCATCCTCGGCGGCAACCCGGAGTTCCTCGCCGACAAGGAGCTGCGGGCCCGCGGCCTGGACCCGGCGGAGGACGCCGAGGAGTACGAGGCGGAGTACCCGAACCTCCTCGAGCAGTTCGAGAAGCAGGTGAAGGAGGAGCAGGAAGAGGTCCGCGAGCTCGGCGGCCTCTACGTCCTCGGCACCGAGCGGCACGAGTCCCGCCGGATCGACAACCAGCTGCGCGGTCGCGCCGGCCGGCAGGGTGACCCGGGCAAGTCCCGGTTCTACCTGTCGCTGGAGGACGACCTGATGCGGCTGTTCAAGCGCGAGATGGTCGACTGGGCGATGTCGCGCAACAACGACGACACCCAGCCGCTGGAGAATAAGGTCGTCACCAAGGCGATCGCCTCCGCGCAGGCCCAGGTCGAGGCGCAGAACTTCGAGACGCGGAAGAACATCCTCAAGTACGACGACGTGATGAACCGGCAGCGCCACGTCGTGTACGACGAGCGTCGCCGCGTGCTCGAGGGCGCCGACATGCGCGACCAGGTGCAGGACATGCTCGAGGAGACCGTCACCGGGTACGTGCAGGGCGCGACCGCGGACGGGTTCGCCGAGGACTGGGACCTGGACGCGCTGTTCACCGCGATGCGGACGCTGTACCAGACCGAGCTGACCGAGGAGGACCTGATCGAGGAGGCCGGCGGCGAGAAGGCCGGTCTGACCCAGGACTTCCTGATCGAGCGGTTCATCGAGGACGCGACCGCGGCGTACGAACGGCGCGAGGAGCTGCTCGGCGAGGAGGCGATGCGCGAGCTGGAGCGGCGCGTCGTGCTGAGCGTGCTGGACCGCAAGTGGCGCGAGCACCTGTACGAGATGGACTACCTGCGCGAGGGCATCGGTCTGCGCGCGATGGCGCAGCGCGACCCGCTGGTCGAGTACCAGCGCGAGGGCTACGACATGTTCGCGTCGATGATGGAATCGATCAAGGAGGAGTCGGTCGGCTTCATCTTCAACGTCGAGGTCGACATCGAGGCGATGCGGGCCGAGATGGAGCTGGCCTCCGAGGCGGCGCTGGCCGACGAGGACAACCTGGCCGGCCGCCGGATCGAGGACATCCTCACCCCGGGTGCGCCGGTGGCGGAGTTCCCCGGCCGGACCGAGGGCGGCGACGAGGAGCGGCCTCAGGACACGCCGCGGCCGCGGGACACGCCGCGCCTGCGCGCCAAGGGCCTGAGCACCGAGAGCCGCCCGCAGCGGCTGTCGTACTCCGCGCCGACCATCGACGGTGACGACGAGGTCGCGCGGCACGAGGACGCGGTCGAGGACGGCAAGCTCGAGTACGCCGGGACTCCGCGCAACGCGGCCTGCCCGTGCGGCTCCGGCAAGAAGTACAAGCGCTGCCACGGCGACCCGCAGTCGGACGTCTACAAGTTCTGAGCAGCACGTAGCGAAAGGGCCGGTCCAGGCGGACCGGCCCTTTCGCTGTGCTCAGAGAGACTTGAGGTCGACGGCGTCCGCCATCGCCCGGTAGCCGACCGCGTTGGGGTGCAGGTGGTCGCCGCTGTCGTACTCCGGCGCCAGCCGGGTCGGATCGGCCGGGTCGGCGAGAGCGCTCACGAAGTCGGCGACGGCGTCGAACTCGCCGCTCGTGGTGATCCAGGCGTTGACCGCCGTCCGGAGTTGCGCGCTGTGGGCGGTGTAGACCGAGGCGCCGCGGAAGGGAGTCAGGGTCACTCCGACGACGCGGATGCCGCGGGAGTGCGCATCGTCGATCAGCGTGCGGTAGCCGGCGATCAGCTGCGCGGGAGTGATCGCCGGGTTCGGCCTCGTACAGGACGTCGGCGCGATTTCGGGGTACCCGAGGTCGTTGATGCCGATCAGGACGATCGCGGTCGTCGTACCGGGCTGGTCGAGTACGTCGCGGTGGAACCGGGCCAGACCCTTCTCGCCGTAGCAGGCGGAATCGGTCAGCAGCCGGTTGCCGCCGAGTCCGGCGTTGAGGACCGGCATCGGACGGCCCGCGGCGGCAAGGCGCGCGGCCAGCAGGTCCGGGTACCTCGTCCCTGGTGCGCTGGTGTAGCCGTTCGTGATCGAGTCCCCGAACGCGACCACCGAACCGCTGCCCGTTGGGGTGACGTCGACGCCGGCCAGGAAATACCAGCCGCCGCTTGTCTCCCGGTACGCCGTACCACTGGTCTCCGTGAGCTTGTCGCCCGCTGCCCGGTACGACGCTCCCGTCCTACCGAACTCGTGAAAGGTGGCCGGGCCGGTCGCCTGGGCGAAGTACAGAGTGATTGCCAGCTGAGTTCCGCTGGTCAGGCCGGGCAGCGTCACCGCGTCGCCGACGACTTTGCCGCCGGCCGGGATGCTGACCGACTCTGTGCCTCCGAACTGCACCGGGCGCACCGAGCCAGACACGACCGCCGCGCCCTTTGCTGCCTTGGCCACGGTCGCACCTGCGAGGGTGAGCGGCTGTACGCCGTACTGATTACTGATCCTGATCCGTACGTCGGACCCGCCCGAGCTCAGCCGGATCACCTGGCGCACCGACTGGTTGGCGAAACCCTGCTTGGACCAGTTCTGGTTCGCGTTGGGTTGCTGTAGCGCGGTCATCCACGCAGTACTCCACGTTGGTGGTGCCGTAGGCGGGGTCTGTCGCGCCGTGGCCGGCACCAGCGAGGTGTGGGCTACCACGATCGCGAGCACAGCCAGCACTCCAGCGAGCGCGCACCAACTCCGCATCAACCGCACGTCAGCGTTCCTTTCGTCACTCTCTCGATGCGCAGGGGGATGCCGAGGTTGTGATGGGTGATGATGAGCACATGTGGCTGACGGAGACGTTCGGACTGTCCGTGCCGGTGATCGGTGCGCCGATGGCGAATGTGAGTGGCGGCCGGCTGACCGCGGCGATCTCGGCGGCGGGTGGGCTGGGGATGCTCGGCGCCGGCTCTGCCGTGACGGCTGACTGGATCCGGACCGAGGGCGCCATCGCAGCGGAGAGCGGGAAGCCGTACGGGGTCGGGCTGATGGCGTGGTCGGTGCAGGACCGCCCGGAGCATCTCGAGGCAGTGCTGGAATTGAAGCCCGCGCTGGTCTCGCTCAGCTTCGGCGACTACACGCCGTACGTCGGGACGCTGCAGGCTGCCGGGATCGTCGTCGCGACCCAGGCCGGCACGGTCGCGGATGCGCGCGCGGCGATCGACGCGGGCGTTGATGTGATCGTGGCCCGCGGTGCCGAGGCCGGCGGGCACGGGCGGAACGCGGTGGCGACGCTGCCGTTGCTGCAGGCAATCCTCGACCTGACCGACCTGCCGGTGCTCGCGGGCGGCGGGATCTCCGGAGCACGCGGTCTGGCGGCTGTGATGGCGGCCGGTGCTGCCGGCGGCTGGATCGGGACCGCGTTCATCACCTGCGTCGAGGCCCAGACCAAGGAATCGGCGCGTCAGGCGATCATCGCGGCCGACGAGACGGCCACTGTCTACGGCACGGTCTTCGACGCGGCATCACGGGCCGGGTGGCCGGACGAGTTCGGCGGCCGGGCACTGCGGAACGCGTACTTCGACAACTGGGAAGGCCGCGAGGACGAGCTGAAGTCGGACGACGCCGGTCATGCCGAGTACGTGGACGGGTCGAAGACCGCCGACCCGGCCCGCGCATCCATCTACGCGGGCCAGGGTGTCGGGGCATTGACGGGTCAGCCGACGGCCGCCGAGGTGATCGAGGAGTTCGCGACGTACCGCGACTACTTGAGGGCCGCCCTCAACGACGGGTCCAAGTAGTTGTTGTGAGCAACGACCAGATCGTTGCACAGGGCCCAGATCTGTTCGGCCGGTAGCGTGCCGGCCGTCGCCGGGTCGACCATGACGGCCTGGCGGATCGCGCGGGGATCCTGGTCGATGGCGGCCTGGACGGTCAGCTCGGCGACGTTGAGGTACGAGCGGTTGAGGGCGGCGCACTGGGGCGGGAGGTCGCCGACTGCGGTGGGTCGGACGCCCGTAGCGTCAACCAGGCTGGGGACCTCGACGACGGCGTTGGACTGCAGGTTGGTGATCAGGCCGGTGTTGGGGACGTTGGCGTAGACGGTGCGGGGGGTGCCGGTCACGATGCTGTGGATGATTTGCGGGGCGTACTCCATCGTCGGGTCGACAGTCAGCGGCTCGCCGGCCTTCAGGGCGCTGCGGGTCTGCTCGTAGGACGCGAGGTTCTCCGCGACGATCTCCAGGTAGGCACCGATCGGCAACCGCAGGCGATCGACTTCCGAGGCATGGCCGAGATACCACGGGACGTACTCCGAGGAATGTTCGCTCGTCTCCGTCGGATAGAACCCGAGCCGCCGGTACATGTCCACGCGCACCCGCCGCAGGAGCTCCGGGTCCGCGGCGATCGCCTCGTCCAACCGGTCGTACAGGTTCTCGGCGCCGCGTTCGAACCGCAGTACCCAGGACTGGTGGTTCACGCCCGCGGCCAGGTAGGTGACGTCCTCGTACGGCACGCCGACCAGCTCGGACAGGCCGTGCATCGTCCAGTACACCGAGTGGCAGAGGCCGACGACGTTCCGCACGCCGAGGGCCTTCAGGTACCAGACGTTCATCACCATCGGGTTGGTGTAGTTCAGCAGCCACGCGTCCGGGCAGACGTCGGCGATGTCGGCCGCGAGCCCACGCAGTACCGGGAAGGTCCGGAGCGCGCGGAACACGCCGCCGACGCCGAGCGTGTCCCCGATCGTCTGCCGGATCCCGTACCGCGCGGGGATCTCGAAGTCGATCTTCGTCGCCTCGTTCATCCCGACCTGGACGATGTTGATCACGAAGTCCGCGTTCTCCAGGGCTGCCCGGCGTTCGAGGTGCGCGGTGATCTGCACCGGCCGGCCCTGAGCGAGGTACGACGCGGCCGCTGCCGCCGTGTCGAGCCGCTCGGGGTCGATGTCGTGCAGCGCGATGTGCAACGGACCCAGGTCGAGGTCGAACAGGTCGGCCAGCAGGCCCTGGGTGAACACGACGCTGCCCGCGCCGATGAAAGCGATCCTCGTCATGCTGTGGCTTCTTCCCAAGTCGGTTGAGCGGCGGTTCCGCCGGCGGCGCGGGTGGAGAGCGAACCGCAGGCGGCAGCGATCGCCAGGGCGCGGTCGGGTTTCATGCCGTTGAGTACGGCGGCCACCCAGCCGGCGTCGAAGCTGTCACCTGCGCCGACGGTGTCAACAGCCTCCACTTTCACCGCCGGTGCGGTGATGACCTTGGAGCCGTTGTGGGCAAGAGCGCCTTCCGCGCCGTTCTTCACCACGACGAGCGGACCACGACGGGCCAGGATGCCGGCGGCGTCCACTACCGAGTGATGGCCGGTCAGGGCGAGGGCTTCGGCGGCGTTGGGGAGGAAGTAGTCGGTGACGCGCAGGATCGGATCAAGAACCATCCGGTCCCACTTGCCCGCCGGGTCGTCGTTCGGGTCGAGCGAGGTGGTCGCCTTGGCGGCTTTGGCCTCCTTGAAGATCCTCGCCAGCCCGACTGCCAACTCGGGCAGCAGATAGAACGAGCCCGCATGCACGTGCCGCGCCGAGCGGACCATACTGTTTGGTATGTCGTCCGCCGTGACCGCCGGCAGGCAGCCGGTGGAGGTGAGGATCGCGCGATCGTCGCCCGACGTGAGGATGGTGGTGAGCGGGGTCGGGAGTGATGGGTCGGTCACCAGCGCGGACACGTCGACCCCGCGCTCGGCAAGCGCCGTACGGACGAACTCGCCGGCCGCGTCGTCACCGACCCGGCCCGCGAAGGCGACGCGCAGTCCGAGCCGCGCCGCGCCGCACGCCATGATCGAAGCCGAGCCGCCGAGCACGAGCGAGCCGGAAGGAACCAGCCGTTCCTTCTGGCCGAAGAGGATCGGTTGCGCGACCGGCCCGACCACAACGTCAGGGTTCGCGTCACCGATCACGAGAAGATCGAAAGTCATGGATCAGCCTTTGAGTCCGGTAGAGGCCAGAGAGCGGATGAACGCCTTCTGGGCCAGGAGGAAGCCGAGCAGCACAGGCAGCACGGTGATGACGTTGCCGGCCATTACGGCCGCCCACTGGGTGTGATGCTGGCCCTGGAAGGTGGTCAAGCCGAGCTGCAGCGTGTATGTCGAGTCGCTGTTGATCGCGATCAGCGGCCAGGTCAGGTCGTTCCAGGTCGCGAGGAACGTCAGGACGGCGACGGTGCTCAGCGCCGGCCGCGCCAACGGCAGCACGATCGAGATCAGGATCCGCAGCCGCCCGCACCCGTCGATCCAGGCCGCCTCCTCGAGCTCGCGGGGGAGCGAGACGAAGAACTGCCGGAACAGGAACACCGACAGCGGCGTGACCAGCGACGGCACGATCAGCGCGCCGAGCGTGTCGATCAGCCCGAGCTCCTTCATCACCAGGAACGTCGGGATCATCGTCAGCTGGAACGGGATCACCATCGTGGCCAGCATCAGCCCGAGCACGACCTTCGACCCGGCGAACCGGATCCGTGCGAACGCGTACCCGCCGAGCGAGCCGAGCACCAGGTTCGCCGTCACCGCAACCGCCGAGACGATGAACGAATTCAGGAACCATCGCGGGAACAACGCGTTCCCGAGCACGTACCGGTATCCGCCGAGATTGATCCCGTGCGGCCACAGCGCCGGTGGGAACCGGTTGATCTCGGCGTTGCTCATCACCGAGCTCACCAGCAACCAGACCAACGGCAAGGCAAACAGCAAGGCCAGCGGCGCAAGGACGAAATGCCAAGCACTGAAGGGCAGACGCTTCATCGAGAGGCCACCCTTCGGCGGTAGACCTGCAGGACCACACCGACCACCAGCAACGCAACCGCCAAGGTGTACGCCGCTGCCGCGCTGTAGCCGGCCGTGAACGTCTTGAACGCCCTCTCCCAGATGAAGTACACGATCACCGTCGTCGACCCGAGCGGCCCGCCCTTCGTGGTGACGAACACCAGATCGAACACCTGCAACGCGTTGATCGTCTGGAACAGCACGAGGAAGATCGTCACCGGCGTCAAGGCGGGCAGGGTGACGTGCCGCAGTACACCCCACCGCCCGGCGCCGTCGATCCGCGCAGCCTCGACCAGCTCGCTCGAAACTCCTTGCAGGCCGGCCAGATAGACGATCACGCAGAACCCGGTCCCGCTCCACAACGAGATCGCGACCAGCAGATAGAGCGCCTGGCCCGGATCGCTGAAGAACCCCTGTGCCGGCAACCCGAGCTTGTGCAGCAGCGAGTTCGCGACGCCGAACTCCGGGTCGAGCACGAACGAGAACAGCACGCCCTGCGCCGCCGCCGACACCACGAACGGCACGAACACCAACGTCCGATAGAGCCCGATGAACGCGATCTTCCGGTCCAGCGCGATCGCGATCGCCAACCCCGCAATCACACTGAGCGGCACATACAGAACGGTGTAGATCAGCGTGTGCGAGACAGCCGACCCGAATGTCGGATCCTTGAGCAACGCCTTGTAGTTCGCCAACCCGACCCATTCGCTGGGCGACACCAGATCGTTGACCTGGAACGACAACAGCAACGACCACAACACCGGTACGACGCTGAGCCCGAGAATGATCACCACCGATGGACTGACGAACGCCCACCCGGTCGCACCCTCGGTCCGGGCTCGGCGTTTCGCGGCCGCCCGGCTCCGCGGGTCGACGGTGAAGGTGCCGACCACGCTGGCCATCAGCTCGGCACCGCCAGCACCTGGTTGCACTGATCAACGGCCTGCTTCAACGCATCCGCGGGGCTCTGCTTCCCCAGCAGTACGGCGGCAATCGCCTCGCCCACGTGCTGCGAGATCTGCGGGTACGTCGTGATCGTGGGCCGCACCTTCGCGGTGTCGAGCGCCTTGACGAACACGTCCAGCCCGTTCGTCTCGGCGGAATGCTTCTTCCACTGCGGCAGGTCGGCGGTGGCCTTGGTGATCGGCAGGCTGCCACCCTTCATGTCCCACTGGATGTCCTGCGCCGGCTCGGCCAGCCAGGCGACGAACTCGGTGGCTGCCTTCACCTTCGCCTTACCGTTGTCGAAGACGGTCCAGGTGTCCGGCCCGGAGATCGTCAACGGCTTCCCGGAGTACGACGGCAGCGGTACGACGCCGTAGTCGAGACCGTTGTCCTTCAGCTCCGGGAGCTGCCAGGGGCCGGTGGCAACCATTCCCATCCGCCCGCCGAGGAACACCTGGTACAGCTGCTCGCTGCCGGGCTTCGGGTCGACGTACAGCGACTTGTCGGTGCGCAACCGGTCCAGCGTCTGCAGGGCTTGAGCGCCGACCGAGTCGAAGCCGACCTTCTTCCCGTCGCCGCTGACGACGTCGCCGCCGAGGTCCCAGATCATCGGCCAGATCCGCCAGACGGTGTCCTCGTCGCCGACGCCCGGCCAGCCGGTGCCGAAGATGCCCTTCGCCGGGTTCGTCAGTTGCTTCGAGGTGGCGACGAAGTCGTCCCAGGTCCAGCCGTCCTTCGGCGCCGGTAAGCCGGCCGCGGCGAACAGCTTCTTGTTGTAGACCACACAGAGCGAGTCGAGCAGGGCCGGCGCGGCCCGGACCTTGCCCTTCACGCTGACCGCGTCCTTCGCGGCCGGCCAGTAGTCGTCGATCTTCAGGGCGCCGGTCAGGTCGGCGACCTTCGGGCTCTTGGTCAGGCTGGCGAGGTCCGACCCGAAGATGTACGCGATGTCCGGGTAGGACCCCGCCGCCAGACCGGCGGTGACCTTCTGCAGCATGCTGTCCGCGGTGACCCCGCCACCGCCGCCGACCACCTTGATCTTCGGATGACTGCTGTTGAACGCGGTGATCAAGGAATCGATCGCGGCCTTACCGGTGTCGACCTGGCCGTGCCAGAGGTCGAGCGTGACGACACCGTTGGCATCGGCGCCTTCGTCGTCGTTCTTGCCGCACGCGGCCAGAGATCCCGCGACGGTTGCGGCGGCCGCGGCCCGGAGGATGTCGCGGCGGGACAGAGTTCGAGCATGCATGAGGATCTCCAGAGCGATGGAGGAGGGAATTCAGCAGGTCTTGCGGACGTATCCGGGCTCACCCGGAGTCGAGACGTCCACGTCGCGCTGCACGATCGTCAACGTCCCGCCGTACTGCGAGCAGGCCGTGGACCGGCCGCTGTCGGTGTACTCGATCACGATCACGTTGTTGCCGAAGGCATCGACGTAGTCGCCGCACTCGTCGTACTGGCCGCACTCCTCGGCGACCGCGAAGTCCAGGCCGACCGCCTGCCGGAACCCGGCCAGCTCGACCGTGTTCTTCTGCGCGATGGCCAGGTTCTTGGCGTGCGCGTGCGTGGCGAGCAGCGTCAGGTAGGCCTTCGCGTTGGCAGCGGTGAGCAGCTTCTTCGAGCGTGTGTAGCTGTCGTAGTTGTCCGGCTCGATCGCCTTGTACCCCTTGGCCGCGCAGCCGTCGATCCAGCCGTTGACCTTGGCGGCGATCCGGTTCCGTTTGTCCGCCGTACGGACGTCGAGCAGCGGTTCGCCCCAGTCCTGGTCGATGACGAGCCTGCCCTTGGCGTCGCGGAGCAGCAGGTCGGAGTCCCACTGCCCTTGTTCGCCGGGCTGGACCTGGAAGGCGTTGACGTAGCAGATGTTGTAGAGCCCGGCGGCCGGTGCGGCGGTCCGGTCGCGGGTGACCACCTGGACGCCGGCGGGCGGCGTATAGGCCCCGCCGATCTGGTAGTCGAACTTGGCGTGCGTCGGCGGCAGGGTGACGGCCGCGTCGGCGGAGGTGCGGGCGAGGACGGTTCCTGTGACTGCCAGGGCCGGCGTCAACATGGCCGCGACTCCGGCGAGGAGGCGGCGAGAGAGTCTGGACACGATTTGCTCCATCGGTCCCGGGGACGCGACCCCGCCTCGGGCCTCACCTGAACCCTGGCGCCGGAAAACCGGACTTCAGGCCTCGGCCTGCTACCGGCTGGGTGCGTCACTGCCGAACAAGTTAAGCGACGGGACGACGGTGTGGTCAAGGGCAAACTTGCAAACTAGTGCGCGAATTCCCGCTGATAGCGCGGCACTGCGCATGCCGAGGACGAGCGAGGAGCCCGGTCAGGTGTCCCCTTCTCCGGGCGCGCCCGGCCCTTGACGGATGGATTTAAACCGGTTTAAGTTCTGTTTAAACCGGTTTAAACGGAGGATCCAGTGAGTAAGCGCCCGACGATCGCGGATGTGGCCCGGCGGGCCGGTGTGTCCAAAGGATCGGTGTCGTTCGCGCTCAACGGGCGGCCCGGACTCGCGCAGGCGACCGTCGACAAGATTCTCGCGGCCGCCGACGAGCTCGGCTGGCGGCCGAGCAACCGGGCCCGTTCGCTGTCGGTCTCGAAGGCGTTCGCGCTCGGCCTGGTCATCACCCGGGACCCGGCCGTGCTGTCGTCGGACCCGTTCTTCCCGGCGTTCATCGCCGGGGTCGAGAGCGTTCTGTCCACGCGTGGTCAGGCGCTGGTTCTGCAGGTCGTCATGGCCGGTGAGACCGAGCAGGACGGGTACCGGCGGCTCGCGCGGGACGGGCGGGTCGACGGGGTGTTCCTGTCCGACCTCCGGCACGACGATCCGCGGATCGATCTGCTCGTCGAGCTCGGTCTGCCCGCGGTCACGCTGAACCGGCCGGACGGCGAGTCGCCGTTCCCAGCGGTCACCCTGGACGACCGGCCCGGGACGCGGGCAGTCGTCGAGCACCTGATCGAGCTCGGTCACACCCGGATCGCCCAGGTCGCCGGTCCGCCCGCCTTCGTGCATGCGACCGCGCGCACCACCGCCTTTGTCGAGACCCTGGCCGCGGCCGGCCTCGAGCCGTTGACCGAGACCGGTGACTTCACTGCCGCGGGTGGGATCGAGGCCACGCGCCGGCTGCTCGCGCTGCCGAAGCCGCCGACCGCGATCTTCTATGCCAACGACCGGATGGCGATCGCCGGTCTCGGCGCGGCCCAGGCGTCCGGTCTGACCGTTCCGGACGACCTGAGCATCGCCGGCTTCGACGACAGTGAGCTCGCCGAGTACGTCCATCCCGGCCTGACCACCGTCCGCGCCGACCCGTTCGCCTTCGGCGAGGCGGCGGCCCTGACGCTCAACCAGCTCGTCGACGGTGCGGCCGACGTACCCGACACCGAGCTCCCACCCGCGCAGCTCGTCGTCCGCGGCTCTACCGCATCCCCCGCGGTGTAGTCCCCCGGTGTAGTCCCCGTGTAGTCCCCTGGAGGAAACATGAAGTTGCAAGCTGGACTGCTGGCCGTTGTCCTGGCCGGCTCGCTCGTCGCCTGTGGCGACAGTGGCGGCGGCTCTGGTGACGCCGACGCCGCGGCCAAGGCCCGTGGCCCGATCACGATCTGGTACTCGAACAACGCCGAGGAAGTGGCCTGGGGCAAGCAGATGGTCGCGGCCTGGAACGCCGAGCATGCGGATCAGAAGATCACCGCGCAGGAGATCCCGACCGGTAAGAGCTCCGAGGAGGTCATCGGCGCCGCGATCACCGCGGGGAACGCGCCGTGTCTGATCTTCAACACCT
Source organism: Kribbella sp. NPDC049584 (assembly GCF_040675555.1). Lineage (NCBI taxonomy): Bacteria > Bacillati > Actinomycetota > Actinomycetes > Propionibacteriales > Kribbellaceae > Kribbella > Kribbella sp. NPDC049584. The sequence goes on from NZ_JBFAPF010000004.1 coordinate 395,152, forward strand.
CGCCGGCGTCGGTGTCGCAGTTCCAGAAACAGGGCGGCCTCGTCCCGCTCGACTCCTTCCCCGACGGCAAGTCCTATATCGAGGACCGCTCCGGCGATGTGGCCCAGCAGTACAAGTCCACCGACGGTAAGTACTACCAGCTGCCGTGGAAGTCGAACCCGGTGATGATCTTCTACAACAAAAAGGCCTTCGCCAAGGCCGGCATCACCACCCCAGCCCTGAGCACCTACGACGACTTCCTGGCCACCTCCCGCAAGGTCGTCGCCGCCAAGGCGGCCAAGGTCGCGATCTACCCGGCACCGAGCAACGAGTTCTATCAGTCCTGGTTCGACTTCTACCCGCTGTACGCCGCCGAGACCGGCGGCAAGCAACTGGTCGAGGACGGCAAGTCCACCTTCGCCTCCGACGACGGCAAGAAGGTCGCCCAGTTCTGGCGGACGATGTATCAGGACAAGTTGGCCTCGCCGGAGAAGTACACCGGTGACGCATTCGTCGACGGCACGTCGGCGATGGCCGTGGTCGGCCCGTGGGCGATCGCGACCTACAAGGGCAAGGTCGACTGGGGTGTGGTCCCGGTCCCGACCTCGAGCGGCAAGCCGGCTGGCGAGATCCACACGTTCTCCGACGCGAAGAACGTCGCGATGTATTCGGCGTGCAAGAACCGTGGCACGGCGTGGGACGTGTTGAAGTTCGCGACCAGCAAGGATCAGGACGGCAAGTTCCTGACCGCGACCGGGCAGATGCCGTTGCGCAAGGACGTGGCGACGACGTACGCGGACTATTTCGCGAAGAACCCTGACTACAAGGTGTTCGCCGACCAGGCCTCGCGCACGGTCGAGGTACCGAACGTGCCGAACTCGATCACGATCTGGCAGACCTTCCGCGACGCCTACTCCAAGTCGGTCATCTTCGGCCAGCAAGACGTCGGCCAGGCCCTCGACGAGGCCGCGCAGAAGGTCGATCAGCTCGTCAAACAGTCATGAGGCGCGGACCGCTCACCCGCGTGATGGGTGAGCATCCGGTCGGGACTGCGTTCGTCACGCCGTACGTCGTGTTCCTGGCCGCGGTGTTCGCCTATCCGCTCGGGTTCGCCGTCTACATGTCGTTCCATGACTACTTCTTCGCTGCACCGGGCGCGGTTGTGGATCGTCCGTTCGTTGGGTTCGAGAACTACGTGACGGTGTTGTCGGATCCCGCGGTTCAGCGGGCGTTCGTCAACGTCGTGATCTTCTTGGTGATCAACGTCCCGCTCACCGTCGTACTGTCGCTGGGACTGGCCAACGCGCTGAACGCGGCGATCCGCTGGCGCACGTTCTTCCGCGTCTCCTACTACGTCCCCTACGTGACCGCGAGCGTCGCGGTCGTCGGCGTGTGGCTGTTCTTGTTCAACTCCAACGGTCTGGTCAACTCCATCCTCGGGCCGCTCGCGCCCGACCCGTCGTGGCTGGTGAACTCCAAGCTCGCGATGCCGACCGTGGCCATCTACGTCACCTGGAAGCAGCTCGGCTTCTTCATCCTGCTCTACCTGGCCGCGCTGCAGAACGTGTCCAAGGACCTGTACGAGGCCGCGGAGATGGATGGCGCCGGGCGGTGGAAGTCGTTTCTCAACGTGACGGTGCCTGGCGTCCGGCCGGCGACCACCTTGGTCGTCCTGGTGGCGACCGTGACTGGGGCGAACCTGTTCACCGAGCCGTATCTGTTGACCGGGGGCGGCGGACCCGACGGTGCATCGGCCTCGCCGGTGCTGATCATGTACCAGCGCGGGATCGAGCAGGGCCATCCCGATGTCGGGTCGGCGATCGGCGTGCTGTTGGTCATCGGCGTACTGCTGCTCGCGCTGATCGAGCGGCGCTTCGTGGGGAGGGAGGAGGACTGATGAAGGTCAAGTTCGTCGCGCTGCTGCTCGGCGCTTTCGTGTTCCTGTTTCCCTTCTACTACATGCTGATCGGCTCGTTGCAGGCCGAGCCGGACCCGTCGGTCAGCGGCGCGTTCCCGAAACCCGGCAACCTGACGCTGCACAACTACACCGAGATCAACAAGTCGATCCACCTCGGCCGGTCTCTGATCAACTCCGGCATCTTCACCGGCGGCGTGATCCTCGGAACCCTGGTCTTCGGCGTGCTCGCGGGCTATGCGTTGGCGCGGTTGCAGTTCCGCGGCCGCGGGCTGGTGTTCAACCTGATGCTGCTCATCCAGGTCGTGCCCTTCCAGTTACTGACGATCCCGTTGTATGTGCTGATCGTGCGCAGCTACGGGCTCGCGGACTCCTACTCCGGGATGATCCTGCCGTTCCTGATCAACTCCACCGCGGTGTTCGTGTTCCGCCAGTACTTCCTGCAGTTGCCGGCCGAGTTGTTCGACGCCGCCCGCATCGACGGGGCCTCGGAGCTGAGCATCCTGTGGCGCATCGCCGTGCCGCTCGTGCGGCCGGCGCTGCTGACCGGCGTACTGCTCACGTTCATCGGACCGTGGAACGAGTTCTTGTGGCCGTTCCTCATCACCAAGCAACAAGACCTCCAACCACTCGCGGTTTCGCTGTCCAACTACCTGACCACCGTGTCGGCGCGGGCGGCCAACCCGTTCGGTGCGGTGCTGGCCGGAGCCTGTGTGCTGGCCGCACCGGCGGTCACCTTGTTCATCATCTTCCAGCGCCGGTTCATCTCGACGAACCTGTCGTCCGGCGTCAAGGGCTAACTCCCACAGTGCTTATTTCTTGAAGGGTTTCTCGTGAACGTTCCCTACACGCTGACTCGGGTCGGCGTACTGATGACCGCCGAGCCGGGCAACGAGCTCGAGGCCGAGGGCGTGCTGAACCCGGCGACCGGGCACACCCCGGACGGCACGCTCTACCTGCTCCCGCGGCTGGTTGCTAACGGCAACATCTCTCGCGTCGGGCTGGCCCGCGTCGAGCTGGAAGACGGAGTGCCGGTAGGTGTCGAGCGCGAGGGCGTGGTCCTCGCACCGGACGAAGGCTGGGAGCGAGGCAAGAACAACGCCGGCGTCGAGGACCCCCGCGTCACCTTCGTCCCGTCCCTCGGCCTCCATGTGATGACGTACGTCGCCTACGGCCCGCTCGGCCCGAAACCTGCGCTCGCGGTGTCGGAGGATCTGCGGGAGTGGCGTCGGCTCGGTCCGCTCCACTTCGAGTACCAGCCCGACCTCGACACCGACCTCAACCTGTTCCCGAACAAGGACACGGTCTTCTTCCCCGAGCCCGTGCCCGGCCCGGACGGCGAACCGTCGTACGCGATGCTGCACCGGCCGATGTGGGACCTCGGCTGGTTCCGCGAAGGCGAAGGCGTTCACCTGCCGGCCGGTGTGACCGACGACCGGCCAGGAATCTGGGTCTCGTTCGTACCCGTGTCAGCCGTCGAGGCCGACGTGCGGAACCTCGTTCATCTGCGCAATCACCGACTGGTCGCGATGTCGGAGTACCCCTTCGAGGAGCTGAAGATCGGGGCCGGACCGGCGCCGCTGCGCATCCCCGAAGGCTGGCTCGTGATCCACCATGGCGTCACCGGCGAGCAGCCGGAGGGTTTCGACCCGACGACTCAGAAGGTCTGCTACGCCGCCGGCGCGCTCATCCTCGACGCGGAGGACGTCACCCGCGTCATCGCTCGTACCACCGAACCCCTCCTGGTCCCCGAGACCGACGAGGAGAAGATCGGCACGGTCGGCAACGTCGTCTTCCCGACTGCGATCGAGCAGGTCAACGGCACCCAGTACGTCTTCTACGGCATGGCCGACGCCGCCATCGGCGTGGCCAGATTGGACCGCCTGCCATGAAACCGACCCGCCGCACCGTCATCGGCGGAGCCCTCGCAGTAGCCGCCGCATCAACCGTCACCCTTCCCGCCTCGGCGTCCAGCCGGCTGTCGAACCTCGCGCACCTCGACTTCCTCCGCGCGTCGGTGACGCCTCCGGCCGCCCCCGGTCACAGCACCTTCGGCAGCGGCCCGGTCGGCGTGCTCTGGACGTACGCCGACCGCCAGGCGGACGGCTCGTACAAACGCATCGGCGGCGGCACGTACGACGCCGCGACGAACACCTACGGCCAAGGCGCCTACAACGCCGACGACATCGCCCGTGCCGCGGTGGTCTACCTGCGCCACTGGAAGCAGTTCCACTCCGAGGCTTCGTTGGAGACCGCCCGCGGCCTGCTTCGCGGTCTCACCTTCCTGCAGTCGCCCAACGGCAACGTCGTCCTGTGGATGCAGCCCGACGGCACGCTCAACCCGAGCGCCGACCCCGTCGAGCTCCCCGACCCGTCCGACTCCGGCGCGTCGTACTGGCTGGCTCGCACGGTCTGGGCCTTGGGGGAGGGGTACGCCGTCTTCCGCACCGCTGACCGCGCGTTCGCGAGGTTCCTCCGCGACCGTCTCGAGCTGGCGATCGCCGCACTCGAGCGTGAGGTGCTGGTCCGCTACGGCCAGTACAACGTCGTCGACGGCCGCCGTCTCCCCGCCTGGCTGATCGTCAACGGCGCGGACGCGACAAGCGAAGCGGTGCTCGGGCTCTCGGCGTACGTCGAAGCCGGCGGCTCAGCCTCCGCGCGCCGGGCGCTGACCCGCTTCGCTGAAGGCATTGCAGCCATGGCGGCCGGGTCGACGCGCGAGTGGCCGTTCCGTGCGCTGATGCCGTGGGGCGAGTCGATCTCCGACTGGCACGCGTGGGGCGCCCAGATGCCCTCCGCCCTCGCGGTCGCGGCTCAAGCTCTCGACGCACCCAAGCTTCGCGCCGCGGCCATCGGCGACACTGCAGGCTTCACCCCACTCCTGATGACCGCCGGCGGTCCCGACAACGGCTGGCTCCCGACCCCGATCGATCGCACCCAGATCGCGTACGGCGTCGACGCCCGCCTGCAAGGCGTCCTGTCCGTCGGGCTCGAGCAGGCCGCCGCTTTCGTCGCCGCCTGGTACTTCGGGGCCAACCGGGCGGGCCAGCCGATGTACGACCGGACCACCGGGCGCACGTACGACGGCATCTCCGGTGACGGCACGATCAACCGCAACTCCGGTGCCGAGTCGAGCATCCACGGCCAACTGTCGATGCTCGCCCTCGATGCCCACCCGGACGTCGCCCGCCTGACAGGCACCCCGTCGTACGACGGCCTGCAGATCGTCGAGGCCGAATCCGGCACCGGCGGTCAGGTCGTCACACCACCCTCGGCCTGGACCGGCGAATCCCAATGGAGCGACGGCTCCTACCTCTCCCTCGACGGTACGGCGACCTGGACCGTGCCGGCGTCATCGCAACAGCGCTTGGTCCTCCCGGTCGTCAACCTCGTCGACACTCCGACCCCGGCTCGCACGACCTGGACTTCTGGAGTTAGGACACTTGGCACTCTGACGCATGTCTGCGGGTCGCAAGGCATCTCCGCGGCACCCGGCGCACTGTTGCCGCTGACGCTCGCCAACCCACTTCCGGCCGGTGCCACCACCATCACCGCGAAGGCGCAGGGCACGGCTCAGCTGGATGCGCTGCTCCTTCTGCCGACCGTCAGCAGTCTGCGGATCGGGGGCGCCGTGTTGCTGGCCAGTGTGGATACGCATACTCGTGTGATCAGTGTGCCGGGGAAGCGTTCCTACACCTACGACGCGACCGGCGAGTTGGTTGCCCGAGGCAACGCTTCGCGGGCGCTCGTCGTACCCGGCGGCTTTACCGTCGTGCTCGGCTGAGCGCCTCGGCACACCAGTCGGCGACGTACATCAGCGCCTGACCGCGTTGGTGGAACAGATGCCGACTGTCGACCTGGCGGTGATAGGCGTTGTGGGCGGGGTCGGATGCGCGGCCGAGCAGACCCGGCAGCAGCCACGCGTACTTGATCCCGGACGCCATCACCGCCAGCCGCACCTGATCCGGGTCGCCGCGCCAGCCGGCCTCGTGCAGACCGTCGAGGTAGTTGGCGATGCACGTCTCGGCGAGCTCGGGCAGGCGCTCGACCGGCCAGAACATGTCGAAGACCGCGTCGGGGATGTAGTTGCCGATGTCCTCGCCGAGCGCGCCGTCACCGGTGAACGCCCAGTCGAACAGCGCGAGCTCACCGCTCGGCCGTTGGATCACGTTGGAGACCCAGAAGTCCAGATGGCAGGTGGCACGGGGGAGGCTCGCGACGAGATCGAGCAATGCGTCGCGCTGAACCATCAGCCGGGTCCAGGCTTCGCGCAGCTGGCCGGGCCACGTCTCGCGGATGAGCGGCTGCTGCCAGGCTGCGTCGTCGGTCAGCAAGTGCCAGGGCACGTCGCGGGTCGTCGAGTAGTCGCGCAGAAATCCCCTCGACATCCACGGCCGCTCGGACACCGGCTGCGCCTGCCAGCGCCCGAAGGCACGCGTGAGTGCCGCGTGCTCGGCGAGGCTGAACTGGGTGCCCGATGTCCCGCCGATGTCTTCCATCAGGAGTACGGCGCCGTCCGGCCACTCTTCCACCTGCGCTTCAGGCAGCACGAGCCCGGCGTCGGCGAGCCGGCCGCGCAGCTCGTCGTCCTGGTACACCTCGAGCTCACGCCGCCAGTAGTTCCAGTGGCGCGGGTCGGTCGACGCGGCCCACGGGCCCGTGGTGTCCTGTGGGCTCTGGAGCTGCTTGCGTACGGCGGTGCGGCCGTCGGCGTAGGTGATGCGCTCTACGGTCGCCGTCACCGCGTTGAGCGGGTTGTGGCGCAGAGTCGCCGTACCGACTTCCGGGTGACCGATCATGAGAAGCAATGCTGACATGCGGGCGAGGCTCAGCCCAGCAGCGTCTTAGGTGGTAGACCGGTCAGCGCTTTGACGTCGCGGGTGAGGTGCGCCTGGTCGGCGTACCCGGTGAGCGTGGCGACGTCGGCGAGGGCCAGACCGGTGCGGGCGTGGTCGAGGGCAACGTTCATCCACAGCACCCGGTCGAGCATCTTCGGCCCGTACCCGAACGCGTCCAGGCAGCGTCGGTGCAGTTGCCGCTCGCTCAACCCGATCGTGCCTGCCAGCTTGGAGACACCGGCGCTGCCGCGGAGCAGCCCTCCGCGGACGTTTCGCAGTACATAACTGATCAGCCGGTCTGGCGGCTCGTCGACCAGCTTGGCGACCTCGACGTCGAGCGCCACGGCCGGGTCGGGTGACGATCTGATCCGGTCCAGGAGTTGTCTGCTCCGGGTCGGTGACCACAGGTCGGCCAGCGGGACCCGATCGTTGAGCAGCTCGCGAGCCGGCACGCCGAGGAAGCCCGGCGCGGCTCCCGGCGCGAACCTGATCCCGGCGTACCGCGTCCCGCGTGGGGCACTACCCGTCCAGGCGTGACTGTCCGGCCCGGCGACGACCAGATCCCCGTCGATCAGCAGCACGTCCATGCAGCCGTCGGGCAGGATCCGATACTCGCCACCCTCAGCCGTCCGCGTCCACAGGTCGGCCCCCGGGACGCGCGCAGCACGCTCCCTATACGGCTCGACCGCGACTGTCATACCGCCAGTCTGCTACGCGCCGCCGACAGTTTCTTGCTGAGTTCTTGTTCAGTCCGTGGTCAGTGCGGGAGGACGACGTCGAGGACCGGTACGTCGACCGGGAGGTACTTGACCAGGGCAACGTTCTCGCGGATCAGCTCGTCGCGCAGCGCCGTACCCGTGCGGCGGTCGATCACGGTCCGCCAGATCTCGTTCCGCCGGAAATAGTCGGCGCCGACCCGGAGGAACCGCTCGTTCTTCGCGAACACCCGGTACGACGACTCGGCCGGGACGTCGGCGAGGATCTCGCCCTGCAGGTAGCGGTCGCCGACATCGACGTGCAGCTGGAACGTCTGGTCGGTGTCGTTGCGGAACTGCAGGTCCACGTAGTTGTAGACGATGCTGCAACCGACGCCCCACGGCAGCACCCGACCGTTGTCCGGGAACGGGTCGAAGCTATGCGTCGACCGCTGCGTCACGGTTAGCGGGGAATGCAGCACCATCCAGTGCAGGAGGTTCGCGAGCTGGCAGATGCCACCGCCGATACCCGGCCGGGCCTGTCCGTTCGACAGCCGCATGCCCTTCACGTAACCCTTGCGGCGGGTCGCGTTGCCGACCAGCTTGTTGAAGGAGAACGTCTCACCCGGGCGGATCAGCAGCCCGTCGACCTGTGCGCAGGCAAGCTTCAGGTTGGTCACCTTGTTGTGCTGCATCCACATCTCGGTCTCACCGAGCTGGCGCAGCAGCAGCGACCTGTGCCGCTTGATCCTGATGGGCAGATCGGTCGCCGCGCGCGTTCCGGCGTACGGCGTGCTGGACCTGATCCACTCGAGCCGCTTGAGCACACGGTGATACCGCACCGCCAACGGGTAGAGCAGCGGCACCCGCTCGCTCCACCGGCGATGGTGCACCGCGGGCAGCACCCGGGCCCGCTCCGCGTCACTCAGCTCATCCACCGCGACCCGCCACGGCGTACCCGGCGTCACCCCAGTCGACTCCGGCGCCTGCAGTGGTGTGGCGATGGTGGTCTCGGACATCATTCCCCCGAACGAGTTGATCGGCGGCCGACCTCGGTTACCGTACGCCGCCGCGAGTCCATTCAGATGACAACAACCGCTCGATCCGATTGCGCTCGTTATGACGCCGGCCAACACCCAGCAGTTCGAATCTCACCCGATCCCGAGGGCGGTGCGGACCCAGCGGACACCAGCCAGGAGTTCGAATCTCACCCGATCCCGAGGGCGGTGCGGTCCCAGCGGACGACGGCCAGGGGGTCGGGTGTGAGCTGATCTCGAGGGTTGTGCGGTCCCAGCGGACGACGGCCAGGGGGTCGGGTGTGAGCTGATCTCGAGGGTTGTGCGGTCCCAGCGGACGACGGCCAGGGGGTCGGGTGTG
>NZ_JBFAPF010000004.1:404053-531311 GCF_040675555.1 Kribbella sp. NPDC049584
CGAGCTGATCTCGAGGGCGGTGCGGTCCCAGCGGACAACGGCCAGGGGGTCGGGTGCGAGCCGATCTCGAGGCCGTGCAACCCACCGGACAACAGCCAGGAGTTCGGATCTCAGCCGATCTCGAGGGCCGTGCAGACCCAGCGGTTGCGGCGGATCTCCATCCGCAGGGCGATCGCCCGCGACCGGTCGCCACGACGTACATGCGCCGCCACCTCCGCGATCGCCGGCTCCGGCATGAACACCCGCACCGACTGCACCGCGCTCTTCTCCTTCGCCCCGCGCGTCATCGCCGTCGTGTTCATCCCAAGCAGCCGAACCCGCCGGTTCAACTCCATAAACACCTCGTCGTCGGTATACCGCACCAGTTGCGAGATCGGCCGATCCCCCGCCAACACCTCAGCCACAGCCTGAGCCAACCGCCCACCCCAAGCCCGAGCCCCCGGCACCCGAACCCCAACCCCACCCTCCCGACCAACCTCACTGGCCCGGGCGGCGTCGGCGGCCCTGGCCATCTCACCGGGCCGAGCGATCTCACCGGGCCGAGCGATCTCACCGCGCCGGGCGACCTCGCTGGACCGGGCGGTGTCGCCGGGCCGGGCGACCTCGCTGGTCCGAGCAACCTCGCTGGAACGGGCGACCGCGCTAGGCCCGGCGACCTTGCTGGACGGGACGGCCTCGCCGGGCCGGACAACCTCGCTGGGCTGAGCAACCTCCCCGAGCCGAGCAATCTCACCGGGCCGGGCGACCGCGCTAGGCGCGGCGACCTTGCTGGACGCAGCGACCTCGCTGGGCTGAGCAACCTCGCCGGGCCGGGCAACCTCGCCGGGCCGGGCAACCTCGCTGGGTCGGGCGACTTCGCTGGGCCCACCGCCTTCGCTGGATCCGGCGAACTCGCTGGACCGAGCAGCATCGCTGGGTCGGGCCATCTCGCTGGGCCGAGCAACCTCGCTGGAACTGGCGACCGTGTTAGGCCCGCCGACGTTGCTGGACCGGGCGGCCTCGCTGGACGCGGCGACCTTGCTGGGCTGGGCGACCTGGCTGGTGCGGGCGATCGCGGTGGGGCTGGTGGGCTTCGCGGCGTGCGGCGGCTGAGCATCGTCAGGTTGCCCAGCCGTTTGTTTGTCGGCCGGCACCACCGTGAGGCTGCGGGCCTGCGGTTGGTGGGTGGTGAATGCAGCGATGCTCGACGACCGCCGCGATGCGTCCGTGACGCCGAGCCGGGTGATCGCCTGCAACCGCAGTGCCAGCGCGCCATCGGTCAGCTCAGCGGCGTACCGCGCCGTCGCCGGGACGACATGCTCGCCACGCACCGACCGCAGCCGCGGCCGCGCAACAGAAGCGAGCACATCCGGGGTCGCGGTGCGTTCGTTCGCCGCGGACGTCGGGTTGGTGACGGCCATGGGAGCCTCCATCGGTTCCGGTGCTGAGGTCGAGTTCGTGGTGGCGAGGTTCGGGGACTGGCTCATGTCACGGCTCCTGATGGGTGGGCGGGAGGTGGCCGGTGGACGCGGGCGGCACGCGGAGTACCTGCCCGGGAAGAATCAGGTCGGGGTCGTCACCGATGACCTGCCGATTCACGGCGTACCAATCCGGCCACCGCCCGGCGATCGCTTCATCCGTGGCGCTAGGCCCGAGCTCACGAGCAGCGAGACCCCACAGCGAGTCCCCTTCCCGTACGACGACCCGCACCGCCCCGCCGGCCCGCACCTCGGTGTACCGAGTAGGAGCCCCATCAGTAGGCCGATCCGGCACCCCCACCCGCATCCGCCCACTCACAGCACCCCGACCAGACGCCTTGACGCCCTGCTCCACCCCAACCTGCAGCCCCGACGCAGGCTCGGTAGCTCGCCAGGTATCAGTCGAGTCCCGCCCAGACTGGCTGGAGCCCTCCAGGGCCTCGGCCGACTCCTCCTGTGAGTGCGCGGAGCCCGGCTGGGACTTGGCCGACTCCTGCTGGGACTGCGTGGAGGCCGGCTGGGCGACGGCTGTCCTCGCCGCGTCGTCACCGCCGATCAGCAACTCCGAGGCAGGCTCGGTAGCTCGCCAGGCGTCGGTGGAGTCTTGGTCAGACTTCCTGGAGCCCCGCTGACCCTTGGCAAACTCCTGCTGTGACTGCGTGGAGCCCGCCTGGGCGACGGCTGTCCTCGCCGCGTGGGCGCCACCGATCTGCAACTCCGAGGCGGGCTCGGTAGCTCGCCAGGTGTCGGCGGAGTCCTGGTCAGACTTCGTGGAGCCCTGCTGACCCTTGGCAGCCTCCTGCTGGGACTGCGCGGAGGCGGGCTGGCCCACGGCTGTCCTCGCCGCGTCGGCCCCACCGATCTGCAACTCCGAGGCCGGCTCCGTCGACCGCCAGGCGCTGGCGGAGTCCCGCTGAGATTTGGCCGACTCCTGCAAGGCCTTGGCCGACTCCTGCTGGGATTGGGCGGAGCCCGGCTGGGGTTGGGCCGAGCCCGGCTGGGCCGCGGTTGTCCCGTGCTGCCCGGCGGCGCCGATCTGCAGGCCCGACGCCGGCTCGGTCGAGCGCCAGGTGCTGGTGGAGTCCTGCTGAGATTTGGCCGGCTCCTGCACGGGCATGGCCGACTCGTGGTGGGACTGGGTGGAGCCCGGTCGGGCCGCGGTTGTCCTCGGCGCGTCGGTTCCGCCGATCTGCAGGTTGGAGGCGGCCTCCATCGATCCCCACGTGCTGGTGGAGTCCTGCTGGGATGGGGCAGAGGCTGGCTGGGCCGCGGCTGTCCTGTGGGCGTCGTCGCCGATCTGCAGGTCCGAGGTGGGCTCGGTGGCTCGCGAGGTACTTGTGGAGTCCTGGCGGGACTGGGCATTGTCCGGCTCGGTGGCGGCTGTCCAGTGGGTGTCGGCGCCGATCTGCAGGTCCGAGGCAGGCTCTGCTGCGCGCCAGGTGTTGGTGGAGTCCTGGTGGGACTGGGCCGACGCCTGGCGAGACTTTGCGGAGCCCGGCTGGGCAGCTGCTGGTCCGCGGGCGTCGCCGAACCGGATCTGCAGCTCCGAGGTGGGTGCGCCGGACTGGCGGGTGGGGCGGGGGTTGGTGGGGCGCCAGTTGGAGTCGGTGAGGTGGATGGTGGAGGTGGGGTCGGGCTGGTTCCACTGGAGGATGTGGGAGCTGGGCCCGGGGGCGGCTTGAGCTGCGCCGACTGTGAGGGGTGTGACGGCGGCGACCCCGAGGCCGGAGCGCAGTAGGGCCCGCGCTGTCTTGGTGGTGATCCGTCCGGCGACCGCGCCGGCGAGTTCGCCGACCACGCCGGGGATCTGCTCGAGGACCGTCGTGACGACCGCCAGAGCCAGCCACACGTACGCGATCCACGCGACCGTCCCGACCGCGAGCACGGTCAGCGAGTCCAGGTCGTAGGTCCGCGCGCCGCTGATCGACCCGGCGGTCACCCACCGCAGCAGCACGCCGACACCGGCCAGCGCCAGTACGGCGAGGATGCCTTTCAGTGCCCGGATCATCGCGTTCATCCCGCTTCGCTCCCGACCTATGAGTTTGCTTTAGTTTGCTTTGGCTTGACCACTATAGACCGGTTCTAGGTGCGCTTTGCAAGTCCTTAACTCACTCAGCGTCGGTTTGCTGTGCAGAGGGTGACGGCGGACCGGCGCGACAGCACCCCCGGGACCGGTAGGTTCGCGGTCATGCGGTGGGATGCGTTGTTCGCGGACCTGGAGTCGCAGTTCGAGGCGCTCCAGGACACAGATCTGTACGGCGAAGTGGCCGACCGGATTCGCACCGAGGTCGGGAAGATCACCGTCCTCGACCGGCTCCGCGGCGCGGTGAACACCGTCGTACGCGTCGAACTGAACGACGCCGAGCCCGTCCGCGGCATGCTCAGCCGGGTCGGGAAGGACTGCCTGCTGCTCGAGACCGAGCGCTACGAGGAGTGGCTGATCCCGGTCACCGCACTCGTCGCCGTACACCGATTGGGCCCGTGGGCCGAGCCGGCCGGGTCCGTCGAGGGCAAGCTCGGGCTTGCCCATCTGCTCCGGGGAATCGCCCGGGACCGCTCACCGGTCACCCTGTTCTGCAGCGGCGGCGGACCCGTCACCGGCACCATCGACCGCGTCGGCGCAGACTTCCTCGAACTCGCCGAGCACCCACTAGATGCCCCGCGCCGCCGTTCCGAGGTCTACAACGTCCGCCTCGTCCCCACCCAATCCCTCCGAGCCCTCCGCCGCCGGTAAAACTCAAGTCGCACACAGCGCCAGCTCGCTGGTGCGGCTGACGGTTAGAGCTGGGCGTCCTCTGGGGTTTCGGCTTCTTCGCCGAAGGGGTGGGCTTCGATGAAGTCCTTGGTTTCGGTGTAGAGGCGTTCTATGTACTTCTCGAGCTCGGTCGACTCGACGCGCCACTGGCCGCGGCCGCCGATCTTGACTGCGGGGATGTCGCCGCGGCGGACCAGCGCGTAGACCTGGTTGGCGGAGATGTTGAGCACCTCGGCGACGTCGGCGAGCTGGAGGAAGCGGGGACCCGGCATCCGTCGGACTCCTTCACATAGTGGCTGGTTGTTTCAGTTTGCCACGGTTGGCGGATGGATGAGCGGGTTTGTCCCCAGCCTGTGACTGCCTGTGGATGACCGTTCACGCCGCGATCGCGAACCAGGCAGAATGTCGCCCGAGAACGATCGATTGACTGGGGAGACGACGTGGTCGAGACAGCCGTGCGAAGTGGATTCGGGGCGCCGTCCGCCCCGGCCCAGCGCAACCGCAAGGCCCGGTGGAAGGACGGTCGCCTGGTCCTTGGCGTGCTGCTCGTCGCGGTCACCGCGCTGGCCGGCGCCAGGCTGCTCTCGTCGGCCGACGACACCACGACGATCTGGGCCGCCAAACACGACCTCAAGGTCGGCGTCCCGCTGACCGACGACGACCTCACCACGGTCCGGGTCCGCTTCACCAGCACCAACGACTCCGAGCGGTATCTCGCGGCCGACGCCGACGTGAAGGGCCTGGTCGTGGGCCGGGCGATCGACCAGGGCGAGTTCCTGCCGAAGGACGCGGCCGTCGCCAAGTCCGACCAGGACCGCACCGAGCTCCCGCTGTCGGTCGCGACCGGCCGTCTCCCGTCCGACACAGCAGTCGGCGACATCGTCGACGTCTGGGTGGTGCCGAAGGAGGAGGGCCAGCCCGCGAGACCGTTGTGGAGCAGTGTTCGCGTGCTGCAGATCGACTCGGTCAAGGGCGTTGCCGGCAGCACCGCCAGACGACAGGTGCTGATCGGGCTGACCGCGGCCGACCTGCCCCGCATCCCGGCCGCGCTGACAGCGCTCGGCGCCGGTGAGCCGACTCTGGTCCGGAAGGCCGGCTGATGTCGATCCCGGTCCTGCTCGCCGTCACCGGCGCGCCCTGGGAGGCCGATGTGGTCCAGCGGACCGAGCGCGCCCCAGGGATCAAGGTCGTACGGCGGTGTGTCGACATCGCCGACGTGATGGCTGCCGCCGCGAGCGGTCAGGCCCGCGCCGTGCTGCTGGCCGACGCCCTGGCCCGGCTGTCCGCCGACGCCGTCGCCGCTCTGCACGCACGCGGAATCGCCGTGCTCGCCCTGGTCGACCCGACGGAGAGCGGTGCGCCCTTCGGCCCCGAGGACAGGCTCAGCCGGATGGGGATCGAGCGGATCCTGCCCGCCGACGTCAGTCCGACCGACCTGGGTCGCGCGGTGACCGAGGCCGTCGAGTCCGGCCCGGAGATCTCGACCGCGCACTTCTCCGGCGGTTTCGTGCCGCTCACCCCGGAGAATGCCGTCAACTACGACCCCCCGCCGTACTCCCAGGGCGCCGGCCGGCTGATCGCCGTCTGGGGCCCGACCGGTGCGCCGGGCCGGACGACGGTCGCGGTCAACCTCGCGTCCGAGTTGGCCGCGAAGCGCGTGCCCACACTGCTCGCTGACGCGGATGTGTACGGCGGGACCGTCGCGCAGATGCTCGGGATGCTCGACGAGACGTCCGGGCTGGCCGCCGCGGCCCGCTCGGCGTCGAACGGTTCGCTCGACATGATCACGCTCGCGAAGTACGCGCGCCAGGTCGCGCCGCACCTGCTGGTGCTCACCGGGCTCAGCCGGGCCGACCGGTGGACGGAGCTGCGACCGGCAGCGATCGAGGCGATCTGGTCGACGGCCCGCGAGCTCGCGCCCGTCACGGTGGTCGACGTCGGGTTCTGCATCGAGACCGACGAGGAGATCTCGTTCGACTCGCTGGCCCCGCGGCGCAACGGTGCGACGGTCGCGACGCTGGAGCAGGCCGACGAGGTGTTGATCGTCGGTACGGCGGATCCGGTCGGGCTGACGCGGCTGATCCGCGCGGTCCACGAGGTGCGCACCGTCGTACCGTCGACGAACGTCCGAGTCGTGGTGAACCGGCTCCGCTCCGGCGCGCTCGGCGGATCACCCGGAGCCGCCGCCGCCGAGGCCCTCGCTCAGTACGCCGGGATCGAGCCCGCCGCCCTCCTGCCGTACGACTTGAACGCGGTCGACACCGCCATGTCCCACGGCCGCAGCCTCGCGGAAGCGGCCAAGTCCAGCAAGCTCCGCAAGTCGTTCCAGCAACTGGCGACCACCGTCGTCAAGGACCTCGTGCCGGCCTGAGCCGGCGCCCCGGAAGTCAGGGTCGGATCGGTGGGGAACCAGGGGATCACCCCGCCGACAGCCCGCCGACGATGTGCCAGGGTGGGCAGTACTTCGACCCGCAGGGAGAGTCATGTCCGATGTCCAGGGCCGGCCGCCGAGCTCGATGAGCACGAACCGTCGCTACGGGATTGCGATCTCGGTCGCCCTCATCCTCGGCGGCGCGTACTGGGCGCTCACCGGGCTGACCGAGGGCACCAAGTCCAGCCAGGAGAGCTACCCGGTGCAGGGCGACTCGCTGCTGGTCAAAGGCGGCGCGGCAGAGGTCGAAGTCCGGCCCGGTGACGGGACCGAGGTGAAGATCGATCGGCAGTTCGAGCGGAACGTGTTCGGCTCGGACCCGAAGGAGAAGTACCACGCGGACGAGGGAAAGCTCGAGCTGAACAGCGGCGGGTGTGGGTTCCTGTCGTTCGGCTGCAAGACCAGCTACGTGCTCACCGTGCCGCGGGATCTGAAGCTCACCGTCGAGAGCAGCAGCGGGAACGTGACGGTCTCCGGGTTCTCCGGCGGCGCCGAGGTGAAGACGAGCTCCGGCGACATCGACGTGCACGACGTCGGGGGACCGTTGCAGCTCGAGTCGAGCTCGGGAGATGTCGAGGCGGACGGACTGACCGCGACGTCCGTGACGACGCACAGCAGCTCCGGCAGCGCCTCACTGGACTTCTCCGTCGCCCCGCAGTCGGTCGAGGCCAAGTCGAGCTCAGGGGACGTGTCGATCCGGATCCCGTCCGGTGACGAGGCCTACAAGGTCGACACCAAGACGTCTTCCGGCGACGAGTCGGCCAACGTGAAGATCGACCCGAACGCAACTCGGACCATCCAGGCGAAGACCTCCTCGGGCGACGTCACCATCGAGTACAACCACTGACCACGGGGAGTGAGGGCCGGGGCCGGAAGCGTGATGACGGCCCCCGCCTGAGTACGCTTGCGGGCATGGTTGAGGTGCAGGTGGTGCCGCGTGGTCTGTTGGTGGACTGGGGCGGCGTGCTCACCTCCGGGTTGGAAGCGGCGCTGCGGCGCTGGGCCGAGGTGGACGATTTCGACTTCGACTCCTATCTCGAAGCAGTGCTGAAATGGCTGCCCGCCCAGTCGCCCGAGGACGCCGCCGCGGAGGCGGAGCTCAACCCGGTACACGCGCTCGAGCGCGGCCAGATCGCCGTACCCGATTTCGAGCGGAAGCTGGCCTCGATGCTCGTCCGCCGCGACGGTACGCCGGTGCCGGCCGAGGGCCTGATCGAGCGGATGTTCGCGCACTTCGAGCACCAGCCCGCGATGTCCGGGCTGGTCCGCCGCGCCAACGAGCGCGGGATCAAGACCGCCCTGCTGTCGAACTCCTGGGGCAACACCTATCCCCGCGACACCTGGGAAGGGATGTTCGACGACATCGTCATCTCCGGTGAGGTCGGGCTGCGCAAGCCCGAGCCGGAGATCTTCCTGCTCGCCGCCCGCCGGCTGAACCTGAAGCCGTCGGAGTGCGTCTTCATCGATGATCTGCAACTGAACGTCGACGGCGCCCGCGCGGTCGGCATGACCGCGATTCTTCACACCGAGTACGACGAGACCCGGCGAGCGCTGGAAACCCTGTTCGGAGCCGACCTGACGTGACCGTGACCACCCCTCCCTCCTCCCCAGCCCGTTCGGCCAGCCGTCGCGTCATCGTCGCGATCGTGGCCTGCGCCGTGCTCGTCGCGCTCGGCGCCTGGGTCGGCAACCTGTACGACGGCATGATCGACCTGCGCGTCTACCGGATGGGCGGCTCGGTGCTGCTGCACGGCGACTCGCTGTACGACGCGAAGCTGCCCGGCGGATCCGGTCTCCCGTTCACGTATCCGCCGTTCGCCGCGATCGCGATGGTCCCGCTGGCCGCCGTGCCGTGGGCGGTCGCGCTGGTGACCTGGACGACGATCTCGGTGCTGTGCATCACCGCGTTGTGGCGGGCCAGCCTGCCGAAGACGTTCTGGGCGTTCGTCACCCAGCGCAAGCGCACCGCCGTGCTGATCGCACTGACGATCCTGTCGCTGCTGCTCGAGCCGGTCTGGCAGACGATCCAGTTCGGCCAGATCAACCTGTTGCTGACCGCAATGATCCTGCTGGATCTGGTCCGGCCGAACAACACGCGGCTGCGAGGGTTCTGGGTCGGCGTGGCGATCGGCGTCAAGCTGACACCGCTGCCATTCCTCGCGTTGCTCGTGGTGACGAAGCAGTGGCGGGCGCTGCGCAACGCCGTACTGGGGCTGCTGGCGACGATGGCGATCGGGTTCGCGATCGTGCCGCACCAGTCGTGGCGGTACTGGACCGACGTGATCCTCGACGCGAACCGCGTCGGCGGGATCGCCTACACCGGCAACCAATCGTTCAACGGCTTCCTCCACCGCATCGGCAACAACGCGGGCTGGGTCCAGCCGACGTGGTTCGTGATCTCGGTCGTCTTCGGTCTGCTGGTGCTGTGGCTGGCCCGGCGCTACTGGTTGGCAGACGAGCGCGTCACCGCGATCTCGGTGATGGCGCTGGCGGTCCTGTACGCGTCGCCGATCTCGTGGAGCCACCACTGGGTCTGGATCATCCCGCTCGGCGTCAGCCTGATCCGCGGCGTCAACCGCGTCTGGGGCCTGAACCCCGCCGTGGTCACCGGCGTCCTGTTCTACGGATTGTTCGTACTGCGCTCGATCTGGTGGGTCCCGTACCGCGACGACCGCGAGCTCAGCTGGACCTTCTGGCAGTCGATCCCGGGCAACTCGCACCTGATTGTCGGCATGATCGCGTTCATCCTGCTCGCCGTCACCAGCCGCAGCCTGCCTAAGTCGTCAGCTCCCGCAGCGTCCGAGTCAGCCTGACGGCCAACTCGGGGTCGACCTCGGCTATCTCGGACAGCAGTACGTCGACACTTGCGCGGAAGGCTCGCCGCAACTCGGCCGTCTCGAGTGATCCCACCAAGGTCGGCTCGACCGCCGAAGTGGTGGCCGCAGGCAACAAATGCAGACCGCGACCCTCTGAGTGCGGTACGCCGTGGCGCAGGCACATCAGCATGAGCACGTGATCCCGTACTCCGCTGATCATGTACTCCGCCTGCCACGCCTTGCCGCGGGCGATGCTCGAGCGCGCATGCAAGGCGTACAGCCAGCCCATCCCGATCAGGTCGACCGGCTTCGGTGTACTGCGGGCCGGCTGCTCGACTGCTGAACCGAAAAGCAGTTGGAAGGTGGGACCGAGGGCCCCGAATGCCTCGCGAGGGGCGAAGGCGATGTCCACCTGGAGGGTGGAGTCGAGCAGGAAGACTCGGTAGATCGTTCGGCCTGACCACACATCCGTGTGGTGGATGGCGCCGTACTCGGCGTACATCGTCGAGGTCCAGTCAGCGACTGTGCCGGACTGGTCCGCGTCGGCTGCGAGGCCGAAGGCCAGATCGATGTCCGACCACTCGTCCTCCGCGCCGACTGCCGCGGATCCGGTCAGCGCGGCGCCGGTGATCCGCGCATCCGCTCGGCCTCGCGCGATCAGTGCATCGCGCAGGGCCGAGCGGTCGGCGGGGGTGTACATCACGAAGAGAACAGTAGGAGCAGGCCGCCGCACGTGTAGCCGACCATGACGACGAGCAGCGGGATCTGGCCGGCCAGCGCCTTGGCGCGCGGGAACAGCGCGACCGCGCGGTCGTGGGCCGAGATGACCCCGAGCAGGTGTCCGCAGACCACGGCGAGGACCTGGGTGACCGCGATCGCCGTGCTGTGATTGGTGATGCCGGTGTTGACGGCGAGGAGGCCGGTCCCGAAGATGTTCGCGCCGTTGCTGAGCGGGTCGCTCAGGTAGATCAGCGTCCGCTGCCCTTCCAGGATGAACAGCGTCAGGTAGTGCGCGACGACGTACCCGAAGGCGATCGGTACGACGGAGTGCGCGAACAGGCCGGGAAGCGATGTCCGCGAACTGTCGGACAACCGGCCCGCGAGGACAGTGGCGCCGGAGTAGGTGCCGAGGACGAACAGGATGAAGACGATCAGCGCGGCCGTCCCGAGCCACGTCATCGAGATGTCCTGGTTCTGCGCCCAGCCGATCCATGTCGACGAGTTCGAGAATCCGTCGTACGCCGTGGAGCCGAGCAGAGCCGCGACCATGCCGACGAGGCCGGGTTGCGGTTTCAGCCCGTCGAGGTTTTCGAGCGGACGCCGGACGACGAGGGCGCCGTCGGTGCGACGACCCCACGGGGACAACCGCGACATCAGCGTGGCGTAGACCTCGAACGGGTCGCCCTGTGCGAACCAGCGGTCGCCAAAGAGGATCGCCCCGAACATCGTGATCACGACGTACAGCGCGATCCAGGCCTGTAGCACCGGGATCGTCGCGCGGTCCGGTGCAACCAGTTCGAGCCAGGTGAACGCGAAGATGCCGAGCGCGGCCGGCCACAGGCCTACCCACGCGGGCAGCTCGAGCAGCCCCTTCGACGGCGGTTGGCGAAGGGCCTTCGAGAGGATGAGGTGCAGCGTGCGCAGCGGGTTCAGCGTCCGCCAGACCGGACCGAACACGATCGAGATCGGTACCAGCCCGACCCAGACCAGGATGTAGATGAAGCCGAAGATCGGGTTCGTCAGCCGGTCCACGCCGAACATCAGCGACACCATCGCGTACAGGAAGACCGCCAGCCCGACCACGCGGACGATCCACCGGAACCAGCCCGCGTCGACCGTCCGGGTGATTGCGGCAGGCAACGGCTTCCCGGACGCATTGCCGCGGTACTTCGGACTCCGCCACGCCAGGCCGAGCACGACGAACGAGAGCGCCACCGCGACCGCGGCACCACCCACCGCCAGCCCGAACGGAACCGGCAGATCCTGCCGACCGCCAATCCCGTGAAGAGGAATCATCACGAGACGACGAGCTTGGCGACCAGTTTGCCGCTCTTGTGGGTCTCGACCTCGAAGGTGCCCTTCATGTTCGCGGTGAACTTGACCGAGGCGGGCTTGCCCGGGCTGAGCTCGAGCTCCTTGTCGTAGCCGTGGATGTGCAGCTCGTCGTCGGCGTCGCTGATCACCTTGACCAGCACGGTCTGGCCGGCCTTCACCTTGATCGTCGCGCCGCTCGGGTTGACCTTGCCATTGGCAACGGTGACGTCGATGGTCACGTCGGCCTGCTCGCCGGACGGGTCCGCGGTGTTCGACGGGGAGCTGGTGTTCGGGCTGCCCGGGGTCGCGGAGGTCGTCGGCAGGGTCGACGTCGGCGTACTGGCCGGGGCGCTCGGCGACGGGGTGCTCGAGCCGCTGCCGGAGTCGCCTCCACCACAGCCGGCCAGGACGAGCATGCCGAGGGTGGGCAGGAGAGCGGTGGCGGCACCGCGAGTGAGCGTCGAACGCATCGGTCCTGAAGCCTTTCGAGGGGTGGTGAACTTCTCAGGGTGCGGGACACACCCTCTTGCCTGACGAACACGAATACCGCAGTGTTCCCGTACGGCCAGTGTCGCAGCCCACTGTCGGCGGCGGCCGCTAGGGTGAAGCAACCTGTAGAGAGAGGAAGGTGAACCGGATGCCTGACCGGCTGACGTCGCTGGATCTCACCTTCCTGAAGGCAGAGTCACCGGCCACCCCGATGCACGTCGGGACGGTCGACATCTTCGAGCCGCCGGTGCACGGCGACGAGGGCTTCGATTACGAGAGCCTGGTCGCGCTGATCCGGGACCGGATCGCGTTCGTCCCGCGGTACCGGCAGAGGGTGCAGCAGGTGCCCGGCCGATTCGCGGGTCCGGTCTGGGTCGACGACGAAGAATTCGACATCACCTTCCACGTACGGCGCTCTGCCCTGCCCCGGCCCGGGACCCACGCGCAGCTGCTCGAGCTGGTCGCCCGGATCATGTCCCGGCGCCTCGACCGCGCCCGGCCGCTGTGGGAGATGTATCTGGTCGAGGGCCTCCAAGGTGACCGGTTCGCGATCATCGCGAAGTCGCACCAGGCGCTTGTCGACGGCAACAGCACGGTCGATATCGGCCAGGTCGTCCTGGACTCGACCGCCCACCCGCGCGAGACGCCGACCGACACCTGGCAGCCGGCGCACCCGCCGTCCGCACTTCAGCTGCTCGCCGGGGTCTTCTTCGACGCGACCAAGCATCCGACCGCGGTCCTGGAGCTTGCCCGCGCCGAGATGGCCAGCCTGACCGGCTCCACCTCGGTCCGCGAGGTGCTCGGTGACGTGGTCGGCTCGCTGGCCGCGCAGCGGCATGCGCAGGAGAGCTCACTGCATGTGAAGACGTCCGGCCAGCGCCGGTTCACCACCGTGCAGACCGATCTGGAGGACTACCGGACGGTCCGCGCCGCGCACGGCGGCACGGTCAACGACGTGATCCTCGCCGTGGTCGCCGGCGCGTTCCGGGCCTGGATGATGACCCGCGGCGAGGGCGTCGGTCCGACCCGGAGTGTGCGGGCGGTGATCCCGGTCAGCATCCGCGACGACGAGGACGAGGAGCCGACTTCGCTCGGTTCCCGCGTGATCGCCTCGACCGTGAACCTGCCGGTCGGCGAGAACTCCCCGGTCATGCGGCTGCACCAGATCTCGTACCAGACCAAGGTGCACAAGGACACCGGTCGCGCCGTCAGCGCCCGCTCGCTGGTCGGCATCGCCGGGTTCGCGCCGACCACGCTGCATGCCCTCGCCGCCCGGGTCGCGACCACGACGGTCCGCCCGATCGACGACGTCGTGATCACCAACGTCCCCGGTCCGCAGTTCCCGCTGTACGCGCAGGGTGCGCCGATGCTCGCGTCGTACCCGGTGGTCCCGTTGATGCCGGGGCAGGGCCTGTCCGTCGGAGTCACGTCGTACGACGGGAAGGTGTATTACGGTCTGAATGCGGACCGCACCGCGATGCCGGACCTCGCTGTTTTCGCCCAATGTGTGACCGACGCGCTCGACGAACTGCTGGACACCACGAAGGGCAGCCGGAACCGGGCCTCCCGGGGACGGAAGAAACCCCGCAGCCAAACCCCGAAAAACGCACAGCCCAAGAAGGCGGGTTCATGAGGGTCTACATCCCATCCACGCTCCGGTTGCTGAGCGTGGCCTGCAACGCGGGGGAGATCGGGCCGGCCCCGCTGACGGTGTACGCCGTGACGCCGGCCTTGCGCGAGTGGTACGCCGAGGGCGACGACGAGGAGCTGGAGTACGCCGCGATGGCGCAGGCGGCGCGCGCCTCGGTGGGCCTGCTCGCCGCCGATCCAGGGATCTCGCGCAGACGAGTGGTGATCGCGGCCGAGGTGAGCGCGGTGCCGCCGGCCGACGGGTCGGTGGAGCTGGGTGACGCCCGGCTGGAGCTGCATGTGGTGGTTCCGTGGCGTGCGGTGGCTGCCGTCCACATGGACGGGACCGACGCGATCCCGGTGGTCCGGAAGGCGGCCGACCTCTGGGAGGCCGCGCAGAACGGTGACGACGACGCGGTGTTCGCCCTCGATTCGTGCGAGGGTGAAGACCTGCTGTGGTACGCGACGCAAGAGATTCCCGACCTGCTCGCGGCGGAGGGGCCGCGGGGCCGGAACGGGTCGAACGGATCGAACTGACGGGAGCTGATGGCGATGCAGGCGATCTGGAAGGGGGCCATCTCGTTCGGGATGGTGACGATCCCGATCAAGGTGTTCTCCGCGACCGAGGAAAAGGACATCTCGTTCCGCCAGGTGCATGTCGCCGACGGGGGGCGGATCAAGTACAAGCGGGTCTGCTCGATCGACGGCGAAGAGGTGCCGTACTCCGATATCGGCAAGGGCTACGAGATGCCCGACGGCCGGATGATCGTGCTCGACTCCGACGACTTCGCCGACCTGCCGCTGTCCAGCAAGAAGGTCATCGACGTCCTCGAGTTCGTGCCCGCCGACCAGGTCGACCCGCTCTACCTGGGCAAGTCGTACTACCTCGCTGCTGACGGCGGCCCGGGCGCCAAGCCGTACGTATTGCTCCGCGACGCGCTCGAGGGCTCCGAGCTGTATGCGCTGGTGAAGGTCGCGCTGCGGTCGCGGGAGAGCCTCGGGCTGCTGCGGACCGTCGACGACGTACTCGTGCTGCAGGTGATGCTGTGGCCGGACGAGATCCGGGACAAGTCGTTCGCGGCCCCGCCCGAGGACGTCGAGATCCGGACGCAGGAGAAGGCGATGGCGTCGTCGTACATCGACACGCTGCGGGGTGAGTTCGACCCGGAGCAGTACCACGACGACTACCGCGAGGCGCTGGAGAAGGTCGTCCAGGCGAAGGCCGAAGGCGTGCCGCTGCCGGAGTCCGAGGACGAAGAGACCGAGGGCGCCGAGGTCGTCGACCTGGTGGCCGCTTTGCGTGCGTCTGTCGAGGCGGCCAAGGCCCGGCGGGCAGGCGGTGGCGCCGGCGGGTCCGAGCCGGCGAAGAAGGCACCGGCGAAGAAGGCCGCCGCCAAGAAGGCCCCGGCCAAGAAGGCGGCAGCTGCCAAGAAGGCTCCGGCCAAGAAGACGGCCAAGAAGGCCACCAAGAAGTCGGCCTGAGGAGGCTTGGATGAGCGACCTGCCACCGACGACGACCGAGATCCCTGCGGACGCGTCCGAGATCCCCGACGACCCGACCGCGGCGGAGGTCAAGCCGGGCGCGTACCTGCTGGAGCTCGTCCCAGTCCCGGTGACGGACGTCGACAGGGCCAAGCGGTTCTACTCCGAGCAGGCCGGATTTCACGTCGACGTGGACGTGTCGCCGGCCGACGGCGTACGCATCGTCCAGCTCACGCCGCCCGGCTCGTTCTGCTCGATCACGCTCGTCACCGGGCTGCCGCAGCTCGACATGCCGGCCGGCACGCTGCGCGGCCTGCATCTCGTGGTGAAGGACATCGAGGCGTCCCGCGCCGAGCTCATCAGCCGGGGCGTCGAGGTCAGTGAGACCGAGGATCTGGGCGGGGTGTTCTACGCCTGGTTCGAGGACCCGGACGGCAACACCTGGGCCCTGCAACACATGCCCTGGCGGCGCTGAGCCCCTCAGCGCCCCAGCGGCCGACGACGGCGAATGACTTTGCGGCGGCTGATGCGCCAGCCTGCCGGCGTTCGTACGACGGTGTCCTCGTAGGTAGCGCTGCCGCAGCTGCCGTCCGCCATCACGCCGATCCCTTTGGAAAGGCTCGCGACCTCGTCCGGACCCACCTCGGTCAGCACGACATTCGTGACGTGGTGACCGACGGGGTTCCCCTCGCCGAGAGCGAGGCCGGCCTGCCACACAGCCTCCGGACCGATCAGCACCCCGCCGCCGAGGTCCGAGACGTCGTACCTGACATCCGGGGTGAACAACCGGTCCGGCGGGTCGCCCGCGTCGACCAGATGCCCGTGCAGGGAGATCAGTTCGGTGATCGCGATGCGGTCCTCGAGGTCCATCGGCGCTCCTAAGTGGGGAGATCCCCGTTTACGCGCTAGCCTAACAGGCGTGCCGTCACCCAAGCCGTTGCGAGCCGATGCCCGGCGCAACCGCGACCAGCTCGTCGCGACCGCCCGGATCGTCTTCGGCGAGCTCGGCACCCAGGCGCCGCTGGACGAGATCGCGCGGCGGGCCCGGATCGGCAACGCCACGCTCTACCGGCACTTCCCGACCCGCGACGACCTGATCGTCGCGGTGTACGCCGAGGAGGTGGCCGAGCTGTGTGCGGTCGACGACGGCGTGGACCTGTTCGACTGGCTGGAGCGTTTCGTCCGGCATGTGGCCGAGAAGGGTGATCTGGCTCGCACCCTGGAGCCGTCCACGCGGCGGTCGGAGCTGCATGACGCCTGGCATGCGTCGATGGTGGAGACGGCTGCGCGGCTGGTCGAACGCGCACAGCGGGACGGGCGGTTGAGGGCGGACGTGGCCCCCCTTGACCTGCTGGTCCTGTGCGCCGGGATGGCCGCGGCCGAGCCCGGTCGGGTGAAACGTATGCTACAGATGGTGTGGCACGGGGTCGGCACTTCCTGAGTGGACCACTCGGTGCGGTGGTCAGGTTTGTCGTCAGGTTCGTTTCCGGTGGTGAGTCATGGCACCATGCTTGTGTCACCGATGGGCAGGCCGCCCACCTACACCGGCCCCCAGCCAGCAGAGGAGCTTCGCAGAATGGATGCTGTCACCGCGGTCCCGACGCCCGCCAACGAGCCGGTCAAGGGGTATGCGCCCGGGTCGGCCGAGCGCGCGAGCGTCGAGGCGAAGCTCAAGGACTTCAACGCGGCGGGCGCGATCGACCTGACCTGCACGATCGGCGGCGAGCAGAAGCTCGGCGGCGGCGCGCCGATCAACGTGGTGCAGCCGCACAAGCACGCGCACGTGCTCGGCACGCTCGGCAACGCGACGGAGGCGGACGGCCGTGCGGCGGTCGTCGCGGCTCTCGCGGCGGCTCCGTCCTGGCGCTCGCTCTCGTTCGACGACCGCGCCGCGATCTTCCTGAAGGCCGCCGATCTGCTGGCCGGCCCGTGGCGCGACACCCTGAACGCGGCCACCATGCTCGGCCAGTCGAAGACGATCCAGCAGGCCGAGATCGACGCGGCCTGCGAGCTGATCGACTTCCTCCGGTTCAACGTGGCGTTCGCGCGGCAGATCGTCAGCGACCAGCCGATCTCGTCCCCGGGCGTGTGGAACCGGGTCGACTACCGGCCGCTCGAGGGCTTCGTCTACGCGATCACGCCGTTCAACTTCACCGCGATCGCCGGCAACCTGCCGACCGCGCCCGCGCTGATGGGCAACACCGTGGTCTGGAAGCCGTCGCCGACGCAGCAGTTCGCGGCGCACTGGACGATGCGGCTGCTCGAGGCCGCGGGCCTGCCGGCCGGTGTGATCAACCTCGTCACCGGTGACGGCATCGAGGTCAGCAAGGCCGCGCTCACGCACCCGGATCTGGCCGGCATCCACTTCACCGGCTCGACCAAGACCTTCCAGTCCCTGTGGGGCACGGTCGGCGCGAACATCTCGGCGTACAAGACCTATCCGCGGCTGGTCGGCGAGACCGGCGGCAAGGACTTCATCCTGGCGCACCCGTCGGCGGACCCGGCGGTGCTGAAGACCGCGATGGTCCGCGGCGCGTTCGAGTACCAGGGCCAGAAGTGCTCGGCGGCGTCGCGCTCCTACGTCCCGCGCTCGGTGTGGAACCTGATCAAGGACGACATCGTGGCGGAGACCGACTCGCTGACCATGGGCGACGTCAGCGACCTGTCGAACTTCATCGGCGCGGTGATCGACGACCGCGCGTTCGCCAAGCACAAGGCCGCGCTGGACCGGGCGAACGCGACCGACTCGATCCAGGTCGTTGCCGGTGGCACCTACGACGACAGCGAGGGGTACTTCGTCCGCCCGACGCTGCTGGTCTCCGACGACCCGACCGACGAGATCTTCACGACGGAGTACTTCGGCCCGATCCTGGGCGTCCACGTGTACGACGACGCGGACTACGACGCGGTGATGCGCGGCATGGAGCACTCCGCGCCGTACGGGCTGACCGGGGCGGTCATCGCCCAGGATCGGCACGCGATCGCGGAGGCCTCAGAGTACCTGCGGTTCGCGGCGGGCAACTTCTATGTCAACGACAAGCCGACCGGTGCCGTCGTTGGGCAGCAGCCGTTCGGCGGGGCGCGCGCGTCAGGTACGAACGACAAGGCCGGCTCGATGTGGAACCTGATCCGCTGGGCATCCCCGCGCTCCATGAAGGAGACCTTCACCCCGCCGACCGACTACCGGTACCCCCACCAGGGCTAGCGGAGTAGGCCTCGGCGGACGGTGATGTAGAAGGTCGTCAGGTCGTCGACCAGGGCCTCGATCTGGCCCTGGTCGGACAGGTTCGCCTCCAGCAGCCAGTCCGAGATCAGGTCGAACATTCCGCCGACCAGCCCGATCGCGACACTGTGCCGGACGGCGCGCTGCTCCTCCGGCTGCGGCCCGTCGTACCGGTCCCAGAGTTGCACCAGGAAGCCGGCGGCCCAGCGACGGTTCGTCCGCCGCTGGCGCTCGACCGCGGCCGAGATGCCCGACGCCATGCCGAAGGTGACCTTCGTGATCCGCGGGTCGTCGACCAGCGCGTGCACGAAGGTCGCCAGCAGCCGCGGCGCTTCCTGCCGCTCGTTGCCGGTGGCCATCGCGGCCGCCCCGGCCATCCGCTCCTCGAGGCGCTCGGACGTCCGCTGGAGCAGCGCGAGATAACACTCCTCCCGGCTGGCGAAGAGTTCGTAGAAGCTCTTCGTCCCGATGAACGCAGTACTGCAGATCTGCTCGATCGACGTACCGAGATAGCCCTCGGCGGCGAACAGTTTGAGCGCTGCGTCCAGCAGCTGCTCGCGTCGTTCGGCCCGGCGTTGCTCGGCGTCGAGTCCCCGTATGGTCCTGCTCATGCGCTGGACACTACCCCGGGTACGCGGGTCATAACCGAAGAGAACTTATTTCGAACCCGAGCTCTTGTTTGTAACTAGCGGACATGCTCCACTAACCGTGGTTCACTGGTCACCGACTGAAACCATCACGGGGAGCATGTCATGCGCAATCGCCTCCGGCGGACGGCCGCCGGCCTGTTCGCCGCCGTCCTGCTGGCCGCCTCGGTCACCTCCGCAACCACGGCAAGTGCGGCACCGTCATCCGGGTTCGACGACTGGTCCTGCAAGCCGTCGGCCGCCCACCCCGACCCGCTCGTCCTGCTGCACGGACTCGGCGGCAACGGTCCGGGCAACTACTCGTACCTCGGTCCGTTCCTGGCCGCGAAGGGGTACTGCGCGTTCACGCTCACGTACGGCCAGGCCGACCCGAACATCCCGGTCGGCGGCACGGTCCCGATCGCGCAGTCGTCGGTCGAGATCGCATCCTTCGTGCAGCGGGTCCGCACGGCGACCGGCGCCGCGAAGGTCGACATCGTCGGTCATTCCGAGGGCGGGTTCCAGAGCATCTACGGTCCGAAGGTCCGCGGGTATGCCGGTCAGGTCGGCAAGGTGGTAGCGCTGGCGCCGCCGACGCACGGTACGACGTTCGCCGGGCTCGTGAGCGTTGGGGATTACCTCGGGCTCGGGCCGCTCGTCGACCAGGTGCTGCAGCGGTTCGGATGCGCGGCCTGCGACGAGCTCATCGTCGGTGGGTCGGCCGTGAAGACGCTGACCACCGGTCCGATCGCTCAGCCCGGGACGAAGTACACGGTGATTGCTTCGCGCTTCGACGCGCTGGTGACTCCGCACGAGACGTCGTTCATCCGCGAGCCGGGCGTGACGAACGAGTACGTGCAGGACAGCTGCCCGCTGGATCCGGTCGGACATGTCGGCCTGGCCTTTGATCCGACCGTCGCTCAGCTGGTCGCCAACGCGCTCGACCCGGCCCACGCGAGCCGGGTGATCTGCGCGTTCGGTCCCCCGCTGTAGGTGTAGATCAGGCGGTGCGGCCGGCCTGCTGCAGTGGTGGGTCGACCAGGAGTGCGGATCCGCACTGTACGCAGATCCACTCGTCCGGCTCATCGACCAGATGATCCGCCGCTTCGATGCACTCGAACGGCATCGTGGTCGCGCAGAACACACAGAACTGCTCGACCTCGGTAACGGGCGGGGTCTTCGGCTTGGAACTTCGCATGAAACGAGTCACCTCCGGTGCAACCTTCATCTCAGGTTGCCACCGGAGGTGACCCGCTCACCGCAGCGACACGGTTACTTCGCAGCCCACTCGCGGCCGAGGTCGTGCTCCTTGACCAGACCGGCCCGGATCGCGTCGACGACGGTCGGCTCGAGCTTCTTCCCGATCAGCGGTACGGCGACCTTCACGTCCAGGTCGATCGCCTGGACGGTCTGCGACCCGTTCTGCGCGATGCTCGCGGTGCCCTTCAGCGTGACCGGCGTGTTGGCGATCTCGCCCGACACGTCCGCCTTCCGCGAGCCGTCGGCCGCGGGCGCGTGCCAGGTCTCGGTCTGTACGACGGTCAGCGTGTCGCCGACGAACTTCTTCGCCATGTCGGGGATGTCGACGGCCGGCATCTTCCGGCTCACCCGGACGATCGTGTCGGCGCCGGACGTGCTCACCTGGACGTCGTACGACAGTGCCTTCGTCTTCTCGCAGGCCTGCTCGCGGAAGGTGGTGTCCGTGACGATTGCGAACACTTCCTCGGGGGTGGCGTCGTACGACGCCGACAACTTCAGCTCCATGCCCTCATCATGGCATCACTCATCGGTCATCAGGGCGAAGCGTTGAGGAGGTCGAGGGCGGATTGCTGGCGGGCCGCGTCGAGCTTGTCGACGGGGCCGTACCAGCGCAGGCCGTACTGGTCCATCGGCGTCCGGTCGGCTGTGAAGGCGCGGTCGGCCTGGCGTTGCAGGTACGACGTGTACGGGTGGTCCGGGAGGGCCGCGTTCAGCTTGCCGAGACCGCGGACGTGTGCGCCCTTGAAGGACGGTCCGTCGCCACCGCAGTCGCCGTTCTCACAGGGCTCGCGGAGGATGCCGTCTGCGGTGTGGAGCGAGGCGGCGGTTGTCGACGCGTCGGCGAGTTGGCGTGCGGAGGTCAGGTACGCCGAGTTGTTCGTTGCCTTGGACAACTCGGTGAGCGCGCCGATCAGCACGCCCTGGTTGTACGTCCACGCGGTGTCGCCGTTGTTCTTGCACGTGGACAGGTCGATACCGTCGTTGACGAGGTTCGAGCCGTTGATCATCCCGGTCTGCTGGAACCAGGTCCAGCCGGCCTGCGCGCGTTGCAGGTACGTCGAGTCACCCGCGACCCGCGTGTGGAGCTGCGCGTTGAGCTGGATGTACAGCGAGTTCGAGATCGCGTTCTTGTAGGTCTTCGCCTCACTCCACCAGACCCCGCCGCCGCAGGTGTTGTCCCAGTACGCCGCCATGTGGTCGGCGTCGGCGCGTGCCGTCTGGAGGTAGCGGGCATCGCCGGTCAGGTCGTACGCCGCGACCCAGGCGAGACCCCACCAGCCGGTGTCGTCGATGTAGTCGTTGCGGAACTGGCCTTCCGCCATGTTGAGGTTCAGGTCGTACGTGCGTGCGATCGCGTATTCGTAGCTGTGCATGCCGCTGACCCGGATGTTGTCGATCAGCGCGTTGAGCGCGTTCGCGGAGTTCCACCAGCCCGTGGTGTCGAACAGGCCGGTCGACAAGTTGTAGTCCTGCATGAGCGCGGTCGCGGCTGCCGTACGACGGTCCCAGGCGTTCCACGTTGCCCGCGCCCACGGCGTACAGGCGATATCGGCGCGGTCGCCGGCCTTGCCGCACGCGCGGAGGGCGCCGACACCGAGGTTGTTCCAGTCGTCGACGTTGTACATCTGCGTGCGCCAGCCACGTTGTCCGGCGGGGATCGCGGTGTTGCCGAGGCGGCTGCCGGCGGACCAGGTGCGGCCGCCGTCCATCGAGCGGTCGAGCCAGACCTCGTCACCGGGGTTGCCGTTGTCGATCGAGGCCCAGCCCATCGCGTCGTCGTCGTCGATGTGCAGGGTGATCGTGCGGCCGAAGAGGGAGGTGGAGACGGGGGTGCGATCTTTCGGTGCGAGGGCGGGATCGCGGGCGTCGCAGTACTTGTTGCAGATCGTTGCCTGGACGGACATATTCACCTCCGGCGTAGCTGGCGCCGGTGGGGGCGCGCCGAGGGGTGCGATGAGCACGGCAAGACTGGAAACGATTCCAACGGACATCGGAGATCTCCCCTGGGGCGGTAGGAAGAGAGCGGTGTCACCGAAGGTAGGTGTCCGGCTTCAGTCCGTCAAGATGTGAGCAGGGCGGCCATGATGCCGGCGGTGAGCAGCAGCGTGGCGGCGATCGCCAGCCGGCGGCCGCGGGCGCAGCGGCGGTGGATCGCCGTGCGGTCGGGACGGATCGAGCAGGGGTCGAACTCGAGGCCGTCGGCCGGCGCGATCACGCTGCCGAGCCGCGCGAGCAGCGAACGCTCGGCAGCCTGCCGGGTCGCTTCCTGTACGACGCGGCGCCGCAGGAACTCGCGGTGCCGGGTGGCGGGAACGGCGACAGCTGACTGGGAGGTCGGGAGCTCCAGGCCAGGCGGGATCGCGCGCTGGACGACCGCGTGCGCCGCCGCCACCCGCCTCGCCCGGCTGATCGCAGGCGGGAGGATCAGATAGGCGAGGTGGACCAGCGACCGGTAATCGTCGAGCAGTAACGCCTCGACCAACGGCTCTTCCCTGGTCGGGCCCTGAATCGGACCCGGGACGATCGGGGTCTCGATCGTGGCGGACATGCAACTCCTCAACTCGGCGTACTCCAGGTCCAACGAACGAATCACTGACCAGTCACGAACTGGTCCGTTAGTCTCCGTGTCATGAGCACTGGTGACGGGGTTGTGGGGCAGTGGGGCGGGACCGACGTGCATTTCGGTGAGGACGGCGGGCGGCTGACGTACGGCAGCTATCTGCGCCTGCCGCAGCTCCTCGACCAGCAGCGCCTCGAGTCCGATCCGCCGGCGCATGACGAGCTGCTGTTCATCACGATCCACCAGGTCTACGAGCTGTGGTTCAAGCAGGTGCTGCACGAGCTGACCGCCTCGCGTGACGCGATGCTCGCCGGGGAGCTGTGGCTGGCCGAGCACCTACTGCGGCGGGTGCACACGATCGAGCGGGTGCAGACCCAGCAGGTCGACATCCTGGAGACGATGACGCCGCAGGACTTCGGCGAATTCCGGCACAGGTTGTCGCCCGCGTCCGGGTTCCAGTCGGTGCAGTTCCGCGAGATCGAGTTCCTGTCCGGGGCGAAGGATCCCTCCTTCGTACGACGCTTCCGCGGGCTGACCGAGGCGGAACAAGAACGCCTGCGCCGCCGGCTGGACGAGCCGACGCTGTGGGACGCGTTCCTCGAAGTACTCCGGAAGGCCGGTTTCGACACCGACACCGAGGACGCTATCCGCCAGGCTCTCCGGCAGGTCGCCGGCGACCGCTCGCAGTACGCCGCTATCTGGGAGCTGGCCGAAGCCCTCCTCCAGCACGACGAACTGGCCGCCGCTTGGCGAGCCCGCCATGTCGTCATGGTCGAACGCATGATCGGCACCAAACCAGGCACCGGCGGCTCGTCCGGCGCCAACTACTTGAGAAGCCGCCTGGACCTCCGCTACTACCCCCTTCTCTGGAACCTCCGCACCACTCTCTGAGCTCTTTCCGGAAACAATTGGGCACCTGGTGACGAAAAGTGTCCGGAAACCTCGTGGACAGTCACCTCCACCGCTAGGGTCGCGTCGCACGGGTGTGTGGGTTGGCGTGGAGGAGGGGTCTGGGGCGTGAAGCTCTACTCGGATGTCGGGGTGCAGCGGGTCGGGCAGCTCGTGGGGGACCTGGTGTTCGTCGCCTGGGTCCTGGTGTGTGTGGAGCTGGGGCTGATCGTCTTCAAGATCACCAACGCGTTGGGGTTGCCGGGGCGGAAGGCGGCTTCGGCGGGCGACGGTTTGGCGGGGCAGTTGCGGCGGTTGTCGGATCCGATCGGGAAGGTGCCGGCGGTCGGGGATCAGCTGCGGTCGCCGATCGATGGCGCCGCGGGTGCTGCGGGGCAGATGGCGCAGGCGGGCCGGGATATGGCGCATGCGGTGGAGCAGTTGGCCTATGTGCTGGCGGGCGTGACGATCGCGTTGCCCGTGCTGTTCGCAGTACTGATCTGGCTTCCGCGGCGGATCCGGTTCTCGCGGCGGGCGACGGCGGCGCAGCGGTTCATCGACAGTGCCGCCGACCTGGACCTGTTCGCCCTGCGTGCCATGGCCAATCAGCCGATGCACAAACTCGCGAAGATCTCCGACGACCCCGTCACCGCCTGGCGGGACCGCGACCAGACCGTCATCGCCCAGCTCGCCACCCTCGAACTCCGCTCCAACGGCATCAAACCACCCACGTAAGGCATGTCTGGTGATCCAGCGCCTACTGCGGGGCACTCGGCACGGCACCTCGCCGCACGGGTGCAAAGGGAACGATGCTCCGCATCGACCCCTTCGCCCCCGCGCGCCGATGCACCGCACCGAGCACCTCCTCGCCACGGCGCTGGATCACCAGACATGCCTTAACTGCCGCTTGACGATCTCTTGACGGGCCTGAAGCTACGCTCAGTGGCATGGCGCGGGTGCTGCTGATCGAGGACGATGATGCGATTCGGACGTCGTTGGGCAAGGCCCTGACGGCGGCCGGACATGTCGTCTCCGCAGTCGCGGCAGGCGCCGACGGGGTGGCTGCCGTGGCCCGCGACAAGCCCGAAGTGCTGTTGCTCGACCTCGGCCTGCCGGATCTGGACGGGCGGGATGTGCTGGCGATGGTGAGGTCGGTCAGCGACGTACCGGTGATTGTGGCGACCGCGCGGGACGACGACGCGAGCGTGGTGCGGCTGCTCGATGCGGGCGCGGACGACTACGTGATCAAGCCGTTCAGCGCGGCGCAGATGGACGCGCGGATTCGCGCCGTACTGCGACGTCTCGGGCAGGACCAGCAAGGTGAGTCGACCGTCGAGGTCGGCGGGTTGCGGATCGATCCGCGAAGCCGCGAGGTGACCGTGGACGGGGCGGCGGTGGAGCTGACCCGCAAGGAGTTCGATCTGCTGCTGGCGTTGTCACGGCGGCCGGGTGCGGTGGTGACGAAGCGGGAGCTGCTCGCGGAGGTCTGGGGGTTGCCGTGGGGCGGTGGTGACCGGACTGTCGACGTACATCTGTCGTGGTTGCGGCGGAAGCTCGGCGAGACGGCGGCCGAGCCGCGGTTCCTGCACAGCGTTCGCGGGGTCGGGATCAAGCTCGCGGCGGACGGGTGAGCATGCGGCGCCGCATCCTCCTGCTCTCCGTGGGCATGACCACGTTGGTCGTGCTCGCGTTCGCCGTACCGCTGGTGATTCTGCTCCGTACGACGACGGCCAGCGAGGCGAAGGACAAGGCGTTGTACCGGGCCGAGACCGTCGCGTACTACGTCGGCGACAGGGAGCACACGGCCGACGACATCACGGCGTACATCGACGGCTTGAGGGACGGCCCGGGCAACATCTCGGTGCGGATGCCGGACGGTACGACGCTGGGCGACCCGCCGCCGGGCGGAGTGCCGACGCCGAAGTCGCTACCGGACGACTACAACGACGACGACGGCGACGGCAAGGGACCGCCGAAGCTGGGCGACGCGGACTATCGCGATCTGAACGGCGGGATGGCTGTCGACGTCGCCGTCGACACTCCTGCCGGGCCCGCGTCGGTGTGTCTTTATCTGACCGCGGAGGAGCTCTACGAGGGACTGGTCCCACGGCTGCTGATCCTCATCGGCGCGAGTCTGCTGGTGTTGCTGCTCAGCATCGTCGGCGCGGAGTTGGTGTCGCGGCGGTTGGCGCGGCCGCTGGAGGAGACGGCGAGTACGGCGGAACGCCTGGCTGCCGGCGACATGGAAGCGCGCGCTCCGACGACCGGTCCGGCCGAGGTGGCGAAGGTGGGGGCCGCGCTGAACGGTCTCGCGGACCGGATCGACGAGGTGATCGCCGTTGAACGGGAGGCCGTGGCCGATCTGTCGCATCGGTTGCGTACGCCGCTGACCGCGCTGCGGCTGCAGGTGGAGGCGCTCGCCGATCGTGAGAGTGCTGAGGAACTGAACACGCAGGTCACGAGTTTGGAGCGCACGCTGACCGCAGTCATCAGTGCCGCGCGGCGGCCGCAACGTGAAGGTCGCGTCCCGCACTGCGACGCTGTCGAGGTGACCCGCGCCCGAGCCGCCTTCTGGGAGCCACTCTTCGAGGACCAGGGCCGGGACCTGACGTTGGACCTACCAACGAATGCGGCGATGATCCGCTCGTCGTCCGAGGATCTGGCCGCGGCTCTCGACGCCCTAGTGGAGAACGTCGTCGCGCACACCCCCGATGGCACTCCGACGCACATCACGTTGACTCGCGCTGCCTCTCATATCCACATCACTGTCGCCGACGAGGGCCCCGGGATCCCTTTGGGCGCAGGCGAACGCGGCCGCTCCGACCGAGGCTCCACCGGCCTCGGACTGGACATAGCCCGCCGCTACGCCGAAGCAACCGGCGGCCACCTCACCATCCGCCGCAACCAGGTAGAACTGACCCTCGCGGCCACCTAGATCTTCGAGGGGTGCGTGGCCAGCGGAGTTACCTGGAGCTTCATGTAGGGGAACAGCGGCAGGCTCGACAGGATGTCGTGGAGTTCGTCGTTCGAGGGGACGTCGAAGATGCTGATGTTGGCGTACTCGCCGACGATCCGCCACAGCCCGGGCCAGACGCCCGCCTTCTGCAGTTCGATCGCGCGGTCTCGTTCCCGTCCGAGCAGCTCAGCGCGTACGGCCGGGTCCAGGTCGGGTGGGAGCTGGACGTCCATGCGGACGTGGAAGAACATCAGGTCTCCTTGGTCAGGTGGGGCCGGCGGAGGGCGGTTACTGCGTCAGGGTTCAGTTCTACGCCGAGACCGGGTCCGTCGGGGAGTTGCAGGGCGCCGTCGACGTACGACAGCGGCGTACGCAGGATCTCCTCGATGAACAGCAGCGGGCCGAAGAGTTCACTGCCCCAGGTCACGCCGGGGGCCGCGCAGGCGAGCTGAAGAGAAGCTGCGGTGCCGATGCCGGTTTCGATCGAGGTGCCGCCGTGGCAGGGGATCCCGGCTGCGGCAGCGATTCCGACGATGTCGCGGGAGCGACGGAGGCCGCCCAGCTTCGTGGTTTTGATCGACCAGATATCAGCGGCTCGGAGCGAGACCAGGCGGAGCGCGTCGACAGGTGTTCGCAGCGACTCGTCGGCCATCACCGGGATGGGAAGCAGGCTGTTCAACTCGGCCAGTGCTTCGACCTGTTCGCCCGGCACCGGTTGTTCGACCAGCTCGACTCCGGCAGCGGCCAGGCGGGGGAGATAGGTCCGTGCGGTGAGGAAATCCCAGCGGGCGTTCAGATCCACGCGGACTCCGGCTGTGCCGGTCAGCTTCTCCGCGATCGCGCACACCCGGCGGGTGTCCTCGTCCGGAGGCAACGCGCCCATCTTCAGCTTGAACGTGCGATGCCCGGCGCGCAGTTTCGTCAATGCCTCCTCGACCACGACCTCCTCGGGCTCGGCGCCCAGCGCCCAGGTCACGTCAACCGACGTGCGTGCGAGACCACCGAGCAGCACATGCATGGGTACGCCGAGGGACCGCGCCCACGCGTCGTGCAGCGCGACCTCGACGGCGCACTTGGCGTAGAGGTTGGCGCCGATCCGATCCGAGATGTCGGACCACAGTCCCGCGATGTCGGCGACGGAGCGGCCGGGCAGCAGCGGAGCGACGTACGTGTCGAGGGTGACCTTCATCGACTCGACCGACTCGCCGCCCCACCACGGGCCGCCCGGGACCACGCCCTCGCCCACACCCACGACACCGTCGCGGGTGTGGACGAAGGCCAGCAGGACCGGCTGGGCGGTCATCGCGACGCGGGCGAACCGGTGCGGCCGCCGGAGGGGTACGTCGATGATCACCGTCTCCAGCCGGTCGATGGTGAGATCCATCAGCCCTGCTCGAGCTCGAAGTCGTAGGACACCCGCCGTACGCCGCTGCCGTCGTCGACCGGGTCGAGGATCAGCTCGGGCTTGGTTGCCTCGGCGACGTCGGAGTCGAGCCACTTGCCGCCGGCGAAGTACAGCTGGGTCGTCACAGTCCGGTGCCCGGATGCCCGGACCATCAGGTGCAGGTGGGCCGGCCGCCACGGATGCCACCCGGCCGCTTGGATCAGCTTGCCGGTCGGCCCGTCGGTCGGGATCTGGTACGGCGCGGGCTGCACCGTGCGGATCTCGAACTTGCCCTCGGCATCGGTCGTCACCACGCCGCGCAGATTGCCGAGCGGGATGTCCGGCGCGAACCCCGAGTAGTAGCCGTCGGCATCGGCATGCCAGATGTCCACCTCGGCGCCGGCCAGCGGGGAACCGTCCACGTCTCGCACCTGCCCTGACAGCACCAGCGGCTCGCCCTGCTCGCCGGCCCGGTGCGGCAACTCACATGACGACGGCAACCGCACCTGGTCCGGCAGGTAGTACGGGCCGAGAATCGATCCTTTCGTGCCGTGCTGCTGATCGGCCGCGACCTCCTCGACGACGTGCTCGACGAACACGTCCATGAACAGCGGCCACTCGCCGACCTCGCCTACCTCCATCAGCCAGGCCTTGGCGGCCTGGAACTCGGGATAGGTGACGGCATGCGAGCGGATCGCCGCGTGCACGCCTTGGAGCACAGCCGTCACGACCGCGCTGACTCGTTCCGGCGAAGCCTCCGCGCCGGATCGCGCGGCGGACTTGAAGCTGGAGCTCGCGTTGGCGCCGGAGCCCGCGGCGGTGGGTGAGTCCTGCACAGTTGTCATCATGCGCTCCTTCAGCGGTTCCGGATCCGGCTGACGTCGGTCGGGTTGATCAGGTCGGGGACGGTCCAGCCATCCAGGTCGTACTCCGCGAGCATGGTCTCGGCGAACCCCTTCATCGCGGCGGTCTCGCCCTGGGCCTCGGCGGCGAACAGGATCTCGGCCTTCACGTTCTCGTGGTTCCCCGAGTAGTTCCGCTCGTACAGTTCGTGCCGTCCGCCGAACTCGGTGCCGACCGAATCCCACAGCGCCTTCATCAGCTTGGTCCGCTCGACCGCGTCGTACCCGTTGGATCCGCGCACGAAGCGATCGAGGTACGGCCGGACTTCCGGCGTCTTGAAGTCGATCGCGTTCGAGTTGAGGTAAATGAGGCCGGAGGCAACATCCTGCTGGATGATCTCCTTCACCCGGGGGTAGCCGGTGATCATGAACTGCCGGTAGATCAGGCCGTAGTCGAGCTTCGGCAGGACGGTCCCGTTCGGTCCCGGGTCCGGGTTCAGCGCCATCGCGTCGGCCATGCAGCGGAACAGGTTGCGCCAGCCGATCACCTCGCCGACCCGGGTCTGGACACCGCGGAAGTCCTTGCTGCCCGTGCATTCGAGGGCCTTGAGCAACAGTCCGGCGATGAAGTCGAGCTTCACCGACAGCCGGATGCAGCCGTGGAAGGTGAACCGCGGGATGAACCCGGACTGCGGGAAGAAGCCGTTGATCTTGTCGACATCGCCGTACAGGAAGATGTTCTCCCACGGCACCAGCACCTTGTCGAAGACGAAGATCGTGTCGTTCTCGTCCATCCGGCTGGACAGCGGGTAGTCGAACGGGCTGCCCATCACGTCGGCCTGCATGGTGTACGACGGCCGGCAGATGAGCTTCACACCAGGAGCGCTCATCGGGACCGTGCAGATCAGCGCGTACTCCTTCTTCTTGATCGGCAGCCCGTAGTGCGCGATGAAGTTGTAGTTGGTGATCGCCGAACCGGTCGCCACCACCTTCGCGCCGGACACGATCACGCCGGCGTCGGTCTCCTTCTCGACCCGCATGAAGATGTCACCGGCCTCGTCCGGCGGCAGGTTGCGGTCGACCGGCGGGTTGATGATCGCGTGGTTCCAGTACAGGACCTTCTCCTGCGACTCCTTGTACCAGCGCTTCGCGTTCTCCTCGTACGGCGCGTAGAAGTCGGTGTTGCCGCCGAGCGTGCCGAGGAAGCTGGCCTTGTAGTCGGGGCTGCGACCCATCCAGCCCCACGTCTGCCGGGCCCAGTGCTCGATCGCGCGGCGGGAGCTCTGCAGGTCCTCGACGCTGTGCGGCGTACGGAAGAAGGCGTGTGTGTAGCCGCCGTTGCCGGTATCGGTCGGGACGGTGATCTCGTCCTTGGTGGCGGGATCGTGCAAGGCGTCGTACAGCCGGGCGGTCATCCGGGCCGGGTTGCGGAACGCCGGGTGCTCGGTGACGTCCTTGACGCGTTCGCCGTAGATCCAGATCTCGCGGTCGTCGCGGATCGAGTCCAGGTACTCCGCTCCCGTCATCGGGCGCTTGGTCGTGGTCTGCGGCTCGACAGTCGTAGTCATGGAAAGTCCTTTCAGGCAAGGGCAAGCGGGGTGAAGACGGCCGCGGCGTCGAACCAGCCGCGCTCGGGGCAGTCCAGCGATCCCGACCAATGGGTCTCGACCGGACCGAGGTTGCGGAACCGGCCGCCGTGGAACAGCAGCGGGTCCCGGGCGGTGATCTCGACCGCGGCCACCTCACCGATCACGATCAGGTGGTCGCCGCCGTCGTAGGTCCGCCACGGCCGGCACGAGATCGTCGTGGCCGCGCCTTCGAGCAGCGGAGCGAGGGGACCGTCGACCCAGCCGGGCGCGCGGCCTGGCGATTGGATGGGACGCCCGGCGAAGTGCCAGGCGACGTCGAGCTGGTCGTCGGCGAGCACGTTGATCGCGAACGGCCGGCCAGCCAGGTACTGGCACGCCTTCGACGTGCGGCCGAGCGTGACCTGCGCGAGCGCGGGCTCGAGCGAGACGGCGGTGAAGGCGTTCACGGTCGCGCCGTGCGGCCGGCCTTCCTCGCTGGTGCAGGTCACCACGGTCACGCCGGTGGCGAACTGGCCGAACGCGTTCCGGAGTTCTCGCGAGTCCATCTGCGTCACCTCTTTCAGCTGTACGCTCTGCGTACATTGAGTACGCTTGGCGTACGACAAGACCTTGGAGCTCTCGGCGTCGACTGTCAAGGGCTCAACAACTTTTCGTGGAAGGATGGCCCGCATGGTTGGGGAGGGGAGCGAGCGCGATTACGTGCAGAGCATCGAGCGCGGGTTCGCCGTACTGCTCGCGTTCGACGCCGACCGGCCGAGCCCGACGCTGGCCGAGGTCGCGACGGCGACCGGGCTCTCACGCCCCGCCGTACGCCGGATCCTGCTGACCCTGCAGAAGCTGGGGTACGTCGCCGCTGTCGGGAGCCGCTGGACACTGACGCCTCGGGTCCTGACGATCGGGCAGCACTACGCCGCGACCCACACCTTCGTGGAGACCGCGCAACCGCATCTGCTCCGGCTGGCGGAGGAGACGCAGGAGTCGGCCTCGCTCGCGCAACTCGACGGGACCGACGTCGTGTACGTCGCCCGTGTCCAGGTCCGCCGGATCATGGCGGTCTCCGTCGACGTGGGGAGCCGGGTCCCGGCGTACGCGACCTCGATGGGACGGGTGCTGACCGCGTGGGCGGACGCATCCGTCGTCGACGCCGTCATCGAGGGTGGCCTCAAGCGGTTGGCGCAGCGCACGATCACCGATCCGACGACCTTCCGCGATGCGCTGCACCAGGTGCGGCAGGACGGGTACGCCGTGGTCGAGTCCGAGCTTGAGGACGGGCTCTTGTCCGCCGCTGTCCCGGTCCGTACGCCGGATGGCGCCGTACTCGCAGCCCTTGCGTACTCGACGACCGTCGGGCGGATGACCTCGGCCGCGATCGTCGAGAGGGTCATCCCGCTGATGCAGGAGACCGCGAGGGCGATCGCCGAGGATCTCCGCCTGCTGGGTGGTACGCGCCGCCTCGACGCCCAGGCTCGCGACGGCTTCTACTGAACCAGACCGGCCAGCACGGCGATCGCGCGTTGCAGGTGCGGCGCCTCGTCGCCGGCCCTTGTCGCTGCCGCTAGCTCGACCGTCGCCTGCCCGCTGAGTGCCCGATAGGCGACGCCCGGGACCATCAGCTCCGCCACCGGCTCCGGCACCACCGCGATCCCGAGGCCGGCCGCCACGAAGGTCACCAAGGTCGACGTCTCCGCGACCTCGTGCCGAACCCGCGGCTCGAATCCGGCCGCCCGGCAGCGCGCGAGCACGGTGTCGTGCATCACCGACCGCCCACCGCCGGCGTGGATCACGAAGTCCTCGTCGGCCAGCTCTTTGAGCCGCACCCGCCGTCGCGCAGCCAGGCGGTGTCCGTCCGGCACGGCCACGATCAGCCGGTCGGCCCGCAGCACCTCGACCCGCAGCGAATCGTCCTCGACCGGCGGCCGGAGCAGGCCGAGGTCGATCCGTCCGTCCACCAGCGCGCGGGCCTGGTCCGGGGCGAGCATCTCGCCCTGCACCGCAACCTCGACGTCCGGAAGCTCCTCCCGCAGCGTCCGCACCAATTGCGGCAGCAGACTGTACGTCGCGGAGCCCACGCATCCGATCGTCAGGCGTCCCTGCAGTCCGGCGGCGACCCGCTGCGCTTCACCGGCCGCCGACGACACCGCCCTGATGATCTGCCGGGCTCGGACCAGGTAGGCCTCACCGGCGGGCGTGAGCTCGACTCGCCGCGTCGTACGGCGGAGGAGTTGCAGGCCGAGCTCGCTCTCCAGCTGCCGGATCTGCTGCGACAGCGGCGGCTGGGCCATGTGCAGGCGGGCCGCCGCGCGACCGAAGTGCCGCTCCTCGGCGACGGCGACGAAGTACCTCAGGTGACGCAGCTCCACGATTCATACTCTCAGAGTCTTGATCGAGCGTAAATGAGTATTTCTCCATATCGGTCCTCACGGCCTACCGTCGAGGGCATGAGCGATGTGGTGATCTGCGAACCGATCCGTACGCCGGTGGGCCGCTTCGGCGGGGCACTGTCCACGCTGTCGGCCGCCGATCTCGCCACCGCCGCGCTCACGGAGCTGGTACGGCGTACCGGTCTGGGTGAAGGTGATGTCGACGACGTCGTCCTGGGCCAGTGCTACCCGAACGGTGAAGCTCCGGCGATCGGCCGCATCGCCGCGCTCGACGCCGGGCTCGGGGTTTCGGTGCCGGGCGTGCAGATCGACCGCCGGTGTGGCTCGGGTCTGCAGGCGGTCTTGTACGCCGCCGGGATGGTCGCGACCGGCGCGGCCCGCGTGGTCGTTGCCGGTGGCACCGAATCGATGTCACAGGTCGAGCACTACGCGCTCGGTCTGCGCACCGGCGTCCGCGGCAACGTCGAGCTGAACGACAGGTTGATCCGCGCCCGCGAAACCGCCGGCGGCAAGTACCACCCGGTCCCGGGCGGAATGCTTGAGACCGCGGAGAACTTGCGCCGGCAGTACGGCATCAGCCGCCAGGAACAGGACGAGTTCGCCCTCCGCTCCCACCAGCGCGCGGTGGCCGCGCAAACGGAGGGCCGCTTCACGGATGAGATTGTAGGGCTCGAGGTTGCAGGTCGCCGCGGGGAGACAACCCTGGTCTCCGTCGACGAGCATCCGCGGGCTGACAGCTCTCTCGAGGGACTTGCGGCTCTTCGCCCGGTGATGCTGAAGGGCGACCCCGATGCCACGGTCACCGCCGGCAACGCGAGCGGGCAGAACGACGGGGCTGCGGTCTGCGTCGTCACCACCCGGGACGAGGCCGAGCGCCGCGGCCTCCGCCCGCTGGTCGCCCTGCGCTCCTGGGCCGTCGCCGGCGTAGGACCCGAGGTGATGGGCATCGGCCCGGTCCCCGCCACCGCCGCAGCCCTCGCCCGCGCCGACCTCACGCTCGACGACCTGGACCTGATCGAACTCAACGAAGCCTTCGCCGCCCAGGTCCTCGCCTGCGTGCGCGAATGGAAGCTCGACCCGACCGACGACCGTCTCAACCCCAACGGCTCGGGTATCTCCCTCGGCCACCCGCTGGGCGCCACCGGCGCCCGCATCCTCGCCACGCTCTCCCACGAACTCCACCGCCGCAACGGCCGCTACGCCCTGGAAACCATCTGCATCGGCGGCGGGCAAGGCATCGCCGCAGTCTTCGAGGCCGTCAGATGACGGTGGCTCATCTCGTCAGCGGCCGATCCGATGCCCCGGTCCTCGTACTCGCGAATTCACTCGGCTCAACGTGGGAAATGTGGGACGCGAACCTCGCGGACCTGGAGCAGCACTTCCGCGTCGTCCGCTTCGACACCCGCGGCCACGGGCGGTCCCCGGTGCCGCCCGGCCCGTACACGATCGACGACCTCGCCGACGACGTCGTCGGGCTGCTGGACGACCTTGCTGTCGAGCGCGCCCACTTCGTCGGACTCTCGCTCGGCGGCATGACCGGCCTGCGGTTGGCCGCACGCAACCCGTCCCGCATCGACCACCTCGTCGTACTCTGCACCGGGGCTCGCCTCGATCCGTTGAGCGGCTGGACCGATCGGGCCGAGCTCGTCCGCGCTAAGGGTGCCGCTGCCGTGGCGGAGGTCGTCGTACGACGGTGGTTCACGCCGGGCTGGCTGGCCGAACATCCCGAGGTCCGGGCTGCTTGCGAAGAGATGGTTGCCTCGACATCGGCCGACGGGTATGCCGCGTGTTGCGAGGCGATCGCCACCATGGATTTGATCGAGGATCTCCCCGCCATCACCGCGCCGACGCTCGCGATCGCGGGCGGGGATGATCCGGCGACCCCGCCGTGGCAGCTCGAGCGGATCGCCACGTCAGTTGCCCATGGCAAGCTTCTCGTCGTACCGGATGCCGCTCATCTGGCTGCCGCCGAACGACCCGACGTGGTGACGCCGGCCGTCATCGCGCACCTCCAGGAGGACCAGGCATGAGTGTGGACAAGGTCTTCGCGACACCGGCCGACGCGGTCGCCGACATCCCGGACGAGACCAGTCTGGCGGTCGGTGGATTCGGTTTGGCCGGCATCCCGTGGTTCCTCATCGGGGCGCTGCTCGAGCAGGGCGCGCGGGACCTCACAGTGGTGTCGAACAACTGCGGTGTCGACGGCGCGGGGCTCGGACTGCTGCTGGAACAAGGGCGGATCAGTCGGGTGATCGCGTCGTACGTCGGGGAGAACAAGGAGTTCGCGCGCCAGTACCTTGCGGGGGAGCTGACGGTCGAGCTGACTCCACAAGGCACGCTCGCCGAGCGGCTGCGGGCGGGCGGTTCGGGGATCGGGGCGTTCTTCACTCCGACCGGCGTGGGGACGCTGGTGTCGGAGGGCGGGTTGCCGTGGCGGTATGCACCGGACGGCACCGTTGCGGTCGCGTCTCCGGCCAAGGAGGTTCGCATGATCCAGGGCCGGGAGATGGTGCTCGAGGAGGCGATCGTCACCGACGTCGCGCTGGTCCGCGCCGCGGTCGCCGATCGCGCCGGGAACTGCGTGTTCCACGCCGCCGCGCGCAACTTCAACCCGGTCGCCGCGATGGCCGGCCGCCTGACGATCGTCGAGGCCGAGCAGGTCGTCGAGGTCGGAGCGCTTGATCCGGACGCGATTCATTTGCCCGGTGTCTTCGTCCAACGCGTCGTACCGCTCACTCCTGAGCAGGCCGAGACGAAGAGCATCGAGAAGCGCACGACCCGCCCGCGACCGGAGGCC
Source organism: Kribbella sp. NPDC049584 (assembly GCF_040675555.1). NCBI lineage: Bacteria > Bacillati > Actinomycetota > Actinomycetes > Propionibacteriales > Kribbellaceae > Kribbella > Kribbella sp. NPDC049584. The sequence continues at coordinate 439,653 of NZ_JBFAPF010000004.1, forward strand.
TGAGATGTCTTGGACCCGAGACGAGATGGCTGCCCGCGCTGCCGCGGAGCTGAACGACGGCGAGTACGTGAACCTCGGCATCGGCCTGCCGACGCTCGTCCCCAACCATCTGCCGGCCGGCTCGTCCGTCACCCTGCAGGCGGAGAACGGGGTCCTGGGCGTCGGTCCGTTCCCGTACGACGACGAGGTCGACCCGGACCTGATCGACGCGGGCAAGCAGACGATCACCGTCGTACCGGGAGCGTCGTACTTCGACTCGTCCACCAGCTTCGCCATGATCCGCGGCGGGCATGTGGACGTCGCGATCCTGGGCGGAATGCAGGTCTCCGCGGCCGGTGATCTGGCCAACTGGATGGTGCCCGGCGCCGTCGTGAAGGGCATGGGCGGCGCGATGGACCTCGTCTCCGGCGCCCGCCGCGTCGTCGTCCTGATGGAACACCTCACCCGCAAAGGCGCCCCCAAACTCCTCACCTCCTGCACCCTCCCACTCACCGGCCGCCACGTCGTCAACCGAGTCATCACCAACCTGGCCGTCCTGGACATCGCCCACGACACCTTCCACCTCACCGAACTAGCCCCCGGCGTAACCCGCACCGACGTAGAACAAGCCACCGCAGCACCCGTCGTGTAGTACTGCAAGCGCGCCGAACTGGTGCACTATCGGGCAGGAAATCACCTGGGCGGTGGAGCGGGGTGATTTGCATCTAGCGGCAATATATGCACTATTGCTCCCTTTCCTCGGCTATAGTCGGCGCGATCTCGAGATGATCGGGACCACACTGGAGGGGGAACTCCTTATGAAGTTGCAGCGTTTTGCGCTCGCGCTGGCCGGGATCGGCCTGCTGGGCGCGTCTGTCTCGTCGGTTCCGGCCTTCGCCGGAAAGACCGACCCGAAGCCTCATTTCTCTGACAAGGTCGCCCATCCGGGGGCCGTGAAGACACTGGCCGCCGGTGGCCCGTGCATCAACTACGTCGGCGTGCCGACCGCCGCGGGCACGATGCAGGAGATCGACGTGACGCCGGGCACGCACCCGTCCGCGGTGTCGTGGGAGCCGTTCAACTACGTCTCCACCCGCGCGAACGCGACCTGGTACGGCGCGGTGAACGCTGCCGGCACGCAGTACTATTACTACGGCCTGATGCTGCAGGGCGCGAGCCTGTACCGCCAGACGACGTACCTGCCGGACGAGAAGCCGCCGGTCCCGACGTTCAAGAAGGTCGGCACGGGCTGGACCAACTTCAAGTCCATCGCCACCTCCAACTACAGCGTCGCGAACCCGCGGCACGCCTACCTGTACGGCCTGAACACCAACAACAGCCTGTACCGCTACCAGATCGTCGGCGCGGGCTTCAAGGCGCTCGGCCCCATCCCGGGCTTCCGTGGCTTCAAGACGATGACGGTGGTCAGCGAGTCCGCGACGTACGACACGCTGCTGATGACCACCACCGCCGGTGCGCTCTGGACAGCGCACATCCCGATCGCGGCCGGCGCGAAGCCGGTGATGAAACTGATCCGCTCTTCGGGCTTCGCTGACTACGAGTCGCTGGTCGCCCAGGGCTGCGGCACCCGCAACGGCACCCTGGTGACCGCCGTCGACAACGCCACGCAGACCGCCACCCAGTACGCGTTCAGCAAGTTCAACGGCGCTGCGACCGCCATGACGAACTACGGCAAGGTCCCGGGGGCTGTCTTCAACGGCGTGGACCACGTCTCGCTCACCACGCACTACGACCAGCTGGTCGGCGAGTAGTAGTTCCATCAGCGAGCGAGGCCCCAGCACTGCGTGTTTGCTGGGGCCTCGATGCGCCACGGGGGTGGGGTGGTCGGGTAGACGCGGGTGCTGAGCACACGGCCCGCGCTGGTGAAGGCCTCGACGACTGAACCGTCCAGGAAGATCCGCACCGCGGGACGGCCAGACGACGGATCGAAGGCGTCGGTCGCGACCATTCGCCCGCCGTGGGCATGCGGGGCGAGGCTGGCGTGGCTGCGGTCGATCGTGATCGTGGTGTCGGTCAGTTCGATGTGCAGGCGTTCCTGCTCCCCGAAGTGCAGGGTGACGTCTCCAACCCCTTCCGGTACGACGATCTCGCATTGGGCGCCGATCGCGGTGGGCGAAGCCGAGCCCGATCGAAGGGTGTCCATCGTCGGCACCGGAGCACTCCGCAGCGACGAGTCCGCGCCCAGCCAGACCATGCGGGGGAGTGAGATCACCCCGGCCCAGCCGTCGTTCCAGCCCGGTCGGTCGCGTCCTTCGGGTAGCCAGCCGAACAACAGCGGACCGAACCGGCTCTCGCGCAACGCTGACGCCGCGTAGAAGTTGGTGCCGTGATCCACCCGCTGCGGAGCCGGTGGTACGTCGACATCGAATGACAACACCTCGCCCGGGCCGCCCTCGGGCGACCACGAAGCAATCACGGCGATCCGCCGTCCGTCGATCGTGAGCACCTGCGGACATTCCCACGCGGACCCGGTGTCCTCCCCGTCCGACTGCGTACGAGGGAGCTCGGCGAGCGGATCGACGGCCGTCCACTCCGACAGGTCCGGCGACCGATACAGCGCCATGCTCGCACCGCGGTCGACGTACCCCGCGCCGACGACCATCCACCAGGTCCCGTTCTCCTTCCAGACAAAGGGATCCCGGAACATGACCGCCTCGTCCGGATCCGGGACGACTTGGTGCGCCGGCCCGAACGACGCGCCGCCGTCGTCCGAGACGGCCGTGAGAACGGACTGGTACGGGCTACCCTCCACCCGGCCCGAGTAGAAGGCACGGATCCGCCCGTCATCCAGCACGGTATTTCCGGACCAGCAGCCGTCGGTGTCCGGCCCGCCCGGCTGCGGCGCCATCGCGGGCCGGTGCAGCGTCCAGCGCACGTAGTCGGGCGAGGTGGCATGCCCCCATTCGACTGGGGCCTGCAGGTCGAGAGTCGGCCGCGACTGGAAATACAGGTGTACGTCGCTGCCGTGCTCGATCGGCCCGTTGGGGTCGTTGAGGTATCCGCTGGGCGGCCGGACGTGGTACGCGGGGCGGAGGTGTGCCACCGTCCCGGTCGACCGGTGTCCAGAATTGATCTGAGGTTGGGTCTGGGTCACCGTGAAGCTCCTGCCGTGATGCCTGCGATGAAGTACCGCTGGGCGAAGATGAACAGCACTACGCTCGGCAGGATCGCCAGCACGACGCCGGCCAGCACCACCGAGATCGAACCCGTGCCGAGGTTTCCCTGCAGGCCGACCAGGCCCAGCGGCAGCGTGAAGTTGTCCTGGGTCTGCAGGAAGATCAGCGGCCGGTAGAACTCCGCCCAGAAACCGGAGAAGTTCAGGATCGCGAGGGTGGCGATCGCCGGGCCGGCCATCTTGGCGTAGATCATCAGGAACGTCTGGAAATGCCCGGCGCCGTCGATCCGTGCGGCCTCACCCAGCTCGCGAGGCATCTGCATGAAGTACTGGCGCATCAGGAACGTGCCGAACGCACTGCCCAGCGCCGAGACCACCAGCGACAACGGGCTGTCCGACAGGCCGAGGTACCGGATGATCACGAACACCGGGATGATGATCGTCTGCAGCGGCACCATCATCGTGGCCAGGAAGATCCCGAAGATCACCGAGCGGCCGGGGAAGCTGACCATCGCGAACGCGTAGCCAGACAGCGTGCAGGTGATGGTCTGGCCGACCACGATCAGCCCGGTCACGATCACGCTGTTGAAGAAGAACCGGCCGATCGGGATCTTGTCGAACACCGCGCTGTAGTTGGAGAAGTCCGGGTGCAGCGGGATCCACTGCGGCGGGTTGCTGAACGCCTCGGCCGGTGTCCGCAGCGAGGTCGTGATCGTCCAGAGAAGCGGGCCAAGAGCAACCATTGCGGCGAGGACCAGGACGACGATGCCGGTGATCCGGCCGATCCGCGCGAGGGTTCCGGTGGAGTATGTCATTGGTAGAACACCAACTTCCGTGCGGCCAGGAACTGCAACCCGGTGATGATCAGGATCGCCACCAGCAGCACGATCGCGATCGCCGAGCCGTAGCCGAACTGCAGGTTCTGGAAGCCCTTCTGGTACATGGAGATCGTGACTGTGGTGGTCGCCGAACCCGGGCCGCCCTTGGTCATGATGTACGGCTGGTCGAACAGCTGCATCGCGTTGATCAAGGCAACGACCGCGGCGAACAGGATGGTCGGGCTGATCAGCGGGACCTTGATCCGGAACAGCGTTCGGAACGGGCCGGCCCCGTCGATCTGCGCGGCCTCGAGGACATCGGTCGGTACCGACATCAACGAGGCGACGAACAGCACGAACGTGAATCCGACCTGCTGCCACACCGCGATCAGCACGATCGTCGCGGCCGCTCCGAAACCACTGGTCAGCCACGGTATGTTCGGGATGCCGAGCAGTCCGAGGTAGTAGTTCACGACGCCGAACTTGTAGTCGAACAGGTAGCCCATGAAGATCGACACGGCGGCCGTCGACGCGAGCAGCGGCAGGTAGAACGCAGTACGGAAGAGGGTTCGGATCCAGACCAGCTTGCGTTGGTTGACGAGGACTGCCAGCGCCAGACCGAGGGTCAGCTGGAGTACGACGATGGCGAGCGCCATGCCCAGCGTCACGCCGAACGACTTGAGCACCGGACCGTCGGTGAACAGCCGCTGGTAGTTCTCCACCCCGACGAACTGCGGGCTCGAGATGACGTCCCAGGAGAAGAACGACAACCCCAGCGACGCGACGATCGGGATCGCGGTGAAGACCGCGACGAACAGACACGACAGCCCGATCATCGCGAAGCCGAACGGAGCCTCCCGATGCGACGACGGGTGCCGGCGGCGCTTGGTGAGGGCAGCCGGCACGTCAGCGGTGGCGGCGGACATCAGCTCGCCCCCGCTGCCTTCTCGAGGTCGGACTGCAATCCGTCCAGGGCAGCCTTCGCGTCGCCGGACGAGATCGCCTGCGTCGTGCGCTGGTTGAGGGCGGTCGCGAGTGCGTTGTAGTACGGCGGGGCCGGGATCGGCGCCGTCTCCGGGTGCTTGGTCAGCGTGTCGTAGAAGACCGACCAGTGCTTCGGTCCCGTCTTCGCGTAGCGCGCGGCCGTCACCAGGGACTTGCGGCCGGGCGTGGTCACGTTGCCCGGGAAGACCAGGTCGAACGTGTCCGGCTTGACCAGTAGCTTCAGAACCTCCCAGGCGAGATCCTTCTTCTTCGACGACTTGAAGATCGCGTATCCGCCGGCGCCGAACAGGTGCCGCTGGCTCTTCCACTTCGGGAACAGCTGTACGTCGAAGCTCCCGTTCTTCATCCCGGCGTTGGTCAACCCGCCGGCCCAGAACCCGCCGCCGATCGACATGCCGATCCGGTTCGAGGCGAACAGGCCCTGGAGCGTGCCGCCCCCGCCGACGTCTGGTGACGGCGACAGGCCCTTCTTGGTCAGCTCGATCATGTAGTTCAGGGCCTCGACGGTGCCCTCGGAGTTCGCGGTCGGCGCGCCCCATTTCCAGCCACCCTTGCGGCCCGCGGCGGCCGGATCACCGGCGTACGCCTTGTTCCACAGCCAGTCGCCGCCGTCGTACTTGCCCTCTTCGAGCAGGTTCGCGTTGTTGGCGTACATGAACGACGTCCAGCTGCCCCACAGGCGGACCACCCAGCCGAAGGCGTTGATGCCCTTGAACTTGGCGATCTTCGTCGCCGCGGCCTCGAAGTCGTCGAGGGTCCAGTTCTCGCTCGGCGGTACGACGCCGGCCCGCTGGAACAGCTCGGTGCTGTAGAACATGTTCCCGGCGTTGAAGCTGTCCGGCAGCTCCCACAGGTGGCCCTGGTACATCATCGACTCGACCAGCGCGGGGTGGATGTCGGCGAAGTACTCCTTCAGCGCGGACAGATCCTTGGTGACGTAGTCGTCGAGCGGGATCGCGAGCTCCTTGGACGCCATCAGCTGCAGGCCCTCGGTCGCGACGCTGATGATGTCGGGCGGGGTCCCGGCCGCGATCTGGGTCAGGACCTTCGCGAGGAAGTCGTTCCAGTCGGTGCCGTTGATGGCCGAGATCTCGAACTTGATGCTCGGGTCGAGCTTGGAGATCTGCGGCTGCAACCGGTTCTGCAGCTGGGTCGCCGCCGCCTGCTCTCCGAAGTACAGCATCTTCAGTGACTTCGACGACGAGCCGCCGCCGCTGTTGCCGCAGGCGGCCAGGTCGGCCAGCGCTGCGAGCCCGAGTCCACCGGCCGCCCCGGCCTTCAGCACGGTGCGGCGGGCGATCGGGCCACCGGGGGGATGGATGCCTGTCATGGGGTTCCTCCTTGGCCGCTCGGGTAGCCCGGCGAGCCACCCAATACGTATTGACTCGGGACGGTAGCAGCGGTGTACGGTGGGACGCAATACGTATTGGGTCTAACTGTGATAGAAAATTGGCTGCGGCCACACGGCCGCTCACCGTTAAGGGGGACCATGGCGAAGCAGCCGGCCGGCGGCCCGAAGCGCGTCACGATGACCGATGTCGCCCGGCGCGCCGGGGTGTCCCAGCCCACCGTGTCGTTCGTGCTCAACGATCGCCGCGACGTCGCGGTGGCCGAGGAGACGCGGCGGCGCGTGCTGGAGGCCGCGGCCGAGCTCGATTTCGTGCCGAACCGGGCGGCCCAGCTGCTGCGGTCGAACAAGTCGTTCACGGTGGGCGTCGTGACCAGCGGCATCGTCTCCCAGCCGTACGCCGGTCTGATCGTGCTCGGTCTCCAGCAGGTGGTCCAGCCTGCCGGCTACGTCTGCATGGTCGTCGACACGACCGGCGATCCGGGCGAGGGCGACGATGCGGTCGCCAGCCTGGTGGGCCAGGGGGTCGCCGCGATCGTGTACGCATCACTCTCGCCGAAGCCGCTCCATCGCAGTCCGCGACTCGACGGGATCCGGACGATCTTCGTCAACTGCTGGCCGGAGGAGGGCAAGGCCGACACCGTCCTGCTGGCCGACGAGTACGCCGGTGGTCGCGCCGCTGCGGCCTCGGTGTTCGAGCGCGGGCATCGCGAGGTGGCGTTCCTCGGCGGCATGCGCAACGACTACGCCTGCAAGGAGCGTCGGCGCGGGTTCGACGACGCCGCCCGCGCGGCCGGTCTCCGTCCCGCCGACCTCGTGCATCGGTACGGCAACTACCAGATCGGGTCGGGCTACGACCTGGCGACCGAGGTCGTGACCGAGCACGGGTCGACCGCTCTGGTCTGCGGCAACGACCGGATGGCGATCGGGGCGCTGCTTGCCCTGCATGCGCTCGGGCTGGACTGCCCGAAGGACGTCAGCATCGTCGGCTTCGATGATCAGCCCGATGTCGCCGACCAGGTGCGTCCGGGGTTGACCACGGCGGCGTTGCCGCACCTGATGCTCGGCCGTCGCGCCGGCGAACTCGTGCTCGGCTCGCCGGAGGACGCACCCGAACGGATCGTCGTCGACTGTGAACTGATCGAACGCGACTCGGTCGCCGCGCCGCCGAGGCGTCGTCGATGAGCGGGTACGTCGGTGACGTCATTCCGTTCAGCTATGACGGCCGGATCTGGTTGTTCTACTTGCTCGACGAGCGATTGGATGAGCCGACTGGCATGCCGTGGGCGCTCGTGTCCACGACCGACTTCGTCGAGTACGTCGACCATGGCGTCGTACTGCCTGCCGGCGACCGCGACGCCGTCGACTTCGACTGCTACACGGGCAGCGTGATCGCGGACGGCTCGCAGTTGCATCTGTTCTACACGGGCCACAATCCGCGGCGCGGGGATGCCGATGGCTCGTTCCAGGTGGTCTGCCATGCCGTCAGCGAGGGCGACCCGACGCGCTGGACCAAGCTGCCTGACCTCACGTTCGGCGCGCCCGATGGTTACGTTCCGCAGGACTGGCGAGATCCCTTTGTTTACAGGGTGGCGCCGGATCAGCCATGGCAGATGGTCCTCGCCGCCCGGTACGCCGACCGACCCGACCGTCGATGCGGTGTCGTTGCCCGCCTGACGTCGACCGACCTGGAGCAATGGACTCTGGCGCGACCGCTGTGGGAGCCGCACCGCTACATCACCCAGGAATGTCCCGACGTCTTCCAGTGGGGCGACTGGTGGTACCTGGTGTACTCCGAATTCAGCGACGCCTTCCAGACCCGCTACCGCATCTCCCGCGACCCGGACGGCCCCTGGCTTGCCCCCGCCCGCGACACCGTCGACGGTCGAGCGTTCTACGCAGCCAAGTCCGTCGAACACAACGACCGCCGCTTCTTCATAGGCTGGATCCCCACAAAACAGGACGGTGCATGGCAGTGGGCCGGCGACCTCGCCGTACTCGAAGCCCATCAGGAGGACGACGGCACGCTCGCGTTCACACTGCCTGAAGAGCTCCGCGCGTCGTACGCCGACGTACAGCAGGTCTCGTTGAAGCCGGTCGACGGCGCGGCCACCGAGCCGGGCCAAGGTGCGATCGACCGGTACGCCGCCTGGATGGCCGACCCGATCCCGGCCGACTGTCTCGTCGAGCTGACGGTAGATGTTGCCCCAGGCACCCAATCTCTAGGTCTGCTGCTGCACGCCTCGGCCGACGGCGAGCAGGCCACCGTCATCCGCCTGGAACCCCAGCAGAACCGGGTCGTCCTTGACACCTGGCCCCGAGGCCGCACAGGTCCCGCCCAGTGGCAGGTCGACGGCGACATCCCGCACGCTGTCGATCTCGAACGTCCGTGTCCGCTCCCGCCCGGTCGCCACACTCTTCAAGTCCTGCTCCGGGGCACCACCGGACAGGCCATCCTCGACAACCGCGTCGCCCTGTCCTTCCGCTGCGACGACCCCGGCCCGCGCCACGTCGGCTTCTTCGTCACCGATGGCAGTGCCGAGGTCGTCAGTTTCATCGCCAACAGCTGAGGTATCACCGTCCGCCGACCTGCGGTCCGAGATAGAGAGCATCTTTGTCGACCGCAGGAGGCACCGTGAATACCGAAGAACCCAGGCGGGGTGACGACCGGCCGGAGGGCCTGTGGAGCCGGCTGGGGACGTTCGGCCAGATCCTGACCGCGGTGATCGGCCTGGTGAGCGCTCTGGTGCCGGTGTTGGTGGCAACCGACGCGTTCGATGCCGGCGGCGCCAGCAAGATCATCCAGGTCAGCCCGACCCAGCCGCCGACCCAGCCGGCGACCCAGCCGGCGACGCAGCCGTCCAGCTCGAGTATCGAGACTCCGCCGAGCTCGACGCCGTCGTCGACGCCGGTTGCCCAGGACGTCGCCCTCACCCTGTCCGACCAGCTCACCGAGGGTGCGCTGGAGGAGCGGATCGACGTCGTACTCGAGGGATCGAAGGTCGCCTCGCTGTACGCGAGCGTCGACGACCCGATCGTGACCCAGCAGGTGACGGCGACGTCGGCCGGGAACTACGACTACGTGCTGGACGGGACGATTGCCTGGCTGGACGCCGACGGCGTACGTCAGGAGGCGGACGCCACCGGACACGGCAGCGTGTACGTCGACGACGGAATGCGGCTCGATGTCTACGTGCACGTCGAGGGCGACGGCGTGATGAGCCTGTCGCTCCGGTCCGCCACGCGGTCGTGACGCGGGTCCTCAGTCGACGCGGGTCGAGGTCAGTCCGACGCCTCCGTTCGAGCTCCGGTGCAGCGCCGTACGGTCACCGTGGTCGATGATGGTGAGGTCTCCGCTCATCCCGTCGACCACGACGCGACGGCCGCAGCCGTCAAGACACTCGAAAAGCAAGCCGGCCGGGCTCACCGTGCAGTCCATCCGATGTGTTCTGGCCATCCTTCATCACAGCACCGCTCACCCACACGCGCAATCGCATCCGGTCCGGCGGGGTTCCTGCGGCGTACCGCACACCTGGTCGGGTAACAACACCGGTCCGACTCCTGGGACAGCCTGGCTGCGGGCGAACCGCAGGAGTGCGTCGGCCGCTTGAGGTGCGTTCTCGCCGGTCGCAGACATCCGCGCCGCGATCATCCCGGCCACCAACGGGGCCGAGAACGACGTCCCGCTCCAGTTGCACAGACCGTCGAAGTGCCGGATCTGCTGCGGGTGCTCGTGGATGGTCCTGTACTCGCCGACCACGAAGGCATTGACGAGATCCACGCCGGGTGCGTACACGTCGACCCAGCCGCCGTAGTTGGAGAAGTCGGCCCGATAGGTCGCGTTCGCCGACAGGGCACCGACCCCGACCACCCACGAGTACGCCGCCGGGTACGTCGGGAGCCGGCTCGTGTCGTTGCCGGCCGGGGCGACGACGACCACGTTCACGTGCCGCAGATACTCGTCGTAGAAGGCGCTGAAGGTGAGCATCGGCAGATGCAGCCGGGTGATCCCGTCGAACTCGCAGACGATGACGTCCGCACCGCCGTCCATCACCTCGATCATCCGCCGGATGATCTCGTCCTCGTACGCCAGCCCCGCGAGCTCCTCCGCCCGCTTCACCTGGACGGCCGCGTGCGGCGCGACGGACCGTACGCATCCGGCGACGAAGGTCCCGTGACCGGCGTACGGCTCGATGAACTTGTTGGCGTCGTACGGGTTCTCGGGATCGCCGGAGACACCCGCCATCCACGGCCACATCTTCGGCGCCTCCTGGAACAGACCGTCGTCCACGACGCCCACCACGACACCATCACCATCCCAACCGTGGGTGCCGCAGCAGATCCCGTCACTCACCGGCGGCACCGGACTGAACGACTTGGAGGCGATGACGGCAGGCTCGGTCGCCGGGCAGGGGTGACCGCTGTTGGGACACAGCGAGAGGCCGTGGACCGGAGTCGCCGTTCCGACTCCGTGCAACTCGTCCAACTGTTCGAGGATCTCCGGCGTCGAGAAGTCGTCGCCGGACCACTCCAGCTTGACGACGCCGGCGATCACCGGCACGTGACCGACCTCGGCCCGCTGAGCGCTCTCGTCGCCTTGCGAGAGGATCCCGCGCAGCGTCTCCCGGACCTGCTCGGCGTCAGCCGTGCGGACCAGGATGCTGTTGCGGCGGTAGAAGTACTCGACGCGCCCGTCTTCGCGCCAGCTCGGCGGGTAGGCGGCGGCTCGATCGTCCCGTTCCAGGATCAGGTCGACGGCTTCCTCGAGGCGTTGTTGTTCTGACATGTTGCACCCTCCCTTGCCATGGAAATTGCGGTACTACGATCGGACTTGTCCGCGTTTGGGAGGGCGGGTGCTGCGATGGACGCCGACGACTTGCATGCGCTTGCTTTGTCGCGGCCCACCGAGGCCCTGCGGATCGCTCACGAGGTGCTGGCAGGGACGCCGTCCGACGCCGAGGCCGCGGCGGCCCACCACGCCGCAGGTCTCGTCCATCGCGATTTCGGCGACATCCGCGAGGCGGTCGCGGAGCTGAGGGCGGCGTACCGATCGATTCGCAGGACGACCGATCGCGACCGCGAGGACGAGATTCTCGCGACGCTCGGCGTGGCTCTGGTGATGGGTGGTCAGACCGAGCGCGGGCTGGCCGCGCTCGACGCCGTCGTACCCGGCCGGACCGGAGTGCTCGCCGGCCGGTTGCTGATCCGGCGTTCCTGGGTCCTCGGAGCGCTGCTCGGGCGGTACGCCGAGGCCCTCGCGGATGCTGAACAGGCGGTCGAGTCCCTGGCCGACACCGGGGACCTGATCTGGGAGGCGCGCGCGTTCCAGATGCGGGCAATGGTGCTGCTCGCGATGGGCGTGATCGATCGCGCCGACAATGACTTCGCCCGCAGCGAGGAGCTGTTCGCGAAGTCCGGCCAGGAGGTCGAGTACGCCGACGCGCGACAGGCTCGCGGTGCCGCAGCGTTCGCCCGCGGGGACCTGCCGACCGCCATGCAGCTCTTGGACGACGCGCAGCAACTCGTCGAGCGGCTCGGCGTGCTGGAGCCCGATCTGTACGCCAACAAGTGCTTGATGCTGCTGGCGGCCGGCCTGACACACGAAGCCCTCGTCGAGATCAACAGTGCGCTGGAACGGATCGAGGCGCAGCGTGGCTCGTCGGCCCGGCACGCGGAGCTGTTGCTGTGCGCCGGTTTGGCGGCGCACGCGGCCGGCGCGTTCGACTTGGCCGAACGCCGCAACCGCGATGCGATCAGGCTGTTCCGTCGGCAGCAGCGTCCTTGGTGGGCGGCACGAGCAGAGCTCGCGTTGCTGCAGACCCGCTTTGCGAATGGCGGCCGGACGGCGCCGCTGCTTCGCGCCGGCCAACGCATCAGCGCGCTGCTCGACGAGCTCGATCGGGATCTCGCCGCGGAGGCACACCTGTTGACCGGCCGGATCGCACTCGCACGCAACGACAGCGCCGAAGCGGTACGCCATCTGAGCATCGCGGCCAGGGCACGCAAGCGTGGCCTGCGAACGCGCGGTGCCGGCTGGCTCGCCCAAGCACTGCTGCATCAGGACAGCGGCCGGTCGCGCGGCATGCTCGGCGCGTGCCGCCAGGGCCTGAGCCTCATCGAGATCTACGTGCGGACTCTGGGCGCGACCGAACTGCGCGCACTCGCCACAGCTCAGGGCGCGGAACTCGCAGCCATGGCACTTCGGTACGCCGTCGAGCACGGCAGCGGTCGCCAAGTGCTCGAGTGGAGCGAGCGTTGGCGCGCAACGGTGCTGGCGATACCACCGGTGCGGCCGCCAGCTGATGACGGACTCGTCGCGGATCTCGCCGCACTGCGCGATCTCACTCAGCGGATGGAGTCGAGCCACGATCGCGGGCCGGGCACCAGTCACCAGCATCGCGAACGCGAGCGGCTCGAGTCCGCCGTACGACGGCGGGTTCTGCTGACGCCGGGGCAACTCGACGTACGGCGCGAGCGGCTTCGGATCACCGAGCTGCTCGAACAGCTCGGTGACCGGACGCTGGTGGAACTTGTCGACCTCGAGGACCAGCTGTACGCCGTGGTGGCTTCGCACCGGCAGGTCCGCCTGCGGCCGATCGGTCCGACCTCGGTGGCCACTCATGCCCTCTCGCATGCCTTGTTCGCCCTCCGCCGCGAGAACGCCCGGCGCGGCCGGCACGAGCTCCTGCTCGACCCGATCGGGGCGCGGCTCGAATCGGCTCTGCTGGGCGACACGTTGCAGCGCCTCGACGACGGACCGGTCGTCGTCGTACCGACCGGCCGGTTGCATGCGGTTCCTTGGAGTCTTCTGCCCTCGTTGCGAACCCGTCCGACGTCGGTGGTCCCGTCAGCCGCCGCGTGGGTACGCGCGATGCGGGCGAAGCCTCCTGGCACGGACAGAGTCGTACTGGTCGGCGGACCGCACCTGACGGCCGGCCGGGACGAAGTACGACGGCTTGCCGAGCTGTACCCGGATGCTGTCGTGCTCGCGGACGGCAGCGCGACGGCGGACGCCGTACTGGAGGCGATCGACGGGGCATCGCTGGTGCATGTGGCGGCGCACGGCACGTTCCGCGCGGACAGCCCGCTGTTCTCCGCGATCGAGCTGGATGACGGCCCACTCACGGTGTACGACTTCGAACGCTTGAAGCGAGCGCCGCACCGCATGGTGCTGTCCAGTTGCAGCTCGGCGCTCGGTGGACCGAGCGGTGCCGACGAGCTCGTGGGTCTGGTCAGCGCGTTGGTGGCGCTCGGATCGGCCGGAGTCGTCGCGAGCGTCGTACCTGTGTCCGACCCTGCGACCGTTCCGCTGATGCTGCGCCTGCACGAACAGCTGCGCGCCGGCGACGGGCTCGCGGAAGCGCTCGCTCGGACCCATGATTCGGACGACGCGACCGCCCGGTCCTTCATCGCTCTCGGCGCGTGAGGGCCGGTCACAACTGCACCCAGTCCGTTACGACGCGGCCGGTCGCCGTGTCACAGCGCAAGCGCATCGCGCCGGCAGGCAGGGTCGGCAGTTCGAAGAAGCCCGATTCGTCGACCACGATGTCGTACGTCGTGCCGTCCGCGGTTTCGACGCGGATCTCGGCCGCGCTGGGCGGCAGGATCTGACCGACGACTTCGGAGCGCACCACCTCCAACTCCACGGACAGCGGCGTCGAGGTGAACACCAGCACCCGGTCCGCGTTCGACTCGGCCCGGACCTCCGCGGCCGACGCCATCGACGAGTCGAAGGTCAGGCTCGCCAGCAGCAGGTCGTCGTCGATCGTGCGCCACGACAGGGCGCCTTCGGCGTGCTCGGCGATCGTGTGTGCCAACGGCTCGGTGGCACGGACGGCCGCCGCGAGATCCTCGAGGAGATGGTCATCGTCATCCCAGCGATGCCGCGTCATGCCGATCACCTCCTGACAGGTCGGATGCGACGTACCTTCTGACGGCCGGCGTTCTGCGCAGCCGTTCGAGCGCACGGGCCCGGGTCGGACCGATGCTGCCGACCGGGATCCCGGTCCGCCGCCTGATTTCGTCGTACGACGGCTGCGGGTCGGTCATCAGCAGCAACAGCAGTTCGCGTTGCCGGCTCGGTAGCTCGGCCAGCCCGGCGAGCAGCACCTGGTGCCGCTCGGACCGGACGAGTCGTTCGTCCGGATCGGGAACCTCGACCGCGACCGGTGGCTGGTCGGCGTTCAACGGGTCACTCATCCTCCGGTGGTGTTGCGAGGACAGATAGCGGATCGACTCCCGGCGCGCGGTCGTGACCAGCCAGCCGGGGATCGCTCGCGGTTCCTGCAGGCTGTCGAGGTGCTCGACGAGCCGCAGCCAGACCGTCTGTGCGACGTCCTCGGTCTCGGCCGGCGTCAGCCGGAACCCGCGAATGACCGATACGAGCAGGGGCGCATAGCGGTCGACGAGCTCCCGCCATGCCTGTTGATCGCCCGCGGCCGCGGTGACCACAAGTGCGGTGACTGGTGAGACATCCTGTTCCATTCCCGCTCCCGGGTTGGTACGTGATGCTTCGGCGCGAGGGGTGCACGCCACCGATCCCCCCTGCGGTGGCGTGCGTCCATGGTGTTCCGGGTCCGCAGGCTCAGGGCTCGCGGAGCAGGAACGTCGGGCCCTCGCTGAAGGCGGCCATCTCCGTCAGCACGTTCAGCGCGGTGCGGTAGGTGATGACCACGACGAGCTTGTACACGCCGGAGTCCGGCGCCTTGTCCGGCCGCAGCGTGTTGGCCGGGACGGTGATCTTCGCGGCGTACGCCGGACCGCCGTTGGCCGGCACGACCTTGCTGCCGATGAGCACCTCGGGACCGGGGCCCATCGATTCGGCGTACGCCTTGACGGTCCAGTTGCCGTCGAGCAGCACGGCCGTGGCCGGCGGCTGGACCGTCCACTGGATCGTGACGTCGAACGGGAAGTCGTCGTCGAGGACGCGGTTCGGATTGCCGTCGTGATCGATGATCGCTACCGCGGTCACCGAGCCTTCGAGACCGGCGAGGCCGTCGAAGTTGGGATCTGCTGTCATTTCGGGTTCCCCCCAAGTAGGCGCCCCACTCACCAGAGCGCTCTTACCTGGACGGACCTGCTCCGAACTCCACCAGATACATCCGATCCCCACGCGGCTGGTCGTCTACTTCTTGCAATAATCGATCGAGATATTGCGTGCACGTGTCTACGGGGTTACGGTCTGGCGCAAACCGCCCCGTTGAGAGTGAGTCGCGCATGATCCGGTCAGTGAAATCCTGGAGAGCCGGCGTGCTCTCCGTCTGCGGCGCGCTGGTCGCCGCGAGCCTTGCCGTCCTCGGATCCACGCCCGCGTGGGCCGCGGCGTCCGGTGGTGTCGGCGCCACGCTGCCGTACGTCGAAGTGCAGGCCGAGAACGCGTCCACGAACGGGACGGTGATCGGCCCGAGCGCGGCGTACAACACGCTGGCGGCCGAGGCGTCGTACCGGAAGGCCGTCACGTTGCAGGGGAGCGGGAAGTTCGTCGAGTTCACGACGCCCGCGGCGACGAACTCGATCGTCTTCCGTTACAGCATCCCGGACACCGGGTCCGGGTCGGTCTACACGCCGCAGCTGTCCCTGTACGTCAACGGGACCAAGCAGCCCAACTTCACCCTGACCAACGCCTACAGCTGGTACTACGGCGGCTATCCGTTCACGAACCAGCCGGGGAGCAACCCGCACCACTTCTACGACGAGGTGCACCGGCTGTTCCCGACCACCTATCCGGCCGGCACGAAGTTCCGGCTGCAGGTCGACGCCGAGGACACCGCTTCGTCGTACACGATCGACTTCGCCGACTTCGAGAACGTCGCGGGTGCGCTGTCGCAGCCGTCCGGCTCGGTCTCGGTGACGAGCCAGGGCGCGGACCCGACGGGTGCGGCCGACTCGACCGCCGCGTTCAACTCCGCGATCGCCGCGGCCGGCGCCGGTGGCACGGTGTGGATTCCGGAGGGGACATTCAAGATCCCGGGCCATCTGATCCTGAACAACATCACGATCAAGGGCGCGGGGATGTGGCGCTCGACGGTCGTCGGTGCGGCGCCGGGCTTCTACGGCAACTACGCGCCGAACGCGAGTAGCGGCGTACACCTGGCCGACTTCGCGATCTTCGGCGACGTCCAGGAGCGTAACGACGGCGCACAGGTGAACGGCATCGGCGGTGCCTTGAACAACTCCACGGTGGACCGGGTGTGGATCGAGCACGAGAAGGTCGGCGCCTGGATGGACGGCCCGTTCACCAACCTGGTGATGAGCGGTCTGCGGATCCGGAACGTCACCGCCGACGGCGTGAACTTCCACAACGGCGTCACCAACTCCAAGGTCACCAACAGCGATCTGCGCAACCTCGGCGACGACGGCCTGGCGACCTGGGCCGAGCAGAACGCCGACGCGAACGACTCGTTCGACCACAACACCGTGCAGTACCCGATCCTTGCCAACGGCATCGCGATCTACGGCGGCCACGACAACTTCGTCACCGACAACCGGGTGATCGACGCCGGCCTCACCCAGGGCGGCGGGATCCACGTCGCCCAGCGGTTCGGCTCGACGACGCTCGGGCGCACCGACGTACTGCGGAACACGATCATCCGCTCCGGCAGCCTCGACCCGAACTGGCAGTTCGGCGTTGGCGCGCTGTGGTTCGACGCCCGCGACGGCGCGATGTCCGGCCTGACCAACATCGACAACATCCTGATCCAGCAGAGCCCGTTCGAGGCGATCCAGTTCGTCTCGGGCTCGAACATCAGCAACGTCCACATCAACAACGCGACGATCCAGAACACCGGGACCTGGGTGGTGCAGGAGCAGGTCGGCGGATCGGCGACGATCACCAACAGCACCGCCACCGGCACGCAGGCGCCGGGACCGATCTACAGCTGTGGCGTCGGTTTCACCCTCACCGACGGCGGCGGCAACTCGGGCATCTTCGCTCCGGCGCAGTGCCAGAACATCACGTCGCCGACGTTCCCGCCCTACCTGCCGGACAACGGCTCGCAGATCTCGATCAGCCCGACCGCCCTCAGCTTCGGCTCCGTCGCGACCGGCGGATCGAGCTCCCCGCAAGCCGTCACGGTCACGAACAGCGGTACTGCGGCGGCGCCGGTCAGCGCAATCGCCACCAGCGGTGACTTCAGTCAGACCAACAACTGCGGCTCGAGCATCGCGGCCGGCGCTTCGTGCACGGTCAACGTCACCTTCCGGCCGACGGCGGCGGGCAGCCGGTTTGGGAACCTGACCGTCAACGCCTCCGGCATCACGAACACTGTCCCGCTCTCGGGCACCGGCGTCGCACCCGGTCCGATCATCAACGCGAATCCGGGCAGCCTGTCCTTCCCGGACACCCTGGTCGGCAGCTCCTCGTCGGCTCAGACCGTCGCCGTAACCAACTCGGGTACGACGTCAGCGACCGTGTCGGGCGTGACCGCTACGGGCGACTTCAGCCAGACGAACAACTGCTCGACGCTCGCCGTCGGGGCTTCCTGCACGGTCACGGTGACCTTCCGGCCGACCGCATCCGGATCGCGCACCGGCGCTGTGGCGGTGAGCGGCAACGCCAACAACAGCCCGACGTCGATTTCCCTGACAGGTAACGGCATCGGGACCGACACCAACCTCGCGCGCGGCAAGCCGGCATCAGCCAGCAGCCAGGTCAACGGCACGCAGACCCCGGCCACGGCGACCGACGGCGACGCGAACACCTATTGGGAAAGCGCGAACAACGCCTTCCCGCAGTGGTTGCAGGTCGACCTCGGTACGGCGCAGAGCATCGGCAAGGTGACGCTGAAGCTGCCGCCTTCGGGGGCATGGGGCACGCGGACGCAGACGCTGTCGGTCCAGACAAGCACCGACGGGTCGTCGTACAGCACGGTCGTCGGGTCCGCGACGTACACGTTCACTTCGCCGACGAACGTCGTGAACATCACCGTGCCGGCCACGAACGCGCGTTATGTGCGGGTCAACATCACGGCCAACAGCGGTTGGCCGGCCGGACAGGTGTCGGAGTTCGAGGTGTATCCGAGCGGCGGTGCGGCTCCGGGGCTCACCACCAACCCGTCGTCGCTCACCTTCGCCTCGCAAGCGCTCAACACCAACAGCGCGGCGCAGCCGGTCACCGTGACCAACACCGGCACGGCAGCCACCTCGGTCAACGTCAGCATCACCGGTGACTACAGCCAGACCAACAACTGCGGCACTCTCGGGGCGAACGCGTCCTGCACTGTCAACGTCACTTTCCGCCCGACCGCCGCCGGCACCCGCACCGGAACGCTGACGGTGAACAGCAACACCGTTGCGCTGTCCGGCACGGGTGCCGGCGTAACCAACACCAACCTCGCCGCGGGTAAGCCCACCAGCGAGTCGAGCCACAATGACGTCTACCCGTCCAGCAACGTGACCGACGGCAACCAGTCGACGTACTGGGAGAGCGCCAACAACGCCTTCCCGCAATGGGTCCAGGTGGACCTCGGCTCAGCCGTCAGCGCCGGCCGGATCGTGCTGCAGCTGCCCGCCGGCTGGGGAGCCCGGACCGAGACGCTCTCCGTCGTTGGCAGCACCAACGGCAGCACGTTCACCACCGTCGTACCTTCCGCCAACTACTCGTTTGCCCCCGGCAACAACAACACGGTGACCATCACCTTCAGCCCGACCACCCAGCGCTACATCCGCCTCAACCTCACCGCAAACACAACCTGGCCGGCAGGCCAACTCTCCGAATTCCAAATCTGGAATTCGTAGTCGCCGCCCCCGGCCTGACGCGGGTCAGGCCGGGGGCGACAACGGTGTTCACGACTGGTTGTTGCGGGTGAAGAGTTGGAGGAAGAAGAGGAAGACGTTGAGGATGTCGAGGAAGATCGAGGCGGCCATCAGCGGCGCCGAGGCGATGTCGGTGGATCGGCGCAGGCGCTGGAAGTCGAAGGCCGTCAGCGCGGCGAAGATCACCAGGCCGATGACCGAGTAGATCACGGCCCCGCCGGGAATCCGGACGAAGATCAGCACGATCCCGAACACGAGCAGGCCGATCAAGGCCCAGGACGCGACGCGGGCGATCGCGGACAGATCCCGGCGGGTGGCATACCCCGCGGTGCCGAAGGCTGCGATGAACAGCGCGGTCGCGCCACCCGCCTGCCACAGCGCGCTGGGGTTCACGTCGGCGTAGTACGCCAGAGTCGGCGCAACCGCCACCCCCATCAGTAGGCCGAACGCCGCCAGGAGCGCGACTGCACCTCCCGGCGACCTCCGGACGGCAAACTGCAGGGCAATCAGCGCCACGAACGCGCCGATGAACGCGATGATGCCTACGGCGCCGTGCAGATCGCGGCCGAGATACGCCCCGAGCGCGAACAGCCCCGCCGTCATCGCGACGTACTGCATGGTCTGCGCGAACAACGTCCGCACCTGATCCCGCCCAGCCGAACCGGCCTGCGAATAGCTCATCGAATCGCTCATACTCCGAGCGTCGCCGATCCCCACCTGCGTGACACCAGGGAAAGTCCCTGGTGTCACGTGTGCACGCGACCGGTCAAGCCTTTGAACTCTGAAGTTGGCGGGTGGTCGGTCGGTCTTGCTCGTCGAGATGTACGACGATGTGGTCGTCCCAGCGGTTGTCGGAGTGGGGATGGTCGGAGCGCCAGTGGCAGCCGCGGCTGTCCTGGCGGGCGGTCGCTGCTGCGACGACGGATCGTGCCACCGTTGCGAGCGGTCCGGTGCCGGCGGTGTCCAGCTCGTCCGCGGCGGCGTTCAGGCCGGCGCCGTCGCGGCGGATGCCGGCGTACCTGCTGAGGATCGTGCGGATCCGCTCCGGTTCGCGGTCCTCACCCAGCGCGACCTCGTGCGAACGGCCGTGATCCGCCGGGGGGAGCTCGAGGGTCAGGGCCGTGGCGACGCGCCTCCCGAACACCAATCCCTCCAGCAGGCTGTTGGACGCGAGCCGGTTGGCTCCGTGTACGCCGGTCGCGGCGACCTCGCCGACGGCGTACAGGCCTGGTACGTCGGTTGCGCCGTTGCGGTCGGTCCGAACCCCGCCGCACAGGAAGTGTTCGGCCGGCGCGACCGGGATCTGCTCGGACACCATGTCGACGCCGATGCGTGCACAGGAGGCCAGCACGGTCGGGAATCGCCGCCGGAGTACGTCGGGCGCGACACCTGTCGCGTCCAGCCAGACGTGGTCCGAGCCGTCCCGGCGCATCGTCGCCTCGATCGCCCGGGCGACGACGTCCCGCGGAGCCAGATCGGCTCGCGGGTGCAATCCGTCCATGATCCTGCGGCCATGGACGTCACGCAGTACGGCGCCCTCGCCCCGGACGGCCTCGGTTACCAGAGGCAACTGGCCACTGGTCTCACCGGTGTGGAGCGCGGTGGGGTGGAACTGGACGAACTCCATGTCCACCAGCGATGCTCCGGCTCGCAGCGCCAGGGCGATGCCGTCACCGCGCACCGCCGACGGATTGGTGCTCGCCAAGTAGGCATTGCCGATACCGCCTGTGGCCAGTACGACGGCGCGCGCGTCGATCTGCGTGAGCTGGTTACCCGTCTCGACGAGCACCCCGACGACGCTTCCCGAGTCCGACTGGACCAGGCCGATCGTCCGGCCGGTCATCGTCCGGACGCTGGTTCGCTGCAGGGCGGTACGGAGCGCGCGATGAACCTCCGCCCCGGTCGCGTCACCGCCGGCGTGCACGATCCGGGGCCGGCTGTGGCCGCCCTCCAGAGTTCTCGACAGCGATCCATCGGCGTTGCGGTCGAAGCGAGCCCCGTGAGCGATGAGCTCGGCGAGTCGCTGCGGTCCTTCCTCGACCAGCGCCCGGACGTTGCGGGGATCGCAGAATCCCGCGCCCGCGATGTCGGTGTCACGCCAGTGGTCGAGCGGATCGTCCTCGCCGTACGCCGCCGAGACGCCGCCCTGCGCCCAGGGCGTGCTGCCGTCGCCCGCGCTGAGCAGGAGTACGTCGCGGGTCGCGGCGAGACCGAGCGCGGTCGACAGGCCCGCCACGCCGGAGCCGATCACGACCACGTCGACGGCGCGCGTCACCGAGCACCCGCAGGCTTGCCGATGGCAACCATCCGCTCGACCGAACGCCGGGCCCGCTCGACGATCTCGGGCGGGAGCTGGATCTCGTCGCGTCCTTCGCGCAGGCACCTGACCAGCAGCTCCGGGGTGATCATCTTCATGAAGCGGCACGAGGCCTTCGGGTTCACAGGGACGAAATTCGTTCGCTGGTTGACCTTGCGAAGCTGGTGCAGCATGCCGATCTCCGTCGCGATCAAGGCCGTCTTCGAGGTCAGGTCGCGAGCGGTGTCCAGCATGCCGGCGGTGGAGAGGATGTGGGTCCGCTCGGCCGGCAGATCACCCACGCCGGCAAGCCAGATCGCCGACGACGCGCAGCCGCACTCGGGATGGACCAGGACCTCGGCCTCTGGATCGGCCGCCACCTGAGCGCGCAGGTCGGCCGCGCTGATGCCGGCATGCACGTGGCACTCGCCCATCCACACCTCGATGTTGTCCCGGCCGGTCTGCCGCCGGACATGTGCTCCGAGGAACTGGTCCGGGAGGAACAGGATCGGCTGGTCCGCCGGAATCGAGTTCACCACCTCCACCGCGTTGGACGACGTACAGCAGACGTCGGCCTCGGCCTTCACTGCCGCGCTGGTGTTGACGTAGGCAACGACCGCGGCGTCGGGGTGCTCGGCCTTCCAGGCCCGTAGCTGGTCGGCGTCGATGGTGTCCGCCAGCGAGCAGCCCGCCTGAGCGGTGGGGATCAGCACGGTCTTGTCCGGGCTGAGAAGCTTGGCGGTCTCCGCCATGAAGTGCACGCCGCAGAACACGATCGTGGAGGCGTCCGTCTCGGCCGCGATGCGCGACAGAGCGAGTGAGTCGCCGACGTGGTCGGCGACGTCCTGGATCGCAGGCTCCTGGTAGTTGTGGGCGAGGATCACCGCGTCGCGCTCCTGGGCGAGGCGTCGTACCTCGTCCTGCCAGGTGATCGCTGTGTTCTGACCAATGGTCACAACAGTTCCTTCTTCCTCAGTTGAGGCTGTGATCGCGGGCGACCAGCAGACTGATGTCGAGTGCCGTGGGGGAGTGGGTCAGGGCGCCGACCGAGACGGCGTCGACACCGGTGGCGGCGACGTCTGCGACGGTGTCGAGCGTGATGGTGCCGGAGGCCTCGAGTTGCGAAGTGGACCCGGAGGTGTTGCGCCGCTTGACGATCAGGGCCATCTCCTCGGCCGGCATGTTGTCCAGCAGGATCCACTCGACCTGGCAGTCCAGCGCTTGGCGGGCTTCCTCCGCAGTGGTGACCTCGACCTCGATCGCCAGATCTCGACCTTCTGCGGTCATGCCGTCCCGGACCCGGCGTACGGCTGGGAGGATGCCTCCCGCCGCGGCGAGATGGTTCTCCTTGAGGAGGACCATGGCGGCCAGGTCGAGCCTGTGATTCGTCCCGCCGCCGCAACTGACGGCGTACTTGTCGATGGCGCGGAGACCGGGCGCGGTCTTGCGGGTGTCGAGGAGCTGGACCGGGCGCGCTCCGATCGCGGCCACGAAGGCTGCCGTGAGGGTTGCGATGCCGGACATCCGCTGGACCCAGTTCAGCGCCACCCGCTCGCCGGTGATGATCGAGCGCGCGGCACCACTGATCGACGCGAGCGGCTGTCCGGGGACGACCGGATCGCCGTCGGCAACAGCCGGCCGCACCGTGACGGTGGGATCGACCGCGGCGAACACTCCTTGCAGGAGCGGCAGGCCGGCCACGCGCCCCGCCTGCTTGGCGACCACCGTCGCCTCGACCTGTAGGTCGGCCGGGACGCTCCATCGCGTGGTGACGTCGTCCACCGCCTGATCCTCGGCCAACGCGGCCGTCACCGCGGTCCGGACCGTCTCCGTCGTCAGTTGCATAGGTGCTCCGACCTTCCGTGATGTTTTCGCTTCAGAGGCGATAACTAGCTGCACGCTACCATCGGCGTCGTGCCCGAAGCCAAGAAAGGTGATCCGGTTAACTTCCCGAGCTACCCGCACGAGGTGCTGTCGGTGGTCCTGTCGGTCCGGGATGGCAGGTTGTGCGTCCTGCTGTGGAAGCGCGCCCGGAACCCCTATCGCGGTCGGTGGGCGCTTCCCGGCGGCGGGGTCGAGCCGACGCAGCGGCTCCGGGAGGCCATCACCAGCCACCTGGCGACGAAGGTGGACGTCCGCGATGTCGCACACCTTGAACAGCTGGCCACTCACAGTGCGATCGATCGCGATCCACGGGCGCGCGTACTGGCGACGGCCTACCTCGGCCTGGTTCCGTCCGACGTACAGCCGGTGCTTCCGTCCGACACTGTCTGGCACCCGGTCGAGGACCTGCCGCAGACCGCGTTCGACCACCACTACTTCATCGAGGCCGCGGTCGGTCGGCTGCGCGCCAAGCTGTCCTACACGAACATCGGCTTCGCGCTAGCCCCGCTGGAGTTCACGATCGCCGAACTGCGCGATCTGTTCGGCGCCGCACTCGGCTACGAGCTCGGCGCCACCAACCTGACCCGCGTCCTGACCCGGCGCCACGTCATCGACCCGACCGAGCGTCGAGCCACTCCCGGCCAGAGCGGTGGCCGGCCCGCGACCGTCTACAAATTCGTCGCGCGCGAACTGACCGTGACCGACCCCTTCGCGGTGCTCCGACCGCCGCGCTGACTGCCTCTCAGGCGAGCCCCTGGTGCGTCTCGAGGAGGTAGTCCTCGACGGTGAACAGGTGCGCCGACATCTGGATCCGCGCCCGATCGGGGTTGTGCGCCGTCAGCGCGGCGAGGATCGCGAGGTGTTCGCCGTGGGCGGTTTCATCGGCGCCGGGCTCCGTGATCGATCGACGGAGCCGGTCGCGCATCGTTCGTCCACCGAGTGCGTTGATCAACGCCGCCAGGACCGGATTGCCGGCCGCATCCGCGATGATGCGGTGGAAGGCGATGTCGTTCTCGATCACTGTCTCGTGATTCGGCGCGTCGAGCCTCAGTTCGGCCTCGTTGTGGCGCAGCAGTTCAGCGGCGGCTTCGAGCTCTGCCGGCGCGATCTGTCGCGCCGCAAGGCCTGCGGCCTCGGTCTCGAGGACCCGGCGTACCGCGTGCAGGTGATGCGTGCCGCTGCCGTCCTGCAGGTCGACGACGAATCCGATCGGGGCGAGGAGCATCGACGGGTCCAGTTTGGTGACGTAGGTGCCGTCACCTTGGCGGGTCTCCAGCACGCCCATCATCGACAGCGCGCGGACCCCTTCGCGGAGCGGATTCCGGGAGACGCCGAGCGCCGCGGCAAGGTCCTTCTCGACGGGAAGCCGGTCGCCGGAGCGGAGCTCGCCGTCGATGATCATCTGCCGGATGCCCTCGATGACGACATCGGTCTGGGACACGCCAGGTGGCCGGGACCGCTCGGCCACGTCGCCGGGGCTCACGGCAGCCGTTCCCGTTCCGCTCGCGCCGACCAGTAGCCGCCGTCCGGGAACCGGTAGGTCTGAAGTGACTCCCTGTGCATCTCGGCACTGTAACCCGGAGCGGCCGGAAGCACGTAAGCACCGGCCTTGACCACGCAGGGTTCGACGAAGTGCTCGTGCAGGTGGTCGACGTACTCCGTGACGCGTCCCTCGAGGCTGCCCGACAGGGCGACGTAGTCGAAGATCGCGAGGTGCTGGACGAGTTCACACAGCCCGACACCGCCCGCGTGCGGGCAGACCGGCACGTCGAAGCAGGCAGCGAGCAGATAGACCGCGAGTACTTCGTTGACGCTGCCGAGGCGCGCGGCGTCGAGTTGGCAGTAGTCGATGGCGCCGGCTTGGAACATCTGCTTGAACAGCACGCGGTTCATGCCGTGCTCACCGGTGGCGACGCCGATGGGCGCCACGGCCTTACGGATCGCGGCGTGGCCGAGGATGTCGTCGGGGCTGGTCGGCTCTTCGATCCACAGCGGGTCGAACCCGGCCAGCGCCTTGACCCATTCGATGGCCTGCGGCACGTCCCAGACCTGGTTCGCGTCGATCATCAGATGACCGTCCGGGCCGAGCACCTCGCGGGCGATGCCGCAGCGCCGGATGTCGTCGTCGAGGTTGGCCCCGACCTTCAGCTTGACGTGTTTGTAGCCGGAGGCAACGGCCTCTTCGCAAAGCCTGCGCAGCTTGGCGTCTGAGTATCCGAGCCATCCCGCAGAGGTGGTGTAGCACGGGTAGCCGGACACCTCGAGCTCGGCAATTCGTTGCTTGCGGCCCGCTTCCTGAGCGGCCAGCAGGGCCACCGCCTGATCGGCGGTCAGGACGTCGCTCAGGTAGCGCAGATCCGCGGCGTCGACGAGTTCTTCGGGCGACATCTCGGACAGCAGTCGCCACAGCGGTACGCCGGCCCGCCGGGCGGCGAGGTCCCAGACGGCGTTCATCACCGCGGCCAGCGCCAGGTGGATGACTCCCTTGTCGGGACCGAGCCAGCGCAACTGGCTGTCCGACTGGAGTTCCCGGTAGATGCCGCCGAGGTCGTTGCACAACTCGTCGACGTCCCGGCCGATCAGCGGCTGGGCGCGTTGTTGCGCCGCCGCGACGCACAGGTCGTTGCCCCGGCCGATCGTGAAGGTGAAGCCGTGTCCGGACAGGCCGGGAGCGTCGGTGTGCAGAACGATGTACGCCGCCGAGTGATCACCGTCCTTGTTCATCGCGTCCGAACCGTCGCTGGTCAGCGAGGTCGGGAATCGGACGTCGACAACCTCCAGCGAGGTGATGCGTGGCATGGCGGCCCCTCACATCGGTCCCATAGAGATGGGATCTTTTTGACAGAACGATGCCGCTCAGTATGGACCAACCGTCCGCGCAGCGCTACGATCCCGGAAATTCATAGGACTAATACCTCGTCTCATCGACGGAGGACTGCGGTATGAGCAACCTGGTGAGCTCAGACCGGTCCGCTGCGCAGCGCTTGCGCTACGACCGGCCTGCGGAGACGTGGCTCGAGGCTGTGCCGCTCGGCAACGGCCGCATCGGCGCGATGTGTTTCGGGGGTCTCGGCAGTGACCGGATCGGGCTGAACGACGAGACTCTCTGGTCGGGCGGCCCGGAGACCGCCCGCTTGTTGTCGGCTCCGCTCGGTGCGACCGGCGCGGAGGCGGTGCAGGCAGTGCGTGATGCCCTCGTGGCGGGCGAGCTCCGCCGGGCGCACGAGTTGGCCGGCGGTTTCCACTCCGGCTATTGCCAGGCGTACCTGCCCCTGGGCGACCTGCTGATGGACGTTCGTATCAGCGGCACCACGCCTTCCGTCGGCGAGGTCGCGCAGTACCGCCGCGAGCTCGATCTGGACACCGCGACGGCGACCGCGGAGTACGAGCTTGGCGGAGTCGCAGTGCGCCAGGAAGTCTTCGTCAGCGCTCCGGACGGTGTCCTGGTCGTGCGCCTGACAGCGTCCGAGCCGGTACTGGGGCTGACGAGCCGGTTGACCTCGCAGTTGCAGTCACAGCCGCACCCCGTCGAGAACGGGCTCGGATTGTTGTTGCAAGCTCCGGCCGATGTCGCCCCGCACCATCGCGATGTTCCGGTGCCGATCCGGTACTCCGACGGTGCGGACCGCGGTATGGAAGCGGCCATCGCACTGCGTGCCACGACCGACGGGCAGCTCCGAGCCCTCGACACCGAGCTCACGATCGAGGAGGCGACCGAGGTCGTCCTGATTCTGTCCACCGATACCGGGTACGACGGGCCGTCGACCTCACCGACCCGATCGGCGACGGAGTGCTGGGCCGCTGCGGATCAGAAAGTGCTTGCGGCGCGTGATCGCCCGTACGACGAGCTCGTGGCGGACCATCGTGAGGATCACCAGCGGCTCTTCCGTCGTTCGTCGCTCGAGCTGCCCGGTCCTGCCGAGAATGCCGACCTGCCGACCGACGTACGCGTCGCCGGTGCGGTCGACGTCGAAGACCCTGCACTGGTCGCGCTGCTGTTCAACTACGGCCGCTACCTGATGATCGCGGGCTCGCGACCGGGTGGCCTGCCGACCAATCTGCAGGGGATCTGGAACGACATCCTCCGGCCGCCGTGGTCCAGCAACTTCACGGTGAACATCAACACCGAGATGAACTACTGGCCCGCAGAGACGACCAATCTTTCCGAGTGCCATGAACCGCTGCTCCGCTACATCGGTCAGCTAGCCGAGGCCGGGCATACGACGGCGAAGGAGCGGTACGGCTGTGGTGGCTGGACCGCGCACCACAACGCCGACGCATGGTGCTGGTCGTTTCCGGTCGAGGGCGATCCGCGATGGTCGAACTGGCCGATGGCAGGTGCCTGGCTGGCCCGCCACCTGTGGGACCAC
The DNA here is from genome assembly GCF_040675555.1 of Kribbella sp. NPDC049584. Lineage (NCBI taxonomy): Bacteria > Bacillati > Actinomycetota > Actinomycetes > Propionibacteriales > Kribbellaceae > Kribbella > Kribbella sp. NPDC049584. The sequence continues at coordinate 467,242 of NZ_JBFAPF010000004.1, forward strand.
TACGCGTTCACCGGTGATCTGGACTTCCTTCGCGAATCGTGGCGCGTACTGCTTGGCGCCGCGGAGTTCTGCCTGGACTGGTTGACGGAGATGCCGGACGGCACCCTCGGTACGGCGCCGTCGACCTCCCCGGAGAACACCTACCTGGCCGACGACGGACAGCCCGCGTCGGTGACCTGGTCGGCGACCATGGACCTGGCCCTGATCTCGGATCTCTTCCAGCGGGTCGAACAAGCGGCCGAACTGCTCGATATCGTCGATCCGCTGGTCGGCGAGCTGTCCACCGCCCGCAAGCGACTGCCCGAGCCCGCGATCGGCTCGCGCGGACAGCTGCAGGAGTGGTTGGCGGATCTACCCGAAGAAGATCCCCATCACCGGCACATGTCGCACCTCGTCGGTCTTCATCCGGGAGACGCGATTACGCCCGACGGCACGCCGGCCCTCGCGGCCGCCGCGGCCCGGACGCTCGAACTGCGTGGCGACCAGGCCACCGGCTGGTCGCTGGCCTGGAAGATCAACCTGTACGCCCGGTTGCGCGACGCGGCCGGCACGCACCGGCTCGTTCGGGCGTTCCTCGCGCCGGCCGGCGACACCTCGACCGACTATGTCGGCAGCGGCGCCGGCGTCTACCCGAATCTCTTCTGCGCCCATCCGCCGTTCCAGATCGACGGGAACTTCGGCGCGACCGCGGGCATCGCCGAGATGCTGCTGCAGAGCCACACGGGCGAGATCGAACTGCTTCCCGCGCTGCCGGCCGAATGGCCGAGCGGGCGGGTCACGGGCCTGCGGGCTCGCGGCGGGGTCACCGTCGATATCGCGTGGACGCCGGCCGGCGTCGAAGCGGTCCTGACCGCCGACCGGGACCAGGAGCGGGTCGTACGTCGCGGCGACGACCGGGTTCCGGTCAGCTTGAGCGCCGGCGTCGCTCACCGCGTGAGCCCGATCTGACAACGGCACGGATGAAGGAGGTTCCATGGCTACCCTGACCACGGTCCGGCCACCGGCCGGTGAGACGCCGGTACGGCGCCGGCGGCGGCGAGAACGTCCCGGAGTCCAAGGACTGCGCCGCAGTCTTCGGCGGCACTGGACCCTGTACCTGTTGATGGTCGTGCCGCTGGTGTGGTTCGTGATCTTCAAGTACATCCCGATGACGAACGCAGTCCTGGCGTTCAAGAGCTTCAATGTGATCAAGGGCATCTGGGGAAGCCCGTGGGTGGGCTGGCAGAACTTCGACCTGTTCTTCCACAACCCGGTGTTCTGGACCCTGGTGAAGAACACCTTCATCCTGTCGGTCTACACCGTGGCGGCGAGCTTCCCGATCGCGATCATCCTCGCGCTGGCACTCAACGAGGTCCGCAACGGTATCTTCAAGCGGTCCGTCCAGATGGTGACCTACGCGCCGTACTTCATCTCCACCGTGGTGGTCGTCTCGATGACGATCCTGGTGCTGTCACCGCGCCTCGGCATCGTCAACGAGGGCCTGGGCTTCTTCGGCGTTCCGTCGATCGACTTCCTCGGCAATCCGCAGTACTTCCGCCACATCTACGTGTGGTCGGACGTCTGGCAGACCACCGGGTACTCCGCGGTGATCTACCTGGCCGCGCTGTCCGGCATCGACCCGGCGCTGCACGAGTCGGCCAAGCTCGACGGCGCCAGCCGGTTGCAACGGATCCGGCACGTCGACCTTCCCGGCATCATGCCGACCGCGGTGATCATCCTGGTGCTTGCTGTCGGCAACATCATGGCCATCGGGTTCGAGAAGGCGTTCCTGCTGCAGAACCCGCTCAACCTGAGCGAGTCCGAGATCATCGCCACCTACGTCTACAAGACCGGCCTGCTGAACGCCGACTTCAGCGGCGCCACCGCGATCGGCCTGTTCAACTCGGTCATCAACCTCGCGCTGCTGCTGATGGTCAATGCGATCGCCAAGCGGATCACCGGGAACGGATTGTGGTCATGAGCGTCCAAACCGAAACGAGAACGGTGCCGAACAAGCGGGTCGAGCGTCGCGCGGCGCGCGCCCGCCGGATCCAGGAGCCGCGGACCGACCGGATCTTCCTGTTCTGCGTGTACCTGCTGCTCGCGGTCTTCTTCGTTGTCGTCCTGGCGCCGTTGCTGTACATCGTGGCCAGTTCGTTCAGCAGCCCCGAAGCAGTGTCGGCCGGCCGGGTGCTGTTCTGGCCGGTGGATTTCTCGCTGCGCGGGTACCACGCGGTGTTCGCGAATCCGCAGATCATCCAGGGCTACCTGAACTCGCTGTTCTACACCGTGGTCGGCACGATCGTCAGCGTCACGATGACGATCGCGATCGCCTACCCGATGTCGCGCCGTACGCTGGTCGGACGCAACGTGGTGATGACGGCCATCCTGTTCACGATGTTGTTCACCGGCGGCCTGATTCCGACGTACCTGGTGGTCCAGTCGGTCGGCCTGCTGGACACCCGGTGGGCGTTGATCATCCCGCAGGCGATCGGGGTCTGGCAGGTCATCATCGCCCGGACGTACTTCCGGACGGCCATCCCCGACGAGCTGGTCGAGGCCGCGCAGCTGGACGGCTGCGGCGACCTGCGGTTCCTGTGGTCGGTGGTGATCCCGTTGGCCAAGCCAATGATCGCGGTGGTCGCACTGATGTACGCGATCATGCAGTGGAACTCCTACTTCGACGCGCTGATCTATCTGAAGAACCCGGATCTGTTCCCGCTCCAGCTGGTCCTGCGGAACATCCTGATCCTCAACACGACCGGCGGCGGCGCCGTCGACGCGTCCGTCGTCATCCAGCGCCAGCAGCTCGCCGACCTGCTCAAGTACTCGCTGATCGTGGTCGCGAGCGTTCCGGTGCTGGTCATCTATCCGTTCGTCGCCCGCTACTTCACCAAGGGAATCCTGATCGGCGCCGTCAAGGGCTGATCCTCCGATATCACCCGGTATCACTCCGTATCACCCCGTATCACCTCGACCCCTGTGAGGGAACCATGTCTGTACGAATCAGTAGGCGGAGGCGTGCCGCGATCGCCGGTATCAGTCTCCTGGCACTCGGTCTCGCGGCCTGTTCGGGAGGTAGTGGCTCGGACGCCACGGAGGGCAAGCCACTGCCGACGATCACCGGGAATCCCGCCGTCACCCTGAACGTCTTCTCGCCGCAGTCGGCCGACACGAATCTGGCCACGAACGACTTCACCAAGCTGATCAAGCAGAAGTTCAACCTCACCATCAAGTGGCAGACCACGACGTTCGACGGTGGGCCGGCCAAGGAGAAGCGGCAGATCTCGCTGGCCAGCGGCGACTACCCCGATCTGTACCTGCTGATCCCGTGGGTCGACCAGTTCACCACGGCGGACCTGCTGAAGCTGGGAAATCAGGGTGTCCTGGTCCCGCTGAACCAGCTGATCGACCAGTACGCGCCGAACATCAAGAAGGCGTTCGACTCCACGCCGGAGTGGAAGGCGATGGCGACCGCGCCGGACGGCAAGATCTACGGGATCCCGCAGTGGGTGGACTGCTTCCACTGTTCGTACCCGGACAAGCTGTGGATGAACTCGGCGTGGCTGAAGAAGCTGGGCCTCGAGCAGCCGAAGACCACCGAGGACATGCGGAAGGTGCTGCAGGCGTTCAAGACCCAGGACCCGAACGGCAACGGCAAGGCGGACGAGATCGCGGTCAGCGCGAACGTCCGCGACAACCTCATCCCGTACTTCATGAACGCCTTCATCTACGACCCGCAAGGGCAGAACAACAGCGGCGGCAACAACACCACGCTGGTGCTCAACAACGGTAAGGTCGACGTCCAGGCGAACAAGGACGGCTGGCGCGAAGGCCTGAAGTACATCAACTCGCTCTACAAGGACGGCCTGATCGACAAGGGCGCCTTCACGCAGAACCCGGACGCGATGCAGCAGCAGGGCAACCACGGCGGCTCGGTGATCCTCGGCGCGGGCACCGTCATGCACCCGGGCATCTTCGTCAACACCGGTTCGGCGGACGGACGGGACAAGGAGTACGACGCCGTACCGCCGCTGACCGGTCCGGAAGGCAAGAACTACGCCAGCTACGTCTTCCCGAGCATTCCCGGTGCCACCTTCGTGCTGACCTCGAAGGCCACGCCGGAGAAGCAGATCCAGGCGATCAAGATGCTGGACTACATCTTCACCGACGAGGGCCAGATCAACGGTCAGTTCGGCTCGGAGGGCAAGGCGTGGACGAAGCCGGGTCCTGGTGACGTGGCGCTCGACAAGTCGCTGAAGCCGAGCTTCAAGCAGATCCCGCTGAAGCCCGGCTCGAAGCCGCGGAACTCCGGGTGGGGCGCGCTCGCGCAGTACAACAACACAGCGCAGTTCCGGAACTCCGAGGTCATCGACACCGACACCCAAACGCAGGCGGGGTACGAGCGCAAGCTCTTCGATGCCACCAAGCTGTACGCCGGCCACGAGGACAAGGCGCAGATCTACCCGTTCTGGAAGGTCTGGATCGACCCCACCCTCGCCAACGAGGTCGCGACCCTGCAGACCAACCTGGAGAACTACATCCAGCAGAACTCCCTGCAGTTCATCACCGGCTCGAAGAACATCGACACCGACTGGGACAGCTACGTCAAGGGGCTGGAGAGTCTCGGTCTGAAGCGCTACCTGGAGATCCAGCAGACCGCGTACGACAAGGTGCCCAACAAGTAGGCGGACCCGGGCCGGCCGGAGTGATCCGGCCGGCCCTCAACCGGTATCAGCGACTAGGAGCAAAGAGTGCCGTTCGACGCAACGTTCGAGTCCCTGTCCACGTTCGAGTGCCCTGACTGGTTCCGGGACGCGAAACTCGGCATCTGGTCGCACTGGGGACCGCAGTCGGTGCCGCGGTACGGCGACTGGTACGCGCGTCACATGTACCGGCAAGGCTCTGAGCAGTACCTGCACCACCTGCGGATGTACGGACACCCGTCGCAGTCCGGCTACAAGGACATCGTCCGGCAGTGGAAGGCGGAGCGCTTCGATCCGGCCGACCTGATGGACCGGTTCGTGGCGGCCGGTGCGCGGTACTTCGTGGCGCAGGCCGTCCATCACGACAACTTCTTCAACTACGAGTCGTCGGTGAACCCGTGGAACTCGGCGAAGGTCGGGCCGGGCAAGGACATCGTCGGCCTGTGGAAGGCCGCGGCCGAAGAGCGTGGATTGCCGTTCGGTATCACCGAGCATCTCGGTGCCGCGTTGACCTGGTTCGCAGTCAACAAGGGCAGCGACCGGCACGGGCCGCTGGCCGGCGTGCCGTACGACGGGACCGATCCGGCGTACCGGGACCTCTACCTCGACAACGCCAAGTATCTGCCGGCCGAAGACATCGTGGTGCAGGACCCGTGGTACGGCCAGGATCCCGCCTGGCACGCGTACTGGCTCGCGGCGGTCACGGAGATGATCGACCGGTACCAGCCGGATCTGCTGTACACCGACGGGCCTGTGCCGTTCGGCGAGGCCGAGTACACCCCCGGTCTGACCGCGATCGCCCACCTGTACAACACCAGTGCGGGGATCCACGGGACCAACCGCGCCGTGTACCAGCAGAAGGATCGCCGGCCCGAGGTGAGCGCGGTCGGCGTGATGGACATCGAGCGCAGTCAGACGCCTGGGATCAACCCCCGGCCGTGGCAGACCGATACCTCCGTCGGCGACTGGTTCTACAACGTCCGCGACGTCTACAAGACCGGCGGGCACGTGATCGAGATGCTCGTCGACATCGTGTCGAAGAACGGCAACCTCCTGCTCAACGTGCCGCAGCTGCCGGACGGCACGCTCGACCTCGAATGCATGCAACTGCTCGACGAGCTGGGCGCCTGGATGCGGGCGTGCGGCGAAGGCATCCACGGCACGCGTCCGTTTCGGGTCTTCGGCGAAGGCCCGTCCAGTGTCGTCATCGACGGATTCACCGAGGACCGCGTGGGCTGGACTGCTTCCGACTTCCGCTTCACCCGCCGGGAGAACACCGTCTACGCCTTCCAGATGGCCTGGCCGGAGGACGGACGCGCGGTGATCCGCAGCCTCGCGGATCACGAGACGGTGACCGGCGTACGACTCCTCGGCCACGGTCCGGTCCCGTTCGAGCAGGCCCACGGGATCCTTGTCGTCCGGCTGCCCGAGACTGCTCCGGTCGACGTCGCGAACTGCCTCGCCCTCGAGCTCGGCGCGTGACGTGCTGCGCACGGTTCGTGCGTCCGGCGGCCGGACAACACTGAAGGAAGGGCCGACCAGAGACAGATGGTTGCTGAACGCCCGTTATCTACGTGGGCTCAGTGCGGACAACCTGCTGCGGCCTTACCGCGCAGAGGCCGGTCTGTGGAGTTATTCGGGCTCCTGGGGCACGACCGTTGGCGCGGACTCGCCGGATGGTCCGCAGACCTGGCACTGGGGATGGGAGTCGCCGACGTGCGATCTGCGAGGCCACATCCTCGGTCATTGGCTGTCGGCGGCGGCGCGGGTCGGTGAGGAGGACCGCGAGGTGGCAGCACGAGCTGCCACCGTCGTGGACGAGCTCGCGACGTGCCAGCGGGCCAACGGCGGGCAGTGGGCCGGGTCGATTCCACCGGCGTACTTCGAACGGCTGGCCGCGGGCCGGGACGTGTGGGCTCCGCAGTACGTCGTCCACAAGACCTTGATGGGGTTGCTCGACCAGTACCGAATCGCGGGCAACGACCAGGCGCTCGAGATCGCGTCGGCTTTCGCCGGATGGTTCCATACCTGGACGAGTCGACTGTCGCGCGAGCAGCTCGACGACATCCTCGACCGCGAGACGGGTGGGATGCTGGAGGTCTGGGCGGACCTGCTTGCGTTCACCGGTGATCAGACCGCCGCCGATCTGATCGAGCGATACGACCGGCGCCGGTTCTTCGAGCCGCTCCTCGCCGGTGCCGACCTACTGACCAACAAGCACGCCAACACGCAGATCGCGGAGATTCTCGGCGCGGCCAGGGCCTGGGAGGTCACGGGCGAGCGACGCTGGCGTGACATCGTCGAAGCCTTCTGGGACTCCGCGGTGCGGGCCCGCGGGACGTACTGCACCGGTGGCAGCAGTTGCGGAGAGGTGTGGCAGCCGCCCGGGGAACAGTCAGCCCGTCTGCACGCCGTCCAGGAACATTGCCTCGTCTACAACCTGATGCGCCTCGCCGCTGTTCTGTTCCGGTGGACCGGCGATCACCGCTACGGAGACTACTGGGAACGGAACCTGGTCAACGGGATCCGGGCGCAGCAACACCCGGACACCGGTATGCCCGCGTACTTCTTGCCTTTGGCAACCGGAAGCCAGAAGAAGTGGGGTCGGCCGACCGAGGATTTCTGGTGCTGCCACGGCACCTTGCTGCAGGCCCAGAGCTCGGTCGGTGAGGCGGCTGTTTACCTCGACGACCAGGGGATTGCGGTCTGCCAATACCTCGAGTCGGTCACGACCTGGCCCGATCTGTTCGGCGGCCGGGTCGAGCTCGCGATCACGGCGGACGTCGAGCAGGGCGTCGCCCTCGGCCAACGACAAACTGCCTATGCCGCCGCGGGAATCCAGGAGTTGTCGGCGCGGCCGTTGCCGCGCCGCCGGCCGAACCACCACGTGCACGCCATCGACGTACGGTGCGAGCGACCGACCAGGTTCGAGATCCGGCTCCGCGTCCCACTATGGGCTACCGGCTCGCCGACGCTGGAGATCGACGGGAAACCGTTGCCGGTCGAGGTCAGGGACGGATGGATCCTGCTGTCCGAGGAATGGAGCAGCCAGCGCATCCGGCTGACTGTGCCGTCGGGATTGTCCACCGTGCGATTGCCCGACCAGCCGGACCTGGTCGCCGTACTCGACGGTCCGGTCGTCCTGGTCGGCCTCACCGAGCAGGAGACCGTGTTGTCCGGTGACCCTGCCGACCCGGCGTCGTTCCTCACACCTGACCGGGAGCGACACCACAGCTGGTGGCAGCCGGGGAGATACCGGACCCACGGCCAAACCACCGGCCTGCGCTTCATCCCACTCGCCGAGGTCCGCGACGAGCGGTACACCGTCTACTTCCCGGTGCGCTGCGCAACGTCCACCGGTGAGCACATCTCCTCGAGCAACGCACGGCGAGCCGTACGACCAAGTGAGGATCTATGACCGACCTGCTGCACTGGAGCACGCCTGACCTTGCTCTGACCTTCGTCCTCGATGACGGCCCCGTCCGGCTGGTTGCTGTCCGGGAGGGCTCGCAGCCGAGGGGTGGCGAGTCTGATCCGGGCCAGCCCTTGGTGGAGGTGGCCGCTGTGGGATATGGCCATTCCAGCAACCGTCACGCAGGCACTCTCCTGGGGCAGCGGTTGAGGTACGCCGGGCACGACGAGACCGGGACCACGCTGCGCATCGTCCAGGAGGAGCCGACGACGGGTCTCCGCGTCACCAGCGTCTTCGAGGCGCGGGCCGGCGTACGCGCCTGGACCGAAGCGTCGATCATCGGCCCGGGTTCTCTGGAGCTCACCAGCCTGTCGTCCTTGGTCGTCGGCCTCACGTCGATCGACGCCGAGCTGTACTCCGCCGCGAACAGCTGGATGGCGGAGAACCGTTGGTCCAAGGGCGTACTGCGGGACGTGTTGGCCGACATCGTCCACGATCCGCATCACCATGTCGCCAAGAGCCGGTACGCGGTGACGGGTATGAACTCGTGGTCCACGGGGGAGAGGCTGCCTGTCGGCGTTCTGGTCGACCGGAGTACGCCGTACGCCCTGGGCTGGCAGATCGAGCACAACGGCCCGTGGCACTACGAGCTCGGTGAGACCCGGCACGGCGGCTACCTGCTGTTGAGCGGCCCGACGGATCTGGAGCACCAGTGGAGCGTCGAGGTCACTGCCGACAAGCCGTTCACGACGGTGCCAGTGTCGCTTGTCGTCGGGACCGACGTCGACAGCGTGTTCGCCGCGCTCACGCGTCAGCGCCGGGCGATCCGGATGCGGCGCCCGGTCGACGACCGGATGCCGGTCGTCTTCAACGACTACATGAACACGTTGCTGGGTGACCCGACAACGGAGAAGCTGCTGCCGCTGATCGACGCCGCGGCCGAGGTCGGCGCGGACTACTTCTGTATCGATGCGGGCTGGTACGCCGAGGGCGTCTGGTGGAACACCGTCGGCGAGTGGCAACCGTCGGCGACGCGGTTCCCGAACGGGCTCGACGAGGTGATCAACCGGATCCACCACCACGGCATGGTGCCCGGACTCTGGCTCGAACCCGAAGTCGTCGGTGTCCGCTCGCCGATCGCCGACGAACTACCCGATGACGCCTTCCTTACCCGCCACGGCCGGAGAGTCGCCGAGAACGATCGCTACCTGCTCGACCTGCGCAGCCCGGCCGCACGCAAACACCTCGACACCACGGTCGACCGGCTGGTCGACGAGTTCGGCATCGGCTTCTTCAAGTTCGACAACAATTCCGTGACCGGGCCCGGAACCGACAAGAACGGGACGTCCGTGGGTCAGGGCCTTCTGGAGCACAACCGCGCACTGCTCAGCTGGCTGGACGGCATCCAGGAACGCCATCCGGACCTGCTGATCGAGAACTGCGCCTCCGGTGCCATGCGGATGGACTACGCCATGCTGGCCCGCCTCCATCTGCAGTCGACCTCGGACCAGGAACACCCGTTGCTGTACGCATCGATCACCGCGGCCGCACCGGCCGCCGTACTCCCTGAACAGGCCGGCCATTGGGCCTATCCGATCACCGGAACCACTCGCGAGGAATTCATCTTCGCCCTCGTGAACGGCATCCCCGGCCGCCTCTACCTGTCCGGCCACCTGAACCGGATGACACCCGCCGAGCTCGAGCTGATCCGGTCGGCGCTGTCAGCCCATCGAGAAGTCCTCGAGGACCTGGAGACGCTCATCCCCACCTGGCCGCTCGGCCTGCCCGCCTGGACCGACGAGTGGCTGGCCCTGTCCCTGAACGGCGCCAAGGTCTCATACCTGACCCTGTGGCACCGCGCGCCCGGCCCGTCCACCATCACCCTCCCGATTCCGCGGTCGAAGAAGATCGGGCCACACTTCCCGACCGACCTCGGCGACTGGACCTACGCCTGGACCGACGACGGTCTGGTCATCACCGCCAACACCCCCGAACCCGCCGCCCGCGTCCTCCGCCTGCAATGACCCGCGATGTGCCACCCGACTACGCGGGCTACCTGTACGCGCATTTCAAGCGTGAATCAGCCGACGGGGAGCAGATCTACTTCGCCTTGAGCGACGGCAACGACCCGCTGCACTTCGACGATCTCAACGGCGGCAAGCCGGTTCTGTACTCCGCGCTGGGGGAGTGCGGTGTCCGTGACCCGCACATCGTCCGTTCCCCGGACGGCGACCGGTTCTTCCTGGTCGCAACCGACCTGCGGCTCTACGTCAGCCTCGACTGGGACCGGCACCAGCGCTGGGGCAGCCGCTCGATCATGGTCTGGGAGTCGGCAGATCTCGTGAACTGGGGTGAGGGCCGACTCGTCGAGGTCGCTCCGCCCGAGGCCGGCAACACCTGGGCACCGGAGGCGGTCTGGGACCCTGAGCAGGACGCCTATCTGGTGCACTGGTCCTCGACCCTGTACGACAACGCCGAACACGAGGGTGACAGCTACAACCGGATCATGTGCGCCTCCACCCGCGACTTCCGCGAGTTCTCCCCGCCGCGCGTCTGGATCGACCGAGGATGGCACACGATCGACACCACGGTGATCCAGCACGAGGGTGTTTATTACCGGTTCCTGAAGGACGAACGCAGCCGCAGTGGCGACGTACCGCACGGCAAGTCGATCTACTCCGAGGCGTCGACGTCGCTGTCGGCGTCCGACTGGAAGCCGCTGGCCGAGGGCATCGGACTCGGAGTGGTCACCCGGGGCGAAGGTCCGTTGGTGTACAAGTCGAACACCGAGAACAAGTGGTACCTCTGGATCGACGAGTTCACGCCGGAACGCCGGTACGTCCCCTTCGAGACGACCGACCTCGCCGGCGGCGAGTGGATCCCGTCGAAAGACCATCGGCTGCCGAAAGATCCGTGCCACGGCGTCGTTCTGCCGGTGACCGCCGAAGAATACGAGCGGCTCAGTGCTGCTTGGATGTGAGTTCAGAAGTCTTTGGAGAGGAAGATCCGGCAGATGAAGGTGCGTTTGGCCTATGGGGAGTCCGGTCTGGTCGTGGAGGCAGACTCTGCGCGTACGACCGTGGTGGAACCGGTCCATCACGAAGCCGCCGCGGATCCGTACGCCGTGCTGCGCCGCGCGTTGCGTGAGCCTGTGGCCGGACCACCGTTGCGGGAGCGTGTCCAGCGTGGCCAGACCGTGGCGATCTCGGCCTGCGACGGAACTCGGCCGCAGCCGCGGCACTTGATGATCCCGGCCGTCCTTGCCGAGCTCGACGGCTTGGTCGACCTGGCTGACGTGATCGTGCTGGTCGCCACCGGAACGCATCGCGGCAACAGCGACGCCGAACTTCGCCAGATGTTCGGGGACGAGGTCGTCGACTCCGTGCGGATCGTCAATCACGACGGACGCGATCAGGATCAGTTGGCGTGGCTGGGAGTCCACGGCGACGGCGTACCCGTCTGGTTGAACCGCCAGTGGGTCGATGCGGATGTCAGGATCACCACCGGCTTCGTCGAGCCGCACTTCTTCGCCGGCTTCTCGGGTGGGCCGAAGCTGGTCGCGCCGGGTCTGGCGGGTCTCGACACTGTTCTGGTGCTGCATGACGCCGCCCGGATCGGAAGTCCGAGAGCGACGTGGGGGGTGACTCAGGGCAACCCGGTGCACGACGACGTCCGGGCGATTGCCGAGGCCACTGGTGTCACGTTCGCCTTGGACGTCGTGCTCAATCGCGACAAGGACATCGTTGCGGCGTTCGGCGGTGATCTGCCGGCGATGCATGCCGCGGCCTGTGCCACGGCCAAGCGAATCGCCATGCAGCCGGTGGATGCGCCGTTCGACGTGGTGGTCACCACGAACTCGGGATTTCCCCTTGATCAGAACCTCTATCAGTCCGTGAAGGGAATGTCGGCCGCCCACCAGATCGTTCGCCCCGGCGGCACGATCATCTGCGCGGCCGAATGCCGCGACGGCTTCCCCGATCACGGGGACTACCGCTCGGTCCTGGTCTCGGCCGACTCGCCCCAGGCGCTTCTTGATCAGATCGGACGGAGCGCCGAAACCGCTCCCGACCAATGGCAGGTGCAGATCCAGGCCCGGATCCAGGCCACGAGCCGCGTCGTCATGCACACCGGCTTCCTCACCGACGCCGAACTGCGGACCGCTCACCTGGAACAAACCGCCGACATCACCGCGACCATCGCCGAGTCCCTGGCCGCGGCGGGTCCGGATGCGCGCCTGTGCATCCTGCCCGAAGGTCCGCAGACGATCCCGTACATTGCCGGCCGCTGATCGGCCCTGAACGGGCGGTGCCGGTCGACCCCAGCTCCACCCTGGCTCCGCCGTACGCGCGACCGGTTGCGATGACGGTCGCGCGCACGGGGACGAGCCGGATCAGGCCCGCGTGAAGGCCCGGATCTCGATGCTGTACGGAGTAGTCGCCAGGACGCTGTCACGTGCGTCGAAGGTTGCCTCGGCGACGGTGACCTGCGGCGGTTGCCCGACCCTGTTCGTCGCGTCCAGGCTGGTGCCGGTGAGCCGCCACAAGCGGCCATTCGGCCGGGCCTGGAACCCGGCGAGGTCGACAGTGACGTTCTGGACGTCCGCGGTCGCGTTGACGGTTGCCACCGTCAACGTCCGGCCGTCTTCCGACAGCGCCGCCATCATGTCGACCGGGTACGTCGGACTGCCCGCGTTGACGCTTGGCTGATCGCCACCAGCCGGCCAGCCCGGCGTGGGCTGGGGCGAGTTACCGGTGATGGCCACCGGCGTCACGCCGAACCGCTCCCGGTAGAGCTTGAACAACACGCCTGCCCCGCTGTACGTCGAATCCGTCTTGTTGTACGACAGCCACGACGTACCCATCGTGTACGCCGCCATCGTGATGAAGTCGCTGGCCCGGAACATCTCGTGCAGCATCATCGCCAGGCCGAACAACTGCTTGAGACCGCTGGCCTTCTGGAACCCCCACTCGTCGATGCTGACCTTGATCTTGTTGGCCTGCAGTTCCGGGAAGTCCTTGGTGAACAGGTCCCAGTTCTCGTGCACCGACTTGATGTAGTTCGCGCCTCGGCGGCTCGAGTCGACGACAGACTCGGCCGGGCTGACATCGACGTACTTGCCCTGATCGAGGTCGAAGCGCTGCGTCGTTCCGTAGCAGTGCTCGGAGATGATGTCGAACTTGCCCGAGCTGCTCTTCAGCAGCCGGTAGTTCCAGTCCGTGGCGGATCCGTACGCGACGTTCACCGGAGTCGGCTGGACGATCTGGCGGGTGCTCGGATCGATGTAGTACGACAGGCGGTGAACCGTCATGCTGGCCGGGAACGCACCGACCGCGACGATGGCGATGTCCGGATCGACCTTCCGCATCGCGTCGGCGAAGAGATTGTGCTTGATCATGTAGTGCGCGGGCGTCATGTAGCCCAGTTGCCAGAAGCCGAACATCTCGTTGCCGACAGCCCAGTACTTCACGTTGTACGGCTTCGGGTGGCCGTTCTCGGCACGCCGCCGGCCCATCGGCGTATCGGCCGCTCCGTTGACGTACTCGACCATGAGCGCGGCCTCGCGAGCAGATCCCAAGCCGGTGTTGACGCAGGGATACGGTTCGGTGTCGAGCAGGTCGCACATGGCCAGGAACTCGTCGGTGCCGACATCGTTGGACTGCGCCTGATTGCGGTCGTAGTCGAACGTGGTCGCGCGCAGGTCCGGGTCGCCGATGGCGTTCTGCCAGTCGTGGCCGGAGACGAAGTTCCCGCCGGGGAAACGCCAGAAGCCGCCCATCCCGCGGAGCAGGTCGATGGTGTCCTTGCGGAAGCCCTTGACGTTGTCGGCCGGCATCAACGACGCGGCGCCGACCCGGAACTCGCCGGAGCCGGTGCCGGTGATCTGGAACGTGCCGGCGGTGGTCGCGGCGCGGCAGGTGAACCGCAGCGGGATCGTCGTCCAGCCCTTCTTCACCGCGAGGGTCACGCTCTGGCTCTGCCCCGGGCCGTCACCCCAGGCCAGCGTGGCGACGACGTGCGTACCCGGGTCTCCGGCGATCACCACCCGGCCGACGTACCCCTTGGCGGCGAGACCGAGACCCGTCTGCCCGATGCCACGCGACTCCGAGCGGCTGAGCGCGACCTTCGCCGATTGCTCGCCGACGTACGGCGTCGTCGTGTCCATGGTGATGGCAGTCGCCGTCCCGACGGGCCGCCATTTCTTCATCGAGGGGTTCTGCGTGTCCACGGGGTAGAAGAACTTGCGGTCCGACAGCACCTCCGACCACAGGCTGTCGTAGACGAGCGTGCCGATGTGTTCGATGAAGGCGCCGTACACGTACTTCTGGATCGGGTCGCTCGTCTTGGTGACGTCGATCCCGGCCTGGATGCCGGGGCTGTCGGCGTACGCCGCGACTGTGCCGGCCGTCGCGGACAGTCCGGTCGCCAGACCGGCTGCGACGGATGCCTGGATGACGGTGCGGCGCGAGATGCCGCTGCTTTCGGGAGAGATGCTGTCCATCTGGTTCTCGACTTCCCCTCGACGCGTGGTGTGGATGGCGAATCCGTGCAGGTACGGCGATGCCGTCGCGGCGTACACGAGGCACTGACACTCGCAGCGCGCGACAGAACGGCGGATGGGTCGGCGGGGCTGGCCCGCAAGAATGAATGAAAGTTTCTGAATCTTTCGTGTCGAACGCTAAATCGCGTTGTGGGGCTCGTCAAGAGTTCGAGGCCGCGGCCTTGGCTCCACCGACAGAGCTGGTCGTGAGTAAACTGTCGGCGGGAGCGCCGAAAATTTCTGCCGGGGAGTCATGATGGCCAGAACCGACCGCGTGAGGCTCACCGATATCGCTCGCGCGGCCGGTGTGTCGGCTCCGACCGTGTCGAAGGTGCTCAACGGCCGGGCAGAGGTCGCTCCGGAAACGCGCGACCGCGTCCAGGAAGTACTGCGGGCGCACAACTACCAGCGGCGTCCCAGCGGGAAGCAGCCCAAGGCGGGGCTGGTCGACCTGGTGATCAAGGAACTGGCGATCCCGTGGTCCGTCGAGATCATCCGGGGCGCGGAGGATGCCTGCCGGGAAGCCGGCATCGGCCTGGTCGTGTCCGCGGTGCACAGCGATCGGGTCGATGCTCAGCGGTGGCTGGACAACCTCGCCGGGCGACACTCGGACGGCGTTCTGCTCGCCGTCTCGAATCTGGACCGAGCCGAGCGGGAACGTCTCGACGCGCTGGGAGTCCCGCTCGTGCTGATCGACCCCATCGGAGATCCTGACGCAAATATTCCGTCGATCGGATCGACCAACTGGGCCGGCGGCCTGGCCGCGACCGAGCACCTCGTCGGCCTCGGGCACCGGCGGATCGCGATGATCGCCGGGCTGCCGAACTTGTTGTGCACCCAGGCCCGCCTCGGCGGGTACCGCGCCGCGCTGGAACGGGCCGGAATCACGCCCGAGCCCGAGCTGCTCCGTTTCGGCGACCACTTTCCGCCGAGCGGGCAAGCCGCGGCACTCGAGTTGCTGGACCTGGCCGACCCGCCGACCGCGATCTTCGCGGGAACCGACCTCCAGGCTTTCGGCGCCTACAAAGCCCTGCAGTCGCGCGGCGTACGCATCCCCGACGACATCAGCGTCGTGGGCTTCGACGACCTGGCCGCGTGCGACTGGGTGACCCCACCACTGACCACCGTCCAGCAACGCCTGGTGGACATGGCCCGCATGGCAGTACAAGTCATCATCGACGGCGGCACCGAACCCGGCGAACCCAGCCGCATCGAACTGGCCACCTCACTCACAATCCGCGAGAGCACAGCACCTCCACGCTGATCCGCGATGCCGCCGGTTGGTTATCCGAAGCTGACGCGCTCCAGGTAGTAGTCGAGCAGGCTCTTGTCGCCGTGCACTTCGATTCTGCTGTCGCGGCGCTTGTAGAGGTGTAGCAGCAACTCGGTGACCGGCCCTCGGGCGACGACCGCTGCCAGCTCGTCGCTGTGCCGCCAGCGGATCGCATCGCCGGTCAGATCGACCACCCAGGACCGCTCCGGAGCGGCGAACTTCAACGTCCGGCCGGGGCCGAGCAGCTCGCGCATCCAGGGATGCACCTCGAAGTGGAACGGGAGAGCGCCGAGCTCCATCCACTCGTCGATCCCGTCCGCCGCGACCTCGGGATCCAGCTCGTACTCGACTCCGAGAGCGAGCGCCGCGTCGGCGCGATGCATCACGGTCTCATACGCCATCCGTCGGGCGGTAAAACGTGTGGTCGGGTTTTCGATCGGCATCTTGATCGGTACGTCGGGGCCTGCGCTGCGGAGGGCATCTGCCAGCTCCAGCGCTCCGGCGACGACCCAGCCGGCGAGCTCGCGCAGTTCGGCGTCGGTGCAGTCGCCCGGTTCGGAGTACCAGTGCGTCGGGTCGCGGAACTCGTCGTACGGCGGTGCCTCACCGGTCCGCGCGACGACGGTTGCCTCGCGGTGCGCGCCGCCGACATGCCGGACGAGCTGCCCGACATTCCACCCGGGACACGACGGCACCGCCGTACCCAACTGCTCGCCCGGCCTACCAACCAGATGACCGGCCAGCAGCCCCGCCTGCTCGACAATCAACTCACAATGCCGCCCGAATTCCATCTACATCTCCTCCGCCTAGTCTCACCCCACAGTCGAAGCCACCCGCCCCACCTTGACATCACCCAGACTGACTACGGCGATCACGTGCCTCGTCGTGCGAGAATGAGTCGAATCGGTTCGATTAGGTGTTCGGCGACGGTCGGTTGGGGGCGTACTGCAATACTCCTGAGAGTTGGTGTCGGTGGTCGGCGTGGGGCGGCGATCGAGCGGTGGGCCTAGGCGGGTCGGGTCGATAGGAAGAGAAGCGTTTTGGCAACTATTGGTGACGTTGCGAGGGTGGCGGGAGTCTCCCGTAGCACGGTTTCCTATGCGCTCTCGGGGAAGCGGTCGATTTCGCCGGAGACTCGCCGCCGGGTGGACGACGCCATCAAGGAGTTGAAGTTCACCCCGAACGCCGGTGCACGATCCCTCCGGACAGCGCAGACCGGTGTGTTGGGGTTGCTGGTCCAGTTTCACGAGGACGAGTTCGCGCCGGCGATGCTGCAGTACATCCTGCCGATCACCGAGACTGCCCGCGCGCTCGGCTACGACATCTTGATGATGACGGAGAACGACGGAGCTGAAGCGCTCACGCGGGCCGCAGAGTCCGGAATGGTCGACGGCCTGATCCTCTTGGACGTTATCGATGGCGACCCGCGGGTCGACGCGCTGCGAGCCACCCATCAGCCAGGCGTCCTGGTCGGACTGCCTGGCGACACGCGCGGCTTGGACGTCGTGGACCTGGACTTCGCGGCCGCCGCACGCAATCTGGTCGACCACCTCTTCGACCTCGGACACCGCGACGTCGTGCTGGTATCACCTCCGCGGCATGTCTTCGACCGAGGCGGCACCTACTCCTGGCGGTTCCGTGACGCGGCCGTTCAGCGTGCGTCCGAGATCGGCTTGAGGTTGACCGCGCGCTACGGCGAGTCTCAACAGCCGGCAATCGACGCGAATCTCCACGAGATCCTCGACGAGAGCCCGGACGCTACCGGGCTGATCATGCACAACGATGCGTCGGTCGCCGCACTGCCGCGCTTGCTGAACGAACGAGGCGTGCGAGTACCCGACGATCTATCGGTCGTCAGCCTCTATTCTCGAGACTTCGCCCGGTGGTTCTCGTTGCCCTACACGGCGATCGAGTCGTCGCCCGGGCTCCTGGGGAAGGTCGCTATCACGCAGCTGACCGAGCGCATCGCCCACGGAGACGACGCCGGTCCGCACGGGACGCGGCTCGTGGCCGCCGAGATCGTCGATCGCGGCAGCACCCGCTAAGTCGCGGCGCCAGTCCGAAATCGCAAGGTTGCCAGGCTCTTGTTGCCCGGCTCGATTCGAGTTATGTTCGTCGAACTGTTCATCGAATCGATTCGACGGCGACAGAGCCGAGTCGTGACCGAGTCCCTCGCCCGGTCGTGATGGTCGGCTCGTCGTCGAGCACGCACACCCTGCGGAACTCCCTTGCCTGCGTGTGCCTGCGACGTCCGTCATCGAAAGAGGAGAACCATGTCACCCAGTCCAGGACACCTATCGAACGGAGTGCGCCGCGTCGGCACTGTCGCCGCGACGGCGCAGACCCGAAGACTGCGCCGTAGGAAGGGAATCGCAACCCTCGGCGCGCTTCTCATCGCGGCTGCACTCTTGGTCGGCGCCCAGAAGCCCGCATCGGCGGACGCCGCTGTCGAGGCCGCAAGCGCAAAGCAGCTGAGCGTCGACCTGTCCGCAAAGACGAAGCGGTCTGCGGGAGTCGGTCTCGGCATCCTCTACGGCGTCACGCAGGACGGATTACAGCCGTCCGACCAATTCATCGACCCCCTGAAGCTCAATGCGTTTCGCAGTGGCGGTTGGTATTCCGGCGGCTGGATCAAAGACCAGTTCACGTTCGGAGCGGCCACGCAGGCCAACATCGACGCGGTGATCGCCGAGGCGAAGCGGTTGCAGCAGCCGCCACGTCACAAGTTCGAGTACCAGGTCCTGCTGAGCGACGTGTTCGGTTCGACCGGCGGTGCGCCCGCGAGCACCCTGTGGCCGTGCACCAACGGAGACTGCAGCAACTGGATCAGCTTCATCGACGCGACCGTGACCCAACTGCAGGCATCCGATCAGGAGTTCACCTACGAGATCTGGAACGAGCCGGACCTCAGCATCTTCTGGAAGCCGGGAGTGAACACGGCGCAGTACTTCCAGATGTGGGACAGCGCCTATCGCGAGATCCGTCGCCTTGCCCCCGATGCGAAGATCGCCGGCCCTTCGTTCGCGTTCACCCCTGAGCGGCGTCCGGACGAATGGCAGACCTTCCTGGCCCATGCGAAGGCGGCCGGCACCGTCCCCGACGAGATCACCAATCACGACGAAGGGGACATCGACGACCCGGTGACGGTGGGCCAGTCGCTCGCCGACGCGCTGGATGCCAACGGAATCAGCCAGCGGCCGCTCTCGGCGAACGAGTACCAGCCGGCCGACCGGCAGACCGCCGGCGACACCGCCTGGTACGACGCCCGGCTCGCACAGTCGAACTACGCCAACGCCATGCGCGGCAACTGGATCTGCTGCACAATCCCGAACCTGACGGGGCTGCTCACCAAGACCCCGGCCGGCTGGGCCCCGAATGGCAACTGGTGGGCCATGCGAACCTACGCCGACCTGACCGGGACGCTCGTCTCCACCTCCGAACAAGTCGGGTCGACCGCGATCTCGGCGTCCGAGGACCCTGCGGAAAAACGAGCCGTCGCGCTGATCGGTGACATCCAGGGCGGGTACGTCGGACCGATGGCGGTGAACTTCACCGGCCTGTCCTCGACGCCGTGGCTGGTCCGCGACGGCCGTGTCCACGCCACCGTCTACCGAATCCCGGACCAGGGCCCGCTCTTCGCGCGCCAGGTCGTCTTCAGCCAGGACGTCGCAGTTGACGGCGACGCCGTCGCCGTACCCTTCGACTTCCAGTCGAAGCACGATGCGTACGGCGTCTACCTGTCCTCGGCCGAACCGCAGGAGGTCTCACTCGAGGCTCCGAGCGCAGTACAGGCCGGGAGTTCGTACACCGTCCCTGTCACCTTCACCAACGGCGGCGACCAGGTCGATCGCAAGGTCCAGACCGGTCTTGCCGTCTACACCGCGGCCGGCGAGCCAGCCCCGGGATTCAACATCACCTGTGGCGGTACCGACGCAGCGGCCTGCGCGAGCGTGCCGTCGCTCGGTGCCGGACAAAGCGTGGTTGCGCAGTACACGGTGACCACGTCCGCCGACCTTGCTAAAGGCAACTATCGGTTCACGGCCACGGCGGCCGCCAAGTCCGGCGGGCAGGACATCTCCGTGCAGAACTCCTCCGATGTGCTGCAGCAATGCGGGATCGGCGACGTCTGCGAGGCCGAGGACGGGACGCTCGCCGGTGGTGCATGCCTGGCTACTGACCATCCGGGGTACACGGGGTCCGGCTTCGCCGCCTGCTTCACGACACCCGGGGGGAGCGTGACGCAACGGATCATGACCCAGTCTGCGGGCACGTACACCCTCGACCTCCGCTACGCGGCCGGTCCCAACGGTCCGGCTGGAACCCGTAGCGCCTCGGTATCGGTCAACGGTGGAGCTTCTCAGCAGATCCCACTACCGCTCACCGGAAGCTGGAACACCTGGGGAGACGCAACCATCCCGGTGAATCTCCAGTCAGGCTCCAACACGATCGCCGTCCTCTACACCCCCACCGACGCCGGCTGGTTCAACCTCGACCACCTGGTAGTCACCCAGTAAAGATCGAAGCCATACGACGCCCACGGGCGGCTCCACGGGCCGGTTGCTAAGAGCAACCGAACTCGAGGAGCCGCCCGTGAGCGCGACCGGCGACATGTCCTAGCTCGGGCTGGCGCTTGCCGCGGTCGTGTCGATCACCTCAGACGTCCGGTACGTCTCCGGCGCCGTGCCCACCCGGACCAAGGACGACGTTCTCGCCCTTGTGCGTCTTGAACTCCAGCAGACCGTTCTCGGGGCGACGAGTGTCTCGACGACGACCCCAGGAAACCGTCCTTGACCAGCAGCTTGTACTTCGCGTCCCACGCCGGGAACACGCGGATCACGGGATCGCCGACTGGAGTCGGACTCAGGCTTTGGTGCAATGCATCCTGCAGCGCTGCCGCAAAGGTGCCGTAGCCTTCGGCCGAGTAGTAGTCCAGCTGGTTGAAAAGCAGGTTCGGGAAGACGCCGTAGGTGCTGAACACGCCGTACTGCGTGTTCAGGATGTTCACCATGTCATCCGCACGCCCGAGCTTGGCCGCGTCCACGTGGAAGCGCTCGAGCCGTTCCTGTCGATGACCTGGCCCTCGACCTGGTTCAGGTAGCCCGGCGAGTGGAGATACGTGTTGAGTGCGATCTCCCAATCGCCGTTGTCGAGACCCTGGGTCCAGCGTCTCCAGGTTCAGTACGTCGTACTCCTCGCCCACAGGGCGTCGGGATTCGATCTCAACCGGTACGCCGCGAGGTTGTCGCGGAGTCCTTCCATGCGGGCGACTCTACTGGTCAGCCCCGAGCAGTTCGGACGCCCTGACCACCGCGGCGAAGACGCCCCTGGCCATAGACAGACGGCGCCGATGCTCAGTTTCCCGTCGTACGACGACAGGTGCTGTTGCGTCGTGGTGTCGAAGACGGTGCCGGGTCCGAAGCCGATGTGGGTCCGGCGAGGGCGCCATATTCTCTGCCGTCATCTCGTGCTCCTCCGTGTCAGGAAGTTGTCTACCTGGGAGGAAGTGCCGACGGCTCAAACACAACCGCGGGCCTTCCACCCAGGGGTGGAAGGCCCGCGGTCGCTACTGGCTACGGTCAGCCGGCGAACTGCACTGAGTCGAACTGGTTGATTGCTGATTGGGTTGTGTTGTGGGAGGTGGAGAAGATGCCGCCGTCCTGTTGTGCTGCGGCCGAGGTGAGGGTTACCGGCGTGCCGATCGGGACGTAGTTCTGGCCATCGTAGGAGTACGAGGCGCTGTACGACGTGCCGGACCGGGCGAGTTTCACCCAGATGGGCCGGTAGATGTCGACGCTCGCACGCACCTCGGTGTCAAGGTAGCCGTCACCGTTGGAGTCGTACTCGAAGACGACTCCGTTCCGGGCGGTGACCGCGACGACCGCGTAGCCGGCCGAGGATCCGGCCTTGGTGATGTCGTTGCGGATCATGACGCCCGACTTGGCGTTCGAGTTGGAGTCGTTCACCGCCACGACCCGCGCGGAGACGCTGGTCGTCGCCTGGACCGAACCGGGGCGGTAGATCGCGGCGAACTGGTCGTCGTGCTGACCGCCGGCGCCCCAGACGTCCGCACCCGCAGCCGCGATGCCGAAGGCTCCGCCGTTCTGGCCGGTGTAGGAGTTGACGACAGAGCCGGTGGCGATCGCGTATCCGGGCGCGACGGGCGCAGCGACCGGGCAGCCGGTGAAGCCGAACTGGTTGGCGTTGAGCGACGTCCGGTACTGCGGGGCGACTCCGGCCGCGCAGATGACGTCGACTGCTCCCGCGGGCCAGTTGGTGCCGGTGATCTTGAGGTTGTTGATCAGCTGGTTGTTGTGCGCCGCCGCGTTCGGTGTGGAGGCGCCGCCGGAGTTGTACCAGTTGTTCTGGATCAGGTTGTCACTGGTGTTGTTCCGCAGGCTCGAGGCGTTCGTGAACACGAACGAACCGCCCTGGATCACGTTGTTCTCGTAGGTCATCGAGCGCGAGCCCTCGTCGAGGTACAGCCCGACACCGGAGATGTTGAACAGGTAGTTCTTGCTGACCACCGCGCCGGGGTTCGCCGACAGGTTGTAGACCGAGCCACCGTCGGCGAAGCGTGCCTTCGTGTTGTGCACGAGGTTGCCCTCGACCTGGGTGTCCTTGAGCGTGGTCGGCGTCGTGTACTTGGTGTTCCAGTTGTAGTAGCCGCGGTCGACGTAGTCGTTCGAGCCGCCCGCGTCGTTGATACCCCAGCCGTAGCCGGTGTCGATCCCGTCGTACGGGACGTTGGAGACCTCGTTGTGGAGGATCCGGGCGCCGGTGACGTAGGTGCTGAGGATGCCGCTGTTGTCCTTGTAGTCCACGCCGACCCGGTTGATCGTGTTGTTCTCGATCAGGATGTCCTGGTTGGTCATCCGCGGGTCGCTGGGGTGATGCGCGTCGGGCAGTACGCCGCCGACCGCGACGCCATGGCCGCTGTTCTCGACGAACTGGTTGCCGACGACATCGATGTTGCTCGCGCCGAGGCCGACTCCGGTCACGGTCGCGTTGGCGTCGTTCCCGATTCCCAGGGCCGACTGGCCGAGGTTCGTGAACGTGTTCCCGGTGAACGAGACGCGACTGGCAGCCGAGACCTGCACTGCGGCGGGCTCCTGATACCAGCTGGTGCGTGCGCGCTCGAACATCTCACAGCCGCGGGAGCAGCTGGTAAAGGCGTCCGCGGGCCGGTAGTCGTACGCGCCCTTGATGAACAGGCCGTTCTGCTGGTCGGCGTACCCGTCGACCGACGGGCCGAGCCACGACGTGCCGGAGAACTGGATGCCCTCGAAGGAGAGGCCGGTGACCGGGTTGTCGTAGGTCCCGCCGATGCTGATGAGCGACTGCAGCCTGGGCAGCTCGACGTCCAGCTGGTTCGGGTCCACGCCGTCGGCGGGCTTGTAGTAGACCTTGCCGCCGGTCGGGTCGATGTACCACTGACCGACCTGGGTGAGGAAGCTCAGCGAGTTGTCGAGGTACCAGCTCGGCCCCGCCAGGAAGGACCGCTGGACAGTGTCCCAGCCCCACGTGTTGTTGTCCCAGGCCGGCTGCGCCATCGTGATCTCGGTCGGGCTGATGCTCTGCACCGGCGAGTACCGGTTGGTGAAGTCTCCGAGCGACTCGAACTCGATCCGGCCCTGGTCGGGGAGCGTGGCGAGATAGCTCAGTGCCGGGTTCTTGATGGTCAGACCGGTCGCGGTCGGAGTGACGTCGGAGTTGGCGAGACGGATCGCGGCGCGCGGAGCGATCACGCCGTTCACGTACAGCTGGCGGCTGTCGAGGCCGCTGGGAGTGCTGGCTTCCCAGATGCCCGGGCCTGCCGCGGACTTGGTCCAGCCGGTGACCGCGGAGGCACCGGTGATGACGGGGTGGGCGCCGGGGGCGGCAGTCCAGTGCACGGTGTTGTCGCCGCCGCTGTCGTCGGCGTCGAACCGGAGCGGCTCCGTCAGCCGGTAGTTGCCATCGGCAAGTTGAACCGTCACGTCGCCGTGCTTCACGGACTTACGGACTGCCTGCTGCGCTCGTTCCAGCGTGCAGGGCTTCACCTGGCTGCAGTTCCCGGCGTCCTTGCCGTCCGGGGCCGCGTAGTACGTCGTCGCGGGGTCGGCCTGCGCACCCAGCGGGCTGAGCGCCGAGGCGATGACGGCGCCGGCGCCGAGCAGCGCCAGCAGGGCCGGTCGGCGTCCCCTGGGTTTGGTCATCGAGCGTCGCGATTCAGACCTCAATGTCATGTTCGATCGCTTCCTGTTCTAGGGGGCGTCGATACCCCCGGAACAGAGTTAGCATACGTATGATGTTTGCGACAAGCGCTCGCTCGACTAGAGGTTTCGGGCGGGATCCGGAGCTAAACCGGTCGAGTGCAGCTCGTCCCACAGGGTGTCCGGGATGTCCTGCCGGTACCTGTTCGCGGTACTCCGGACATGCTCCGCGGTGCGCATGCCGGTGACCACGGACACGACCGCGGGATGGCGCAGCGGGTACTGGATCGCGGCCGCCGGAAGGCTTACGCCGTACCGATCGCAGATCTCGGCGAGGCGTGAGGCACGGTCGACGACGGCTTGCGGCGCCTGTCCGTAGTCGTAGTACGCGGTGCTGTCGACGGTCGCAGTGCTGAGCAGGCCCGAGTTGTAGACCGCCGCCGCGACCACGCCGACACCGCGCTCGTGAGCGATGGGCAGCAGTTCGTCGAGAGCCGAATGGTCGAGGAGGGTGAGCCGCCCGGCGACCATGACAACGTCGACATCCGTACGCCGGACGAACTCCGCCAGCATCGCCGCCTGATTCATGCCGGCCCCAATCGCGCCGACGACGCCCTGCTCCCGAAGTTCAACCAGGGCAGCGATTCCGGTCGATGAGGCTGATTCCCAGTGGTCGTCCGGATCATGCAGGTAGGCGATGTCGAGCCGGTCCGTCCCGAGGCGGGCAAGGGACTGCTCCACTGACCGGAGAATCCCGTCGCGGCTGAAGTCCCAGACGCGCTTGGTCGTTGCGGGAACCACGAAGCCGTCGTCGTCCAGCTGATCGGCGGTCTCCGGACTCGCGACCAGCAGGCGTCCCACCTTCGAGGAGACCAGGACGCCGTCGGTGCCGCCCAATGCCTGGCCGAGCCGGTGCTCCGACAGACCCAGGCCGTAGTGCGGAGCCGTGTCGAAGTAGCGGATGCCTTCGTCGAGCGCGACCGTGACGGCGCCGGCCGCCTGCTGGTCGGTGGTCTCGGTGAACAGGTTGCCGAACTGGGCGGCGCCGAGGCCGAGTTCGGTGAGCTGGTGACCGGTGCGCAGCGGCCTGGTGGCAAGAGGGACTCTGGACATATTTTCAGCATACGTATTATGTTTGCCGCGTTCTGCATCGAGGAGGAAACAGGGATGTTCGCGGTCAACTACGTGGGTAGCCGGACGATGGCGCTCGAGGAGCGCGAGCCGGCCGACCTGCGTGCGGGGGAGGTTCGGATCGCCGTTGCGTACGTCGGCCTGTGCGGCACCGACCTGCACGTGTTCCACGGCGACATGGACGCTCGCGTCAGCACGCCGGCAACCATCGGGCACGAGATGTCGGGCACGATCGCCGCGCTGGGACCTGGCGTCGAGGGATGGTCGATCGGGGACCCGGTGACCGTCATGCCGCTCGTCTGGGACGGAACGTGTCCGGCTTGCCGAGCGGGGAACCAGCACATCTGCCAGCACCTGGACTTCATCGGTATCGACAGCCCTGGTGCCTTGCAGCAGTTCTGGAACGTCCCGGCGGCAACTCTGGTGAGGCTGCCGGCCGGGGTATCGCTGCGAGACGCCGCACTCGTCGAGCCGGTCGCCGTCGCGGTTCACGACGTACGGCGGTCTGAACTCGCGGCCGGAGACAAGGCCGTGGTCATCGGCGCCGGACCGATCGGTGTGCTGATCGCGACCGTCGCGGCCGCGCTCGGTGCCGAGGTCGTGGTCGCGGAGATCGATCCGGCCCGCAGGACCGCTGCCGCCGAGCTCGGACTCACGACGGTGGACCCCTCCTCGGTCGACCAGGCCGCATGGGTGGAGGAGTGGACCGGTGGCGCCGGCGCGGATGTGGTGTTCGAGGTATCGGGCGCTGCCGCGGCCGTCCGAGGGGCCACCGACCTGGTCAAGGTCCGCGGAACGCTTGTCGTGGTGGCGATCCATCCGCAACCGCGGCCGCTCGATCTTCATCGGGTGTTCTGGCGGGAGCTGAGGATCCTCGGTGCGCGGGTGTATCAGCGGGCCGACTTCGAGCGCGCCGCGGAACTCGTTGCCGACGGCACGATTCCGGCGGCGAAGCTGGTGACCGGCGTCGTACCGCTGGCCGAGGTGCAGTCGGCCTTCGGTGTGCTCGAGGCAGGGCAGGCGATGAAGCTGCTGGTGGAGCTGAACGCCTCATGAACCCCTTCGACCTGACCGGGCGGCTCGCGGTGGTGACGGGCGCGAAGCGCGGGATCGGCTTCGCTGTCGCCGAGGCGCTGGCCGCGGCCGGCGCCGACATCGTCGGTGTGTCAGCCACCCTTGACCCCGCCACGTCCGCGATCGGTGAGCGGGTGCGCGAGCTCGGCCGGGACTTCTCCGGGCACCGGGTGGACTTCGCCGACCGCGCTCAGGTGATCGATTTCGCCGAAGCGCTCGAAGGCCGCCAGGTGGACATTCTGGTCAACAATGCCGGGACGATCCGCCGCGCGCCCGCGGCCGAGCATCCCCTCGACTGGTTCGACGAGGTGCTCGAGGTCGATCTGACCAGCGCGTTCGTGCTCAGTCAGATTCTCGGCCGGCGGATGTTGCAGGCGGAGTACGGCCGGATCGTCTTCACCGCCTCGCTGCTCTCGTTCCAGGGCGGGATCAATGTGCCGGGGTACGCGGCCGCCAAGTCCGGTGCGGCCGGGCTGGTGCGCGCGCTGTCCAACGAGTGGGCAGGGCGCGGCGTGACGGTGAACGGGATCGCTCCCGGCTACATCGCGACCGACAACACCGAAGCACTGCGGGACGATCCTGACCGGTCGCGGGCCATCCTCGAACGGATCCCGGCAGGTCGCTGGGGTACGGCGGCCGACATCGCCGGTGCGGCCGTCTACCTGGCATCGGACGCCGCCCGCTACGTCACCGGCACGATTCTTCCGGTCGACGGCGGCTGGCTGGCCCGGTAACTCGCCGAGCCATAGTCATACATCATACGTATGCCCTATCATCTGGCATCACCGATCCACTCCGACTCGTCAACAGAGTCGACAAGACAAGGACAGCTCATGGTCGGAATCCACACCGCGGTTCAGCTCCGCCGCCGGCCGGCGAGGACCGTCGCCGTGCTCTGCGCCGCCGCAACGGCGTTCCTGGCGCTCGCCGCCTGCGGCGGCAGCAACAGCTCGGCGAGCGGGTCGCACGGCTTCCCCGAAGCCAAGCAGGACACTTCGTCGACCATCACGGTCTGGGTGGACGCCGACCGGCAGGCCGCCGCGAAGGCTTTCCAGCAGGCCAACCCGGACACCAAGATCCAGGTCGTCTCGTACGACGGATCGGCGAACGGGTCGAACTCGTTCCGTACCAAGATGCAGCTCTTCGACCGGGCCGGCAGCGGCTGGCCGGACGTCGTGTTCTCCAGCCAGAACAACGACGCCGCGTGGGCGAGCCAGAAGAGCGGCGGCAAGCAGGCCTTCGCGGCCGTGCTGAACAAGGGCCTGGTGCCCGATGACACGCTCTCGAAGTTCACGGCGGGCTCGCTGAACCCGTGCACCGTGGAAGGCCAGGTGTACTGCCTGCGGAACGACCTCGCGCAGGCCGTGCTCTGGTACAACAAGAAGCTGATGGACCAGTTCGGCTACGCCGTTCCCACCACGTGGGAGGAGTACCAGGCGCTGGGCGAGAAGGTGGCCAAGGAGCACCCGGGCTACATCATCGGCACGGCCGGGGACGCGTGGACGCCCGAGGTCTTCTTCTGGGCCAGCAAGTGCCAGGCCAACGGGATCACCGGACCGAAGTCCGTCACCGTGAAGACCGACACGACCGAGTGCAAGCGGGCGGCGTCGATGCTGGACACGCTCCGCGGCAACGGAACCGTCCCGGTCGTCAGCGTCTTCACCCCGGAGTTCCTGAAGAAGTACACCGGCAAGGTGCTGATGATGCCCGGTCCGGCCTGGTACGCCGGCGCGATCTTCAACAACCCGCAGTCGCTGAAGGTGCCCGCCGGCCAGCTCGGCATCGCCGCGCCGCTGCCGTGGAAGGGCGACGACAAGCCGGTCACCGGCAACGTGGGCGGCGGGACGTGGTTCGTCTCCAGCCATTCGAAGAACCTCGCGGCCGCGGAGAAGTTCGTCCAGTTCGTCACCACTGCCGACGACTACCAGGTCAAGGTCGCGCCGGGTTATCCGGCCTACGCGCCGGCGGCCGAGAAGTGGGTCGCCAAGCAGGAGTCCAGCAAGTACTTCGCGACCTCGCTCGAGCCGATCGTCACCGCCGCGTCGCAGGTGTGGGACGGCTGGGGTTACGGCATCTTCAGCCAGGAAGCGGTCTGGGCCAAGACGATGACCACAGCGGTGACCGGCGGCAAGTCGATCCTGGAACTCTTGCCGACCTGGCAGCAGGCGATCGAGAACCAGGCCAAGGTCAACGGATACTCGGTGAACTGACATGACCATCGCTCCCCCGAGCGACCAGCTGACCGCCGGCGCTTCCGAGCGCCGGCGGCCGGCCCGGCGGAACGGCCGGGCAGCCGGCCGCACGCCGATCGGCTACGTCTTCGTCTCGCTCTACGCACTCCTGACCCTGGCCTTCGGCGTCGTTCCCGCGCTGTACGCCGTGGTGCTCGCCTTCACCAACGCCGACGGCGGATTCGCCGGCATCACCAACTTCACGAAGGTCGTCGGCGACTTTCGGTTCTGGCCGGCCGTGCTCCACGTGACCATCTACCTGGTGATCTGGCTGATCGCGCTGGTCGTCTTCGTCGTCGGGTTGGCACTGCTCGTGCACGCAGTACGGGTGCGTTGGGTGAGTACGGCGCTGCGCTTCGTCTACTACCTGCCCGGCGCGCTCGCCGGGGCGTCCAGCGTGCTGCTCTGGCTGTTCGTTCTCGACCCGACCGCCAGCCCGGTCAGCGGCTTGCTCAAGGCCTTCGGGTTCGACAGCTTCGTCGCGGTCATCCAGCCCGGGCACCTGCCCGCGATCTTCGCGATCATCGCGTTCTGGACCGGGGCCGGCGGATGGATCGTGATCATGTACGGCGCGCTGAACAACATCAGCGCCGAGGTGATCGAGGCGGCCCGGGTCGACGGCGCGAACGCCGTACAGACCGCGATCCACATCCAGCTGCCGATGCTGCGCAAGTGGATCGCGTACATGGGCGTCATGTCGCTGGCGGCGGGCACGCAGCTGTTCGTCGAACCGCAACTGCTCAGTCAGGCCAGCAACGCGGTGGTCCCGAACGACTACTCGCTGAACCAGCTCGCCTACCAGTACGCGTTCCAGCAGAACGACTTCAACGGCGCGGCGGCGATCTCGCTCCTGCTGCTGGTGGTCGCGCTCCTGCTGTCGTGGGTGTTCGTGACCCGCGGCGGCCTGTTCGAGAAGGAATGAGTATGTCGGCACTCTCCAGTGAGTCCAGCCGCGTGAACCTCCGCGGGTGGAGCGCGCGGTCCGTCGCGGGAATCGTGATGGCCCTGTTCGTCCTGTTCTTCGTGATCCCGATCGTCTGGCTGCTGCTCGCGGTCACCAAGTCCGCGAAATCGCTGATCGTCTCGAACCCGTTCTCAGCCGGGTCGTGGAGCGATCTCGTCGCCAACTGGCACCAGCTGTTCGCCTTCCAGGACGGCGCCGTCACCACCTGGATCGGGAACTCGGCCGTCTACGCGCTCGGTGCCCTGGTGATCACGCTCGTCGTCGGCGTCCCCGCCGGGTACGCGCTGGCGCTCACGGAGTTCAAGGGACGACGGGCGCTCCTCGTGCTGACGCTGGTCGTGATGCTCATCCCCAGCACCGCTCTGGTACTGCCGATCTTCCTCGAGCTGAACAGCATCGGCCTGATCGGGAGCCCGCTGTCGGTGATCCTGCCGATGTCGTTCTTCCCGTTCGGCGTCTACCTGACCTACATCTACTTCTCGACGAGCATCCCGCGCGACCTGCTGGCGGCTGCCCGCATCGACGGCTGCACGGAGTTCCAGGTCTTCTCGCGGATCGCGCTGCCGCTGGCCGCGCCGATCGTCGCGCTGGTCGCCTTCTTCAGCTTCGTGCAGAACTGGAACAACTTCTTCCTGCCGTTCGTGATGCTGCCCTCGAGCGACGGCTACCCGGTCCAGGTCGGGCTCACTTCGCTGCTGGCCGCGACCCCCGCGTTCAACCCCAGCTCGGCCGGATCCGACTCCGTCCAGCTGCCTACCCTGGCGTTGGCGACGATCGTGTCGATCCTGCCCGTGCTGTTCGTGTTCCTCTTCTCGCAACGGTTCCTCGTCGCGGGGATGACCGCGGGAGGCACCAAGGAATGACCGCCCTCAAGGAGAACCACCTATGAAGATCACCGGATATCGCAGTCTGAGCACGGTTCACGATTGGGGGAGAGTCACCGGCGACGTCAACGGCGTACACAGCGGGAACACGACCCCGGTCCCCGTGCTCGTCGTTGAGACGGACGCCGGCATCGAGGGTGTCGGCCTCGGCGCGCACGACGACATCGCGCGGGTCTTTCCTGCCGTGGCCGGCGAGGACCCGCGCTCGGTGATCGCGCTCTACGACCGCATGCTCGACTGGGTGTTCAAGGCCGGTCACTCCGGGCCCGTGTTCGGCACGATCGGCGCCGTCGACATGGCGCTGTGGGACATCAAGGCCAAGGCGGCCGGGGAGCCGCTCTGGCGGCTTCTCGGCGCGCGCGAACGGTTCGTTCCCGGCTACGCGTCCGGTCTCGAGTACGGCCTCACCGACGAGGAGCTGGCCGAGCTCTACGGACGCTTCGCGGACCGCGGCTTCAAGGCGGCCAAGCTCAAGGGCGGCCGTGACCTCGACCGCGACCTGCCGCGACTGGAGATCGCCCGCGAGGTTCTGAGCCGCAACTCCCGCCGACCCGCGCTGATGTTCGACGCGAACGAGTCGTGGAACCAGGCCCAGGCTGCCCGGTACGTGGCAGCGATCGAGGAGCGGATGGACCTCACCTGGGTGGAGGAACCGCTGCGGCGGTGGGATGCCGCCGGTCTGGCCGCGCTGCGCGGCAAGGTCCGGGCAGCTATCGCCAGCGGCGAGAACCTGACCGGTCTCGAGCAGTACCGGCCGTTGCTCGACGCGAATGCTCTGGACATCGTGCAGGTGGGCAACGTCTGGGGGAT
This sequence comes from Kribbella sp. NPDC049584, assembly GCF_040675555.1. Taxonomy (NCBI): domain Bacteria; kingdom Bacillati; phylum Actinomycetota; class Actinomycetes; order Propionibacteriales; family Kribbellaceae; genus Kribbella; species Kribbella sp. NPDC049584. The sequence goes on from NZ_JBFAPF010000004.1 coordinate 498,436, forward strand.
CACCCACTTCCTGCGCGTGGCGACGCTGGCGCACGGTCACGACCTGCCGGTGAGCCCCGTCGCCTACAACGCGAACCCGATCGCACACGCGGCTGCCGCAGTACCGAATCTTCTGACGCACGAGGTCCAGGATCTGCACTTCCCCGTCGGTCTGGACGTCGACCAGGAGTTCGACGACGGCGGGATCATTCTCGGCGATCGCCCGGGTATCGGCATCGAGGTGGACGAGTCCAAGCTGGCATCGGCCGGTACCGCGGCGACGGTTCCCGCTTCGACGGGACCCCATATCCGGCCGGAGCGCGCCGCACTACGGCTGGTGGCCGAGCCGGACGTGATCGACGTTCCCGCCACGCCGCTGAGGCCGGTCTCGTGACGCGCGCGCCCGAGCGTCACGCGCTCGTCGTCGGCGTACGTCCCGAGAAGCGCGAGGAGTACCTGAGACTGCACAGCGCCGTCTGGCCGGGCGTGGAGCAGAAGCTTGTCGAGTGCAACATTCGCAACTACAGCATCTTCGTCTTCGGCGACATCTTGTTCGCGTACTACGAGTACGTCGGCGAGGACCACGACGCGGACATGCAGCGGATCGCGGACGACCCGGTGTCGCAGGAGTGGTGGAAGCACACCGACCCGTGTCAGGTGCGGATCGCCGAAGAACGGATCCCGGGTGCGTTGTGGCAGCCCGTCGACGAGGTCTGGCACCTCGGATGACCGTGGGAATCGATGCGCACGTACATCTGTGGGATCGGGCGCTGGACCCGCAGGACTGGATCGATCCGGAGACGATGGCGCCGATCGCCCGTGACTTCGGATCGCCCGACCTGAAGGCGATGCTTGCCTCGACGGGGCTCAAGCGTGCGGTCGTCGTTCAGTCGAGCAACAGTTTGTCGGAGAGCCTCCGGCTCGCTCGCCTGGATCCGTCCGTGGTCGCAGGCCTGGTCGGCTGGGTCGACCTCACGACCGACGTCGGAGCGCAGCTCGACCTGATCCGCCGGAATGCGACCGTTCCGCTGGTCGGGGTGCGGCATCTTGTGCACATCGACCCCGATCCTGAGTGGCTGGGGCGGGAGGATGTTGCCCTCGGCATCGGTGTGCTGGACCGCGAGGGTCTGTGTTTCGACTTCGTGGTCCGCGACTGGCAGCTGCCGCAGGCTGCAGTCGTGAGCGGTCGGCACGAGGGAGTGCGCTTCGTGCTGGACCATCTGGGCGGGCCGCCGGCGCCCGGAGCGGCCACGAGCGCCTGGGCAACCGGGCTGAAGGAGCTCGCACGCCGTCCCAATGTCGCCGCCAAGGTTTCGGGTCTCGTGTCCGGCCTGGCTCCGGGGTCCTGGCGCGCCGAGGATCTCGCGGACCGTGTGCTGGTCGCCCTGGAGGCGTTCGGGCCGGATCGCCTGCTCTACGGTTCCGACTGGCCGCTGGTGGAGCTCGGCGGAGGAGCGGTGGCGTGGAAAGCAGCAGTGGACAGCCTGCTGGGTGAGCTGTCCACGGCCGAGCGTGCGCGGGTGTTCGGCGGCAACGCTGCCGACATCTACTCCCGCCGCTGACCTCGTTTGCGACCGCGGGGGCGGGGAGCGTGGTCGGACAGCCGGCGACGCTCCCACGACCCGTGGATGTGATTGTGCATCGCCTTCTCGGCGCCGGCGCGGTCATTGCGCGCGATCGCCTTGACGATCGCCTCGTGCTCCTTGAGAGTGAGCGCCACCGCGTCCGGCGGGTCGATGCCCTGGTACCGGCTGGACTCGACGGCTCGCTTGTAGAGGTGCTTGGCGATGTTCTCGGCGAGCTGGTTGCCGGAGATCTCCATGACTGCGTAGTGGAAGATCACATCGGCCTGCCGGAACGAGTCTGTCTCCGACTCGCTCTCCCGCATTGCCGTCAACGCGTTCTCCAGCCGGCGGAGCTCATCGGCGTTGTGGGCGCCGGCGACCGCTCCTGCCATCGCCGACTCGAGACTCGCTCGCACCACGGTCAATTCGTCGAGGACGCCGAGGCTCTCGTCGTTGTCGATCAGTGCCGACAACACCACCGGGTCCAGCATGTTCCAGTAGCCCGGTGCTCGCACCTGGGTGCCACGGCCCTGGGAGACGGTGACCAGCCCCTTCTCCTCGAGCCGTTTCACCGACTCACGCAACACCGTCCGGCTCACACCGAAGTGCTCGCTCAGCGGCGCTTCCGGAGGCAGCAGGTCGCCCTCCTGCAACCGGCCCGTCACAATCAGGTCCACCAGCTCGGCGACGACCGAAACCCCGAGCCGACCCGCGGGCAGACGTCGCGGAATCAGCCCGGATGCCGGAATCGAGTCCCTTGCCATACGTATGATCTTACCGACGATCACCCGCCGGCCTGACGTCTAGTGCTCGACCGTGAGGACGATCTTGCCGAACTGGGTGTTGGACTCCAGGTGGCGATGAGCCGCGACTACGTCGGTCAGGTCGAAGGTGCGGTCGATCACGGGGCGGAGGGTGCCCGCTCGTACACCGGCGTTGATGAAGTGCTTGGCTCGGCGGAGCCGGGCCGGATCCTCGATCGTGACCTCGGTGAACGCGTAGGTGCGGATATTGCGGCCGCGGAAGTCCGCGGCGATGGGCATCGGCGCCGGCGTCGGATCCAGCCAGCCGTAGAACAACAGGCTCCCGTCGGGCACGACCGTCTGGATCAGAGTTGTGACCGCCGGGCCCATGATGGCGTCGATGGCCAACTCCACACCCCGGCCGCCCGTCAGGCCGTGAACTTCCGCGACGAGGTCCTCCTCCTCGGTGGCGATGACATGGGCCGCGCCCGCATCCAGCAGCCGTTGCTTCTTGGCGTGCGTGCGAGTGGTGGCGATCGGGACGGCGCCGAGATGGTTGGCGACCTGGATCGAGGCGAGGCCGACGCTGCTTGATGCCGCGTTGATCAATACCGTGTCGCCCGGGTTGATTCCGCCGAATTCGACCAGCAGACCGTAGGCGGTCGTGTAGGCCATCCAGGTGGCGGCTCCGGTCACCGGATCGACATCGGCCGGACGGTGAACCAGGCCATGGGCGGGCAGAACGACCGCCTCGCCGTACGTGCCGTAGTCGGTCATCAGGAACGTCGGCGCTGCGCTGACGGCATCGCCGACCGCGAACTCGTCGACGCCCTCGCCGACAGCATCGACCACTCCGGCAGCCTCGTAGCCGAGGCCGGAGCCCGGGAGGTTCGGCGGATACACGTAGGTGCCCGAACGGAAATTGGACTCGGCTCGATTCAGGCCGATCGCGTCGACACGGATCCGGACCTCACCATGGGCGGGCTCCTCGAGCTTCAGCTCTTCCAGCCGGAGCACCTCCGGCCCACCGAGCTCGTCGAAGCGGACTGCCTTCGTCATGCCTGACTCCCTTTGATCGTCTGGCCCGGTACGACGCGAACCGGGCTCCATCAGGCTATGAGCGTTCGATCAAGAGGCTCCATGTTCGATCGTCCGCGACAGCGAAGCGATCGTCTTCCGCGGGGACCTGGACGTTGTTGCCCGCAGCAACGTCTTTGGGTGAGGGTCGCCGGTATCGGCCGGGGCTGACGCCGTGCTCCCGCTTGAACGCGGCGGCGAAGGCGATCTCGGAGCTGTAGCCGGCCTGCCTTGCCACGACGCGCAACGGGACATCGGACTCCCGCAGCAGCCGGGCGGCCGTGATCATCCGCCACCAGGTCACGTACGCGAGCGGTGGTTGTCCGATCAGCGTGGTGAACCGACGGGCGAACGCCGCCCGCGACAGCCCCGCTCTCTCCCCAAGTTCTTCCACCGTCCAGGGATGGGTCAGATCGTGATGGATGGCGGACAACGCGGAGCTGATCGCGGGATCTTTCAGTGCTGCGATCCACCCGGTCGTGCTCTCGTCGCGCGAGCTCTGTTCGAACCAGGAACGCGCAACGTAGAGCAACAACGTGTCCAGCAGCGACGGCACGATCGCATCCATGCCGGGTTGCTGTCGATCAACCTCATCAGCCAGCAACTCAACCACGGCGTGGACCGACGAATGCGCTCCGGAGTACGCCGGCACGTGGACGACGGGCGGCAGCTCGGACAGCACAGGGTGGATCCTTGTCCGGTCCAGCCTGTATGCGCCGCACAAGATCAGTGTGCTCCGACCGGAACCTTCGTGCCGGATCTCGCGGTACGGCGTATCGCTGTCGTCGAGCTGGAATTCCACGAGGCGTGACGTCGGGCTGTCGGCGATCCCATGGGCGAGGTCGCCGCCGACGAGGGCCACGTCGCCGGCCTTCAGCGCGATCGGTGGCTCGTCGGCCGGGATCAGCCAGCACGAGCCCCGAAGTACGACGTGGAAGCCTGCGCCCTCACCTGGTGGGAAACGCAGCCCCCACGGCGCGAACAACTCGTGCCGAATGGAGTGCGGCCGACCGGTGCGTACGGCAACAATAGCGTCGCTCAGGACGTCCACTTCATGAGTATCGCCGGCTCGCCCATCCCGATAGTTCATTGGGGCTGCTCAGCGCGGTGGCACTTTGGGCCGGAGGGGTGTTCGACACTGACGCTCACCATGCAAACTCCATTCCTGCTGAGCTGGGGTTTCAGGGGATCGTGAGCACTGCTTTGCCGTGGAAGCTGCGGTTGCGGAGCCCGTCGAGGGCTCGGTCTACCTGGTCCCACCCGGCCTGGAAACCTACCGCCGGCTGCAGGGAACCAGCGGCGACGAGGTCGGCAAGTGTTCGAAGGTCCGCGTTGACCGGCGAAGGGTCGGCGTACGACAGGTAGCTGACCAGGCGCGCGCCCTCGTGCCCGATGAAGTCGTAGAGGTTGATGGACGCCTTCCGTCGACTGCTCGCGCCGAAGACCACCACGGTGCCACCCGGTGCGACCTTTGTGACCGCGGCTTCGAGCGACTCACCGCCGATCGACTCCGTGACCAGATCGAACAGACCGTTCGCCTCCGAGACGGTCGGTACGACGGAGCCGGCGCCGTACTTGACCAGAAGCTCCGCCGCTTCGCCCCGACCGATCGCGGTGACTTCGCCGCCGGCTAGGACTGCGAGCTGGACCTGGAGCTGACCGACGCCACCGGTTGCGCCGGTAACCAGCACCTTCTTGCCCACCAAGTTGCCGCCTATGCGCAGGGTGTTCAACGCGGCTCGACCGGCCAACGGCAGCGCGGCGGCGTGCTCGATGTCCACGGTGTCGGGCAGCTCGGCCAAGCGGGCCGTGGATACCGACGCGAGTTCGGCCCAGCCACTGTCTTCGGCGAGCGCGACGACCCTCGCTCCTGCTGCCGGTCCGGATCCGTCCGCGGCCGGTTCGACCACCACTCCGGCGATGTCCTGTCCCGGCCGCCAGTCCTCGGTACGGGCCGCTAGCAGGTCAAGTTCGCCGCGGTTGACGGAGAACGACCGTACGGCGATCAGCGCCTGGTCGGGTGCGGGAGCCGGGTCGGCGACGGTCTGGACGACGAGGCCTGTGGGCGTGTTCACGAGTGCTTTCATGCGTCAATCTCAGGCCGTGAATACGCCGTCAACAAGGCGACTGTGCCATGTTCACTCATCACCGATCGGCATGAATCACCAATCGTCAACGAAGCTCGGACCGAGGCGTCTGGGAGCCTGCGGCGCGCAGTCAGGCGGCGGCAAGGCAGCTGTCCAGCAGGAGCCGGACCGCGGGAGCCGACGGGCCGGGAGCGGTCGCGATCAGGGTCTGTAAGGCCGGGACGTCCAATCGCCGGAAGGCGATCCGGTGGACTCGCAACCGCTCGGCCGCCGAGGAGTACAGGACGGTCCAGGCCGGCGGTCCGGCACCGATCTCGGCGAGTGCGTCGTACACCGAGCCGATTGGCGGACCTGCCGGCGGTTCGACGCCGGATTGCCGAAGGAGTCCGGTGATGAAGTCGTAGAGCCCAGGATTCGCCAGCCGCGGGCTCAGCCTGAGCGGCGTACTCGCCAGATCGGCGAGGGTTACCAGCGAGCGCGCCGCGGCCACGTGGGTGGCCGGCAGTGCGGCCACGAGGGTCTCGTTCCAGACCGCGACGGTGTCCAGACCGGTGACGTGTGCCGCCGGCCGAATGAAGGCGGCGTCGAGCTCACCGCGCCGTACTGCGTCGAGACGATCCGCCGATTGCAGGCTCACGAGCCGGACCTCGACCTGTGGTGCCAGCGTCGCGATCGAGTCGAGGACGCGGTCGAGGCGATCTCCCAATCCCTGGCTTGTCCCGATCCTGAGCGGACCGGTGATTACCGCGACGGGCTCGGCAACCGCGGACCGCAGCCGCCCGAAGGCTGCCAGCGTGGCTTGTGCCTCCGGCAACAGCCGGCCGCCGGCCGCGGTCAGCTTGACCCGGCGGGTCGTGCGATCGAAGAGCTGGACACCGAGCTCGCGCTCCAGGCGCGCGACCTGCTGGCTGACTGCCGGCTGCCCGATGTGTAGCCGTTCCGCGGCGCGGCCGAAGTGCAATTCCTCCGCGACAGCGACAAAGAACTCGAGCTGGCGAACTTCCATGATCCCGACTCCTGCCGTTTCAGCCGTCCTGATCGGCTCAACGTCTGCAGCCGACGCCTTCTTCCGTCGGGAGGCGGCCGGCGGAGCCGCACTGTGACCGGGGTCACTCCAGCGCAGCGACGGTTTTCGGGCTCAGCGGGGGTCATGACGTTCGACCGAACCTGATCAGCGTGATCCGCGCGACGCCGGACCGGAGGACATTCACAGTGAGTCTCACAGCGACCCAGGCAGACACCGGGATGCCACCGGACGGGGACTTCGCCGCCGCGGTTGAGCCCTTCAGACGAGAGCTGCTCGCGCATTGCTACCGGATTCTCGGCTCGATCCATGACGCCGAGGACCTGGTGCAGGAAACCTATCTGCGCGCATGGCGTGGGTTCGACCGGTTCGAGGGTCGTTCTTCGGTACGGCGGTGGCTGTACAAGATCGCCACCATGGCTTGTCTGACCGCTCTCGAGACACGCTCCCGACGTCCGCTGCCGTCGGGTCTCGGTGCGCCGTCGGACGATCACAGGGTCGAGCTCGCACCAGGCGACCCGTCGGTTCTATGGCTCCAGCCGGCGCCCGACGCGCTGTTCGGAGGCGAGGACCCGGCGGCGATCGTGGAGGGGAGGAGCAGTGTCCGGCTCGCGTTCATCGCCGCGCTCCAGCTCCTGCCTGCCCGGCAACGTGCTGTGCTGACGCTGCGCGACGTGCTGTCCTTCCGGTCGGTCGAGGTCGCGGAAATGCTCGGTACGACGACCGCCGCTGTCGACAGCGCGCTGCGTCGAGCCCGGGCGCAGCTGGCAGCGGCGGGACCCGTCCAGGACGACCTGGCCGAGCCCGTGGAGGAATCGCGGCGCGAGCTCCTCGCGCGGTATGTGGACGCGTTCGATCGCGCTGATGCGGATGCGCTCGTGGACCTCTTGCGGGCCGATGTCGAGCTGGAAATGCCACCCGTTCCCACCTGGTTCACCGGCCGGCGAGCAGTCATCGGTTTCTTGGCCGATCATGTTCTGCTGCACCGGCAGCAATGGCGGATCGTGCCGACGGCCGCCAACGGGCAGCCCGCCTTCGTGATTTATCAGCGTACCCACGACGGTCGCTACGAGGCGTACGGAATTCAGGTCCTGACGTTGATCGGGGCCAGGATCTCCCGGGTCACCGTGTTCGTCGATCCGTCCCTGGTATCGGCATTCGGGCACGCGCCGGCTCTCGCGCACTGATCTCGACCTCGCCGCCGACCTTCGGTCACGTCATAACCGGTCGGCGTGTTATCTCCCCCTGAGAAGAATGGAAATCGACAACATGGTATTCATCGCGGGCAAGACATTTCTGGTGACCGGTGCCAACCGCGGCATCGGGCAGGCATTGGTCGAGGAGATCCTGAAGAGAGGTGCGAAGCGGGTGTACGCCGGCACGCGGACGGGCTGGACCCACGCGGATCAGCGCGTAACGCCGCTGACTCTCGACGTGACCGACGCGGCACAGGTCGAACGGGCTGCCGGACAGATCGACTCCCTCGACGTCCTGGTCAACAACGCCGGAGTAGCGGCGTACGACGATCTGAGCGATCGCGCTGTGATCGATCGGCATCTTGCCGTCAACCTCTTCGGGATGCAGAGGATGGTCGAGGCTTTCCTGCCGCAATTGGTCCGTTCGGGTGGAGCGATCGTCAACAATCTCTCGGTGAACGCTCTCGCGCCGTTCCCGGTCGTTCCGGCCTATGGAATCTCAAAGGCAGCGGCCTTTTCGATGACTCAATCGATGCGGGCGCTGCTTGCGGATCGCGGCGTGAGCGTCCATGCCGTGCTGACCGGCATCGTCGACACCGACATGAGCGCGGGGGTCGACATTCCCAAGGCGTCGCCGGAGTCCGTCGCGGAGAGCATTCTCGACGGAGTGGAGAAGGACGAAGAGGACATCTTCCCGGATCCGATGGCGCAAGCGTTGACCGAGAGCTGGCGCAACGGCGCGGTGAAGGCGCTCGAACGGGAGAACGCCTCCCTCGCCCGTGCAATTCGCGCGCAGGCACAAGCAAGTTGATGTCGCTCGAAGGGGAACGCGAGCGCTTAGCTGAGGCGGCGCCGGCCTGAGATTGTTGCGGTGCCGCCGACTTCGACGATCGGTGCGTCGGGCGGTCCGGTGACCGTGGCTGTCATGGTCGCGGGATGGCCCAAGGAATCGCCCATATCCACTTGCAGCCTCGCGTGCCCTCGAGTCGACAGATGTGCGGCTGCACACGCTGTGCTGTTGGCGTTGGCGATGTCTTCTGGAACGCCGATGGACGGAGCGAACATGCGGGCGACGGTGTGGCCGTCAGCCGACGGCGTCCCGTAGGCGTAGCAGCCGAGCAGGCCGAGCCGATCGGTGGCCGCTCGCAACGCGGGCATGTCGGGCGCCAGGTCCGCGAGCGTCTGCTGGTCGGCGAGTTCGACCAGCAGACGCGGTCGTCCCACGGAGGCGACATGGCATCGGGCGGTCTCGGCGCTGACTCGTAACGCGGAGAGAATTGGATCGGCTTCCTCGGGGGTCGCGGCACGCAGGTCGACCGGGCCGGGCTCGAAGGCCGCGCTGTAGACGCCCTCACTGCCAATGGCGTGACCTGGCAACGATCGCGCTGTCGAATGCAGTACTCCGTCGTACCGGTCGTCGCCGCTGCGCTGGGCCAGTACGGCGAGGGCGGCGACCGTTCCGTGGCCACAGGCGGGGAGCTCGCCGGTGGAGGTGAAGAACCGAAGCCTGACCGCCGACGGATCCTGCACGGAGATGAAGACCGCGTGGGATGCGCCGACCGCCGCAGGTACGGCACGTCGCGCGGCGTCGCTCAGGTCCCGGTCCTCGATCACCGCGGTCCGGCTTCCACCTCGTCCGGAACGCAGGCATGCCTGCACGATGGTCACCTCGAGGCTCATGGCTGGTTCTTCCCTCCTATCCCCACGCAGCATCATCGCCGCCAGGCCCTGACGCTCGCTCCCGGGCTCCTCCGACGTACGACGTACGTCGTATAAGCTGCTGCCGAAGGGGAGGTACCTCATGCCGCGTTCGCACCGTCGCGTGCTCACTCACCCGGACCTCGTCGAGCTGGATCTTCTCGACCTGCTGCACGCGCTGGCGGATCCGACGCGGATGACGATCGTTCGCACGCTTCGGTCCGATGTCGAGCGGCCGTGCGGCACGTTCCCGGTCGACGTCGCGCCGTCGACGCTGACGCATCACTTCCGCGTCCTGCGGGAGGCCGGCGTGATCCGTCAGCGCGACGAAGGCAACCGCCGGTGGACGACACTTCGGCTGGACGATCTGAACGCCCGGTTTCCCGGCCTGCTGGACTCGGTGCTGGAGACCTACGAGCGACAGCTCGCCGAGGCCTGACTCGCGTATGCCTGCCCTTCGGGGATGGGCAATCGGCGTCGGCCCTTGTGCTGGTCCGGTTGCCTGGTTATACGATGTTCGTCGTACGTCGAACAACGAGGAGGGGACATGCTGGCAGTGATCTTCGATCAGCCGGCCGCCGACGGCAGTGCGACCCGGGTCGGGGAGGTCGAGGTGCCGGTGGCGGGGCCGGGTGAGGTGACGATCGACGTCCGGGCCGCGGGAGTGAACTTCATCGATGTGATGGCGCGCCGGGGCGACCCGGGCTACGCGACGAGTTGGCCGTTCGTTCCCGGCCTCGAGGCAGCTGGAACCATCCGCGCCCTGGGGCCCGGGGTCGACGGGCTCGAGGTCGGCATGCCAGTCGTTGCGTTCACGACAGCCGGCGGATTGGCCGAGGTCGTGAAGGTGCCGGCTCGTCTGGTGTCGCCGATTCCGGCCGGGCTCACGTTCGAGACGGCGGCGGCGGTGCCGGGCACCTTGACGACGGCCGTACTTCTCTTACGGTCCTTGCGGCCGGGAGGGTCGGTGCTGGTTCACTCGGCGGGTGGTGGCCTAGGGCAAGCACTGGCTCGGGTGGCGCGGCGCCAGGGGGCTGGGCTGATCCTGGGAACGGTCGGCCATAGCAGCCGTTCCGCAGGTGCTGAGCGAGCAGGGTACGACGCCGTACTGGTTCGCGACGACGAGTTGTCGGCCGCCGTAATGCGGCGTACCGAGGGACGCGGCGTGGACCTCATCCTGGACTCGCAGGGGACCAAGTGGATCGACAAGGATCTCGAACTGGTGGCGCCGACGGGACGGATCATGCTGTACGGCAACGCCAGCGGTGCGGCGCTCGACGCCATCCCGACGGGCCGGCTCTTCGCGACGAACGCGATGGTCGGCGCATTCAGCATGCGCGGCCTCGCGGCCAGGGCGCCGTGGCTGATCGCCGAGGCGCAATCCGAGGCGCTCGCCGCCGTCGCGCGCGGCGAACTCCCAGTGGAAGTCACGCCCCTCGAGGGGCTCCAGCAGGTCGCCGCAGCCCAGCAGGCCCTCGCCGAAGGCCGCGGCGAGGGCAAGTACGTCGTCACCCTCCAGAGCCGGGCAGACTAGTTGCGCAGGGCATCGTTCCTGCCTGGCGGGACGGTGGCCGGTGTGGGCGATCAGTTCTCGTGGCTCGCGGTGTCTGTACGACGATGGGCGTGGGATGGCCGCGCGCTGCCGGAAAGGTGGATGTGGTGTCGGAAGACCTGATCTCGAGGGCGCGGGCCGGTGACGCCGAGGCGTTCCGTGCGCTGACCGAACCTCATCGTCGCGAGCTCGCTGTGCATTGCTACCGCATGCTGGGTTCGATGCCGGACGCCGAAGACGCCGTACAGGAGACGCTGGTCGCGGCCTGGCGAGGCCTCGCCGGCTTTGGCGAACGGGCATCGATCCGCACCTGGCTGTACCGGATCGCGACCAACCAGTGCCTCAACGCGCTGCGAGCTGCCCGCCGGCGGCCGGCGAAGGCGTGGGACATTCCCGGTGTCGAACCCCCCGAACCGACCCGGCTCGGCGAAGCGGTCTGGCTCGGGCCGATCCCGGACGTTTTCGCGGAGGGTGCGCTCGGGCTGCCGGTCGGCCCCGAGGCTCGGTACGAGCAGCGCGAGTCGATCTCGTTGGCGTTCGTCGCCGCGCTGCAGGTCCTGCCTCCGCGGCAACTCGCGGTCGTGATTCTCCGCGACGTCCTGGGATTCCGTGCGGGCGAGGTCGCGGAGATCCTCGACACCACACTGGCCTTGGTGAACAGCGCGCTCAAGCGCGCCCGTTCGAATCTGGAACGGCAACGGGCCCTGTGGGGGCAGACCGACGTACAGCCCGCTGCCGGGTCGCCAGAGGAGGACGCCATCGTGGCTCGGTTCGTCCGCGCCTACGAGTCGTCCGACCTCGAAGCCCTCGTCGAACTGTTCACCGACGACGTTTTCGTGTCGATGCCGCCAATGCCGTTCGAGTACGAGGGGCGGGAGTCCGCGGCCCGGTTCATGGCGTTGCTTTTCGGCAGTGGCCGCCAGTACAGCCTCATCCCCACGCGAGCCAACGGCCAACCCGCCTTCGGCGCCTACGTCCGCGCCCCCGACGGAACCCGCCGCGGAACAAGCCTGTTCGTCCTACTCCTCGTCAACGACCACATCCGCGCCATGACCCGCTTCGAAAACACCGCCTTCGCAGCATTCGGCCTACCACAGTCCCTCCCGGAACACTAAGGACGAGTTCTAGAGGTCCTGGTGCTTACGAGCGCGCAGATGGGCTCCCTCGGAAGGCAGTGCTTTCGGGGTTGCGAGGGTCAGGCCGCGTTCATGCCGCCGTCGATGATGATGGTCTGGCCGGTGAGGAAGCCGGCGTTCGGTGAGGTGACGTAGACGATGGCCTCCGCGATCTCCTCCGGGCGTCCGGCCCGGCCGACTGGGACGCTGCTGAGGAAGGCGGCTTTGGCGTCGGCGTCGTGGCCCGTGACGCGGTCGAACATGTCGGTCTGGACAGGGCCGGGACCGATGGCGTTGACCCGTACGCCGTACGCGGCGGCCTCGAGTGCCGCGGATCGGGAGATGCCGATGATGGCGTGCTTGCTCGCGACGTACAGGGATCCGGTGGGGAAGCCGCGCTCGCCGTAGATGGAGCTGATGTTGACGATGCTGCCCGACCCCTGCTGCTGCATGATGCGCAGCTCGTGCTTGAGAGAGAGCAGGGTGCCCAACACGTTGGTGTCGAAGGTTTGGCTGTAGAGCTCCTCGGTCATGTCGGGCAGGGCGGCGAACTGGCCGTCGGTACCGGCGTTGTTGACCGCGATGTCGATGCGGCCGAAGCGCTCCACGGCGGTGTCGACGAGGGCTGCCAGTTCCTGGTCGTGACGAACATCGGTGCGGACGAAGAGTGCCTCGGTGCCCTTGGCCTCCAGGTCGTCGACGAGGGTCTTGCCCTTGTCGGGGTGGCGGCCGGAGACGACCAACCTTGCACCGCGCTCGGCGAAGGTGGTGGCCGTCGCGCGACCGATGCCGGTCAGGGCGCCGGTGATGAGGACGACCGGGGCGGCCGTTCCGGTGGACTGGGCAGTGAGATCAACGGTCATGGTCGCAACTCTCATTTTGGGATTGATTTCCCAAAATATAGCTCATTGGGATCTACATCCCAAAACGCTAGGATTGGAGCATGAGCGACGCAGAGACCACAGGCCCTCGGCTGACGAGCAAGGGGCGGGCGACACGCGATCGGATTCTCGGCGTGGCGGCGGACCTGATCCTCGAGCACGGCGTGGCCGGCACCGGGATCGAGGACGTGCGCAAGGCAGCCGGTGTCAGCGGCTCGCAGATGACGCACTACTTCACTGACAAGCGAAGCCTCGTGAAGGCCGTGGTGTGCGCTCAGGCCGACTCCACGATCGAGAACCACCGGCACCCGGACCTGGGTGCCCTGGACACGTTCGAGGCGCTCGAGCTCTGGGCTGAGATGCAGGTCGGCGTGATGCTCGAGCGCGAGTGTGTCGGGGGGTGCGTCTTCGGGTCGTTGGCCGGGCAACTGGTTGAGACCGACGCCGATTTCCGCGCCGACCTCGCCTCCGGGTTCGACCGGTGGCTCGGCATGTTCCGGGACGGGCTGGCAGCGATGAAGGAGCGCGGTGACCTGCGGGAAGATGCCGATCCCGAGAAACTCGCTTGCAGCCTCCTAGGCGCGCAGCAGGGCGGCATGTTGCTGGCCCAGACGTTCCGCGACCCGGCGCCGCTACGGGCTTCACTCTCAGCTGCCCTGGCCCACCTCCACACGTTCGCAAGCGATCCGGCTGTGGCGGCTCGCACGAACTTCAGGCTGTGAAGGCGAGCGTCAGGATCATGGGTCCGGCATAGTCAAGGGACTCAGATGTCGTCTTGATGCCCGCCCAGGTGGCCGCCTGAGCGCCACAACAACGCCGCGGCGTAAGTGCGATACGGCGACCATGCCACCGCGCGCTGTTCAACTTGCTTGATCGACGGTACGTCGGCAAGGGACCAGGCTCGCTGCACGGCTTTGCGGAGACCGACATCGCCCGCAGGGAAGATGTCGGGCCGCTGAAGCTGGTGGAGTAGGAACATCTGCGCCGACCAGAGCCCGATGCCACGTACGGCGGTCAGCCGCGTGAGCGCCTCATCGTCGGAGTACGCATGGATCTCGGTCAAGCTCAGTCGGCCGTCGGACTCGCGCTGGGCGAGGTCTACCAGATAGGAGGCCTTCGCCTGCGACATCCCGAGTGGACGAAGCGCCTCCGGACCCAGCTTGAGTACGCCTTCCGGGGTGGGAGGCGCCCCGAGTGCGGCCTCGAGCCGTCCGAAGATCACCTCCGCGACCCGGATCGAGATCTGCTGACCGATGATGTGGAGCACCATCGAGGCGAACCGCTTTTCGGCCGGCACCGGGCTTTCCCCGTGGAAGGGGTCTGGGTCGGCTCCGCTGTCCAGGAGCGCCGCGAGCACATCATCGACCTGCGCGAGATGAGCGGTGGCACGGTTCAGCTCGGATGACGTGGTCGCGGACATGATCAGACCCGCGGTACGACGGCCTTGATGCCGCCGTGGGCCTGTAGCACGGAGCCGTTCACGAAGCTGGACTCCGGACCGGCGAGGAAGCTGACCGTGGCGGCGATCTCCTCGGGCTGAGCGACGCGCTCCAACGCGAAAGCGCGCCCCAGAGCCTCGACCATATCGGCGGCCGGCGCCGTCCCGGGCGTGTACGTCGGCCCTGCCGCGACGGCGTTTACCCGCACCCCGTCCGGGCCGAACTCGTCGGCCCAGACCAGCGTCATCAGCTCGAGCGCCGCCTTGGATGCCCCGTAGATGCCACCGCCCTTGCCGGCCACGGCCGCGCCGAACGTGCTGACGTTCACGATCGCGCCGCCACCGCGGGCAGCCATGGCCGGTGCGAGCTCCTGCACCAGGATGAACGGCGCCCGGAAGTTCGTGTCGATGTGAAGGTCGAAGAGGGCGTCGTCGGTGTCGGTCGTGCCTCCGAACCGATACACCCCGGCGTTGTTGACCAGGATGTCGACGTCGCCGGCCTCGGCCGCGAGTCGCCGTACGTCGTCCTTGTCACTCATGTCGGCGGCGATGAAGCGCGCTGTACCACCTGCTGCCTCGATCTCCTGCACGACCTGGGCGCCCCGGGCCGCGTCCCTTCCGTGAACGATGACGGTCGCGCCGCGTGCCGCGAGGGCCAAGCTGACGGCCTTGCCGATGCCGGCCGTCGCGCCTGTGACGAGGGCGGTCTTTCCTGCAAGATCTGAAGTCATGAGCACTTCCTTTTGGGTTCTGTATCCCAGAAGATAGAGGAATGGGAATCAAATCCCAAATCCCTCGCTGCGAGGCCTCGCTTCGCCACCGATCTGGTAAGGAAGTTGAGCCATGTTCTCAGTGCTGTTCGAGGTTCGGCCCAGGTCCGAAGAGTGGAACACCTACCTCGACTCCGCGAAGATGCTGAAGCCGGAGCTCGAGCAGATCGCTGGGTTCGTGGACAACATCCGATACCGGAGCATCACGCGCGATGGCTGGATCCTGTCGCTGTCGAACTGGCGCGATGAGAAGGCCCTGGTGCGCTGGCATACCAGGGCCCGTCATCACGAGGTCCAGGCGAAGGGTCGCGACCGAATCCTCGGCGACTACCACCTACGGGTAGGGCAGGTGACGGCGGACAACGACCTGCCGGCCGGGCAACAGCTACAAGAGCAAAGGCTCGATGAGACAGAGACTGGCGTGGGCACAGCTGTCACGCTGCTGAACTTGACGAAGCCGCGGGATCAGGTGAAGGCGGCCAGCGCAGAGGATTGTGCTGCCTGGTTCGGCTTCGATCCAGAGACCGTTGGGTTGGTGGACTGGGATGTGTTCGACGCTGTGCTGACCCCAGGTCAGCTCATCCTCGTGGCAACGTGGCGGGACCACCCAGCGGCGGAGCGATTCAGGATCGCGCGAACTGTGCCGGCCGGTACCAGGGTGCGCGAGGTCCGCGTTGTCCGCGACTACGGCATGGTTGATCGCTACGAAGCGCCGCAGTACTACCCGGAGATATCGAAGGACTGAAGTTGGCCGCGCTACGTCCTGTTTGTCAGGATGCTCATCTCAACCTAAAATGGGCTATGTAGCCCAATACGAGAGGACCATTGATGTCGGAGATCCAGCTCATCGCTCGCTACGTGATCAGGCCCGGCAAGGAGGCCGAGGTCAAGCGGCTGCTGGGGGAGCTAGCGACGGCGAGTCGCGGCGAGGCGGGCAACGTCTCGTTCGAGGCCTTCGCCAGCCTGGATGACCCGCGACGAATCACCCTGCTCGAGCGGTACCGCGACGCCGCGGCATTGGCCGCCCATCGTGAGACGCCGCACTTCGTCGACCTGGTGCTCGGCCGGATCGTGCCCCTGCTGGAATCGCGCGTACTCGAGACCTACGACGCACCGGCGGAGGCGTGAACGCCCGCGACGCGGCACAGGCCTTCCGCGCGCTCCACGAGGGCCCGGCACCGTTGGTGTTGCCGAACGCATGGGATGTCGGCTCCGCGCTCGGGTTCGTGGTCGCCGGATTCCCGGCGGTCGGCACGACAAGCTTCGGAGTTGCGGCGATCGAGGGTTCCCCGGACGGTGGCCGTTCCACGCGAGAGGCGACGGCCACGCTGGCGGCTCGCCTGTTGCGGCTGCCGGTGCCGGTGACCGCCGACGTCGAGGACGGCTACTCCGATGATCCCGACGAGGTGGCGTCCTACCTCGCCGACCTCGGCGTGGCGGGGATCAACATCGAGGACAGCACCGACGAGCGGCTCGTCGAACCTGGCCGGCACGCCGCCAAGGTGGCCGCGATCAAGGCGACCTCGCCCGACCTGTTCGTGAACGCACGGGTGGACACCTACTGGTTGGGCCAATCGGCGAACCTGGAGGAGACGATGATCCGCGCGCAGGCCTACGTCGAGGCCGGCGCCGACGGGATCTTCGTCCCCGGCATCAGCCAACCCGACGAGATCCGGACTTTGACCGCGACGCTGTCCGTACCGGTCAATGTTCTACCGGTCCCCGGCATGACGGTACGCGAACTCGCCGACCTCGGCGTACGGCGCGTGAGTACGGGATCGCTGCCGTACCGGGCAGCAATCGACGCGGGAGTGGACGCCGCGATCCGGCTCCGCGACGGCGACACTCCACCCAAGGCGACGCCTTATCCGCAGGCGCAGGGACGGCTGGTGGACTACCGCGACGGCAAGCTTTCAGCCACCGGCGAGTGACTTTCGTTCACGCCCGCGATCGGGCGGAGCGGAAGGTTGACAGATAGTCCAGCGCTGCGGTGAGGGCATCGCGGAGCGCGGTGGAATCGCCTGATGCCTGGGAGAGCAGCATCCCCCCTTGGAAGCTGGACATCAGGGCATTGGTCAGGGCTCGGGGGTCGGCGCTGCGTTTCAGTTCGCCGCGATCCCGCATAGCCTGCAGGCCGGCGCGGAACAGCTCCTCCCACTGGTCGAACCCGTCGGCCAGCTTCTCCCGAAGGCCCGTCTCGCTCTTGACCAGCTCGGCTGCGAGCGAACCGAAGCTGCAGCCCGCCACGCATGCTTCCTCGTGATCGAGGTAGGCATCGACCCAGGACTGCAGTCCTTCGAAGGTGTCCAGTCCTTCCTTGGCCGCCATCTGGGTGAAGTTCATGACGGCCCTGGCCCGCCAATCAATGACGGCGGAGAGGAGCGACTCCTTGTCCGGGAAGTAGTGCATGAGTTGCGATCCGCTGACACCGGCGGCACGGCGCACCTCCTCGTTCGTCATCCCCTGGACCCCGCGCTCGAGCGCCACCTCGGCGGCCGCTTCGACGATCCGATCGCGGGTGGCACGGCCCTTGCGGGTCAAACGAGTTTCGGCATCGGCCATGGCGCCAGCGTAGCTCAAGAGTGGGCCTGACAACCCATAATGCAGTTCCTGAAATGGGCTGTATAACCCGGAATCTTCAAGTCAGAGAGCCCATGGAGATGTCACGCCGGGCCTGGGCGTGAATCGAGACCGATGCGAGACTCGAAGGATTCGACGACCGGGTGGCCGCGGACGCACGCCCTGTGGCGCGACTAAGGAGGAGACGTGACCACGGCAGTGATCGGAGCGACCGGGCGCGTCGGTAGCGAAATCGTTCGGGGGCTTCTGGCGCGAGGCGAGACGGTGACGGCGTTGGTCCGCGACCCGGACAAGGCTCGCCGGGCCTTCGGCGAGCCCGAAGGCCTTCGCGTAAGGTCAACCCGCTTGGACGATCCGCGCGAGCTTGCCGAAGCACTCGACGGGATCCGTGCCGTGTTCATTGCCATGGGCTCGATCGGGACCGAAGGTGTCATCCAACTGGTGGCGATCAACGCCGCCGCCCACGCACCCTCGATCGAGCAGGTCACCCGGCTGTCGGTGCTCAATGCCTCGGCGGGCTCGCTCGGAATCAATCAGCGAGCTCACCACAGCATCGACGACTTCGCGTCCTCGACGGGGGTGCCGTACTCGACGATCCGGCCGGCGATCTTCTCGGCGTCGATGCTGGCTGGGGCGCGTGAAATGCGTATCTCACGTACCTGGACCGGACTTGCCGACCGCGGCCGTACGGCGTTGATCGACCATCGCGACGTCGCCGAAGCCGGGGTGCGGGTGCTTCTCGATCCCGCGCTGTGGAACGCTCACTACGACCTGACCGGACCTGTCGCCATGTCGTGGCCGGAGGCCCTCGAGTTGCTCTCGGCGGAGCTGGGGGAGCAGGTCAGGTTCAAAGTCGCGAACGATCGTCAGTTCCTCGACGGCCTGATCGGCGCCGGCGTACCGGCTGGGACGGCTGAGCTGCTGATGGCACGCGAGTGGGCCATCCTCGCCGGCGAGAACGACTACACGACCGAGACCTTCCAGCAGCTCACGGGCACGCCCGCGCGCCCATTGCAAGAGTTCCTTCACGAACACCGCGCGCAGTTCGCCGGATAACCCGTTGCCCACGCATCAACCGGCGTCGCCGGACCAGCCTCGGGAGCTTCCCGACCAGGTACTCGCGGCGATCCACCGGCCCACGACGTGGTGGTCCGAAGGCATCACGGGGCCGACGGCCGACGTCGGCGACGAGTTCGACTATCGCTACGGCACCGTCCACCACAGCCGGATCCGGATCACGGAGTCCAGCTCGGAGCGGGTGGTGTGGCTGATCCTCGAGAACGAGTTCGGTTTCCTCGAGGGCGAGGACGAGTGGATCGGAACCCGCTGCGTCTTCGATGTCGCCCCGACCGAATCAGGCACTGTACTGCGGTTCACGCACGACGGCCTGTTCCCGCACCTCGCCTGCTACGACGTGTGCAGCCAGGGCTGGGATCACTACGTCGGCTCCAGCCTGGTCGCGGCGATCACCGACGGCCGCGGAACGCCCAACGCCAAGAACACGGCCCGGACGTCGTACGACGCGGCTAGTTGACTGAACTCTTTAGGCATCAACTGGTGCTACAGCAGGTGTCGGGAGGGGGTACGGCGTGCCAGTCGCTGAGCCGGTTCCCCCACGAACTCGCCCGGACCGTCGCCTCCGCCCGGCTTGCTGCGGACGGAGGCGACGGTTCCTTGTGCTGATTCAGCGCGGCAGCTTCGCCGCTGCCGTGCGGGCCAGCCTGTCGAAGCTTGGCGCCGACATGCCCGGACCGTAGCCGCTGAAGGCCAGGACCGAGACGGTGGTGCCCCGGAGCGTGATCGCGTACGGGAAACCACCCGCCTCGCCGCCCGGGTCGCTCGGCAGCGGGTAGTCGTACCAGCGGATCACCCGGGTCGGGCCGGCTGCGCCCTTGACCACCCGGTTCTCGGTGATCTTCCGGGCGTGCGTCGGCGCCGGCTTGCTCGCGGTACAGCTCAGCACGGTCTTCACGATCGAGTAGTACGCCGCCTTGGCCGCGGCAGGGGTCCGGTACGCCGTCACGTGCTGACGGCCGTAGCTCGCTATGTTGTCGCCGGTGTACGCGCGGGCCAGCCGGGACGCCACATTCTTGCCCTCGGTCGAGTAGACGCCGCAGTACGTGCGTTGCAGCAGCCCTCTGTCGATCTGCACTGACCACGGCCTCTTTGGGTCGGCCTTTCTGACCTCGGCAACGGTGACCATGTGCTTCGCCCGGCTGAGAACTGTTCCGCTCGCCGCCGTGGCTGCCTGCCCTGAAGTCTGCTCGGCGTTCGCGGCCGGAAGATTGCCGTAAGCAACTACCGCCAGTCCGATGGTGGTGAGTCCCGCCGCTGCCGCCTTCCAACCCTTGCGCAGATTGTTCATCGTCTCGATTCCCCCTTGTGTCTGCATGGCTCCCTATAGCCATAAGACAGCGTTCTGCCCCGCTTGGTTTGCCAGAATTTGCGAAGCGACCACTCCGTGATATTCGGTCAGGACAACCGACCAGCCGCCGCTGGGCGATCCGCTGGAAGTGGCCGCTTTGATGCCGAAACCCGGCTTCAGAAAGGCCCGGGCGGGGTCGTCTTTGGGCGATCGGGGACTGTGATCACTGAGTCTGGTTCGTGAGCAGAGTTGGGCCATGAGGACAGGGCGTCCTCGTCAAGCTTCGACAAGTACGCTCAAGTGCGCGTGAGCTCGTACGCCTGGAATATTCGCTCTTGGCCTGTGCACGAGACGACATCGGCTATGGCTATATCTACGAAACCTCCACCAACGATTACCTCGTCGCCCAGACGACCGGCAATCTGTCCAGCTGCATCGAGCAGGACGACAACACCGTCACGGAGTGCGACACTCCAGCCTGGCGGCCAGGCCACATCGATGTCGACGAGGTTGTGAATGCCGGGTGCGCGGCTGATTTGGGTGCGGACAACCAGGCAGTTTGTGACGGTGTCGATCTCGAGGGTTCCGGGCAACGCAGCCTGCAACGCCACAGTAGGGGCTTTACATTGAACAGTCAGACCGGGCATCTCAGCATCGCGGTTCCGCTTCTCGTCGCGGTTCATCAGACCATCTCCAGGCTGTTGTACAAGATGCATCAAACCCGTCTGCCCCTTCGCATTTCCCGCAGTACCACCGATCGGCCATGTCCTCAGCATGCGCCTGTCCCTCAGCTCATGTCGCCGTACGGCGATATGTCCTCGGCGCGTGCGCTGGTCCTCGGTTGTGCTCGGTGGGGCAGTCAGGAGATGACGTGGGCGGGCAGCCGGTCGCGACAGCTCGGCTTGAAGCGAGGCTGACGGCACGCACCTGCGTCGAATGCGCCTCCCGATGCTGAACCGCGGTTTGAAGCCGTTACCGCCTGGCGTGAATGCGTCGCGCCGCTGCCGGGCACTGGAGGGATTGTGTGAGCGGGGAACACGCGCCCGTGTGGCGTGTGAATCGACCCGAAGGAGCAACGATGAGCCCTAACCCGGCCGAGTCCGTCAAGAAGGCGGGAAAGACCGGCCGCAAAGCGACCACTGATGCGGCGCACAAGGTCGAGCCCAAGCAGCTGGGGAAGAAGCTGGCCAAGGAACTGCCGCTGAGCATCTGGACAAAGATCCGCATTGGCGTGGCCTATCTGAAGGCCAAGCTGAAGAAGTGGCGGATGAGCCGACGCGTACGCAAGTCCTAGGCAACAAAGGGCCCGGCTCGTGGCTCCGCCTGGCGACGGGAGCCTCGACAGGTACGGATGTACAAGGCCGCGAACTACGTCAAGAACAACGGCCCGGAGCTGCTGGAGCCTCTGCCGCCAGCAGCTGACGTACGGCGATGGCTGGGGCTGGCAGCGTTCGCAATGTCAGCGCTCGACGATGGCGACGGCGTGGGCGGACCTGGCTAAAAGTGGCTCGTCAGATCGGACCTAGACGCCCGCTGCGGTGATCACGGCGTCTGTGGCGAATCCCGCGAAGAGGCCGAGCAGGATCATCCACGCGGTGAGTTCCTTGCGGCCCGACCGGCGAGCTACGGCGAGGAGTTCGATGACGACGTACAGGATCGAGCCCGCCGCCAGGCCGAGGAAGGCCACCGACAGGGTGTCGTTGACGACCTGTTGCCCGATCAGGGTCCCGATGAATGTCGGGCCACCGCCGATCAGGCCGAGCAGTCCGAGCGTTGCCCACGACGGGCGGGTACCTTCAGCAGCCAGCGGCGCGACGATACCGAAGCCTTCGGTGGCGTTGTGGAGGCCGAACCCGATGATCAGCAGCACCGCGAGGGAGATTTCGCCCGAGGCGGCGGAGTTGCCGATCGCCAGGCCTTCGGCGAAGTTGTGCAGCCCGATACCGATGGCGATCATCAGGGCCAGCCGGCTGGCCGGCGACGACGCGGTGCGGGCCAGCTCAGTCGCTGCGGCCGCCCCCGGGCCTTCGGACTTCCCAGCCGTGGCTGGCGCGTTGCGGCGGGCGATCCACCGGTCGTAGCGGACCAGTCCGATCAGGCCGATACCGAAGCCGATCGCCAGGACCAGACCGGAAACGACCGCCTTGCCCCAGCCGTGATCGCTCAATGCCGCATCGGTCGGATCCCACGCTTGCCCGAGGACGTCCCATAGCAAGAACAGCAGGATCCCGATCGCCACCGCGTTCAAGGCTGCTCTGAGGCGCGGCGCCGGATTGCGCAGCCGACCCAGCGGGAGACCTAGGAAGATGGTGAACCCCGCGATAGCACCAAGCAGCGCGATCTTCGAACCGGACATGTCGTGCTCCAAGGATGAGAATCACCGAACCAGCGAGCCGACGATAGATCAGGCCAGCCTCACCTAACAACTCTTCAAGTGTTCAATTACCGTATTCCTGGGACCACGCGGTCGGGGTCACCGCAGGTATCGAGGATCGTGAACGCTGGCAGCAGGAGTACGACGAACAACAGGACTCCGGTACGGGCCCGGCGGTCGGCTGGGGGAGGTCGGCCGCCGGGGCGAGGCGTGGAATCGTCAGTTTTGTGAGGCTTTGAGTTGTTCGCGGTGGTTGTCGAGCCAGTCGGCGAAGGACTCCAGTTGGGGGTTGAGTTCGCGGATCTTGGCTACGTCGCGGTCGCCGGTGAAGCGTTGGTGGTCTTGGGCGTAGAACTGGAACATGTCGGCCTTCGGTTGGCCGAGCCGAGCGAAATCGGGAGGACGCCGGGCCTGCTCTGAGCGCGTTCCCGCAGGTCAGAGGCCTATTTCGAGGGATGGATCGGCCTCGAACTGGGACAGGTTCTGGAGGTGCCCTTTTGCCGGCTGCTCCGTGACTGCTCCGTGAGCCGCTGACGAGAAGATATGACCGAGCCGCGAGTCGATCGCCTTGCGGGCTCGCTCGTGCGACGACGGCAGCATGTGAGTGTAGAGGCGAAGCGTGAAGCCGGGGTCGCTGTGTCCTAAGTACTCGGCCAGCTCCTTGATGTTGACCCCGTCCGCCAAGGCGACGCTGGCGTAGTAGTGGCGCAAAGCATGCATCCCGGAGTCTCTGCTGCTGACGTACTGCAGTGCGCCACGGTCCGTCCGGGTCGGCTCCGGGATCACGCCGGCGGCGACTAGCGCCGGCTTCCAAACCCGTTCGTTGTAGCTGCGCGCCTGAATGTGCCGGTCATCTCTCCAGCGGAACAGGATGCTGGCCTCCAATGGATCCCCGTCTGGCCTCTCCCACGGCAGCGAATACGGTCGTGGAGGGTAGGTCTCTATGTGCTGGAGGAGCACAAGCGCCGCACCTTCGGACACGGGCACCTCACGTTCAGTGTCGCTCTTTGGCAATGCGAAGACGAAGTTCCTGCCGAGTCGCTTCACCTGTCGCCGGACGTGGATGATCATCTGGTCGAAGTCGAGATCCTCCACCGCAAGCCCGAACAGCTCACCCTGCCGTAGCCCCGCCGCGGCACCGATGACAGGGATGGCCCGGAACTCTGGTTGGTGGCTCTCGACGACACGCTGGACCCGGGCATCGCTCCAGGCCACGATCTTCCGATGCTTCGGGGCCGAAAGCTGGACCACATTGGCCTTCGCCGGATTCCGCTTGATCGTGCCGTCGTCCACCGCCAGCTCAAAGGTGCCGTGCACAACAACGAACGCCGTCCGCGCAGTTGCCAACCCGATCTGTGCCTCGAGATCGGTCAGCCACGTGGCGATCTCCGAGGGCTTAATGCTCTTGACCGGCCGGCTCCCGAAGTGCGGGAGCACGTGCAGCCGCAACGCTGTCTCGTACCGGATCAGGGTCGTCGGATCGACGGACCTCGACTTGAGCCAGATCTGAGCGACGACTCCAAACCGAACCTGGCCGGCCTTTGGATCGACGTAGTCCCCACGAGCCGCGTCCGTCTCCATCGCACTGGCGTACTTGCTCGCCCGCACCTTCGTGTCAAAGGCCTGGGACTGCTCCTTCCCACTCGGGTCATGCCAAACCGCCAGCCACCGTTTCCCCGCCCCCACCGCCTCTCGTTCCGCTCCCGCGTAACGCTCCCATCAGGCTGCTTGACGGCAGTCGTCCACTGATCCTTCACGAACGCCACCTCGCCACCTCCGCGATGGTCGACAACACCAGCCGCAGCTCAACGTCCGAGCAGAGGAGACTTCACGCCGCTCGCTCTCGATTTTCGAGGCTCAACGACGACGAGCGGTGTCGCGTGGGCACATGTTGGTCAGATGGTCCAATCAACGGAGCGACCACCGCCTCGAACCACGAATCTGCTGACTTCCATCAAGGTCGACCGCTGCTGATCGACCAAGCGCAAAGCCTCTGGCCTATAAGGGTTTCGCCGATTCGGCGTGAACGGCGTCGGCGAGCCAGAGCTCAAGACCGGCAAGGGTCTCCTGCCGCCGCGGCAGGATGGCTCGAGTCGTACGTCTGTGATCGGGAGCGCGCATACGACGTCATCGAGGTCCTCGAGGGGGTTGCGAAGGACCGGGAGTCTCGATCGCTCGGGTCGTGCTCGCCTGGCACCTGAGCCGTCCGGGGGTGACCGGAGCAGTCTTCGGCGCGCGGAACGAGGGCCAGCTGCACGACGACCGCGCCGCTGTGGAGCTGGTGCTCACCGAGGAAGAGCTCAACCGGATCAACGAGGCCGGGCAGCCAGCGCGCATTACCCGTTCTGGCACCGCGCGATGCTGGCCACCGACAGGCCTGACGCCGGCGAAGCGCCGTACCTCGACGCGTATTCTGCCGCCGTCAACGCCTGACTCAGGAGCGCCGCGAGGCCGCGGCCACCAGGTCGTCGGAAACAGTCCAGAGACGTTCGGCGTTGGCAGGGTCCAGTGCGAACCTGGCGACGTCGCCCAGGCCGGGCCGGCGGCGGTCCACTGTCTCGGCCTCGTTGCAGTCCGCGAAATAGCGGCCACCGATCCCTTCGAGCAGCGGGGAGGTCGCAACCAGGGTGGAGGTCGCGGCGCCCTGCTCGACGGTTTTGATGAGCTCGGGCGGGACCTTGCCGCTGCCCCCGCTGTGGCGCTGGAGGTTCGTGTGGATCGCTCCTGGCATGACGGCGTTCGCGGTGATGCCATCCGACGCCCAGCGGCGCGACGCCTCGACCGCGAACAGCACGTTGGCGGTCTTGGACTGACCATAGGCCAGCCACGGGTCGTACGCCCGGAAGGCGAAGTTGAGGTCGTCGAAGATGACCGGCGAGTTCATGTGTGCCTTGGACGTGACGACCACGATCCGGGCGTCCCCGGCGGCGGTCAACGCCGGGTGGAGGCTGTTGGCCAGGGCGAAGTGCCCGAGGTGGTTGGTGGCGAACTGCAGCTCCCACCCGTACTCGGTGTACAGCTCGGGGCTGGCCATCACGCCGGCGTTGTTGACCAGGATGTCCAGCGGGCCGCTCCAGCCCGCAGAGAACGCGGCGATCGAGCGGAGATCGGTCAGATCTAGAACAGCAACATGGATCGCGTCGTTGCCGGTGCTCGACGCGATGTCCTTGGCCGCGGTCTGGCCGGCGGCGTGATCACGCACAGCCAGGGTGACGTCGGCGCCAGCTGTCGCGAGCCCACGAGCGGTCTCGACTCCGAGCCCGGACGACGCGCCGGTCACCACCGCGCGACGGCCACGGAGGTCCACGCCGGACACGACCTCCGCGGCGGAGCTGGCAAAACCGAAAGGTGTTCGAATCAGGCTCATGCCTCTACCGTAGGCACGGATTCCTCATGACAGAAGCGAGAAGTCGTCAAGGGTGGTATGCATTAATGTCATGACTCTTGCTGATGCTTCGTTGACTGCGCTCCGAGTCTTCAGGGAGGTCGTCGAGCGCGGCACGCTGACCGCCGCCGCGAATGCCCTCGGCTACAGTCAGTCGGCGGTGTCACGACAGATCGCGGCCTTGGAGCGCACCGCGGGAACACGGCTGCTTGAGCGTCGCCAGGACGGGGTGCGGCTGACCGCGGCCGGCCGGATCGTCGCCCGGCGTGCCGCGACCGTCATCGATCAGATGGACGCAGGTGCTCGCGAGCTCGCCGGCGTACCCGAGGTGCCCGGCTCGGTCCGGCTGGGGTGGTTTGCCACTGCGGGAGCGGATCTGGTCCCGCGGGCGGTAGCTACGCTTCGGGTGTCTCATCCAGCTGTCGTGGTGACGAGTCGCGAAGGTACGACGTCGGCGTTGGTCCGGGCATTACGGGCGGGAAGTCTCGATCTGGCGCTGCTCTCGTCGGCACCGCCGTTTCGGGCACCGGACACCGAGACGCCGGCACTTCACACCGAGGTACTGACGGAACGCAGCCTGCGGGTGGCTGTTCCGGCCACGCACCCGCTGGCGCGCGACACCTATGTCGATGTTGCCGACCTGCGCGGACAGCGCTGGATCGCCGGCACCGGCGGCGAGCGGACAATGGGGGTCTGGATGGGGTTGGACGAGCGCCCTGAGATCGCACACTCCGCGCAGGACTGGCTGGCCAAGCTGCAACTGGTCGGCGCCGGGTGCGGTATCACCACCATCCCCGCAGCTCTGGTCCCTGTGGTGCCGCCACAGGTGAAGGTACTTCGGGTTCGTGGCGGACCGGGTGAGCAGAGACGCATCTTGCTCGCCCGGCTGCCCGGCCCTCAGCCGGAGCCGGTGGCGAGGCTCACCGAGGCTCTCCGCGCAATCATCCTCACCTCGGAACCCTAGCCCAGTCCGATGCAGGTTCCGGGAGACCCTCTGGTCAGGGAGCTGACGCCGGTCCAGCGGGTAGACGCCCGGAGCGCCGGCGGCCGCGGCTCTCGAGTCCCTGACACTCGGTGCCTCAGGCAATGATCAAGAACGGCGAATTCTCGTGGACACGTCGACTACTACCTGGAATGCAATCCCGTCCAGCAGAAGCTCTACAGTCCGGCCGTGGGCTCGCGGTCCATGAACCTGAGCCAGAACGTCACTGCGTTCAGGGCCTGCGGACCGGACGGCGGAGGCACCGGCGATGTCTGCTCGGACTGGCACCACCCGGACCCGCTAGCCTCGGGCGTCACGTTGATGAGGTACCCACGTGCGTGCGCTAAGCGCCGGCCCGACGGGGTCGGCGCTCAGTCATGTCAGGCGTCTTGGCCCGGCAGCCTCGCCGGAGGTATCAGCGAGTCGGCGTCGTGCCGTTGAACCAGTTCTGCGCGTCAACGGCCGTGCCGTGCTCGCGGTCGCCGGCGACGGTGATCTTCTCCAGGGCTTCGAGGTGCTCCGGCGCGAGGGTCAGGTTCGCGGCCAGGCTGTTCTGCTCGACGTACTCCGCACGCCGGGTGCCGGGAATCGGGACCACGTCGGGTGCCTTAGCCAGCAACCAGGCCAGGGCGACCTGACCGGGAGCCGCGTCGAGATCCTTGGCGATGCCGCGGACGATGTCGACCGTAAACAGGTTGTGGGCGATGTTCTCTTCCGAGTACCACGGCATGCCGGCACGGTGGTCGGCGCCGGCCAGGTCGGCGCGCGACTCGATGGAGCCCGTGAGTGCTCCGCGGCCGAGCGGGCTGTAGGGAACGACGGCGATACCGAGCTCCCGGGTCAATGGCAGCACCTCTCGCTCGATGCCTCGCTCCCACAGCGACCACTCGGTCTGGATCGCGGTGATCCGGTGCACGGCGTGCGCACGCCGGATGGTGTCGGGCGACGCCTCGGAGAGCCCCAGGTACCGCACCTTTCCTTCGGCGACGAACTCGGCCATCGCGCCGACCGTGTCCTCGATGGGAACGGTCGGGTCCGCTCGGTGCTGGTAGTACAGATCGACGTGGTCCGTTCCCAGTCGGCGCAGGGACCGCTCGAGGCGTTCGCGGGCGTACGCCGGCCTTCCGTCGATTTTCGCCTCGCCACCGCCGAACGGTGCGGAGACGATTCCGAACTTGGTCGCGACCACGAACCGGTCCCGGCGCCCGGCGAGTGCGCGGCCGAGGATCTCCTCGCTCTCGCCGTACCCGTCCGCGGTGTCGATCAGGGTCACACCGAGCGCCTCGGCCCGGTCGAGGATCTCGCCCGCGGCCTGGTCGGGGTCGTACTGCCCGTGCTGTCCGTACGGGTTCCCGAAGCTCATCGCTCCGAAGCCGATCGCGCCGACCTCGAGCTTCTCAGGGCCGAGAACGCGAGTGGGGATAGTCATCGTCCAACCTTTCGGTAGATGTCCTCATCTGGGGACAAGTCTATGTCCTCACTAGGGGACATTGCCAACCGGGACCCGTAGACTGGTCAGATGCCACCGAACACGGGTGTTGAGGTAGTACGCGCAGCTCGCGATGCCGAGCTGACGCGGCAGCGCATTCTGGACGCCGCGATCGACGCCTTCGCGGAGCACGGCTTCGACGGTGCGAGTACGCGGGTGATCGCCGGTAAGGCCGGGGTCGATCCGCGGCTGATCGGTCGCTACTTCGGTTCGAAGGAGGGGCTGTTCGAGCACGTTGTCCAGACGACCTTCGAGCATCCGCTGATGATGGTTCCGGGTCACAACCGCGAGATGGCCCGCAGCCTGCTCAACGATCCGCCAGAAGGACAGTCGAAAGCGTTGCTGCTGACCATCCGCTCGGCGGGAAGTGTTCGAGCGGTGGAGATCATGCAGCGACACATCGAGAGCCACTACCAGCGTGATCTGGCCGACCGGCTGCCTTCGGGGAAGGTCGATGCCTTCGCTCGTGCCGCCCTGCTGATCGCTGTCTGCAGCGGCGTGCAGATGCAGCGGAATGTGCTTGGCAACAAGGGGCTCGAGGGTAAGGCCCCGGCCGCCCTCGTCGACCGACTGGCAGCAGTGCTGGACCTGCTCGGCAGCTGATCTCCCACGAGTCCTTCAGCCGGCGAGTTTTCGCCATTCCTTGGTGAACCCGTCGGAACCAGTGCGGGCATAGACCGGCTGGGCGTGTCCGGTACGACACTCGGTCAACTGCGGGAAGCCTTGGCTGCCGACGATCGTCGGGTTCCTCCAGCTATCACCGCCCTCGAGCGAGGAGTCAGAAAGATGTCACGAGCAACCAAACTGCTGGCCGTCCCGGCGATCGGCATCACCGCGATCGGGTTCGCTGCCGGCCCCGCGCAGGCGTCCACGTCGCTGCCCCGGCGACGCTGCACACCTCCCACATCAACTGCATCGAGCACGAGGACTTCACCGGTGCCGACAGCATGTACCTGACTGTCGCCGGCCGCACCATCATGAACTGGGTCCAGTTCACCAGCGGTGACAGCAAGGACCTCCCGGACATCGCGATCACCCAAGAGGCGATCCTGACGATGATGGAGCACGACTTCCCCGACCCCGACGACAACCTCGATGCCAGGCGGATCAACGGGCCCGGCAACTACGAGTTCATCGACGACGGCGCGCTCCACACCTGATTGTCGGCTGATGAAGGCGCGGGGCGGGGACCGTGGGAGGTTCCTCCTCCTCACGGGCCGGCCACCGTCTATTGGCCATTTATCGGCCTGGGGCAGTGTAGAAACCACCTCGCGCAGCCGCGAGCGGTCAGCTCGGCGGGCTGTAAGCGAGACAAGAGGTTGCCGTCATGACAAATCCACCTGAAGTCCGTAGCTGCGGCCTGCTGCGTCGCAGCCGAGACCGCGGCCGGCGTGGTTGTCACCGTCGCGATGTTCACTCTCCTCGTGACCGCCCCGAGCAGCGCACCCCGAACCGACCTGCCGCGGTCTCCCGGGGGCGGGAGGGTAGAGCCAACGACGAAGGATGAACCGAATGGAGCTTGAAGCAACGATTTCCAGGCTGCGGTCCTGGTCGGTGCGGTTGTCGCTGGAGTCGGAGCGGCAGTACCAGCCACAGCTGCTCCTGCTGATTTCGACTGTGGCCAGGTCTGCTCCGTGGATGCCCAGGAGCACCACCAACTGGTCAACGAGCACTACACGTCCCAGGTCGACAACACGAGGACCGGCGCCAAGGGTGTCACCAGTTGGCTGTGGGTCTGGGGAAGCACCTGGCTCGCAACGTTCACGTCGACTACTTCGTCAACGGTCAGTCGCAGATGCAGACCTTCTACCTGACCAACGGCAAGGAATCGCAGTCCATGGACCTGCCGCTGGACATCACCGAGTTCAGGGTCTGCGGACGCAACACGTTCAACGACGGTGACATCTGCTCCGCCGGTGGAATTTTCTCGCATCCCGCGCGATAGGCAGCAGACTCGGTACGGAGGCCGCTGTCGGCACTCGCAGTTTCACAGACTCGCGGTTGCCCCGCGCCTGGGGCAACCGCGACGTGGTCCGGCGACCTATCAGAAGGGCGATCAATGGCTGTCGTCGGCGGGCTGGATGAGTTCGAGCAGGTTGCCCTCGGGGTCCTTGACGTAGGCGAAGCGCGCGCCGGCGCGGGCAGCCGGCGCAGGTGCGGACACCTCCGTTGCGCCCGCGGTGAGGGTGTGGGTGAAGACGGCGTCGAGATCGTCGACGTAGAGAGCCCAGTGGAAGTAGCCCTGCGTGCCGGCGCCGTCATACGCGTCGGTGAACTCCTGCGGAGCCGAGCCGCCGCGCTCGATCAGCTCGATCTTGAGGCCTGCGGCCGAGCGCAGGATGAGGGTCCGAATCTGGGCCTCACGCATCTCGAGGTGTTCCTCGACCGCGGTGAGGCCGAGCGCGCTGGCGTAGAAGTCGCGTTGGACGTCGAGGTCGGCGACAGAGAGGCCGACGTGGTCGAAGCGCATGTTAGTCGTATTCACATAGGGCAGCGTAACACGCGAAGTAAGTGGCGCTAACATTAATCGCATGGCACGGATGACTTACCACCACGGAGATCTCCGGCACGCGCTCGAGCAGGCCGCGCTGGAGCTGGTGGCCGAGCGCGGACCACAGGGCTTCACCATGGCCGAGGCGAGCCGGCGGGCCGGGGTCAGCGTGGCAGCGCCTTTCCGCCACTTCGCCAACAAGGATGCGCTGCTGGCCGCGCTCGCGCTTCGCAGCTACGAGGAACAACGCGACCGCTTCGCTGCCGCTCTTGCCGGCACCGATGACCCGGTCGAGCAGTTGGCCCGCTTCGCCGCCGCGTACGTTCGCTTCGCCGTGGAGGAACCCGCGTTGTTCGACGTCACCTTCAGTGCTGGCCTGGTGAAGTCCGACCACGACGGGCTGGAGGAGGCGGGGCAGCAGGTTCTCGCCGTACTGCGTGCTCCTGCCGAGCAGCTGGGTGGCGGTCTGCGACTCATCCACACGATCGCAGCCACCGGTCATGGCTTCGCCGCCTTCCTCCGCGAAGGCGTACTCACCGACGTCGAGGCGGCGGCAACCGAGGCAGCGGCCGCTGCTCGTACCCTGGCAAGCGCACGCTGAGTCGTTCGCCGCGATCGGCTTCATCAATTCGCGTTCTGGTGATTTGTCTGTTGATTCCGGTCGCAGGCGCCAGGGCCCGTTCGAAGGAGGAAGGGTCCCTGGCAAATTCAGAACTACCGCGCCGGGTGCCTGAACTCGAAGTCGATTGGGACCGGGGGCTTTGAGGTCGATCCGCAGCGGTGGAAAGCCGTCGCGTCCGCGGACAGGAACGTCGACCTGGCCTGGGAGCCGTTCGTCGAGAACGACTTCGGGTCGGACTGACCGTTCAGGAAGTACTGAACGAACGTCTGATCACACCGAGGTGGCGGGTCCAGCCCCCAATCCAGCTGGCGACGCCGGACCCGGCCTTCGTGTCGTCGACCTGGGCTCGGACGCGGCGGGGGCTAGCGCCCTGCTCGGCGGTGGCGGACTGTCCGCCGCCAAGGCGGTCTCCGGTGCGACGGAGGTGGACGGACAGACTCTTCTGCAATTGGGTGACGCGCTCGCCGAGCGCATCAACGAGCGTGGCAAGGCCGAGCTCGGTGACAAGACCATCCTGGACGCGCCGCTCCCGAGTCTCGAGGTACTCCGGAAGTCGCCGAACGCATCCGACGTCCTCGACCGGATGCTGGAGACCGCCTCGGAACGGGTCGACGCGAGCGCGGAACTGCGTTCCGGCCGTGGGGGCGCAGCCTGGCTGGGGGAGCGATCGATCGGTCACCGCGATCCCGGCGCCATCGCTTATCTCCGGTTCCTGCAAGCGCTGCAGGCGCGTTGATCGGCGTTATAGCGATCTGCGATAGCAGCTATGACCGTTGCCTGTTGGACTCCGAACGACTCAGCACGAACGATGAATGACATGTACGCAATCACTCTGGAAACCCCCGCACCGCTGAACGAGAAGCCGCTGCGGTGGCACGAGGTCGAGACGCCTGAGCCGGATACCGGCCAGCTGCAGATCAAGGTCGCCGGTTGTGGCGTCTGCCGTTCCAACCTGCACATGGTCGAGGGCGACTGGGTCGACGGCGGCGTACCCGGGATCAGCCCCATCATCCCCGGGCACGAGGTGACCGGCACCGTCACCGCGGTCGGGCCTGGGGCGGCCGGCTTCGCCGTCGGCGATCGCGTCGGCGTGCAGCCGCTGTGGCAGACCTGCGAGGAGTGCGAGTTCTGCACCTCCGGACGTGAGTACCTCTGCCACCAGCGCGTGATCACCGGAGAGCACGTGAACGGTGGCTACGCCGAGTACATGCTGACGAATGCGGCCCACACGTACCACGTACCGGACGGGCTCGACCTGGTCGAGGCTGCGCCGTTGTTCTGCCCGGGTATCACCGCCCGAGGGATGACGCCGACGCATGGCGAACTGATGCACAGCCTGCCTTGGGACGGGTGACAAACGCTCGAACATGCCGCATTCTGCGCGCTGTCATGCCGATGACAGACTGGCCGGATGGTAGCCGCCGTCTACTACTTCGCCACTCCGGACGATCATGCGAAACTGC
>NZ_JBFAPF010000005.1:0-494108 GCF_040675555.1 Kribbella sp. NPDC049584
GACGCAGTCGAGCAGTTTCGCATGATCGTCCGGAGTGGCGAAGTAGTAGACGGCGGCTACCATCCGGCCAGTCTGTCATCGGCATGACAGCGCGCGGAATGCGGCAGATCAGTGTGTTCGCTGTCGTCCAGTCTCATACGTGAATCGCCCGTCCCGCTCGCCGGCATGAAGTTCGTCCGCGACTGCCTGGCCCAACGCCCGATCGCAGGAGAGACCGAGCAGGTGACCGCTGTAGCCCTCGATCAGGCAACCCATCTCAGCGAATTCGACCGCAACCTGACTCAGCGCAGTCTCGTCCGCATCCTCCTGCCAGATCCGAAACGTGTAGTTGCCCCCGTCGACCACGATGGCTGTAGCGACTAGCGCACCCTTACCGGATGCGATGACTGCCGCCTCGTCGCCGAAGTTGAGGTCGTAGGCGAACAAGGGCACCGCGCAGATCTCTGCTGTCTCGCGGCCCGGGCTACGACGCGCACGAAGGCCCTCCCAGATCCGCGGAGCGTCCGGCTCAGTCGGTATCGCGAACCATACGGTCGAGCGCTGAGCGGTGTGTCGCCCGATCGGCAGCGACACACCGCCACACGATGGAAGGCTCAGTCAGGCGGCGCCGATAGCACGGGTCGGGCGTACAAGAACTGTTACATCCAATAGGCTCGATGGCAGAGAATCGGCCCAGTCTGCAAAGTCGGGGTCGACATGCAGAACCTCTGCAGAAAGGCCAAATG
The DNA here is from genome assembly GCF_040675555.1 of Kribbella sp. NPDC049584. Classification (NCBI taxonomy): domain Bacteria; kingdom Bacillati; phylum Actinomycetota; class Actinomycetes; order Propionibacteriales; family Kribbellaceae; genus Kribbella; species Kribbella sp. NPDC049584. The sequence goes on from NZ_JBFAPF010000005.1 coordinate 726, forward strand.
CCGCGACGGGATCGGACCGGAACCCGCCGCCTGCCGCGACGATATGCCACGCGTCGTGGTGTGCTGAGAGCGTCTGGATCGCGTCAGCAAGGTCAGCCTGCGACCACACAGTCTCTGTGAATTCCACACCGTCAGGGAATGCGGCAGCCAATTCGTTTTGAATCGCGTCGCGCCGATCTGTTCCAATTCGCGCAGTTCGTCGACCGTCCGGGGATCCGTAGACGCGGTGCCAACTGATGTCACCTGCCGCCAGCAGTCGTTCTAGAAGCGCACTCTCGGCCGGTGAAGGGTTCGTCAGATGGCTTCCCGGAGGACCGTCTGGCAGCCTGCCACCCCCGTCGCTCGAGTTGTTGGCATCCACTGCCTCGAAGCGTGCATTGTGAATAGCGGGCTCGCGCCATTCACCTACGACGCGGACTCGGCCCTCCGCATCGTTGGCCGCGGCAGCCGAGCCGTCGAACAAGTAGACGTCAACCGAGCCGCCCTGCACCGGCGGCCGGCGGTCCGGTCGCCATGACGGTGACAGCTGCAACGAGCGAGGGGTGGAGGATCCGTCGAGCCAGCCGACGGCCTCCACCGCCTCACCGTCACTCAAAACCAGATCTGCGAATCGCGCCATCTGGCTAGATTACCCCTCCATGTAGAGGTCGATTGAATACTTGGTCTGGCCGGAGTTCACGTAGCAAGACCAGTTGGTTGTCCCCGGGACTGTGCCGTTTCCCGACCGTCCGCCGGTCGCCATGTACCCATAGGCTTGGCACGAGTTGAAGGAGTAGAAGTAGTCCCACTGGGCCGTGTACCAGAAGCCCAGGACCTGATCGGGCGCGGCATCGGGCGCGGCAGCGGTGGCAACGGTGCTGTGTGACGCTGCTGTGCCGGCCGTGGTCGCACTGGCTGCGGCGCTGGTTCCGACCAGCGAAGCAACGAGCATCGGAAGCGAAACGATGGCGGAGAGAGTTCTGCCCTTCATGCTGAAATCCGTTCTGTCCATGGCGACAAGCTCGGATCAGGCTGGATCGATGGCATACGGAACCGCCCGCAAGAATTGACGAACCGCCCGCTCCATCACGCCGCATCGACGCTGATTCAGCGCGACCCATTAGTCGCACCACTTGGACTCCCCCAACACGGCCCCCGAGGCGGGGGAGCCGGTATAGACCGTATCCAATCGGTCGATAGGCGACAAGAGTTATCTGATTGCAGCAAGGTGCAAAATGTCCGTTTGAAGATACGCGATGAATCGGCAATTCAGTTGAAGCTTGGACGGTGCTGGATCGCGGCTGGGTACGCTACTGCGACCACGGGCCACGAGCGTCCGCACCACAGATCAGAAGTGAGTTGGACGTCAGGATCGGGTTTTCCGCACCATGCCAGGCAGGGCTACCACGAGTCGGGCGGACCGAGCAGTTGCGCGCGCGCCTGGCCGAGGCCTTTGACCGCAGCATTGAGCTCGGGCCGCCCGTACCGAATTTCGGCTGGTACGTCGGCGACGTCGGCTGGATGGTGGGGTGCTCCACTTCCGCGACCTGTACGACGAGCGGATGACGTCGTGGGCCGAGCAGCTGGGCCGCGCCTACGCCCGCCTAGAACCACTCAAGGTGTGGGTCGACGGGTCCTGACATCTCGTCCGGCAGGAGGACCGGCGGCGAGCTGGTCGAGCAGTTCGTCGTCGCGCTGTACGGCGTCGGGGCTCTGGATGGCTGGCCTGAGCACGATCGCCAGCAGGCCACGCAGCCGCTGGACCAGATCGGTCGTGTATGCGTCTGGTCCAGCTGGCCGATAGCGGCACCTTCGCCTCACAGATCCCCGCCTCCTCCACGGTGGGCTATCGGGATCACCGCACGCTGTTACATCGCCTCTTGAGCGCGTCCTCGGGCGTGCCGGGCCGGGAGGTGGAACCATCGGGCTCATGATCGACTCGCAGGATGTCGTGGCGGAACGGCTGACGGCCGCGTTCGACGAGGCCGACGCCACGCTGGATTGGGTCGAGTCGGCGCATGGACCGGCGATCGTGCGGCTCGCCCGGTTGCGGCAGGCACTCGTGGCCGCGGGCTTTGGCTCCCTGTGCGTGGCGGCCATGACCAGCGTGGCCGGCACGGTCGGCACCAGGCCCGGCGAGGCAGCCGGCATCAGCCGGGTGTGCCGTGAGGCCACCGAACTGCTCGAAGCCGCCATCGGTCCGCTCGCGGGGCGCTGGCGGATCGACGGCATCGCGGACCGGCTCAGCCCCGAAGGCCTCGGGATCGGCGTCGAACCAGCCAGTTCCGCGGTGATCGACCAGACGATGACCAGGATCGGGTCGATCATCCTGCGGACCGTCGACGTGCTGTTCGCTGTCACGGAAGACACATCTGTCATGCCCGACCTGCGGGAGGTCGCGGCCGCGGCTCTGGACGTGTTCGACGAGCTCGAGGGCGAGACCATCCTGACCGTCCTCGCGGATCTGCAGAGCTCCTGAACCGACTGGCCACGAACGCGCCGGGCTGATTCTGGCGGCATCACCAGCCGCGCGGGGCCGGGCGCGTGGCACGCTGGCAGGCATGTGTGGTCGATACGCCTCAGTGGCCAGCCGAGCCGAGCTCCTCGAGCGTTTCGTCGTCGGCGAGACCAACGCCGACGAGCTGCGCGGCCAGGACTTCAACGTGACGCCGACGAAGGACAACCCGGTCGTGATCGCCCGCGTCCCGCCGGACGCCGGTGACGACGACGATCCGGCGCGGAAGCTTCGCGTCTTGCGGTGGGGGCTACTGCCGTTCTGGGCGAAGGACCTGAAGGTCGGTGCCCGGATTCTCTGCACTAGTCAAGTCTCGTGATGGTTGTCGGGGGTGCGGAGTCAGTCGGAGTCAAACGTCAGGCGCATGACGGTTCCGACGCTGGCGGCGCGGATGGTGACGCACGCCCTCTGGGCAGGGTCGATCTATGGGCCGGGTACTGATCCTTCTACTGCTGTCTCTGACTGTGTCATCGGTAGGCCGAGGCTTGAAGATTGAAGAGTTCCGCGTAGAGGCCGTTCTTGTGGACCAGTTCTTCATGCGAGCCGTGTTCTGCGATCGTTCCGTGCTGTAGCACGATGATGCTGTCCGCCATGCGCACTGTGGAGAATCTGTGCGAGACGAGGACAGTGATGGAACCGACACGCTGTCGCAGATCATGCGCGACCTCTGTCCAGGCTTCGAACAGTCGATGCTCGGTGTCAGGGTCCAGTGCTGCTGAGGGTTCGTCGAGTAGCAGTAAGGCAGGAGCGGGACGCATCATCGCTCTGGAGATCGCGAGCTTCTGCCACTGCCCCCCGGACAGGTCCACCCCGGCCGGCCAGCCTGAGCCGAGCTGTGTATCGAGCCCGCGAGGCAGAGCGGACAGAACGTCGGTGGCGGCGGCGCGCTCAAGCGCGCCAAGTACCTTCAGATCGACAGTGGCGTCGTCGGACAATGTTTCGATGTCTCCCAGCGCCACGGTTTCGCGCACCAGGAGTTCGAACCGGGCGTGATCTTGGAACGCGGCAGAAACCCTGTCCTGCCACCGGGTGAGGTCGACCGAGCCTAGATCTTCCCCGTCGATGGTGATGGTGCCGTTGGTCGGGCTGTAGAGGCCGGCGAGGAGTTTGACTAGGGTCGACTTGCCGGCGCCGTTTTCGCCAACGACGGCGACCGTCGAGCCGGCGGGCAGGTCCAGGTGGATCTTTTCAAGGGCAGGCTGCGCTGCGCCGTCGTACTGGTAGGAAACGTTGCGTAGCGAGATACCGTGCCTGAGCCGCTGGGGCACAGGGCGCATGCTGCGGCCGCGTTGAGCCGCGTGGCCGAATAGGTCCCGCAGGCTGACGAAACGGTCGGCGGCGACAAGACTGCGGATCGTGAGCTGTAGGACCTCACTGGAACCGCTGACCAGCCCGAGCACTTGACCGGCCAGGACCGCGATCAATGCGGCCTCGCCGACGGTTGCCTCGCCGCCGGTAACTTGTCGCACCACAAGTGCGATGGAAGCTACGTAGCCGGCGATAAACACCAGTCGTCCGGCAAGACTCCAGCCGACGGCCTGGATCTGGGCTCGTCCGTTGAAGCGTCTGATCTGACGGTGCGCCTGCTGAAACCTGGACAGCATCTCCGCCTGCAACCTGAACAGGCGGACCTCCTTCGCGCCGCCCGGGGTGGCCGTAATCTCTACGAGATGCTCAGCAAGTCGGGCCGGCTCGGCCGCGCGCCGGCCACTGTCGCGGAAGATGCGGCTTGTCTTGAAGCTGACGATCAGCGACGGCACCGCGAACAACGGCAGCGCGAGCAGGAGCGGATTGACAAGAACCATGAGGACCGCGGTCGTGATGATCTGCACCGTGCCGGCGCAGAGCTCCACCATCCTCGGCAGGACCTGGCTGAGCTGATGGCCCTCTCGTTGGAACGCATGCAGCTGGTTCAAATGCTGCGGGCTCTCGTGGAGTTCGAGCGTTGGTGCCGCGCTGACCAGGTTGAGAATCTGCGCGTTCATCATGTACCGGGTGCGATCGCGGAGCCGAGACTGGGCACGTTGTCCGCCATAGGCGACGCTGACAGTGGCGGCAATCGAGATGACCCCTCCGGCAACACCGGCCACTAGGCGAACTGGACTGCCAGTGTGGATGCCATCAACGATGAACATCAGCCACACACCGTAGAAGGACTGTGTGATCGCCTGCAGTCCGGTCAGTACGAACGCAAGCACCGCCGCTGCGCGATCTGCCTGCCAGGCCAGGCGCAGCATCGTTGTGATGACGCGCAGGCGGCTAGTACTGCGGCTGGTGCTGCCGGCGGTCTCAGCCATCGAGGTCCTCCTCGGCGTCGGAGCTGAATCGCATCGCCTGCTTGCGGAACATGCGGGCGTAGACTCCCTCAGCCACGAGCAGCTGTTCATGGCTGCCGTCTTCGATGACTTGTCCACTGTCGAGCACGATGATCCGGCTGGAGCGACGGATTGTGGAGAACCGATGGCTGATCACGACGCTGGTCAAGCCGGTCGTGAGATCGAGGAACTTGTCGTAGATGTCTGCCTCGGCGCGCACGTCGAGTTGGGCGGTTGGTTCGTCGAGAACGAGAACGCGCGCGCCGCCTTGAACCGCCATGAGTGATCTGGCGAGGGCCACCCGCTGCCACTGTCCACCAGACAGGTCGACGCCACCCTCCAATCGGGAGGAGAGCGTCGTGTCGAGGCCACGCGCGAGCCCACCCAGGATGGCGTCGGCGCCAGCTCGGCCGGCAGCGCGCTCGATTTCCCGGTCGATACCTGGTTGTGCCAACTGCTCGACTGCTCCGAGACCGATGTTGTCCCGCGCGGACATCTCGTAGTGCACGAAGTCCTGGAAGATCGCCGCCACGGACTTCCGCCACGATTCCTGATCGATCTCGCGAAGATCGGTTCCGTCGACGAGGATCCGGCCACTCTGGGGAACTTCGAGCCCGGTGAGTAGCTTGATCAGCGTTGTCTTGCCGGCCCCGTTCAGGCCGACGATGCCGAGTGACGCTCCCGCCCGGATCTCCAGGTTCAGCCGATCGAAGATCACCTTGCCTGCCCCGGGATACCCGAAGGTCACATCCTCGAACACGATCGATTCCGCCGGACGTCCTGACGCACTGGCAGTGCCAGCTCGTGTGGTGGACGAGTGGTGGGCAACGAGGTATTCCAGCTCGAGTACGACGGGGACACGACTAGCGCCGTACTCGATCAGATCGTCACCGGTCTGATCGGCAAGAAGGCTCATGCCTAGCAAGCCCTGAAGCAGCAAGACGACATCGCCGACGCCGAGGTCTCCGCTGAGAGCCGCCCGTACGGCCAGAGCGACGACGGCGGCATTGGCCACAACAACCACAGCGAGAAGCATGGCCAGGGGACGCTGTCCGACCTTACGGGCACTGGCCAGCTCCGCGAGTATGCGAGCCGTCTGGCGGCCATAGCGGTCCGACAACCAACCGACCAGACCGAAGATGCGGACCTCCTTTGCCCACTCCGGACGCAATCCGATCCGGTGGGTGTAGCTCGCGGCATGTACGGCGTCTTCCCAGATGAACTGATCGGCGCGGCGCATGTTCGCCTGCAGCCTGTTGCCGACCAGGATCCAGACCAGGACCAGGATTGCTGCGGCCGGGAAGGAGACGGTGGCCACCAACACTGCGGCCGCGACACCCTGAGCCTGCAGGGAACACTTCATACTCAAGCCATCGACCAGATCCCCGGGCTCAAGGCCCGCGACGCGCACGGCACGGTCGGTCTTCGCGGCCAGGTCGGGCCGCTCGAAGATGTCCAAGGTGCCTGCGCCGAGGGCGGCTCGGATCACCCGACCGATCAAGTGTTCCTCATACCGCCGATACAGGGCCCAGCGCACCACCTCGTAAGCGGCACGCGTCACCTCTTGCGCTGCCAGCACGAATGCGATCCCGGCCAGCACCGAAACGACGTCGGCTGCTGCAGCTGAGTTCGATCCAGAACTGGCCGCAGCCGGAAGGATTGTGATCAGGTGCGCGACCAGCGCAGCGAAGATCGCCGGCCAGATGGCGGTCAGGACAACGCACCCGACCAGCAAGACAGTCCAGCCTGGAAACGCCCGAGCCAGCTCGACGACCGCGAGCACCCGCGGCGAGCGGAACAGCCAATGCTGTGAATAGTTACCCTTCCCGCACCGCAACAAGGTGACAGGTCCTTCCCGCGGTGTCAAACCCTCACCGGCGAAGCACAGAGGCGTCTGGTCCAGCCACGCCGTGACGACGGTGTGGTCGAGGTTATGTCTGCGAAGTGGCCGTAGCGGCGGGTGACGCGCATCGCGGTGTCGCCCTGAATGCGTGACCCGACGGGGCTGAATCTCGGCCAAGTTTGAACCCGACACTGAGTACTAGGTGGCGAGGGCGGATGGCTGACTGGACGATCCCATCGGCGCGGTCCTTGCAGCGATGCCTGGCATGCCGAGGTCGACCACACCGCTCGGGGCGCTGTTTGCGCTGATGCGTTCGGCGGTGGCTTGCTTCTCGCGGAGTAGCCGCAGAGTGAGGTCAATGCCCTCGATCTCTCCGAGCCAGCCCTCGGCTGATGCTCGGCCTCGGCGTGCCTGGAGGTCTGTCTCGAGTTCGGCCAGTCTCGGCAGCATTGCGGGGTTGATGCGGAGCATCGGGCACCGGATACAGGCATGCTCATGCTGGCACGGGCTGCCGTAGGGACGGTCGCAGTTTCCGAGCTCGACCTTGCGTTTGTCGAAGTGCTCTTCGAACTCCGACCATTGTTCGGCGTCGACAGGGCCGTATTCGTCAGCCGGGCGCAAGGCACGGCGGCGGGCGAGAAAATCCTGGTAGTGCCGCACGGTGTCCTCCTCGAACACCGCGACATAGCCCTGGGTGGTGGCCAGATCGAGGTGCCCAAGGAGCTTGGCGCCGATGTGGATCGGCAGGCCGTTGTTGACGAGCTCGGTCGCGAACAGACGCCGGAAGTCGTGCGGGGTGAACCTGACGCCGGTGAACGCTGGGTTCGTCGCGGCAATCTGCTCGCATTGACGGTTGATCGCCTCCCGCACACACTGAAAGCTCATTGCTCCGGCGCTGATCAGTGGCCGTTGGAACAGGAACGGCATCGGCGCCGACCAGACCCGCTCATGGGGGTCCCACCGCCGCACCACCCGGATCGACCGTCCGGTGGCGGTGTGCCGGCCGATGACTGCCGCAATCACGTGGAACAACTCCGCCGTCATCGGAATCACTCGCTCCCGGTCGGTCTTCGAGGGAGCGACGACCAGCAGACCGATGAGCTCGCCGTTTGGTCGCTCGTATTGGCGGATGCTCAGCTGGCTGAGCTCAAGGAGCTCCTCAATTCGAAGTCCCGTGTGCCGCAGGGTTTCGACGCAGGCCCAGGTCCAGAATGCGGCATCCTCGGCGAGCGTCAGGTTCGTCAGCTCGCCGGAGACCGTGTCTTTCACGCGGACGTGGATCTGTCCGCGGGCCATCATCTGCCGGTCGTGCTCGGTATCGATGCGCTGATAGAGGCGGTCGGCGTAGGTGAACTCGGCACCGGCAGGTATCTCCCCAGCCGCGCCAAGAAACTCGCGCAGCCTGGCGTGCTGCCGTTCGACGTGCTCAACGATAGTGGGAAGCCATGGCTGACGCTGTCGGATGCGGTCCGCGATCCGCTCCGTCACCCTTCGCTGACGAGCGCGGCTGCTGCGCCCAGCGCCGGGTGGGACCGGGCATGGAGCCGCCCACTGCGCCCACCGTTCCGCTTCCTCGATCGCCCAGCTCTGCAGATCCAGGTAGAAGCTGCGGACGGTCGCCACAATCGATTCCGGCCGGAGCCGGACGCCACCGTCGGCGCGGACTCTCAGGCCGGCCGCCCACTGCTCGTAGGTGCCGGTGCGCAGGCGCAGGTCCTTCTGGTGCGGATCGATCAGCTCGATCTGCTTCCAGAACTGGCCGACCAAACGCAGCGACAGCGCCGCCCAGCTGCTGTAGTCGCACTCCGGCCGCCGACGCTCCAGGTACTCGATCAAAACCTCGCGGACGTCGGCATTGCTGACATCGTGGCGGTCGACCAGCTCGGCCGCTGTCCGTTGCCCATTGTTCAGGCAGACCTTGAGCGCGTGCGGCGCGCCCGGCCCGAAGTGGCCCATGCGGTGCAGCACGTCCCATGCCGCGCCACCGGCAAGCCGGTTCGCGTTGCCGACCGCTCTCGGGGTTACGCCGAGCCGTCCGGACTCGATCGCGTAATGCAGCAAAGCCTCTGGTGTCAGGTCCCGGAGCCCGATGCCTTGGCTCAGCAAGGCATACGTGACATCGAGAACCGCGGCTGTCCGGACCGTTGCACTGCGCCCAGAGTTGGCCACCTCCTCGAAGAACTGGTCGAGTAGCTGGTCGCCTTCGACCAGTCTGAATGTCTCGGCCAGGCGGAGGATCCGGTTCGATCGCAGAGCGGCGAGCGTGGGCCGGAAGGCCCGGACACAGAGCAGCGCCCGCAGCCCAGCGGTCATCACCTCCCGCCGGCCAGCCCGGCCGATCGGTGGCCCGGCGATGTCGCCGACCCGTCGACCGAGTGCGTTGAGTCCGCTGGCTTCCCACCGCGCCTGCCAGGTCTCGCCGGGGAACCCGGCAAGGTGGATCAGTACTGCCCTAGCACCGCGACGAGGCGGCCCCGCAGCCCGGCCGCCGCCCCATGCCTGGCTCACCACGTTGGCCACGTGCTCGATCGACAGCCCGGACAGATCACCGAACTTGCCAGGGCTCACCAATGGCCGCAGGGCAGCGGCCGGGCGGACACCGGATCGCGCGATCCGTGCATCCAATTCCGCGCCGCCGTACCCATCGCCCGGTCCCTTCGCCGGCAGAGTCATGGGCAGCATGGCTTCGTCTGGGCCGGACCATCCGCCCGGCCTAGTCACCGAACACAATCTTGACGTCGTCGGGGTCGTAGCCAGGCGCTAACTGGCGCGTTGGCCGGGGTCGGGCGTAGTGGTCTTGAAGCTTGTCGAACAGGTCCTCGACCCGCACCGCGGTATAGATCCCCGTGGTGTTGATGTCGGCATGCCGCAGGATCGCACGGACCTCGGTCAGCGTCATGCCTGGATCGTTCGCCAGCCGGGTCGCAGCCGTGTGCCTCAGATCGTGCAGTGTCCAATCCGTCCCGAGACGCTCATTCGCCCTCTGCAGAACTCTCCGCATAGCCCAGTAGGACAGCTGTCGCGGCTCCCCACGTCGGGTCCGCCACAACGGTTCACCATCCCCTGGAAGGCCCGCCTCAGCTAAGTAGCGCGCCAGGTTCCGCAAGCTTTCCGGGGAGACTGGCACCGACTGCCGCAACCGGGTGCCCTTGGACACCACGTGGATCAGCTGCCGACCCCAGTCGACATCGGCCAAACCGATCCCGAGCAGTTCCGACGCCCGCGCACCGCTGGACACATACATCGACAGCAGCGCGCGGTCTCGATCGCATCCCATCACAGCGAACAACTCGTCCCACAGCCGATCAGACATTGCCCGTGGCAACTGCTTCGGCACCCGCTGGCGCAGCCGTGACCGGCGCACCGTGGGCAACGGCTCAAGCGGGCTGCCGTGAGACAGGGTCGCTCGCTGCTTACGCCACACCGGTACGGGGTTGAGCACTGGCCCGTCGCCGTGGTGGGCGTGGAAGTCGTAGAACCGATAGACGACCGTCAGCGCGTGGTTGATGGTCCGTGGTGCGTAACCCGCCGACAACGCCCGCTTGCCAGTCCTTGGATTCACCGCCCCTGCGCCAGCGGGTCCCGACCGCCGCGTTCGCTGGGGGTTTCTGGCCGACTTCATCCAGCCGACGAGCACGGCGACCTCCGACGACGTCGCCCGATCCCAGTCCACACCCAGAACCCACAGCATCCGGAACCAACGCAGCAGAGCAAAGGCGTAGCTGCGGCACGTCAACGGACTGACATCGCCGAGCGCCAGATCCCGAAGATACTGAACTGCCGCCGCAACCTCGGCGCCGGTGGCATCCACAACAACGAATGGGGGAAACCGTCCCTGGACCGCGAGCGCCTCTCCGACTCGCGGCACATCAATCCGGCCATGCAGCAACTCCTCCCGAAGTTCGTCCAACGGACCAAGACCTCCTCGTAACCGGGCGACCGCCAGAGGATAGAGACTTGGTGCAGTCAACTCGGATGATCAACGCCCGGGCGGAGACCGTCCACCAGAAGCCGGCGTACCGGCGAGCCTTCAAGTCGCAGCGCGCGCTGATCTCGGTCGATGCGTTCTACGAGTGGCTGGAGACCGACGAGGTCGGCAAGTCGGGCAAGAAGCTGAAGCAGCCGTTCGTACTGCGGCCCGCGGACGGCTCGACGCTGTCGTTGGCTGGGCTCTACGAGGTGTGGTACGACGAGTCGCTACCTGATGACGACCCGGCTCGGTCGTTCCGACCTACACGATCATCACGACCACCGCGACCGACAGCGTCGGTCGGATCCACGACCGGATGCCGATGGCGATCACCCCTGATCGCTGGGACGAGTGGCTCGACCCACGCAACCACGACGTCGAGCAGCTGCTGAGGCTCATGGCTCCGCCAGTCGATGGCAGCCTCGACATGTACGCCGTGTCGAAGGCGGTCAACAACGTGAAGAACAATGGCCCCGAGTTGCTCGAGCCGCTTCCGCCCGAGAAGTGATGAGAACGGCAGCTGCCGCCGGACCGGGCCAGATCGCCTTTAGAACGACGGCTTTCGCAAATTGGTCACTGGTACCTCGCGCGGGTGGTGAGCAACTTCTGTGCACTGCCTCGCATCGAGCAATGTGAGGGGCAGCCTGGGGCGTGGGCTGGGGGACCTCGGCTCCTGATCAGAGCGGCGCGCAAGTGCGCCGACCTCATCGGAGAAGGGGGCTACGTGATGAGCGTGGCATGGAACAGCGGGAGCGCGATCGTGCAGTTGCCGGTAGCGCAAGGAAGCGAGATGAAGCCCGGTCAGGCTCTCTACCCTGGCGACACGCTGGTGTCGCCGAACGGGAAGTACACACTCGCGTTCCAAGGAGACGGGAACCTCGTTGTGTACGGGCCAGCGAGTTCTGTCGTCTGGGCGAGCGGCACGACCGGGCGACCGGTAGGTGTTTTCCTGCTGGACGGCGACACCGGAAGGCTCAAGATCTACGGGCCGGGGATGCAGTTGGTCTGGGAGAAGCCAGCCACCGGCCCGAATGCGCCGTCGATCGTAGGCGCTGACTTGATCGTTCAAGATGACGGGAATCTTGTCCTGGCCGGCGAAGCCGCCGTCAACCCGCCGCGCCAGTAACCATGCATCCGCTCTCGCTTCAATCCCGGGCGAGAGCGGATGTCTCCACAGTGTGGTCTCCGCACATCCACTGATGGTCGTGACGAGTCCATCCTCGGCCGGCGAGGCACAGCACGGCCTGGTCGGGCACCTGCTCGACGGCGGCGAGTTCGTTGCCGAGGATGACTGTCGCGCTGCACAGCCCGCACATGATGATGCGGGCCTGGTGGGGCTGGCAGCGTTCGCAGTGCCAGCGCTCGACGACCGCCGTGCCCGGCCGGGCCGGATCGGGGAAGAGCCAGACCGTTTCGAGACCTTCGCGATGCAACTGCAGCTCGTGCTTGCTCGATGGGCGGTGCCCGCAGGTCGGGCACGCTGACGCGCGTGGCGGTTTCGGCATCGGCAACGGCTGATCTGCCGTACCACCGACGTACGGATGCGCAGATGCCGGGAGCTCAAGCGGAGGTTGCGCACCTGGTACGGCGGGGGAGCGGAGCTCGGGGACGTACTTGTAGATGGTGGCGCGGCTGACGCCGAGCAGCCGGGCGATCGAGGACACGGTGTTGTCGGGGTTGCCGAGCAGCACCTTGGCGTGCTCGATCTGCTCCTCGTTCATCGCCGGTGGCCGGCCGAGGCGGATGCCGCGGACCTTTGCGGCGTCGAGGCCTTCGCGGGTGCCCTGGACGATCATCTCGCGGATGAACTCGCCCAGGGCGGCGAAGACGTGGAAGATCATCCGGCCGCCCGGGCTGGTGGTGTCGAGGGCCTCGTGCAGCGACTTGAACCCGATCTCGCGCTGGCGCAGCCCGCTCACGATCGAGATCAGGTCCTGGAAGTTCCGGCCGAGCCGCCACAGCTCGGTGACCGTGACGACGTCGTTCGCGCGGGCGAACTCCAGGCAGGCGAGCAGCTCAGGCCGGTCGGCGTTCTTGCCGCTGAGCTTCTCCTGCCAGATCCGGCCGCAGCCAGCCGCGGTCAGGGCGTCGAGCTGGCGGTTCAGGTTCTGCTCCCTGGTCGACACCCGGGCGTAGCCGAGCAGCATGCCGCCGCCGATGACGCCGAGCGGGTCAGGATCGAGCGACAGGGGGCGCCGGCGGTCGAGATCGGTGGTCGTCACGCCTCGACTGTATGGAAAAGGGCATCGGGGGACTTGTTAGACACTCCGGGTTTGCAACACGTTTTCCGACACTCGCCGTGCGGCGTGTCGAGGTTCCGCCGACTTCAGCGGATGGGGTGTTGAGAAACGATCCTCATGGCGCTGCATAGGCGGCGAGGTGGTCGAAGTAGTCGGTGAGGCCTGCGGCGTTGATGCTGTTGAAGCCGACGCCGGGGCACAGCCGATCATCGATTGGGGATTCGGTGCGCCCAGGCAGGAGGTCGGGCGGTTGGGGCCCTTGCAGCAAGCGGGTCACGACCCCGAGACCGGCTTCCTGTCCCGGAGCGGTTTGTGGCGCGAAGGGCCGTTAAGGGTGCGCGCCCCTGGGGCGATCGTCAAGAGGTGAGAGTCGCCGTGGCGGGTTGTTGCAATCGTTGTAACGCAGTTGTATCGGTGGCCGATGTAGCGGTCGCTGGCCCAGCTCGGTGACCCGCCTAGTCATCGGTGCTTGTCCCGGAGCCGGCGTGAGGTGGGGTGTCATGTCTCGTTCTCGGCGTGCCCGAACTCAGTGGCTTTTTCGTGCCATTGCGGCTGTGGTTTCGTTCTCGTTGCTGGCGACAGCCTTGGAGGCCAGAGAGCCGGCGGCCGCGGCGCCTGCGGCGGATCCGAAGCCGCCGGTAGCCAAGGTGGCGTCCCGACCGGACCTTGTGTCGGCGGTCGTTTCTGCGCGGTCGCAGGGCTCGAGGGTTGAGGTCGAGTCGATGCGCTCGGAGACGTCGACGACGTGGGCGAACCCGGACGGCACGATGACGACCGAGGAGCACACGGCACCGATCCGGTTCAAGGACGCCAAGGGTGCGTGGAAGTCGATCGACCTGACGCTGGCCGAGGGCACCGACGGTACCGTCGCTCCGCGCGGGCACGGCCTCGGTCTGCAGTTGGGCAGACGCAACAGTGTGGCGGGCGGGGTGTTCGCCTCGGCGGCGGCCGGCACTGGCCGGCAGGTGGAGTGGATGGCTCCGTGGAAGCTGCCCCAGCCGAGCCTGGACGGGACGAAGGCGACCTATGCCGAGGTGCAGCCGGGGGTGGATCTGCGCCTGGACGCGCGCAGGTCGGGGTTCGAGTCCGACTTCGTCGTGAAGCAGCGCCCAGCTGATGGTGTGGCGCCGGTGTGGCGGATTCCGCTGCGGACGAAGGGCCTGACCGCGCGTCAGAACGCTGACGGCGCGATCGAGTTCGTCGACGCCAAGAACGTGGTGCGATCGCGGATCCCGGTCGGACAGATGTGGGACGCGGTCACCGACGAGCACACGAACCTGCCGGTGAACACCGCGGCGGTGGCGATGTCGATCGAGCAGGTCTCGCCGGGCAAGGCGACGCTGGTGATCGCGCCGGACGCGAAATGGCTGCTGGACCCGGCCCGGGCGTTCCCGGTCACGGTCGACCCGACCTACGCGAACACGCCGCTGTATTCGACCTTCGACGCATTCGTGCAGTCCGGCTGGCCCAACGACCTGTCCTCGACGGTGGACCTGCGGGCCGGGAAGAACGGCACCACCACGGAACGGTCGTTCCTGAACTTCGCCGGGGCATCGTTCCAGGGCAAGGACATCACCGCAGCGAACCTGTCGCTGTATCAGTACGGCGCGACGACTTGTACCGCGACGCAACTGGACCTGCACGCGGCACTGCCGGCCTCCACGGAGACCCGGTAGACCAATCAGCCGGTCATCAGCTCCACAGTGTGGGGTTCGGTGTCGACCGCCAAGGGCTTCTCGAGTGCGTGCGCGGCGGGGCGGATCTCAGTGCCGATGACCGGCCTCGCGCAGTACTGGTCCGGCCAAACAGCCCCGACCGTCGGGGTCGCGCTGGAGGCGGCCAACGAGGCGGACGCGAACGCGTGGAAGCGGTTCGTGTCCAGCGAGGGCGACGCCGACCCCTACATCTCGCTGACGTGGAACCGGGCGCCGAATGCGCCGGCGACGGTGGAGACGACTGAGGCGGCCGCGTACGCGGCGCCTGGCGACACGACGTCGTACATGTACTCGAAGAGCCTGCGGCCGTGGGTACAAACCAAGGCATCGGACCCGGACGGCAACACGGTCAAGTACGTCTTCCAGTTCATGACCGATGGCTCCACGGTCGTGGGCACGTGTACGTCGTCGGTGTATGCCTCCGGCACGACGGCCGGCTGCCGCCCGTCGACCGATCTGCCGGACAACACGCTGCTGTACATCCGGGCCAAGGCGAACGACGGCCGCGTCGACGGTGCGTGGACGAGCTACCAGACCCGGTTGCGGACCGGGGCGACGCCGCCGACGACACCGGTGGTGTCGTGCCCGGCCCCGTATGACGTGAACAGCACTTGGACCGACACGACCCCGACGACGGACGTGATCTGTACGGTCACCGCGACCGGGACCGGGTACAGCGCGCCGGGGTATTTGTGGATGTTCATCGACGGCAAGCGTCCGCCGGCGAACGACACCAGCGGCGCGGTCAAGATCACGCCGTCCAGCGACCCAGCGGTCGCGAAGTACACCGTCACGTTCAAGCACACCGAGCCCGGCCTGCACACGATCGTCGCCGAGGCCCAAACCCCGGGCGGCAACTACTCGCCGACCGCCACCCAGCGGCTCGGCTGGGGCAGCGCGTCGTTGTCGTCGCCGACCGCGGACCCCAGGATGACGACCGCGAACACGATCCGGATCACCGCGGCCGGGCCGCCGAAGGGCACCGCGCCGTCGGTGACCGCGAAGGTGCGGTGGAGGGTGTCCGGGTACGGCGGCACCGACGACCTGGTCGGCTGGAACGACGGCGCCGACCTGCCGGTGGTCGACAACGGCGCCGGCGGCGTGTCGGTGAACACGCTGTGGGACACCACGCTGGCCACGACCGACGCGTTCTTGGACTCCGACCCGAACACCGCGGGCGTGCAGCCGACCCAGCTGAACGACCGGGTGCCGGTCAAGCTCGACATCCAGGTCTGCTTCACCTACAACGCCACCGTCCAGTGCACGTGGTCCGAAACCCCGAACACCACCATCCAGCGCCTGCCGCACGCTTTCGGTGACGGGTTCCCGACCAGCGACGCGGGGCCTGGCCAGGTCGCGTTGTGGACCGGCGAGTTCAACTACTCCGCCACCGACATCTCCGTGCCCGGCTACACCGGCGACCTGTCGATCTCACGCTCCCACATGACCTACGAGACCCCGACCGATCAGATCAACGGCGCGTTCGGCCCAGGTTGGACCGCGCAGTTCGACGGCGCCGACGCGGGTGCGGCCGGGATGCAAGTCATCGACCAGACAACGCTCGACGGCACCCTCGTCCTCCAAGACGGCGACGGCACCAGCCTGATCTACGAATCGCCATCCCGGCAGCGCCGTACGACGGCGGCGTACGTGCAAGGTGACTGGGTGCCGGTCGACGACGACACCACCGAGGACGGCTCCCGGCTGAACATCACCGGATCCGGCACCTCGACGGTGCTGTCATACATCGAGGACGACGGCACTGTCACCACCTGGAAACCCGCCGCGGCCCCGGTCGCGAACGCGGCGACGCAGTTCCGCGCCGACGGCATCTCCGAACCCGGCATCGCGGGCAAGACGACGTACTCCTACGACGGCAACGGCCGCGTCGTACGCATCCTCGCCCCGCCCGCCCCCGGCGTGACCTGTGGCGCCTACGTGACGGGCAACCCGCTGTCCGGGCTGGTCGCCGGCTGCCGGGCCCTGACCTTCGACTACACCACCATCGGCTCGTCGCAGGTCCGCCTCAGCCAGGCCTCGCTCGACATCTACGACCCGCACAAGATCGTCAACGGTCAGCCGGCCCCCGGGATGGCCACGATTCCGGTCGCCTCCTACACCTACGACACCAACGGCATGCTGACCAAGGTCACCGACCCGCGCTCCGGGCTGTCGACGCAGTACACCTACAACGCCTCCAACCACGTCACCTCGATCACGCCGGCCGGGCAGGTGCCGTACCAGTTCAACTACGTCACCAGCAGCACCGGGGACAAGCTCGACACGGTCACCCGTGCCCGCCCTGCCGGTGACCCGGCGGGCGGCACCGCGACGCTGGGCAAGTACGTCTACGACAACGTGCCGCTGTCCGGGCCCGGCGCGCCGGACCTGTCCGCGGCCGCGGTCGGGAAGTGGAACCAGAAGGCCGTGCCGACGAACGGGTTCGCGGTCTTCGGCCCAGACCATCCGCTGAGCGGCGCACCGACTTCGGATGATTGGCAGTACGCCGACTTGCAGTACACCGACGCGACCGGCTACACGGTCAACACGGCCAAGTACGGCGCGGGGAACTGGCAGTACACCTCCACTGACTACAACGACCAAGGAAACGTCGTCCGCGAGCTTGATGAACGTGCCCTGCGCGCCGTCATCGACACCGGCGCCGCGGCCGACCAGCTCGCGACCACCACGGTCTACAACGCCGACATCCCCAACAACGCCGGCACTATCGTTACCCCGGCCGGGACGCTGGTCACCGATACCTACGGCCCGGCCCGCTGGGCAGCGCTCAAGAACGGCACCCTCGCCTGGGTCCGCCCCCACACCCACACGAAATACGACGACGGCGCGCCGAACGGCGACATCAACCCGGCCACGCTGCTGCCGTACCGGCTGGCCACGACCGAGACGTCGTCCGCCTATGACCCTGGCACCGAGACCGATCTAGAGACCACCGGCCAGACCCTGACCGACTACAGCGCCCCAATAGCGGGTGATGCCGACGGGTGGGGCAGAAGCCTGCCCGGCAAGACCGCCACCGACGTCGACCTGGATGGCACCAACAGCACCGGCGACATCGTCAAACTCACCCGCTACGACGCCGAAGGCCGCGTCATCGAGACCCGCCAACCCAAGTCGAACGGTGCCGACGCGGGCACGACCAAGACCGTCTACTACACGGCAGCTGCCAACACCACTGGGTCTCCGGAGTGCGGCAGCAAGCCGCAATGGGCAGGGCTGGTCTGCAAGACCTACCCAGCAGCCGCGCCCAGCTCCGGACCGAGTCTGCCCTCGACGACAACCACAGCCTTCAACTACCTGCTGTCGCCGGAAACTGTCGTCGAAACCTCCGGCACCGTCACCCGAACGACAGCCACGAGCTACCGTACCGACGGTCGTACCGACACCACCGCGACGACCGTCACCGGCCTGACCGGGTCGACACCGAACACGAAGAAGGTCTACAGCTACGACCCGAGCACGGGCCAGCCCACCGTGGTCACGGCGAAGAACGCCGACGACACCATTGCGGGCACGGTCACGTCCGGCTATGACGCCTGGGGACGCGAGACCTCGTACCAGCCATCGGGTGAGACTGCCACGACCACGGTCTACAACTCCGCCGGCAACGTCGCGACCGTCACGGACGCGAACGGCTCCACGTCCTACACCTACGACGGCACCGACGCCAACGGCAAAACCGAACACCGCGGCATCGTGACAAAGGTCGACGTCACCACCACAGGCTCCACCTGGACCTCCACCGGCGCCTACGACCCCAACGGGACGCTCATCACTCAGAAACTCCCCGGAGGCATCACTCAAAACACCAACCTCGACAACACCGGCGAACCTGGTGGTCTGAGTTACACCGGCCAGGTCACCACTACCAACCCGGACGGCAGCACGACCGTCGACCCGAACGGGCCGTGGCTGTCCTGGTCACTCCAGAACGACGTCTCCGGACGGGTCACCCACGAATGGACCCCCGACGGCAACGCCTTCACCACCTCGGCTGGTGGAGCCATTCCTTACGACCGTCACTACACCTACGACAACGCTGGCCGCCTCACGCAGGTCAACGACCGCACGGCAGCAGCGCCCGGAGCGGACCTCAACGACCCCGCAGTCAGTCCCTGCATCACCCGCACCTACGGCTTCGATGCCAACGACAACCGCCTCACGAGGTCTACCGCTCCTGCAGCGGCCGACGGCTCCTGCACCACAGCCGGAGCCAGCCCGGTCAGTCGGGCCTTCGACACTGCAGACCGTCCGATCACCGGCGCTGGTGGAGCCGGCAGCTACACCTACGATGCCCTGGGACGCACCACCACGCTGCCCGCGGTAGACGCGCCCCAACCGGCGGCCGGCGACGTCGCACTTTCCTACTACGACAACGACCTCGCCCGGTCCATCAGCCAGGCCGGCACGACGACGACGTTCGCACTCGACGCGCTGGACCGCCGGTCCACAGAGACGGTCACCAACACGTCGGGTTCGACCCAAACCGTCCGGCACTACACCGACGCCGGCGACAACCCGACCTGGGTTACCCAGGGTGCCACCGCCCAGCGCTACGCCGAGCTCATCGGAAACGACCTCGCGCTGACAGTCGACCAATCCGCGGCAGCTGACCTCACCCTCGCGAACCCTCACGGCGACATCGTCACCACCGTGACCTTGCCCTCTGCCGGGGCCGCGGCCAGCGGGATCGGCGGCTGGAACAACTACGACGAGTACGGCAACACGACCGACTCGACCGCCAACACCGGTGTCGTTGACTACGAGTGGCTGGGCGCTAAGCAGCGCGCGATCAGCGGCGCGGACCTCATCCTCATGGGCGTCAGACTCTACAATCCGACCACAGGCCTGTTCACCTCTGTTGACCCCGTCGACGGAGGCAACGCCAACGCCTACACCTACCCAAGCGACCCGATCAACGGATTCGACCTCGACGGCAAACGCCGGTTCGATGACGACGACCCCAAATACACACCCAAGCGCCTCCGCGCGAAAAAATGGAGGAACTCCCTGCAAGGAAAGACCTGGGCATCGAACCATCATTGGGACGAGCGTCGTTCATACTCACCACCCCCGAAGCCAAAAAAGAAGAAGAAAAAGAAGTGGCCCAGCCGGAAATGGTGGATGAGGCGCCTCAAAGGTGGAGTCCGAGGCAGCATCGCTGGCTACGCTGCTGGCCAGGCGACCGGGAAGTTCTTCGGCTGCATCGGGGGACGGCTCCTCCGAAAAGGGTGTGGAACCGGGGCCGCAGTTGTGGGCACCTATATGGGTTATATGGGCGCGATCAATGGGGGAGCAATCGGCGCCTACTACGGCTCCGACAGATGGTTTGGATGGTGATTGTTGTGAATGAGCCAAAGGCGGGCAAGCGGTCGCCTCACGTTGAAGCCGCGGTTTTTCGAGTAGTGGGCGCACTTAGTCTCGCGATCGTCGCTCTCGTTCTCCAGGTAGTTTTTAGAAAGCCACTGATATCGTGGAGCACGTTTGTTGTCGTGGTCATCATGGCGCTGTCTGGAGTCGTCGCTTCCTCTCTCTATCTTAGAAAGCATGGTCGGTCACCGTGGGATGATTGAGGGTCGCAATTACCGAAACATCGTCCTAAGGTCAAGCGGCATGCTGGGTTGCGGCAACTGTGACGACGACGTCACGGTTGCCGACCCTGGCATCTGATCTGAAACGCCAAGTTGATGGAATGACCCTTCCGATTGCAGGGCACGCGTCATGGCAGGCTCGCGATTTCCAGATCGTCACTCCAGACGGGCTTTCCTGGGTGCTGTCTACGCATCCAGTAATCTTCGCCGCGGACCCAGCCGTGACCGGCGAGCCACAATCCAACCGCCGTTGGCATATTCTTCGCGTGACCGCCCGCAATTAGGCTGCCGAGCATCATCGTTGTGCCGCAGATGCTGCACATGCTGATGTGTGGATGCCCAGGCCATCACAATGCATCACGCGGCTTGGGTGGGTTGGCAGCGTTCGCAATGCCCACCGCTCGAGCAGCTCGTCCGGCCGGTCCGGATCGAATAGCAGCCAGATGGTGTCGAGACCCTCGCGGTGCAATTGGAGTTCGCGCGCGTCGGCAGATTCGGGCGAAGGAAATATTGAAAGGCGATGAATAAGTACCGGATAGTCAGCCGAACATTCCTGTATTCGCTGTCATGCTTTCTTGGCGTCAGGCGCGGGCGTCGAGCTCGATGGCACCGACGCCAGGCACCCTGGGTGACCCACTCGGGTCACCCAGGGTGTCAACCGCGGAGCCAGCGTTCGGTGCTGCGTCCTCGGCCGGTGAGCCACAGCGTGGCTCGGTCCTGCATCTGGTAGCCATGGCGAGCCGGCGCCCAGCATGGCGGTCGAGCAGCACAGGCTGCAGCCAGGGCGATCACCACAGGTAGGGCAGCCACGATACCGCTGGCCGGGCTTGGCTCCGTTCGGCGACGACTTCATGTGAGACGTCTCGGGACACCATCCCGAAATCGGTCGTTTTCGGGACGACCGCTCGACAAAGCCTCGAGCCACCTGAAACCCGTCCCAAAAACTAGTCCCGAAACTGCGCGTCGATCCGACCCTTTCGGGATCGTTTTCGAGACGATCTCTCCATGACCGCCGCCGACGTCTACGACAACACCGTCCGCATCGGGTACGCCCGCGTATCCACCCGGCTCCAGGACCACCAAGCCCAGCTCGATGCGCTCGCCGCCGCTCACTGCCGCGAAGTCATTGTCGAGACAGCCAGCACCCGCGGCGAGCGTCCCAAGCTAATGGCCGCGATGGATCTGCTCCAGGCCGGCGACACCCTCGTGGTCTACAAACCCGACCGGATCGCTCGCTCGATGAAAGAACTACTCGTACTCCTCGAGGATCAGTTGCACGCCCGGGGGATCAACCTGCACATCCTCACCGGGATCTGCGCCGGCACCCATCGACCCAACGGCGCCACCATCGCCGACAAGATGCTGTTCATGGTCGCCGCCATGGCCGCCGAAATGGAACGCGACCTCATCCGCGAACGCACCCTCGACGGCCTGCGCGCCGCCCAAGCCCACGGCCGCCGCGGCGGCCGACCCACCGCCGTCGACGACGACACCCTTGCCATCGCCTTCGCCCGCCAGGCTCGCGGCGAATCCATCACCACTATCGCCCGCCACCTCGGCATCGGGCGCTCCACCCTCTACCGCGCCCTACAACCAGATCCTGCCCGCCTGGACAGCTGACACCTAGCCGCGACTCCACTCGGCCTGAGAGTGGTGGGTTACTCGCACTGACCCGTATCTTTTGCGCGGTTTCTCGCATCCAAAGAAGTGAGGGAGCAGCCTGGGGCGTGGGCTGGGGGTCCTCGGCTCCTGATCGGAAGCGCGAAAGTCGCGCTGGCCGAAACCGGAGGAGGGATACACCATGCCTGACCTATGGACCAGCCACACCGAGATCGTGCAATATCCAAAGGCCGAGGGTGATGTGATGCAGCCGGGGCAGGCTCTGTACCCCGGTGACACGCTGACATCGCCAAACGGGAAGTACGTGCTCTCGTATCAGGGCGACGGAAACCTCGTCCTCTGGGGCCCAGGGAACGCTGTGATCTGGTCGTCGCAGACCGGCGGGCAGCTTCCTGGTGTGTGCACATTTGACACCTCTGCCGATCCCCTCAGCCCTCTCAACACGGGGCGACTAGTGATCTACGGCCCTGGGATGGCAGAGCAGTGGGTCAGGCCCGAACAGTACCCCCGGATCACCCCCGATCGCCTTGTGGTGCAGGACGACGGCAATGTCCTCCTCCTCGGCACGCCACAGTCGGGGCATTGACCGGAGTCCGGGGCACCCGATTTGGGTGCCCCGCGGTGCCCGGCGCGTCGGGCAGCCGGAGCGCTCGCCGGCCACCAGTTCATCTCGGGTGTGACCGGCAGCTTGAGCTGGTACGGCTGACCGCTCTCCCAGACCTCCAGCTCAGCCAGTGAGCAGAAGGCATGGCCGTGGCTGTCCTCCCAGCGGACCCTGTTCGTGAGGTCGCGCCCGTCGTCCAGTCTCCAGTGTAGGCGCGCCAGTAGAGTCCCATCCTCCGGACGAGCGAGAGGCAAGCGTCGTGGGCGCAGATTGGGTGGCAAGGGGCACCGCGATGGGAAGCGCCGCGCTGGCAGCGGCGGCGCTTGGCCGGAACGTGATTGCCTGGCGTCGGCAGGGTCCAGTCCTGCGAGTCCGCACGACATGCACGGGCCCGGGAAAGACATGCAGATCGCGGGCAGCGTACCCAACATCGGTCGCTTCGACGCTCAGATCCAGCGCGCTGAGTTCCGCTGGACCCACTCCGTCGCGGGCGGATCGTCGAGCGTAGGGACGCGCAAATGCCTGGCCGGGCCGACCCGGGATCCAGGGCGTCGTGACCGCGGCCCGCGCTCGCTGGATCCGCGTCGAGGGCGATGACGGCCAGGAGTACGACATACTGCCCGCCTAGCTGGCAAATCGCACTCGGGCCGCCGGCGTCGCCGTGACTGGTCCCGATTGCGGGTCAGTTGGGTCGTTGGTTCGGTCGGCTGGCAAGTTCGGTCGGCGTCGATGAAGGTGCGGATTCGTCCCCGATCTTGGTGAGCATTCGCCGTACCTTCTGTTGCGCGGCGGCCATGCGGACGAGGGACCAGATCTTCCATCGTGGCGGCACTTCGAGGGCGTGGCCACCGGCGCGCCGAGCCTCGGCAACGCAACCACCGTGCAGGAGTACGCCCCCGCCGTACTACGCAGCTCGGCCGGGATGCAGCGTGTGGTCGCGGTGCGGGGTTCTCTCGCAGCAGCGCTGCCCTGGCAGCCACGCGAAGGACCCTCGCGACCGGATCAGTTGTACGTCGTCACCTCGAACGAAGCGCCGTCGTTCCCCCTGTACCTCGTCAACTTCAGCAGCGAGTAGTGCTTCTCGTTGGTATAGATGCACAGGAACGTTCCGAGAGGCTTGCTCTGCAGGTCCAGGAGACTCGTTCCATAGCCTGACGAGGTCCGGCAGTCGGGCCTCTTCGTGCCGCTGACGAAGCCTTGTGCGTCGTCGCCGATGATCAGTCCCCCGCCCTGCCACTGGATGTCGGCCGACGCGCCCTGGGGCAGGGAGACCACTCGCCACGTCGCGTCGCTCGGCGGGCTGTCGAGATCGGCCTGTGCGTTGAGCGCCAGGTCGAGGTTCCCGGCGTGCATCACCTCCGGCGCAACGCCGGACGAGGCGCTGCCGGTCGGAGTCGTCGAGTCGATGCCGGGAGAGGCCGGCACCGTGACTGTGGTCGTGACCCGGTCCGTGGCGGCGGGCTTGCTCGGCAGTACGCCGGCGCCGAGGCCCAGGTTTCCGGCGATCAAGGCGGCTATCGTCCCGATGAGCCCGAGTCCACCCGTGATCCATGCGGCTTTGATTGCCGCACTCTCGGATTCCCTCGACATAGTGGCACCCCTTGGATCTATTCTGACGCGCTCGGATCGGTACGCCGTGTACAAGGGATCGCGATCTCGAGAACGAAATACAGGGTGGCGCTGCCTAAGTCATCAGGTGAACGGAGCGCTCCAGTCCGCGAGCTGGGCGGTGTGGTCATGCAGACTCGCGGGCGTACGCCGCGATGACGCGGTCGATTCGAGCTCGGAGCTCAAGCAGCTCGGCCATGATATCGGTCTTCGGCGCCAGCGCGACGACCCACGCCCCCGAGCCCTGCTCGGTGCGGATCAGTCCTTCATGCACGAGGATCTCCTGCGCCTGCCGGATCGTGCCGGCGCTCGGTACGTCGTACTCCTCCTGCAGCGCGCTGATCCCGGGCAGCCGACCTCGAACTCTTCGCCGCCGGTGAACGGGCAGGTGTGACACCGCGTCCGCGCCGAGCTCGAAACTTACGGCGGGTGTTGAGAATCGATCGTTTGTCGACGCCTAGTTCTGCAACTTCGCATCTCGCTCAATCTTCGTGGCACCGAGCACGGCCACGAAGCCCGCAACCATCCCAACAAGGCCGGCGGCAAGGAGTCCCCATGACGGAATGACACCATTGTCACCGGCGCCGGCCTGCTTGACGCGCCGCAAGGACCGGCCACCGCCTACCTCGAGATCCACGCCGACACGAAGGCCGAGGTCGAGCGTTGTGCCGAGGCGGTCCTATCGAACGTGCGGGAACAAGGCGTCCTCCCCGCCGGTCCCCTCACGATTCTCTCGGTAGCCGCCGGCAGCTAGAACCACCTCGAGGAGTACCGCGAGAGGTACCCCATCGCGGTTGAGTCCGGTCGCAATCGGCGGGTTAGCGGCGGCCACGTGGAGCGCTGAACGATGCTGTCTACACCTGCAGCTAGTTCAAGGGAGATGACCGCATGGTCCAACGAGTAGAGATTCAGCTGGCCGACGATCTCGACGGCGGTGATATCCCCCGTGGCAAGGGTGAGACCGTGCTCTTCGCGCTCGACGGTACGACCTACGAGATCGACTTGCGCACGCGAAACGCCACGGCGTTGCGCGCTGTGCTGGCGCCTTATGTCGAGGCTGGCCGAGCGATCAGGACGAAGCGCGGGCGGCGAGTCACGCGCAGCGTGATTGGTGCAGACGCCCGCACTGTCAAGGAGTGGGCTCGGGCGAACGGCTACGAGGTAAACGACCGCGGCCGAGTGCCAGCACATGTCCGAGAAGCGTTCGAGGCGGCGAACTAGGAGGACCCGCGCATCGCCTTCGTTGAAGTCCGGCCCAAGGACGCCAGCATCAGATCGGCTAGCGGCGTTCATCGACCAACGTTGTTGCCGACTGCGGCGAGAACCGATCGATTCTCAACACCGACCCCTTAGTCGGGCACTTACGTGCTGACTTGACGCCGGGCTACGGCCGCGGGGCTAGGCGTCGCGTGGCCCAAGCATGGTTCCGGTATCCGGCTCGGGCCGGACAAAGGCCAGGCCGTCGGTAGCGGCTTCGAGTTCGTCTGCGTACTTCCGATCGATCCGGTTCAGGCTGATCGACAAGAGCCCTGACCACACATCTATCCAGGTCGCGACTACTTGAGTATCACGGCCAAGATGAGGGCGATTGGTGTTCCAGACCCAGGCCTGGACGCTGTCGATCTCGGCTCGTGATGGTTTCCAGCGGCGTACACGCAGTTGCTCGGGGCATCGCATCAGGTCGGCCAGTTCCTCGCGGGCGCGAATCATCTCATCGCGATCCGGGACGTTGACGACAAGGACGACACGGCCGGGCTCGTCGGGGTCTTCGACTTCGGTCAGTCGTGCGTGCGCCTGGCGATTCGCGCTGATCCAGTCTCCGACGATCCGCCGATCCGCTTCCGTGTTGGCCTGCTCCCGAGATGGCATACCGATCACCCACGATCTTGCATGAAGCTGCAACTCCTTACTCCTTCCCTGCCAGGATAGGTCGCAGTATGTTCCCTGTCGGGGGTGGGGAAGATGTTCGAACTAAAGAGGATGCTTGTCGCCGCCGCAGCGATTGCAATCAGCATCGCAAGCGCCTCGGTGGCCAGCGCGTCCGGCCCGGTCGTACTCGGTGGAGAACCCAAACGTCCGGGACCTTCTGCCTTGTGGGTGCAGACGCCGGCGCAGAAAGCGGGACAAGATTTGGCGGACTGGACGTCGCAGCATCCGTCGAGAAATATGGCGAGTGTCGCACCCAGCGACGACGGAAAGGGCCTCGTCGTTTACTGGAAGGGCACTGTCCCTCCTGGGCTTCAAACTCTAGCCGCAAGCCAACCTGTTCCGGTCACCTTCCGCTCGGCGGCATACTCCGGACCAGAACTCAGCGACCTCGGCGAATCGCTCTTGGAAACCGATCCAAATCTGGCGTCCACCTGGGCAAAATCTGACTACTCGGCCCTCATGGTCCGAACGAAGCCGAACGCGCCATCGAACACTGTGACCACGCTGAGAACAAAAACCAGCGTGCCGATCGAGTACGCCGGAGTCGAGACCGGCGAGATGCTCAGCGGAACATCTCTTCCAACGCGAGCCGACATCTCGTTTCCTAACCCCGTTCGCCCGGCGGACCGGCCGCAGTTCTACGGCGGCGGCCTGATCCGCGTCCGGTCACTGTCCGGTTCCTACTGCTCGACCGGCATCGCGCTCGTCGCCGGCCCTCACGAGTACATGACCACCGCAGCCCACTGCGTTTCCGCCGCCGCCACCAAAGGCACATGGGTGACCTACGACACCATCGGCACGCAACCAAGCGCGGTCTTGGGCGCCCCAACAGACGCACACATCTCCATCCCCCGCGACATCGCGCTCATCGAAACGAATAGCCTCGGCGAAATCTGGTACGGCCCCTGGAACACCGACCAGTCGAATAACGTCGGCGGCGTTGGCATCTACTTCCCGCAGGACCTCCAGCCAGTTGTCGCCAGCGGAGGTGTTACCGGCACCGGCGTGTCGGCTCGGAAAGTCACCGGCCAGTATGCGCATTGGACAGACAGTGTCACTGGTGACACGCTCGGTCCGGGGTTCATCTCAGAACCCGATACATATAACTCGGTTAACGGTGCCGTGATCCAGGGTGACTCCGGCAGCCCTGTAGTTGCCTCGTATAACGGCGGCTATCACGTCTTCGGCTTCGTCTCCAAGGGATATCTCTCGCCCATCGGAACGCTTGCCCTCGAGGCTCCCGCACATCCCGGATGGTCCTGCGGCAACCCCGGGCCATGCTATTCCGCGTGGTACTCGGTCTACGCGCAGTCAGCCATAAACGACCCATTCGATGGACTAACAGTTCAAACCGGATAACACCTCCGGGGCCGTCGGTCATGACGCCGAGCCGTCACGGGGGGGTGAAAGCGCCGATGCCGCTGGTGCGACGAGTTCAGCCCACGGGTCCAAGGCGATGAGGAGGTCGACCTGAACGACTTGGCCGTCGATGTGCCGGGTCGTCGCTCTCGATGGATCTCAAAAACGATCGATTCTCAACACCCCCGCAGCGTGTGGCTCAGCTCTACACTTCGTTTCTCCGCAATCGGAACATGTCCGGTCGGGCAATGACTCAAAGGGGGAGATGGGTGGGGGAGAAGTCGAACGGGCTGGACGCGATGACAATGTTGGCGACCGGCATGCACGCCCAGCCAGGTGTCTACGCGGTACTGCTCGGATCAGGTGTCTCAACGGGGGCGGGAATCCCCACCGGGTGGGGAGTGATGACAGACCTGGTTCGGAAAGCGGCAATCGCCAGGGACCCAGACGACACCGAAGGAATCGCGTTGGCCGCGGCCGAGCCCGAGCAGTGGTGGGCGCAGTTCGGCGACGGTGCCTCCCTGGACTACTCGAACCTACTGGAACAACTCGCGCCTACGGGGCCAGCTCGCCAAGGGACGCTGCGGGCGTACTTCGAGGCCAGTGACGAGGAAATCGCCGAGGGAAGGAAGATCCCCACATCGGCGCACAGAGCGATCGCGGCGTTGGTACGCCGCGGAACCGTGCGGGTCGTCATCACCACCAACTTTGACCGACTGATGGAACAGGCGCTCGAAGTGGCCGGCGTCTCACCTCAGGTCATCCATCGCGCCGACCAGATCCCGGCGATGACGCCGCTCCCACATGCAAAAGCGACCGTGATCAAGGTGCACGGCGATTACCACGACCAAGACATGCGCAACACCGCCGGCGAGCTCACTGACTACCCGGACGACCTAGTCACCTTGCTCCACCAGGTGTTCGACGAGTACGGCCTCGTCATCAGTGGCTGGTCTGCAGACTGGGATCGCGCACTGGTGAAAGCAGTGGAAGGTCGACGCTCCCGGCGGTACCCGTTGTACTGGGACCGCGTCAGCAGCGGCGGCCACAAGGCGCGCGAGCTGTTGGCCCAGCACAGTGGCGTGGTTGTCGAGGCGATGACCGCTGACGAGCTGTTCACTGGCGTTCTGGAACGCGTCGAGGCTCTCGATCGACTGACTGAACCCCCGCTCACCACCGCGATCGCGGTCTCCCGTCTTAAGCGCTACCTTCCGGACCCGCTTCGCCGCATCGACCTACACGATCTTGTGATGGACGCCGTCGAACTCGTCGTCGATGAGATCGCCTCCAGTCCTCTAGGCGAGGTTCCCTTCGACCAGGTGTATGCCGCCCACAGGACGAGCGTGCAACCGCTACTCCCGCTGTTGCTGCAGGGGGTTTGGTTCGACGAGGGAGATGTGCACTCCGATCTGTGGATCGATGTGCTGCAGCGCCTACTTGATGCTCGGGTGTTTCCGCAGCAGTTCAATCCCGCCTCGTGGAGCGCACAGCACTACCCTGCCCTCCTTGCGCTCTCGACAATGGGTCTCGCCGCCGTGCGGCGCAAGCGGGAGCGATTGTTTGTGCGGCTGCTGACGGAACCCACCTGGCGATCTCCGCACGGTGCCCCAGAAGACAAGCCGGCCGCCGTGGTTCTCAGCTTCAACCGCGTCCTCGACGACGATGCGGTCAACTCGCTAGCCCGCTGGGACGGAACAAGATGGATGCATCCGGCGAGCCACCTGGTTCGGGCAGATCTCAGGGAGCTCTCCAAGACCGTCGTGCGCGGTGAGGAGCAGTACACGGAGGTTTTCGATGCCGTCGAGTACCGAATTTCTCTTGCGGGCTACCGACTCGCTGGCCGCCTGAGAATGGTCGGCGAGTTCATCGGCGAGGAGGCGTGGCGGGACAAGGTTCCTCGAGGCGAGATCAACTTCCGTCAGGCCGCCGAGCGCAGTGGCCCCGACTGGCCATGGGCAACTCTGCTCGGACAAGGTACGGATGAAGTCGAAGAAGTGGTTCAGGCGTTCAGGGCGACACTCGTCCAGGCCCAACGGTGGTGATCGTTCGGCTCATCGCTGCGGGTCTCCGTCGCCCGTAGACGGCCACACTCAGACGTAATGAGCAAACGGGTGTTTTGTGCCTGAGATAAGGCCTGTTATCAGACAGGAAAGCACGGGAGTTGCATTAGATGCAGGCACTCCCGTCTCGGAGTGTTGAGACCGTTTGCGCAGGTCGCAACCGCTTCGTGCAGATGACTGGCTCGGTCATTCGGCGTGTTGTTGGCGGCGTTCGCGCAGATGACCGTAGGTTTCGTGCATCTAATGCACGATTCCACGGCAGCGAGGTGTGATGGACGGCAGTGTTCCGGGGTTCGTTCCGAGGCTGCTGAGCGACCCGACCGTGGGCTGTTCCGTGCCGACGAGCGTGTGTTCGACGCCATGCTGGATGGCTGGCGGGCGCAGATGCTCGCCCGCGGACTGACCACTGCGACGATCGAGAACCGCTGCCGCTTGGTGCGTCGGTTCCAGCAGTTCGCTGGTGAGTTTCCCTGGCGGTGGCGGCCTGCGGACATCGAGGACTTCCTCGCCGAGCGGCGCTCCGGTGAGAAGTCGATCAGTCTCACGACCCTGCGGTCCGACAGCAACTCGGTCGCGATGTTCTGCTCCTACCTCACGCACCCGGGATACGGCTGGACCGAGTTCTGCGAGCGGACTTTCGATGACGTCCCGTCACAGATCTGCTTTGACTGGAATACGCCCAAGCACTCCACCGACGACGCGGTCCCGGCTGGACGTCGTGCGTTCACAAAGAAGGAGCTCCAGCGGCTGTTCGACTATCTGGACGATCTCGTCGATCGCGAGCATGCGGCCGGTTCCAAGCGCTGGCTCCCGATCTACCGCGGCTCGATCGCCTTCAAGTCTTGCTATGCCTACGGACTCCGCCGACGCGAGCTGACCATGCTGGAGTTGCACGACTTCGGCCCCAACCCACACGTGCCCGAGTACGGCATGTTCGGCGCCGTCACCGTCCGATGGGCCAAGGGCACCGCAGGATCCGGGCCCCGGCGTCGCACCGTGCTGACGGTTCCCGAGTTCGACTGGGTCGTGCCGATGCTGCAGACCTGGACCTCACCGGGGCGGCGCGATCGCTTCACGACCGCGGATCGCTCCGCAGCGCTGTGGCCGAGCGAACGCCGTGACCGCGTCACCTTGGGCACCTTCGGCGGCGCGATCGCTTCACGACCGCGGATCGCTCCGCAGCGCTGTGGCCGAGCGAACGCCGTGACCGCGTCACCTTGGGCACCTTCGGCGACTCGTTCGCAGCCGCACGCGATGCCGTCGGACTCCCGAAGGAACTGGGCCTGCACTGCCTTCGACACTCCTACGTCACCCACCTCATCGAGGCCGGCTACGACCCAACCTTCGTCCAGACCCAGGTCGGACACTCCTACGCCTCGACGACCAGCCTCTACACCTCGGTCTCCTCCGACTTCAAGCAGAAGGCCGTTCAGCAGATGATCGCCCGTCGTATCGCCAAGCCCGAGGAGGGCACCGATGGCTGAACAGCGCCGCATCGGCTTCAACTGGAACCTACGCACGGTCATGGCTCAGCGGAATCTGTGGAAGACCACCGAGCTGATGCCGCCCCTCAAGGCCCGAGGGATCAACCTGTCTGAGAGTCAGGTCTACCGCCTCGTCACCGGTACTCCGGAACGAATTCCAGCGCGGACCTTCGCTGCCTTGTGCGACATCTTGGACTGCACACCCAGCGACCTGTTCGAGCCCTTCGTCGAGATGCGCGCGGCCGCGACAGCACATGCTCCTAAGCGCAGCGAGGACATCGGGGTGCGACCGGGCGATCCGATTGCACACCGCGTGCGCCTGGTGCCACCGGACGAGGATGAGTAGGCCACGCAAGCCACAGGACCCCGTCTGCTGGCCAGTCCCATGCAGCCGCTGCGGCCAGCATCACCAGATCGTCGCCAACTGGCCCGACGGCGGCATCTGCGGGTACTGCTACCAACAGGCCAAGAGGACCCGCGGCACGTGCCGGTGCGGGCATGAAGGCGTCCTCCCAGGGCTGATCGATAGCGAGCCGGCGTGCCGACAATGTTCAGGTGTCAAACTCAACGTCGACTGCGGATCCTGCGGTGCTGAGGAAGAGTTGTATGCCGGCGGACACTGCTGGGCCTGCACACTTGCGTCAACAGTCGACCGTCTGCTCACGAACCCGTCGACAGGATCCATCGCGCCCGAACTCGTGGCCCTGGCCAGCGCGCTGAAGTCGATGAAGCGTGTCAACAGCGGTCTCACCTGGATCCGCCAGAAGCATGTGACGCAGTTCCTGCAGACCCTTGCCGCTACGCCGACCGTGACGCACGAGGCGGTCGATGCCCTGCCGCCTTCACGCACGCGCGAGTTCGTCCGCGGCTTGCTCATCGAGCACGGCGCGCTCCCCCAGCGGGACCTCTACCGAACCCGCTATGAGGAGTGGTCCCGGGATGCACTCGATCGGCTCACAGATCCCGTCAACCGCGACGTGATCCGCCGCTACATCCGCTGGCAGCACCAACGCCGAATGAACCAGATGGACGAGATTCCTCAAGGCACCTTCCTGCGCAGCAAGCAGACGGTCACCGTCGCGATCGACTTCCTGAACTGGCTCACCGATCACGGCATCGAACTCGGCGAACTCGAGCAGCAACACCTCGATGCCTGGCAGGCCGCAGGACCGTCCACGCGATTGGTTGCAGACCGGTTCCTCGGCTGGGCGATCAAGACCAGGCTGGTCCGACCAGATCTGAAGATCCAGCGGCATCGCCGTGGAACGAGCCCGCGGATGAGCGCGGTCGACCAGGAGCAGGCGGTGAACCGTGTCGTCCACACCGACGAACTCACTGCGCGGGATCGGGCTGCAGCGATTCTCGTCCTCGTCTTCGGGCAGCAGATCGAGGATGTCGTCGGACTCACCTGGGACGACGTCGACGTCACCGAAGACCTGGTCGCCGTCCGCGTCGGTGCGATCGAGATCGTACTGCCGGACCCGCTCGACAGACCATGGCGCGAAATGGCCGCGACGCCAGGCAACGACCTGACCGCCGCGCACCCCAACAGCAGCTGGGTATTCCGGGGCTACTCTCCCGGCCGCCACATCGACCCCGGACACCTCCGGACGCGACTCCGCGGCGTATTTAGCACACGTGCCGCGCGGCTCGGAACGCTCCACGAGCTGACCAGGCTCGCACCGGTCGCGATCATCGCCGAGGCGCTCGGCTACTCCCCAGCGACCATCGAGCGGCACACCGTCGACTCTGCCGCTGCCTACGCCCGCTACGTCGCCGCAGTCCGTGGCACCTGACGTCGGTGCGCGCTCAGGCCGATGGGCGGGCTAGGTAGATATCCGTTCGCGCAGCCACGGCAGGCCGTACTTCAGCAGGTCCGAGCCCACGTCCTCGGCCACTGGACCTGGGTCAACGCCGCGGACAATGCGCCACCACTTGTCGCTGCCTTCCGGCGTTAGCACCCCGAGCCGCGCCTGGGTAGCCCACGATCCGTAGACAACCGTGGGCTTCGGCCGCTCCCCCAGCGACGACGACTCAGCCGCGCGCTCAGCCCACACGTCACGGCGGATCACGGAAAGGTTCACAGTGAACTGGACCTCTTGGCCGTCGCTGTATGCCGACTTCTGAAAACCGAGTAGAGCCCAATAGTGATCGGACGGCAGCTCAAATCGGCCTCCGGAGCCACGCAGACCCTGGCCGCGAAGCAGCGGACCGAACGTTGCCTTCATCATCTCCGCGAAGACCTCCTGCGGGGACGGCACGCTCGCGTCGTCGGTCGCCTTCGACTTGGGTCTGTGCTTCCACACCTTGAAGCGTTCGAACGACTCGCGCTGCTGGGGTGTGAGGTCAGCCATGGCCGCGAGTTTTTCACGCCTACATCCACTCACGCCAACGTCCGCATCTGCCGCGATCAGGACGCCGCGCCCGCGGCTACTCCCGGCTCATCAACTCCCGTCCCTGCCAGTTAACTGCCGATCCGGGGCGCACCTGCGCGGGTCACTGACGGATCCAGGTCGGGAGCGACTCGGTCGACGCGCCGGGCAGCAGGCAGTACAACGGCACCGAGACGGCGCCGAAACAGGGATTACAGGGTGAAGGCCCCCGAACCGAGCATGGCTTCAGAGTACCGCGTCTTCGAACATATGTTCTGCTCACGATGCCTGGCTCCTGTCATGTCTCAGGACATCGGTGACGGTTCTGTGTCAGGACGTTGGTGACACATCTGGGGTGCTTGGTGGTGACACTTCTGGCTTCTTTGAGCGGTGTCGAGCGCTTATGAGCCTGTTGATCCTCGTGTCCGTCTTGCGATTGTCCTGTGGCCCGATGGTGCGCCGCGCGGGGCGGTGACGGCGTTCTGCGCCGAGCATCAGATCTCCCGCAAGACGTTCTATGCGATCCGTGCCAGGGCCCGTGTCGATGGTGCGGCCGCGGCCCTTGAGCCCCGCAGCCGGCGACCGAAGACCAGCCCGGCCAGGCTCAGTGACGAGGTCAAGGAGCAGGCCATCGGTGTCCGTGCGGCACTGGAATCCTCCGGGCTGGACCACGGCCCGATCAGCGTGCACGACAAGATGCGTGCGATGGGCCTGGAGGTGGTGCCCTCGGTCGCGTCGCTGGCCAGGATCTTCCGCGCGGCCGGGGTGGCGCGGCTGGAACCGAGGAAGAAGCCGAGAGCGGCATGGCGACGGTTCGTGTATCCGGCCCCGAACGCCTGCGGGCAACTGGACGCCACCGAGTACGTGCTCGCCCGTGGCCGCAAGTGCGTGATCTTCCAGCTCATCGACGACCACTCCCGCTACGCGCTCGCCTCCCACGTCGCGTGGGGCGAGACCTCCGAGGCCGCGATCGTGGTGTTCGACAAGGCCGTAACCGCCCACGGTGTGCCGCAACGCCTGCTGTCCGACAACGGAACCGCGCTCAACCCGTCACGCCGTGGACTCCTGGGCCAACTCGTCGTCCACGTCATGGCCCTGGGCGTCGAGCCGATCACCGGCAAGCCCTACAAACCGACCACCCAGGGCAAGAACGAACGCTTCCACCAAACCCTGTTCCGCTACCTCGACAAACAACCACTCGCCCAAACACTGGTCGAGTTGCAGACCCAAGTCGACGCCTTCGACCACATCTACAACACCCAGCGCCCCCACCAAGGACTGCCCGGCCGCATCACACCCCTGACCGCCTGGCAAGCCACCGCGAAAGCCGAGGCACCCCGCCCCAGCCGTGAGCAGATCGCCCGCTCCCGCATCCATCGGCCCCGCACCCACCACCCCAGGCCCGCACCCGTCCCAGCCGACCTGCCCTCCGACACCGTCATCAAGAAGCTGTCCAGCGCCGGCGCGCTCTACCTCAACAAGGTCCAATACCTGGTCGGCGCCCAGTACGGCTTCCAACAAGTCCTCGTCATCACCAACGGCGACAAACCCGGCGACACGATCACCGTCACCAACCTCGAAGGCGAGATCCTCATCGAACACATCCGACCCACACCCGGCACCACCTACGTCGGCAACGCCAGACCACCCGGACCACACACCAACAAACCCCAACCGTCACCGAAGTCCTGAGACATCAACTGTCACCGATGTCCTGATACAGAACTGTCACCCCATGTCCTGAGACATCACACTCTGCTCCGTCACCGCTCCGTCACTGCTCCGTCACTGCTCCGCCACTGCTCCGTGAAGTGGTGCGAAACGTTGGGTGATCTCGCTGCCTGATGAGTGTCGTCGGGGTGACGGGCACGGCGGTCGGCTGGGGGAGGTCGGCCGCCGGGGCGAGGCGTGGAATCGTCAGTTTTGTGAGGCTTTGAGTTGTTCGCGGTGGTTGTCGAGCCAGTCGGCGAAGGACTCCAGTTGGGGGTTGAGTTCGCGGATCTTGGCTACGTCGCGGTCGCCGGTGAAGCGTTGGTGGTCTTCGGCGTAGAACTGGAACATGTTGGACATCTCCACGGCCATCGGGAAGGGGTATTCGCGGAACTCTTCCCAGGTGGGGGTGTGGAAGAGGACCTCTTCGCCTAAGGCTTCGCTCAGTGCGGCGGCGTACTGCTCGACGGTGAGGTGGTCGCCGGCGATGCTGATGGTTTCGCCGATCAGGTCGGGGTGCTTGAGGATGGCGAAGGCGGTGCGGCCGATGTCCTCGGAGGCGACGCCGGCCAGCGGGCGGTCGGCCATCGGGAGGGTGATGGTCAGCTTGCCGTCGGCGTTGCGCGTGGGTGGCATGCCGTTGATGAACGCGTCGAAGTAGAACGTGGTCCGCAGGAACGTCGTCGGTACGCCGTACTTCGTGAAGATCTCGTCGGCCTCGCCCTTCGCGTCGAAGTGCGGGACCTTGTAGCGGCCGTCCTCCAGGCTCGGTACGTCGTCGCGCCCGGCGAAGAACGTCCTGGTGTCCTCGAGCGTCGACCAGACCACGTGCTCGACGCCGGCGTCGCGGGCGGCCCGGGCGGCGATCTCGGCCTGGTCGAGCTCCATCTCGGCGCGGGTCCGGGCGGCCTCTTCCTCGTCGGTCCGCTGGACCCAGTAGTCCGTCACCACGAAGGCGCCGTACGCGCCGTCGAACGCGGCCCGCATGCTCGCCTCGTCGTCGAGGTCGGCCGCGACCACCTCGGCGCCCGCGGCGGCGAGTGCCTTGCCCTTCGCCGAGTCCGGGTTCCGGGTCAGGGCACGGACGGCGTACTCGCCGGAGGTGTCGGCCAGGATCGCGCGGACCAGACCGCCGCCCTGGTTCCCGGTGGCGCCGACGACAGCGATCAGCTTGGTCATATCCAGTCACTCCCAAGAGTTAGGTTGATGTGTCAACTCGACCGATCGTAGCTCGTTGGGTTGATGTGTCAACCCGGCCCGGTAGGATGGTTCCGTGAGCAAGGGACCGTGGCTCGACGACGACGAGCAGAAGGCGTGGCGCAGCTACCTGCTGATGACCCGGACACTGGAGACGCACCTCGAGCGGCACCTCCAGCGGGACTTCGGCCTGTCCAAGTCGGACTTCGAGATCCTGGTCAACCTGTCCGAGTCGGAGTCCGGCCGGATGCGGGCGTTCGAGCTGAGCCGGTCGACGCAGTGGGAGAAGAGCCGGCTGTCGCACCACCTGACCCGGATGGAGAAGCGCGGCCTGATCCGCAAGGAGGCGTGCGAGTCCCGCTACCCGGAGATCGCCATCACCGAAGCGGGGCTGGCTGCGATCAAGGAGTGCGCGCCGGCGCACGCGGCCCGCGTCCGGGAGTTCTTCGTGGACGTGTTCGGCCCCGACCGGATGACGGTCCTCGGCGAGGTGTCCGACGAGGTGGTCGCGACGATCGGCAAGCATTGCGACACCGACTGCCCGCTGGCGGACCGGTCCTGAGAGGCCCTCTCAGAGAGCTTTCAGCAAGACTTGACGGTGGCTTGATCTTCTCTTGGAGTGCGGCTGAGGGGCCTCGACCGAGGCTTGGGGCATGGTCAGCACAGACAAGTCCCAGTCCATTCGCCGGCGCTGGTTGCACCGGGCGTCCGCAGCCGCGATAGCCACCGCCGTCCTCGGTGTCGGCGCGACCGGGATCTCGGTCGCGGTCGTGTCGTCCAAGAACAGCGACAGGACGAGCAACAGCGGTACGACGGCCACCTCGAGCAGCTCGGACGACTCGAACCCGAGCAGCTCCGACGACAGCGGTAACTCCAGCTCGAGCGGGCTCGGCTCGTCCAGCTCCGGCTCGACCTCGCAAGGTGGGAGCAACGGGTCATGACCGCCTCCCGGACCTGGACCGCGTGGAGTTGTACGGTCCGGCTGACCGTCGACGACCCCGCCGTACTGGGCGCGGCCTGCGGCGAGCTCAAGACGCTGATGGACCGCGTCGACAAGGCCGCCAGCCGCTTCCGCCCGGACTCCGAGCTGTCCGCCGTGAACAGTCGCGCCGGCGCGCTCGTACCGGTCTCCCGTCTGCTCGTCGACCTGGTCGACGTCAGCCTCGTCGCGGCCCAGATGAGCGGCGGCGCGGTGGACCCGACCGTCGGCCCGGCGGTGATCGCGGCCGGGTACGACGCCGACATCGAGACGGTACGACGCCGCTTCCCGCAGGCACCCGTCGGCCCGAAGCCGGTCGCGGGCTGGCAGGAGGTTCGCCTCAACCGCAAGCTCGCCCTGCTCGGCGTACCCACGGACTGCGCGCTCGACCTGGGCGCGACGGCCAAGGCCTGGACCGCGGACCGTGCCGCGAACGTCATCAGCAAGCGCTACGGCTGCGCCGTCCTTGTAGAGATCGGCGGTGACCTCAGAGCTGCTGGTACGCCGGCTGAGCCGTGGGTAATCACTGTCGCCGAGCGCGCCGGCGAGGAGGGCGTCCTCGTCACGCTCGCCCACGGCGGTCTCACCACGTCGACCCGGACGGTACGGCGTTGGCAGACCCCAACCGGCTACAACCACCACGTCATCGACCCCCGCACCGGACTGCCCGCGGCTGGCCCGTACAGGACGGCATCCGTCTGGGCTCCGACCGCAGTACGGGCGAACACCTTCAGTACTGCGCTTGTGGCCACCGGGGACGCCGCGCTCGGTCGACTGAAGCTGGCTGGTCACCCGTCGCGGCTGGTCGCTGAGGACGGGGAGGTCACCGAGTTGTCGGGCTGGCCGACTGCAAGCAGGGCTGCCTGATGACGCTGTGGTACCTGGCCCGCGCTGCCGGTGTGGTCACCATGGTCATGTTCACGCTGTCGGCAGTGCTCGGCATGGTCATGCCGAACGTCCGTCGACCGGAGCGCCGGTTCTGGCTGCAGTACGTGCACCGCTCGGCCGCGGTGACCGGACTGGTGCTGCTGACAACCCATGTGGTCGCTGTGATCGCAGACAGCTACGTGGCGATCAGTCCGACCGTGCTGGTCTGGCCGTTCGGCGCTGGCTACAGGCCGTTCGCGATGGCGGTCGGCGGACTGGCTCTGTACAGCCTCGTACTGGCGTCCCTCGTCGGCGCGTCCCGTGGTCGGTTGGCCGCGTCCGCGACGTTCACGAAGTACTGGCGAAAGCTCCACATCGCCGCGTCGGCCGGTTGGCTGCTGGCTATCGGGCACGCGCTGCTCGCCGGCACAGACCGCAGTACGCCGTGGATGCTCGCGATCACCATCGGCTGCCTGGCTGCAGTCGCCACTGCGGGTGTGTACCGCCTCAACGCCGCCCCGAAACTCACCCGTGCCTGGAGGACGCAATGATCACCGTCGACGACACCCGGGTCATCGGTGAGGCCAGAGTCCTCGCCGGACTCGACCAGGGCCGCCTGGATCTGCAGCGTCACCTGCTGACTCACGGCAGCCTGCCCGTGTTGACTCGCGACCAGTACACCAAGCTGTGTGAAGCGGTGGGACTCAGAGGACGTGGTGGAGCGGCGTTCCCGGTCGCACTGAAGCTGCAGGACCTCCCAGCTCGCGGAGTGGAAGCTGTCGTGGTCAACGGCTCAGAGAGCGAGCCGGTGAGCCGTAAGGACCGCTTGCTCCTCGCCCAGTCACCACACCTCGTCTTGGACGGCGCAGTCGGACTGGCGCATGCATTGGGAGCGCCGCATGTGCTGATCGCCGTACATGACGCCAGAGCCGCCATCTCCATCCGTGAGGCGCTGATGGAGCGGGACGACCGGCTCGCCATCGAAGTACAGGAGACGCCGGGTCGGTTCGTCGCGGGGGAGGCTCGTGCGGTGCTGAGCGTGCTGGAGGGCGGCAACGCGGTACCGCCTGGTCGCAGGGTCCTGCCGACCCGCAAGGGGTACCACCGGCGACCGACGTTCCTGTCCAACGTCGAGACCTTCGCCCAACTCGCCGTACTCGCGCGGCTCGGGTCCCGTGGGTTCAGCAGCACCGGACTGATCAGTGAGCCCGGCACGCAGCTGCTGACGATCGACGGCGCCGTACGGCGGCCCGGTGTGATCGAGACACCGACCGGTGTCCCACTCGACACAGTCCTGCAGTACGCCGGTGCGCAAGCCGGACCCGTACTGCTGGGCGGCTACCACGGCCGCTGGCTGTCACAGACCGAGGGCGTGACGCTGCAGCGACCGGAGGTGTCCGCCGGCATCATCCTGGCGCTCGGGTCCGACACCTGCCCGCTCGGTGAGATCACCCGTGTCACCCAGTGGCTGTCCAGTCAGTCAGCCGGCCAGTGCGGGCCTTGTGTCTTCGGTCTGGCAGCTCTGGTCGACGACTTCGCTCGGTTGACGGTCGGCGATCCGCAGGGCTGGCACGACGCGCACCGCCATCTCGGTCTGGTCCCGGGGCGGGGAGCTTGTGCGCACCCGGACGGGACTGCGAGATTCCTCACGTCCGCGCTCGAGGTGTTCGACAACGACGTACAGCGTCACCTCGCCGGTCGGGGATGCGGCCGACCGGTTCTCGGAGTCCTCGGAGGTACCCGATGAACAAGCTCGAGATCGACTGGACCAGGTGCGACGGGCACGGCTTGTGCGCAGGCCTTGTGCCCGGCGACATCCTGCTCGACGAGTGGGGATTCCCGGTGCTGCGAGGCCGCGAAATCACCGCCGGTGAGCTGTCGGATGCGCGCCGCGCAGTCCTCGCATGTCCGGCTCTTGCCTTGCGCCTCAACAATCGATGACAGCTCCGTCCCGACACCACACCAGTGACAAAGGTGGACTAATCTCTGAGTGACCGCACAACGTCGTGCGGTCCGGCGAGAGCGACGCCGACGTCACGTGTGGAGACGGTGGGGAATGCAGAGCAAGTTGGACGTCCAGAAGGCAGATGTGCTCGCCAAGGCGGTGGCCGCGGGCACTCATGGGCACGACAAACTGGTCGACCCGGGCAAGCTGAGGACGTTCCTCGAGCAGTACTACCGGCACGTCGCCGCCGAGGACGTCGCCGAGCGCCAGCCGAACGACTGCCTGGGCGCCGCGCGGCACCACTACAAGTCCGCGATGAGCCGCCCGCAGGGTACGGCGAAGGTCCACGTCTTCACCCCCACCGTCGACGAGTACGGCTGGTCCGCGAGCGGCCGGACGGTCGTCGAGATCGTCATCGACGACATGCCGTTCCTGGTCGACAGCGCCTCGATGGCGATCACCGAGCAGAACCTCGAGCTCCAGCTGCTGATCCACCCGCAGTTCGTCGTACGCCGTGACGTCGCCGGCACGCTGCAGGAGGTCCTGGACGACAGCGCCGCCGCGGACGGGCACGACCTGGTCCGCGAGAGCTGGATGCACCTGGAGATCGAGCGGATCGCTGACGTCGCCGAGCACCGCGCGCTCGAGCAGGCGCTGCAGAAGGTGCTGAACGACGTACGCGAAGCCGTCGAGGACTGGCCGAAGATGCACGAGAAGGCGGTCAGTATCGCCGCCGGGCTGAACGCCGAGGACCTGCCAGTTCCCGAGAGCGAGGTGGAGGAGGCCCGCGAGCTCCTCGAGTGGCTGGCCGACGAGCACTTCACCTTCCTCGGCTACCGCGAGTACGACTTCACCATGGAGGGCAAGCAGGGCATCCTGCGCGGACGTCCCGGGACGGGCCTGGGCATCCTCCGGCCGGACCCGAAGCCGGGCTCCGGCAAGCTGCCGCCCGAGGTGAGCGCCAAGGCGCAGGAGCGGAAGCTGCTGATCCTCACCAAGGCCAACTCGCGCTCCACCGTGCACCGCTCGACCTATCTCGACTACGTGGGCATCAAGCAGTTCGACGAGAACGGCGAGCCCGTCCGGGAGTGCCGATTCATCGGTCTGCTCTCGTCGACGGCGTACACCGAGAGCGTCATGCAGGTGCCCGTACTGCGGCGCAAAGCGCTCGAGCTGTTCCGCCTGACCGGCTTCGACCCCAACAGCCACAGCGGTAAGGGCCTGCTCGACGTACTGGAGACGTACCCGCGCGACGAGCTGCTGCAGGCTCCGGTGGAGGACCTGCTGCCGATCGTGCAGTCGGTGCTGCACCTGCAGGAGCGGCGCGCGGTCAAGCTGTTCGTACGGCGTGACGTCTACAACCGGTACCTGTCCTGCCTGGTGTACCTGCCGCGCGACCGCTACACCACTGCGGTCCGGCTGAAGATGCAGCAGATCCTGAAGGACGCCATCGGCGCGGAGACCGTCACGTACGCCGCGTACGTCACCGAGTCGGTGCTGGCCCGCGTGCACTTCGTGGTCCGGATGAAGCAGGGCGAGACGGTCGGGGAGTACGACGCGGACCTGCTCGAGCAGCAGGTGATCGACGCGACCCGTGCGTGGGCCGACGACTTCACCGCCGCGCTGCACGCACAGGGCGGCGACGGTGCGGTCACCAAGCTCTCCCGCCGGTACGCACATGCGTTCCCGGAGGCGTACAAGGAGGACTTCGACGCCCGCGTCGCGGTCAACGATGTACATGTCCTGGAGAGCCTGCCGGCCGAGGACGGGCTGGCCATGTCGCTCTACAGCCCGATCGACGAGGAGTGGGAAGGCGAGCGCCGCTTCAAGGTCTTCCGGCGAGGTACGGCGCTGTCGCTGTCGCAGGTGCTGCCCCACCTGAGCGCGATGGGCGTCGAGGTGATCGACGAGCGGCCGTACGAGATCCGCTGCGACGACGGCACGATGGCCTACATCTACGACTTCGGCCTGAAGGCGCCCGAGGACACCGAGGAGCGCGAGGACCTACGCAAGCTGTTCTCCGACACGTTCCAGGCCGTCTGGGAGGGCCGGGCCGAGTCCGACAAGCTGAACGCGCTGGTGCTGCGCGGCAACCTCAGCTGGCGGCAGGTGTCGATCCTGCGCGCGTACCAGCGCTACATCCGCCAGGGCGGCACACCGTTCAGCCAGGACTACATCCAGAACACGTTCCTGAACCACGTGGACGTCGCGAGTCTGCTGGTGCAGCTGTTCGAGACCAGCTTCGACCCGGCACGCGGCCCGGCCGACGACCCGGACCGGACCATGCGGACGGACCAGCTGGAGAAGGAGATCCTGGCCGCGCTGGACACCGTACAGAGCCTGGACGAGGACCGGATCCTGCGGTCGTACCTGACCGTGATGAAGGCGACGCTGCGGACCAACTACTTCCAGCCGGGTCCCGACGGGCAACCGCGGTCGTACCTGTCGCTGAAGCTGGAGCCGAAGGCGATCCCCGACCTGCCGCAGCCGCGTCCGGCGTACGAGATCTTCGTGTACTCGCCGCAGGTCGAAGGTGTGCACCTGCGGTTCGGCGCGGTCGCGCGCGGTGGTCTGCGCTGGTCGGACCGGCGTGAGGACTTCCGCACCGAGGTGCTCGGCCTGGTGAAGGCGCAGATGGTGAAGAACTCCGTGATCGTGCCGGTCGGCGCGAAGGGTGGCTTCTACGCCAAGCAGCTGCCGGATCCGTCCGTCGACCGGGATGCGTGGCTGGCCGAGGGCATCGCGTCGTACAAGACCTTCATCTCGGGGCTGCTGGACATCACCGACAACATCGTTGCCGGTGACATCGTTCCGCCGCGCGACGTGGTCCGGTACGACGGTGACGACGCCTACCTGGTCGTTGCCGCCGACAAGGGCACCGCGACGTTCTCCGACATCGCGAACGGGGTCGCGAAGGAGTACGGGTTCTGGCTGGGCGACGCGTTCGCCTCGGGCGGCTCGGTCGGCTACGACCACAAGGCGATGGGTATCACCGCCCGCGGCGCCTGGGAGTCGGTCAAGCGGCACTTCCGCGAGATGGGTCACGACTGCCAGACCGAGGACTTCACCGTCGTCGGCGTCGGCGACATGTCCGGTGACGTGTTCGGCAACGGCATGCTGCTGTCCGAGCACATCCGGCTGGTCGCGGCGTTCGACCACCGGCACATCTTCCTCGACCCGACGCCCGACGCGGCCTCGTCGTTCGCCGAGCGGCGGCGGCTCTTCGACCTGCCGCGGTCGTCCTGGGCGGACTACGACGCGTCGCTGATCTCCGCCGGCGGCGGGGTGTTCCCGCGGACCGAGAAGGCGATCCCGATCTCCGCCGAGGTGCGCGACGCGCTCGGCATCGAAGGCAGCCCGGCGACGCTGACGCCGGCCGAGCTGATGAACGCGATCCTGAAGGCGCCGGTCGACCTGTTCTGGAACGGCGGCATCGGCACGTACGTGAAGTCGTCGGCCGAGTCGAACGCCGACGTCGGCGACAAGGCCAACGACGCGATCCGGATCAACGGCTCCGACCTGCGGGCCCGCGCGGTCGGCGAGGGCGGCAACCTCGGCTTCACCCAGCTCGGCCGGATCGAGTACGCCGCGGCCGGCGGCCGGATCAACACCGACTTCATCGACAACGTGGCCGGCGTGGACACCTCCGACCACGAGGTGAACATCAAGATCCTGCTGGACAAGGTGGTTGCCGACGGCGACCTGACCGAGAAGCAGCGCAACGACCTCATCGCGTCGATGACCGACGAGGTCGGCGCGCTGGTGCTGAAGAGCAACTACCGGCA
The DNA here is from genome assembly GCF_040675555.1 of Kribbella sp. NPDC049584. NCBI lineage: Bacteria > Bacillati > Actinomycetota > Actinomycetes > Propionibacteriales > Kribbellaceae > Kribbella > Kribbella sp. NPDC049584. The sequence goes on from NZ_JBFAPF010000005.1 coordinate 44,434, forward strand.
GAACATCGCGCTCGCCAACGCCGGCGCCCAGGCCGCGGCGCTCATGCACGTTCACCAGGACTGGGTACGGCGGCTGGAGCGTCAGGGCCTGCTCGACCGCGAGCTGGAGTTCCTGCCGAGCGTGACGGAGTTCAAGCGGCGCAAGGCCGAGGGCCGCGGGCTGACGTCACCGGAGCTCTCGGTGCTGATCGCCTACACCAAGATCGTGATGGAAGCTGAGCTGCTCAAGACGACGCTGCCGGACGACCCGTTCCTGAAGCACAAGCTCGCGAGCTACTTCCCGAAGGCGATCCAGGAGCGGTTCGAGGACCAGATCCAGACCCACCAGCTGCGGCGCGAGATCATCACCACGCAGATCGTCAACGAGTTCGTGAACACGTCGGGCATCACCGCGTACCACCGGCTCTCGCTGGAGACCGGCGGGACGGTCGAGGACGTCGTCCGCGCGAACCTCGCGGCCAGCAGGATCTTCTCGCAGCCGGAGCTGCTGTCGCGCAACGCCGAGCTGGACAACATCGTCGCCGCCGAGACCCAGACGCACATGCGGCTGGAGACCCGGACGCTGGTCGAGCGCGCGACGCGCTGGCTGGTCAGCAACCGGCGGCCTCCGGTCGACATCGAGGATCTGATCGAGTTCTTCGGTCCGGGGATCGCGAAGCTGACCGCGGCGCTGCCGGACGTACTGCGGGGCCGCGAGCTGGCCCTGTTCGAGCAGCGGCGGGAAAGCCTTGTGCAGAAGGGCGTTGCGGACGACTTCGGCACCCGGATCGCGGTGCTGCCCCCGGCGTACGCCGGACTCGGCATCGTCGAGACCGCGTCCCGCGACGACATCGACATCCTCGAGGTCGCCAGGGTCCACTTCGCCCTGGGCGAGCGGCTGCAACTCGGCCGCTTCCTGGAGCGGATCATCGGCCTGCCCCGCACCGACCGCTGGCAGACGATGGCCCGCGCCGCCCTCCGCGACGACCTGCACGCCGTCCACTCCCGCCTCACCCGGCAGGTCCTGGCCACCACCGACGCCTCGGCAGAGCCGGAGGACCGGGTCATCACCTGGCAGGACCAGAACGCTGTGGCCCTGTCCCGCGCTTCCTCCATGCTCGAGGAGATCGTCGAAACCGAAGGTCCAGAGCTGGCCCAACTCTCCGTAGGCCTCCGCCTGGTCCGAACCCTGATCGCCAACCAGGGGTAGGTCAGCGCTCGGAGACCACCACGTCGACCGAATAGTGGTCGGCGCGGTAGCAGTGGTTGCCGTATTCGATGGGGGAGCCGTCGGCGGCATAGGCCGAGCGGGTCATGGTGACGAGCGGCTCGGCCTTGGACATGTGGAGGGTACGGCGTTCGTCAGCGGTGGCGTTGCGGGCGCCGATCCGCTGGCGCGCGACCGTCGGGCGGATGCCCCGGGCCCGGAGTACGGCGTACAGGCCTTCATGTGTGAGCTGTTCCAGCGTGAGGTCGTTGAGGGCCGGAGGCAACCAATTGCGCATGATCGCGAGCGGTACGTCGTCGGCGTAGCGAAGCCGGACGATCGAGACCAGCGGGGTGCCGGCCGGGAGCTCCAGGACCGTCGCGGCGCGGTCGTCCTGCGCGTCGCAGTCGAGGGACAGGACCTCCGTGCGCGGCGTACGGCCCTCGCGCTCGAGGTCGTCGTACAGGCTGGTCAGCTCGGCCTTGCGGTGCACCATCTGGCTCGCGACCGTGGTGCCGATGCCCCGCCGGCGGACCAGCAGACCTTGGTTGACCAGCTCGGCGATCGCGCGCCGCACGGTCGGCCGGGACAGGCCGAGCCGGTCCGACATGGCGATCTCGTTCTCGAACGGGTCGCCGGGGCGGAGCGAGCCGTCGGTGATGGCGGACGTCAACTGCTCGGCCAGTTGGTGGTACAGCGGCACCGGGCTGGCCCGATCGATACTGACCGGAAGAGCAACCATGGGCGGATGTTACATGATCAAGGTATGTATGTCGTGACGTGAAAATGTGTTAACAAAGTGTTGACACTCTGCTGCCTCCCGGGGAAGCTGACGGAGGCGTGCTGACGGGCGAGCGGAGAGGTGACCGGAATGCGGATCGGGTTGGTCGGGGTCGGGCGGATCGGGGCGTTCCACGCCGCGACGCTCAAGGGTTTGCCGGCGGTGGATCAGGTGGTCGTCGCCGACGCGGACCCGGGCCGGGCGGAGCTCGTCGCGAAGGATCTCGGCCTCGAGTTCGCACCCGACGTCGACACGCTGCTGGCGAGCCGTCCGGACGGCTTCGTCATCGCGGCCGCGACCTCGGCGCACGCGGAGCTGATCGCGGCCGGGGTGGCGGCCGGGATCCCGACGTTCTGCGAGAAGCCGGTGGCGATCGACCTGGCCGAGACCAAGCGCGTGGTCGAGCTGGTCGAGAAGGCCGGCGTGCCGGTGCACATCGGGTTCCAGCGCCGGTTCGACCATGGGTACCAGACGGCCGCGGCGCAGGTCCGGTCCGGCGAGCTCGGGTTCGTCCACCACATCCGCGCGAACACGAACGACGCGTTTCCGCCGCCGGCGGAGTACATCCCGACCAGCGGCGGGTTCTTCCGCGACTGCACCGTGCACGACTTCGACATCATCCGGTTCGTCACCGGCCGCGAGGTGGTCAGCGCGTACGCGACCGGCGCTAACCGTGGCGAGTCCTTCTTCGGCGAGTACGGCGACGTGGACGCGGCGGCTGCGCTGCTGACCCTGGACGACGGCACGTTCGTCTCGGTCAGCGGCACCCGGTACAACGCGGCCGGTCACGACGTACGGATGGAGGTGCTCGGCAGCCTCGGCTCGGTCGCGGTCGGGCTGGACGAGCACACCGCGCTGCGCTCGGCCGAGGAGGGCGTCACCTTCCCGGGCGGTCATCCGCATGCGACGTTCATGGACCGCTTCCGCCTGGCGTACGCCGCGGAGCTGGCTGCCTTCACCGAGGTCGTCGCCGGTGCCCGTGAGGTCCCGTGCACGGTGCGGGACGCGTATCAGGCGTTCCGTACGGCGGACGCATGTGAGCTGTCCCGGCGCGAGAATCGCGTCGTGAACCTCGATGAGATCGCATGAACCGTTCACTAGCAATCGTTCACCAGCAGAGGAGACCGGTCGATGACTGACCTGGTGCACAGGATCGCAGGCGCCCCGATCTCTTGGGGTGTGTGCGAGGTACCCGGGTGGGGATGGCAGTACGACCCGCAGACGGTACTCGCCGAGATGCGCGCTGTCGGCCTCGCCGCGACCGAGTTCGGACCGGACGGATTCCTGCCGGTGGATCCGGCTGAGAAGGCGAAAACCCTTGCGGATGTGGGTCTTCGGGCGGTCGGCGGCTTCGTTCCGGTCGTGCTGCACGATCCGTCGTACGATCCTGCTCCCTCTGTTGCCACCGCACTCGAGGGCTTCGTCGCTGCCGGCGCGACCACGCTGGTGCTCGCAGCCGCGACCGGGCAGGACGGGTACGACGACCGCCTGGTGCTGGACGAGACTGGGTGGAGCACGTTGCTGGGCAACCTCGACAAGCTGTCAGAGCTTGCGGCCGCTCGTGGCGTGCTCGCGACGATCCACCCGCATGTCGGCACGATGGTCGAGAACGCTGACGACGTCGACCACGTGGTGAACGGGTCGTCGATCGGTCTCACGCTCGACACCGGTCACCTGCTGATCGGCGGCGTCGACCCGGTCGCGCTCGTGGTCAAGCACACCGACCGCGTTCGCCACACCCACTTGAAGGACGTCGACGCCACGTGGGCGGCGCGAGTGCAGGCGGGCTCGGTCAGCTACACGGACGCCGTACGGCAGGGGATGTATCGGCCGTTGGGTGCCGGGGACATCGATATCGCCACGATCGTGAGGACGCTCGAGCAGGCCGGGTACGACGGCTGGTACGTGCTGGAGCAGGACACGATCCTGCCGGAGCGGCCGACCGGCGAGGGGCCTGTGATCGACGTACGGACGAGCATCGCGCACTTGCGGGAGATTGCGGGTCGGGTCTGATGGTGGACGACGTACTGACGATCGGGCGGATCGGGGTCGACCTGTATCCGTTGCAGGCCGGGACGCATCTCGAGGACGTGGAGTCGTTCGGGAAGTTCCTCGGCGGGAGCGCAACGAACGTTGCGGTCGCGGCGGCGCGGCACGGGCGCAAGTCGGCGGTGATCAGCCGGACCGGGAACGATCCGTTCGGGACGTTCATCCACCGGACGCTGGGTGAGCTCGGCGTCGACGATCGGTTCGTCGCGCCGGTTGACGGGCTGCCTACGCCGATCACGTTTTGCGAGATCTTCCCGCCGGACAACTTCCCGCTGTACTTCTACCGCTTCCCGAAGGCGCCGGACCTGGTGATCAACCCGTCCGAGCTCGACCTGGACGCGATCCGGGAAGCACGGATATACTGGTCGACGGTGACCGGGCTGTCCGCCGAGCCCTCGCGGTCGGCGCACTTCGCGGCCTGGGAGGCGCGCGAGCGGAGGCCGATCACCGTGCTCGACCTCGACTACCGGCCGATGTTCTGGGCCGATCCGAGCGAGGCGCACGAACAGGTGTCGCGGGCGCTGGACTACTGCACGGTTGCTGTGGGCAACCGTGAGGAGTGTGAGGTCGCGGTCGGCGAGACGGATCCGGACAAGGCGGCGCAGGCGCTGCTGGACCGTGGGTTGGAGCTCGCTGTCGTCAAGCAGGGTCCGCGTGGGACGCTGGCCCGTACTCGCGACGAGCGCGTCGAGCTCCCGCCGTACCCGGTCGAGGTGGTCAACGGACTCGGCGCCGGCGACGGCTTCGGCGGTGCACTCTGCCACGGGTTGCTGTCCGGCTGGCCGCTGGAAAAGGTCATTCGCTTCGCGAACATCGCCGGCGCCATCGTCGCCTCCCGCCTCGAATGCTCCACCGCCATGCCCACCACCGAAGAAGTCCTGTCCAAGTTGGGTGACCCCGCATGACCAGACGAGACCAGGACCCGTACGACGAACACGCCCGCCCCATCCCCATCCAACCCCCCACCCCCACCGACCAAACCACCCAAGACCCCACCCCCACCGACCAAACCACCCAAGACCCCACCCCCAACGACCCCACAATCGCGGCCAACCCCGGCGCCAACGACCCCACAGTCGCCCAACGCCGCGATGAGAACGCGCCCGCCCACCACCCCGGTGCGAACGACCCAACGCTCGCCCACCGCCGCGACGACAACCCGCCCGCCCCCCGCCCCGGTGCGAACGACCCCACAATCGCGGTCCGTCCCGGCGCAAATGACCCCACCCTTGCCCACCGCCTCGGTGCGAACGACCCGACTGTTGCCCACCGCGGCACTCCAACCAACTCGCCGTTCGCCTCCCAGCCGGACGCGAACGACCCAACGGTTGGCGCCCAGCGCCCGGGCCCCGGGTCGAACGACCCGACGGTGGCCTACCGCGGCGCGCCGACCGACTCACCGTTCGCGCCGCAGCCGGGTGTGAACGATCCGACGGTTGCTGCGCAGCATCCCGGCTCGCCTACACGCCCAGCGCACCAGGCGGCTCCAGGCGCCGGCGATCCAACGCTTGCCCACGGCGGCGTCCCGAGCGACTCGCCGTTCGCGCCGCAGCCGGGCGCGAACGACCCGACTGTCATTGCCCAGCGCCCAACCGCCGAGTCGAACAATCCGACGCTCGCCCAACGCGGCACGCCGAGTGACTCGCCGTTTGCGGCGCAGTCGGGCGCAAACGATCTCACGGCTGCTGCCGACCGCCCGGCGTACGGCAACCCGCCGCAGGGTGGGGCTCCGGCCTGGCAGGACGAGGCGACGGTCATCGCCCAGCGGCCAGCCCCCGCCACCCCTGGCACCTTCGACGATCCCGTGCGCCCCGCCGCCAGCAACGACGGCACCGGCACGTTCGACAACCCGGTGAGCCCGGACGCGCCCGGCACGCTCGGCGCATTCGCCGACCCCGCGGTCCCCGGCACCTCCGGCGTGTCTGGGGTCGCGAGGGCGGCTCAGCCGGTGGACTCGGGGGCCGGGGTGGATGAGGCGACGGTTGAGCGGGGTGTGGGGGAGCAGGGTGGGGAGTGGTTGGCTGATGGGCAGACCACGGTGATCGGGGGGCTTGAGCTGCCTGCGGAGCAGGCTGGGGAGCTGCCTGTGGAGTCGGCTGTGCATGCGCGGTGGCAGGAGTATGGGGAGCGGCTGGCGGGGCTTACTGAGATTCGGGTGCGGCATCCGGAGCGGCTGGCTGAAGCCTGGCAGCAGCGGCGGACGCGGGCGTTGGTGGGGGGCGACGGGCGACTGCTGATTGTTGCTGCCGACCACCCGGCCCGTGGTGCGCTCGGCGTACGCGGTGACCGGATGGCGATGGCTAGCCGTCCGGACCTGATCACCCGCCTGATGACCGCTTTGGAGCGTCCCGGCGTAGACGGTGTCCTCGCAACCCCGGACATCCTCGAAGACCTTCTGCTCCTCGGAGCGTTGGAAGGCAAGGTCGTCATAGGCTCGATGAACCGCGGGGGTCTGCAAGGCGCAGCGTTCGAAGTGGACGACCGCTTCACCGCGTACCGCACGGCGGACGAGATCGCCACGCGCCGACTCGACGGCGGCAAGATGCTGACTCGCATCGACCTCGGCGACCCCGGCACTGTGACTACGTTGGAGTCCAGCGCCGCGGCCGTCACCGGCTTGGCCGAGCACAAGCTCATGGCGATGGTCGAGCCGTTCTGGTCGACCCGCGCTGAGGACGGCCGGGTGACGAACCTGCTCGACCCGGACTCGGTGATCAAGTCGATCCACATCGCCTCCGCCCTCGGCGCGACGAGCGCGTATACCTGGCTCAAGCTTCCGGTGGTCGACGAACTGGAGAGGGTGATGGAGGCAACAACCCTCCCGACCCTGCTCCTCGGCGGCGACCCGACTGTCGCACCGGAAGCGACGTACGCCTCGTGGGGTAAGGCTCTCAGCCTCCCCTCAGTACGTGGCCTGGTCGTCGGCCGCGCACTCCTCTTCCCACCCGACGGCGACGTCGCCGCAGCAGTCGACCACGCCGCAATGCTCGTCCACGGAGGTGTCGCATGACCGAGTGGTTCCGTCGCGCGGGCTCGACGGCGTACGAAGGCTTCGAGGTGATGGTCCGACCGGGCGAGCCCGACTGGCATCACAGCGGCCTGTCGATCCGCACACTGCTCCCAGGCCAGTCGGTCGAGATCGACACCGGCGACTGCGAGTACATCGTCCTCCCGTTGAGTGGATCGGCCGAGGTGATCATCGACGGCGAGTCGGTCCCGCTCGCGGGCCGCGCCGATGTCTTCGCCGGCGCGACGGACTTGGCCTACATCCCCCGCGGTACGACGTTCGCCGTCGTCAGCGCAGGCGGCGCGAGGATCGCGCTGCCGAACGCCAAGGCGGCGAAGGACGTCCCGTTCCAGCGGATCGCGGCCGAGGACGTCGAGACCGAACTGCGCGGCGCAGGCGTCTCCTCCCGCCAGGTCCGGAACTTCGGCGTACCCGGTGTGCTCGACGCCGACTCGATCATCGCCTGCGAGGTGATCACGCCCGTCGGCAACTGGTCGTCCTACCCGCCGCACAAGCACGACGAGCACAAGCCGGGTAAGGAGAGCGAGCTCGAGGAGATCTACTACTTCGAGCTGCAGCTGTCCGACGACGTACCGGAAGGTGTCAAGGGCAACGATCCGATCGGCTACCAGCGGGTCTACGGGACCGACGACCGTCCGATCGATGTGCTCGCCGAGGTCCGCAGCGGCGATCTGGTGCTCGTGCCGCACGGCTGGCACGGCCCGGCGATGGCGCCGCCCGGCTACGACATGTACTACCTCAACGTGATGGCCGGCCCCGGCACCGAGCGCCAGTGGCTGATCACCGACGACCCGCAGCACGCCTGGGTCCGCGAGCTGTGGAACACCCAACATATCGATCCGCGCCTGCCTTTCGGAAAAGAAGAATCTGTCGGAGGAGATGAGTTATGACGGTGCGTCTCACGGTCGCCCAGGCCCTGGTGCGATTCCTGAGCGTCCAGTACTCGGAGCGGGACGGGGTCCGGCAGCGGCTGATCGCCGGATGCCTGGGCATCTTCGGGCACGGCAACGTCGCCGGGGTCGGTCAGGCGCTCTTGCAGTCGGAGCTCGAGGACCCGAAGGCGCTGCCGTACATCCTGGCTCGCAACGAGCAGGCCATGGTGCACACCGCGGCGGCGTTCGCGCGCACCCGTGACCGGCTCCAGACCTACGCCTGCACGGCCAGCGTCGGCCCGGGCTCGACCAATATGGTGACCGGCGCGGCGCTCGCCACGATCAACCGGCTCCCGGTGCTGATCCTCCCTTCGGACGTGTTCGCAACCCGGGTGGCGACACCCGTGCTGCAGGAGTTGGAGAGCTTCGGCGCCGGGGACGTCTCGGTCAACGACGCGTTCCGCCCGGTGTCGAAGTACTTCGACCGCGTCTGGCGACCCGAACAGTTGCCCTCGGCATTGATGAACGCGATGCGGGTGCTGACGGATCCGGTCGAGACCGGCGCGGTGACGCTCGCCCTGCCGCAGGATGTCCAGGCGGAGGCGTTCGACTGGCCGGATGAGCTCTTCGCCGAGCGCACCTGGTACGTCGCGCGACCATTGCCGGAGGCATCAATTGTCGACAAGGCGGCAGATCTCCTACGGTCCGCGCAGCGACCGCTGATCGTCGCGGGCGGTGGAGTGCACTACTCGGGAGCCGAGGACGCGCTGCGCGAGTTCGCCGAGCGGACAGGCATTCCTGTGTCGGAAACCCAGGCAGGTAAGGGATCTCTGCGCTACGACCACCCGCAGTCGGTGGGCGCGGTCGGCTCGACCGGGACCACGGCGGCCAACGCTCTGGCTCGTGACGCCGACCTGGTGATCGGGATCGGCACTCGCTACAGCGACTTCACGACGGCGTCGCGGACCGCGTTCGCGAACCCGCAGGTCAGATTCGTGAACATCAACGTAGCGCGGTTCGACAGTGGTAAGCATGCTGGCCTTCCGGTCGTGGCCGATGCGCGGGAAGCCCTTGTTCTGCTGGGATCGGCGCTCGGCGAGTGGTCGGTGGATGCCAAGTACACAGCCGAGGCCCAGGAACTCACAAGGAACTGGAACGGAACTGTGGACGCAGTTTTCCGGCCCTCCGCGGAGATCACCGCGAAGTTGGCGGAAGGCCTGCTGACACAGGGCGAGGTGATCGGTGCCGTCAACGAATTGTCGGCGGCGTCTGATGTGGTTGTCTGCGCGGCCGGCTCGATGCCGGGTGACCTCCACAAACTGTGGCGGACGCGCGATCCGAAGGGATACCACGTCGAATATGGCTTCTCCTGCATGGGATACGAGATCGCCGGCGGACTCGGTGTCCGCCTCGGCGCGCCGGATCGCGATGTGTTCGTCCTGGTCGGCGACGGGTCGTACCTGATGATGTCCAGCGAGCTCGCCACCGCGGTCCAGGAGAACCTCAAGATCATCGTGGTTCTCGTGCAGAACCACGGCTTCGCGTCGATCGGCGCGCTGTCGGAGTCCCTCGGCTCCCAGCGATTCGGCACGGCGTACCGCAAGCGCACCGGCGACGGACGGCTCGACGGCGACTACCTGCCCGTCGACCTCGCGGCGAACGTTCGCAGCTTCGGCGTCGAGGTGATCGACGTCCACAGCCGCCCCGAGCTCGAGAAGGCGATCCAGACCGCGAAGGCGGCAACCGGACCGATCGCGATCCACGTCACCACCGACCCCCTGATCGGCGGGCCGGACAGCGATTCCTGGTGGGACGTCCCAGTCAGCGAGGTGTCCGAGCTGCAGTCCACGCAGGCGGCCTCGGCGGCGTACGAGGAAAGCAAGAAGACCCAGCGCCCGTACCTCGCCCCGGCCGAGGGAGACAGCTGATGGGCAAGATCAGCATCGGCACGGCGCCGGACTCCTGGGGAGTCTGGTTCGCCGATGATCCGCAGCAGACCCCGTGGACGCGGTTCCTCGACGAGGTCGTCGCGGCCGGGTACACCCGGATCGAGCTCGGGCCGTACGGCTATCTGCCGACCGACCCCGTGCGGCTGAAAGACGAGCTGGACCGGCGTGGTCTCACGATCACCGCTGGTACGACGTTCGAGCAGCTCCACCGCCCGGACGGTTGGGAATCGACTTGGCGGGACGTCGCAAGGACCGCCGAGCTGACCGCTGCGATGGGCGCGAAGCACCTGGTCGTGATGCCGTCGATGTGGCGCGGTGACAACGGCGAGATCGTCGAGGAGCGGTTGGACCACGAGGGGCAGGCCAAGCACGGCCAGGCCGTGACCGAGCTGGGTCGCCGGTTGGCGGAGGAGTTCGGGCTGCAGACGCAGTACCACCCGCATGCCGACGGGCATATCGACACGCAGGACACCGTCGAGCGCCTTCTCGAGGAGACCGACGCAACCTACGTCAACCTGTGCCTGGACACAGGGCACATCAGCTACTGCGGCGGCGACAATCTCGAGCTTATCGGGAAGTACCCGGAGCGGATCGGCTACCTCCACCTCAAGCAGGTGGATCCGAAGGTTCTGGCCGAGGTCGACGCCGAGGGTTTGAGCGTCGATGAGGCCGTACGGCGGGGCGTGATGTGCGAGCCGCCAAACGGCGTGCCCGAGTTGCCACCGGTGCTGGACGCGGTGGCCGCTCTCGACAACGACGTGTTCGCCATCGTCGAGCAGGACATGTATCCGTGCCCGCCGGACGTACCGCTGCCGATCGCCGAGCGGACGTTGGCGTATCTCACTGCATTCGGGGGTGCCGTATCGAGCTGACGGCCGGTTGAGTGTGACACTCTCTGGTCCCACGCAAGTCCGCGGACTCTCCGCGGTAAATCTGAAAGGCTGGTCGAAGTCATGGTTCGGTGGCAGAAGAAGGCGGTGGCCGCGGGCGCCGCGGTTGCGCTGGCCGCGGCACTGGCGGCGTGCAGTTCGTCGGGGGGCAAGCAGTCGGAGCAGAGCTCCGGCGGCAGCGGCGGGAACGTCGCCGACACCCCGCGCATGAAGGTTGCCCTGATCACCCATTCGGGCCCGGGCGACACCTTCTGGGACATCGTCCGGCGCGGCGCCGAGGCGGCCGCGAAGAAGGACAACATCGAGCTGCAGTACTCCGCCGACCCGGACGGTGCCGCGCAGGCCAACCTCGTGCAGACCGCGATCGACTCCAAGGTCGACGGCATCGCCGTGACGCTGAACAAGCCCGACGCGGTGATCCCGAACGTCAAGAAGGCCATCGCGGCCGGCATCCCGGTGACGATCCTCAACGGTGGCCTCGACCAGTGGAAGACCACCGGAGCGCTCGGGTACTTCGGTCAGGACGAGCGGATCGCCGGTCAGGCCACGGGCGAGAAGCTCAAGCAACTCGGAGCGAAGAAGGTCCTCTGCGTCATCCACGAGCAGGGCAACGTCAGCCTCGAGGCGCGCTGCCAGGGCATCAAGGACAAGCTGCCGACCACCGAGAACGTCAACGTCAACGGCACCGACCAGCCGGGCACGCAGGCGACGCTGACCTCGAAGCTGCAGCAGGACAAGACCGCCGACTACGTCGTCGCGCTGAACGCCGGTATCGCGCTGACTGCCGTACAGGCCGCGAAGGACGCGGGATCGTCGGCCAAGATCGGCAGCTTCGACATGAGCAAGGAGATGGCCAAGGCGGTCGCGGACGGCACGGTGCAGTTCGCCGTCGACCAGCAGCCGTACCTGCAGGGCTATCTGGCGATCGACGCGATCTGGCTCTACCGGACGAACGGCAACACCATCGGCGGGGGCGAGGCCACGCTGACCGGGCCGGCGTTCATCGACAAGTCCAACATCGCTGCGGTTCAGAAGTTCGCCGAAGCCGGGACCCGCTGAGGTAACGCCATGGCATCGACCATCACCTCACCGGCTTCGGCCGACGACCGCGTCTCCGCGCGGTCCCTCGGGGCACGACTGCTCAGCCGGCCGGAGATCGGATCGCTGGTCGGCGCGGCTGTCATCCTGGTGTTCTTCCTGATCGCCGCGCCGCCGTTCCGCGAGATCAACAACACCGGCACGATCCTCTACCAGGCCGCGCTGATCGGCGTGATGGCGGTGCCGGTCTCGCTGCTGATGATCGGCGGCGAGTTCGACCTGTCGGCGGGCGTCGCGGTGACGACGTCCGGTCTGACGGCGGGTCTGTTCGCGTACCAGTTCAGCGTGAACGTCTGGGTCGGCGTACTCGTTGCCCTGGTGCTCTCGTTGGCGATCGGTGCGTTCAACGGCTGGCTGCTGATGCGGACAGGACTGCCCAGCTTCCTGGTGACGCTGGGCACGTTCTTCATCCTGCAAGGCCTCAACATCGCCGTCACCCGGCTGGCCTCCGGCGCCGTCGCGTCGAACTCGATCAGCGACATGGACGGGTTCAACGGGGCGAAGGCGATCTTCGCGTCGGAGTTCAAGCTCGGTGGCGTGACGATCAAGATCATCGTCGTCTGGTGGATCGTGTTTGTCGCGATCGCGGCCTGGGTGCTGATGCGGACCCAGATCGGCAACTGGATCTTCGCGGTCGGCGGCGACGCGGCGGCGGCGCGCGCGGTCGGCGTACCGGTCCGGAAGGTGAAGATCGGCCTCTTCATGACGGTCGGGTTCTTCGCCTGGTTCACCGGCATGCAGCTGCTGTTCGTGCAGAACGGCGTGGTGCAGTCCGGTGAAGGTGTCGGGAAAGAGTTCCTGTACATCATCGCGGCGGTAGTCGGCGGATGTCTGCTCACCGGCGGCTACGGGTCCGTGGTCGGTGCGGCGGTCGGTGCGCTGATCTTCGGAATGGTCCAGCTCGGCGTGGTGTACGCCGGCTGGAACCCGGACTGGTTCAAAGCGTTCCTCGGGGTGATGTTGCTACTGGCAACGATTGTCAACCTCGTCGTCAAGAACAGGGCGGAGGCACGATGACCACGACGGACTCGTTCGCGGACGAAGCCTCCGCAAGCCCCACCGCGCCGATCGTGCTGCTGGAGGACGTCGGCAAGAACTACGGGAACATCAACGCGCTCCGCGGGGTGTCGCTCGCGGTCCGCCAAGGTGAGATCACCTGTGTGCTCGGCGACAACGGCGCGGGGAAGTCGACGCTGATCAAGATCATCGCCGGCCTGCACGACTACACCTCGGGCCGAATGTCGGTGAACGGCGAGGAGCGGCACTTCGGCTCGCCTCGGGAGTCACTGGACAGCGGCATCGCGACCGTCTACCAGGACCTCGCGCTGGCGCCGCTGATGTCGGTCTGGCGCAACTTCTTCCTCGGCAACGAGATCACCAAGGGGCCGTTCCGGCAGCTGGACTCGGCGAAGATGAAGCGGATCGCGCAGGAGGAGCTGACGAAGATGGGGATCTCGATCCCCGACCTCGAACAGCCGGTCGGCAAGCTGTCGGGCGGTCAGCGGCAGTGCGTCGCGATCGCACGGGCGATCCACTTCGGGGCGAAGGTGCTGATCCTCGACGAGCCGACCGCGGCCCTCGGCGTGAACCAGTCCGGGGTCGTGCTGAAGTACGTCGTGAGGGCGCGGAACGCGGGGATCGGGGTCATCTTCATCACCCACAATCCGCATCACGCCTACCTGGTCGGGAACCACTTCGTCGTCCTGAAGCTGGGCCGGGTCGCGCTCGACACGCACCGGTCGGAGATCACGCTGGAGCAATTGACGACCGAGATGGCGGGCGGCTCCGAGCTCGAAGCGCTGAGCCACGAACTGCGCAGCGTCAACCCCGAACTGGTCGTGGAGAATGAATCCCAGCGGCAGGAGGACACATGAGCGATCTGCGGGTCGGGATCGTCGGCGTGGGGGTGATGGGCGCCGACCATGCCGAGCGAATCGTGCGGAAGACGGCGGGAGCGCGCCTGGTCGCGGTGTCGGATCCCGATCGGGCGCGGGCCGAGGACCTCGGATCGAGGCTTGACGCTCGCGTCGTGGCCGACCCGCTCGAGCTGATCGCGAGCGATGAGGTCGACGCGGTCATCCTTGCGTCACCCGGGTTTGCGCACGCCGAGCAACTGTTTGCTTGCCTCGAGCACAGCAAGCCGGTGCTGTGCGAGAAGCCGCTGACCATGGACGCCGCGTCAGCGTTGCAGGTCGTAGAGACGGAGCACAAGCTCGGACGGCAGCTGATCCAGGTCGGCTTCATGCGGCGCTTCGATCCGGAGTACGCCGCCATGAAGCAATTGCTCGACTCGGGCGAGCTCGGGCGGACGTTACTGCTGCACAACGTCCACCGGAACAAGTCGGCCTCCGCGACGTTCCGCAGCGAGATGATCGTGCGGGACTCGATGGTGCACGAGGTCGACGTCGCGCGCTGGTTGTTCGGCTCGGAGATCACCCGGGTCACCGTCCGTACGCCGCAGCCGACGAGCCTCGTGGCGGACGGCGTGCTCGATCCGCAGCTGGCCCTGTTCGAGCTGGCGAACGGCGCGATGGCCGACGTGGAGGTGTTCGTGAACTTCCAGGTCGGGTACGAGGTCCGGTGTGAGGCCGTTGCCGAGCGCGGGAGCGCGACGATCGGGCTCGGGTCCGGCGTGTTCACCCGGGCCGGCGGGCAGTGGGGCGGCGCGATGCCGGCCGACTTCCGGGTGCGGTTCGAGCAGGCGTACGACATCGAGGTCCAGCGCTGGGTCGATGCCACCGCGCGCGGTGAGATCGACGGGCCGAGCGCGTGGGACGGGTACGCCGCGGCCGCCGTCTGCGAGGCGGCCCTCGAGTCGCTCGGCTCTGGTAGACCGGTAGACGTCACGCTGGCCGACAGCAGCAAGGTCCTCGGATGAATCACCTTCAGGAATCCGGCAGTGAGGAAGCATCGTGAGTACAGAGATCAAGCGCATCACCCACCTCGTCGGTGGCAGCCCGTGGACCGGCGTGGCCGAGCGGACCAGCAAGGTCTACAACCCGGCGACGGGCCAGGTCACCGGTGAGTTGGACCTGGCGTCGGCGGCGACCGTCGACGAGGTGGTCAAGGTCGCTCACGAGGCCTCCAAGGCGTGGGCGCAGACGTCACTGACCAAGCGCGCTCAGGTCCTGTTCGCGTACCGCGAGCTGGTGAATCGGGACAAGGAGCGGATCGCGGCGATCATCACCGCCGAGCACGGCAAGGTGCTGTCCGACGCGCTCGGCGAGGTGACCCGCGGGCTCGAGGTGATCGAGTTCGCCTGCGGCATCCCGCATCTGCTCAAGGGCGGGTTCAGCGAGGGCGTGTCGACGAAGGTCGACGTGTACTCGATCCGCCAACCGCTCGGTGTCTGCGCGGTGATCTCGCCGTTCAACTTCCCGGCCATGGTGCCGATGTGGTTCGTGCCGATCGCCGTTGCCTGCGGCAACAGTGTGGTGATCAAGCCGTCCGAGAAGGACCCGTCGGCGGCGAATGCGATGGCCGAGCTGTGGAAGGAGGCCGGCCTGCCGGACGGCGTGGTCAACGTCGTGCACGGCGACAAGGAAGCCGTCGACCGCCTGCTCGAGCACCCGGATATCAAGTCGGTCTCGTTCGTCGGCTCGACCCCGATCGCCAAGTACGTCTACGAGAACGGCACCAAGAACGGCAAGCGGGTCCAGGCGCTCGGCGGCGCGAAGAACCACATGATCGTGCTGCCGGACGCGGACCTCGATCTCGCCGCCGACGCCGCGGTGAACGCCGGATTCGGTTCGGCGGGTGAGCGCTGCATGGCGATCTCCGCGCTGGTCGCGGTCGAGCCGATCGCGGACGAGCTGATCGGCAAGATCAAGGACCGGATGGCGAAGCTGAAGACCGGCGACGGGACGCGCGGCTGCGACATGGGCCCGCTCGTCACAGGTCCGCACCGCGACAAGGTCTCCGGGTACGTCGCTGCCGGTGTCGACGAAGGCGCCGAGCTCGTCGTCGACGGGCGGCAGGGTGATTTCGACGGCCCGGCCGACGGGTTCTGGCTCGGCCCGACGCTGTTCGACAAGGTCACCCCGGAGATGTCGATCTACACCGACGAGATCTTCGGCCCGGTGCTGTCGGTCCTGCGTACGTCGTCCTACGACGACGCGCTCGAGCTAGTGAACTCGAACCCGTACGGCAACGGGACGGCGATCTTCACCAATGACGGCGGCGCGGCCCGACGGTTCCAGAACGAGGTCGAGGTCGGGATGGTCGGTATCAACGTGCCGATCCCGGTCCCGATGGCGTACTACTCGTTCGGCGGCTGGAAGAACTCGCTGTTCGGTGACACCCACGCACACGGAACCGAGGGCGTGCACTTCTTCACCCGCGGCAAGGTCGTCACCTCGCGCTGGCTCGACCCGTCCCACGGCGGCATCAACCTCGGCTTCCCGACGCACGACTGACTCCACGGAGCAGGTGCGCTGAGGTCGGCGATCGGTGGCGTAGCGGTCAATCCGGGCGCCACCGGTCGCGGCGGCAGGGATATGCGCAGCCGTCGGCACGTAGTAGGCACGGGCAGCTAGGTGTAGCGTCGAAAGCGACCCCCGGGGCATGAGGAGTACCGCGGCGTACCAAGGGCCTGTCGGCCCTGCCCAAGCCAGCGAACATCAGCCCCGGGAGTGCGTCATGTCGAAGAACAAGGGTGGCCGTGAGGTCCGCAAACCTAAGCAAGCCAAACAGCCGAAGGCGAAGCCGGCCGACAGCGCGATCATCCCGCCCACCAAGCAGGCGCGGAAATAGCCGCCGTTGACCGAAGGAACGAGGTTGGGTAACTTCTTGAGGGCGTCGTGAGGACGCGTCGAGACTCGCCGGAAGGCTGGAAGCCACCTCACGTTCCCATCAGGCTGAGTTGCTGACGCGCTCTTGTGGCCCGTGCGAGTCCGGGCGCGAGAGGATGCGTTGTGAAGCTGCTGCCCGATCGGCCGAGTATCGAGTTCCTTCGCAAAGAGGCCAAGGACCTGCTGGCCGCGTTGCGCGAGACGACACCCGACGCCTCGCTCGCTGACGCCCAGCGAGCGCTGGCCGCGGAGTACGGATTGCGTGACTGGCCGGCATTGAAGGCGGAGGTCGAACGCCGAGCGGCGGCAGCACCCGCTGCACCTGCCGGCCTCGCCGATGCGCTGGCCGAAGCCTTTGCGCTGGGTAATGTGACCGCCGAGCCCAGACCTGTTGCATTCACGTCGATGGGCCGGTGCTGGGAGCTGACCACCGACCGCGGGCGCTGGCTCGCGGTCACGGTGTTCGACTGGATCACCAACGAGCAGGCCGAGCTCGGCGCTCGCCTGCGGGATGCTGCGGTAGAAGTCGGCGTGGCGGCGCCGGTCGGCGTACGGAGTCCGCGGGGTCAGCTCGTCGAGGGCGTGCAGGGTGAGAACTGGCGCGTACACGAGTGGCTCGAGGTGGGTCCGTCGCCGGCGTTGCCGGTGTCCGCGGCGGTGGCTCGACGCGCGGGTACGGCGTACAGGAAGCTGCATGCGCTGGCGATTCCGACCGAGATGCCGATGACCCCGTATCTGGTCTGGCGACGGGACGCGACCGAGTGGAACAAGCTGCTCGAACGGGCTCGGAACGCCGGCAAGCCGTGGGCCGATCGGCTCGAGGCGATTCTGCCGCTGTGGCTTGATCTGCAGACGATCGAGGCCGAGGTCGATCCTGCTGAGCTCATTCTCTGCAACAGCAATCTGATCCCGACGCATATCCGGCTGGGGCGTGACGACGAGCTGATCGTGATGGAGTGGGACTTCACCGGCTCCATGACGCCTGCGCTGGAGTTGGGGTCGGCGCTGACGCAGTGGGTGATGCGGCCGACCGTCAACCGCAGGGCGCTCGCGGCGTTCCGGGAGGGGTACGGCGACTGGCCGGCGATGGATCTGTCCTCGTTCAGCGTGGCGATCACCGGCTGGCTGAACTGGGCGTACAACGCGATCTGCGAGGCGATCGATCCGCAAGACTCCGATCACGCGGAGTTCGCCGAGCGCGAGGCTGTCGGGGTGCTTGACCGTCCGATGACTCGTGCGGGCCTTGAGCAACTACTTGAGGTTCGCGAGTAGCAGGGCGGCTGGTTCTGACAGGTCGCCGTGGAGGAGTTCAGTTCTGTGGACCAGGCGTGGGCTCGTGAGAGGGACGGCTGTCTGAACCGGGGCTGAGCTCGGCAGGACGGCTAGGCCGTGGCCGCCGGCGATGAACGTGAGGAGGATGTGGAGGTCGGTGCCGGCGTAGGTGAAGGCGGGGCGGAAGCCGTCGGAGCCGGTGGTTGCGCGGAGTACGGGGAGCGGCGCGGCCAGGTCCGGTGCGTCGATCCAGCGGGCGTCGGCGAGGTCCTGCAAGGCCAGGCCTCGCCGGCCGGCCAGCGGATGATCGTTGGAGAGGGCAACAATCAGGTCGTCGTGGGCGACCGGCGTGGTTCGCAGGTGCAGTGCGTCCGAGAGCCGGAGTGGGTCGCTCGGCGCGGCCACGCCATCGACCAGCCCGACGGCGAAGGTGCCGGCGGCCACACCCTCCACCACCTCGTCCCGACCACAGACAGTCAGCGTCACCTCGGTCCCCGGGTGCGCCCGCCGCACGTCCCGCAACGCCGCAGCCAAGACACCGGACTGCACAGCGGCGCTGGAGGTGGCTAGTGGTGTGGTGGCGAGGGTTAGGGCGGTTGGGGGTTGGGCGAGGGTGCGGCGTACGTCGGCTCGGGCGGTGGCTAGTCGGAGGAGGATCGGGGCGGCGTGTTCGAGGAGGCGTTCGCCGGCTGGGGTTGGGGTGACTGGGCGGCGGCGGAGTAGCGGCGTACCCAGGTCGTTCTCCAGGGCGGAGATGTGTTGGGAGACGGCCGACTGCGTGTAGCCGAGGCGTTCTGCCGCGGCGGAGAACGAGGCGCACTCGGCGACCGTCACGAACGTCCGGAGCAGATGAGGATCCACGAGGATCAGTATCGCTTATGCGCAGTGCAGAGATCATCGTTGGCGCTGATACCACCAGCGCGCTCAGGATGGAGCCATGAACGCCTACTCCGGACGCATCGCCCTCGTCGGTGATCGCTCGCCGCATGTCCGCTCGCACGTCCGCGTACCCGGGCTGCTCGACCGCCTGCGTGACCGCGACAACCTCGACTTCGACGTCTACTGGATCCCGACCGAGCAGGTCGACGAGGCCCTCGAAGGCTTCGACGGGGTCTGGCTCGTCCCCGGCGGCCCGTACCGCAGCGAGGCCGGCGCGATCACCGCGATCCGGATCGCCCGCGAGAGCGGCATCCCGTTCCTCGGCACGTGTGCCGGGTTCCAGCACGCGATGCTCGAGTTCGCCCGCAACGTCTGCGGCGCGGCGGAGGTCCAGCACGGCGAGAGCAGCCCGGACGCCGACGACCTGCTGATCGTTCCGCTCGCGTGCTCGCTCGACGGTCATGAGGGAGCGATCCAGGTGACGCCAGGCACCAGAGCGGCCGCACTCCTGGGCGTCGAGCGATCGATCGAGCGCTACCACTGCTCCTACGGCCTGAACACCACCAGGCTCGACCTGCTCCGGGACCACGGCCTGGTCTTCAGCGGGTATGACGACGACGGCGATCCGCGCATCGCGGAGCTACCCGATCACCCGTTCTATCTCGCCACGCTGTTCCAGCCGGAGCTGGCCGGCGATGGCACGCGGCCGCACCCGTTCATCCAGGCGTTCGCACACGCCGCGGCTCAGAGGGCAGATGTCGGCCGCGGCGTCATCCCGGCGGCGACGTAGCAGGCATCGATGAGCTCCATCGTCGCCAGTGCGTCGTCGGCGTCGCTGAGCACCGGGGCACCGTTGCGGACGGCGCTGGTGAAGGCCTCGAGCTGATACGTCCACGACGTCCGCGTGCCGCGGTGCTCGACCCAGGTGTCCTCCTTGGTCGTCACCACCACGCGGTCGTCGCGCTGCGGTAGTACGTAGAACGGCGCGAACGCCTCACCGCGGCTGCCTACGACCTTCAGGCTGAACTCGAGCTCCTCGGCCGCCATGCTCGTCCGCACCGCACCGGTCGCGCCGTTCGGGAACTCCAGGTCGGCGTTCAACCACTCGTCCACGCCGGGCAGCCGCTTTCGTTCGCCGGCCCGCGCGCTGACAAGCTGCGGCGCACCACCGGCGTACGGCGCGAACATCCGCTGCGCGTGTAGCGCATAGCAACCGACGTCCATCACGGCGCCGCCGGCCAGCGGCAGGGACCAGCGCGGGTCGTCCTCCGGCGGGGGAGGCATCACCATGGTCGCCTCGACGTGTTGCAGTTCGCCGAGCTCACCCTTGGCCACCAGCTCCAGCAGCCGGCGCATCACCGGGTGGTACGCGTAGTGGAACGCCTCCATGAACACCAGTCCGGTCGAGTGGGCGGCGTCGCGCACCTGCATCGCCTCGGCAGCATTGCTGGCGGACGGCTTCTCGGTCAGCACATGTTTGCCCGCGGCAAGCGCCTTGAGGTTCCACGGCCCGTGCAGGCCGTTGGCCAGCGGGTTGTAGATCGCCTCGACCTCGGGATCGTCGAGCACTGCCTGGTACGACGCGTGCACCCGCTCGACCCCGTGCTCGGCGGCGAAGGCCTCGGCGCGGTCGGTATCGCGCGCGGCGACCGCGACCAGCCGGGCGCCGGTCAGCTTGGCCGGCTCGACAATGGCCCGGCCCGAGATCCGGGCGGCACCGAGGATCCCGATCCGCAACGGTTCCATGCCTTCTCCTTCGAGGGTCGGCCGCACGGGCGGCGTACGGCGGTTCGTCCACGAGGCGCGTGTTCCGCCGGTAAGGGTAGCCCGCGGATCGGACAGCGAACGCGCCATCCTGCCTGACGATCACTCCGGTCCGACAGCGGCTGCCCGTGATCCGGACGTGGTTCACCCAAGGTTCACGCGTTTCGGTCGTCGGTCTCCCGCCGGCCGGCGTGCTCGACGAGTGCCTGGTGCAACCTGTCCGGATGCCAACGCTGCGTGACCGCGGAGCGCAGTACGTCGGCCTGGGACTGTGGAGCGAGGCCCCCGATCGGCTGGTCGCGATCGAGATTGGTCGGGAACGCGTAGCCCTCGGCCGTCGCCGCGATCACGTTCTCGATCGCTGCCGGAGCTGTCTGGGCGAGCAGGGCGGGATAGACCGCTTCTATCATCCGGGCCCGGTCGATGCTCTCCATTGCCCGGCCGAACGCGGACGAGATCTGCAGGAGGTTCGCCATCCGCTTGGTGTCTGCCGAATGGTTGCTGCCGGCAGCGTGGAACAGTGCCGGGTTGAAGAACACAGCGTCGCCCTTCTCCAGCGGCAGCTGCACGTGGTTCTCGACGAAATGTGCCTGGAACTCGGGCCGTCGGTAGGCGAGGTAGCCCAGCCCATACTTCTGCGAATGCGGCAGATACAACGTCGGCCCCGACTCGACCGGCATGTCACAGTGCGCGACCGCGCCCTGCAAAGTCAGCACGGACGACAGCCGATGCACATGCTCTGGGTACTGCGCTGCCACCTCGTCCGACTGGAATCCCAGGTGGTAGTCGCGGTGCACCGTCTGCCCCTCGCCGCCGGGGTTCACCACGTTCACCTGCGAGGTGACCTGGTACGCCGGTCCGAGCCAAGCAGTCGAGACCAGCCCGAGCAGATCGTTCGCGTAGTACGCCGTGAACACCTCAGGTGCACCCACCGCGAGCTTCTCGAGCGCGTTCCAGACCCGGTCGTTCGCACCCGGCTTCGCGAAGTGATCGCCGGCCGCGACGCCGGATCGGTGCTGCTCGTCGATCATCCGGTTGAACTCGGCGGTCGTGGCATCGACCACGTCGTTGCTGAAGGCCCCTTTGAGTACGACGATGCCCGGCCCGTCGGCGAACGCCCGGACGAACTCGGTCTGTACTTCGCGCGCATCCGCGGCCCGGACCCGCGCGGCGTCGTACACCGGGACCTGCTGCTCGACGGCCGCGGCGTGCGGGTAGTCGGCCGGATCGGTCTGGTCCTTGAGCACTGTCAGCAGGTCGTCGAGCCGGACATCGGCGGGGTTCAGCCACATGGTTCTAGATTGCTTGCCAGCTGAGTACCTGTCCACGTTCGATCAGTCTGGACTGCAGCTTTTCCACATCTACAGCTTGTACGTCGGTCTGCGCTCGGAGCGACTGCACTGCTGCGACAGCGGCGGACTCCGCCAGCACGCAGAACACAGGCTCCATCCGCGTCGCGGCGTACCCGATGTGGGAGGCGGACAGGCAGACCGGGACCAGGAGGTTGCCGGTCTGTTGGGGAGTGATGGCTCGGTAGGGGACCGGGTAAGGCCGACCGGTGCCCAGGTGGCCGCCGATGAACATGTCGCCCTCGGTGGCGACGCCCAGCTGGCCGGATGCGTTGCGGCTGGCGATGCGTCGTACCGGATAGACGTCTACACCGAACAGGGCGAGGCCGATGCTGTCCGGTGGCTCGGTCTGGTTGATCACGTCGGCGTGGGTGATCGTGTACTGACCTTCGAGCCGCCTGCAGACCCGGACGTACAGCTGCGGCGGCCAGCCGTCTGTCTCCGGGAAGACGCTCCCGTCCAGTCCGTACGCCGCTGTCTCCGCACGGAACGCTGCGGGCACAGACTCGTCCGTCGACAGGAAGTGGTGGAGTCCGCGGAGGTAATCGAGGTGCTGACGCCAGATGCGCGAGCGAACGTCCCAACTGCCGTCCTGGTACTCGCGGCTCAGCCCGAGCGGAGCATTCGTGACCAGAGAACCACGCTGGTAGTTGTACTCGCCTGAATTGATCCAGCCGGGGAAGATGCCCGACAGGTCGTCGGCGTGCTCGAGGAAGCGCCGGACCAGCTCGTAGTCGGCCGGTGAGTAGTTGTCGGGCGGAGTGAGCTCCACACGCTTGGCAGGGTCTGTGGTGACGTAGAAGCGGTAGTTGTAGGCCTGCGTGTAGTCATCGGCCGCACCTATCGCCAGGCCGTGGTCCTCCTCGACCAGCGGTAGCAGTCCGCTCGTGCTGTCACCTGGGACGACGTACGGGTCGATCGGGGTCCAGTTGGTGACTGGACGGACGCCTGCGATCTCCTCGCCGAAGACGTCCTGCGACTCGCGCCCGGTTCGGTAAGGGACACCGGCGAGGGCCATCAGATCGCCCTCGTACGACGCGTCGATGAAGAACTCCGCCTGGACCTCGCGATCGGGAAGACCGTCGGCAGCTGGGACGCCCCACCGGTCCGGCGGCGACGTCTCGAGCTTGATGGAGGTGATCCGGTTGCCCGCGCGTGCGACCGACCGTACGCGGCGTTCGAAGATTACCTCGATGCCGGCGGCGGCGATCCACTCGTGAAAGGCGCGCATCACGTTGTGCGGGTGATTGCCGAAGCCGAACACTACGTCCCGCGTCAGCCCGCCCGCGGCAGCCGGGACCGGGCAGTCCTGCGCCGGCTTGATCCCGGCACCGAGCATGCCGCCGAGCCACCGACTCGGCTCGATCAGCAGCACCGACGCACCTTCCTGGTACGCCGTCATTGCCGCGACACAGCCCGCGGCGGTCCCTCCGTAAACGCAGACATCCACCATGTCATGCACTCTGCAGCAGGCGAAGCCCATGAGAAATAGCGGTTCTGAGCATGTCCATGTACTTTCTTGTCATGCTCGAGTTGGACGGCTACCTCCTCGCGCCGCCCAGGCTGCACTTCGCTCTGCCCTTCGACACCTACGACACCTGGTGCGTCCTGCTCCCGGCCACCGGCTCCTTCGACTACCAGGTCGGCGACGCCCACGGGATCGCAAAGTTCGGCGACGTCGTCGTCTGTCCACCCGGCGGCATCCTCCACCGCCGCATGCGCACGCGAACCTCCTTCTTCCACGCCCGCTTCATCACAGAGTTGGAGCCGCCAACCGGCCGCACCCGGGTCCGGGACCTCGACCGCCTCCGCGGCAACCTCACGCTGCTCGAGAACGCCACCACGACGATCGCCACCCACGTCGTCACCGACCTCGTCCTGATGCTCAGCCGCACCGGCTCCCCGAAAGACCCACTGGTCCACAGCGCGCTGACGTACCTCAACGAGCACTACGCCTCACCGGACGTGTCATTGACCGAGCTGGCAGCCGTCCTCGGCATCAGTCCGTCCCAGCTCTCTCGGCGCTTCCGGACGGTCCGCGGCACCACGCCGGTCGCCTACCTGCGTGACCTCCGCCTGCAGAAGGCACGTGAGCTGCTGGCCGAGACCGATCAGACGCTCCAGGTCATTGCCGAGCACACCGGCTACCGCAGCGCGTTCTACCTCAGCAGAGTGTTCAGTACGCAGACAGGGCAGGCGCCGTCGGAGTATCGCCGTACCAGCCGGGTCTGAACGTTCTAGGGTTAGCTATGCGCACAGATCACGGGCTGCCGGTGGTGCGGCTGGGACTGATCGGGGCCGGCCGGATCGGCACGATGCATGCCGGCAATATCGCCCGGCACGTGCCCGGCGCCGAGCTGGTCGCGGTCGCTGACACCAGGCCAGATGCGGCCCAGAAACTCGCAGCCCGATACGACGCGGCTTCCGTGACCGTCGACGAGTTGCTCAAGGACCCGGAGCTCGACGGCGTGGTGATCACCTCGCTCGCGATCGCACACTCCGAGTTGATCACCCGCGCGGCCGAGGCCGGCAAGGCGGTCTGGTGTGAGAAGCCGGCTTCGCTGACGCTGGCGGAGCTGGACCAGGCGATCGCTGCGACCGATCGCGCGGGTGTCCCGTTCCAAGTCGGCTTCAACCGGAGGTTCGCCAGGGACTTCGCCGTGGCGCGCCGAACGATCGAGGACGGCGGTATCGGGACGCCGCGGCTGATGCGCTCGATCACCCGCGACCCCGGCGGTCCCGGCGGCTTGCGGTACGCCGACCGCATCCCGCAGTGGACGATCTTCCGCGAGACGCTGATTCACGACTTCGACACGCTGCTCTGGCTCAATCCCGGTGCGCGGCCGGTCGAGGTCTACACGACAGCAGACGCGCTGGTGGAACCGGCGTACAAAGAGTCTGGCCTGCTCGACACGGCGGTCGTCGTGATCACGTTCGACAACGGTGCGATCGCGACGGCCGAGGCGAACTTCTCGTCGTACTACGGGTACGACGTGCGCGGCGAGGTGTTCGGCAGCGAAGGCATGGTCGTAGCCGGTCAGCTCGCCAGTAGCGCTCTGATGCACTACAACATGACCGGAGTGCACCAGCAGACGTTGCGTAGCGACGAGGAGATGTTCCACGACGCGTACGTGCAGGAGCTCGCTGACTTCGCGGACGTGGTGCGGACGAACGGCGTACCGCCGGTGACCGGTCGGGACGCGCGGAATGCCTTGCAAGTAGCCCTCGCGGCGATGACGTCGTACGAGGAGCACCGCCCGGTGCGGATCTGATCAAATCCGGGTGGTGGGTCGACGGAATCGGGCCCAGCATTCAAGATGTGCCCATGAGTACCGTCCAGGTGCAGGTCGACCGGAACAGCCGTACGCCGTTGCACGTTCAACTGGCGCAGCAGCTCGAAGCGGCCATCCAGGGCGGTGAACTGCCGGTCGGATCCCGGCTGAGCAACGAGGTGGACCTGGCCGAGGCGTACGGGCTCAGCCGGCCGACAGTGCGTCAGGCGATCGCCCGCCTGGTCGACCAGGGCCTGCTCGTCCGCAAACGCGGCGTCGGCACGCAGGTCGTCGGCAACTCCGGCCAGGTACGCCGGTCGCTCGAGCTCACCAGCCTGTACGACGACCTCGCCGCGGCGCACCGCAAGCCCGAAACCGAGATCCTGCGCTTCGGGATCTCGCCCGCGACCGCAGAGGTGGCCACTGCCCTGCAGTGCGAGCAGGGCGAACGCGTGCTGCGGCTCGAGCGATTGCGCCGCGCAGATGGCGAGCCGTTGGCCCTGATGCGCAACTGGCTGCCGCCGGAACTCTTGGAGACCGACCCGACCACGCTGGCCGAGCGGGGCCTCTACCAACTGCTGCGGGCCGAGGGGGTCCGGCTGAAGGTGGCGCACCAGACGATCTCTGCTATCCCAGCAACACCGGAGCATGCACGGCTGCTGTCAGAGGAGCCTGGCTCACCGCTCCTCGCGACCACCCGCATCACGTACGACGACCACGGCCAGCCGGTCGAGTACGGCTCCCACCTGTACCGCGCGAGCCGGTACTCCTTCGAACACACGCTGGTGCACCGCTAGGAGACCCGCGGTCCGGCGGCGGGCAGGACCTTTCCGCGACGGATGCCCCAGGCAACCAGCTCGGCGGTGGCCGGCTGGAGGTCCGCGGTGGCCCGCGCCGTACGCGGCTCCGGTCGGCTGGATTGCAACAAGCTGCAATTTTCTGGCCCGGTGGTGAGGCGATGGATACGGTGAGTGAGCCTTCGGCGTGTCACGGTTATCCACAGGGCCGCCTGCGCGAGTGGCGCCGGCAGCTCTGGAATTGAAAGGATGGTCGCGCATGGTGACCGCGTGGTCGCCAGACGGGACACTCACGGGGAGATCGATGACAGCGGACAGACTCGACGCGCACCGATCCGGCTGGGACGGTGCCATCGAGCTGATCGACGCCCAGGTGCGCGACGTCGTGCGCCGCGAAGGCATCGACCCGCTCCGCGATCCCGCCGCGGTGAACGCGATCGTCGCCCTCGTCGTCAAGGAGTACGACGAGCGCAGTCTGAGCGGGGTTGTCCCGCCGATCGGCGACGTGGAGGCGGTCAGCCGCGAGGTCCACGACCGGGTCGCCGGCTTCGGGCCGCTGCAGCGCTACCTGGACGACCCGACCGTCGAAGAGATCTGGATCAACGAGCCGAGCCGGGTGTTCATCGCCCGCGAGGGCCGGCACGAGCTGACCACGACCGTGCTGACCGAGGAGGAGGTCAGCGACCTGGTCGAGCGGATGCTCAAGACCACCGGCCGCCGCATCGACGTCTCACAACCCTTCACCGACGCCCGGCTGCCCGACGGGAGCCGGGTGCACATCGTCCTCGGCGGCATCACCCAGCGGTATGCGGCGATCAACATCCGCAAGTTCACCGTCCGGGCGACGCGGCTGACCGACCTGGTCCAGCTGGGTTCGTTGACGCCGCACGCAGCTGCGGTGCTCGAGGCATCTGTTGCCGTCGGCCTCAATGTGCTGGTGTCCGGCGGAACGCAGGCCGGCAAGACCACGATGCTGAACGCATTGGCCGGTTCGATCCCCGGCAGCGAGCGGGTGATCAGCTGCGAGGAGGTCTTCGAGATCAAGTTGCCGATCCCCGACTGGGTGTCGATGCAGACCCGTCAGGCCGGTCTGGAGGGCACCGGCGAGGTGCGGTTGCGCGACCTGGTCAAGGAGTCGCTGCGGATGCGGCCGTCCCGGGTGATCGTCGGCGAGGTGCGCGGCGAGGAGTGCCTCGACCTGCTCCTCGCGCTGAACAGCGGCCTGCCCGGCATGTGCACGATCCATGCGAACTCCGCCCGTGAAGCGCTCACCAAGATGTGCACGCTGCCGCTGCTGGCCGGTGAGAACATCGGCTCCCGGTTCGTGCTGCCGACCGTCGCAGGCTGCGTCGACATCGTCGTACACCTGGGGATCGCGGCGGACGGGCATCGGCGGGTGCGGGAGATCGTCGCGGTCACCGGGCGGGTCGAGGAGCAGGCGATCGAGACGGAGTCGCTGTTCGTGACGTACGACGGATACCTGCGCCGCGCCGAGGGACACCTGCCGCATCCGGAGCGCTTCCAGCAAGCCGGCTACAACGTGGCCGGACTGCTCACCGAGTTGCCGCGGGGCGTGGGCTGATGGGACTCCTGATCGGGCTGTTCTTCGGGGTCGGCCTGCTGCTGATCATCGCGGCGTTCGTTTCGCCGTCGGAGGCGGTGCCCGGCACGGACGGGCGGCTGCGTCGCAGGACTCGTGAACTGCTTGCCAGCGCAGGGATCGAGGGTCTGACGCCTGGTGCCTTCATAGGCGCTTGTGTGATCACCGGGCTGGTCGGGTTCGTGCTGATGTTCCTCGTCTCCAGGGCCCTCCCGGTCGGTGTGGTGTTCGGGCTGATGGCGGGTTGGTTGCCGATCGCCCTGGTGCGGTCGAGGGCTCGCCGGAGGCTGGCCGAGTTCCGTGAGTTGTGGCCGGATGTTGTGGACAACGTCGCGTCCGCGGTTCGTGCCGGATTGTCGTTGTCGGAGGCATTGGCCCAGGTGGGCGAGCGTGGTCCGTTGCCGCTCCGAGAACCGTTCCGGCGGTTCGGTGCGGACTATGCGTCGACGGGCCGGTTCGCCGAATCGCTCGACCGGTTGAAGGCGCGATTGGCCGACCCGGTCGGTGACCGGGTGGTCGAGGCGCTACGGATCGCGCGCGAGGTCGGAGGTGGCGATCTCGGCCGGCTGCTGCGATCGCTGTCGACCTTCCTGCGTGAGGACGCCCGGACCCGGTCCGAGCTCGAGTCGCGGCAGTCGTGGTCGGTCAACGGCGCTCGGGTCGCGGTCGCCGCGCCGTGGCTGGTGCTGGCGATGCTGTCGTTCCAAGGCGATGTGATCCAGCGGTACAACTCGCCCGTCGGTGCGCTGATCATCGCCGGCGGCGCAGTCATCTGCGTCCTCGCGTATCGGTTGATGCTGCGGATCGGTCGCCTGCCGGAGCCTGAGCGGGTGCTGCGATGAGCCCGATGCTGGTTGGCGGTTTCCTCGGTGCGTTGCTCGGCGCCGGGTTGCTCGTCGTCGTACTGCGGTTGCCGTTCTTGCGCAGACCAACGGTCGACGAGCGGATCTCGCCGTACCTGCGGGATCTCGGGGCGTCGGATGTCTTCGTCGGCGTGGTCGATTCGCGGTCGCCGTTCTACGCGATCCTGCGGTTGTTCGGGCCGTCGCTGCGGTCGGGGGCGGCACGGCTCGAGCGGATCCTCGGCGGGGCGAACACGGTCCGGCGGCGGCTGCAGCGGGCAGGGATCCAACGGACCGTGGAAGAGTTCCGGATCGAGCAATTGCTGTGGGGTGCGCTGGCTTTCGGTGCCGGTCTGGTGATCTCGATCATCGCGGCGGCGTTCGGCACCGGGGATCCGGTCGCCCTGATGGTGTTCTGCCTGGTTCTCGGTGTCCTCGGAGTGCTCGGCCGCGACACCTATCTGACCTCACAGGTGCGACGCCGCGAGCGGCGACTGCTTGCCGAGTTGCCGACTGTGGCCGAGCTGCTGGCGTTATCGGTCGCTGCCGGTGAGGGGCCGGCGGCGGCGCTCGACCGGGTGACGCGATCATGCCGGGGCGACCTGGCCGACGAGCTGGAACGGGTCCTGGCGGAGACCAGGGCGGGGGAGTCACTGGTCCGCGCGCTCGACGCGCTCGCGGACCGCACCGGATTGCTGGCGCTGTCGCGCTTCGCGGACGGGCTGGCGGTGGCGCTGGAGCGCGGCACCCCGTTGGCCGACGTACTGCGGGCGCAGGCCGCCGACATCCGGGAAGCGGGGCGCCGCGAGCTGATCGAGTCGGGCGCGCGCCGCGAAGTAGCCATGATGGTGCCGGTGATCTTCCTGGTCCTCCCGGTGACCATCGCCTTCGCCTTCTACCCGGGCGCTGTCGGAATCCGGCTGATCGCCGGATGAATCGAGGAGAGGTCATGTCCCTACACCTGACGAGACTGTTCGTGGCGTTGCTGCTGAAGCCACGCCCCGCGCGTACAGAGCGCGGTGACGTCCCCGGCTGGGTCCTGATCACCGTGATGACGGCCGGCCTGGTCGTCGTGATCTGGCGAGTGGCCGGCGACCAGCTCGCCACCATGCTCAAGGACGCCCTGTCGTCGGTCTCCAACAAGTAATGCGCAGAGCCCGTGGTGAGCGGGGCGCGGCGGTTGTCGACTTCGTCCTGGTCTCGACGCTCGTGGTGCCGTTGTTCCTCGGGATCCTGCAGGTCGGTCTGCTCCTGTACGTGCGCAACACCGTGACCGCCGCCGCGTCCGAGGGCGCGCACTACGCGGCCGTGCTCAACCGGGAGCCGGCCGACGGTGAGGCACGCACCCGCGAGCTGATCAGCGGCGTGGTGCGGGACCAGTTGATCGACTCGGTATCGGCGGAGGCGACCGATATCGACGGGCAGCCCGGCGTCGAGGTCACCGTCAACGCCCACATGCCGCCGCTCGGGTTGTGGGGACCGGGCATCTCGTTCAGCGTCCAAGGGCATGCGGTGAAGGAGACCGGCGAATGAGGCGCCGGCGGGACGAGCGCGGGAGTGCGATCGTCGAGTTCTCCTGGCTGGCGATCCTGCTGATGGTGCCGTTGGTGTACTTCATGCTCGGCGTCTTCGACGTACAGCGCGCGTCGTACGGCGCGACCGCGGCGACGCGAGCCGCCGGACGCGCGTTCGTCATCGTGCCGGACGGCGTGTCCGAGGACGAGGCGCGGTCGCGGGCGTTCGAGGCGGCGAAACTGGCGATGAAGGACCAGGGGATGGAGCTCAGCACCGACGAGCTCACGATCAGTTGTAACCCGGCCTGTCTGCAGCCCGGGTCGACGGTGACCGTCACGCTCAACACCGAAGTACGCCTGCCGCTGATCCCGGACGTGCTGGGCGGCGAGCCGCCGGCGATCCGGATCAGCGCCTCGCACACCGAGGCGTTCGGCGACTACCGCGAAGCCAAGGGCAACGGATGAGTCGGCGGAGGCGAGGTGAGGACGGGCAGATGACCGTCCTGATCATCGGGTTCACTGTGGTCATCCTGATGATGATCGTGGTGGTGACCGACATCTCGAAGGCCTTCCTGGTCCGCCGCGACCTCGATGCGACTGCCGACGGCGCCGTCCTCGCGGCCGCCAACGGCCTGGCTGCGGTCTATGCCCAGCCTGGCGCGGGCGGCAACGCGGCGATCGACCCCGACCAGGTCGCCCGCCTGACCGCCGACTACCTCAACGAAGTTGCCGCCAGCAACAGATTCGACAGCCTCGGCTGGTCCGTCGACGTCGAGGGCACGACAGTCACCGTCCACCTGACCTCCACCGCGAACCTCCCCTTCCACCCACCAGGCTTCCCCACCTCAACCGACCTGTCCTCAGAGGCCGCCGCCATCGTGCCGATCCGCTAACGGGTTGTGCCTCCGCTGACGTGTTGCAACCCGCCAGCGGCGAAACAACCCGCCAGCCAGCGGCTGGGTCAGAACAGCCCGGGGTTGTCGGTCAGCCAGGTCTGGAACGTGCGGCCGGTGTGGCCGGTGAGGAGTTCGACGCCGGGCTCTATGCGCTGGGGCGCGCCGACGCGGGACTTCCAGTAGGCCAGCAGGGTCTCGCGTTGACCCTCGTCGCGCATGCCCATCTCGGCACGCGCCTCCTCGGGCGTCAGGTCGACGGCCTCGATCGGTACGCCGGTGGTGGCGGTGATGAGGCCGATCTGGTGACGGCGGGTCATCGACTCGGGGCCGGTGAGCGGATAGCCGCGGCCGTCATGCCCGTTGCCGGGGCCGTCGAGGAGGATGCGGAGCGCCGCGTCGGCGATGTCCTGCTCGTGGATCGGCGCCTCCTCGGCGTCGAGGTACGGCAGGCGGATCTGACCGGTCGCGCGGACCTGATGCGCCCAGTACCTCGCGTTGCTCATGAACGCGCCGGGCTGCAACCGGGTCGTCGCATACGACCCGTCGGCGATCACCTGCTCGGTCTTCGCGTGCGGATCCTCCGGACCGCCGAGGGAAGAGAGCGACGAGAGTAGTACGACCTGCTTCACCCCGGCGGCCTCGGCTGCGGCCGCGAAGGCGGGTGCGGTCCTCGGGTCGGAGTACAGGAACACCTGGCTGATGTCGCGGAGCGCGGGCGCCGGGTCGGCGGGGTCGTAGCCGACGGCCGACGGGAGAGCGGAGGGCTCTCGGCTGGCGACGCGGACGTCTCGTCCGGCCGCGATCAGGCCGGCAGTGACGGCGCGGGCGATCGCGCCGCGGCCGCCGGTGACAAGAATTGTCATTGGATATGCTCCAAAGATGTAGTGACTACATGATTGGAATCAGTAAAGCAGATGCCCTACGCTGGGTGCAATGGAGGCAATGGAGCTCGGGCGGCGGGAACGCAAGAAGCAGCAGACGCGGCACGCCATCTCGGACGTGGCCACGCGGCTGTTCCTCGAGCGCGGGTTCGACGCCGTCACGGTTGCGGAGGTGGCGCGCGCGGCCGATGTCGCCGTACAGACCGTGTTCAACCACTTCCCGGCGAAGGAGGATCTGTTCTTCGACGAGTCGGGGTGGTGGCTGGGGCCGGCGCAAGCGATCCGGGAGGCGCCGGCGGACGCGGATCCGATCGATGTGCTCGAGGAGCATTACCTGGCCGGGACACGGGACCGGTTCGAGGTCGGGCATCTGGCGACCTGGAAGCAATTCGTCCGCACCATTGAGAACAGCCCGGCGCTGGAGGCCCGTCGCCGGTTGCAGGCTGCCGAGCTGGAGATCACGCTCACCGCGGCGCTCGACGAACGCGCCCCCGATCACCTGCGCAACCGGCTGATCGCAGCGCAGTACGCCGCCGCGCAGAAGGTCTTGGAGGAGCAGTTGATGCGCGTGCTGCCCGACCACGCGTCGCCGCAGGAGCTGGCCGCCGCGCAAACCGAGCTCGAGCAGGCGGTTACTCAGGTTTTCGCCGTTCTTCGTCGAGGTCTCGCCTGAGGTACGCTGTTTCGTTGTGGCTGGACTGGATTTTGACGCGGAGCTGAAGCAGCTCGACGTGACGATGACCTCGATCGAGAAAGTGCTTGATCTCCCCGCACTGCGCAAGGAGATCGAGGAGCTCGGCGAGCAGGTCGCTGCGCCCGACCTCTGGGACGACCAGGCGAACGCGCAGAAGGTGACGTCGCGGCTTTCCAGCCTGCAGGCCGACGTGGAGCGGGTGACCGCGCTGCGCAGCCGGGTCGACGATCTCGGTGTCCTGGTCGAGCTCGGCCGCGAGGAGAACGACGCGGACAGCATGGCCGAGGCGGAGAAGGAGCTCGGCTCGCTGGCCAAGGCGATCCAGTCCCTCGAGGTCCGCACGCTGCTGTCCGGTGAGTACGACGAGCGCGAGGCGCTGGTGACGATCCGTTCCGGCGCGGGCGGTGTCGACGCGGCGGACTTCGCCGAGATGCTGCAGCGGATGTACCTGCGCTGGGCCGAGCGGCACGGCTACCCGACCGAGGTCTACGACACGTCGTACGCCGAAGAGGCCGGGATCAAGTCGACCACGTTCGGGGTCAAGGCGCCGTACGCGTACGGCACGCTGAGTGTCGAGTCGGGGACGCACCGGCTGGTGCGGATCTCGCCGTTCGACAACCAGGGCCGCCGGCAGACGTCGTTCGCCGCGGTCGAGGTGGTCCCGGTGCTCGAGCAGACCGACGAGATCGACGTACCGGAAGAAGAGCTGCGGATCGACGTGTACCGCTCGTCCGGTCCGGGTGGTCAGAGCGTCAACACCACCGACTCCGCGGTCCGGATCACGCACATCCCGACCGGCACCGTGGTTTCGTGCCAGAACGAGAAGTCTCAGCTGCAGAACAAGGCCAGCGCGATGGTCATCCTGAAGGCCAAGCTGCTCGCGCTGAAGAAGGCCGAGGAGCGGGCCCAGCTCGACGCGCTGCGCGGTGACGTGGCCGGTTCGTGGGGCGATCAGATGCGGTCCTACGTCCTGCACCCGTACCAGATGGTGAAGGACCTGCGGACGCAGTACGAGTCCGGTAACACGTCCGGGGTGTTCGACGGTGAGATCGACGAGTTCATCGAGGCCGGCATCCGCTGGCGCCGCACCGGCCACACGGTTGCCGAGCAGAACTGACCTCAGGGCCGACTGCGCGAGCTGCGTCGGACTCTGCTGCATCGCGCTGACTTTCACGAAGTCGGCGGACTTCGCGCTGGACAAGCCCGCGGGTGAACCGTGCCCGAATCTCAGTGACGACTTCCGCTGCACGATCCACAAAAACCTGCGCAGTAAGGGCTTCCAGGGCTGCACGACGTACGACTGTTTCGGCGCCGGCCAGGAGATCACCAAACGCGGCCAGTCCGCGCCGGAGATGTTCGCGGCGCTACCGATCCTCCGCCAGCTGCACGAGCTGCTCTGGTACCTCGACCAGGTGCTCGAGTACGACGAGACCGCGCGCGAGGCGATCGCCCGCATCGAGGACGTCAGCCGTACGCCGGACCTCACAACCGTCGACGTGAACGCCGAACGCGCGGCCGTGAACG
This sequence comes from Kribbella sp. NPDC049584, assembly GCF_040675555.1. NCBI lineage: Bacteria > Bacillati > Actinomycetota > Actinomycetes > Propionibacteriales > Kribbellaceae > Kribbella > Kribbella sp. NPDC049584. The sequence goes on from NZ_JBFAPF010000005.1 coordinate 78,361, forward strand.
AACTGCTCCTCAAGACCAGCCAACGCATCCGCGGCAAACAGCCCAAGAAGAAGGAACACCGCGGCGCCGACCTGATCGGGGCGAAGCTCCGCGGCGCCGACCTGCGCAAGGCCAACCTCCGCGGCGCGTACCTGATCGCCGCGGACCTCTGTGCCGCCGATCTCCGGCAGGCAGACCTGATCGGCGCCGACCTCCGCGACGCCGATCTTCGCCGGGCAGATCTGACCGGCGCCCTCTTCCTGACCCAGTCACAGATCAACGCAGCCCGCGGCGATGACACGACCAAACTCCCGCCGGCCGTCGTGCGACCGGCGCACTGGTCACAGTCGTAGTGTCACGTACCGCGTCGAGCCGGCCGCTCCGGTCACATCGACGGTCACGTCGGCGCCCAGCAGCGTACGGCGAACTGTCACGCCCTCGTCCGCCTCGACCAGCCGCGCGCCAGGCGCGAGCAGGTGCAGCTGGAGCGACGTCGCGAGCTGGGTCGGGTCCGAGATGCCGATCCGAATGGTCGGTCCGTCGATCCGGCGAACGACTGAACACGGGTCGTCCGCAACCAGCCCACCGACCCGACCGGCCTGCCAGAAGTTCGCCAGCGTCAGACCGTGTCCGAGATCGAGTACGGCCTGCACCACCGTGGTGTTGCCGAGGATCACAACCCCTGGGTTGCGCGACAACGCCCTGGTCTGAGCGACCGATGCGCCCGGAACGACCAGATACCCGTACGACGCCCCCGCCGGATCCACCCCGTGATCCATCCACAGGGTCGCGTACCGCCGTGTGATCGGTGTCGTCGGGCCACCCGTGTTGATGTCCCGCCACGCCCCTGTCCGGGCCTCTCGCAACACGTGCACGTCCGCACCCGACGGGAACACGTAGCCGCCGACACCTTCCAGATGCGCCCATCGAGCGTCTTCGATCGTCGCCGTGTCGCCCAGCGCCGGGTCCTGTACCTGGCCGTCGACAGTCAGCGTGTTCGTCCCGTCGCTGTGCAGATTCCGGTTCTCCACGACGGTCTCCACCGGATGCCCGCTGGCGCCGGCGATACCGGTGCCCAGAGCGACGACGTAGCGGTCCAGGCAGAACCATGACTTCCGCGCGCGCATCGGCGAGGACGGCCCTTGCAGGTCCTGGCCGACAGCGGCGTACCCGTCGAGAGTGGTGCCGCCGACCCAGCTGGTCGTCGGCCGGGCCGCACCCCATTCGCCGCCGGCCTTCGGTGCGAGCGGCAACTTGTCGACCGTGATGCCGGGGAGACGAGTGCGATCGACGGTCGGCCAGAAGGCATCGGCGTACTGCCCGTTGTCGTGGTCGTACAGATAGGTCATCCCGGACCCGGAGTGCCAGCCCTGGTCGTTCTCGCCGTTGCCGCATTCGTAGTACGCGATCCGGCGGCTGGCCATCGAGATCGCGTACGCCCACCCGGACCGCCGGTGCACCGACCGGTCCATGCTCGCGAACAAGGTGTGCCCGTCCGCCTCGGCGGCCGGCTCCACACCCTGCACGGACTTGATCAGCGCCACCCGCGGAATGCTTGCCCCCGACAACATGTTTCCGAACGTGTCGCGCTCCAGCCAGCCGGCGACGGCGGCGCGCCAGGGGCCGGCCAGCGAGGCGTCGATCCCCGCGGCCAGGCGCAGGATCGCCTCGGCGGCGATGTAGGCGTCGTCGTGATCCGACTCGGTGCTGCGCGACACCGCGCGCCCGCGGACGAAGTCCATCATCCGCAGATCGTGGACGACCGGCAGGAACGTCCTGGCGACAGAGTCGAACAGGATCTGCCGCTTCGGGTCGGTCACCGCCCACGGCGAACCCGCCAGCAGCGCAAGCAGCTTCCCGAGGCCGCCCAGCAGCACCTGCCCGTAGGTGCCGGTGTACGCGACCCAGGTGTGCTGGACGAACGAGCCGTCACGGTAGAAGCCGTCGCCGGTCGTTACGTACTGCCAGACGTCGCTCAACCCGTCCCGTGCGTGTACGAGCCTCGCTTCGTCCTCGGTGACCAGCGCGCGGACGATGGCCGCCTGGCACAGGTCCACCCGATTGGCTCCCGTCGACACGACGGCGCGCGACGGCGGGAACATCTGGTACGGATCCGGCAGGAAGTGGTCGATCGCGGCGCAGTACCGCGCCCGGGCCTCGGCCGGCAGGACGTCGTACAGCAGGACCATCGTGTTCGCGAGCGGCTTGGTCGCACCGATCTCCCACGACCACCAGTTGCCGAACTCGGCCTGTCCGGGGTTGTAGATCAGCTGGTCCATCGACTCCAGCGCGGCCTGCACGTCGGCGAGCACACTCGCGCTGGAGTGGTACTGCGAACCCGGCGTCGCCCAAGCGGTGGCGAGTTGTTCCAGCCGGACGTACGTGTTCGCGACCGAGGGATCGGCGGTCAGCGGGTAGTCGGTGAAGACCTGTGTGCGCGATGCCGATCGGTCGAGCTTGGCGAGCGATGCTGTCGCGCCGGCGTCGAGGCGGGTCAGCGCAGCGGCGAAGTCGGGGTCGGACGGGTCGAGGACCGACCCGCCGGTGAGCGCGTCGGCCCATTTCCGGCGGAGAGCGGTGAAATCGGTGGGATCGGCGAACGCGCGGGGGCTCAGGGTCATGGCGGCGGCGGTGGCGGTCGAGGCGGCGAGGAACGTCCTGCGTTTCATGAGGTCTCCTGCAGTGGTGGCGGAATCACTGAGGCGCTGCTGACGAATGAGTCTGTGCCAAGTCATTCCCTTTGGCAACAGATTCATGCGAATGAATTTCCGGATTCACCCCGGTAGAGTCAGCGCTGTGACTGACGTCGTACGGGGCCAGAAGGCACGGCAACTGGCCGCTGAACTGCGCCGTGGGATCGCCGAGCTGCGCTGGCCGGGCGGCAAGCTGCCGACCGAGCAGCAGTTGGCCGCCGAGCAAGGCGTCAGTCTGAACACCGTGCGCCGGGCGGTCGACCTGCTGGTCCAGGACGGGCTGGTGTACCGCCGTCAGGGCTCAGGGATGTACATCGCGAGCCCCAGCACCGGTCCGCTGATCGGCGTCGCCGTGCCGTCGATGACGTACTACTACCCGCGGATCATCGTGGGGATCGAACGCGAATTGTCCGAGCACGGCGCGCAGATGCTGCTCCGCAGTACCGAGTGGGACTCTGCCGAGACCAGGTTGGCGATCGATGGGCTCGTCGGTGCCGGTGTTGCCGGCCTGATCGTCGCACCGGACACGGCCGAGTTCGAGGAGCTGGATCTGCCTGTGGTGTTGGTGGAGCGCGGACTGGAGGACCCGGCCACGCTGCACGAGTTCGTCGGTACCAACCACGCCGCGGGTGCTCGGCTGGCATTGAAACACCTGAAGGAGCTCGGGCACGCCCGGATCGCCTACCTTGAACGCACCAGCCCGCATACCGCGCCGCAGGTGCGGGCCGGGCTGGGTGACGTGCCGGTGCTGAGCCGTGCGCTCGACCGCTGGACGGGTGCGGACGTGGACCGCTTCTTGGCCGAGGTATCGCGGGAGCGGGTCACCGCCGTGATCTGCTTCGCGGACCGTGAGGCCAACCTGCTCCTCAACGTGGCGCTGGCCCATGGGATCGACGTACCGGGCGAGCTGTCGGTGATCAGCTACGACGACGAGATCGCCGAGCTGTCCGACGTACCACTCACTGCTGTATCGCCGGTGAAGCTGGAGGTCGGCCGCAGAGCGGTCGAGGTACTCCGGGCGCGCCTGGCGGACCCGGAGTCACCTCGTCGGCAGGAGTCGCTCGTTCCACGGCTCGTGGTCCGTGAGTCGACCGGACCAGCCCCGCGTTAGCGACTGCGGAGCTGATTAGTCACCGGGGTCATCAGTAGCGAGATCGCGGTGATGGCCAGAGCTACTGCGGCCAACGCACCACCCTGACCCCAGGACCTGCCCGCCAGCGACAGGTAGGCGGTGCCGACCGTGGCTGCGCCAAGCGCCAGGCAGGTCTGCTGGCTGGTCAGCAGGATGCCGCTACCGAGGCCTGCCTGCGCCGGCGGGACCTGACTGAGCACCACACCCATCAGCGGGACCATGACCAGCCCTGAGCCGAAGCCCGCGATCAGCATCGGCAGGGCGAGCTTCAGCGGGTTCACGTCGGGCCACAGGGTCAGCGCCGCGACCGCGAGTACGGCGTACCCGATGCCCTGGATGATCCACCCGCGGACGATCAGGCCGGCGCCGTACCGCACCTGGAGGCGTGGTCCGTAGATCGAGGTGATCAGGAACCCCACCGCCATCGGCAGCAGGCTCAGACCGCCTTCCAGTGGAGACATGTGCGCCTCGCCCTGGGTGGCGAGCGCGAACACGAACATGAAGCCGCCGAACGTCGTGAAGAACGCTACGGCCAGCAGGAGGCCGATCCGCATCGCCCGCAACCGCAGCACGGTCGGCGGGATCAGGGGAGACCGTCCGGTCTGCTCGGAGCGGTGCTGATGTACGCCGAGCGCCAGTACGGCCGGAATCGTCGCGGCCAGGCAGAGCCAGGTCCACAGCGGCCAGCCGAGCGGCCTGCCCTCGGTGAGCGGCAGGAGCAGGAGGACCAACGTCAGCGCGAGCAGTGCGGCTCCGACCAGGTCGACGCGCTGTGCCTTGCCGGCCTTGGTCTCCGGAATCAGCCGGATCGCTGCAAGCACGCCGACGACGCCGACCGGGACGTTGACGAGGAACACGGCCCGCCAGCCGAGATCGAACACATTCGCCTCGACCAGTACACCGCCGAGGATCTGGCCGAACGCTGCCGCGGCGCCGCCGGCCACGCCGTACATGGCCATGGCCCGGGCCCGGTGTTCGCCGGTGAGCAGGCTGGTGATCGTCGCCAGCACCTGCGGAGTGACCGCCGCGCCGGCCGCACCCTGGACGACGCGGGCGACCAGAAGTACGCCGATGCTCGGGGCGACGGCGCAGATCAGCGACATCACGGTGAAACCGATCAGACCGATCATGAACAGGCGTTTGCGGCCCAACTTGTCGCCGAGGCGGCCGCCGACCACGAGGAGGGTGGCGACGGCGATGCCGTAGCTGCCGACCACCAGTTGAAGCTCGCCCGAGGTGGCTCGCAGGTCCGAGCCGATCGCGGGCAGGGCAACGTTGATGACGAAGAAGGAGAGCATCGGCAGGAAGGCGCCGAAGATCAGAGTCGTGAGCGCCACCGGCCTCAGCGGCGCCGCGGCGGCCTGCGGCCGGGCGGGCGCTCCGGTGGTGGCGGCTTGGAGCTGGTCTGTCATGCGTCCAGCCTGAACGCGATCGGAGCCTGGTGGTGAGAGCCTGGTTATCCTATTACTCGCAGCACCTGGCACCAGGCTTGATCTGTGCCCATGATGGAACCATGACCACTGTCCCAGCCGCCACCGACAGAACCGTGACTGCCGAGCGGCGGGAGCTGGGCCTCTTCCTGCGCAGCCGGCGCGAGCGCATCCGGCCGGACGAGGTCGGGTTCGCACCCGGCGGCCGACGGCGTACGCCGGGACTGCGCCGCGAGGAGGTCGCGCTGCTCGCCGGGGTCGGCGTCACCTGGTACACCTGGCTCGAGCAGGGCCGCGACATCAACGTGTCCTCGCAGGTCCTGGACGCGATCGCGACGGCGCTGCGGTTCGACCGGCAGGAGCGCATCCACCTGTACCGGCTGGCCGGGAGCCGGTCCGGTCCTGCGCCGGGAGCGTGCTCGGCGTTGCCGCCGTCGGCGCAGAAGACCCTCGACGCGGTCTCGCCGTACCCGGCCGTGGTGCTGAACAAGCGGTACGACATCCTCGCCTTCAACGAGGCCTACTGCCGGGTCGTCATCGATCTGGAGAAGGTTCCGGTCGAGGACCGGAACCTGCTCTGGCTGAACTTCGTCTCGGATGAGTGGAACTGCACGTTCGTCGACGGCGAGTCGACCAGGCACCACATGGTCGCGGCGTTCCGCGCGGCATCGGCCGACCACCTCGGCGACCCGCTCTGGCAGGACCTGATCCAGAGTCTGCTCAGGATCTCGCCGTACTTCACCGAACTGTGGGAGCGGTACGACGTCGCAGCGCCGAGCACCCGGACGAAGATGCTGGAGATCGACGGGTTCGGGATCCTGAAGATGGATCCGATCAACCTGTGGCTGTCGCCGGCCGGGCCGCTCCGGGCGACCGTCTACACTGCGCTCGACGACGAGACCGAGGCCAAGCTTCGGCAGATCGTCGATGCACCGTCGGCGAAACCTGCCTTCCGGCACAGCTGATCAGGCCGTGTCGCGGTCGGGCCAGGCCGCCTTCAGGGTCTCCAGGGTCACGCTGATCGCCGGCCGGCGCGAGGTGGTCGTCCGCCAGACGGCGTATAGGCGGCGGGTCGGAGCCGGCTGCAGCGGTACGACGACCACGCCGGCTGGGACCGCGCCGCGGCCGAGACGCGGGAGCAGTCCGATGCCGATGCCGCGGGCAAGCATCGCGAGTTGGGTCTGGTACTCCGCGATGGAGAACGCGACCTCCGGCTCGACGCCCGCGCGGCGCATCGTCCGGATCAGCCATTCGTGGCAGATCGATCCGGCGGGCTGGCAGATCCAGCGTTCGCCGACCAGGTCCTCCGCGCGCACGAACTCCTTGCCGGCAAGACGATGCGACGCCGGCACCAGGACGTCGGCCGGATCCGTGCCGAGCTTTGCCCGCGACAATCCCTCCGGCAATGCGAGTGGCGTGTTGTGCCAGTCATGCACGACCGCCACATCGATCTCGCCACGGTTGACCGCCGCCACCGCCTCGAACGGATCGGTCTCCCGGACCCGGATGTCCAACCCGGCGTGATCGTGGAGGAGCCGCACCAGCGCCGCCGGCAGCAGCCCGCGCGCAGCGGTCGGAAAGGCCGCGATGCTGAGCGTCCCGATCACCTGTCCACGCTGCTCGTCCAGCGTCAGCTCGGCGTCCTCGACGAGCGCGAGAATCCGGGCCGCCGTCGACGCGAGCTGCTGGGCCGCGTCGGTCAGCACGATCCCGCGCCCCTGCCGCTCGATCAGCGTCGTCCGCGTCTCGCGCTCGAGCTTCGCCAGCTGCTGCGACACCGCGGAAGGTGTGTAGCCGAGCACCTCGGCCGCCCGGTTGACCGATCCGTACTGCGCGACCGCGTGCAGCGCGCGGAGCCGACCGAGATCGATCATGTAGCACTCCTACATCGAAGGCGGTAGAAATCGGTGCTGGTCCTTAAGTGTAGCGCCACCCACACTGGACCGCATGAAGCCTCGTGACCTGCTCCTCGCCCTCGCCGTCGTCGTTGTCTGGGGCATCAACTTCGTCATCATCGAGGTCGGTCTGGAAGGCGTTCCGCCGCTCCTGCTGTCCGCGCTGCGGTTCTTCTTCGCCGCCGTCCCGGCGATCTTCGTGCTCGGCAAACCCCGCGTCCCCTGGCGGTACGTCGTCGGCGTCGGGCTCGCGCTCGGCGTGGCGAAGTTCGGTCTGCTGTTCATCGCGATGGATCACGGCGTACCGGCCGGTCTGTCGTCGCTCGTACTGCAGGCCCAGGTGATCTTCACGGTCTTGTTCGCGATCGCCGTACTGCGGGAGCGTCCGCGGCCGGCGCAGCTCGCCGGCATCGTGATCGCGTGCGTCGGGATCGCGCTGATCGTGCTCGACCGCAAGCTGTCGGCCCCGGTCGGCGCACTGGTCCTCGTCCTCGTGGCGGCAGGCTTCTGGGGCGTGTCGAACACGATCACCCGGTACGCCAAGCCGCCGGACACGCTGCGCTTCATGGTCTGGGTGAGCGCGGTCGCCGTCGTACCGCTGCTGATCCTGTCCCTGATCACCGAAGGGCCGCGCGCCGACGTCGACGCGGTGCGCGACATCAACCTCAGCGGCATCGGCGCGATCGCGTACCTGGCCTTCGGCGCCACCCTGTTCGGTTTCGGGGTGTGGGGCTACCTGCTCCGGCAGTACGACGCGAGCACGGTCGCGCCGTTCTCGCTGCTCGTGCCGATCGTCGGGATGTCGGCCGCCTGGGTACTGCGCGGCGAGGCCGTCGGGCTGCAGCAGGGGATCGCTGCCGTGCTGGTGATCGGCGGCATGGCCTGCACGATCATCCGGCGCCGGACCCCGCGTGCCGTGGAGTCCGGCGATCCGGAGCTGACGTCAGTCGCCTGACCCGACTGCGATCGGCATCGGCGGCATCTGCCAGCCGCGCGCGAGCGAGGACGCGTACGCCGGGCTGCCGCCGGCGAAGTACTCGGTGAACTTCATGATCAGCGGGTCCCACCGCAGCGGGTCGATGTAGCGGTCGTTGCTCATCAGCAGGTCTTCGCGGACCCGCACGCGCTCGACCTTCATCTCCAGCGAGCACAGGTGCGAGTCCGGCCCGCCGATCTCGTTGATCGCCTCGATGCGTCCTTCGAGGTTGATCGGGCTCTCGACGACCGAATGCAGGTCGGACAACTCGCTCGGCTCGCGGGTCAGGCCGGCCGCGGCGAACTTGTCCGGCTCGTACCGGTACCCGCGTGCCCGCTTCGCGTCGGACATCTCCTGCGATCCGGTCAGTAGGGCGATCCGGTCGAGCGCGGGGACCATGGCCGGGTCGACCAGATTCAGGACGATCTCCGGCCGCTCGACGAGGTTCTTCACGGTCTGGGCGCTGGTCCCCATCCCGAGCATCGCGGTGTACCCGAGCCACCACGCCGACGACATCGGCGCGAGGTTCGTCGTGCCGTCGGGGTTGAGGGAGCTGATCAGGACAACCGGCGTACCGAAGTACAGGACCTTGGGCTCGACAGTTCGCTTCATGTGAATGGAACGGTGCGGAGGCGGAATGTGTGAGGATCTCCAGACCATCACATCCGGCCCGCCCGGGGCGCCGGCCGCCTGGGCGGGCGTGGACGTCGGTGATTGTGATGGCCTGGGGATCCGGGCGTGGCAGTGTGGTGGGTATGGATGCCGACGTGGTGCACGCAGTCACTGACCTCACCGCTCGCTGGGCTCGGAGTCTCCCGGCGGGCAACACCGTTGTGTCCGGCCTCGGGTTGTGGCCGCTGCTCGCGCTGCTGGCGACCGGGGCGGACGAGCCCGGGCGGAGCGAGCTTGCCGCGGCCGCCGGGGTGGACGCGGCGAACGGTTCGACCGACGCAATCCGGCTGATCGAGGCGATTGAAGCCTCCGCCGACCTGCACGCTGCGCTCGGTGTCTGGGTGAGTGAGCAGTTGAAGCTCGCGGAGTCGTTCGATGTCGTGATGCCCGCGCCGCTTGTCGGCATGCTCACCGGCAACCCCGCTGTGGACAAGCCGAAGCTCGACGCGTGGGCCGCGGAGCACACCGACGACCTGATCCGCGAGATGCCGCTCGAGCTCAACCCCGACGTACTCCTCGTGCTCGCGTCGGCCCTTCTGCTGCGCACGACCTGGGTCCGCCCGTTCACCGAGCAGGTACGGCGCGTGCCGGACGGCCCGTGGGCGGGTTCATGGCACTGGCTGGAGCGCGTCGACTCAGACCTCGACGCCGTACGCCGGTACGAGCATCCGTCGGCCGCGTGGCTCACGGTTGCGACGGTCGCAGGTGACGCCGACGTGGACGTGCTGCTGGGGATCGGGCAGCAGGGGACTTCGCAGGCCGACGTGCTGTCCGGCCTCCTGGACGTCCTCGCCCAGCCCGACGGCGGCGTGTCCGGACGGGCGTTGGTCGAACAAGGCGATCCGGGAGACGAGGTAGCCCCAGGCGTGCGGATCGGGCAGACCACGTCGGCGCGGCCGGATCTGAAGCTGACGTTGCCGTCGTTCAATGTCGAGGTCGAACACGACCTGATGGAGTCTCGTGAGCTGTTCGGCCTGACCGCCGTCACCTCGGATCCCGGTGATCACGGGCATTTCAGCGCACTCAGCCCGACCCCGCTCCGGGTCGGGCAGGCGAAGCAGAAGGTACTTGCGCGGTTCTTCGCGACCGGGTTCGAGGCGGCGGCCGTGACCGCGATGGCAGTGACCCGCGGCGCGATGATCACGACGAAGCAGCGTCGGCTCGAGCTCACGCTGGACCGGCCGTTCGCCTTCACCGCCGTACTGCGGGAGTCGCGGCTGCCGATCGTGGCCGGCTGGGTGGAGACGCCTACTCAACCGGGGCGCTGAACAGCCGGTTGAGCAGCGCGGACGCCTCGTCGACGCCCGCGTGATCGCCGGTCAGCAGCAGATCGAAGAGCAGACCGCGCGACGCCGCCAGACCGAGCCGCGCGTACGCCGGTGCCTCGTCCGCCGGGAGGCCCGCGCGGATACACAGCTCGATCAACGGCGGCAGCCAGACGTTGATCAGATCCGCCTTGAGCGACTCGGTGTGCGGCAGGTCCTGCATCGCGTGCGCGCTGAGCTCGAAGAACAGCGGACCGTAGATCAGCGCGGCCTCGGTGACCCGGCGCCAGAACAGCTCGTTCTGCTCCGCGACCGGGAGGTCGGTCGCCAGCACCTCGGCCAGCAGGTCGCGCTGTTGCTGCTCGACCGTGCGGACCACCTCGGCGAGCAGCCCCTCGCGCGAGCCGAAGTGGTAGATCAGCATCCGGTGACTGGTGCCGATCGAGGTCGCGATACTGCGCAGGCTGGCGTCGCCGATCCCGTTCTTGGCGAAATGCTCGACCGCGTCAGCCAGCAGACTGTCGCGACTCACTGATCTCCTTCAGCTTCTGGGTCTCGGTCGCGATGTAGCGCTTGGTCAGGCCCGCGTACAGCCGGCCGAAGAGCCAGCCGAGCGGACCTTCCTGGATGATCGTCGCGGTCGCGACCGTGCCCTCCGGCGTACTGATCACCCGGTGACCGCCGGTCGTCCTGATCCCCGGAGCGCGGGAGACCCATTCGAAGTACTCGCCGTCCTTCAGTTCGGTCACCTCCCAGATGGCGACCGGAAGCTTGGGCTGGCGGATGCGGGTGCGGGCGCCGATGTGGATGCGGCCGGCATCCAGCCGCTCGACGGAATCGACGGTCGGCGTCCACTCGGGCCACCGCTCGACATCGCTGAAAACCTCCCAGACCCGCTCTGGCGAGGCCTGGATCGTGCTGGAATGATCGAAGCGCATGTACCAAATGGTACATCAGGTCTGTGTGAGGCTTCGACGGGCGGTCTGCCGGGCCGATCCAGGCGGCAGGTAGGGTCTTGGGCCATGGCTGACCAGAACGTCCCGCAGAACGTCGAGAACGAGCAGGACCCGGGCGCGAACACGCAGATGTTCCGCGCGTTCGTCAACGAGGGCGCGACCGAGACGACCCGCGATCCGAAGATCAACGGCCGCGTGCTCGCCGTCATCGGCGCGGCGGTGCTGCTGATCGCGGTGATCGCCGCAATCGCTGTTCTCTGACTTGACCGCACTTCCCGTCGAGGTCGTCCACGTCTTCACCGACCCGGACGGCCGGTTCGGCAACCCTCTCGGCATCGTCGACGGCTCCCTCGTCGCCGAGCCTGACCGCCAACGCGTCGCCGCAGCCCTCGGCTACAGCGAGACCGTGTACGTCGACGACGCGGCGACCGGCACGCTCCGCATCTACTCCGCCACCGGCGAGATGCCTTTCGCCGGCCACCCAACCGTCGGCGCGGCCGCCTGGCTTCACTCAACCGGCCATCCCGTCGACACCCTCCACGTCCCCGTCGGCCCGATCGCCGTCACCCGCAGCGACGACCTCTTCTCCGTCCGCGCCGACACCACCTGGGGCAGCACCTGGGAGTGGCACCACCTCGCCTCACCCGAGGCAGTCCTCGCCGCCGACCCCACGACGTACGACGCCGGCCACACCTTCCTCTGGTCCTGGCTGGACGAACCCCGCGGCATCATCCGCGCCCGAGCCTTCGCCCCCGCCATGGGCGTCACCGAAGACGAAGCCACCGGCTCAGCCGTAACCCAACTAACCGCCCACCTAGCCCGCAACCTCCACGTCATCCAAGGCACCGGCTCCCACCTCTACACCACCCACCAACCCCCAACCCACGCCACAGTCGGCGGCCGCGTCCTCCCCGCCGCCCCGCGCACCCTCACGCTCTGACCAGCCGCGTGCACGGCTTTGGGCCGGGCGCAAGCGCTGCCGGCGAAGTCTGTCACTTGCTGCAACTTCGTTGACCCGCTGAGCGATCGTCAGCCTGCACTCAGCTTCCTGAGTGGCGCACCTCGGGCGTGCAGAACACAGGTGCCTTCGATCATGTGTTCTTCCTAAAGTACGTGCCATGACGGATGTGCTGAGCCCCGGGATCTGGCGGCGAGTCGGTCGGGGCAGGGTACGTGAGTTTCCTGCCCTGAAGGCTGAGGAGATCGGAGAGCTGCTGGCAGCCCTTCCGGCGGAGTTCGCTCCGTACCGGCTGGTATTGCACGAGCTCGTTCCTGGGCCTGAGCGCTACGTCCCGGACGCACGCCCGGTCGATCCGGCCCGGCTGGCCGAGCTGGTCACTGAGGGGCATTGGGACTACTTCATTGTCAGCGAACGGCTGTCGCCGGGGATCATCGCGAAACTGCCGGACGTCAGCTCGCCCACGCTGTCCCTGAATGGAGCCATCAACCTTCAGATCGGTGCCCGGAACCGCTTGGGCCCGGAAGCGCCGAGCCTCGGCATCGTCGCCAAAGTGGCAACAGAGGCCGGCGACTCCCGAACCCACGACGAGTACAACAAGATCTACAACGCCGCCCTCCGGGCCGCCCGCAAACTCAGCAGCTAGAAGCATGACCCGATTGGGCCGGAGACGTCCGGAACCCAGGTCGACCCAGTTGCCGGACGATTGCTGCAAGGGAACTTTTGATGTCGGCGGGAGGATGCGTGGAGCTTTTACCGCTGGGTTCGTTGGCGCCTGAGCGTGCCGGGAACGCGTGGTCGGTCGAGTCGCTGGACCGTTCGTCGGTCATGGAGGACGACTTGCGCGCGCGGGTTGCGAAGTACCTCGCGGCGTGTCCGGTGTTCCTGGCGTGGATGGAGTACACCCGCGATCTGATCGGTGACCGCTTCGGGGTCAGCGGTGGGTCGGCCATTGTGTCCGACGGGGTGTACTACTGGCGGCTGGATGCGGCGGAGTACGTGCGCGAGTACGGGATCGCAGTACCAGAGGCGGCTCTCAGGCATTTCGAAGCAGTTGGATGGCAGCCTCCGGTGTTCTCGCAAGAGCAGTACTTGGCGATTTATCGCTGCCTGGATGCACTTCTCGGCTGACGGGGTCAACTACTCACTAGCGCTCCACCGAACCCAACCGTCGGTGCCGTCCGTTCGGTAGCGCTCCCCGTCGTCGAAGCGCCGCTCCGCCAGCAACGCCGAACCCCGGCCGGCGCACGCCGGTACGGAGCGAGCAGTACCGCCAATTCGTCGTACCGAGCGTCGACCCGGCCCTCGCCGGGATGCGGGCCGGCCGAAGTCGGCGCAGCCTCGTAGCGCTGGTTCCATCGCACGAAGATCGCCCACGCCTCACGCTCCATTGCAACCAGGCCGGCGTCCGCAGGTCAAACGAAGTACTCGTCGAGCCGCTCCCAACTCTCGTACTCGTCCCGCTCGAAGTAGTGCGGCGCATCATCGATGTCGACGATCCCGGCCCGCGGCCCGTCCCACCACTCGAGCTCGACATACACGTGCGTGAACCCGTCCGCAACCAGGTCCGCTCGATCCCAGCCCTCCGCCACCGCCGCACCCTACCGATCGTCACAGCCACACTCCCACTCCGAACGCGGCCCCAAGAAGGCCGTCACTTTCGGAAGCCTCAGAGGCGCGATTCCCTTCTTATGGGTTTAACCGCTTCTAAGGTGATGAAGTGGAGTTCTCTGCTGTCGGATGCCGACATGATCTGGATCAGGTCCGATGATCCATCCGGGCCGGCCCGGAGTCGGCGGCACGACCCTCCACATCAATATCGGCAAGGTCAAGCACATTAGGGTCTTCCCGTGAGTCAGCATTTCGTTTACGACATCACTTCGGATGTCGACGGGCCGGCGTATCGCGAGCTTCTGGAGCTGTCGGCGGAGTTGTCCGGTGTGTTCGCACTCATGCTCCGCTCTGGCCCGTCTGACTTGTTTGAGTCGGGTCAGATGGTGCTTGATGGGTTGGAACCGTATGTGGAATCGAGGGACAGCGTTGGCGCCTGCCCCGGATCTCAGCTGTACGGCGACCAGACGTACGAGCGGTACCTGTACAGCGTCGGGCCAGAGTCCGTACGGGTCCTGGCCGAGTCGGCGTTGAGCCTGTTCGACTGGGTGAACCCGCGCTTACCGGAAGACTTGCATTTCCTGAGGACAGACGGCTCGATTGTGCTGGGGACGGTAGCGCAGGAGAACGACGGCTGGCTGGAACTCACAGACACGGAATGTCTGGCCCTCGAACCGAGATTGCCGCGAGAGATCCAACTCAGGAAGCGCGGATGAGTTCCGAGTGAGGGATGGGTGCCAGCCTGGTAACCACCGTCGACGAGCAGTTGGCCCGCTACCGATGCTGGATCGATACTCCTGGTGGCGAGCCCTCCTCCCCGGCGGTCCGGTTCGCTGAGATCGAGGAGCCCGTCGGCACTCGCGGATGCGTCCAGCGTGGTGTTCCGCCGCCAAGAAACCCGGATCGGAGTGAGAGCAATGCTGCTGACTTACGGGAAGCTCGATGTGAGCGAGCTTCAGGCCACGACGCAGGCGGACGTTCTGGTGGCAGTGGATGCGGGCTTCCGGGTGGTTGACGGTGATCGGGTGGTGTACGAGGAGCCATCGTTCCCGGTGGTGGAGTTGGCGTGGAGCCTGTTGAGGTGGCTGGATCAGCCTGCTCGAGGGGACTTCGTGTTCGATTCGATGTCCTTCGAGGAACTGGGCGCGCTTACCGTCCGCAGACAGGGAGCGGGATGGGTTTTCGGTTCGGTCTTTGTGCCTGATATCGCCAGTGATCCGGTGTCCTGGGGTGAGGTGGAGCGGTCCGTCCGTGCGTTCACCCGGAGGGTGACTGCCGACTTGTCTGCCGTCGGCCTCGATGCCACTGATGTGCTGCGGTACCCACCAGCCCGTTGACGGCTAGCCATTCTCTGACGACGGGGGACTGGGGCGTCCGTTGACTCTCTCCCGGGTCGGATGGAGGATGAGTGCTCGGCTACTTGGGGAGGTCTTGTGGCGGACGTTGTCAGGGCTGCTTTGGTGCAGACGGCGTGGACCGGGGACAAAGAGTCCATGATCAAGGCGCACGAGGACTACGCGCGGCAGGCGGCCGCGGCGGGTGCGAAGGTGATCTGTTTCCAGGAGTTGTTCTACGGGCCTTACTTCTGCCAGAAGCAGGACGCGGAGTACTACGAGTACGCCGAGTCTGTGCCGGGTCCCACCACCGAGCGGTTCGCGGCGCTCGCGCAGGAGCTCGGGATGGTGATGGTGCTCCCGGTGTACGAGCAGGAGCAGCCGGGCGTCCTCTACAACACCGCCGCCGTGATCGATGCCGACGGCACCTATCTGGGGAAGTACCGGAAGAACCACATCCCGCAGGTGAAGGGGTTCTGGGAGAAGTTCTACTTCCGTCCGGGCAACCTCGGGTACCCGATCTTCGACACCGCGGTCGGGCGAATCGGCGTCTACATCTGCTACGACCGGCACTTCCCGGAGGGCTGGCGCGCGCTCGGGCTGGCCGGCGCGAAGATCGTCTTCAACCCGTCGGCGACCAGTCGCGGGCTCTCGGCGTACCTGTGGAAGCTGGAGCAACCCGCGAGTGCGGTCGCGAACGAGTACTTCATCGGCGCGATCAACCGGGTCGGCATCGAGTCCGAGTTCGGTGACAACGACTTCTACGGCACGTCGTACTTCGTCGACCCCGAGGGCAAGTTCGTCGGCGAGGTCGGGCACGACCATGATCCGGAACTGATCGTCCGCGACCTGGACCTCGGCCTGCTGGACACCGTCCGCGACCGCTGGCAGTTCTACCGCGATCGCCGGCCGGACGCGTACGGAGACCTGACGAAACCGTAGAGGGGACCGCGAATGTCTTTGCTCGTCAAGGGTGGAACCGTCGTCGGACCGACCGGGACCCGGCTCGCGGACGTGCTCGTCGAGGGCGAGAAGATCGTTGCCGTGCTCGACCCGTCGTTCACGCCGACGATCACGGCGGACGAGGTGATCGATGCCTCCGGCAAGTACGTGATCCCGGGCGGGATCGACGCGCACACGCATATGGAGATGCCGTTCGGCGGTACGTCGGCCAGCGACACGTTCGACACCGGGACCCGCGCCGCGGCGTACGGCGGGACCACGACGATCATCGACTTCGCCATCCAGCGCACCGGCGAGGTCGTGCAGGACGGGCTGGCGGCGTGGCACGCGAAGACCGAGGGCGAGTGCCACATCGACTACGCGTTCCACATGATCCTCGGCGGCGTCGACACCGATGCGCTGAAGGCGATGGACCAGCTGGTCGCCGACGAGGGCATCACCAGCTTCAAACTGTTCATGGCCTATCCGGGCGTCTTCTACTCCGACGACGGGCAGATCCTGCGGGCGATGCAGACCGCGCGGGCCAACGGCGCGATGATCATGATGCACGCCGAGAACGGGATCGCGATCGACGTTCTCGTCCAGCAGGCGATCGAACGCGGTGAGACCGACCCGATCTACCACGGCATCACCCGCCCGGCCGCGTTGGAGGCCGAGGCAACGAACCGGGCGATCGCGTTGGCCGAGGTCGCGCAGGACTGCCCGCTGTACATCGTCCACCTGTCCGCGAGCCAGGCGCTGGCCAAGGTCGCGGAGGCGCGGGACCTCGGACGCAACGTGTTCGCCGAGACCTGCCCGCAGTACCTGTATCTGACGCTCGAGGACCAGCTCGGCGCGCCTGGTTTCGAGGGCGCGAAGTGGGTCTGCTCGACACCGTTGCGCAGCAAGCACGAATCGCACGCCAAGGACCTGTGGAAAGGGCTGCGGAGCAACGATCTCGCGATCGTGTCGACCGACCACTGCCCGTTCTGCATGAAGGATCAGAAGGAGCTGGGCATCGGTGACTTCTCCAAGATCCCGAACGGTATCGGCGGCGTCGAGCATCGTGTCGACCTGATCTTCCAGGGTGTTGTCGACGGCAACATCTCGCTCGAGCGCTGGGTGGAGACGATCGCGACGACGCCGGCCCGGATGTTCGGGCTGTACCCGCAGAAGGGCATCGTCCAGCCCGGTTCGGACGCCGACCTGGTGATCTACGACCCGAACGGTACGACGCGGATCGGCGTCGAGACCCATCACATGAACATGGACTACTCGGCGTACGAAGGGGTCGAGATCCAGGGCCGGGTGGGCACAGTGATCTCGCGCGGAGAGGTGATCGTGGCTGACGGCAACTACCATGGCCGCAAGGGCCGGGGGAAGTTCCTGAAGCGTGGCCTGTCGTCCTATCTGATGTAGGGGGAAACCGTGGACTTCGGTGTGGTGTTCCAGTGTGATCCGCCCGCGTCCACGGTCGTGGAGCTGGCCCGGAAGGCGGAGGACGCCGGGTTCGATTACGTGTGGACGTTCGACTCGCATCTGCTGTGGCAGGAGCCGTTCGTCATCTACAGCCAGATCCTGGCAGCCACGCAGCGGGTGATCGTCGGCCCGATGGTGACGAACCCGGGAACGCGGGACTGGACCGTGATCGCGTCCCAGTTCGCCACGCTGAACGAGATGTTCGGCAATCGGACGATCTGCGGGATCGGCCGCGGCGACTCCGCCCTGCGCACGCTCGGCGCGAAGCCCGGGACGATTGCCGAGATGAAGCAGTGTGTCGAGGTCGTACGCGCGTTGGCGCGCGGAGAGACCGTCGAGTACCGCGGCCAGCAGCTGAAGTTCGCGTGGGTCGACAACGGTGCGCTGGACGTCTGGGTAGCGGCGTACGGTCCGCGCGCGCTGGCCGCGACCGGGGAGGTCGGTGACGGCTACATCCTGCAGCTGGCGGATCCCGATATCGCCGAGTGGATGATCACCGCCGTACGGCGGGCCGCGGAACAGGCGGGCCGCGATCCGATGGCGATCAAGTTCTGCGTCGCGGCCCCGGCGTACGTCGGCGACGACCTGGAACACCAGCGTGAACAGACCCGCTGGTTCGGCGGCATGGTCGGCAACCACGTCGCGGACATCGTCGAACGCTACGGGTCCACCGGCGCCGTACCGAAGGCGCTCACCGACTACATCGAAGGTCGCAAAGGCTACGACTACGCCGAACACGGCCGCGCCGGCAACACCCACACCACCTTCGTCCCCGACGAGGTCGTCGACCGCTTCTGCATCCTGGGCCCCGTCGAGAACCACCTCGCCCGCCTCAACCAACTCAAGGACCTAGGCGTAGACCAGTTCGCCCTCTACCTCCAACACGACGCCAAAGCCCAAACCCTCGCCGCCTACGGCAAGGACATCATCCCGACCTTCTGAGCCGCGTGCGCCAGCCGGAGACCTGGGGTGGTGGCGCGGTAGGTGGTTGTGGGTGGGTAGGTGGCGGTGACGGTGCGGGTGATGAGGGCGGCTGCTTCGAGGTCTTTGAGGGTCAGGGTTAGCGCGCGTGGGGTGACGGCGGGTAGTGCGCGGCGGAGCTCCGAGAAGCGGTGTTCCTCGGTCAGCAAGGTGAGGGTGGGCAGCGACCACTTCTTCAGGCCTACGTCGGTGACGCCTAGATCCTCGAGGAGGTCCGTGAGTGCGGCGGCGTCCGCGCCGAGTTGTGGATCGCTCAGCAGGTACTCCGGGCGCAGCGGGTGACCCTTGCCGGGGTTGCGCTGGATCAAGCCGGTCTCGGTGAGGAACGCCAGCGTTCGGCGGAGCGACTCGCGGCTCACGCCCAAGGTGTGGCTGAGGTTCACGAACCGTCCGCCGTGGCCGCGGTGGAGTTCGGCCAGCACCGGGACGGCCCAGCGGAAATGGACCAGGGGCGCAAGCGTTGACACGAAAGTAAGCTTAGTATAAAAACAGGACTATGGGCGGGATCGAGTACGACGGGCGCGCGGTCTGCGCGCTGGACGTTTCCGACCTGGAGCGAGCCGTGCAGTGGTACGAGCAGGCGCTCGGCTTCGAGGTCGTACACCGGCTGGAGTCCTGGGGCTGGGCCGAGTTGAGTACGCCGTTGCCCGGGATCTCGATCGGCCTCGGCCAGGTCGAGGAGCCGAAGACCGACGGCGGGGTCGTGGTCACGTTCGGCGTCCGCGACATCGACAAGTCACGCGAGCATCTGGAGTCGCTGGGCACCCGCTTCGACGGCGAAACGCGGCAGATCGCCGACGAAGTCCGCCTCGCGACGTTCTACGACCCGGACGGCAACGCCTTCATGCTCGCCGAGAGGCTGGTGTGAGCGCACCGCCGCGCCCGGGCCTGTAGAGCCTGACGCTGGTCCTGCTTCGCCACCCGCATGAGCGGACGGGATCACGGTGACCAGTGATAGGCGCCGGGTAGCAGCTCGGTGATGGATAGCGTGCCGGGGCCGGCCGGTCCGGGCAGGATGACGCGGATGTCCGGGTGGTAGTCGAGCAGGACCTGGCGGTCGCGGCCGCACGGGGCGACGACGCCGCGGCCTTCGTTGCCTACAGCCACGATTGTCGTCAGCTCGCGGGCGCCCGACGCGCGAGCGTGGCCGAGGGCAACCAGTTCGGCGCAGGGTCCGCCGGTGAAGTGGTAGAGGTTGATGCCGGCGTACATCCGGCCGTCGATACCGCGGACCGCGGCACCCATGGTGTGGACGCCGTCGGGTCCGTCGGTGTTCGCGTCGACCGTCCGGCGGGCCAGTTCGATCAGTTCACTGTCGTCGTCGGTGAGCGGTTGCAGGGAGTGCATGCCGTCTACCCTGCCACGCCCAACCCACGCCCGACCCGCGCCGGATGGAACAAATCGGGTCCAAGCGTGGTTGGATGTACCAGGTCTAGTTTCAGTAGCTGTGGTTTATCTCGATCTTTCCTTGCGAGAGATGGTCTGCCGCGCCGGTGCGACGAACGCCGGGCCTGCCGCGACCGCGGTGCGCCTCATCTCCGACAAGGGAGCAACAACATGGCACAGGGAACTGTGAAGTGGTTCAACGCCGACAAGGGCTTCGGCTTCATCACCGTCGACGGCGGCGGAGCGGACGTTTTCGTCCACTACTCCACCATCCAGACCGACGGGTTCCGTAGCCTCGACGAGAACCAGCGGGTCGAGTTCGACATCGCCCAGGGCCCGAAGGGTCAGCAGGCGGAGAACGTCAAGGTCGTCTGACTCCGAAAGCCGCGGTCCCTCGCGTAGGGGTCGTCTGACTTCGAACAGCCGCGGCCCCTCGCGTAGGGGCCGCGGCTTTTTCGTCAGCCGGCGATGCGCTTGAGCTCCGCCTCGGTGACGGCGCGAACCTTCTTGATCTCCGCGGCCGGGTCGGCCCCGCTGCGGATGATCCGGTTCAGCGCGTCGGAATACGCCGTACTGGCCTTCGGTGACCACAGCATCGGGTTCTGCGGGCGGCCGTTCTCGTTGAGCAGCTTGACCGCGTCGGCCGCCGGGCCGGACTTGAGCTTGTCGGCCTTGCCGGCCAGGCTCTTGCGGGCCGGGACGTGGAAGCCGTACGACTGCGCGAAGTCGAGCTGGTCGTCGGTCTGGTCGACCCACAACCACTTGATGTACTTCTTCGCCGCGTCGATGTTCTTCGACTTCGCATTCACGCACGCGCCGTAGGCGCCGACGGGCACGCTGGCCTCGCCGGTGGTCGCATTGAGCTTCGGCCAGGGGAGTACGCCGTAGTCGCCCGGCAACGCCTTCTCGATCACGGGAAGCGTCCACAGCCCGGTGAACTGCATCGCGGTCAGCCCCTGGGTGAAGGCCGCCGGGTCGGACCAGTCGGTCGGTGCCCCGAGCAACAGAACCTTCGAGGTCCAGAGCTCGCGCAGCTTGCTCAGCGACTCGGCCGCGAGCGGGTCGTCGAACCCGAACTGGTTGTCGGCGGTCAGGTAGTCGAGTCCGGCCGACCACAGCGCCGGTCCACCCAGCACGCCGACGCCGCCGTCATTGCCGACGAACAGGCCCTTCACCTTGTCGTTGGTCAGCTTCTTCGCGGCGGCCAGCAGTTCGTCGACCGTCTGCGGCGGCTGTACGCCGGCCGCGCTCAGCATGCTCTTGCGGTAGACCATCAGCTGCATGTCGATCACCTGCGGGATCGCGTACAGCTTGCCCTGGTACGACATCCGCTCGACCAGCGCCGCGTTGAAGTCGTCCTTCGCGTCACCCAGGATGCCGCTGAGGTCGACGACCTGACCGCCCTTGATCATGTCGATCGTCGGACCGTTCGGGTACTCGAACGTGTCCGGCCCCTGATTGGTGAGCAGCGCAGTCGAGGCCTTCTTCTCGTAATCGCCCGGCGACCACTGGATCGTCACGGTCGCGTCCGGGTAGGCCTTCGCGTACTTCTCGACCGCCTGCTGCGTGCCCGCTTCGCCGTACTGGTGGTACCACTGCTGGAGCGTCGGCTTGTCGCCGCTACCGCTACTCGAGGGCCGTCCACTGTTGGAACCACATCCGGCTACGGCCATCGCCGCCAGCCCGGCCCCGAACCCCAGCACCCGCCGCCTGCTGATCCCACCGCTCATCACACCGTCTCCAGTCCCGCACGGTCCCACAGCCCGTGCGCACCCGCTGACTCTACGTCGGCGGTGGGGCTTCGAAGACGGTAATTCCAGGGATCAGGCGGGGGCCGGCGCGGCGCCGGCGCCGTTGTCCGGCCGGGCGCCCGCGATCCGCGCGACGCCGGCATCGGGTTTGCGGCCGGCCCTGCGGGCAGCCTCGACATGCAACCGGGCCAGCTCGACGGCCTGGCGGGAGACCTTCACGGTCTTCTTCTCAGCCATTGTCACTGTCTCCCTCGACGACCTCGATGTCTGCATCCGCAATATCAGCGTACGCGGCCGCGCCGACCCGGTCGATCGCTACGGCCGCGGTCAGCGCGGCGACCAGGTCGTAGTCCTCCGGCTGTAACAGCTCCGAGCGCATCAGTGAGCGCAGCGTCACCACACCGGCGTCCGTACCCGCGTTGTCCTCGCCGTCGAGGATCTGCTCGACCGCCCAGCGGACCATCCGCATGGTCTCCTCTCGGTGCCGCCAGGTATCGAGCTCGCGGTCGGACTTGCGGACCAGGTACGACCCGAGGAAGACGCCGCCGAGCGCGAGCAGCGGACTGAGCACCGTCATCACGACGCCGACGATCGAGATCCAGGTGGGGATCACCTACGCGCCTCCCAATTCCGGCTAACTTGATGGTTTTGACCGGCCGATGGTGCTACGAAGGAGCATCCCACCCGCCACGACAACACCGGCCAACCCCGACACACCCCGACACACCGGCAGACCTGACCCAGGATGACAAGGAGCGGTGTCACCGTGACCGACGAACCCGAGATGTACGACGTGTTCGTACAAGGGACCGTGTTCTACGACATCGTGATGACCGGCCTGGAAACCGCCCCGACCACCGGGACCGAGATCTTCGCGGAAGGCATGGGCTCCTGCCCGGGCGGTGTCGCGAACTTCGCGATCGCGGCCGCGCGGCTCGGCCTGAAGAGCGGCCTGGCCGCCGTCTTCGGCGACGACGTGTACGCCGACTTCTGCTGGCGGACCCTGGCCGATCAGGAGGGGGTGGACCTGTCCCACTCGCGGCGGATCGGCCACTGGCACTCGCCCGTCACGGTCTCGATGTCGATCGACCGGGACCGGGCGATGGTCACGCACGCCCACGAAGCGCCCGGCGATCCGAGCAAACTGGTCGGTCCCGGCCTGAAGACGCGGTCCGCGATCGTGCCGGTCGCCGACGAGTTGCCCGGCTGGACCGTCGAGGCGCGGGAGTCCGGTGCGCTGCTGTTCGGTGATGTCGGGTGGGACCCGACGGACGAGTGGTCCCCGGCCGTCCTCGACGTACTGGAAGGTTTCTACGCGTTCACTCCGAACGCCACCGAGGCGATGGCGTACACGCGGACCGACACGCCGAAGGCCGCGCTGCACAAGCTCGCCGACCGGGTCCCGCTCGCGGTCGTGACGAACGGCGCGGACGGCGTACTCGCGATCGACTCGACGACCGGTGAGGAGGAGCAGGTGCCGGCGCTGCCGGTCCGCTCATACGACCCGACCGGCGCCGGCGACGTCTTCCTCGCGTCCTTGGTTCTCGGCACGCTCCGCGGCTGGCCGCTGGCCCATCGGCTGGCGTTCGGCAACCTCTGCGCGGGCCTGTCGGTCCAGCATTTCGGCGGATCGCTCGCGGCACCGGGATGGGGCGACATCATCGACTGGGTCCGCGATCACACCCGGCACCGCCCCGGCGAGGTCGACCCGGCCGTCCTCCAGCACTACACGTTCATCGGCGACGTCCTGCCCGAGGGGCCGGTCCCGATCGTTCGCCGGGCGTCGGCGACCATCGCGCGCCAGTCCGACGCCTGACACAGCCGTTTCAAACGCACCGGGTATCGGACGCGCCCGCACGGACCGGCAGGCCTGGTCCGCGGCACGCCCGGGAACGCCTAGACTGATCGCCGGCCGCTCCGGTGGCGTACGGTGCCCTTCGTGGTTACCGTCGCACCGCTTCCTGTTCCCGACCACGGCCGGATGATCCCGTGATCCGCTTCGAGAATGTGTCCAAGACGTACGAGGGCCAGTCCAAGGCCGCTCTGCTGAACGTCAACGTCGAGATCGAAAAAGGCGAGTTCGTCTTCCTGGTCGGCACCTCCGGGTCCGGCAAGTCGACGTTCCTGCGCCTGGTACTGCGTGAGCACCGGACCACCCGCGGTCACATCATGGTCGCCGGCAAGGACCTGAACCGGCTGGCCAGCTGGCGGATCCCGCAGATGCGCCGCCAGATCGGGACCGTGTTCCAGGACTTCCGGCTGCTGCCGAACAAGACCGTCGCCGAGAACGTGGCGTTCGCGCTGCAGGTGATCGGCAAGCCCCGCTCGCACATCCGCAAGACCGTTCCCGAGGTGCTCGAGCTGGTCGGTCTCGACGGCAAGGAAGACCGGATGCCGGACGAGCTGTCCGGCGGTGAGCAGCAGCGGGTGGCGATCGCCCGCGCGTTCGTGAACCGGCCGATGATCCTGATCGCCGACGAGCCGACCGGAAACCTCGACCCGGGGACGTCGGTCGGCATCATGAAGCTGCTGGACCGGATCAACCGCACCGGCACGACCGTGGTGATGGCTACCCACGACGTGTCGATCGTCGACCAGATGCGCAAGCGCGTGATCGAGCTGGAGAACGGCCACGTCGTCCGCGACGAGTCGCGTGGCGTCTACGGCTACCAGCACTGACCAGGGGACTGACTGACTGATGCGCTTGAACTACATCCTCTCCGACCTCGGGATCGGCCTGAAGCGGAACATGTCGATGACGATCGCGGTCGTCGTCACCATCTGGGTCTCGCTGTCGCTGTTCGGCAGCGCGCTGCTCGCCCGCGAGCAGGTCGACCTGATGAAGGGGAACTGGTACGACAAGATCCAGATCTCGGTGTTCCTCTGCACCAAGGACTCCGGCGGCCGCGGGTGCAGCGGCACCGAGGTGACCCAGGAGCAGAAGAACCGGATCCAGCAGGTCATCCAGACCAACCCCGACACCGCGCCCGACGGCGTCTTCTCGGAGTCGAAGGCCGAGGCGTTCGAGTCGTTCAAGAAGCTGTACAAGGACTCGCCGATCGTCAGCACGGTCACCCAGGACCAGATGCAGGAGTCCTTCCGGGTCAAGCTGAAGGATCCACAGCGATATCAGAACCTGGTCAGCGCGGTCAGCGGCCTACCCGGCGTCGATACGGTCCAGGACCTCAGGCAGTACCTCGATCCGTTGTTCAAGGCACTCAACGGGTTGCAGGTCGGCGCGCTGATAGCCGCCGCACTGCTGCTGGTCGCGGCCCTGATGCAGATCTCCAACACGATCCGGCTGGCGGCGTACGCCCGGAGACGGGAGATAGGCATCATGCGCCTGGTGGGCGCCTCGAACTTCTATATCCAGCTGCCGTTCCTGCTGGAAGCGGTGCTGGCAGCCCTGGTGGGCGCGGTCTTTGCCTGTGGCACCTTGTGGGTCGGGGTGTACTTCGTTGTCATGCAGCGGGCCCAGGAGACGTTCCGGGTCTGGCAGTGGGTCGGCGCGACCGAAACCTTCCGCGCGACCCTGATCATGGTCGTGGTCGGCCTGATCCTGGCGGTCATCCCGACATTCCTGACGACGCGGAAATACCTCAAAGTCTGACCCGGGTGGCTTATCGTGCGTTAACAGGAGTAACAGCAGTCACTCCTGTCACGCACAACTGAACCCAGAGCAAGGGGTCGACCTGTGGTCCCGCACTTCCCCGGTGCGAACCCGCGTGAGCGGGGGAGCATCAAGCGAGACGACAGCACCGGCACCGCCACCACGCCGTACCCGCGATCACGCACGCGACCGCCGGGCCGGCAGACGGTGGTTGCCGCATGCTGCCTTGTCCTGTCCCTGTCCGCCGGAGTCCTGGCGGCGGTTCCGTCTGCACCGGCAGAGGCGAAACCGCCGGATCCAGCCGCCAAGAAGAAACAGCTCGACGCGCAGCTCGGCCAGCAGAAGGCCGATCTCGACGACGCGTCCGACCAGCTCGGCAAGTCCGTTGCCGCGTACAACCAAGCCGAGACGAAGTACCAGGCCGTCCAGGTCCGGTACGCCGCCGCGCAGGGCCAGCTGGCCGCTGCGAAGGCCGCCGATGCGGTTGCCGCGGGCAAGCTTGCCGCGGCCGAGGCGGCGCTGCGTACGGCGGTGTCCGACGTCGAGGCCGGCGAGAAGCTGATCGCGGAGAAGCGGGCCGTCGCCGGCCGCGCCGTCCGGTCGGCGTACCAGCAGCAGAACAGCCTGGTCGGGCTGTCGATCGCACTGCGCGGCGCCGCGCCCGCCGACATCGCCACCGGGATGCAGATCCAGCGGAACGTGTTCGGCATCCAGAGCAACGCGATCACCAACCTGAACAACGCGCAGGCGGAGCTCGCCAGTCGCCGGGTCAAGGTCGCGGCCGCGGAGAAGGCGTCCGAGGCCGCTCGGGCCGAGGCGGCGGCGACGGTCAGCCGGGTCACCGAGCTGACCAAGCAGGTCGCGGCCGACAAGGCCGAGGCGGCGGCTGTCGCGAAGGTCAAGCTGGTCGCGTTCAAGGCCGCCGAGAAGGAGAAGAACACCGAGCTGGCGCAGTACAACTCGTTGCTGCGGGAGCGGGCGCGGGTCGAGCAGCTGCTGATCGCGCGGGCCAAGGCCGAGAAGGCGGCGGCCGCACGCCGGAAGGCGGCAGCCGAGAAGGCTGAGCGCGAGAAGGCACGCAAGGAGCACCGGCCGCCGCGGAACATCCCGGATCCGGGCGGGTCGGGCGACGGACGGCTGAGCTACCCGGTGAGCAGCTACATCACCTCGCCGTACGGGATGCGGTTCCACCCGGTCCTGCACTACTGGAAGCTGCACGACGGCACTGACTTCCGCGCTCCCTGCGGTACGCCGGTGCGCGCCGCGGCCGACGGTGTGGTGACGGACAAGTACTACAACGGCGGTTACGGGAACCGGCTGTTCGTCTCACACGGAGTGATCGACGGCCGCTCCATCACGACCGTCTACAACCACCTGTCGAAGTACAAGGCCCATGTCGGCGAGCGGGTGCGCCGGGGCGAGATCATCGCCTGGTCCGGCACGACCGGCTACTCGACCGGCTGCCACCTGCACTTCATGGTCTACCAGGACGGGAACGTCGTTAATCCGATGAAGTGGCTCTGAGCGATCTGGGATACTGGTCGGATGGTGAAACAGACCGGCCAGCAGAAGCCGATCGCGCAGAACCGGAAGGCGCGACACGACTACCACATCGAGGACGTGGTGGAGGCCGGGCTGGTGCTGACGGGGACCGAGGTCAAGTCCCTCCGGCAGGGCCGGGCCTCCCTCGTCGACGCGTTCGCCGCCGTCCGCGGCAACGAGCTGTGGCTTCAGGGGATGCACATCCCGGAGTACAAGCACGGCACGTGGACCAACCACGAGCCACGCCGCGCCCGCAAGCTGCTGCTGCACAAGGACGAGGTGCAGAAGCTGATCCGGGCGGTGGAGCAGCAGGGTGTGTCGCTGATCCCGCTGTCGCTGTACTTCAAGGACGGCTACGCGAAGGTCGAGCTTGCGACGGGCCGAGGCAAGAAGGACTACGACAAACGCCACGCCCTGGCCGAACGCCAGGCCAACCGCGAAGCCCAGCGAGCCCTCTCCGACCGCCACCGCCGCTGACTGGGGTCCGCTCAGGGGTTGCTCCGGGCTGAACCCGATGGGGTGAATGGTCGCCTGCACGCAGAGTGGAAGCATGTCCACTTCAGACCTGCTGGTGACGCCGGCCCAACGGGACCGCGCAGTCGAGATCCTGAAAGAGATGTACGCCGACGGCCGGCTCGACCACATGGAGTTCGACCTCCGGCTCGAGAAGGCCCTGAAGGCCCGCACCCGCGCGGAGCTGAACAGCACGTTCGACGGCCTGGTCGCCCGGCCCGTCCCGACGTTCGCGCCGGCGGCCTTCACCCGCCCGGCGCCGATCCAGCGCTACCAGGGTGACGGGCGGGGGATGGGCACGGTCGCCCACTGGCTCGGCTACCCGACGTTCTTCGTCGGCCCGGCCATCATGGTCGCAACCACCGGCCAGAAGAATCCCGCCGTACGCCGCCACGCCGTCGAGGCGCTGAACTTCCAGCTGACCGCGTTCGGCGCGTTCGCCGCGCTCGGCATCCTCACCGGGTTCACCCACGGCTTCCTCGGGTTCCTGTTCCCCATCCTCGGCATCCTCTGGTTCATGCTGACCGGCATCGGCGGCCTGGCCACCGCTGCCACCGGCAAGTTCCGCTACCCGTTCACGCTCCGGCTGATCAAGTAGCTCTACGCTTTCTCCGTGGGCGTTCCGGTCGGGGTGCGGTGGGAGGTCGGGGCGTTCCTGGGACTGACCGCGGCGACGGGGCTGATCGACGCGGTGAGCTATCTGAAGCTCGGGCATACCTTCGTCGCGAACATGACGGGGAACGTGGTGTTCCTCGGGTTCGCGGCGGCGCCGGATTCGGGGTTCCGGTTCGGGCCGCCGTTGGTGGCGGTCGCGGGGTTCGTGCTGGGGTCGCTGGGCGGGGGACGGGCGGCCCGGGTCCTCGAGGCGCGACCCCGGCGGTGGTTGGGGATCGTCTTCGGCGCTCAGGCGGTTGTGCTGTGGATATGTGGGCTGCTGGTCGGTCTCGGCGTACTCGGGAGTCGGGCGGGACGTCGTACCTGCTGATCGCGGCGCTCGCAGCGTGTTTCGGCCTGCAGAACGCGACCGTTCGGCACGTGGCGCCGCGTGACATGACGACCACGGTGCTCACGCTGACGCTGACTGGACTGGCCGCGGACAGCGTGCTCGGGAGCGGACGCTCCGCCAGCCCGTACCGCCGACTGGGCTCGATCGCGGCGATGCTGGCCGGCGCCGCCGTCGGCGCGCTGCTGCTCCGATCGACCGTCGGCTGGGTGATCGCGCTCGCCGGCGCGGTCGTCGCTGTGGCCGCGGTGATCTTCCTGGTCGCACCCGCCGACTGACGGCCCGGGGAATGTCAGGTGCGGTCGGTCTGTTGGACTTGATAGTGTGGATCTTCCACCACCCTCCGGGGCGGTGGGAGTTTGACAACTCAACAGGGGGTGAACGGTTTCGACTTTGGACGTTGGTTCCAAGGGAAGCGGGCCGAGGATCCAGGGTTATCTCGTTAACGATCTCTGGAAACCAATAAGTGCCAATACATCGCGCACTAGCTACGCTCTCGCCGCCTGACGGCCGAGCACTAAAGTAGCGGTCAGCCCGGGGATGCTTCCGACCCGGTTCCTGGCCTCAGCTAGGAAGCTTGCTGTGTTAGCCCGGTCACGGGGTTAACACGGGACATTTACAGTGACTGAGCCTGTCAGCGACGTGTCTGTGAGAGCGCTGGGGCTGAGAAAAGCGACTAACAGACTGCGCCCGGAGAAGTCTTGAAACCCCGCCGAAGGACGCGGGTTCGATTCCCGCCACCTCCACCCCTTTGAGAACGCGCAGGTCAGACCCATCTGACCTGCGCGTTCTGCTGTCTGCGGCTGTCCGGCGGCGCGTGCCGGAAACCAATCTCGTGCCAGCGGGAAGTCAGGGGCGTGTCAGTGGTGTTGGGGATGGTAGGGGTGTGAATCAGGGAGGGGTGGGGATGGGACGTACCGAGGTGTGGCGGCGGTCGTGGGTGGGCGGGGTCGAGGTGTCCAGTACGGGCGCCGGGCCCGGCGTGGTCGTGATTCCGGGGAACAGTCGGCGGGCTCATCACTACGAGCGGCTCGCCCGCGGGTTGGCCGGGGTTCATACGGTGCATGTGGTTGAGCGGCGTGGGCATGGGGCGAGCGCGCCGCGCGGTACGGCGTACTCGGTGGAGACCGAGGCGGACGACGTGCTTGCCGTGATGCAACGCACGGGTGCCCGGGTGGTGTTCGGGCACAGCTATGGCGGGTTGATCGCGCTTCACGTGGGGCTGCGGGAGCCACTGGACGCGTTGATCGCGTATGAGCCGGGTGTGAGCATCGGCGGGTCGTTCGATGCGAGCTGGCTGGATGTGTTTGCGCAGCAGTTGCACGACAGGCGGCAGGTGGCCGCGATGGCGACGTTCCTCAAGGGCACCGATTTGTTGCCGTTCCGGGCCAGGCCGTTGCTATGGGCAATTTCCTTGCTGATGCTGCGTGGCTCGGGTGGGCGCGAGACGCGGGAGCTGATGCCGACGACGCCGGCCGAGATCGGCGAGGTCGCCCGGCTCGACTCCGACGGGAGCCGGTACGCCGGGATCACGTCGCGGACCCTTCTCCTCGGTGGTGAGAAGTCGCCCGCGTACCTGACCGGAGTACTCCCGAAGCTCGCGACGATCCTGCCCAGCGCGGAGTACACGATTCTTCCGGGCCTCGACCACAACGCCCCCGACCTCAACGCGCCGGACACGATCGCCCAGCAGATCCGCCTGCACCTGGTCCGCGGGGAGCGTCACGGGTACGTCGACCACGACCTCGAGGCATCACTCCACACCAGCTGACCTCTTATGTACCTTGACGGTTACGTACCCGAATGGTTACATACAAGCCATGGAAGCCGTACTGCGGGCTCTGGCCGATGACGGTCGACGGACGCTGGTCGAGGCGCTGGCCGCCGGTCCGGCGACAGCGGGTGAGTTGGCGGAGCTGTTGCCGATCGCGCGCCCCGGGGTCTCCCGGCATCTGAAGGTGTTGCGGGAGGCGGGGCTGGTGGACAGCCGGCAGGAGGCGCAGCGCCGGGTCTACAGCCTGCGGTCCGAGCCGCTGGCCGAGCTCGACGAATGGCTGGGGCGGTACCGCGCGCTCTGGGAGCAGCGGCTCGACGCCCTGCACACCGAGATCGCCAGGGGAAAGAGGAGCGACAAATGAGTGCAAGTCGGATTCTGGGCCGCCTCGCGGTGGCCGACGGCGCGGGCGTCGTCCGGATCGAGGACCGCTACGACACCGATATCGACGATCTCTGGTCGGCCGTCACCGAGCCGGACCGGGTGGCCCGGTGGTACGGGACGGTGGACGGCGATCTTCGCGTCGGCGGCGCCTTCACCCTGTACGTCGCATCCGCCGACCTGCACAGCACCGGACGCATCGACGTCTGCGAACCGCCACGGAGTCTGCGGGTCACAACCAGGGAGACCGACGAATCCGCGCAGCGAGGCAGCGGCCCGGCGCCGTTCGAGACAACGATCGAGGCCACGCTGACCCCGGACGGCGCGCAGACGATTCTGACCATTGAGGTGCGTGGCGTCCCCTTGGACAAGATCGAGTACTTCGGCACCGGCTGGCAGATCCACGTCGAGAACCTTGCGGCGTACCTCACCGGAAGCGGGTCCGACGGTACCGAGTCCCACTGGGCGGAGCTCGTCACTGCCTATCAAGCGATGTCAGCCGCTATCCGCTGAGAGGATTCAGCGCAACGCGGTCGCGATGAGTTCGTCCGACAGGCTGCGCAGACGCGCGCGGGCGTCGGCGTCGTACGCCTGCGCGTTGGCGCGCGACTCGCGGAGGCCGTTGAAGTATCGCCCGGTCGGCAGGTCCGGCGCCGTGATGAGTCGCATCGTGGCATCGGCGCCCTCGGCGACACTGCTGATCGGGCTCACGCCGCTCTCGGTCACCATCGTGGTCGCCATGAATGTTGCTGGGTGCAACGAATTGGCGAGGACCCCTTCGGACGCGAGGTCGATGGTGAACATGATCTGCGCCAGTTTGCTCCGCTGGTACGCCGAGAAGCCGTCCCAGCCGCGCTCCATCATCGGATCGTCGAAGTCGATCGGCTCCTGGCCGGCCGAGGCCACGTTCACGATCCGGCCCGACGACGCCAGCTGCGGCAGCAGGAGTCGCGTCAGCCGGTAACCGGCGAGATAGTTGACCGCGAACCGCAACTCGATGCCATCGGCACTCACCTCCCGCGCCCCGCCACGCGGCCCCGCGCCGATGCCCGCATTGTTGACAATGACATCGAGTTCACCGTCGATGCCTCCGGCAAGCTTGTCGACCTCGCGAAGGCTGGACAGGTCCGCCAGCAGGATCTCAGGCTCGGGTCCGCCTGCGCTGAGAATGTCGGCCTGGACCCGCTCCGCGCGCTCGGCGGACCGTCCGTGGATGAGGACGCGCGCTCCCGCCGTACCCAACCGAAGGGCGAGTTCGCGTCCCAGGCCGTCGGTAGCGCCGGTAATCAGAATCGTCTCCACACCTTCCACCGTACGTCAGCGGAGCTTGAGGGTGCCGAGGTGCTGATCCATCGGGATTGACGATGGATCCGGCGCGGTAGACAGTGCCAGTGTGAGCACGGCCGAACAGGACGCACAGGCGTTCGCCGACTTGTTCCGCGAGACGTATCTGCGGTTCCACCGCCGGGACGGTAAGCGGAGCGAAATGTCCGGTGCGAGTCGGGCCGTTCTGCAGCACCTCTCGCAGACCGGGCCGCTGACCGTCGGCGACATCGCGCTGCACCTGGACCGGGCGCAGTCGGTCGTCAGCGACATCGTGACCCAGCTCGAGTCCAAAGGTGTCCTGGAGCGTGAGTGCGATCCGCAGGACCGCCGCCGCACCCTGGTGTGGCTCTCGCCGCAGGGCTTCGACGTACTGCGCGCCGACCGCGACGTACTGAGCGTCACCGCGCTGGCCGAGTCGTTCGCGGCGTTCCCGCCCGCCGATCGCGCCGCGCTGCTCACCGCCCTATCCCAGCTGATCCGAACGGAGCCGAACCATGACCACCAGCTGTGAGAGCTGCAGTATGCCGATCGAGACCGGCCGGTACTGCGCCTACTGCGTCGATGCCGACGGCAACCTTCAGGACTTCGACACCCGATTCGCGTCGATGGTGTCATGGCAGGAACGCCGGCACCCGGGCGAACCGCGGGAAAAGCTCGAGGCCGACACCCTCGCCTACATGGCGACCATGCCGGCATGGCGCGATCACCCCCGCCTGGCCGGCCATCGCTAACGCAGGTAGCGGAACGTACGCCGGAGGTCGTCGGTCCACTCCGTTGGGAGCTCCCACGGAATGAAGTGGCCACCGTTCGGGTGGGCGGTGATGTTGACGTGGTTGTACCAGGCGGCGCGATCGCTGGCGAGGAAGTTGTCGACGCGCTCCTGTGGGGTGTGTACGCCGGGCGGGTCCTCATGGCCGACGAAGGTGATCCCGGTCGGCGCCTCGATCACCGGCGTACGGTCGTGGGAGGGCGTCCACGGGTAGCGGTTGTTGTTGGCGTACGTCCGGATCGAGGTGTCGATCGCGTTGCCTGCCCAGAAGATCGTCGCGTGCGTGAGCAGATCGTCGTCGGTGAACGCCTTCTCGCTCTCGGCCCACTTCTGCCAGCGTTCCAGGACCCAGGCGAGCATCCCAGCAGGTGAATCGGCGAGACCGAAGCCGAGGGTGCTCGGGTCCAGGACGTGAGTGGCGAGGTGCGAGGCGAAGCGGTGTTCGAGCTCGATGATCCGGGCGTGAATCTCCGGCGGCAGGCCGGCCGGGATCGGGTTGCCGCCGCTCAGGTCCCACCCGCGATCGCCGTTGAAGAACGAGAGCTTCAGCGCCGATCCGATGTGCATCCCGTACAGCTCGTCGGCGTACTTGTGCCCGAGCTGCCCCGTCACCAGCGCGCCGACGTCGCACCCGGCCGCGGCGTACTTCGGGTGTCCCAGCACCTCCGTCATGAGCGAGTGCCAGACATCGGCGATCTTCCAGAAGTTCATGTCCGGCCGCGTCGGCGTCGAGAACCCGAACCCGGGCAGCGACGGCACGATCACATCGAACGCATCGGCCGGATCGCCGCCGTACGACGCTGGGTCGGCGAGCG
Organism: Kribbella sp. NPDC049584; assembly: GCF_040675555.1. Lineage (NCBI taxonomy): Bacteria > Bacillati > Actinomycetota > Actinomycetes > Propionibacteriales > Kribbellaceae > Kribbella > Kribbella sp. NPDC049584. The sequence continues at coordinate 111,534 of NZ_JBFAPF010000005.1, forward strand.
GATCGATCACTTTCGACCAGTGCCAGAACGTCCACGGCCAGCCGTGACTCAGGATCAACGGGATCGGATTCGGACCGACGCCCGGCTTGTGCATGAAATGCACGGGTACGTCGCCCACGTCGACCCGGTAGTGGTCGTAGGCGTTGATCTGGCGCTCGGCGGCGCGCCAGTCGTAGCCGTCGGCCCAGTACTCGACGAGCGGCTGCAAGCGGGTACGACGTACGCCGTAGAAGCCGTCGTCGTTGCCGGCGTCGCGGGGCCACTTCGTGGCACGGAGGCGCCGGCGGAGATCGTCGAGAACCTCGTCGGATACGTGGATGGGCGTTGGAATCATGGGGAATCCTTCGCAAGCTCGGTCAAGCGATGGAGTACGTCGACGGAGCCCGCGAGCACAGCACGCTCCTCGGGCGTCAACTGGTCGACGAGTGCGGTCAGTTTCGCGACCCGGTGCGCGTGCCGGGAGTGGACGATCTCCTGGCCCGCGCTGGTCAGCGAGATCAGGCTGGCCCGGCCGTCGCTCGGGTCGGGGCGGCGTTCGAGGAGACCGTCCTGCTCGAGCTTCGCGACCAGGCTCGTCAGGGCAGGCTGCTTCAGCTGCTCGGTCGGAAGGAGCTCGGTGAGGCGCAGCGGGCCGTTGCGGTCGAGCGTGTGCAGCACCGAGAGGGTCGAGAAGTTGAATCTCCGCACCGACGGCAGCCGGATGAAGATCGTGTTGAAGTCCTCGATGACAGTCGTCAGCCGATCGACATCCATGCCGACGACTATATCAATTTTCGATGTATGTTCAAGTCAGTTGCTGAGGGCAACAGGTACGGCGAACGCGGTCTCGCCGGATTTCAGCGTGAGGACGGCGGCGTCCGCGCTGTCCGGGAGCTTGCCCTTGAACGTGATCGTTCCGTGCACGGTGCCGCCGGTGGCCACCTTGCTCGGCCAGCTGCTGCGGCGGGTGTCGGCGCGCAGGGCCGTGCCGTCCGCCGCGGTGAACGTCGCGCCGGCGATCGGGATCGTCACCGGCTCCTTCGCGCCGTTGGCGAGCATCACCTCGACGCGGGTGAAATGGCTCGTGTACGTGACGTTCTCGACCGTGACGGTGACCGCGCCGGAGGGTTTCGCGACGGGTTTGACCAGCCGGTCCTCGCCGGACTCGTTGCCGGTCAGGTAGCCGCCGACGTACTCCGTGCCCGCGGTGAGCGCGAACCCGCCGACGCCGACGCCGACGAGTACGACGGCGATCGCGATCAGGATCGACACGTCCAGCCGCCCGGGACGGTGGTCCTTCGGTGCGGCCGCGTCGAGCAGGGCCAGCACCATCGACACCACCAGCGCGATCCCCGGCGGCACGAGCCAGCGCAGTTCGCCACCGGGTCCGTCGGCGAGGAACGTGACGATCAGGTTCACGACGAGCCCGACGACGATGATCCCCGCGCCGACGATCAGCACGCGAGGCAGCCGCACGGTCCCGACGGCATCGCCGCCCTCGAACCCCGCAGTACGTCGGTCCGCATCGGGCAGTCGCCCTGCGTCCGTACGCCGGTCTGCATCGGGCGACCGGCCCGCGTTCGCACGTCGGTCCGCGGTGGCGCGTCGGTCGACGCTCGTACGACGATCCGCGCCGGGCAGCCGTCGCTCCGCCGGCGCGCGGCTCGGTTCCGGCCAGTTGTCCGGCTGGTTCCAGTTCGGCTCCGCCTGCTCGACCCGCGCCGAGATCTCCGACGGCGTCCGAACCGGCTCCGGGTTGTCCGCGGACGGATAAGCCGCCCAACCAGTGTCACCCGGCCGCCCGGCCTCCACCTCAAACCCAGGCACAACCCCAGCAGGCCCATACGAGGCCTCATCCTCAGCCCTGTCCTCGCCCTCAGCGCCGTGCTGCGCCTGAGCCCCGTACTCCGCCTCAGCGCCATGCTCCGCCTGGGCCCCGTGCTCCGGCTGAGCCCCGTACTCGGCCTGAGCGCCGTGCTCCGCCTCGGCGCGGTACTCCGCCTCACCGCGGTACCCGGCTCGGTCGCCCTGGTACGCCAGTCCGCCGTATTCGCCACCGCCGACCGCCTGGTCAGCCCGGGGCTGCTCCGGATCGGCCTGGTACGCAGGCTCGTCGTACTGCTCGCCGCCGTCCATAGCCCCGTCGGCCGCCCACGGCTCCTCAGCAGGCGGGAACGCCCCACCCGGCGCGGGCCCCGCAGGTGTCGGAGGCGGAGTGGGCACAGCAGCTGCCGGTGGCGGGGGAGCCGGTTGGCCGAACCCAGCCGGCTGGGCAGCCGCTTCGCGTTCATCGGCGCCGGGATAGGCGTCCGGCTGTGCCCCCGCGGCGTACGCCTCATCTGGGCGGGCGGCTGCTTCGCGGTCGTCCGCGCCTGGATAAGCGGCCGGCTGAGGACCCGGCGCGTACGCCTCGCCCGGCTGGGCCGCCGCCCGCGTCGCCGGGTCCGGGATGGTGGATTTGTGGAAGGTGAGGACCGATCGGCCGATGTGGATGCGGTCGCCCGTGCTCAGACGGGTGGGCGCTGTGATGCGGTGGCCGTTGAGGCCGGTGCCGTTGCGGGACTCGTCGTGGAGGGTCCAGGTGGCGCCGTCGCGGGCCAGGCGGGCGTGGATGCGGGAGATCTGGTCGTCGGCCTGCAGCCGGATGTCGGCGTTGGAGGCGCGGCCGATGGTGATCGTGTCGGCCTCGGCCGGCAGCGTCCAGCGCTGCTCACCGAGCGACAGCACGAATTCGGTTTCCACTCACACCCCAGCCGGCGTCATCCTGATCGCGTTCCGTCGCGCCGCTGCCGGCGCGTCGCACCCCGCGGCAGCCAACCCGTCTGCGCGATTCTGCCATCCGCGTCCGCTCCGGACCACCGGCAGTCCCCCCAGCACCCTCCGCGACAGCCCCCTCACGCCCCGGCCCGAGGCCGCCCGACGGACGGCCTCCGGTTGTCACAAATCTCAGGATTCGGTCGCCTTTGTCAGCTGTTAGTAGCGATGACAACGCGGTCAGTTGTCCTCAGGGTGCCAACGGCACGGTAGCGCCTTGCCCGGGTGAGGTCGCGGACATAGTGTCCCCCCGCGCGATTCATCGGGGCCGGATGAAAAGGGGGAGCCCAGCAACAGGCCCGATGAGTAGGCCGGAGGTTCCAGGCGGAGTGGTGCACCGCCTGCAGTCCGGCGAGGCGCAACCCGCCCAAAGCACCGTATTCGCGAAGGGACCAATACCAATGGTCTTGTTCCAGCGTTCTCGAAAGCCTGCCATCGTCTTGGGGCTCACCGGCCTCGCGGCGGCAGCACTCGCCGGATTCGGTACGTCGGCCGCAGGGGCCGCGCCGAGTGCGGCACCCCCGCCCCGGCCCTCGCAGGCGCAGTCGAAGGCGTTCGCCGTCGATTCCGCGTCGTCGCTGGTCGCCGGCCGGCCGAGCGCACTGCACGCCTCGAAGGACGACAAGTTCACCGCGAAATCGGTGATCTCGGATCCGTCCGGCCTGCAGTACGTCCCGTACGAGCGTTCGTACAAGGGCCTCCCGGTCATCGGTGGTGACTTCGTCGTCGTCACCGACGCCAGGGGAGCCGTGAAATCCACCTCGGTCGCCCAGACCACCGCCGTACCCGACCTGTCGACGACGGCCAAGGTGACCGCCGCGGCCGCACTGAAGACCGCCACCAAGCAGCTGAAGAAGGTCGACTCCTCGACCGCGCCGACGCTCGCGGTCTACGCGCTCAACGGCACCCCGAAGCTCGCCTGGCAGTCCCGGGTCAGCGGCAGCAAGGGCAACGAGCCGTCGAGTCTGTCGGTGTACGTCGACGCGCAGAGCGGCAAGGTGCTCGGTACCCAGGAGCACGTGATGGCCGGCAACGGCACCGCGGCGTACAGCGGACCGAACCCGGTCCACCTGGACACCACGCTGTCCGGCAGCACGTACTCGATGAAGGACCCCAACACCACCAACCAGTCCTGCCAGGACGCGGCGAACAACACCACGTTCTCCGGCCCGGACGACAACTGGGGCAACGGGACGGCGTCCAACAAGGAGACCGGCTGCGTCGACGCGTTGTTCACCGCGCAGACCGAGCGGCACATGCTGACCGACTGGCTCGGCCGCAACGGCTTCGACGGCAACGGCGGCGGCTGGCCGATCCGCGTCGGGCTGAACGACGAGAACGCGTACTACGACGGCACGCAGGTGCAGGTCGGCCACAACACGGCCGGCGGCTGGATCGGCTCGATGGACGTCGTGGGTCACGAACTCGGCCACGGCATCGACGACCACACCCCGGGCGGCATCTCCGGCAGCGGCACCCAGGAGTTCGTCGCCGACACGTTCGGTGCGGCCACCGAGTTCTACAGCAACCAGGGCTCGGCCTACGACCCGCCGGACTTCTACGTCGGTGAAGAGGTCAACCTGGTCGGCAGCGGCCCGATCCGCAACATGTACAACCCGTCGGCGGTCGGCGACCCGAACTGCTACTCGAGCTCGATCCCGGGCTCCGAGGTGCACGCCGCGGCCGGTCCCGGCGACCACTGGTTCGTCCTGCTCTCCATCGGCAGCGGCGGCAACCCGAACGTGCCGACCTGCAACAGCTCGTCGGTGACCGGTCTGGGCATCCAGAAGGCCATCAAGATCATGTACAACGCGATGCTGATGAAGACCAGCAGCAGCTCGTACCTGAAGTACCGCACCTGGACCCTGACCGCGGCGAAGAACCTGTACCCGGGCAGCTGCACCGAGTTCAACACCGTCAAGGCGGCGTGGGACGCGGTCAGCGTTCCGGCTCAGTCCGGTGACCCGACCTGCACCGTCTCCGGCGGCGTCACGGTCAACAACCCGGGCAACAAGAGCGCCACGGTCGGCACCTCGATCGCGCCGTTCACGCTGACGGCCAGCGGCGGCACCGCGCCGTACACCTGGTCCGCCACCGGTCTGCCGGCCGGCATCACCATCGGTTCCTCCACGGGCACCGTCTCCGGTACGCCGACCACCGCCGGCACCTACAACGTGACCGCCACGGCCACCGCGAGTGCGGGTGGGTCCGGCAGCACGTCGTTCAGCATCACTGTCAGCCCAGTCGGTGGCGGCTGCTCCTCGCCCGGCCAGAAGCTCGGCAACGCGGGCTTCGAGACCGGTACGGCGGCACCGTGGTCGGCCTCGACCGGAGTGATCGACAACACCGCTTCCCAGCCCGCGCACAGCGGCACCTGGAAGGCGTGGCTCGACGGTTACGGCCAGACGCACACCGACACACTGAGCCAGTCGGTCACCATCCCGTCCGGCTGCGCGGCGACGCTCACCTTCTACCTGCACATCGATTCTGCGGAGACCACCACCACTACGCAGTACGACAAGCTCACGGTGAAGGCGGGCTCGACCACGCTGGCGACGTACTCGAACCTGAACAAGGCGAGCGGCTACTCGCTCAAGTCGTTCAACCTCTCGTCGTTCGCCGGCCAGACGGTGTCGATCAGCTTCACCGGCACCGAGGATGTCTCGCTCCAGACCTCGTTCGTCATCGACGACACGGGCCTGAACCTGAGCTGACCCCCTGAAAGGAACCCGGCCGCCGCACCTTCGGGGGTGCGGCGGCCGGCTCATGCCCGGGGCTCAGCCGAGTGACATCCGGGGCTCGCCGTTGACGAGGCCGGTGCCGGCGATGGTGCAGGTTCCGCCGCGGTTCTGGGTGTAGGTCTGGCGGACGCAGTTGCGGAGTGCGAGCTGGGCCCAGTAGTTCGGGTGCAGGGACTCCTGGATGAAGTAGTCCGAGCCGACCGTGGTGACGGTGCGGATCTGGTTGATCCACTCGGTCTTGTCGACGGCGGTGGGCTGGGTCCAGGAGGTCAGTCCGACTTCCTCGTACAGGCCGACCGTTTTCTCGCACAGGCGACGGCCGTTGAAGGCGGACTGGAGTTCGAGCAGGCGGGCGTTGCTGAGGCCGGACTGGCCGATCGCAGCGCGGACGGTGTTGTTGATGGTGACCAGCGCGGTCGCGTTGGCCCAGTCGGCGTCGGCGTTCCAGAAGCCGCAGCCGCCGGTGCTCTGCCGGGTGTAGCCGGACTGGCTGTACCGGAACCCGGTAGCCGACGGGATCGGGGACGGATACGTCTGTACGACGAGGTTCCACGCGGTGTCGCCGTATCCGGCGTTGCGCATCGCGGTGCGGACGTTCTGGAACGCGGTCGCGATTCTGGCGCGGACGGTGGTGATGTTGGCGGAGGCGAAGTTCGCGACGACGGAGGAGTCGTCCTTGCAGTAGTCGGGATCCCAGGACGGCGACAGCAGGAAGTCCTGTACGCACTGGGTGACGATCGACGCGAAGTTGAAGTCGTTGCCGCCGATCGAGACGACGACCTGCTTCACGTTGTGGCCGACGGCGAACTGCTGCAGCATCTTCGCCTGGCCCAGGTTGCCGGCGCCGTCGTCGTAGAAGTCGATCCCCGGCTTGAAGTAGTCGCCGGTGGCGGTCGTGGTCTTGGCGCCGGAGCAGGCCAGGTTCAGTCCGCCGACTCCGCCGCCGATGTACGCCTCCGCGGACAGGCTGCGGTGGCATCGCGGGATCTGCTCGGCGGTGTGGCTCGCATTGTCGTGATAGGCGTGAGCACCGAGCGCGTCGGCCGGTGCCTCGGAGTCGTTCGAGCTACCGGCCCAGCGGCCGGCCTCACCCGAGATGTAGGAGTCCCCAACGGTGACGACGTACGGCGTACCGGAGCCGGGACCGTCGGCGTGGGCCGGAGGAGCGACCAGGCCGAGCCCGGTCAGGGACAGTAGGAGGATTGCTGCGGACACTCGACGCCAAGCTGAGAAAACAGAGGGCGGGTTTCTCACCGGAAGGCCTCTCTCGCCGGAGTTCGGTGATCCCAGGACCCCCACCAGATCACCGTCGGCGTCAAGGTACTCCCGGGTAACCCCTCAGGGGTAGACCGAGCGTACTGACACGTTTGCGCCCTGTCACCACCGTGTCAGTTCGATCCGGGGCGGCTCAGCCGAGGAGGTTGAGTTCCTCCGGCCAGCGCTGCTGCCACCAGGCGCGCCAGCGGGCCTCGAGCTCGTCGCGGTCGACGTCGCCGTACACGGACAGGATCGCCATCGTGGCGCCGTCGGGCTTCTGCTCGCCCGGCGGGATGTGGCTGAGCACGAGCAGACCGTTGCCCCAGGCATCTACTGTCACGCCGACCTGATGCTCGCTGGTATACCAAATCTCGCCCTTGATGGGCTGACCAACGAGCTCCAGCTCGACGAGTGCGCCGGCCGGCTCCGCCGGGATGCCCAGCTCCGTGATCGGGGACACCGCGCCGGTGCCCGAGAAGAACAGCGTGTGCCGCGGCTCGCCCGGATGCCGCTCGACGGCGAAGCGCAGCTGGTGCAGGAAGGTGATCCAGCCTTCGGTCACGTCGTCGTAGTACGCCTCCCACTCGGGGTTCGCGCCGCGGGGCGCGCGGGTCAGCGTGACCCGGGATCCGCCCTCGATCGGCTCGACCTCGAAGCGGTCCCCGTGGCCGAGCGTCAGCGTCGTACCCTCCTCGGTCGTCTCGGTGAAGTAGATGAGGTCGATCTCCTCCTCCAGCCCACCTTGAGCGCCCTCGTACTCCCAGCCGTGCCAGTGCCGGATCTTCTCCTTGTTCCGCAGGGCGTCCCAGACTGCCTCGACCGGCGCCGCGACGGTGACCACGATCTTCATGACTCTCCTTCGGTACGGCGGGGTGCCGGGTGACCGCCCGCGATCAATCGGTACGGCCGTCCGCCTTCGCTGTCGAACTGCTCGACGACCTGCTGTACTGCCGCGGCCAACGCATCGGTGAACCGATGCACGTCGCCCGGCTCGGCGAACCGCACGTCGGCCTCGAGCGTGAAGGTCAGCAGCCGCTTTCCTTCGACGTCAGCCGCGTTCTGCATCCGCGCTACCTCGCGGACCGTGCCGGCGGCGACCTCGACCAGGTGCTCGGCGGCGTACTGGTCCTGGATCTGGGTGAATGCGTGGCCCATCACGCCTGGATCGACCACCAGGCCGGCCGATGCACGCAGGATCCGCTCGGTGAATCCGCGCCGTTGCCGCTCCTCGACGAGCTCGACCAGGCCGGCCTTCTCCAGCTCGCGCAGGTGGTAGTTCACCCGCTGCCGGGGCAGGTCGAGCGCGGCGGCCACCTGGGTCGCGGACGCCGGCTCACGCAGTAGCTCGAGCAGCTGCCGCCGGATCGGCGACAGCGCCAACCGCACCTTCTCCGGCTCCTCGACGTAGCGCAGCATGTGCCCAATCTCTAATTGACAGGAAAATTTGTCAAGAGATTGGAGCCTGGGGATCCTTCGATGCGGGAGCATGGGCGGCATGTCGGTGCGAGGGCCGCAGTTGCCGGTGGGGACGCAGGTGGTGATTCGGGTGGCTGCCCCTGATGACCAGGGCGGTACGGCGCAGCGTGGCGCGACCGGGCGGGTGGCCGGCATCACCGCGGACGGGCGGTACGCCGTGCGGCTCGTCGACGGGCGGCAGACGGTTGCGCGGCGCGACCAATTGAGTCTGCGGACGGTATATCAGGACGAGGCGATCCAACTCGAACTGCCGGACGGGGGTCGGCTGGTCCGCGAACACACGATCTATGCGGCGGTCGTCGGGTCGCGGGCGTTCGGTCTGGATACGGATGCTTCGGACACGGATACGCGCGGGGTGTACGTCGCGCCGACCGAGGCGTTCTGGTCGCTGGCCAAGCCGCCCACGCACGTGGACGGTCCGGAGCCGGAGTGGTTCTCGTGGGAGGTCGAGCGGTTCTGCGAGCTGGCCTTGAAGGCCAATCCGAACCTGCTCGAGGTCCTGCACTCGCCGCTGGTGGTACGCCAAACCCCACTCGGTGAAGAGCTGGTCGGACTGCGCCAGGCGTTCCTGTCGCAATTGGTGTACCAGACCTATTCGGGGTACGTGCTCAGCCAGTTCAAGAAGCTCGAGGCGGACTTCCGGCGGGACGGTTCGCCGAAATGGAAGCACGTGATGCACCTGATCCGGCTGCTCCTCGCCGCTCGCAGTCTGTTGCTGGAGGCAACATTGGTCGTCGACGTCGGACCGCATCGGGACCGGCTGCTGGCGGTCAAGCGTGGCGAGATCCCGTGGGACGAGGTCGAGCGCTGGCGGCTGTCACTGCACGAGGAGCTCGACAACGCGCTCCAGCAGACGGTGCTTCCGGCGACCCCGGATGTCGCGACGGTCGATGAGTGGCTGCGGTCCGTACGAAGGAGGAGTCTCGGTGACGCGTGACATGCGACAACTCGACTACGCCGAGCTGCGCACGATCATGGGCGAGCAGCCGTACCCACTGCTGTTCGCGACACCGGCCTATCTGCCCGAGCTGATGGTCGCCAAGGCCGAGGCTGAACATGCGCCGTTGGACGGCCCGTCGGGGGAGCGGTTGTCCGAGGATGTCACCCGGCTCAGCTGAGGTCGCCGCGCGCCGCCGCGCGGTTTGAGGTGGTGCTGTCGGCCGGCTGGGGGTTGGATAACGGTTACCAGGCTCTGGGCTGACAACGCAGGACAGTCGTAGGGTAATTACTTAACTTCGTGAAGCATTGACATTGTGGCTGACGAGGTAAATAGTTCCGTCCTGAAATCAATCAGAAAGCAGAGTGAATCAACAGTGTCGAACATCGAGATCCTGCAGCTCCGGGCCGCCGCGGTCAGCCTGGTGCTCGATTGCTCCGGCCCCGGCCTGCCGTCCGTCCTGCACTGGGGTGCGGACCTGGGCGAGCTGACCGAGAGCGCTCTGCTGGAACTACGCCGCGGCGCGGGTGCGGTCCAGGACGGCAACGGCCTGGACGAGAACCGCCCGATCGCGATCGTGCCGGAGTACTCGGCCGGCTGGTTCGGTATCCCGGGCCTGAGCGGGCACCGCGACGGGCACGACTTCTCCGCGAGCTTCCGGCTGACCGGCGTCGCGCAGACCGGCAACACCGTGCGGGTCGACGCCGCCGACACCGCGGCAGGCCTGGACCTCAAGCTCACCATCGAGCTGACCGACTCCGGTCTGCTGCGTGCCAAGGCGGACCTGACCAACACGGCCGCGACCACGTACACTGTCGACGGCCTGCTGCTCGCACTGCCGGTCCCCACTGAGGCGACCGAGCTGCTCGACCTGACCGGCAGGCACATCGGCGAGCGCCACCCGCAGCGCCACGCGTTCACCCAGGGCGCGCACATCCGCGACAACCGCCGCGGCCGCACCGGCGCCGACGCGACCCTGCTGCTGTTCGCCGGCACCCCCGGCTTCGGCTTCCGCGACGGCGAGATCTGGGCCGTGCACACCGCCTGGAGCGGCAACCACCGTTCGTACGCCGAGCGCGGCATGAGCGGGTACGCCGTCATCGGCGGCGGCGAGCTCTTGCTCCCGGGCGAGGGCCGCCTCCAGCCGCAGGGCACCTACAGCACCCCGTGGATCTACGGCTCGTACGGCGTCGGCCTCGACCAGGTCTCACACCGCTTCCACGACTACCTGCGAGCACGGGCGAACCACCCGAAGACCGAGCGCCCCGTCGTACTGAACACGTGGGAGGCCGTGTACTTCGACCTCGACCTCGACAAGTTGAAGGCGCTCGCGGACGCGGCCGCGGAGGTCGGTGCCGAGCGATTCGTCCTGGACGACGGCTGGTTCCGCGGCCGCCGCGACGACCACGCCGGTCTCGGCGACTGGTACGTCGACGAGGGGATCTGGCCGAAGGGCCTGCACCCGCTGGTGGACCACGTGAAGGGCCTCGGCCTGCAGTTCGGGCTCTGGGTCGAGCCCGAGATGGTCAACCCGGACTCCGACCTGGCCCGTGAGCACCCGGACTGGATCCTCGCCGCCGGCGACCGGCTGCCGCCGACCGCGCGTCATCAGCAGGGCCTGAATCTTGGTATACCAGCCGCCTACGACTACATCCTCGAGCGGCTCGACAGCATCCTGTCCGAGTACGACATCGCCTACCTGAAGTGGGACCACAACCGCGACTTCGTTGACGGCGGCAACCAGTTGACGGGCACGGCGGGGATCCACGAGCAGACGCTGGCGGTGTACCGGCTGATCGACGAGCTCAAGCGCCGGCACCCGGGCCTGGAGATCGAGTCCTGCTCGTCGGGTGGCGCCCGCGTCGACCTCGGCATCCTGGAGCGCACCGACCGCATCTGGGGCAGCGACAGCAACGACGCCCTCGAGCGGCAGACCATCCAGCGCTACACGCAACTGCTGCTGCCGCCGGAGCTGATCGGCTGCCACGTCGGCCCGCCCCGGGCGCACACCACCGGCCGGACGCAGACCCTGTCGTTCCGCGCGACGACGGCCCTGTTCGGCCATTTCGGCATCGAGTGGGACATCGCGTCGGCCAGCCCCGAGGAGCGCGCGGAGCTCAAGGGCTGGGTTGCGCTGCACAAGGAACTGCGACCGCTGCTGCACACCGGCCGCGTGGTCCGCGCCGACCGCGGCCCCGAGGATGTGCTCGTGCACGGGGTCGTCGCGCAGGATGGCGGCCGAGGCGTGTTCAGCGTCGTACAGGTGAAGCAGTCGGTGACATCTGCTGTCGGACGGGTCCGGCTGCCCGGCCTCGACCCGCAGCGGACGTATCGAGTCAACAAGGTCGCGACACCCGGACCCGAGTCGCGGTCCACCGCCTGGTCGGCCGACCGTGGAAGCGTGGAGCTGAACGGCGCCGCCCTCGCCTCGGTCGGAGTACTCATGCCCGTGCAATGGCCCGAGAGCGCGATCTTGCTGGAAGTTACAGCGCTGAGCTCTAACGCGATGGGGTAAGCCGCCCGATCGCCGACAGAAGAGGAGATCCCCGTGACCGCCACCACCAACGCACCACCCGACACGAGACGAAGTCACGGGGACTCCGGAGCACCGCCGGGGAAGCGGCGAAGCCTGGGAGACCTGAAGGTGGCGATGATCTTCATCGCCCCCGCCACCCTGGGCTTCGTCGTGTTCTACATCTGGCCGACCTTGCGCGGCGCGTACCTGAGCTTCACCGAGTACAGCTTGCTCTCGGCACCGAAGTTCAACGGCCTGGCCAACTACGACCGGATGATCCACGACAGCTTCTTCTGGAACGCACTCGGCGTCACGGTCGAGTACGTCGTGATCAACATCGGCCTGCAGACCGTCCTGGCGGTCGGGATCGCGATGCTGATGTACCGGCTGACCAAGTCGATCACGGTCCGCGCGATCATCCTCGCGCCGTACCTGGTCGCGAACGTCGTGGTCGCGCTGGTCTGGTACTGGATGCTCGACGTGCAGGTCGGCGTCGTGAACACGTTCCTGGGCTGGGTCGGGATCGACCCGATCGCGTTCTTCGGCGACTCGCACTGGGCGATCCCGACCGTTGCCGGGATCAACGTCTGGCGGCACATGGGGTATACCGCGCTGCTGGTCTTCGCCGGCCTCCAGACGATCCCGTCGTACGTCTACGAGGCGGCCGAGGTGGACGGGTCGACCGAGTGGAAGACGTTCTGGCGGATCACGCTGCCGCTGCTGCGGCCTGTTCTGGTGATGGTCCTGGTGGTCACCATGATCGGGTCGTTCCAGATCTTCGACACCGTCGCGGTGACAACGCAGGGCGGTCCGATCAACGCGACAAGAGTCATCTACTACTACATCTACGAGCGAGCGTTCACCCGGTTCGACTTCGGGTACGCGTCGGCGATGGCGCTGGTCCTGTTCGCGATCCTCGCGGTCGTCTCGCTGGTCCAGCTGCGGTTGCTGCGGGCGCGGGAGAGTGATCTCGCATGAGTCTGTCGTCTGGTTCGGTGCGGCAGGTAAGCGTCGGGCGCACCGTCGCCTGGGTCCTGCTGTTCATTCTGCTGATCGTCACGCTGTTCCCGTTCTACTGGATGCTGCGGACCGCGTTCTCCGACAACACCCAGTTGCCCGGTCACCCGAATTCGCTGCTGCCGGTGGAGACGACGCTCGGCGCGTTCAAGCGCGTGCTGGGGTTGTCGAGCATCGAGGAGGCGCAGGCCCAAGGCGGCTCCGGCGCGGCGGTCAACTTCTGGCTGTACCTGCGCAACTCGTTGGTCGTGGCAACCATCACGACGGTGTGCCAGGTGTTCTTCAGCGCGATGGCGGCGTACGCGTTCGCCCGGCTGCGCTGGCCGGGCCGGGACAAGGTGTTCGCATTGTTCCTGGCTGCGCTGATGGTGCCGCCGATCTTCACCGTGCTGCCCAACTTCGTGCTGATCAAGAACCTCGGCCTGCTGAACAGCTTCGCCGGCATCATCCTGCCCGGCGCGTTCATGACGCCGTTCGCGATCTTCTTCCTGCGGCAGTTCTTCCTCGGGATCAACCGGGAGCTGGAGGAGGCCGCGATGATCGACGGCGCGGGGCACCGGCGGATCTTCTTCGGGTTGATCATCCCGATGAGCGCGGCGCCGATCGCGACGCTGGCGATCCTGACATACATCAACTCGTGGAACGACTACTTCTGGCCGCTGCTCGTCGGTCAGCAGGAGAACGTCCGCGTGCTGACGGTCGCGCTCGGCGTGTTCCGCTCGCAGACGCCACAGGGCGGTCCGGACTGGGCCGGGCTGATGGCGGCGACGCTGATCGCGGCGCTGCCGATGATCATCCTGTTCCTGGCGTTCGCCAAGCGGATCACGAACTCCATCGGCTTCTCCGGGATCAAGTGAGGGACAGGCCCATGAATTCACTGATTTCACGACGCAATCTGCTGAAGGCCGGACTCGCCGCCCTCGCCGTACCGTCGCTTGCCGCGTGCAACAACGGCGCTGCGGCCCGCGGACCGGGCGAGGTCATCTACTGGCTGTGGGACTCCGCCCAGCTGCCGATGTACACCGAGTGCGCGAAGGTGTTCCACGAGCAGAACCCCCAGTACACCGTGACCATCGAGCAATACGGCTGGAACGACTACTGGTCGAAGCTGGTGACCGGGTTCATCTCGGACACGGCGCCGGACGTGTTCACCGGACACTCCTCGAAGTACCCGCTGTTCGCGGACAAGGGGCAGGTCCTGCCGATCGACGATTACGTTGCCAAGGACAACGTTGATCTGAGCATCTACCAGAAGGGTCTCGCCGATCGCTGGATCGGTGCCGACGGCAAGCGGTACGGACTGCCGAAGGACTGGGACACCGAGGTCTACTTCTACAACAGCGCATTCACCGAGGCGGCCGGGATCAGCACCGACCAACTCAACTCGATGACCTGGAACCCGCACGACGGCGGGACGTTCGAACAGATCGTCCGCCGGCTGACGGTGGACGCGAAGGGGCGTCGGGGTGACCAGCCCGGGTTCGACAAGGAGAACGTGAAGGTCTACGGACTCGGGTACGCCGATGCCGGCGGTGGTGACGGGCAGACCAGCTGGAGTTGGTATGCCGCGATCAACGGCTGGAAGTACTCCCAGGGCGAACCGTGGGGCACCAAGTTCTTCTACGGCGACCCGAAGTTCACCGAGACGATCGGATGGTGGCGGGGCCTGATCACGAAGGGCCTGATGCCGACGTACGCGCAGGCGAAGTCCGGCGTGGACGTGACGACCTCCTTCGGCGCCGGGAAGTACGGGATGACCCCGAACGGCTCCTGGATGCTCGGGACGTACGGCCAGCTGAAGCAGGTGAAGACGAAGCTGGCGCGGTTGCCGATCGGTCCGATCGGGAAGCGGATGTCGATGATGAACGGTCTGGCGGACACCATCTGGGCCGGGACGAAGCGGCGGGACGCGTCGTGGGCCTGGGTGAAGTTCCTCGGTTCGAAGACTGCTCAGGACATCGTCGCCAAGGCGGGGGTGGTGTTCCCGGCGGTGGCGGCCAGCATGCCGGCGGCGAAGGCTGCGTTCGCCAAGAGCGGCTGGGACGTCACGCCGTTCCTGGAGCCGGTCGAGGCGGGCGACGTGTTCCCGTACCCGGCCAACCCGAACGCCGCGGACGTGACCGCGGTGATGACGCCGGCGATGGAGTCGGTGATGTCGTTCGAGGCCGACCCGAGCTCGCTGGCGAAGGCGAACGACGACGTGAACAAGATCCTCGCGGTCAACACCTGAGGCAACAGCTGAGGGAACAGCTAAGGGTTGACCCTGGCCGGGCCTACGCCCGGGGGAGTACGTCGTACTGCGTCGGCAGGCGCAGGGTGCTCCTCCGGGGGTAGGTCAGGTGTCGCCGCTGAGGCGACGCGGAGACGGGGCCCGCGACGACAACCTTGGTGCCATCGGAGAACCGACGAGCATCGAGGAGAATCATGAGCGACGACAGGCCGGGCGGATCGATCCGCATCGGCGACAGTGAGCGCGAGGACGCGGTCAAGCGTCTGGGCGAGCATTACGAAGCCGGCCGGCTGAGCGCCGAGGAGCACTCCGAGCGGGTCGAGCAGGCGCTGAAGGCGCGCACGGGAGCGGACCTGGACGGCTTGTTCACCGACCTGCCGGGCGCACACCAAGCCGGCGACGCCGCCTTCGGCGGCGAAGGTGAGGGTGGCGCCGGTGAGGGATGGAGCGGGCCGTGGGGCTGGCGGAAGCCGCCGTGGACGGCGCCGGAAAACGCTGCCGGCGCAGCCGGGCCAGGCACCGGACCCGGACGGGGAGCTGGCTACGGAGCCGGTAGTGGTGGGCCGTTCGGGGGGCAGCGGCCGGAGTGGGCCAGGCGCGGGTTCATCGGGCGGGTTCCGTTGCCGTTGCTGCTCATGCTCGGCGTGATCGGCGTACTCGCGTCGTTCGGGTGTGTGGTGCTCGGCGGGCACCCGCCGTTCCTGCCGATCGCGTTGATCGTCGCCGCAGTGATCGTCATCCGGAAGCGTCGAATGGAGCGCCGGGCATGAGAAAGGTATATCGGGTACTCGGTCTGCTGATCGCGATCGCGGTCGTGCTGCAGATCGCCTCGATCGCGCTCTCCGGGTTCACGATCGCGAAGGATGCGGACGACGGGACCGCGATCGGGGCGGACTACAGCAACTTCGGGCAGAGCTACCACAGCATCGCCGGCACGGTGATCGGCCTGCTCGCGCTGGTGTTCCTGATCGTGTCGTTCCTGACCGACGTACCGCGGGGTCGCGTGCTGGCCGGGATCGTGTTCGGTCTGGTGGTCCTGCAGTTCCTGCTCGCGGTGGTGTCCTTCGGGGTACCGGCGCTGGGCGTGCTGCACGGGATCAACGGGCTCGCGGTCGCCGCTGTCGCGAGCATGGGGGCTCGACGGGCCGCCGTACCCAACCAGCCCGTGACCAGTGGCTGAGGCCAAGAAACGGCGGTGGGGCCGGCTGGTCGCACTCGGGATCACCCTGGCGGTACTCGTACCGCTGGGGTATCTCTGGGCGACCAGCCTGGTCCCGGGCTCGTACAACCCGGCGGAGATGGGGTACGCCGATTACGGCGGCGGCCCCTCGATGGATCAGTCGATGGATCACGAGCACCAGGCCGGCATGAGCGGGATGAGCGGGATGAGCGTCGCGGAGCTCACCGGGCCGAATACTGGTACACCAAATGTGAACGTGACGCTGACGGCGCGCAAGCAGAAGTTCCAGCTCGCTTCCGGGGAGACCGTCGACGGGTACACCGTGAACGGGACGTCGCCGGGTCCGCCGATCCGGGCGCGAGTGGGCGATCTGATCCAGGTGACGTTCGTGAACGAGTCCGTGCCGGACGGCGCGACGTTGCACTGGCACGGGATCGACGTACCGAACGCCGAGGACGGGGTCGCCGGGGTGACGCAGGACGCCGTACCGATGGGTGGGAAGCACGTGTACCGGTTCAAGGCGTCGGCGGCGGGGACGTACTGGTACCACTCGCATCAGGTGTCGGCCGACGAGGTGAAGGGCGGTCTGTTCGGCCCGATCGTGATCGCGCCGGCATCGCCTGGCGAGGTGATCGCCACCATCCACACGTACGACGGCAAGCGGACGATCAACGGGCACACCGGGACCTCGCGAGTCGACCTTCCGGCGGGTACGACGGCGCGTGTCAGGGTGATCAACACCGACAACGCGATCCTGCGGGTCGGTCTGGCTGGTATGCCATACAAGGTGGTCGCGGTCGACGGACGCGACGTACACGGGCCGACCGCGGTGACGGCTGCGTATCCGTTGGCGGCAGGCGGGCGTGTCGACCTGGAGGCCGTCGTGCCGGCCGGCGGGATGCGGTTGGACGCGGGTACGGCGTCAACGTCGCTGGGGATCGGACCCGCCGATCCACCTCAGGCGGAACTGCCGGGGAACAACGTCGATCTGCTGAGCTATGGCACGCCGGCGCCGCTCGGCTTCGACCCCGCGAAGGCGAACCGCAACTTCGAGTACCGGATCGGCCGGTCGGCGGGCTTCCTCGATGGCATACCAGGGCTGTGGTGGACGATCAACGGCCACAAGTTCCCCGACGTGCCGATGTTCATGGTCGCCGAAGGAGACATCGTCAAGATGAAGATCTCCAACACCAGCGGCCAGGCACATCCCATGCATCTCCACGGCCACCACATCGTCGTCCTGTCCCGCAACGGCGTCGCCGCCACAGGCTCACCCTGGTGGACCGACTCCCTCGAGGTCGGCAACAAGGAGACCTACGAGATCGCCTTCGTGGCCGACAACCCCGGCCTCTGGATGGACCACTGCCACAACCTCCCCCACGCCTCCCAAGGCCTGATAACCCACCTCATGTACGAAGGCATCACCACCCCGTACCAAATAGGCGGCCACGCCGACAACGAACCCGAGTAGCCGGGTCAGGAGGCCTGGTCGGTGAGGTACGTCGGCTCGCGATGTAGCGCGGCGAGGCGAGCGCAGGCGGCTTCGATGGCGGCTCGTTGGGTTGTGTAGGAGCCCCACCACAGCGGGTTGTCCGGCTGGGGGTCGAGTTGGTCGTCGACGTCGGCGTACCACTCGTCGAGAGTTCTGAAGACTCGCGCGTGTAGATGGTTGTCGTTCACCGCCACCACTCCTGGAGTGAGAACCGTGTACGTCTTCAGGATGTGACGCGGGTGTGGCGTTGGCGGTGAACGACACGCGGGTTTCAGGTGACCAGGACGGTGATGCGTTGCGCGGTGTTGTTGCTGAAGCCGCCTCGGTTCCACTCGGCTTCGATGGGTTGTTCGCGGCCGCTGGCGTCGTACGCGCGGACGGTGAGCACGTGTTCGCCGGGCGTTGCCTCCCAGTCGTAGGCGAAAGCGCGCCAGGCGAGTTCGTCGTTGCCGAGGGCATCCAACGTGGCTTCGTGCCAGTTGACGCCGGCGTCGGTGCTGACCTCGACGCGTTCGATCGGGGCCCAGCCGGACCAGGCCCGGCCGAACAGCGGAACGGTGCCTGCGGCAACGAAGCGATGGCGGCTCATGAAGTCCGGGAACCCGGGCGGCATCAGCAGCGCCCGCGGCTCGATGCGGGTCACCGGCCGGCCGGGATCGTCCAGATTCTGGCGGATCACGTAGGCCACCGCGTTCTGGAACCCCTCGAACTTGTGGTCGATCAGCTCGATCGACCGCAGCCACTTCACGCTCGCCATCCCGTACCACCCCGGTACGACCAGACGCAGCGGGTAGCCGTGCTGCGGCGGCAGCGGTGCGCCGTTCATCTCCCACGCGACGATCGCGCCCGACTCGATCGCCTCGGTCAGCGACAGCCCGCGCTGATAGTCCTGTACGACGCCACGCTCGACCCCGCGATCCGCGCCCGTGAACACCACGTCCACGGCATCCTCGCGGATCCCGGCCAGCCGCAGCAGGTCCGACAGCAGCACCCCGGTCCACTCCGCCGTACCGACCGCTTCCTGCAGCCAGGGCTGGCTGATCGGCCGCGGTTGCAACGTCGCCCGCCCGTTGCCCGCGCACTCCAGCGTGACCCGGATCGTCCGGCGTCCCATCGCGCGCAACTCGGTCAGCCCGAACGACAACGGTTGCTCGACGCACCCGTTCAGCTCGAGCCGCCAGTCGCCCGCATTCGTTGCCGGTATGTCGTAGTGCACCAGCACGTAGTGCAGTCCCGGCGGCGTCACGTCGTACCGCAGGCCTTCCAGCGGCATCCCGTGATTCCGTGCCGCGAGCTGCAACTCGTCGGCGGTGATCCCC
This sequence comes from Kribbella sp. NPDC049584, assembly GCF_040675555.1. Classification (NCBI taxonomy): domain Bacteria; kingdom Bacillati; phylum Actinomycetota; class Actinomycetes; order Propionibacteriales; family Kribbellaceae; genus Kribbella; species Kribbella sp. NPDC049584. Next base: position 130,491 of record NZ_JBFAPF010000005.1, read on the forward strand.
TCACCCGTGTCCGCCAACCGCCCGCGGACGCTGAATTCCTCGATTGAATTCACAAATCCCACCCCCAAGAGACAACCCTAAACCCCCCGCCCCTCGCTCCGCTCGGGGAAGGGACCTCGGAGGTAGGGGCCGCCTACAACCAGCCGTTGTCGACGGCGATGCGGGCCGCCTCGGCGCGAGTGCGGGCGCCGGTCTTGCCGATCGCGGCGGAGAGGTGGTTGCGGACGGTTCCCTCGGACAGGTGCAGTTCTTTGGCGATGTCGGAGACGGTCCCGCCTTCACGCGCGGCGCGCAGTACGTCGGCCTCGCGGCCGGTGAGCGGGCTGGTGCCGGCGACGAGGGTCTCCGCGGCGAGTGACGGATCGACGACACGCAGCCCCTGGTGCACCCGCCGTACGGCGTCGGCCAGCTGCGTTGCGGGCGTGTCCTTGACGACGAACCCGGCCGCGCCGGCCTCCATCGCGCGGCGCAGGTACCCGGGCCGGCCGAAGGTCGTCACCATCAGCACCCGAACGCCGGGCACGGCGGTGCGCAGGGCAGCGGCCGCCTCGATCCCGTCCAGCCCCGGCATCTCCACGTCGAGCAGCGCGACGTCGGGCTGGGAGTTCTTCGCGGCATCGATCACCTCGTCACCACGACCGACCTCGGCCACCACCTCCAGGTCGGGTTCGAGGTCGAGCAGCGCGGCCAGGGCTCCACGCACCAGTGCCTGGTCGTCGGCAATCAGCAATCGGATGCTCACAGGTCCATCCTCACAGGCCGACCCGGACAGCCAACCGGAACCCGCCACCGGGTGCCTGACCGATCTGCACACTCGCACCGGCCTGGTCCGCCCGCTCTCGCAACCCGACCAGCCCGTGACCGGACGCGCCGCCGCCGGGCGTCGGGCCCTTCCCGTCGTCCAGTACTTCGATCTGCGTCGCCGTGAGCCGGATCGTGCAACGCTTCGCGCCGGAATGCCGTACGACGTTCGTCACGCCCTCCCGCACCACCCACGCGAACAGCTCCCGGTTCTGCTCCGGTACTTCGTCCACGGTGGTCGGGAGATCCGCCTTGACCTCGGCGGCCTGCAGCGCGGCCCGCGCCGAGACCAGCTCACCGGCCAGGCTCAGCTCGCGGTACCCGGCGACGGCGGCCCGTACGTCGGCCAGCGCGGCCCGCGCCAGGCTCTCGACGTCCGCGACCTCGGCGGCCGCCCGTGTCGGGTTGGCTTCGATCAGCTTGCCGGCCAGCTCCGCTTTCACGGTAATGACCGTGAGCGAATGCCCGAGAATGTCGTGCAGATCCCGGGCAAACCGGTTCCGCTCCTCCTGCACGGCCAGCTCGGCCATGTCCTTGCGGGCCGCGTTCAGCTCGATGCTGCGCTGGATCGCCCGCCGCAGCCCGAACACCGCGAGCGCACCGAGGAAGATCGCGAAGCCGTAGCTGCCGTCATCGGTCCATCCGGGCACGACCCGCATAGAGATCTCGGCGCCGGCCAGCAGGATCGCGACGAACGCGACGGCGGCGCGGAGGTCGAGCAGCATCATCGCAACCGACGCGATGTAGACCAGTCCCGTCAGGGCCGTCTGGCCGGCGGTCGGGATCATCAGCAGGCACAGCGTCAGCATCAGGATCAGATAGCCGACCTGCTGCCACACGGCCAGCAGGTGCTTGCGGGCCATCCGGCGCAGGATTCCGAAGAACCCCAGGTAGCTGGCCGCGAACAGGATCACCGTGAGGAACCCGAGGATCTGGCTGATGCCGTCCTTGCGCTCCGCGATCTTCTGCAGCGGCTGCGCCAGGTAGAACAGCCAGACCCCCGCGGCCAGCCAGCCCCAACGACCTGGACCGGCGCCGACTCGCTCGGCCATTCCGTTCAGGACGCTGGGGTCGCGGTTGGTCTTCACGGTGGTCACGCTACCGCTCGCGTCCTCAGGCGCGAGCGGTGTCGGCGCGGAACCGGCGCAGGCCGATGAAGCCGAGTACGACGGTCCAGCCGAGCACCACGAGCAGTGCCTGCGTGTCGACGCCGCCCTGCGTCAGGGCGCTGCGGGAGGTCAGCCCGGTCCAGTACGCCGGGGTCAGTTGCGCGATGTGCTTCATGATCGACGGCATCTGGTCGACCGGCAGCCACAGACCGCCGAAGGCCGCGATCAGCATCGTGCTCAGACCCGTGATCGGCTGCACGCTGTCCGGCTTGGCGATGTAACCGATGACCAGGCCGATCGCTGCGAACGGAAGGGCGCCCAGCCAGGACACCAGCGCGACGGTCATCCACTGGCCGAGGTTCAGGTGCACGTGGCCGAAGATCATTCCGAAGGCGAAGACGACGAGCAGCGGCGGGATCGCCAGCAGCAAGGACAGGATGACCTTGTTGACGACGTACGCCTGGGGCTTCAGCGGGGTCAGCCGCAGCGTCCGGTTCCAGCCGCCGTCACGCTCGGCCGCGATCACACCGCCGCTGCTCATCGCGGCGGACATCGAGCCGAACATCGCCATACTCACCATCACGTAGGCGATCGCGGAGATTCCGCCCTCGGTCGCGTCCTTCGGCAGCGTCATGCCGAAGATCCCGAACAGCACCAGCGGCATCAGGATCGAGAAAATCAGCACCCGGCGGTTCCGCAGGGTCCGGCGGATGTCGAAGATCAGGTAGTTGCGGTTCATGCCAGAGTCTCCTCTTGGGCCGCGCTGATCGCGAGGACGGCGTCCTCCAGGTCGGCGGACGTTACTTCGATGTCGTGGGCGGTGGTGTTGTCCAGCAGGTGCCGCAGCGTGTTGTCGGAGTCCGCGCACTGCAGGAGGACGACCTCACCGCGGGTCTCGACATTCCGTACGCCGGGCAGCGACGCGAGCGCGGCGAGATCGGCGCCGGGGATCGTGGCGCGGATGGTGCGGCCGGACACGCTCGCCTTGATCTGCGCGGCGGTGCCGTCGGCAACGACCTTGCCGTGGCGCATCAGCACGACGCGGTCGGCGTACGAGTCCGCCTCTTCGAGGTAGTGGGTGGCGAACAGGACCGTGCGGCCGCGGGCGGTCTCCTCGTGCATCGACGCCCAGAAGTCGCGGCGGGACTCGACGTCCATGCCGGTCGTCGGCTCGTCCAGGACGATCAGGTCGGGCTGCGGGATGATCGCCATCGCGAACCGCACCCGCTGCTTCTGACCGCCGGACAGCGCCTTCATGGTCCGGCCGGTGAGGTCGGCGATGCCGGCACGCTCGAGCGCCTCCTCGACGGGCATCGGGTTGTTGTGCAGCCCGGCGACCAGGTCGAGGAGTTCGCCGACCTTGGCGTCCTCGATGATTCCGCCGCTCTGCAGCATCACGCCGACCTGCCCCTGGGCGATCGCGTCGGTCGGCGTACCGCCGTACACCTGGACGGTGCCGTTGTCCGGCTTCACCAGGCCGAGCAGCATCTCGATCGTGGTCGACTTGCCGGCACCGTTCGGGCCCAGCAGCGCCACCACCTCGCCGGCCCGGATGGTCAGATCCACCCCGGCGACGGCCTGCACGCTCGCATACTTCTTGGTCACACCCCGCAGGCTGACCGCAGTCGTTGTCGTCATAGCCAGAAGCTTGTCCGAGGACGGCGTACACCCCCTGGATCGCTCGTCACGACCGATCCATGACATCCGTCAGCCCGTTCTCAGGGTCGGTTCTCAGGGGTGGTTCTCAGGGTGTTCACCGACCGCGCCAACTAATCGCCGGGACGGACCGTCCAGAGGTGAAAGGGGGTGGTTGAGGTGGTCGAACTACGGGCACGAGTGGGAGGGTGGCAGGGGAGGAGCGCGATGGCGACGTTGACGGTGTGGAAGTTCGAGAACTGGGACGGGGCCAACCAGGCGATCGGGACGCTCGAGAGCCTTGCCAAGCAGAAGCTGATCAAGATTCATGACGCCGCGACGGTGTCGTGGCAGCCGGAGAAGCGGCGGCCGCGGACCCGGCAGGTGCGGAACATGACCGGACCGGGCGCGGTCGGCGGGGCGTTCTGGGGAATGTTGTTCGGGACGATCTTCCTGATGCCGTTCGCGGGCGCCGCGATCGGGGCCGCGGCGGGTGCGGTGGCCGGCAGGCTCATCGACGTCGGGATCGACGACGACTTCATCAAGGAAGTGCGGTCCCAGGTGACGCCGGGGACGTCGGCGCTGTTCCTGCTGTCCAGCGACGAGGAGACCGACAAGGTCCGCGAGACCTTCCGGAAGACGAGGCTCCGGGCCAAGCTCATCCACATCAACCTGAGCGACGACCAGGAGACCGCCATCCACGAGATGTTCGGCGACTAGACATCAGGGTGCGCTGAAACGTAACTCTGGAAGGCGGTGTACGGCGGGTTGAGCGGCGTACCGTCCGCCTCGGTCAGACCCCACTGCGTGCCACCGTCCAGCTCGTAGAACATCCCCGACTGGAACGCCTCGGTGGTGCGATGGGCCCGGAACTCGGCCAGCTGCGTCTGGATGTACGACGCCCTGTGCGTCGTGCCCTGGTTGGGGTCCGAGTTCCACTCCGTCATCATGAACGGCTTGCCGTACCGCGCCTTCGCGTAAACGGGCAGGTTGAACGACGGCCCGGCGCCGTCGGTGCCGATGTGGAAGATGTCGCCGTCGCCCTCGTAGTTGTGCCAGGTCGTGATGTCCCAGCGGATCTGCGGGTACCCACCCGAGCCGTCCGGCTGAATCCCGTCCCACAGGGCATCGGCGGCGCCGATGTCCGACTTGCAGAAGTTGATGCCGCACAACGCCGACGGCTGGACCGTCTTCACGCCGTCGATGAGGCCCTTCATGAACCCGCGCATGATCGGCCAGTTCGTGTTGTTGAAGTCGATCGCCTTCGTGCCGGCGTCGGCGACGTGGCCCGGCAGGATGATGTACGGATCCCGGGTGAGCTCGTTGCCGCATTCGTACATCGTCACGCCGTACGGCGCGAACGCCTGCGCGACCTGGGTGCCGATCGCCCGCGCGGCGTAGTACGCGTCCGACTCGGATCCGTACGCCAACGCTCCGGCCCCGTCGCGTAGACCGGCGTCGATTACCGGGAACGTGTGCTTGCCGACGCTGCTCAGGTAACTGGCGATCGACGCGGCGGCGCCGATCGTGCTCGCGTCGCCGCCGGTGTTCACGCGGAACACGGAGGCGCCCAGCGAGGACATCCGGTCGGCGATGACGGCCGGCGAGAGCGCGGTGTCGTAGTGGCCGTTGACGCCGTACATCAGGCCGGCCGGAGCGGACAGGGCGATGCGCGGGTCGGTCACCTTCAACCAGACGTCGTTGAAGCAGACGTACCACTGACCGCCGGTGCCGCAGTGGTACACGCGCCCGCCGTACCAGAGCAGGACGCTGACGTTGTAGGTGTTGCCAACGGTTACGCCGTTGCGGTAGATCACCCCGCCGGCGACCGTCCAGACGGCGCCGCCGTTGTCGGTGATCGCAGTGGCCGACGGGATGGTCGTGCCGTCCGGCGAGGCGTTCGGCGAGTCGCCGGCAGACGCGATCGACGTGCCGGTGGCGGCGGTGAGAGCGGCGGCCCCGGCGGCTCCGAGGAAGGTGCGACGCGAGATCTGGTGCATGTGGAAGACTCCCGTCCGGAGGGAGATGCGCAAGTGTTTGCGCAGCCAGCATGAGGGCCGGAAACCGAACCGTCAAGAGCTCGTCACGCGCCGTTGACAAAGTTGTCATCGCGGTTCTAGCGTCCCCGATCAACACGCATTTCAGCGTGAATCTTGATCATTGACGGAGTCCTCGTGAAGATTCGTCCGCTTTCTGCAGGGCTTGGCGTGGTGATGCTCTGCGCGATCTCACCAGCGTCCAGTGTGCAAGCATTTTCACAACCATCCGCACCGATCGGCTGTACGCCGGCCGCCGCGAATCCCACCACCGACAACGTGGCCGACTACCGGCTCGACACCAACGTGGTCGCGCCCGGCCGCTGGTCGTACCAATCGATCGCCGGCGACGCCACGAGCCTCCTGGGGAAGGGCGGGTCCGGGGTCTTCGCGGCCGACGAGTGGGCCGCCGACGCGAAGAAACCTGAGCACGCCTGGTTCGTCAAGGCCGACGGCTCCATCGGCACCGATTACCGAGCCATCGCCGAGACGTACACGGTCGCCGACCAGGCCGACGGCAAGACCGTGCATGTCAGTGGCACCTTCGAGTCCCCAGGCGGCCGCTTCCGCGTGCTGCTCGCCCACGACGGCGACGCCACCAAGACGGTAGGACCGTTCACAGAGCTTTACACGTACACGGGCAAAGCTGCCTCGTTCGACCTCAACATCGTCGCGTCGAAGGGCGACGACCTACTGTTCGTCAGCGATCAGGTCACCACCTGGTGGGTGCCCGGCAAGCTCAAGGCCGCGATCACGACGGAGTTGGCGCCGCAGACGGCAGCGGTCACGGCGACACCCGGCCCGGGCGCGCTCAGGTCCGGCAGCACGGTGCAGCTCGCGAGTGCGACGAAGGACGCGTGCATCCGCTACACCACCGATGGCAGCGACCCGACCACGTCAGCAACGGCCCAGCCGTACAGCAGCCCCATCGCCATCACGGCTGACACCGACCTGAAGGCCGTCGCCGCCGCGACCGGCTCCGCGCCGAGCATCGTGGCCGATCTGCCGTTCGTGCTCAACGAACCGTTCCGTGCCTTCGCAGGCGAGAACCAGGGCACGCAGACAGGGCTCGTCGCCGGCCTGCAATGGGATCGGATGGACTTCGACTGGGGTTCGGTCGAGCCCGCGAAGGGCCAGGTCGACCAGGCCGCCATCGCCGAGTACGTGCGCCAGTTCAACCTCGCGAAGTCCCACGGCATCACGATCCTGCCGGTGCTCGCGTACACCGCCGGCTGGGCGGCCAACCGGACCGGTTACTCCTACGAGTTCCACGGCAAGACCTATGAGTACGGGCCGGTGAAGTCCGAGAACAGCGGCCAGTTCACCCGCCAACTCGTCACCAAGGATGCCGGCGGCAACGTGCTGTCGACGAAGGACGTGCAGACGAGCATCGGCCGTACGCCGCCGCAGGATCCGCAGGACTGGACGAACTTCGTCAAGCTCGCGATCGACACGCTGAAACCGCTCGGGATCACGTACTTCCAGGTGTGGAACGAGGCCTATCCCGGCTCGGGCTTCTGGGAGGGCGGCATGGATCAGTACATGACCGACATTCAGTTGCCAGCGGCAAAGGTCATCCACGACGCGGGCGTCAAGCTGGTGTACGGCGGCTGGATCTGCGGCGCGCCGCTGAGCGAGTACGTCGCGCTGCTCGACAAGTACAAGGCCTGGAAGAGCATCGACGTCTACGACCTGCACTACATGCCACTCGGCACGATGCAGACCATCTACGCGGCCGCGCAGAAGCGTGGCGTCAAGAATCCCGCGGTCTGGCAGACCGAGATCGGCTTCACCACCGAGGACAAGTTCATCGCCGACATCTACCCACGGGCGTTCCACTGGGCGCTGAGCAAGGGCGGCGACGATCTCGACCGGTTCAAGCTGCTGTACTTCGCGGAGTGGGCGCCGGACGACACAGGTGCCTTCGGCTACAACCGGACCTTACGCACCGGCAACAACCTCAGCCCCAAGGGAAAGACACTGGTCACGCTGGCGAACCTGTTGCGTGGGGCAAAGGCCGAGGCGTACGACGACTTCGACACCACGCCTGAACTCAAGCCCGAGTTGAACGAGGCACTGTCCACGGCCAACGGTTTCCGGCTCGACGACAAGCGGGTCGTGCTCGCGATCGACCTCAAGCGCCAGAACCAGGCCGACATATTCGAGGACCCGAACACCGGTGACACCATCCACCTGAACTTCGGCGAGCCGACGATGACCGTCACCTTCCGGAACGTCCACGACGTCAAGACGCTCGACCGTGTCGACCTGTACGGCAATCGCACGCCGCTGCAGTGGAAGAGCACCGGCCACAACACGATCGAGGCCGAGGTGCCGATCATCGACCCCGACCCGACCGTGAAGGCGCTCAACCAGACGGAGCAGGAAGACGTGTTCTACCTGTCGCTCCAGCAGAACTGAAGGCGCCGGGCCGCCCTTCCACGGGGAGGGCGGCCCGTGGCGCCGGATTCAGTCTTAGATTTGGTCTCAGATTCAGGGCCGGAGGAAGGCCAGCACGTGCAGCCAGTCCTCCTCGAGCAGGTCGTGCCCGCCGGACCGTACGTGGTATCCGATCCCACCATCGTCGAACGCCGGGCGTGCCGCGACGACGGCCAGATACTCGCCGACCGGGTCGGCCCAGGCGTCGTCCTCCGCGCTGGCGACGTACACGCGGCGCGGGGCGATGCTCGCCAGCAGTTGATGCTGATCGACGGGCAGCGTGCTCTCGACGCCGGCGTACGCCGCCAACGACGGCAGGAACCAGTGCGGAAACCGCGAGGTGATGGCGGCGATGTCCTCTCCGCCCGGATGCCGGAAGAGCGAGGCGCCGCAACAGCCGGAGTCGTTCGAGACCGTGACGGCGAAGCGCTCGTCCTGCACACCCGCCCACAGCGCCGCCTTGCCGAGCCGGGAATGTCCGAGCGCGACCGCGCCGGCCGTCGTCAGACCGTCGATGCGGTCAGCGATGTCGAGGCAGCGCGACAGACCCCAGGCCCAGGCTCCGACCGCGCCCCATGATCCCGCTCCGGCCGGGAACAGCGCCCGTACGCCGGGAGCAGCCGGCGCCGGATCGTCCGGCTCGATCTGTCGATAGTCCACCGTGAGTACGGCGTATCCCGCAGCGGCGATCTTGGCGTAGGGCCAGCGTTGTGCCTGGTCGCCGTCGATCGTCTGGTCGTTGCCGGTGAAGTTCAGCGCGATGATGACCGGCGCCGGATCAGCGTTGGCAGGAAGGTGCAGGAGCGTGTCGAGCTCGAGGTCGCCGAGTGGGCAGGTGATCGTGGCTCGGTGGACCAAGCGATCGGCCGCACCATCCAGGACGCCCTCCTCGTGCGAGCGCAGTACGACGTCCACCAGGTCGCCACCTGTCGGCGTACGGCCGTAGATCGTGCGGGCGAACTCGTCGACCGGGTCGGCTCCGATGGGCGGCAGTTCGGGTAGCTCTGCCCGCTGCCAGGCAGCTGGAAGCTCGGTGGCGAGGTTCGTCAAGAGAAGCTCCCTCGGGTTTAGCGTTTTCGCACGTGCTCCACGCCTGGATCAGGCTAGTTGAGCGCAAGCAATTTCGCACCCTTACACTCGACCGACCGGGAGGAGGCAGGGATGGCGAAACGGGCCAGCATGAGCGACGTCGCCCGAGTGGCAGGCGTCTCGCTCACGACGGCGTCGCGCGCCCTGAGCGGTGGCGGGCGGGTGTCGGCGGAGACCCGGGCGAAGGTGATCGAGACGGCGGAGCGGCTGCAGTTCCAGCCGGACATGATCGCGCGGTCGTTCGTCACTGGTCGGAGCTTCATCGTCGGCGTGCTGGCCGAGAAGGCCCACGGGCGGTTCAGCATGCCGCTCATCGTCGGCGCCACGGACTTCCTCGGCCGCGAGAACATCGCCGCCGTCACGCTCGACGCGCACGGCACTCCACGGGTGCTGAACGACTACCTCAAGCGCCTACGCTCCCGCCGGATCGACGGTCTGCTCGTCGTCGGCGACGATCCGAACCGGGCGAGCCTGGTGCTGTCGGAGGACTTCGCGGTACCGGTGGTCTTCGCCTCATCGTCCGCGACCCCGGAGACGGACTACGTCGTCGCGCCGGACAATCGTGGCGCCGGCCGCGCCGCCGCCGAACACCTGATCGGCCTCGGCCGGCGCCACATCGCCCACGTCACCGCCGCCGTAGACGACCCGGCGGTCGGCGCACGCGTCGACGGTTTCACCGGCGCGATGCGAGCGGCGGGCATGCCGATCGCCATGGGCGGCGCACCGCTCTACGGCAGCTACCTGCAGCGGTGGGGGATCGATGCGGCGGAGCACATCATCGAGAGCGGCCAGCCGGTCGACGCGATCTTCGCGGCCAACGACGAGATCGCGATCGGTCTGTTCGCGACGTTCCACCGCCACGGCATCCGGGTGCCCGACGATATCGCGATCGTCGGCTACGACAACCGCCTGGCCGGCGTACGGCGTCCTGACGATCCGTTGAGCACCTTCGATCCGGAGCTCCCGACCGTCGGAGAGCGCGCCGCCGAACGCCTGCTCGCGGTGATCGGCGGAGCTGGTGAACCGGGTATCGACTATGTCCAGCCCCGCTTCGTAGAAGGTCGCTCGACGGTCGGCCCGACCCTCGAGCCGTACGACATCCTCTGACCGTTCGAGACAAGCGAAATCGGTTGACCGTTGAGTGCAGCGGGTGTGAGGGTCGCGGCGTGACCAGCGTTCCGAAGCTGCATGACGACGAGGTCGAGATCGACACGTCTCTCGTGGAGCGGCTCGTCGCTCAGCAGTTCCCGCAGTGGGCGGGGCTGCCGGTGCGGGTGGTGGCGGGGTCGGGCACAGACAATGTGACCTTCCGGCTGGGGGATGAGCTCGCCGTACGGCTGCCGCGGACCGAACGGACCCAGGGCCAGGTCGAGAAGGACCTGACCTGGATGCCGCGACTCGCGCCGCACCTGCCGCTTCCGATCCCGGAGCCGCTCGAGAAGGGTGAGCCGGGCGCGGGATATCCCCTCACCTGGGGCGTTTACCGGTGGTTGGAGGGCGAACCGTACTCGGCCGGGCTGATCGACACCGTGGATGCGGCGCAGCAACTGGCCGAGTTCGTCCGGTGTCTGCAGGAGGTGGATACCACTGGAGCTCCGGTGCCGCCGGACGATCCGTTCAGCCGGGGTACGCCGTTGGCGCCGCGGGACAGTCTGTTCCGGGAGGCGCTCGAGCAGTTGCAGGACGACTTCGACACCCCGCGGTTGCTCGCTGCCTGGGAGGCGTCGCTGGAGTCGGACACTTGGGACGGCCGGCCGAGCTGGATCCACGGTGATCTCATGCCAGGCAACATTTTAGTTGCTAATGGCAAGCTTTCGGCGGTGATCGACTTCGGGACTGCCTGGGCCGCCGATCCGGCCGCGGATCTACTGGCCGCCTGGTACACGTTCGACGGCCCGGCGCGGGCCGCCTTCCGCGAAGCGATGAGGGTCGACCGGGACAGCTGGGCCCGCGCGCGGGCGTGGGCGTTGTCGCTCACGATCATCGCGGTCCCGTATTACCGCGATCGCCGGCCGGGCGCGGTCCGTGGAGCACAGTCCTTCGTCGCCGAGATCCTGGCGGACTTCGACGCCTGACCGTGCGATGTCCTCGATTGGGTTGTGGACGACGCGCCGATGCTTGTGGATAGAGAATTCCCTTGAAATAAAGGGCTTCTTCGTTTGGAAAGTGTCGGTGGAGGTGCCTAGAGTTGGCGTATGGATGCGGTGGGTGAGCGGCCGGTGTGGTCGATGAGTGGAGGCGAGATGCTGTCCACTCTCGATCAGCTCGACGCTGCGCTCGCCCGGCTGGAGACGTACCGTCTGCAGGTGATCGCCGGTCTGGACGGTGTCGGTCACGCGCAGGAGATCGGTGCCCACAACACGGTTCAACTGCTCGAGTTCCGGTACCGCTTGGATCCGGCGCGCGCTCGCCGCGACGTCCGGTTGGCGTTGTCCTTGGCGAAGTACGACGCCGTCAAGGCTGCCTTGCCCGCCATGGATCAGCCAATCACCGACACCGAAGTGCGAATGCGTCCGGCGCAGGCCGAGGCGATCGTGTCCGCACTCGAGAAGGTGCCGACAACTGTCCCGGTCGAGGATCTCGATGTGGCGGAGCGCGAGCTGGTCGGACTGGCCCGTCACCTGCCGCCTCGCGAGCTGCGCGAAGCTGGTCAGCGCATCCGTGATCTGCTCGACACCGACGGCCCGGAACCTGAAGAAAACAAGGCATATGGGCGCGAAACGCTGACGCTGACTCCGGCCGATCGTGGTGTGAAGTTCCGCGGCTACCTTGCGAATGAGAATGCCGAGTTGCTGCGCGCGGTCGTCCATGCAGGTGCGCGCCCACACAAGACCGTCGACGGTGAACTCGACCCGAGACCTCGTGAGAAGCGTCAGGCGGACGCTCTGACCACAGCTCTGACAGTCGCCGCTACTGCGTGGGACACAGCGGCTCCGGGCACGGCGGTCCCCGGTTCGACCGAAGGAGAGGCGGTCGGAGACGGCTCGTCTCAGGTGCGGGCGGATGCGGCGGGCTCGACATCGACCGCTGCCGGGTCCGGTGGACGGGTTCCCGGATACGGAGCGAAGGCAACCATCACCGTCACGATCGACTGGCAGGATCTGAAGGCGGCGAGCGCGGATGCGATCGGCGATGCGGTGTACGGCGATGGCCTCTCCGCTGGGTTGGTCCGGCGCATGGCCTGCGACGCGAGGATCGTGCCGTTGGTGCTCGGTTCGAACTCGGAGCCGCTGGATGTCGGGCGCTCCGAGCGATTGGTGACCCGAGGGATGCGGCGCGCCCTGAACGCCCGTGACAGAGGCTGTGTTGTCTGCGGCGCCCCACCGATTCAGTGCGATGCGCACCATCTCGTGTCGTGGATCGACGGCGGCGAAACCAAGATCGCGAACCTGGCGCTGCTGTGCCGACGCCACCACATCGACGTACACGCTGGCGACTGGACAATCACCATCACCGACGGCGTCGTGCGCGTCTCCCGTCCCGATTGGGCAGATCCACCAAACCAACAGATCGTGAAACCCCAGGCCACGGCGCCACCCTTCTCACCGGTCCTCGCATCAGACCCGCGGCCGACTGTTGCGTCGGGTGGTGTGTCGGCTGGTGTGTCTGGTGTGTCGGGTTCGGTGCCGGGCGCGGCGGAAGGACGCGAACTGGTCGCGACGGCGGCACCTGTGTCGAGCACGGCTGGGTTTGTGGCCAGACGTTCGGCAATCGGGCGGCGACTGCTCGAGGAGCTGATGGCGCGCGGGCACGTGGGGGTAGACGCGGCAACCTCGTTGCGGGAGGCTGCGTGCCTCGCCATCTGGGGCGAGAGCCCGACGACAGCCGACCGACGGACGGATTCCGAGGACAAGCCGGTAGTCGCCGACGCGTTCGATCCCTGGGGCGAGGTGGCGGAGGTCAAGGCCCGCGGCGTTGTGAAGTAGTTGTTGCCGAGGTCGTGTTCCGCGCCTACCTACGTCGCTGGCGAGCCCGTCTATCGGGCCGGACACGAGCTCAGACTCGGCCAAGACTCGGCCAAGACTCGCGCACGGCTCAGGCTCAGACTCAGGCCGGGCGCGGCTCGGGCTCGGGCACGGCTCGGGCTCGGGCAGGAGGCAATCGGACTCGGGCACGGGCTCAGGCACGACACGGGCTCGGGCACTCGGGCACTCTGGCTCAGGCTCGGGCACTCGGTCTCGGGCAGGCAACAATCGAACTTGGGCACGGGCTCAGAACACGACACGGGCTCGTGCACGGGCTCGGGCACTCGGGCTCGGGCAAGGGCTCGGGCACGGGGCTCGGGCAAGGGCGCGGGCTCAGGCACTCGGGCACTCGGGCACGGGGCTCGGGCTCGGGCACTCGGGCACGGGGCTCAGTAAAGGGCTCGGGCACTCGGGGTCGGGGCCTGGTGCGGAGGACACGCAGCGCTGCTATCCCATTTGCCGAGGACTACGGGGACGGGGCGACTGGGCGGCGTGGCGGCTTACCAGAGTTTGTCGATGGGGCCGGGGTGGAGGGCGATTCGGCTGTGCCCGAAGGTGCCGGCTGCCTGACGGGCGGAGTCGCTGAAGAAGGCGGCCAGGGTGACTTTGTCGAAGCCTGGTTGGTCGCTGGGGAACGGGTCTTCGGGCGTGCCGCCGATGAGGGTTGTGCCGGGGAGGACCTGGAAGCCGGCGCGTTCGTAGAACGGTTGTAGTGGGCGGTCGCAGGTGAAGAGGGCGAGGTCCAGGTCTGTCATTTCCGCGCGGGCGGCAGAGACGAGTCGGAGGCCGTAGCCGTGGCCGCGGAGGTCCTTGCGGGTGACGACGGTGCTGAGACCGCCGGCGCGGAAGGTGTTGCCGGCGTGGACGACGGTCTTGTGGAGGATGTCGAGGGCGGCCACCACAGTGTCGTTGTCGATGAGGAGCATCGACAACGGATCGAGCGCCGGGTCGTGGACCAGGGCGTCGGAAGACACCTCGACCGGCGAGTCAGCAGGCGAGGACGGAGACGGAGGCAGGGGCGGCGCCAGAGGCGAAGGCTGAGGCGGGGGCGGCGCCAGAGGCGAAGGCTGAGGCGGGGGCGGCGCCAGAGGCGAAGGCGGCGCCGGAGGCGAAGGCGGCGCCGGAGGCGAAGGCGGAGGCGAGTGCGGCGCCAAAGGCGAAGGCGGAGGCGTGGGCGAGGGTGCCGGTGTGGTTGGCCAGGCTTCGTTCTGGAGGGCATGGACTTGGTGGCGGAGGGCGGCGGGGACGGCGGCCTCGGGGTAGGACTCGATGTGCATCAGGTGGACTTGAGGGTGTGGAGGCCCTGCCAGAGCAGGTCTTGGAGGGTGCGGGCCACCTTCTCGGGGCTGGGCGGGGTGGCGGAGCGGGTACGCCAGATGGCCAGCCGTTCGGTGGCGCCGGAGATGCTTTGGGCAACGATCTGGACCTCGTCCTCGTCGACCGGGCGGCCGGACGGCAGGTTCATCCGGACCATCGTGGCGATCAGCTCGATGAAGGCCGCGCGTACTTCGTCGGTCGCCTCCGCGGCCGGCCCCGCGCTGAGCATGCCCTCGTCGACGAGCACCGACCACGCCTGCGGATGGTCGTCGAGGAACTGGAACCACGCGACGAACCCGGCATACAGCGCGTCCTCGGCGTCCGGCGCCTGCATCACCGCATCGGACACCGTGTCCAGCAGTTGACCGCGCAGGCGGGCGAGGCACGCGAGGAAGAGTCCGTCCTTCGAGCCGTAGTACTGGTAGATCAGCGGCTTCGAGACGCCGACCTGCGCGGCGACGTCGTCCATCGATGTGCCCTGGTACCCGCGCTCACCGAAGATCCGCTCGGCCGCCTCGAGGATCTCCCGCTCCCGGGCGGCCCGGTCGCGGCGACGCTTCGGGGCGGCAGTGGTCGAGGTCACTTGCGCAGTCTAACTGACTCCGAGTAACTTACTGGGAGTAAGTTCCAGCCGAGCGGGAGGCCAGGGATGACTGAGCAGCATCGGATCGTGGTGATCGGCACCGGGTTCGCCGGGATCGGGATGGCGGTCCGGCTGAAGCAGGCCGGGTACGACGACTTCGTCGTGCTGGAGCGTGCTGACGACGTCGGCGGCACCTGGCGCGACAACACGTACCCGGGCTGCCGCTGTGATGTGCCGTCGCATCTCTACTCGTTCTCGTTCGCGCCGAACCCCGACTGGTCGTCGACGTTCTCGCCGCAGCCCGAGATCGAGGACTATCTGCGCAACGTCACCGACGCGTTCGGCGTCCGCCCGCACATCCGCTTCGGTCACGCGGTCGAGTCGGCGAGCTGGGAGGACGGCCGCTGGCGGATCACGACCGGGGCGGGTGAGTTCACCGCCGACATCCTGCTGTCCGGGATGGGTCCGCTCGCCGAACCGTCGTACCCGAAGCTGCCGGGGATCGAGGACTTCGAAGGCGAGGTCTTCCACTCGGCCCGATGGAACCACGAACTGAACCTCAGTGGTCGCAAGGTTGCTGTGATCGGGACCGGCGCGTCGGCGATCCAGTTCGTGCCGGCGATCCAGCCCGAGGTCGAGGAACTGCACCTGTTCCAGCGCACGCCGCCGTGGGTGATGCCGCGTCCTGACCGCAAGATCACCGCGGCCGAGAAAATGGTGTACCGGCGGTTTCCCCTTGTGCAGAAGGCGATCCGGGCCGGCATCTACTGGGGTCGCGAGTCGATGGTGCTCGGCTTCGCGAAGCTGCCCGCGATCATGAAGCAGGCGCAGAAGGTCGCCGAGAAGCATCTCGCGCACCAGGTCCGCGACCCGCTGCTGCGCGCCAAGCTGACGCCGGACTTCACCCTCGGCTGCAAGCGGGTGCTGATCTCCGACGACTACTACCCGGCGGTCGCGCGTCCGAACGTCGAGGTGGTCACCGACGGGATCGCCGAGGTCACGCCGACCGGGATCGTCACGAACGACGGCGTGAAGCACGAGGTCGACACGATCATCTACGGCACCGGCTTCAAAGTGACCGACCTGCCGGTGATGGACATGGTGCACGGCCGCAACGGCGTCTCGCTGCGCGAGGCGTGGACCGACGGCATGGAGGCCCACCTCGGTACGGCGATCGCCGGCTTCCCAAACTTCTTCATGTTGATCGGCCCGAACACCGGCCTCGGCCACAGCTCGATGGTCTTCATGATCGAGTCCCAGATCGCCTACATCCTGGATGCGCTGAAGACGATGGACTCACAGGGGCTGCGGGAGGTCGAGGTACGGCGGGAGGTGCAGCGTGCGTTCGTCGACGGGGTCCGCGCGTCGATGCGGAACACGATCTGGACCCGCGGCGGCTGCACCAGTTGGTACCTGGACTCGGAGGGCCGCAACACCACGCTCTGGCCGTCGTTCACGTTCCGGTTCCGCCGACTGACCAGGCGCTTCAACCCCGACGAGTATCAGACCCTCGCTATGTGACATTGAGCGTGTTACATTCGATCGGTCGGATAATCCGGGCTGATCGGAGGCTGCGGTGCTGGAGTTGCTCCTGCCGCTGCACGGGATCGGTGGTCGAGGAGACCTGCCGGTGCCGCTGTGGCTGGCGATCTACTCCGCCAGTGCCGCGGTCGCGGTCTCGTTCTTCGCGCTCGCGGCGTTCTGGTCGCGGCCTCGGTTCGAGCAGAACGCCGGGCGGCCGCTCGGCGTACTGACGCGGATCGTCGAGAACGGCGCGACTCGCGTCGTGCTGAAGGTTGCCGGGCTTGCGGCGCTCGGGTTGCTGCTCGGCGCCGCGTGGTTCGGCGATCCCGAGCCGTCGCGGAACCCAGCGCCGACTTGGCTGTACGTGTGGATCTGGGTCGGCATCATCCCGCTCTCGCTGGTCTGCGGCCCGATCTGGCGACTCGCGAATCCGCTGCGCACGATCGCCGGCCTGGTGCGGCGTACGTCGTACCGGCAACTGCCCGACCGGGTGGCCTACTGGCCGGCCGTGGCGGGACTGGTGGGCTTCCTCTGGCTGGAGTTGGTATACCCGGACGGATCCGAGCCGCTCGTGGTGGCCGTTGCCGTGACCGTTTACGCGATCGCGAATGTTGCCGCAGGCATCGTTTATGGTCCGGTTTGGTATACCACCGGCGACAGCTTCGAGGTGTACGCCGAAGTGCTCGCGCGGCTGAGCCCGATCGGACGGGGTGCCGGCGGTCAGTTGGTGGTGCGCAACCCGTTGGCCGGCCTGGCGACGATGCCACAGCGGCCGGGGATCGTCGGGCTGCTGTGTTTGTTGCTCGGGTCAACGGCCTTCGACGGCATCTCCCGCTGGTCGGCGTGGACCCAACGCACCGGGGAGCTGAGCCGACCGCAACACCTCGTGGTCTACACACTCGGGCTCACCATCTCGGTCGCGATCGTCACGGTCCTCTTCCTGCTGGCCGCCCGGATGACGGGAGCGGCGCAGACAGGCCCGGCGGGATCGGGGCGGCCGGATTGCCGGGCGTGTTCGTGCATTCGCTGGTGCCGATCGCGATCGGGTACGCCGTCGCGCACTACTTCTCGTTCGCGCTGTTCCAGGGGCAGCAGGGCTGGCTGCTCGCGACCGACCCGTTCGGGCGCGGATGGGACCTGCTCGGCACCAGCGGGACGCGGATCGACTACGCGTTCCTGAGCACCGGTTTCATCGCGGGGGTCCAGATCGGCGCGATCGTGCTCGGACACGTGCTCGGGGTGGTGTCCGCGCACGATCGCGCTGCCGACCTGTTCCGACGCAGGCAGTTGCGACGTACGCAGTACCCGATGCTGGCCGCGATGGTCGCGTTCACCGCGGGTGGCATCGCCCTGGTGACGGCATCATGATCGCCCTGCACATGGGCGGCATCCCCGAGACCGCGATGGTCCTCGGCCCGATCCTGCTGATCGCCGCCTTCATCCGTGTTGCCCGCCGCAACGAAGCGGAGCTTCCCGACGAGGACGACTGGGATGCCGACCTCGGCGACCTGCCTGATCACCCGCATCACACCCGGACACAGTGAGGCCCGGAGAACCCCCTGCGGTTCGCCGGGCCTCGCCCCGTAGTTCCCCGTGGATCTAGGCGGCCAGAGCCGGTTCGTAGTACCCGCTCAGGCGCGTGGGTGTTGCGATCGAGACGAGCTTGGCCAGCTCGGAGCAGCCGGCGCTGAGCGCGGCCTCGAGCGTCGGCCACTGGTCGACGCACCAGTACGGGTCGTCGGGCTGACGGTCGTTGTCGTCGTCGATATCGGCACACCACCCGCCGGAGCGGACGTGGTGGACATGCAGTCGAAGCTTCATGGCGGGTTCAGCTCTCGGGTTTCAGCTCTCGGATTCAGCTCTGGGTTCAGAAGGGCAGTGGACGGCCGGACGGCGTCCGGAGGTCGAGCGTCTGAGTCTGCGTCTGGCGGCGTGTCGTCGTGCCACGCGGCCGCCGACGGATCTGGATCTGGCGCATCGCCGTCCTCCTGCCTGGTCTGTTCTGGTAGCTATACGGTCCCGCGTGAGGACCGGTTCACACATGCGGAGGATTACCTATCTACGTCCCGAGCAATCCCTGATGCGGGCCCGGGGCGGAGCTAGGGGATCGGCTGACCGATGTGTAGTGCTACCTAGGGGGCTCAGCCGGTGGAGGGAAGGGCTTTCGGGTCGAGGCCTAGTTCTTCGTAGGCGACTTGTTCTATTTCGCGGGCCATGGCTTCGCGGAAGGCTGCGACCAGGGCCTGGCCGGCCAGGGGGATGATTCCTTCGAGGGTTCGCTGGATCTCGGGCCAGCCGTCGGCGGGCATGCCGGCGTTGGTGAAGTCGCGCCAGACGGTCGAGCGGAACAGTTCGACGTACGTCTTGGCGACCGCGTCCGCCTGGGCGAACAGCTTGGGCAGCATCTCGAAGATCGCTTCCATCGGGACGCCGAGCTTGATCACCTCGAGGCCGGTGCGGAGCAGGTCGGAGTTCGGGATGCGTAGGCGGCCGTCCTCCAGCCGCTCGGCGATGCTCAGCTCGACCAGGCGCTCGATCACGGCGGGGTCGTACGGCACGCCGGCCCGGTCGGCGAGCTGCTCGCCGTCGAGCACCTCCGGCTCCGACGGCGTCCACGGGTTGACGAGGGTCTCGAAAACGCCGAGCGCGAGTGCGCCATCGGGCAGCTCGCCCAGCATCCGCTCGACGGCGGCCAGCGTGTAGCCCTTGTCGAGCAACTCGCGGACGAGCGTGAGCCGGGCCACGTGATCGTTGCCGTAGTAACCGGTCCGGCCGACCAGGCGCGGCGGCGGGATCAGCCCGCGTCCGGCGTACGCGCGCACGTTGCGGACCGTCATCCCGACCTTGGCGGCCAGTTGGTCGACAGTGAGCTCCTCTTCCACCCTTGACAGTCTTCCAGACTCCACGTTACATAGTAGATGTAACATCAAGCATGGCGCATGTCTGATGTAAGGAGTCTCGATGGCGATCCCGCTGGCGACCACCGGTACGGCGAGCTTCGACCAGATCGCGATCGTCACCGGCGTCGTGGGTTTGGTGTACCTCGCACTCGCCGTGCTGCTGTGGCGGGAACGCACCGGACGCGTCACGCTGGTAGGTAGGTTTGCGGACACCATCGGGAGACTGGACGGAGTCCCCCGATGGGCCGCGCTGACGCCGTACCTGCATGCGGTCTCGCTGCTCGCCTGCGCGTTCGGGGTGTGGTGGGACATCGCGATCCACATCGATCGCGGCCGCGACACCGGCCCGTTCGGTACGGCGGCGCACTATCCGATCTTCTTCGGCATCCTCGGCGTGATCATCTCGGGCGTGTTGCCGATCGCGCTCGCCGGCAAGCCGCTGCCGGCCCGCACGATCAAGCTGACCAAGGGCTGGCGGATTCCGTGCAGCGCCGCGCTGGTGACGGTCTGCGGCACGTTCGCGCTGGTCGGGTTCCCGCTCGACGACGTGTGGCACCGGCTTTTCGGTGAGGACGTCACGCTGTGGGGGCCGACCCACCTGCTGATGATCGGCGGGGTGGTGTTCTCGATCTTCGCGCGGCTGCTGGCGATCGCCGAGGTCGAGCAGCTGGTCGGGGCGAACAAGCGCCGGATGTTCCAGGAGATCGTGTCGGTCGGTGCCTTGCTGATCGCGTGGGACCTGTTCAGCACCGAGTTCAACTACGGCGTACCGCAGTTTCCCCTTGTTCTGCAGCCGATCCTGATCGTGTTCGGCGCCGCGCTGGGATTCACGATCCTGCGTGCGCGGCGCGGTCCGGGTACGACGTTCGCGGCGCTGGCGGTCTACCTGATCATCCGCGGCGGGATCGCCTGGGCGGTGGCCGAGCCGCTGGGCCAGATCGTCGGGCACTTCCCGTTGCTGATCGTCGAGGCGATCCTGGTCGAGCTGGTCGCACTTGCCCTGGGCAACAAGAACCGCTTCCGCCTGGGCGCGGTCGCCGGTGCGCTGATCGGGACCGTCGGCCTGGTGGCGGAGTACGCGTGGAGCCACGTCTGGATGCCGATCGCCTGGCCGTCGTCGATGCTCCCGTCCGCCCTCGGGTACGGCGTCATCGTCGGAACTGGAGCCGGTCTCGTCGGCGCCTGGCTCGCGACGCGGTACGCCGAGGTTGCCGGCGAGGAGCGGGCCGTCGGGATCAAGCACATCCGGCCGGTCGCGGTCCGGCGTACGCATCAGCTCGGTGCGGTCGGGCTGGTCGCCGTTGTGGCGACCGTGTTCTTCTGTGTGCCGCGGTCGGCGGACCCGGGCGTGTCGGGCGTGGTGTCGTTGGAGCGGGTGGCCACGGGGGCCGAGCCGACGGCGTACGTCACGATCACGATGTCGCCGGGTGATGCTGCTGACGGTGCGCGCTGGTTCGAGGCGCTCGCCTGGCAGGGCGGCGGTTTGGTGTACCAGCCGATGGAGAAGGTTGCCGACGGCACGTATCGGTCGGCCGGCGCGCTGCCGATGTACGGGAAGTGGAAGTCGATGATCCGGCTGCACCAGGGGCAGCGGGACATGGTGGCGGCCTGGGTGTACGCGCCGGAGGATGCGGCGATCGAGAAGCCCGCGGTGCAGGTGTCGAACGGGCAGACGGTCGAGTTCGTCAACGAGCAGCAGATCCTGCGGCGCGAGGAGAAGTCCGACGTGCCACGATGGATGTGGAACGCCGGTTATGCGCTGCTCGCGGTGGTCGGGCTGCTCGAGATCATCGGGATCGCCTGGCTGGTCGGGCGTGGTGCCCGCGGCGGGCGGGCGCGTGCGGCTCATCTGGCCGGCGAACGGGAACGGGAGATTGCGTGACGATCCAGGTGGAGCGGTCCGGGGTCACTGCTCGCGACGGAGTACGGCTGAACGTCGAGGTGACCGGACCGGCCGACGCGCCGGTGACGGTGCTGCTCGTGCACGGGTGGACGTGTTCGACGCGGTCGTGGCACAACCAGGTGGAGAAGCTGCCGGAAGTCCTCGGGCCGGACGCCGTACGCGTCGTCACCTACGACCACCGCGGACACGGCCGGTCCGAGGCTGCACCCGTCGGGTCGATGGGGCTCGACCAGCTCGCTGACGACCTGGTGACGGTCCTGGACGAGGTCGTCGGTGACGGTCCGGTCGTGTACGCCGGCCACTCGATGGGCGGCATGACGCTGATGGCCGCCGCGGACCAGTATCCGGAACTGTTCGGCTCACGCATCCGCGCGGCGGCACTGGTCAGCACCACCTCCGGCCACCTCACCGAAGGCGCCCTCGGCATCCCACCCCGCTTCGACCCCGCAGCCGCCCGCATAGCCCCTCGAGTCCTGAACCTAGTAGGCACCAGAGCCGAGCGTAGGGCTGAAGCGGCAGCGCGCCGGGCGGAGGCGCGAGCCCGGCAGGAGTCAGAGGGCGAGCCAGCTACCGTCGTCGGGGCATCCGGGAGGCGGCCTGCCGCACGGTTCGCCGGCGCCGCTCGTCGTGCGGCAGTCGCCGCCGCCCAGCTGCAGAGGCCGGCGTTGCGGCGGGTGGTGTTCGGGAAGTATGTGGATCCGGCTGAGGTGGAGTTGTTTCTGGAGGATCTGGCGATTGTGCCGGGGCCGTCGTACGGCGGGTTCTTCGAGACGATGCTGGAGCACGAGCGGGGGCACGCGTTGAAGGTGCTCGACCAGTTGCCGGTGGAGATCATGCACGGGACGCGCGACCGGCTGCTGCCGCCGCGGCACGCCAACCGGATGGCGGCCGAGCTTCCCTCTGCCCGGCTGTGGATCTACCCCGGCGCCGGCCACATGCTCATGCAGGAACGCCCGCGCGACGTCACCCACCGGCTGGCATCCCTGGCGCGCAAGGTGTCTGCCTGAGAGTCGCGTCACGGCCGGTCGCGGTGTACTCGCCTACGCTCGACCCGTGAACCTTCTGTCCGACGTCGTGGTCGTGGACCTGACCCGTGCGCTCGCCGGTCCGCACGCGGCGATGATGCTCGGGGATCTCGGCGCCCGCGTGATCAAGGTCGAGACCCCGAACGGCGGCGACGACAGCCGCGGCTGGGGTCCGCCGTTCGTCGAGGGCGAGTCGACGTACTACCTGTCGGCGAACCGGAACAAGGAGTCCGTCACCGCCGACCTCAAGTCCGCCGAGGGCAAGGAGTTCCTGACCAAGCTGGTCCGCAAGGCCGACGTCCTGATCGAGAACTTCCGGCCGGGCGTGCTCGATCGGCTCGGGTTCTCCACGGAGGTCCTGCACGAGCTCAACCCCGGCCTCGTGATCCTGTCGATCACCGGCTTCGGGCACGACGGGCCGGACGGCGGACGTGCCGGGTACGACCAGATCGCGCAGGGCGAAGGCGGTCTGATGAGCATCACCGGCGCGGTCGAGCCCACCAAGGTCGGCGCCCCGATCGCGGACCTCCTGGCCGGTATGTACGGCGCTTACGGTGCGCTCGCCGCACTGCACGAGCGATCGATCACCGGCAAGGGTCGCGTCGTACGGACGAGCCTGCTCGCGTCGGTGATCGGCGTCCACGCGTTCCACGGGACGAAGTGGACGGTCGCGCATCAGTTGCCTGAACGCGTAGGCAATCACCACGCGCAGATCGCGCCGTACGGGATGTATCGCACCGCCGACACCAGCATCCAGGTCGCGGTGGGAAGCGAGGGGCAGTGGCGGACGTTCGCGCCGATCGTCGGACTCGATCCGAACGACGAGCGCTTCGCCGTCAACGCCCAACGCGTCGCGCACCGCGACGAACTGACGGCCGCGATCGAGGTCGCGTTCGCCGCCGAGCCGGCCGACGAGTGGCTGAAACGTCTTGCCGCGAAGGGCATCCCGGCCGGCAAGGTCCGCGACTTCCAGCAGGTGTACGAGTGGGAGCAGACGCTGTCCCAGGGGCTGCTGATCGACGTCGAGCACCCGACCCTCGGCACCGTCCAGCTGCCCGGTCCACCGCTCCGCTTCGACGACAATCCGTACGCCGGAGCGCGCGAGACCAACCTCCCGCCGCCCCGCCTCGGCGAGCACAACGAGTCCGTCAGAGCCTGGCTCGACGACTAGTCATGCACTTTACGTACGTAACCTCGGGGCATTACCAGTGACGTGAGAGGATCACCCGCGTGACTGCCTTGCCGAGTGTTTCGTACTCCATCACCGTTCGCCTCGAGGTGCCCGCGGGTGGCTCGACGGTGAGCAAGCTGACGACCGCGGTCGAGCAGGCCGGCGGTCTGGTCACCGCGCTCGACGTGACCGCGTCCGGCCACGAGCGGCTGCGGATCGACGTCACCTGCGCCGCGGCCGACACCGAGCACGCCGGCCGGCTGGTCGAGGCGATGCGGGCCGTGCCGGGGGTCGAGATCGGCCGGGTCTCGGACCGGACGTTCCTGATGCACCTCGGCGGCAAGATCTCGATGGAGGCCAAGCACCCGATCCGCAACCGCGACGACCTGTCGATGATCTACACGCCGGGGGTCGCGCGGGTCTGCCTGGCGATCGCGGCCAACCCGGACGACGCGCGCCGGCTGACGATCAAGCGCAACAGCGTCGCGGTCGTCACCGACGGTTCCGCCGTACTGGGGCTCGGCAACATCGGCCCGAAGGCCGCGCTGCCGGTGATGGAGGGCAAGGCCGCGCTGTTCAAGCGGTTCGCCGGGATCGACGCCTGGCCGCTGTGCCTGGATACGCAGGATCCGGACGCGATCGTCCAGATCGTCAAGGCGATCGCCCCCGGGTTCGCCGGCATCAACCTCGAGGACATCTCCGCGCCGCGCTGCTTCGAGATCGAGGCCCGGCTGCGCGAGGAGCTCGACATCCCGGTCTTCCACGACGACCAGCACGGTACGGCGGTCGTCGTGCTGGCTGCTCTCTACAACGCGCTGCGCGTGGTCAGCAAGGACATCACGAACGTGCGGGTGGTGCTGTCCGGCGCGGGCGCGGCCGGTACGGCGATCCTCAAACTGCTGCTCGCCGCGGGCGTGAAGGACGCCGTGGTCGCTGATGTCGACGGCATCATCCACACCGAGCGCGCGGGCCTGTCGCCGGAGCTGCGCTGGATCGCGGAGAACACCAACGCGGCGAAGTACAGCGGCAACCTGAAGGGTGCGCTCGCGGGCGCCGACGTGTTCATCGGCGTCTCCGCGCCGGACATCCTCGACGGCGCCGACATCGCCACGATGAACGAGGACTCGATCGTGTTCGCGCTGGCGAACCCGGTGCCCGAGGTCGACCCGGCCGAGGCCGGCGAGCACGCGGCGGTCGTCGCGACCGGCCGCAGCGACTACCCGAACCAGATCAACAACGTGCTGGTGTTTCCGGGCGTGTTCCGCGGTCTGCTCGACGCGCAGTCGTCGAAGGTCTCGGTCGACATGGAACTCGCGGCCGCCAAGGCGCTCGCCGGCGTCGTCACGGACGAGGAGCTGAACGCGACGTACATCGTGCCGAGCGTCTTCCACCCCGAGGTGCACACGCGCGTCGCGCACGCCGTCCGCGACGCGGCCGGCGGCAAGGCGCCGGCGCACGAGAACTACCCGGACGACACTCCGGCGTGACCGTGCGGGTAGCGGACGAGACGAGGACGGCGCGGACGGTCTGGCTCTGGCGGATCGCGTTCGTCGCCGCGGTGGCGTTGCAGCTGTACGGCGTGTACTCGCCGCGGGAGGCGGGTCCGCACATCGGGATCCCGCAGATCGACAAGGTCGCGCACTGCTTCCTGTTCGCGGCGGTCGCGTTCACCGGGCTGAAGGTCGGCGTGCCCGGACGATGGTTGCTGGGAGCACTGGCCGCGAACGCGATCGTCAGCGAGCTGGTGCAGCACTGGTTGCTGCCTCAGCGTGACGGCGACCCGTTCGATGTGCTGGCCGACCTGGTCGGGGTCGCGCTCGGAGCTTGGATCGCCGGCAAAACACGCAGTAGAGCGAACCGTCGTACGCCATGATGGAGGTATGACGGTCTCGACCCTGACCGGATCGCTGCTGGTGGCGACCCCGTTGCTCGACGAACCGCCCTTTCGCCGGTCGGTGATCCTGCTGCTGGACCACGACGACGACGGTGCGCTGGGCGTGGTGGTGAATCGTGCCGCCGACCTCGCCGTGAACCAGGTGCTCCCGGACTGGTCGACGGCCGTGGACGAGCCCGGTGTGCTGTTCATGGGCGGGCCGGTCGGGACCGACAGCGCGCTCGCGGTCGCCGAGGTGGTCGAGGCCACGGATCCGCCCGGCTGGCGCGAGTGTTTCGGCCGGATCGGTCTGGTCGACCTCGACGTACCGCCGGTGCTGCTCGAGGGCGCGATCGCCCGGATGCGGATCTTCGCCGGGTACGCCGGGTGGTCCAGCGGTCAGCTCGAGGGCGAGATCGCCGAGGGCGCCTGGTACGTCGTGGAGTCGGTGACCGAGGACGTGTTCGGGCACGACCCGGACACGCTGTGGCGCCGGGTCCTGCGCCGCCAGAGCGACCAGATGGCCTACCTGGCGACGTACCCCGACGACCCCACGATGAACTAGCCGATGAACTAGCCGATGAACTAGCGCGGGCTACTCGCCGTCGTCGCCGCCCTTGTCGTCGCCCGGGTTCAGCGAGTCCCAGATCTCCTTGCACTCCGGGCAGACCGGGAAGCGCTCCGGATCGCGGCTCGGCACCCACACCTTGCCGCACAGGGCCACCACCGGCGTGCCCATCACCATCGCCTCGGTCAGCTTGTCCTTCGGCACGTAGTGCGAGAACCGCTCGTGGTCCCCGCCCTCCAGCGGCTGCGTCCGCTCATCGACAACCGTCTCCGCACCCGGGGTCAGCTGAGTACTCATACCCCCGAGTGTATGACGTCCCACCAGACGATCCGGGAACTTTATCCACAGACTGCCCGTACCCCGACATGCCGTACGACGGTTGTCACGTCCGTCAGGTAACGTTCCTGCACGGCCGACAGTCGACTATCGGGGGAGTATGCCGTCCGTGGATTCGCATCTGCCCGCCGCGCCAGCCGTTCTTCCACCGGCGTATCCGGAGCGTGCGGCGTGGGGTACCGCGAGCAAGCTGCGAGCGTGGCAGTCCGAGGCGCTGAAGCTGTATCTCGACGCCAACCCGCGGGACTTCCTCGCGGTGGCGACGCCGGGCGCCGGTAAGACCACGTTCGCGCTGACCGTGGCCGCCGAGCTGCTGCACCGGCGGGTGATCGAGCGGATCACCGTGGTCACGCCGACCGAGCACCTCAAGGTCCAGTGGGCCGAGGCCGCGGACCGGGCCGGGATCGCGATCGACCCTGCGTTCGCCGGGCGGCGCGGCAAGACCAACAAGGACTTCCAGGGCGTCGCGGTGACGTACGCCGGGGTCGCGGTCAACCCGCTCGCGTTCCGGGTCCGGACCGAGCGGTTCAAGACGCTGGTGATCCTGGACGAGGTGCACCACGGCGGCGACGCGCTCAGCTGGGGTGAAGGTGTGCGCGAGGCCTTCGAGCCCGCGGCACGCCGGCTCTGCCTGACCGGTACGCCGTTCCGCAGTGACGACAACCCGATCCCGTTCGTCACGTACGAGGAGGGCCACGACGGCGTCGCCCGGAGCAAGGCGGACTACACCTACGGGTACGGTCACGCGCTGCGCGATCACGTCGTACGTCCCGTCATCTTCATGTCGTACTCCGGTGAGATGCGCTGGCGGACCAAGGCCGGTGACGAGGTGGCCGCGCGACTGGGCGAGCCGCTCACCAAGGACCTGACCGCGCAGGCGCTGCGGACCGCGCTGGACCCGACGGGCGAGTGGATGCCGGCCGTCCTGGCCGCCGCGGACAAGCGGCTGACCGAGGTACGGCGGCACATGCCGGACGCCGGTGCGCTGGTGATCTCGGGTGACCAGAACACGGCCCGCGCGTACGCCAAGACGCTGCGCGAGCTGACCGGCGAGGCGCCGACCGTCGTGCTGTCCGACGAGAAGGCGGCGAGCAAGAAGATCCAGAAGTTCTCCGAGGGCGACTCGCGCTGGATGGTCGCCGTGCGGATGGTGTCCGAGGGCGTCGACGTGCCACGGCTGGCTGTCGGGGTCTACGCGACGCCGACCTCGACGCCGCTGTTCTTCGCGCAGGCGGTGGGACGGTTCGTGCGGGCGCGGAAGCGGGGTGAGACGGCGTCGGTGTTCGTGCCGTCGGTGACCCGGCTGCTCGGCTTCGCGGCCGAGATGGAGGTCGAGCGGGACCACGTCCTCGGCCGGAAGAACAGCAACGACGACGGCGACATCTTCGCGCTCGAGGACGACCTGCTGAAGCAGGCGAACCAGACCGAGGGCGCCAGCGACGAGCTCGAGGGGAACTTCGAGGCGCTCGGGTCGGACGCGAGTTTCGACCGGGTGGTCTTCGACGGCGGCGACTACGGAACGGGCGGCGACCAGGCGTCGGACGAGGAGCTGGACTTCCTCGGCCTGCCCGGTCTGCTGGAGCCGGACCAGGTGCGCGAGCTCCTGCAGAAGCGCCAGCAGAAGTCCGTGGCTGCACAGAAACGCGGCCAACGCGGCTCCGGTGCGCCGGAACGCGAGGACCCGACGCCGACCGAGCTGGCCACCCACGAGCAGATCGCCCTCCTGCGCCGCGAGCTGAACGGTCTGGTTGCCGCCTGGCACCACCGCACCGGTCAGCCCCACGGGGTTATCCACAACGACCTGAGGCGCAAACTCGGCGGCCCTGCGGCCGCCCATGCGTCCTCCATCCAGTTGAAGGAACGCATCGAGCTCATCCGCGATTGGGCCACCCAGCGCCGGGCCTGAGTCGGTCCCGGCGGTGGCTGACTCAGGAGCGGGTTGCCAGCTCCTGCATGCCGATCACGTCGAGCAGCCGGATGGCCTGGTCGGACTCCGAGCCGGGCTCGGCCGTGTAGAGCACGACCCGCTGATCGCGCTCGGGGACCACGAGGACCTCGCAGATCACGTCGATCCGGCCGACCTGCGGATGGAAGATCGTCTGGCACAGCGACTGCTGCCGCCCGACCTCGTGCCGGGCCCAGATCTCCGCGAACTCCGGACTGCCGTCGAGCAGGTCACGCACCAGCCGCGCGAGCTCCGGATCGTCCGGGTACGTGCTGGTCGCGGCGCGCAGGTCGGCCGCGACCTCGCGGGCGAACTCCCGCGTCGCATCCTCGCCGAACAGCCGAGCCTGCCGATCCTGCCCATCGGTCAGGAACCGCAGCCGCAGCAGGTTCCGTTCCCGCGGCGGCAACGCGGAGAAGTCCGTGATCAACGCCGCGGCCAACGGGTTCCACGCGAGTACGTCGTACTTCGCGTCGAGCACCAACCCCGGTACGTCGAGCCGCGCGAGCATCCGCAGTACGCCGGACCGTACGTCGGCGGGTGGTCCCGGCGGCGGACCGGGCTGTTCGCCGGCCAGCCGGAACAGGTGATCGCGCTCGGCGTCGGACAACCGCAACGCCCGAGCCAAACCGGTCAGGACTGGGCGGGACGGGCGCGGGCCGCGGCCCTGCTCGAGGCGGGTGTAGTAGTCCGTCGACATGGTCGCCAGGCTCGCCACCTCCTCCCGGCGCAGACCCGGCGTACGGCGGCGCAGTCCGGCGGGCAGGCCGACATCGGCCGGTTGCAGCGCCTCCCGGCGTACCCGAAGGAACTCGGCCAGTCCGTCCCGATCCACGGTCCCAGGATCGCAGCTGACGAGACGGCCCAGCCAGGGACTGCCGATCCCAGGGTCGGCTCGCTCTGCCTGGGCAGCACGATCCGCCGGAGCGTGGACGGCATGAACACGAACAAGATCGCGCTCGTCACGGGCGCCAACAAGGGCATCGGCAAGGAGATCGCGCGGCAGCTCGGGCAGGCCGGGTTCACCGTCCTGCTCGGATCACGCGACGTCGAGCGCGGCGAGCTCGCGGTGAAGGAACTGGTTGCCGAGGGCCTCGATGTGGTCGCGGTCCAGCTGGAGGTCACGAACGAGGTGTCGGTCCGGGCGGCGGCCGAGCGGGTCGAGGCGTCGTACGGGCGACTGGATGTGCTGATCAACAATGCCGCGATCATCCCGGCGGGTGACGATGCCGTGTCGCGGATCGACGCCGGCGCACTGCGGGAGGCGTTCGAGACGAACGTGCTGGGGCTGGTCGGGGTCACCCAGGCGTTCCTCCCGCTGCTGCACAAGGCGAACGCGGCGCGGATCGTGAACCTGTCCACGTCGCTGGCGTCGTTCGAACAGGTCGGGGATCCGGCGTCGCGGATGTCGACCGTGCTGACGCTCGGCTACAACTCCTCGAAGGCCGCGGTGAACATGGTCACGGTCATGCTCGCCAACGAACTTCGCGGCACCGGCATCCTGGTGAACGCTGCCGATCCAGGCAACTGCGCAACCGATATGGGTGGGTGGAGCGCCGCGCGGACGCCTGCCCAGGGTGCGGCGGTCGCCGTCGGACTGGCGACGCTCGGCGCCGACGGTCCGACCGGCGGGGTGTACGCCGAGGAGGGACGCCTCGCCTGGTAGCTCCTGCGGAGTGTCAGACGATGGCACCGGACCAGGCCAGGGCCTGCTTGAGCAGTTGACCGCGGCCGCCCTCGAGGTCGTTCAGGAGACTCGGCGCCAGGGCTTCCTCGGGGGTGAGCCAGGTCAGCTCGAGGGCGTCCTGGCGCGGGTTGCACTCGCCGGTCACAGGTACGACGTACACGAGGGCGACCGCGTGCTGGCGCGGATCGTGCAGCGGGGTCACGCCGGGGAACGGGAAGTACTCCGCGACCGTCACCGGGACCAGCGTGGCGGGCAGGCGCGGGAACGCGGCCGGGCCGAGGTCCTTCTCGATGTTGCGCTGCAGCGCGTCGCGGATCGACTCGTTGTGCATGACCCGGCCGGAGACCAGCGTGCGGATGATCTCGCCGGTCGCGGCCGAGGTCCGCAGCAGGACCCCGATGTGCTCGATCTGGCCCAGGGCGTCGACCCGGGCCGGCACGGCCTCGACGTACAGGATCGGGACCCGCGTCCGGGTCTCGGCGAGCGCGAACTCGGACAGCCAACCGGGATTCGGGTCAGGCGTTTGCAACGACGACGTCATACCCACATCTTTGCTTACGGTCTGAAGGCGGATCGGTACTGGGATGGACTCAGTCCGAATGTTGAGCGGAATCTTCTCGTGGCGTGGCTGGGGTCGTGCCAGCCGACCATCGCGCCGACGCTCGCGACCGGGAGCTCGGTCTCGATCAGGAGGCCGGCGGCTCGCTCGGCGCGGATGCGGTTCAGGTACGCGATGGGGGACATGCCGACGGACTTGCCGAAGAGCCGAATCAGATAACCGGGCGCGAGGTTGACGCGTGCTCCGAGCTGTTCGAGCGTCCACGGCTCGGCGAGGTCGGCTTCCAGCAGGCGCATCGCATGCTGGACGGCGGGGTGCGCGGGCGCGCGGGTGCTGGGACCGCCTGGCACCAGCGCGCCGGAGAGGAGCCCGAACACATCCGGTCCCAGGTAGGCGTTGCGCACGACCAGGCCGGCGCAGTCGACGTACCCGTGCCACTCGCCCGGCCGCAGGACAACCACCGAGTCCGGCGCCAGCTCGACCTCGCCGGCCGCCGACACATGCACGCCCCGCCCAGCGACCACCACCGCGATCTCGAAGAAGGCGTGGCTGTGGACGGCGACGTCCGCGACCAGCTCGAGCCGCTCGCCCGCGACCGGTAGCCGTGGATCCGGGAACACCTCGCTGCTCAGCACGTTGTGCACGACCGCCTCCAGGAGGTCAAGATCAGTCAAGTCCTGGTCAACCACTGCCTGTCCGCAGCAGCGGCGAACAGCGAGTCTGGAATCACCTTCCAGTCAACGGAATCCAGGAGCTCCTCGATGACCACGACCGAGCCTACGACACCGCTCACCCTCGACGAAGAGACGATTTCCGCCTACCGCCGCGACGGCGTAGTGCGGATCAAGAACATCATCAGCCGCGAGGAAGCGGCCCGGTTCCGGGACGCCGCGGTGGCCGCGACCGCGAACGCCGACGACCTGTTCAAGGAGTCGAAGATCTTCAACCAGTACGTCAACGTCTGGCGCGACAACGACGTACTGCGTGAGCTCACCCTCGACCCGCGCCTCGCCGCCGCGGCGACCGCGCTGGCCGGCGTACCGCTGCGGATCTGGCACGACCAGCTGCTGATCAAGCCGCCGCACAACGGCGCCGCGACCGAGTTCCACCAGGACGCGCCGTACTGGCCGCATGCCGGCTCCCGCGCCTCGCTGTCGGCGTGGATCGCGCTGGTCGACGTACCGGTCGAGCGCGGCTGCATGACGTTCATCCCCGGCTCGCAGGACCACCAGAACCTGCGCAGCCAGGACCTGTCCGACCGCGACGACCTGTTCCGCGCCTCGCCCGATCTGCGCTGGGAGGAGCGGTTGACGATCCCGCTGCAGGCCGGCGACTGCACCTTCCACAACGCGTACCTGGCGCACTCGGCGACACCGAACCTGACCGACGACCCGCGGATCGCGCACGTCAACATCTACTTCGACGCCGAGGCGACGTACACCGGCGCCCGTCACGTGGTCACCGACGGCCTCGGCCTGACCGTCGGCGCACCGCTCGACCACGAGCTGTTCCCGGCTGTTTGATCTTTCACGGTGTGACATAAGTTGTCGTTGTGCGTCTGCTCACCGACATCCGTCCGTTGCGTGAGTCAGCCGATTTCCGGCGGTTGTGGATCGGGTCGACGGTGTCGCAGCTCGGTCAGCAGATGACCGCGGTGACGGTGTCGATCCAGGTGTACGCGATCACGCATTCGACGTTCTCGGTCGGTGTCGTCGGGCTGTTCTCGCTGGTCCCGCTGGTCGTCTTCGGGCTGTACGGCGGGGCGATGGCCGACGCGATCGACCGGCGGATCCTGTCGCTCGTCTCCTCGACCGGGTTGTGGCTGCTGTCGATGGTGCTGGTGCTGCAGTCGCAGCTGGACTGGGGCAAGGTGTGGGTTCTGTACGCCGTCGTCGCCTGTCAGTCGGCGTGCTTCGCCGTCAACAACCCGGCGCGGTCCGCGATCATCCCGCGGCTGATCCGCCCCGAGCTGCTGCCGGCCGCGAACACGCTCAGCCAGGCCGCGTTCAACCTGGGCTTCACCGCCGGGCCGTTGCTCGGCGCGGCGGTGATCGCCTGGCACGGGTTCGCGGCGGCGTACCTCGTCGATGTCATCACGTTCACCGCCGCGCTCTACGCGCTGTTCCGGCTGCCGGCGGTGCCGCCGACAGGCGCGATCCGGCGGGCCGGGCTGCGGTCGGTGCTCGAGGGCTTCACGTTCCTGCGTGCCGCGCCGGCATTGCTCGCGACGTTCCTCGCGGACATCTTCGCGATGGTGTTCGCGCAGCCGCGGGCGCTGTTCCCGGCGGTGGCCGGCGCGTTCTTCGGTGGCGGCGTACGGACGGTCGGGCTGCTGCAGGCCGCACCGGCAATCGGCGCGCTGATCGGCGTCATCTTCTCCGGCTGGGTGACCCGCGTACGCCGCCAGGGCGTCGCGATCGTGCTGGCCATCACGGCGTACGCCACCGCCGTCGGACTGTTCGGGTTCTCGCGGACGATCTGGCTGGGGGTGGCGTTGCTCGCGATGTCCGGTGCGGCCGACATGGTGAGTTCGGCGTACCGGAACACAGTGCTGCAGTCAGCGGCGCCGGATGCGATGCGAGGGCGGCTGCAGGGAGTCTTCATCGTCGTCGTGGCCGGTGGGCCGCGGCTCGGTGACTTCGTCGCGGGTACGACGGCGTCGCTGACCAGCCCCACGATCGCGCTGCTCGGAGGTGCCGCGGTCTGCATCACCGGCCTGCTGATCCTGCTCGCCCGGAACCGGCCGTTCCGCGTCTACGACTCGCAAACCCGCGCGCTTAGCTGATCAGCCGCCGGTGGCGAGCTTCTTCAGGACCGTGAACCAGGAGTCCATGTCCGGGTTGATCTCGGTCATCGGCTTGTCGCCGACGGTCACCATCTTGCGATCGCCCAGCGGCTTCTTCAGCTTGAACGGGGTCAGCGAGGCGTTGCTGTCCGGCGGGCACGGGGTGTCGACGTCGACGAACACCAGCACCTTGTCGTCCTGCTCGTCCACCCGGAGGTCGCCGGCGCAGGACAGGCCCGTCCCGATCACCATGTCGTACTCGTCGTACTTCGGGGCGTTCTGGATCCACTTGAGGTAGTGCGGCTTCTTGCCCTTGATCAGCTGGTAGTACTGCACGGGCTGTGGGTTCTTCTCCGAGCTGGGGCCCTTGCCGTCGCCGAGGAACGTGCCGAACACCATGTCGACGCACGGGTCCTTCATGTCCGGGCCGTCGGTCGCGCCGAACGCCTTCGCGGCCTTGTAGCAGCCGACCGCTTCGCGGTTGAAGGAGATGTTGAAGCCGACCAGGATCAGCGCGCCGACGACCAGCGCGATGGCGAGCATCCGGCGGCTCCTCAGCTGCTGCGGTCCGAGGACTCCGGCCGCGCGGCGGGCCTCCTCCGGGGTCGCGTCGGCGGGGATCGGAGCGGTGCGGAACAGGGCCATGATCGAGCTCGTCCACTGCGGGTTGATCAAGGTCGGGATGGCATAAACCAGGATCAGCACCACGGCCACAATGACGGCGGGGAGCAGCGACCAGTAATTTCGCACGGCAGCAAGATACGGGGCCATCGGTCCGCGCCCGAATAACGGATACCCTGGCACCGTGCCAGCCGAGACCTCGCAGACGCTCGACCGGGGATTGACGGTCCTCGAGTTGCTGGCGGATGCCCCGGACGGGCTCTCCATCACCGAGCTCGCCGCGGCGCTGGGGGTCAGTCGGACCGTGGTGTACCGCCTGGTGAACACGCTCGAGCTGCATCGGCTGGTGCGCCGTGACAGCGAGGGGCGAGCCCGGCTCGGTCTCGCCGTACTGCACTACAGCCGGCGCGTGCAGCCGACGCTGCGAGATGCTGCGCTTCCGGTACTGCGTTCGCTCGCCGAGGACACCGGCGCGACGGCGCACCTGACTGTCGCGGACGGTGAGGAGGCGCTCGCGATCGCGGTTATCGAGCCCAGCTGGACCGACTTCCATGTCTCGTACCGGATGGGCTCCCGCCACGCGCTGGACCAGGGCGCCGCAGGCAAAGCGATCCTGGCCGGCCGCCGCAAACCCGACCCCGCCGGCCGCCCCTTCGTCGTCACCTCGGGCGAACTACAGGCAGGCGCCCAAGGCGTCTCCTCCCCGGTCCTCGGCGTCCCAGGCGTAGAAGCCTCCATCGGCGTAGTAGTCCTGGGCAAACTCGACCGAGACTTCGTAGGCCCCCGAGTAGCCCGAGCCGCAGTAGAAGTAGCCAAACGCCTCGCCTAGTTCTTCGTGGCTGCTTCTACCAAGGGGAGTACTCGGTGGGGGATCTGTTCGGCCAGCGCGATGACTGTGGAGGCTCGTTGGATGCCTCGGACGATGACTACCTGGTCGATCACGCGCTGCAGGTCCGCGTTGGAGCGTGCGACGATGCGGCACCACAGGTCCTCGGCGCCGGTGATCGTGTGGACCTCGAGTACTTCGGGGATGCGGGCCAGCGCCTCGGCGACCGTCGTATGGCCTGAGCCCTGCTCGATCTGCAACGTCGCGAACGCCGTCACCGGGTAGCCGATCGCGGTCGTGTCGATGTCAGGGCCCCACCCGCGCACCACGCCGTCGCGCTGCAACCGGTCCAGCCGCGCCTGCACCGTGCCCCGTGCGACCCCGAGCCGCCGCGACGCCTCGAGTACGCCGACCCGCGGCTCGGCCGCGAACAACCGCAGGATCCGGCCGTCCAGTTCGTCCACCGACACCAGGCACCTCCGGCGAGATAGTCAGCCTGACCAAATAGTCCAGCGAAGTCGCCAACATACTGTGCAACCTGACCAGCGAAATAACAAACTGTTGCACAACCTGTCGTCATCCCGCGAGGCTCGGTGCACGTACCCGACCCGGGAGGACCCCGATGACCAGCACCGACCTCACCCCCGCAGAGCTCGACGCCGATCTCGACCTCGACCAGCTCAAGCAGCTCGTCGGCCTGGTGCCGTACGACGAGAGCACCGACCCGTTCCCGGTCACCGCGATGGACGCGGTGGTGTTCGTGGTCGGCAACGCCACCCAGACCGCGAAGTGGTACCAGCTCGCGTTCGGTATGGACCTGGTCGCGTACTCCGGTCCCGAGACCGGCAGCAAGGACAGCAAGTCGTATGTGCTCAAGTCCGGCTCCGGCCGCTTCGTCATCTCCGGCGGCGTGAGCCCGAAGAGCCCGCTGCTCGACCACCACCGCAGGCACGGCGACGGCGTCTCCGACCTCGCCCTCGAGGTGCCGGACGTGGACAAGTGCATCGAGCACGCCCGGAAGGTCGGCGCGGTCGTCCTCGAGGAGCCGAACGACGTCAGCGACGAGCACGGCACGGTCCGGCGCGCGGCGATCGCGGCGTACGGCGACACCCGGCACACGCTGATCGACCGGAGCAAGTACGACGGCCCGTACCTGCCCGGCTTCGTCGCGGCGACCACTCAGGTGACTCGTCCCGAGGGGCACCCGAAGCGGCTGTTCCAGGCGGTCGACCACGTCGTCGGTAACGTCGAGCTCGGCAAGATGGACGAGTGGGTTGCCTTCTACAACAAAGTCATGGGCTTCGTGAACATGGCCGAGTTCATCGGTGACGACATCGCCACCGACTACTCGGCGCTGATGAGCAAGGTCGTCGCCAACGGCAACCACCGGGTCAAGTTCCCGCTGAACGAGCCGGCGGTGGCGAAGAAGAAGTCGCAGATCGACGAGTTCCTGGAGTTCTACGACGGCGCCGGCGCGCAGCACATCGCGCTCGCGACCAACGACATCCTGCGCACGGTCGACATCATGCGGGCCAACGGCGTCGAGTTCCTCAACACCCCGGACTCGTACTACGAGGACCCGGAGTTGCGGTCCCGGATCGGCAACGTCCGCGTGCCGATCGAGGAACTGCAGTCGCGCGGCATCCTGGTCGACCGCGACGAGGACGGCTACCTGCTGCAGATCTTCACCGCCCCGATCGGCGACCGCCCGACGGTCTTCTACGAACTGATCGAGCGGCACGGCTCGCTCGGCTTCGGCAAGGGCAACTTCAAGGCGCTGTTCGAGGCGATCGAGCGCGAACAAGAGCGACGCGGCAACCTGTGAACGATCAAATCCTTGCCGGGTGCAACTGAACACGGCGTGTCGCCGTCCGATTACCGGAATGACTGTTGGGGCAAGCTCCGGTCGCGTAGTGTGCCTTCCTGAGTGTGCGTCGGGGCGCGCACTCAGGAAGGGTTTCGTCATGAAGACACTGGGCATTCTGCTCAGCACCGCAGGACTGGCCGGAGTCGGCGTGCTCACTTTCGCCGCCGCAGCGCCGGCCCAGGCGGCCGAAGCGGCCACCTGTTCAGGTGCGAGATCCATCGCGTCGGCGCCGATGCTGCGCGACCACAAACCACCCAGTTGGGGCACTGTCCGGTTGGTCCGGGACAGCTGCTCGCAGTACTGGGCCGAAATCAGCATGGCCTCGCCGGTGGTGGCCAATGCGAAGGCCAACGCCTTCGTGGTGCAGTACGGCGGCGGCAACGACGGCCGGGTGCTCAGCTGCGACAGCAGCGGCGGCAACGGTTCGGTGATCCAGGGGCAGCGCACCTGCCGGACACCGAAGGTCAAAGGCGGCAGTGGCATCACGTTCGCCGCGATCGGCCGGGAGTACCACAACTACGGCGGCGGCTACGAGGAGATCTCGGAGAACGCCACCAAACGCACCCGCTGACCAAACACGACCTCATCCGGACACTGGGACGGTGCGCGGTACCGCGCAGTAGTTATTAGGCTCGACGGTATGAGTGAGGTTGTCGAGCAGTTGCGTCAGGCCCTGCCGCCCGAAGCGTTGGTGACCGATCCGGACCGGATGGAGAGCTACCGGTACGACCGGGCGATGTTCTGCCCGGCCGGGATGCCCCTTGCCGTCGTGCTGGCGCGGGAGACCGCGCACGTGCAGGCGGCGGTGCGGATCGCGGCCGAGGCCGGCGTACCGATCGTTCCGCAGGGCGCGCGGTCCGGGCTGTCCGGCGCCGCCAACGCGCTCGACGGCTGCATCGTCATCTCGCTGGAGAAGATGGACAAGATCCTCGCCATCGAGCCGGTCGATCGGTACGTCGTCACGCAGCCAGGCGTGTACAACGCCGTACTGTCGCGTGCCGTCGCCGAGCAGGGCCTGTTCTATCCGCCGGACCCGTCGAGCTGGGAGTTCTGTTCGATCGGCGGCAACCTGTCCACGAACTCGGGCGGTCTGTGCTGCGTGAAGTACGGCGTCACCACGGACTACGTGCTGGGTCTGGAGGTCGTGCTCGCGGACGGGCGCGTACTGCGGACCGGCCGGAAGACCGTTAAGGGCGTCGCGGGGTACGACCTGGCCAAGCTGATCGTCGGCAGCGAGGGCACGCTCGGCATCATCACCGAGGCGACTCTGGCGCTCCGGCCGGCAGCAGCCAAGCCGAAGACGATGGCCGCACTGTTCGGGTCCGGCGTCGAGGCCGGTAACGCGATCCTCGAGATCATCCGCAGCGGCGTGTCGCTCAGCCTGCTGGAGATCATGGACCGCACCACGATCCAGGCCGTCAACAAGTACAAGCGGATGGACCTTCCCGAAGAGGCAGCCGCGATGCTGATCGCGCAGTCCGACGCGGGTGGTGAGGCTGGCGCTGCCGACGTCGCGACGGTCGCCAAGCTGTGCCGCGACCACGGCGCTCTCGAGTGCATCGAGGCCGAGGACGACGCCGAGGGGGAGTTGCTCCTCGAAGGGCGCCGCGTCGCGCTGACGGCCCTGGAGGAGCTCGGTACGACGATGATCGACGATGTCGCCGTACCGCGGTCGCGGCTGGCGGAGTTCATCGGCCGGCTCGAGCAACTGTCGGCGGAGCTGGACATCACCATCGGCGTACTCGGGCATGCGGGTGACGGCAACATGCACCCGACCGTGGTGTTCGATCAGACCGACCCGGGCCAGGCGGAGCGGGCCCAGCAGGCCTTCGACCGGGTGATGGAGATCGGGCTCGAGCTCGGCGGCACGATCACCGGCGAGCACGGTGTCGGCGTACTCAAGCGCGCCTGGCTGGCCGAGGAAGTCGGGCCGGTCTCGCTCGACGTGCATCGGGCGATCAAGAACGCGCTGGACCCGAAAAACCTGCTCAATCCCGGCAAGATCGTTGCCGAGTGAGCCAGTCCGCCGCTGTGACGCAACCGCAATAGAACTGTCGAGGCCATTCGACGTCCATGCCCGTCGAATGTGACGTCCGGCCGACACTATGGAAGGTACTTAGCTGAATTCGCGGGGGGACTGGATGCAGGGTAGGAGGCGCCCGATGGGTCTGTGGCGCCGTACCGTGCTGCCTGCCGTCGCGGCTGTGGTCGCGACCGCGGCGCTGTCCGCCTGCGCGAACGGCGGCGGACTGCGGGTCGAAGGCCCCGAGTCCCCGCCCCCGTCGAGCCCGACGCCGTCGGTTGCCTTCGGCACCACTCAGCCGCACCCGGCGCAGACCCCTGAAGTGGCGGTCGATCTGGCCAAAGTCAGGGTCAGACTGCTCGCCGATCGGCACCTGTCCAGCTACGCGCGGACAGTCCTTTCGAATTGCACGGTGATTTCGCGTTGCCTCAGCAGGGGTACGACCGTTGATGTATTGCACAGCGGTAGACCTCAGCAGATCGTCCTGATCCACACCCTGGAGAAGTTCGTCTTCGGTATCTTCCTGATCGCGATCGAGCCCTCGGGCCCGCGACCGATCTGGAACCTGAACGTCGAGCAACCGACCGTGAACGCCAGCCCCGAAGGGGACCTGGTGGTCGAGTCGAAGATCTTTACGATCAACGACCCGGTCTGCTGCCCGTCGGGCCGACGGGTCGAGGTCTACCGTTGGAACGGTCGGCAGATGATCAAGGTGAGCTCGACGGACCAGTAGGGAGACTGAAGTTCGGTGGTACCGGAAGAACCGGCAGCGCGCATTCTCATGGTCGAGGACGATGCGGTGATCCGTGAGGCGACCCAACTGACCCTCGAACGGCACGGCTACGACGTCACCACGGCCGAGGACGGCCTGGAAGCGATCGAGCGATTCGAGAAGATCCACCCGGACGTCGTGATGCTCGACATCATGCTGCCCGGGCTGGACGGCATCTCGGTCTGCCGACGGGTCCGCGAGACCAGCACGGTCCCGATCGTGATGGTCTCTGCCCGCGGTGACGCGCTCGACGTCGTACTCGGTCTGGAAGCAGGCGCCGACGACTATGTGACCAAACCCTTCGACACCCAGGTGCTGGTGGCTCGGCTGCGGGCGGTGATGCGGCGAGCGGTGTCCGATCCGGAGCGCCCCGCGCCGGCGGCCGGTTCCGGCGTCGAGTCGTTCGGCGACCTCGAGCTGGACCGGGAAGCGTTGGAGGTACGGCGCGGTGGCGCGACCGTGCAGCTGACGCCGACCGAGCTCAAGCTGCTGATCGAGTTCGCCAACAACCCCGGCGTCGTGCTGAGCCGATCGACCCTGCTGCAACGGGTCTGGGACTACGAGTGGGGCGGCGACGGCCGGCTGGTCGACGTACACCTGCAGCGGCTGCGGACCAAGATCGGTGCCGACCGCATCGAAACCGTCCGCGGCTTCGGGTACAAACTCAGGGCATAGCGGATGGGACTGCGCGGCAAGCTCGGTCTCATCTTCCTGCTGGTCTCCGCGCTCGCGATCCTCGTGCTGTGCGTCGCGGTCTACACCCAGGCCCAGTCGGCCCGGCTGGACCGCACGCGCAGTTTCGCGGACGAGCGGATCCAGCTCGCGGCGCAGAGCTACGACACCAACGACGTGCCGGTGTTCGGGGCGAAGGTGGACGATCCGGAGCTGCCGCCGCAATTACGCGACGCCGTGCTCGAGGGCAAGCGGGCGACGTTCAAGACCGGATCGCCGCACGCGAAAATGTGGGCGGCGGTCGCGGTCAAGGACGGCAAGGTCCTCTCGATCGAGCAGGACTACGAGACCAGCGACGACTCGATGAAGGCGCTGCAGCGGGCGTTGCTGCTGGGCGGCATCGGCACGGTCGCGCTGGTTGCCCTGGTCAGCGTGATCCTGGCCGGCAGCCTGTCGAAGCGGATCGTTGCCGTGGCAGGTACGGCGCGGCGGATCGCCGCCGGCGATCTGGAAGCCTCGGCGGCCGGAGCCGTTGGCAAAGGCAAGGATGAGGTGCAGGCGCTAGCGACGGCGATCGACACGATGGCCAGCTCGCTCCGTGGCCAGCTCGAGGCCGAGCGCCGGTTCACCGCGGACGTGGCCCACGATCTTCGTACGCCGGTCACCGGGCTGACCACTGCGGCCGAGCTCCTGCCGCCCGGGCGACCGAGTGAGCTGGTCCGCGACCGGGCCAAGGTGCTGCGGCGTCTCGTCGAGGACCTGCTCGAGATCGCGCGGTTCGACTCGGGTGTCGAGCAGGCCGACCTGGAACTGGTCGGTCTCGGCGCCTTCGTCGGATCCGCTGTCGCCCGGCTGCGGATGCAGCAAGCGCTGGCGCCGGACAGCGTGATGGTGTACCTGTTCGGGCCGGACGAGACGGTGTCGACCGATTCACGCCGGATCGAGCGGATCCTGGCGAACCTGATCGTCAACGGACTGCGGCACGGCAAGCCGCCGGTCGAGGTCACGGTCAGCGGCCGGACCGTCGAGGTGGTTGACCACGGCAACGGTTATCCGGAGGAGTTGATTGCCGAAGGCCCGCGTCGGTTCCGGTCCGGGATGGCCGAACGCGGCGTCGGGCACGGCCTCGGTCTGACGATTGCCGCCGGCCACGCGAAGGTTCTCGGCGCCGAGCTCACGTTCGGCGAGGCGCCCGGCGGCGGGGCGCTGGCGCGCCTCGTCCTGCCGCCCGGACCTGAGACGGAGTCGGTGTCGATCACCAGGTAGTTCGGGGGAGCTGGGACAAGCAATGGGGACTGTGGACAAGCAATAGCCTGTTCACAGTCCCCATTGGGTGTTCCTAGTGGGTGCCGTAGACGTTGAGTTCGGCGGCGGAGCCGAAGACGGCACCGTTTAGGGAACTGGTGCCGACCAGCTTCACGTAGCGGCCGGGCCTGGGGGTGAAGTTGAGGCGTTGGACCGCGGTGGAGTTGGGGAACTCGCCTGTGGCGACCGGCGTACCCCAGTCCTGGCCGTCGGGGCTGACATAGAGCTCGTAGCCCTTGAACATTCCGTTGGTGCCGCTCTGCCTGGGCAGGTAGCTGAAGCCGTTCACGGTGTACGTCGACCCGAGGTCGAGCGTGATGTGGTGCGGGAAGCCGGCCGGAGTGGGCACCTCCGACCAGGCGGAATGCCAGATGGTACTGGGGTTTCCGTCGATCGCCATCGTCGCGGCGCCGCCGGTGGCGACGTCCTCGCTGTCCACGTCCGCCACCTTGATCCGGGACTGCGGCACGATCCCCGGCGGGAGCACGGTCGCCTCCGCAATGATCGTTGCCTGACCACCCGTTGCCGTGAGCACGTACTTTCCTTCCGGAGTGCCGGCCGGAGGAGTGACGTCCCAGGTGGTCGTCGCAGTCGCCCCCGCAGCCACGGTGGCGTGCGTCGCGGGCGTGGTCGCCGTGACAGTCCAGCCGTCCGGGGCGGTCAGTCCCAGCATGATGTTGCTAGCGGCAACTACATCGTTGTTGGTGAACGTGGTGGTGACGGTGTTGGCCTCGCCGGAGACTAGACCGCTGACCCCGGACACCGCAACGGAGGTGCAGTCCGCCGGCTCCGACGTCGTACCGAGATCGGTGACGGCGAAGTTGTCCATGATGAAGTCGGTCTGGTCACCGCCATCGGTCAACTTGCGCAGACCGACCCAGTAGTCGCGGCCGCAACCGGCCACGAACTCCTGATTGAACGTCGCCTTGGTCCGCTGCTCGCCGATCGGGGTCGACTTGACCTCGACCGAGTCCGGACGATCGACGCCCTGGACCCACGCGTACTGACCGGCGCGACCGCTCTCGTAGTCGAAGCTGACCTTGTACTTGTGGCCCGGCTGGAGGTTCACCGTCGACGGCGTGGTCCGGTATACCAAACCGGCGTTCTCCTCGTGCGACTTGAGTGACCAATCGCCGTCGAGCACATCGTCGACCAGCTTCCCGTTCCAGCCGGCCTGCGTGTACGGCGCGTGCTTCTTCGCCAGCACCGTACGCGGATCGGTGATCCCGCCCGCATCGCCCTTCACGAACGGACCCCAGCCCTGGTCGACGTTCTCGAAGTCGTCGACAAGCCCGGCAGCAGGACGTGTGGTCTCGACAACCCGGACATCATCCAAACGAACCTTGGCCGAACCTGCTGCCGCTCCTACTGCTAGATCGGCGGTGCTTCCCTTTGCGGTGAAGACGACTCGGGTCCGCTGGTAGTAGGCGCCCTGTTTGTCGTCAGAGGCAACCATGTTCGGCGCAGTCGACCTGGTGACGACGTTCTTGGCGCCGTCGACGCTCAGAGTCGTCGGTCGCGACTTGCCCGGCTCGACCTCGATCCAAACAGATGCGCTGTACGTCCGACCACGCGTCAGTCCGGTGATGCGCTGGCTGATAGACGACTTGCCCGTCCCGAGCGCCGCGACGTGCTGGCCGTTCCCGAGCGTGTCGATCGTCGCGCCGCCGGTCGCGTTCCAAACGTTCAGGTTGCCGGCGTTGAAGCCGGGGTCCTGCAGGTGCGTGCCTTCACCCCAAGCTGCGGCCCGCGGCTTCGGAGCAGCCACCGGGTAGAGGACGTACGGCTTGCCGGCGACGGCGTTGAGCGTGACGGTGCCGTGCTGTACCGGGACGGTGGTCGGCTTGGTGCGGCCGGTGTCGGTCAGTTCGTAGGCGGTGAAGCTGCGGGTACCGGCGAAGGCCGCCGGGACCTGCCACGTCGTACGGCCACCGGCCGGGTTGTAGTGGTAGAGCTTCTTGTTGTTGTCCCACGGGAGCAGGTACTTGTCGCCGTCGAGGACCTTCGCGTTCCCGACGTACACGGCTCGCTTGCCGTTCTCGACCGCGCCGCGGACACCGCCGGTGAACGTGATGTCGTTCGTGTTCCAGTCGAGGATCTTCTGCTGCTGGAGGAACTTCGTCGGCAAGTTCTGCTTCCAGATGTTCGCGGAGAACTTGTTCCAGTCGGTCTCGCCGGTCCAGCCCTCGAACTCGACGATGCTGGCCTGGCCG
Source organism: Kribbella sp. NPDC049584 (assembly GCF_040675555.1). NCBI lineage: Bacteria > Bacillati > Actinomycetota > Actinomycetes > Propionibacteriales > Kribbellaceae > Kribbella > Kribbella sp. NPDC049584. The sequence goes on from NZ_JBFAPF010000005.1 coordinate 174,040, forward strand.
AGGATCGGGTCGTTGTTCCAGACATCCTTCTCGTGGTTGCGGACGAACCGGATGATCTGCGAGTTCAGGCCCTTGTTCGTCGGGCCGCCGTAGTCGAGGTCGTTGGCCCAGTGCGACCACAGCGACGTACGTTCATGCCGGTCGGCCCACTCGGTCGCGATCTGCCAGCCCTGGTCGGACAGCTGCCGGGTCAGGCCGTCGGCGAGCCAGCCGGACTGGTAGTAGACGTCGATGTACAGCTCCTGCAGGTTCTTGTCGGTCTCGTCGCGGAGCTGCTGGAACCGCTTCACGATGTTGCCGGAGGCAAGATCCGGGCGTTGCTTGATGTAGTAGCTCTGGTTCAGCCAGTTCCAGCCCTTGGCGGTCTTGTCGATCAGGTCCTCGCTGAACGCGTTCGCCTCCGGGTAGGACTCGGTCGCGTTCACGTGGACGCCGAACGCCGCGTTCCAGGACTTGCCCTGTGCGAGCAGGGTGTTGAGGTCGGTCAGCCCGCCGGCGCGGATGTTGTAGTTGCCGCCGTAGTCCGGGTGGCCCGAATCATGGCCCTCCGATGCGTACCCCTTGAGGATCGCCATCTGGCCGAGCCCATCGGTCGAGAGCGAGATCCGCTTGACGTCGTCGAGCGTCCGCAGGAACGGATGGGTGGCCTGGCTGGCGAAGTTGAACGGGATATGCGTGATCACGCGGTCCTTGACCTGGTCGCCGCCGTTCGGCTCGACCATGATCGAGCGGAAGGCGACGGCGCCATCCTCCCAGTCGACGGTCTTGTCGTTGTTCGCGTCCGGCGTCACCACGACCTTCGCCCACGGGAGCGGTTCGGTGTACGGCGAGGTGTCGGCGCGGTGCGTCCACTGACCGCTCCAGACGCCGACGCGCGTACTGCCGTCCGCTCCCTTACGGGCCTGGTGCCAGAACCGGGCGCCGTCATCGACCGATTGACCGGACGGCTTGTCGTACGTCGAGTTGGACTCGATGCCCGCAGCCAGCCCGCTCGTGTTGACGAACGCGTACGCCGCTCCGGTCGCGGAGGTCTCGCCGGGAGTGGCCGCGGTGACCGGCGTGATCTTGTCGGCGGTGCGCGTCGAGTCCGGGTCGAGCGTGGTGAACGCGGTGGTCGCGCCGGCGTCCGTACTCGCGACCGAGACCAGGTCGTGGTTCGGGATGTCGATCGTGTGCACGCGGTTCGCCTCGGTATCGCGGACCGCGTCGATCGCGAACTTCGTCACCCTCCCGGACACGCTCAGACTGGCGTCGAGCTGGACGTCGGGCAGAGCGTCGAAGGCGAGCGTGTACGACGCGCGCCCGTCGCCGACCGTTGGCGCCTTCGTGAGATGCGCGGTCCGGGCTGTGCCGTCGATCGTGATCGTCGAGATCGGGTCCGGCTGGCCGCCGAGGGCCTGCCCGGAGGCGTTGTCGACGTACTTGATCACCCGGGGGAAGTCCGCCCCGACGGTGACCGTCAATTCGTTCGACCGCAGGGTCAGGTCGCCGGCGGCGTGCGCACCTGAGGGCACGCTCAGCACACCGGCAGCCAACGCTACAGCCAGTACTCCACACCCCACTGAACGTTTCATGCGGGAAAAGTTCGCACGTAACCGCTAACTCGTCAAGAGAAACAAACACTAATGAACAACATTCGCCTCGCCTCCGGCATCGGCGAGGGGAAGGCGGAGTGGTTCAGGCTGGGGGTTGGGTGGGGGTGATGCGGCCGGTTACCTCGCCTAGGCCTAGGTGGGTGCCGGTGGGGGTGGTGGTCCAGGCGGTGATGGTTACTTGGTCGCCGTCTTCGAGGAAGGTGTGTTCCTTGCCGGCGGTGACGAGGGGTTCGCGGCCGTTCCAGGTGAGTTCGATGAAGGAGCCGCGTTGGTCCTTGGCCGGGCCGCTGACTGTGCCGGATGCGAACAGGTCGCCGGTGCGGACGGTGGCGCCGTTAACGGTCAGGTGGGCGAGCATCTGGGCGGGGGACCAGTAGATGTCGCGGTACGGCGGCGTACTGACGAGGTGGCCGTTGAGACGGACCTCGAACGTGATGTCGTAGTTCGGGAGGTTCTGTCCGTCCAGGTACGGGAGGACGGGCGGGTCCTGCGTCGGCAGCGGGACAGTGCCCAGGGCCTCGAGGGAGACGACCCAGGGGGAGATCGACGTGGCGAACGACTTGCCGAGGAACGGGCCGAGGGGCACGTACTCCCACGCCTGCAGGTCGCGCGCGGACCAGTCGTTCACAAGCACCACGCCGTACACGTGGTCAGCAAAATCGTCAACGGAGACAGGGCTTCCGAGCGTTGACGGCGTGCCGACGACGTACCCGAGCTCGACCTCGATATCCAACCGCTGCGACGGACCGAACGTCGGCGCCGCCGCGTCCGGCGCCTTGCGCTGACCGCTCGGCCGGACGATATCGGTGCCGCTGACAACGATCGTGCCGGCGCGCCCGTGGTACCCGACCGGGAGGTGTTTCCAGTTCGGCAGCAGCGGTTCGGAGTCCGGGCGGAACAGCCGGCCGAGGTTCGTCGCGTGCTGTTCGGAGGCGTAGAAGTCGACGTAGTCCGCGACCTGGAAAGGAAGCTGCATGGTGACCGCCGACTGCGGGATCAGATGCGGCTCGACCGTGTCCCGGTCGTTCGCGTTCCGGACCAGCTCGAGCAGCCAACTGCGCGTCGCCCGCCAGGTCGGCCGCCCCAAAGCGAGAAATGCGTTCAGCGTCGGCTCGGCGAACAGCTGAGCGCCGTCGAGCATCTGTGCCGACGCGACCGGCGCAAGGTCGATGATCTGGTCCCCGATCGCGGCTCCGACCCGCGGCTCCTCGTCGCCGTACCGGAACACGCCGAGCGGCAGGTTGTCCGGCCCGAACGGCGAACCGTCCGGGATGTCGATCCAGCTCATCAGGCCTCCATCAAACCCAGTGCCGTCAGGTCGTGCCGCGGTTCGTCGATGCTGCAGGAGCCGAACGACGTGAACCATCGCCGGGTGCTCACGGCCTGATCGTCGGTCAGCTCCCGAGCCCGAGCGGCAAGCGCCTCGCCGTCCCGCTCGTTGAGAACCGAGGTCACCTCGTCCCGCGTTCCGCCGTCGAGCGACGCCCGGGTAGCCATCAGCACGTTGAGGAAGCCGTGGTGCTCGAACCCCGAATCTTCCGCGGTGTGCCGGATCGCGTTGTGCAGCCCGGCAGTGCACTTGAACGGTACTTCGCGGTCCAGGCAGGCGATGATGAACGCCGCCACCTGGTCCGCCGACGGGAAGAGCGATGCGTCGAGTCCGCCGGTCCGCAGCTTGGCGGCGTACCCGGCGTCGGCGACCACATCGAGCGCGCGCTCCCACGCTCCGTCGAGGCCGATCTCGACGTACGCCGTCTCTTCGTCGAGGCAGTCGTCACACGCCCGGACGACGCGCAGCGCGTTGCGGGACAGATCGTCCTCGTCGCGCAGCCGGACCTCGACCGCGGTCACCTCGACATCCTTCGAGCGGTCACCCCAGCGGATCGCGGGCTCGATCCCGCCCGCGCCGCCGGCGATCACGACCGAGACGCGGAGCGGCCCGTCGCCGGAGCGGGCCGCCTCGGCGGCGACATCCATCAGGTCCTGGTCGCTGCAGACGAACGGCCCCACGAGCTCGGCGTACGGCGACGTCAGGTGAGCCCGGTGTGCGGTGACGGCCTCGGCCATCGGCAGGTTCCCCGGCGGGAACATGGCAGCGTCGTCGACCAGGTGCCGGAACAAGGCGGGGACGGTTGACATGGCTCAGAGCCTAACGGATGCTTTCGGTAAGCGGACGCACGCGTTCGACTATCGGATACTCTGGAGCAATTCTGATGGCGTTCTACCGGCAGGTCGGGGAAGTTCCGCCGAAGCGGCACACCCAGTTCCGGAAACCGGACGGTGGCCAAAAATCGGGGCTGTACTACGAGGAGCTGATGGGGGAGGAGGGGTTCTCATCGGACTCGTCGCTGCTCTACCACATCGGCGTGCCGTCCGCGATCGTCGATTCGCAGGTGTGGGACCTCCCCGACCTGTCCACGGTCGCCAACCACCCGCTCACCCCGCGGCACCTCAAGCTGCACGATCTCTTCACCGACACGTCGAAGACCAACGCCGTCGAGGATCGTCGGCTGGTGCTCGGCAACGGTGACGTCCGGATCTCGTACGTCGTCGCGGAGCAGCCCTCGCCGTACTACCGGAACGCGATCGGTGACGAATGCGTGTACGTCGAGAAGGGCTCGGCGACCGTGGAGACGGTGTTCGGCGTACTGAACGCTGTCCAGGGCGACTACGTGATCATCCCGCGTGCGACCACGCACCGCTGGCTGCCGGGGCCGGAGGGCGTGCACGCGTACGTCATCGAGGGCAACTCGCACATCGCGCCGCCGAAGCGCTACCTGTCCCGCTACGGGCAGTTCCTCGAGCATTCGCCGTACTGCGAACGCGACCTCCACCCCACCACCGAGCCGCTCGTGGTCGAGGGGACGGACGTCGAGGTGCTGGTGAAGCACCGCGGGAACGGTGTCGGCGGGATCGTCGGCAGCCGGATGACGTACGCGACGCACCCGTTCGACGTGGTCGGCTGGGACGGCTGTCTGTACCCGTACACGTTCAACGTGAGCGACTTCGAACCGATCACTGGGCGGGTGCACCAGCCGCCGCCCGTGCACCAGGTGTTCGAGGGCTACAACTTCGTGGTCTGCAACTTCGTCCCGCGGAAGGTCGACTACCACCCGCTCTCGGTGCCGGTGCCGTACTACCACTCGAACGTCGACTCCGACGAGGTGATGTTCTACTGCGGCGGTGACTACGAGGCGCGCAAGGGCTCGGGGATCGGGCTCGGCTCGATCTCGCTGCACCCCGGCGGGTACGCGCACGGTCCGCAGCCGTCGGCGATCGAGGCCTCGCTCGGCGCGGAGCGGTTCGAGGAACTGGCGGTCATGGTCGACACCTTCCGCCCGCTCGAACTCGGCGAGGGCGGCCAGGCGGTCGACGACGGCGTCTACGCCTGGACCTGGGCGGGTCGCCGCAAGTCCTGACCGTCTGTGGGATTCTTTCCCGTGTGAGTGAGGACGGGGACACGTCGCAACAGGTCGCGGAGCAGGTTTCACCGGAGTCGCAGTCAGCGCTGAAGTCGGGGCCCGAGTCGGAGCCGGACTCAGAGTTGGAGTCGGAGTTCGAGTCGGAATTCGAGTTGGTGTTCGAGCCGGACGATTCGCCGGAGGTGGAAGTGCAGGTGCCGCCGCAGGATCCGGGGGCGCCGTTCGTCGTCGGCATCGATCGGGACGCGGTGGTACGCCGGCGCGAGGTGGTGCGGACCGTGGAGCGCCGCGGCGCCTGGATCACGCTCGCGATCGGCGTGGTCGGCATCGCCGCCGCGATCTACGCGATGCTCGCCTTCCGCGGTTCGGGGATGTGGCCGTTCGCGATCTTGTTGATCCTGGCAATGATCCCGCTGGTGCTCAGCACCGTCATGGTGTACCGGCTGCAGGCCGAGCGGCAGCAGTGGTACAAGTCCAACGAGTTGCAACCGGTCGCGATGCGGATGTCGCTCAAGGGGCTAGAGCTCGCGTGCGACGGCGCGGCGTACCCGGTCGTCCTGCAGTGGCAGACGGTCCGCGGCTTCCGGCAGCAGAAGCTGCTCGGTCAGTACGTGCTGGATCTCGACCTGGTCCCAGGCGTGAGCGCGACCACGGCAGGTGTCCGCGGTCTTGATCAGGCGCCCGTTCGCAGCGTCGTCAGGCCCAATCCGCTCCTGCGCCCGACCGGGCTGTTCCTGGTGAAGGCGCTGGACCAGCCCGTCCACATCATCGACGAGGCCATGAAGCACTTCTCCGGCGGAACAGCGCAGGTACGCCGCTAGCTGGGCAGCTCTAGCAGGGCAGGGAGCGGTACGTGTAGCCGAGCTTGGTGAGCTTGGTGAGCGCGCTGTCCAGGGCGGCGACGGTCTGGGAGCGGTTGCCGCCGCCATCGTGCATCAGGATGATCGCGCCGGGGCGGGCGCCGGACATGATCGCGTGCTCGATGTGGGCGGTGCCGGGCTTCTCCCAGTCCTTGGTGTCGACGTCCCAGAGCACCTCGTGCAGGTGGTCCGCCGCCGCGATCGCCTGGATCTTCGCGTTCGTTGCGCCCTCCGGCGGCCGCAGGCACTTCGACGCGATGCCCTGGCTGATCTCCTGCCGCACCTTCGCGTCCGGAAGGTGGGTCAGCGTCTTGTGGTCGTACGTGTGGTTTCCGACGTGATGCCCGGCGGCGCGCTCGGCCGCGACCAGTTCCGGGAACTGCGCAACCTGGATCCCGATGACGAAGAATGTCGCCTGCGCATTGTGCTTCCGCAGTACCTGAAGGATCTTCGGCGTCCACTCGTGCTGCGGACCGTCGTCGAACGTCAGGTACAGGACCTTGCCGTGGCCGGTCAGGTTCCAGTCGTCGACGGGCGGCTTGGATGCCGGCGGTTTGACCGCGGGTTGCGTTGGTTTCGTCGACGACGGTGCGCCTCGCTTGGACGTGGTCGACGTACTCAGGAGTCCGTGACTCGACGTGTGGGACGCGGGTTTCGCGGACGCGGTCGAGTGTTTGGACGGACTGGCGGCTTGGGCTAGGACGGCACCGCAGAGCAGCGCGGCGACCAACGGCAGGAGCTTGCCGGGCGGCTTGGTCATGCACGGCATCCTCTCGTGCCGGGCGGTTCATCCAGGCACCGGGTCGCCCGTAGGGTGGCCCCCAGGCCGGAGATCCCGGCCGGCAGACCAGTGAGGCGGCTGATGACCGACAGCGGTGAGCGTACGACGATGACCAGACGAACCCTGATCGGTGGAGCATCCGCCCTGGCCGCGGCCGGGTTCACGGCTGTTCCGGCGTACGCCGGTGGACCCGGGCCCGGGCGGACCGTCCGGTTGAGCGTGATGGGCACGACCGACCTGCACGGCAACGTCTTCAACTGGGACTACTTCAAGAACGCCGAGTACGACGACACCGCGCACAACGACATCGGCCTGGCGAAGATCTCCACGCTCGTCACCGCGGTCCGGGATCGCATCGCCGCCGACCACCACGCACCTCGCCCGCTGCTGCTCGACGCCGGCGACACCATCCAGGGCACCCCGCTGGCGTACTACTTCGCCAAGATCGAGCCCATCACCGGCGGCCACACGCACCCGATGGCCGCGGCGATGAACCGGATCGGGTACGACGCGGCCGCGCTCGGCAACCACGAGTTCAACTACGGGATCGAGATCCTCCGCAAGTTCCAGCGGCAGCTGCGGTTCCCGCTGCTCGGCGCGAACGCCCAGGACTGGACCACCGGGCTGCCCGCGTTCCCGCCGTACGTGTTGAAGCGGGTGCACGTGCCGGGCGAGAAGCCGATCACCGTCGGCATCCTCGGACTGACCAACCCGGGGATCGCGATCTGGGACAAGGCGAACGTCGAGAACAAGCTGAAGTTCGGCGGGATCGTCGAGCTGGCCAAGCTCTGGGTGCCGCGGGTCCGCAAGGCCGGCGCCGACATCGTGATCGCGTCCGTGCACTCGGGGATGGACCTGTCCTCGTCGTACGGCGACGCGCTGCCGTACCCGGAGAACGCGTCCGTCCTGATGGCCGAGACGGTCCCCGGCATCGACGCCGTCCTCGTGGGGCACGCGCACCTGGAGATCCCCGAGCGCCTCGTCACGAACAAGACCAGCGGCGAGCAGGTCGTGCTGAGCGAGCCGCTGAAGTGGGGCATGCGGCTGTCGCTGATCGACCTCGACCTGCAGAAGGTCCGTGGGCAGTGGAAGGTCGTCGGCCGGCACAGCCAGGTGCTCAACGCGAACACCGTCGACGCCGACCCGCAGGTCGTCGCTCTGCTGCAGAAGGACCACGACAAGGTCGTCGAGTACGTGAACTCGAAGATCGGCACGTGCACCGAGGCGATGTCCGCCGCGACGGCGCCGTGGGAGGACACCGCCGCACTCGACTTCGTCAACTTCATCCAGGCGGATGCTGTCTCGAAGGCGCTGGTCGGTACGCCGCAGGCGTCGCTGCCGGTGCTCGCGATCGCCGCACCGTTCAACCGCGCGGCCTCGATCCCGGCCGGCGACGTGTCCATCCGCGATGTCGCCGGGCTCTACATCTTCGACAACACACTGCTCGCGGTCACGATGACCGGCGCGGAGATCAAGGACTATCTGGAGTTCTCGGCGCAGTACTACAAGCAGGTGACCGGGGCCGGGCCGTTCCCGTCCGACCAGGTAACCAATGCGCCGACCCCGACCGCGCCGAACGGCACGCCGGACTACAACTACGACGTCCTCGGCGGACTGACCAAGCCACTGACCTACAAGATCGACATCGCCAAGGCGGTCGGGGCGCGCATCACGGACCTCGCGTACGACGGGGTCGCGGTCGCGGCCGACCAGCAATTCGTTGTCGCAGTCAACAATTACCGCCAGTCCGGCGGCGGCAACTTCCCCCACGTCTCCACCGCACCGGTGGTCTACAACCGCCAGGTCGAGATCCGCCAGCTGATGATCGACTACGTCACCGCCACCGGCGAGGTGAACCCGACCACCTTCCACACCGTCGACTGGTCCCTGACCTCGAACGGCACCCCGGTCGTGATCACCGCCTGACGTAGCTCTTGACCTGGGAAAGGCTAAGTGATTTAGTCAGTTTGTGACTTACTCAGCGGCTGAGGTCCCGCCCAGCCTGTCGGACCGGTTGACCGAGTCGATTCTCGGGATCATCCGGGACGGCGGGCTGCGGCCGGGGGATGCGATTCCGTCCGCGCGGGAGCTGGCGAAGCGATTCGCGATCACGACGCCGACGGTGCGCGAGGCGCTGCGGAAGCTCGAGGCGACCGGGGCGGTCGAGTTCCGGCACGGCTCCGGTACGTACGTCGGTCCGACCATCAACAACGTCGTACTGGCGAATCCGCATCGGCCGCCGATCACCAAGGACTCGGTGCTGCAGCTGATCAGCGCCCGTCTCGTCCTCGAGCCGGCCGTCGCCGCACAATCCGCGGTCGCACGCCAGCCGGAAAACCTGGAGCGCCTGGAAGCCGCGGTCACCAACGCGCTCATCCCGCCCGGCGGTCCGGCGTTCGCGCTCAACTTCCACGTCGAGCTCGCCGCCGCGTCCGGGAACCCTTTGTTACAAGAGGTTCTGTCGTCCCTGCTGAAGGTGCGGGTCCGCGAGCAGCAGCAGATCCGCGCCCTGTACGACAACCGCGAGCGCGACCACGAAGAGCACCAAGCGATCGTGGAGGCCGTCCGTGCCCAGGACGCCGCCGAGGCCGAACGCCTGACCCGCGAGCATCTCGACAACATCCGCCGCGCGATCGAGTCCGCACCGGAGTGGTCATGAACCTTGCCGAGATGACGACCGACGAAGCGCTCGTCGCCGTACGCCGGTCGCCGCTGGTGATCGTTCCGGTCGGGGCGCAGGAGCAGCACGGGGGCGGGATGGCGATGTCCACCGACACCGTGCGCGCGGTCGGCGTGGCCGAGCGGGTCGCGGAGCGGCTGGCCGGTCGCGCGGTGATCGCACCGGCCGTCCCGTACGGCGTCTCGCCGCACCACATGGCGTTCGCCGGCACCATGACGTTGTCCCCGGCAACGTTCATGCAAGTACTCCGGGATGTCGTCGCCAGCCTGCACGAACACGGCTGGCGGCGGATCCTGGTGATCACTGGGCACGGAGGGAACAACCCCGCCCTGTCCGTGCTCGCGCAGGAGTACGTCCGCAGCGAGCTCACGTTCGCGTGGACCCCGGTCACGTCCGTGGTGTCGGACCTGATCACAGGAGTCAATGAGGTACACGGTCACGCCGGCGAGGCGGAGACCGCGCAGATGCTGTACCTGGCCCCGGACCTGGTTCAGGCCGATCGCCTGGAGCCGGGCGCCACCACGCTCGACGAATTGACCACGACAGCCCGGCTGTCCCGGCAGTCGCGTGGACCGCGGCTGTCCGTCGGGTTCGACGCGTACCACAAGCGTGGCGTACTGGGCGACCCCCGTCGCGCCACCGCCGAGGACGGCCGTCTCCTGGTGGAGACCGCCGCCGACCGGATAGCCGCCTTCGCCGACGAGTTGCTCTCAGCCTGATCACACTGGACCTTCGCTCAGGGAGGTCCAGGCGCGAGCCTGCCCGCCTGCAGGCCGCCTGCCCGAGGAGGCACCCTGATGAATCTCGCACGCCCGAAAACCCTCAGCCTGTCCGGTTGGTATACCACCCGGCGGATCGGCGCCCTGCTGGCGTCGGCGGCCCTGGTGACCGCCGGCACCACGTTGCCGACGGCAACCGCATCGGCCGCGTCCACCACGCCGGGCTGCGGCCAGCAGGCCGCCCCGAGCGGCGACTACACGATCCAGAGCGGCGGTCTCACTCGTACCTACCGCCTGCACGTGCCGGAAAACTACCAGAGCTCCAAGGCGTCCTCGCTTATTTTGGTATACCACGGTCGTGGCAAGACCGGTGCTCAGACCGAGGCGTTCTCCGATCTGTCGAAACTCGACGCGATCGTTGCCTACCCCAACGGTGTGATCGGCGACGAGGACAAGCAGGCCTGGCAAGGCGCGCCGTACTCCGCCAAGGGTGTCGACGACGTGAAGTTCACCGCCGACCTGTTGGACGACCTGGAGTCGAAGTACTGCGTCGACAAGCGCGCCGTCTACGCGACCGGCAAATCCAACGGTGCCGGCTTCACCGGGATTCTGGCCTGCCGAATGGCCGCTCGGTTCGCGGCGATCGCACCGGTGTCCGGCGCGTTCTACATCGAGGGCACGCACTGCGCGCCGAGCCGTCCGATCCCGGTACTCGACATCCACGGCACCGGCGACACGACGATTCCGTACGGCGGCGACGGCGAGCGAGATCTGCCGAGTATGCAGACCTGGGTCCGCGACTGGGCGGTCCGCGATCACTGCAATCCCGATCCGAAGACGAGTCAGCTCGGTGAGGACGTCCTGAAGTTCACGTACAAGGGCTGCAAGGCGGACGTCGTACACGTCGCGGTCACCGACGGCGGGCACAGCTGGCCGGGCTCCGACTCCAGCTCCGGACCGGGCTACGTGACGCAGACCTTCGAAGCGCACGAGTTGATCGGCGCCTTCTTCAAAGCGCACAAGCTCTCATGAGTACGGCCACAACTGCCGACCGCAGGGAGCTGCCCCGGCTGGTCCGGGCGATGGCTGTCATCGAGCGGGTCGGGAACGCACTGCCGCATCCGTTCTGGCTGTTCTGGATCCTGTCCGCGATCCTCGCCGTCGTCAGCGCGATCCTGTCGGCGCTGGACGTCTCGGTGCTCTCGCCCAAGGACGGCAAGGAGGTCGCCGTACAGAATCTGCTGTCCGGTGACGGACTGCAGATGGCCGTCTCGACGGCGATCTCGAACTTCGCCGAGTTCCCGCCGATGGCGACGATCGTGGTCGTGATCATGGGCGTCGCCCTCGCCGAGCGGACCGGGTTCCTGCAGGCGCTGATGCGGGTCAGCGTGTCGCGCGTGCCGACGTCGATGGTGGTGTTTGCCGTCGCGTTCGCCGGCACGATGGCGCATGTCGCGTCCGCGGCGGCGTACATCATCCTGGTGCCACTGGGCGGGCTCGCGTTCCGTGCGGTGGGGCGGTCGCCGATCCTTGGCATCGTCGTGGCGTACACCGCGATCGCATCCGGGTACGACGCGAGTCCGATCCCGACCCCGAACGACGCGATCTTCGCCGGCATCACCACCGCGGCCGCGAAGACGATCGATCCCGACGCGCACGTCTCGGTGCTGTCGAACTGGTTCTTCAACATCGCGTCGTCGATCCTGCTGGCGCTGGTGATCACACTCGTCACCAGGTTGGTGCTGAGCAAGCGCACCGACCTGGACGCCGATCCGGAGGCACCCGGCGACGACCCGGATCAGCTGTCCGTATCAGTTGCCGAACGCAAGGGTCTGCGCCGGGCCGGCATCGTGTTCCTGGTCGCCGCGGCCGCGATCGGCGCCGTCCTGCTGCCGCACGATTCCCCGTTGCGCGGCAAGGACGGCAGCATCGTCGACTCCCCGTTCCTGGACGGGATCGCGATGGTGGTTGCCGTGCTGTTCGGTCTCGTCGGCATCACGTACGGCGTCACCGTGAAGGCGATCGAGCGCGCGGCCGACGTACCGAAGCTGATGGCCGAGGGGATCAAGCAGATGGCGCCGGTGCTGGTGCTGTTCTTCGCGATCGCTCAGTTCCTCGCGTACTTCGACTGGAGCAACATCGGCGACCTGCTGTCCGCGGAGTCGGCGCGCTGGCTGGGCGAACTCGGTGCTCCGAAGGTCGTGATCTTCCTCGGCATCCTCGCGCTGCTCACGGTGATCAACGTGCTGGTGACGAGCGGCTCGGCGATGTGGTCGCTCACCGCGCCGATCCTCGTCCCGATGATGCTGCTCCTCAACGTCCCCGCCGAGACGACGCAGGCGCTCTTCCGCATCGCCGACTCGGGCTCGACGGCAATCACCCCGATGAGCCCGTACTTCGTGATGGCCCTCGGCTTCCTGCAGCGCTACCGCAAGGACGCCGGCGTAGGCACGCTGGCGTCGTACACCGTTCCACTCGCGGTGTCGATGACCATCGCGTGGACCCTGCTGTTCCTGGCATGGTGGGCTCTGGGAATCCCCCTGGGCCCAGGCGCGCCAGTCAGATAAGAGGGCTCAGGTAACGTTGACCCCGGCCGTACGCAGGTCGGTCAGGGCCTGTTCTGTGCTGGAGGGAGCAACGCCGGCGGTCAGGTTGATCAGGACAGTAGTGTCGAAGCCCTCCTTGCGGGCGTCCAACGCGGTGGCGCGGACGCAGTAATCCGTTGCGATCCCGCAGACGTCGACGTCGGTCACGCCCTTGCCGCGCAGCCAGTCGGCCAGGGCGTGACCGCCTTCGTGCGACTTCCCCTCGAACCCGGAGTACGCCGCGGCATACTCGCCCTTGTCGAAGATCGCGTCGAACGGCTGCGGGTCCAGGTTCGGGTGGAAGCTGACCCCGTCCGTCCCGGCCACGCAGTGCCGCGGCCACGAGTGGACGTAGTCCGGCTCCCTGGAGAAGTGGTCCCCGGGATCGATGTGGTGGTCCCGGGTGGCCACGACGTACGCGTACTGCCGGTCGTCGGGCTCGGCCTCGTGCCACTGGTGGAGGAGCTCGCCGATCCGGAACGCTACGTCGGCGCCGCCGGCGACGGCCAGGCTTCCGCCCTCGCAGAAGTCGTTCTGCACATCCACCACGATCAGTGCCCGGGCCATCGCGACGCTCCTTCATCGGGGGAGTCCCTCTGCCCACGGTACAAGTGCAGGCGCTGTCCGTGCTGTATTGCGCGTTACGCGGGTAAGAGGGTCCCGCCGGTGACGCGCAGGATCTGGCCCTGGATCGCCTTCGTCCGCGGCGAGGTCAGGAACAGGATCGCGTCCGCGAGTTCGGTCGTCTCCGGCAGGTGCCGCGCGCTGAACCCGGCCGCGAGCTGCTCGAGCGCGGGCCGCGGGATCACCCTGTGCTCGCCGTTCTCGAGCGTGATACCGGGCATGACGATGTTGACCAGTACGCCGTCAGCACCCAGATCGTGCTGCGCGCTCGCAACCAGCCCGTGCAGTCCGGCCTTGGCCGCGCTGTACGGCCACGAACCCGGCAGGCCGCGTTCGGCCAGGTCCGTCGAGATCAGCACCAGACGCCCGTGTCCGGATCGCCGCAGCGCGGGAGCGACCTGCTGAACCAAGTGGAAGTTGCCCTCCAGGTTGGCGCGCATGATCGGCACCCACCACTCCGGCCGCCCGTCCTCGACCTTCGTGGGCCGCTCGTGGAACTCGGCGTTGCCCCAGTCGACCGCGTTCGCGACCACCGCATCGAGCCCGCCGAAGTGCTCCACCACGGACGCGACCGCCGCCGCGATCGTCTCGGGCGCGGCGAGATCCATCGGTACGACGTACGCCGTGCCGCCCGCGTCCTCGATCTCCGCCGCGACCGTCTCCGCGGCGTCCTTCCGCGAGTTGTAGGTGATCGCGACCCGCGCCCCCTCGGCGCCGTACGCGATCGCCGTCGCTCGTCCGATTCCCGACGACCCGCCCGTCACCAGCACCGCCGCGTCCTTGAATCCCAGGTCCATGACCCGTCCTTCCGGTATTTATTAGTCGGCTAAGCAGAAACTTAGCCGACTAACAAACGCAGCGCAACCCGTCCGCGTCCGCCGAATCTCAGCCGTGCGGGAGCACAATGGCGCTCTCCGGGGAAAGGAGCTGCGGTGAGCTTCACCGTGCTGGCCGTGGTGGTTGCCGTCGGTCTGATCGGTCCGCTGCTGGCGTGGCGGCGCGGTTGGCACATCCCGGTCGTGCTCGGCGAGCTGCTGGCCGGCATCATCCTGGGCAAGACCGGGTTCGGGTACCTCGTCGCATCCGACGACAAGTTCACGTTCCTCGCCAATATCGGGTTCGGGCTGGTCATGTTCGTCGCCGGGACGCACGTTCCGGTCCGGGACGAGAGCCTGCGCAAGGCGATCCGGCCCGGGCTGCTCCGCGCGGTCGTGACCGGCATCGTCGCGACCGGTGTCGCGTACGCCCTGAACGCGGTCTTCGACACCGGGCACGTCGCGCTGTACGCCGTACTCATGGCCTCCTCGTCCGCGGCGCTGGTCCTGCCGATCGTCGACTCGCTCGGACTCGGCGGACGGCCGGTGGTCGAGTTGCTGCCTCAGGTCGCGATCGCGGACGCCGCCTGCATCGTGGCGCTGCCGCTGGCGATCGATCCGCCGCACGCCGGGCGGGCGGCGCTCGGTGCGCTCGCGGTCATCGGTGCGGGTGCGGTGGCGTACGTGCTGCTGAACTGGGCGGAGCGGTCCGGCGCACGGCGTCGGGCGCACAAGGTCTCGGAGGACCGCCAGTTCGCGATCGAGCTGCGGGTCAGTCTGATTGTGCTGTTCGCGCTCGCCGGACTGGCGACGGCGACACATGTGTCGATCATGCTGGCCGGGTTCGTCCTGGGGCTGGCGGTCGCGGCCGTGGGTGAGCCGCGGCGGCTGGCGCGGCAGTTGTTCGCGCTGACCGAAGGGTTCCTCGGGCCGGTGTTCTTCGTGTGGCTCGGGGCGTCGCTCGACCTGCGCGAGCTCATCTCGAAACCGGAGTTCATCGGCCTCGGCGCGGCGCTCGGCCTCGGTGCCGTGATCAGTCACCTGTCCGGGATGCTCACTAGACAGCCCTTGAGTCTCGGCGTTCTGGCGTCGGCACAGCTCGGCGTCCCGGTTGCGGCGGCCACGGTCGGTACGACGTTGCACGTGCTCCAGCCGGGGGAGCCGTCCGCGCTGATCCTCGGTGCGCTGGTGACGATCGCGGCCGGCGTCGTCGCGGGAGGCATCGCCGTACGCCGGGGTCTGGTCTCGGCCAAGGCGGTGTCGGGATGACGGCCGATCCGGTGGCGGCGACCGCGACGTACGAACGCTGGCTCGCGGGCCGGATCCCCGTCGTAGCGGAGGATCTCGAGCTCAAACATCGCGAACTCGCGGCGGATCCGCTGCGCTTCCTGCGCGGGACGTACTACCTCTGGCTCGAGCGGGTCGCTGAGCTGGCGCCGACCGTGCTAGCCGGCCCGCAAGTGCCGGCGGTCGGCGACCTGCATGTCCAGAACTTCGGGACCTGGCTCGACCATCGCGGCGCACGGCGCTGGGGCGTCAACGATCTCGACGAACTGGTCTGGGGTCCACCCGCGCTCGACCTGCTCCGGCTCGCGGTCTCGGCCGTGCTGACCCCGCAGGTCGCGATCAGCCCGAAGCGGATCTGCCGCCTGCTCCTCGACGGATGGTCCACTGCCGAACCGGGTCGCGCCGTCGATCTGTCCGATCCGGGTGCCGAGCACCTGCGTGCGCTGGTACCCAAAGAGACCGACGCCGACCGGTACTACGGCAAGCTGCGCGACGGCACGCCAGCGGACCCGTCGGTCCTGCCGGCCGCGGTCCGGACGGCCGTCGAGATCACTGCCGCCTCCTGGCACCATCGCCAGGCGGGCACCGGATCCCTCGGCCATCCGCGGATGGTTGCTGTTGGCAAAGACATTGCGCGCGAGGTGAAGATCGTCGGTCCACTCACCACAGACTTCGTGCCGATCGGTGCGCAGGCGGACGACCTCCTGTACGGCCGCGTCCTGAGCGCGGTCCGCGGACCTTACCCGATGCGTCGCATCGACGGTTGGCAACTCCGCGCCCTGTCCCCGGACGTCGAACGCATCACGATCGAATCCCTCCGCCCGAAAGCCATCGAACTTGTCCTGACCTCGATGGCCCGGGCCGCGGCCGACGTCCATGGCGTCGTCCCGCACCACCTCCACGACGCCCGCCGCCACGTCGAGAGCCTCCCACCGACCTGGCTGCTCGACGCCACCCACCAACTCGCGGACGACACCAGGTCCTGCTTCGAGGAGTACGCGCGCTCCAGGAGCTGAAACGCGCGGGCCGGTTTCGCGACAAGGTGAGCTGACAGTTATCGTTTGACGGCGCATAGTCACCGAGTCATGGGTCGGCATCTTCCGCCGGAGCGGGCCCAGGGGGGTTCGCTCATGAAGAAGGCTGTCCTGGCAGTTGTCACCGGCGCGGCCGTGGTCGCCGCGGCGCTGGTCCCGTCCGGCCCGGCGGTGCAGGCCGCGACCGTGGCGGGTGCGCCCAGTGCGCACAGCACGCCGCGGGGATTCGGCTCGGCGTTGTCGTCGGTGGAGCAGCCGTCATGGCAGACGAACGCGAGTGTGAACTCGGTCGCCGTCGCCGGTGAGCTGGTGTTCGCGGGCGGCCTGTTCACCCGGGTCCGGCCGCCGGGGAAGGCCCGCGGGGTCAGCGACGTGGCGCGGAAGTACTTCGTCGTGCTCAACCGGACCACCGGCGTACCGACGCGGTTCGCGCCGCAGGTCAACGGGCCGGTGTGGAGTGTGGCGACGTCGCCGGACGGCCGGTGGGTCGTGATCGGTGGTGACTTCACCGTCGTCGACGGGGTGCCGCGGTCGCGGGTGGCGATGTTCAACGTGGCCACCGGCAAGCTGGTCTCGGGATGGGACCCAGTGGTCAACTTCCGGGTGGCGGCACTGAAGATCACCGACAAGACGGTCTACCTCGGTGGCTCGTTCGGCCAGGTGGACAAGATGGACCGCAGCCGTCTCGCCGCGGTCACGCTGAGCACCGGCACGCTGCTGCCGTGGAGCCCGGACGCGAACGACGACGTCCACGCGATCGAGGTGTCCACCGACGGCGACCGGGTGTTCGTCGGCGGCGGCTTCACCCGGATCGACGGCCGCAACGATCACGCGCTCGCGATGCTGAACGCCACGACCGGCGCGGTGCTCCCGATGCCCGCGATCGCGGCGATCCCGCCGCGGTCCGAGGACTGCGACAGCCAGGTGAAGGACCTCGAGGTCCAGGGAAACAAGGTCTTCGCGGCCAACGCCGGCTCGGGTCTCGGCTGTTACGACGGGGTGCTGGCCGCGGACGCGACGACCGGCAAGCTGATCTGGCAGAGCAACTGCCTGGGTGCGACCGAGGCGATCAAGGCGATCGGCAACTGGCTGTACAAGGGCTCGCACGCGCACGACTGCAGCTCCGACGGCGGGTTCCCGGACAAGACCGGGATGCATCACCTGCTCGTCTACAGCACGATCACCGGCAAGCTCGGCCCGTGGTTCCCGAACACCGATGCGGGTGGGGAGACTCTCGTCGGCCCGCTGGCGTTCGCTTCCGGCGGCAACGACCTGTGGGCGGGCGGCGATTTCACCGAGGTGAACGGCGTACCGCAGGAAGGCCTGACGCGATTCACCAGCGCCCCGGGCGGCGCCGCCCCGGCCCGGCCGGCCGCACCGAAGGTCGCGAGCGCCCGGGCCAACAAGGTGACGATCAGCTTCCCGACCGTGCTCGACCGGGACAACCTCACCCTCACCTACCTGCTGTACCGCGGGAGCACGCGGATCGGCAGCTGGTCGCGTACGTCGAACTCCTGGACGAAGCCGACCGTGACGACCGTAACCGATGCGCGCCTGACCAGCGGCCAGGGGTTGTCGTACCACCTCGAGGTCAGCGACGGCCGCAACGTCCGGACGAGCCCGACGGCCAAGGTCAAGGTCCGCTGACTGGACCCCGCCTACCGCCGTACCGTCCGGCCGCTCGACGTGTGATTGGGTGGTCGGCATGACGGGCGCGGAGCACTTGGCGGTGATTGCCGCCGGGCTTGGTGCAGGCATCCTGACCTCGACCGTCGGTGTCGCATCGTTGCTGAGCTTTCCGGTGCTGATCGCGCTGGGGATCCCGCCTGTGGTCGCCAACGCGTCGAACACTCTCGGGCTGTTACCGGGCGCACTCAGTGGCGCGTTCGGATACCGGCGCGAGCTGCGTGAGGTGCCGCGCCACCAGACGATTGCCGTCGTGGTCATCTGTGCCGTCGGCGCGGTCGGTGGCGCTGCGCTGCTGCTGGCGTTGCCGTCGCGCGTGTTCGCGGCGGCAGCGCCTTGGCTGATCCTGTTCACCTGCCTGATTGTCGGTGTCCAGCCCTGGATCTCCCGTTGGCTGCGCTCCCGGTCCGGCCACCCGCACGGGCTGCGGCGATCGATGTCACCGGCAACGATCCTGTTCACCGCGCTGACGGGCGTGTACGGCGGCTACTTCGGCGCGGGAGCCGGCGTGATGATGATGGCAGTCCTCGGGCTCGGGCTCGACCTGGAGCTACGGATCGTCAACGGCCTCAAGACACTCGCGCTGCTCGCGGCGAACCTCGTCGCGAGCATCATCTTCGTCTTCATCGCCGACCTCAACCTGACCGCGAGCGGCCTGCTGGCGGCCGGATCCATCGTCGGCGGGTACGTCGGCGCCCACATCGGCCGCAGGCTCCCGGCCACGGTGCTCCGGGTGCTGATCGTGGTCGCCGGCGTAGTCGCCGCCGTACTGATGCTGCGTTAGCTGGACAGTTGGACGTGCTGCGCGATAGCCGCCGCGGCGATCAGCACGCAGATGCCGCCGTTCAGGTACGGATGGCTGACCAGGATCGCGACGAACTCGCGGATCGTTGCCGTCGGCCAGTAGTACGCCGCGGTGGGGGAGCCGATCACCTGGCCGTTGACCTTCGCCTTGCGCGCCGTCATCGCAGCGCGGAACGCGTGGAAGTTGTTCGTCACGATCAGGCAGCGGTACTTCGGCGACCGCGCGACCATCAGGGCCCGGCTGAACGTCAGGTTTTCCAGCGTGGTGGTCGACCGGTCCTCGCGCAGGATCCGTTCGTCCGGGACGCCACGCTCGATCAGGTACGACGCCATCGCGTGCGACTCGGGCACGTCCTCGTCGGGACCCTGCCCACCGGATGTGATCATCATCGGCGGACGGCCCCTGCGCAGCGCACGGTCGTACACCTGCTTGCCGCGGTCCAGCCGGCTCGCGAGCAGCGGCGGGACCCGCGAGCCGCGCAGGCCGGCGCCGAGCACGATCACGAAGTCGACCTTCCGGGACGAGCGGACCCGGCTGTAGACGAACGCGTACACCAGGAAGCAGACGAACAGGAACGCGATGTAGGTCAGCACCCCGATCAGCGCCGAGCGCAGCGCCGCCAGCGGCTCCCAGCCGATCTTCTGCACCGCCACGCTGAACACGACGAACCCGATGATGCCCAGTCCCGCGAGCAGCGACAGCAGGTTCGTCAGGCGACGGCCTTCCCGGCGGAGCATCGTGATGCCGTTGACGACCAGGAACACCGCGAGGACCGCGATCGCCAGCGGGATGAGGCCGAGGATTGCCACCACCAGCCAGCGGGCCGCGGTGCCGTTGAACGCGTCGACGACGAAGATCATCCCGATCCCCGCGAACATCAGCGCCAGGACCAGGAAGATCCCGTTCTTGAACAGCCGCCGGTCCCGCAGGAAGCTGACCGCGAAGACGACGAACCAGAACGCGGCGACCAGGAAGGCGTACATCGGGCACATGAAATCACGGCGCTCTGACCAGAAGCTGGAACTGCCGGATTCGTGAGTGTCCGCGTGTGCGAGGCTGACGCCATGAGCAGCGTGACCAACTGGGCCGGCAACGTCAGATTCGCCAGTGAACTGCAGCGGCCTCGGTCCGTCGAGGAACTGCAGGAGCTGGTCGCGGCGGCGGAGAAGGTGCGCGTGCTCGGCACCGGGCACTCGTTCAACCGCATCGCCGACAGCACCGGCACGCTGGTGAGCGTGCAGGATCTGCCCGCGACCGTCGAGGTCGGCGAGCGCGGCGTGACCGTCTCGGCCGGCCTGCGGTACGGCGAGATCACAGCTGCCCTGCAGGCCCAGGGGCTCGCGCTGCACAACCTCGGATCGCTGCCGCACATCTCGGTGGCGGGCGCCTGCTCGACCGGCACGCACGGGTCCGGGGACGGGAACGGGCCCCTGGCCGATGCGGTCAGCGCGATCACGTTCGTGGACGCTCGTGGCGAGCTTGTCACGCTGACCCGCGATGACGAGGATTTCGCCGGCTCGATCGTCTCGCTCGGCGCTCTCGGCGTGACGGTGAGCATGACGCTCGACGTACAACCGTCGTACCAGATCAGCCAGGTGGTGTACGACGGGTTGCCGGTGGAGCGACTCGGGTCGGACTTCGCCGAGGTGATGGGGAGCGCGTACAGCGTCAGCGCGTTCACCGACTGGGTCGACCCGGATGTGATGGTCTGGCGGAAGTCGCGTGATCTCAGCGAGCCCGCGCCCGAGTGGCTGGGCGCCCGGCTCGCGGACGGGCCGCGGCACCCGATCAAGGTGATGCCGGCCGACTACGCGACCCAGCAGGGCGGCGTACCGGGTCCGTGGAACGAGCGGCTCCCGCACTTCCGGCTCGAGTTCACCCCGAGCAACGGCGACGAGCTGCAGTCGGAGTACTTCGTACCGCGCGAGCGGGCGGCCGAGGCGTTCGAGGTACTGCGGGCCCTGGGCAACCAGTTTGCGCCGGTGATCCAGGTGTCCGAGGTACGGACGATCGCGGCCGACGAACTGTGGCTGAGCCCGAGCCAGGGCCGTGACACCGTCGCGCTGCATTTCACCTGGATCCAGGACGAGGCCGCCGTCCGCCCGGTCGTTGCGGCGATCGAGGAGGGACTCGCCTCCCTCGACGTACGACCGCACTGGGGCAAGGTCTTCGCTGCCGATGCCGCGACCCTGGCCGAGCGCTACCCGAAGGTGAAGGATTTCATCGAGCTGGCGGCGAAGTACGACCCGGCCGGGAAGTTCCGGAACGAGTACCTCGACACGTTCCTGCCGCGGGGCTAGAGCTGGGTGGCGTCCTCGAGGGTCGAGCCGATGGTCCAGAGGAGGTTGCGGAGGATACGGCGGTCCTCGGCGGTGAGGTGCGCCAGCGCCCGGCGACCTGCACGGTCGTAGACCTCCTGGACGGTGTAGGCGAGCTCGACGCCACGCTCGGTCAGCTCGATGCCGACCTGGCGGGCGTCGCTCGCGCTCTTCACCCGGCGTACAAGGCCGGCGGCCTCCATCCGCTGGGTGGTCTTGGTCGCGGTCGGAACCTCGACGTCGAGCACCTTCGCCAGCCGCGCGACCGGGAGCGAGCCGTGGTGCAGCAGCTTCGCCAGCACCAGCTCCTGCCCGGTGTGCAGGCCGGTCCCGGCCAGCTCCTCGGCCACCGCCTTCCGCGCGTTCCGATCCGCGAACCGCAACGCGATCAGTACGTCGGCCCCGTCAGCGGGAGCATCCGGTGACCACTGGTCCGCGCTCATGTATGGCTCCGGGGAAGGAAGGGGTTGCGGGCGTCGTAGTCGCCTTCGTACTCGGTCGGGATGGCCGGCTCGCCGCGGCTCAGCTGGCTGGCCGAGCGGGGGAGCTCGTCGCGGACCTTCTGATGGAACGCCTGCGACTCCGCCGGCGTGGTCCGGCCGATGATCTTCCCGGCCTCGACCAGCGGCTTCAGCAGCACGCGGTCGTCGCCGTCGTCGACCGGCTGCTCGCCGACCCCGATCAGCTCGATCTCCGCGACCCCGGCCGCCGACCGGCGCCGCAGCGCCCATTTCCGGCCGCCGATCGAGATCTTGTCCGGGCTCTTCTTCGCCACGGGGACCAGCGTGCCGCTCTCGTCCTCACGGGCGACCAGCTTGTACACGAAGCCACAGGTCGGGTACCCCGAGCCGGTGACCAGCGACGTACCCACGCCGTACCCGTCGACGGCCGCCGGGGCCAGCGCGGCGATCTGGAACTCGTCCAGGTCGCTGGTCACGATGATCCGGGTCTTGGTCGCGCCGAGCGAGTCGAGCAGCTCACGGACCTGACCGGCCAGCGAGGGCAGGTCGCCCGAGTCCAGCCGGACCGCGCCCAGGTCGGGCCCGGTCAGCTCGATCGCGGTCCGGACCGCCTCCGCGACGTCGTACGTGTCGACCAGCAGTGTGGTTCCCTTGCCGAGCGCTTCGACCTGCGACCGGAACGCGTCCCGCTCGCGGTCGTGCAGCAGCGTGAACGAGTGCGCCGCCGTACCGGTGCTGGGGATGCCGTACCTGCGGGCTGCCTCGAGGTTCGAGGTCGCGGTGAAGCCGGCGATGTACGCCGCCAGGGCCGACGCGACCGCGGCCTCTTCGTGGGTACGCCGCGAGCCCATCTCGATACAGGGCCGACCGCCGGCCCACCAGGTCATCCGCGACGCCGCCGAGGCGACCGCCGAATCGTGGTTCAGGATCGACAGGAAAACGGTTTCCAGGAGCACTGCCTCGGCGAACGAGGACTCGACCACCAGGACCGGGGAGCCCGGGAAGAAGATCTCGCCGTCGGCGTAGCCGGAGATGTCGCCGGTGAACCGGTAGTCCGCCAGCCAGTCCCGGGTAGCCTGGTCAACGACGCCGCGATCGGCCAGGAAGGCGATCGTCTGCTCGTCGAAACGGAACCGCTCGAGCGCGTCGAGCAGCCGGTTCACGCCGGCCACCACGCCGTACCGGCGGCCGTCCGGCAGGCGGCGGGCGAACAGCTCGAAGACCGAGCGGCGTTGCGCCGTGCCGTCGGCCAGGCTGGCCTGCAGCATCGTCAGCTCGTAGTGGTCCGTGAGGAGCGCCGTCGAGTAGGGCGCGGTGTCTGTCACAAGGGCAGCCTATTGCGAGACTCGGACCGATGATGGGGAGAATGGACAGGTGAGCACCGCACCGAGCGAGTTGGACAGCCCCGAGGTCACGGAGGCGATCCAGCTGAGCCCGCCCTGGATGACGATCGTCTGGAACGATCCGGTGAACTTGATGGACTACGTCACGTTCGTGTTCCAGACGTACTTCGGCTACTCCAAGCAGAAGGCGGAGAAGCTGATGCTGCAGGTGCACCAGGAAGGCAAGTCCGCGGTCTCGAACGGCAACCGGGAAGCGATGGAACGCGACGTGGAAGCCATGCACTCCTACGGCCTGTGGGCCACCTGCGAGAAGTCGTGACCCGGTTCCGCAAGCGCCGCAAGACCGTCGTCGTCAGCTTTGCCGAACACGAGGCGGACATCCTGGCGAACCTGCTCCGCAACCTCGTCGAGCTCCTGTACGACGGCCTGCCGCCGCGCTCCGCCGAATCGTCGGACCCGCTCGCGGCGCTGCTGGAGTCGGACGGGCCGACCTCGCCGCCGGAGGACGTCGTACTGCAGCGCCTGCTGCCGGACGCCTACAAGACCGATGATCTGGCCTCGGCCGAGTTCCGCCGCTTCACCGAGCGCGGCCTGCGCGAGGGCAAGGTCACCGACGCGAAACGGGTCCTGTCGGCCCTCGAGGAGTCCGGCGCCGACGAGATCGCGCTGGAGCCCGACGAGCAGCTCTCGTGGCTCCGCGCGTTGAACGACCTGAGGCTGGCGATCGGCACTCGCCTCGACATCAAGGACGAGGAGGACTACTCCACCTGGGAGAAACTCCCCGACGACGACCCCCGCCGCCTCACCTACGACCTCTACGACTGGCTCGGATACCTCCAATCGGCGTTGCTGCATAACATGCGCTAGGTGAGCTATCCGAGGGTTGGGGCGCCGGACTTTCCTGGGATTGAGCGTGGGGTGCTCGAGTACTGGGAGGGGGACGGGACTTTTCGGGCGTCGCTGAAAGGTGAGGATGAGTTCGTCTTTTACGACGGGCCGCCGTTTGCCAACGGGTTGCCGCACTACGGGCACCTGCTGACCGGGTACGTGAAGGACGTCGTGCCGCGGTACCAGACGATGCGCGGGCACCGGGTCGAGCGGCGGTTCGGGTGGGACACGCACGGGCTGCCGGCCGAGCTGGAGGCCCAGCGGGTGCTCGGGCTGAAGACGAAGGCGGAGATCCTGCAGTTGGGCATCGCGAAGTTCAACGATGCCTGTCGCGCGTCAGTGCTGAAGTACACGGACGAGTGGCGTTCGTATGTGACTCGCCAGGCGCGATGGGTCGACTTCGAGCACGACTACAAGACGCTCAACCCCGACTACATGGAGTCGGTGATCTGGGCGTTCAAGACCCTCTACGACAAAGGCCTGGTGTACGAAGGGCTGCGCGTCCTCCCGTACTGCTGGAACGACGAGACGCCGCTGTCCAACCACGAACTGCGGATGGACGACGACGTCTACCAACCGCGCCAGGACCCGTCGGTCACGGTCGCCGTCGAGCTCGAGACGGGTGAGCGGCTGCTGGCCTGGACGACGACGCCTTGGACGCTGCCCAGCAATCTGGCGATGGCTGTGGGGCCGGACGTCGACTACGCGGTTGTTCTGGTTGACGGCCGGGAGACGATTCTCGCTGAGGCTCGGTTGGCTGCCTATGGGTACGCCGACGTCGTCCGGCGCCTGAAGGGCACGGACCTGATCGGCCTTCACTACACCCCGCTGTTCGACTTCCTCGCCGGGACCGACAACGCCTTCCAGGTGATCGCGGCCGACCACGTGACGACCGACGACGGCACGGGCGTCGTACACATGGCACCGGCGTACGGCGAGGAGGACCAGCTGGCCTGCGACGCCGTCGGGATCCCCACGGTGCTGACCGTCGACGACGCGGCGCATTTCACCGCGGTCGTTCCGCCGTACCAAGGTCTGCATGTCTTCGAGGCGAACCGGCCGATCATCCGCGACCTGCGCGCCACCGGGGCCCTGGTGCGCGAGGACAGCATCGTGCACAGCTACCCGCACTGCTGGCGGTGCCGGAATCCGCTGATCTACAAGGCGGTCTCGAGCTGGTTCGTCGAGGTGACCCGGATCCGCGACCGGATGGTCGAGCTGAACGAGCAGATCACCTGGGTGCCGGAGCACGTCAAGCACGGGCAGTTCGGCAAGTGGCTGTCGAACGCGCGTGACTGGTCGATCAGCCGGAACCGGTTCTGGGGCTCGCCGATCCCGGTCTGGCGCTCGGACGATCCGGCGTACCCGCGGATCGACGTCTACGGCTCGATCGAGGAGCTGGAGCGGGACTTCGGGGTGGAGGTCCGCGATCTGCATCGCCCGTACGTCGACGAGCTGACCCGGCCGAACCCGGACGACCCGACCGGCCGGTCGACGATGCGGCGGGTGCCGGATGTGCTGGACGTGTGGTTCGACTCGGGGTCGATGAGTTTCGCGCAGGTGCACTACCCGTTCGAGAACACCGACTGGTTCGAGGAGCATTTCCCGGGCGACTTCATCGTCGAGTACATCGGGCAGACGCGCGGCTGGTTCTACACGATGCACGTGCTGGCGACGGCGTTGTTCGACCGGCCGGCGTTCCGGTCCTGCCTGAGTCACGGGATCGTGCTCGGCAACGACGGGCAGAAGATGAGCAAGTCGCTGCGGAACTACCCGGACGTCACCGAGGTCTTCGACCGCGACGGCGCCGACGCGATGCGGTGGTTCCTGATGTCGAGCCCGATCCTGCGCGGCGGCAACCTCGTCGTCACCGAGCAGGCCATCCGCGACGGCGTCCGCCAAACCCTGATCCCGCTGTGGAACGCCTGGTCCTTCTTCACGCTCTACGCCAACGCCGCCGGCGTGTCCGGCAGGTGGTCGACGACGTCGCCGCACGTCCTGGACCGCTACCTCCTCGCGGGCCTCCGCACGCTCGTCGTCGACGTCCAGACCCATCTCGACCGCTACGACATCGCGTCGGCCTGTGACGCAGTCCAGAGCTACACCGAGGTTCTGACCAACTGGTACATCCGCCGCTCCCGGGACCGCTTCTGGTCCGGCTCGCAGGACGCGATCAACACGCTCTACACCGCCCTCGAGGTCCTGTGCCGTACGGCGGCGCCGCTTCTCCCGCTGGTGACCGAGGACATCTGGCGCGGGCTGACCGGGGAACGGTCGGTGCATCTGACCGACTGGCCGTCGTACGCCGAACTCCCGGCCGATCCGGAGCTGGTTGAGCGGATGGAGCGCGCCCGTGAGGTGTGTTCGGTGGCGTCGTCGATCCGGAAGGCGAGCGGGATCCGGGCTCGGCAGCCGCTGCTCAAGCTCACCGTGGCGACGTCCGCTGACCTGCGGGCCCTGGTGCCGTTGATCGCCGCCGAGGTCAACGTCCGGGACGTCGTACTGACCTCGGTTGATGCGGTCGATGCGCCGGTCTCGCAGCAGTTGACGGTGAATGCGCGCGCAGCCGGCCCGCGGCTCGGTCGCGACGTACAGCAGGTGATCAAGGCATCGAAGAGCGGCGACTGGTCGGTTTCCGCCGACGGCGTAGTAGTTGCTGGCGGCATCGAATTGCGGGACGGCGAGTACACGCTGGAGACCACGCTCGCCGACGGGCACGAGGCGAGCGCGTTGCTGCCGGGCGGCGGGTTCGTCGTACTCGACACGACGGTCACACCCGATCTGGAAGCGGAGGGTGTCGCGCGGGACGTCGTGCGCGCGATCCAGCAGGCGCGGCGGGACGCCGGGTTCGAGGTGACGGATCGGGTCCGGCTGACGGTGACCGCTGACCCGTCGACGGCCGCTGCCGTGGAGACGCACCGTGATCTCATCATGAGCGAGACGTTGGCTACCGCGCTGGAGGTTATAGAGGACATGGAGGGCGGCGAATTGGCGGTCAGCGTGAGTGCTTAGGGTTGCGCTCATGGAGACGCGGAGGCTTGGACGGACCGGTCGGGACGTGGGCGTGGTCGGGCTCGGTGCGTGGCAGTTGGGCGCGGACTGGGGCGCGGTGGACGAGAGCGACGCGCTCGGCGTACTGCAGGCGGCGATCGAGGGCGGCGTCACGTTCATCGACACCGCCGATGTGTACGGCGATGGGCGCAGCGAGCGCCTCGTCGGCCAGGTGCTGAAGTCACACGACGGGCTGACCGTTGCGACGAAGATGGGCCGCCGGGTCGAGCAGGTGCCGGAGAACTACACCCTGGACAACTTCCGGGCGTGGAACGACCGCTCCCGCCAGAACCTCGGCGTGGACACGATCGACCTGGTCCAGCTCCACTGCCCGCCGACGCCCGTGTACTCGAACGACGAGGTGTTCGACGCGCTCGACTCGATGGTCGAGGAGGGCCGCATCGCGGCGTACGGCGTGAGCGTCGAGACCTGCGCCGAGGCCCTGACCGCGATCGCGCGGCCGAACGTCGCGTCGGTGCAGATCATCCTGAACGCGTTCCGCCTGAAGCCGCTCGACGAGGTGCTCCCCGCAGCGCAGGCGGCCGGCGTCGGCATCATCGCCCGCGTTCCGCTGGCGAGCGGTCTGCTCTCCGGCAAGTACGACGAGCACACCACGTTCTCGGCCGACGACCACCGCACGTACAACCGCCACGGCGAGGCCTTCGACGTCGGCGAGACCTTCTCCGGGGTCGACTTCGCGACCGGCCTGGAAGCCGTCCGACGCCTGATGCCATGGCTCCCGGCCGGTGCCACGATGGCCCAGTTCGCCCTCCGCTGGATCCTCGACCAGCCCGGCGTCTCGGTCGTCATCCCCGGCGCCCGCAACCCCGAACAGGTGGCCGGCAACATCTCCGCTGCCACCCTCGCCCCTCTCACCGAGGACCAACTGACCGCCGTCCGCGCCACCTACGACGAGCTGATCCGCCCCCAGATCCACGACCGCTGGTAACACGCTGTCCGCATCGTGGACCGACTTCGCGGTTGGCAGGGTCGGTCACGCGGTCGCCGTACCGTGGAGTCGTGCTGGTCATCGAGAAACAGACGTACGACGCGATCGTCGCGCATGCCCGGAAGGATCATCCGGACGAGGCGTGCGGTGTGGTTGCGGGGGCGGAGGGATCGGATCGGGCCACCCGGTTCATCCCGATGCTGAACGCGGCGATGTCGCCGACGTTCTACGAGTTCGACTCCGGGGACCTGCTCCGGCTGTACAAGGAGATGGGCGAGCGGGACGAGGAGCCGGTGGTGATCTACCACTCGCACACCGCTACCGAGGCGTACCCGTCGCGGACCGACATCAACCTCGCCCAGGAGCCGGGCGCCCACTACGTGCTGGTGTCGACGCGCGACGGTGCGGACTCCCCGGCGTACGACGGACCGGTCGAGTTCCGCTCGTACCGGATCGTCGACGGCGAGGTCACGGAAGAAGAAGTACGCGTGGTTGGTTCCTATACAGCAGTGTCTATTGCGAATGGCCCTGAAGGAGAAGACTGAGATGGCGATCGAGCTGCGCGTGCCGACGATCCTGCGCACCTACACCGGCGGCGCGAAGGCGGTCGACGGCGACGGCGCGACCCTGGCCGAGTTCATCGACAACGTGAACGGCAACCACCCGGGCCTCAAGGAGCGCATCGTGGAGGGCGAGCCGGAGGAACTGCGCCGGTTCGTGAACGTCTACGTGAACGACGAGGACGTCCGGTTCACCGGTGGCCTGAAGACCGAGGTCAAGGACGGCGACGTGGTCGTCGTGCTGCCGGCGGTGGCCGGCGGCTCCACGAGCACGGTCTGACGATGCGCTTCGACAGCCTGCTCGACTCGGTCGGCGGCACCCCGCTGGTCGGCCTCCCGAAGCTCTCGCCGTCGGGTGACGTCCGCCTGTGGGCCAAGCTCGAGGACCACAACCCGACCGGCTCGATCAAGGACCGGGCCGCGCTGCGGATGCTGCTGGACGCGGAGAAGGACGGCCGCCTCCGCCCGGGCAACACGATCCTCGAGCCGACGTCGGGCAACACCGGGATCTCGCTGGCGATGGCCGCCAAACTACGCGGCTACCGGATGGTCTGCGTGATGCCGGAGAACACCTCCGAGGAGCGCCGCCAGATCCTGCGGATGTGGGGCGTCGAGATCATCTCGTCGCCGGCCGCGGGCGGATCCAACGAGGCTGTCCGGGTCGCGAAGCAGGTCGCGGAGGACCACCCGGACTGGGTGATGCTGTACCAGTACGGCAACCCGTCGAACGCCCTCGCCCACTACGACGGCACCGCGCGCGAGATCCTCGCGGACCTGCCGTCGGTGACGCACTTCGTCGCCGGCCTCGGCACGACCGGCACGCTGATGGGCGCCGGCCGGTTTTTCCGCGAGCACAAGCCCGAGGTGAAGATCGTCGCCGCCGAGCCGCGGTACGGCGAACTCGTCTACGGCCTGCGCAACCTCGACGAGGGTTTCGTCCCCGAGCTGTACGACGAGACGCTGATCGACGCCCGCTTCTCGGTCGGCCCGCGCGACGCCGTCCGCCGGGTGCGCGAGCTGCTCGACAACGAAGGCATCTTCGCGGGTATCTCGACCGGCGCGATCCTGCACGCCGCGCTCGGCCAGGCGGCCAAGTGCGTGCGTGACGGCGAGACCGCGGACATCGCGTTCGTGGTCGCGGACGGCGGCTGGAAGTACCTGTCGACCGGCGCCTACGAGGGCACGATCGACGAGGCCGAAGACCGCCTCGAAGGCCAGCTCTGGGCCTGAGTGTTGCCTCAGGCAATTACGTCATGTCTGCCTACTGTTGTTTGAAGAAGAGCCTGCGGCCCAGTCGGGGCTGGATACCGCGGCCCTTGCAGCTGTTGCACGGGCGTTGGGCGTAGCTGAAGACGCTGCCGTGGTGCCGGCCGGCACCCTTGCAGCGGCCGCATTTCGCGTTCGGGTGCAGGGACAGTGAGACGACGTACAGCGCGAACGCCGCCATCAGGAGCAGCAGCAGCATGCCGGTCGGCCCGATGGCCGTCAGCACGTCTGCGGCAGTGCTCGTGTTCGAATCCGAGGCCTGGTTGGCCGCCTGTCCTGCGGCGGTCACGTGGTCAGGCTGTGGAGTTGGTGCGGTGCCCAGTACCACCGCGAAGTGGTGCGCCAGGTTCATGGCGTCACGAGGGGCGGTCGAACAAACATCGCTCCAGAGTGGCGCGCATCACGCGAAAAGGCAATTCCATAACGTAAAGATGTGGATAACCTCGGCGTGTCTTCTGGTGAGGTTAGGTAAGGCTCCCTTCGGGTCTGCCCGTCCGCGGACCTGTATAAGCTTTCACCCGTGGCAGACGCACCGGTGGGGATCTTCGATTCAGGCTTCGGGGGACTCACCGTCGCCCGCGCGGTTCTCGATCAGTTGCCGCACGAACCGATCCTGTATCTCGGCGACACGGCCCGCCAGCCGTACGGTCCGAAGCCGATCGCCGAGGTGCGTGAGTACGCGCTCGAGTGCCTCGATCACCTGGTCGAGGCAGGTGTGAAGATGCTCGTCATCGCGTGCAACTCCGCCAGCGCCGCGATGCTGCGTGACGCCCGCGAGCGGTACGACGTACCGGTCGTCGAGGTGATCCTGCCCGCGGCCCGGCGAGCCGTTGCCGCGACGCGCAATCAGCGTGTCGGCGTGATCTGCACCAGGGCAACAGCTCAATCGCTTGCCTATGAAGACGGTTTCGCCGCGGCGCCGCAGATCGAACTGTTCACGCAGGCGTGCCCGAAGTTCGTGCCGTTCGTCGAGGCCGGCGTGACGTCCGGGCCCGAACTGATCGAGGCCGCGCACGAGTACCTCGACCCGATGGTCGAGGCCGGCGTCGACACGCTGATCCTCGGCTGCACGCACTACCCGCTGCTCACCGGCGTGATCTCGTACGTGATGGGCGACAACGTCACCCTGGTCAGCAGCGCGGACGAATGCGCCAAGGACGTCTACAGCGTGCTGACGAAAACGGGCCTGCTCCGCCCGGACGACCTGCCGGCTCCGCAGCACCGCTTCGTCACGACCGGCAGCCCGGACGAGTTCGCGGCGATCGGCTCGCGGTTCCTCGGGCCGGTGCTGTCCAGCGTCGACCAGTTCGCCTGGGTTCGCTGAAGTGTGACCTGGGTCGCACCCGGATGTTGTCGGCGGCATCGGTCAATCGCGGAACGCCTGTGTGGCAGGCGGATCGACGCGTCGGCGCTGCCTGCAAACGTCGGAACTCGCCGGTAGTGTTCCAGGTATGAAGCTCACCGTGATCGGTTGCTCCGGGTCCGTGCCCGGGCCGGACTCGGCCGCCTCGAGCTATCTGGTCACTGCCGACGGGTTCAACCTGATCCTGGATCTCGGCAGCGGTGCGCTCGGTTCGCTCCAGCGGCACCTCGCCGTGCCGGAGATCGGGGCGATCGGCCTGTCCCACCTGCATCCCGACCACTGCATGGATCTGTGTGGGCTGTACGTCGCGGCGAAGTACGCGCCGGGCGCGCCGATCCCGCGGATCCCCGTCTTCGGCCCACCCGGGACGGCGCAGCGGATGGCGCTCGCCTACGACCTGCCGCTCGATCCCGGGATGGAGGAGCAACTGGACTTCCATGCCTGGCAGGAAGTTCAGACCGTCGGGCCGTTCACGATCAGGACCGCGCCGATGGTGCATCCGGTGCCGGCGTACGCGATCCGCGTTGAGCATGGCAACAAGTCGCTCGTCTACACCGGCGACACCGGGCCGAACGAGGCGTTGGTCGACCTCGCCCGCGGCGCCGACGTGCTGCTGTCCGAAGCGGCGCTGCCGGACAACGACCCGCACAACCCGATCGACCTGCACCTGACGCCGGCGGATGCGGGCGAGCATGCGAAGAAGGCCGCCGTGAAACGGCTTGTGATCACCCACGTCCCACCGTGGTACGACCGCGTCACCCAGGCCGAGAACGCCCGCCGTACGTTCTCCGGCCCCGTCGAGATCGCCACCCCCCACGCCGTTTTCGACATCTGACGCGTCGTGTCAGGCGAAGAAGGTGCGTAGGGACTGAGCGACCTCCGCCGGGCCGCCGTCGTCCGTGGGGCCGGAGTGGTCGAGCTTCGGGATCGTGACCCGTTTCGAGTGGGGCAGTACGCCGGTCAGTGCCTCCAACGCGCGCCCGAAGTACGTCGGGCTGCGCGATCCCCCGAGCAGGAGAACGTCGGCGGCGATCGTCGCGTAGTCGTCGGTCGTGTCCGCGAGTTGCGCGACGAGCTGCATATCGGCGGACATCGTCGGGACAAGGTCCGGGATCGGTACGTCGTCGCCCTTGGCCTTGCGCTGGAACCGGAAGACGAGGTTCATCGGCGGGACGAGGACGAACCGCGGGAGCGTGCGGAACACCCGATCCGCTTCGAGACCTTTGAGCACGCTCACCAGCGCCGCCGCGATCCTGCCGTCGGCGAGCTCGCGGCGATACCGCGGCACCCAGTCGACCGGGACCGAACCGTCGATGGACAGCGGCGGCTCGTAGAGCGCGAGCTTCTCGATGGCCGGCGTCACGCGCGCCGTACGAAGGCCGATCAGCGCACCCGAACTCAGGCCGAAGACCCGCGACGCTCCGGTCTCCTTCAGCAGCGCCTGCAGGTCCTCGACCTCGCGCTCGATCGCGTAGTCGACGCCATGTGGACCGCTCAGACCGCGTCCTCGGCGGTCCGGCACGGTGACGGTGAAGTCGTCCGCCAGCGCTTCGGCGAGCTTCACGAAGTCTTGCGCGGCGAGCATCGACCCGTGCAGCAGGATCACCCCCGGCCCGCTTCCGAATTGCCGGAAGCCGATCGTCGTGCCGTCGGCCGACACCACAGCCCCCTTGCGATACATCCGTCCTCCCCAAAACACGGGCACACCGTACGCAGTA
This sequence comes from Kribbella sp. NPDC049584, assembly GCF_040675555.1. Classification (NCBI taxonomy): domain Bacteria; kingdom Bacillati; phylum Actinomycetota; class Actinomycetes; order Propionibacteriales; family Kribbellaceae; genus Kribbella; species Kribbella sp. NPDC049584. The sequence continues at coordinate 206,850 of NZ_JBFAPF010000005.1, forward strand.
ACCGTACTGCGAACAGCGTGCGCAGTAAACTCCTGCCCATGGACCGACCACCGATCTGGCTCCGCCCGGAGCGCGCCGCCCGCGGGCCGCGGCCGGCGCACAGTCGCGAGGAGATCGCCGCGGCCGCCGTCCGGGTCGCGGACGCCGAAGGGCTCGCGGCGGTGTCGATGCGGCGCGTCGCGACCGAGCTCGGCACCGGCACGACCTCGCTCTACCGGTACGTCGACGGTAAGGACGAGCTCTTCGACCTGATGGTCGACCGGGCGATGGCTGATGGCCGGCCGCCGGTTCCGACCGGCGACTGGCGTGTCGACCTGGCGGCGGTCGCCCACGCTCAGCGAGCCATCATGCTGCGTCATCCCTGGCTCGTCCGACTCCCCGCGACCAGGCCCGTCCTCGGCCCGAACATGCTGGCCTGGCTCGAGACGACGTACGCCGCCGTCGACGTACCGGGGCTGGATGCCGACGAGGTGCTGGCGCAGGCGGCGACCTTGCTGACCTTCGTTCGCGGTCACGCGATGGAGGAGCTGACCGAGCGTGAGGCGGGGTCGACGATGGCGGGCTGGCTGACCAAGCAGTCGCAGCAGTACGCCGAACAGGTCATCGGGAGCGGCGACTACCCGCACTTGAGCCGGATGATGATCGAGGCCGAGACGCCGCATGCGGCCGACCGGTTCGACCGGCTGTTCGCGCGGAGTCTCGAGCATGTGCTGACCGGTCTGGCGGCTGGGCGGGGCTAGACATCGGATAATTCTGAGATCTACTCTCAAATTAGAGTTGATCTCAGAAAGGTGTCTTGTCATGACCGCAACGACCCTCGACCCGCGCCGGTGGTGGGCGCTGGGTGCGATGTCCATCAGCCTGATCGTGATCGGGCTGGACCTGACCGTGCTGAACGTCGCGCTGCCGACGCTGGCCACCGATCTGAAGGCGTCGACCAGTCAGCTCCAGTGGTTCGCGAACGCCTACACGCTGGTGCTCGCCTCGCTGCTGCTCCCGGCCGGCCTGCTCGGCGACCGGTTCGGGCCGAAGCGGCTGATGCTCGGCGCGCTCGTCGTCTTCGGGCTGGCGTCGGCGGCCTGCGCGTTCGCGACCACGCCGGGCCAGCTGATCGCGGCTCGCGCGGCACTCGGCGTCGGATCGGCGTTCCTGATCCCGCTGTCGATGTCGTTGCTCAACCTGCTGTTCGCCCCGGAGGAGCGGCAGCGGGCGATGACGATCTGGCTGATGGCGAACTCGATCGGAATCCCGCTCGGTCCGCTGCTCGGCGGCTGGTTGCTGGATCACTACCGCTGGGGCTCGATCTTCCTGATCAACCTGCCACTAGTTGCCATCGGACTAGTTGCAGTGGCCCTGCTGATCCCGGCGATGGCCGGTCACCGATCGCGGCGGATCGATGTGCCGGGGATTCTTCTCACCGCGGCCGGGCTGGTCGCGCTGACCTACGGCTTCATCGCGGCTGGAGAACACGGGTGGGGTTCGGCGTGGGCACTCGGCGGGATCGCGGGCGGAGTGGTGTTCCTGACCGCGTTCTGGGCGTGGGCCCGGCGTACGGCGGATCCGTTGATCGACCTGAAGTTGTTCAGGTCGCCGGGGTTCACTTGGGGGACTGTGCTCGCGACGCTGGCCTCGTTCGCCTTGGTGGGGTTGCTGTTCGTGTTGCCGCAGTTGTTCCAGGCTGTACAGGGCGCGGACGCGTTCCAGGCCGGGCTGAGGTTGCTGCCGATCATCGGTGGGATGCTGATCGGCGCGAAGGTGGCCGAGCGGCTGCTCGAGCGGGTCGGAGCGCGGGTGACCGTGGTGATCGGGTTCTCGTTGATGCTGGCCGGGTTGGTGATCGGGGCGTTCACGAACGTCGGCGATGGCTACGGATTCACCGCGGTCTGGGTGAGCCTGGTTGGGGTCAGCATCGGATTCACCTTGCCGCCGATGAACGGGTTGGCGCTGGCGGCCTTGCCGATCGAGCGGAGCGGGTCCGGGTCCGCGCTGATCCAGGCGTCCCGGCAGGTCGGCGGAACGCTCGGGGTGGCGATCCTCGGGACGGTGCTCAACGCGGCGTACCGGAGTCATCTCGACGTCAGCGGACTGCCGCCCGCGGCCGCGGACGTGGCCCGCGACAGCGCATCGGCCGCGATCGCGATCGGCTCGCCCGGCTTGACGCGCTCGGCGCAAGCGGCGTTCGTCAACGGCATGGACGTGACGCTGTGGGCCTGCAGTGGGCTCGCGGTGGCCTCGATCGGGCTCGCGCTCGCCTTTCTGCCACGCCGTACCGCGGTTGCCGACCAGGAAGTTGTCACAATCGGAGCATGAGCGGGCTGCGGGAACGGAAGAAGGCCAAGACCAGGGCGGCGATCCAGGAGCATGCCCTGCGGCTGTTCCGGGACCAGGGGTACGCCGAGACGACCGTGCAGGAGATCGCCGCCGCGGCCGAGATCTCGCCGGCGACGTTCTTCCGGTACTTCCCGACCAAGGAGGACACGATCGTCCTCGACCGGCTCGACCCGATGATGATCGAGCTGTTCCGCAATCAGCCGGCCGAACTGAGTCCGACCGAGGCACTCCGTGCCTCGATCCGGCAGAGCCTCGACACCCTGACCGAGGACGAGTGGGCGCTCGAGGCCGAACGGCAGCGGCTGGTGATGAATGCTTCCGAACTGCGTGTGCGGATGCTCGACCAGCTCTACGAAGGCATCGACCTGCTGGCCTCCCTCGCAGCAGAACGCACCGGCCGGGCCCCCGACGACATCGCCGTCCGGGCCTGGGCCGGGGCGGTCGTCGGTGTCGTGCTGGCGACGTACCAGCAGTTGGAGGTCGACGGTCCGCTCCCGAAGTACCTCGAGACGCTGGATCGCGCCTTCGACCAGCTCGGCGGGCTCCGGCTCGAACCGTAGTCAGGCCACCTGCTCGGCGACCTGCACGGACAACGGATCGCCTGGCCGCAGACCGAAGGCGGCGGCCGCGGAGCCACCGCGGATCACCAGCTCGGTGAAACCGGCGCCGGAGCTGCCCTGGATGAGGCCGGGCGTGTTCCGCGGTACGGCGGTCAGGTGTGGGTAGCAGGTCACGTCCTTGCCCTGGGCAACAGTCACGACCTCGCCGGGGGTGAGTCCGAGATCGCGGTCGAGCTTGCAGTTGCCGAAGTTGTCGACCACGGCAACGACCGGGTCCTCGTCGCGGGTTTCCGGGATGGCGGTCTCGACGGCGGGTACGGCGCGACCGTCGGCGACCCATTTCGCCAGCAACGGCAGGTACCAAAGGCTGCGGAACTGCGTGCCGGCGATCTTCTCGATCTCGCCCGGTGCGAATCCGGCCGCGGTCACGGCCTCGCGGATATCCGTGACGTAGACATGGCTGATGCCGAGCCCACGGCGTACCAAAGAGAGTGCTCGGGCGTTGAAGGTGCTCGCTATCAGGTGCTTGCCGTGCCAGAAGAAGCAGAACGGTACGCCGTTCGGCCAGACGCCGTCGCGCGGCGCGATGTTGAGCAGCGTGATCGTCGGTTGGCCGTCCTCGCCCAGGGACGCGGTGGCGAGGAGGCAGTCGAGCAGGGTCAGTGCGGCGAACGACTCCGGATCGGGCCCGTCGGCGGCGACGATGGTCGGCGACTGGCCGAACAGGGCGCCGATCCGGGTGCTGAGTCTGGCGCGGGCGTTGCCGTCATGACAGTCGGTGATGTAGGTGATCGGGTACATAGCTCAGGCTCCTGGTGGTTGCAGTTTCGTGGGAAACGAAAGAGGCCCCCGACATCGGGGGCCTCTCGCTGCAAGCACACGTGCCTACGCCGCTGAGATCCTCCCGCATCGAGGGCTCAGCATTCGCATAGCGGCGTACCAGGTCACGTCGTGGATATTAGCACTCAGCGCGTCTGGCCATTGTCGAAATAGCTGACCAGGGCCGGGTCGAGCGGCGGGATGTCCTGCGGTACGCCGTTCGCCCGGAGCGACTGGGTTGCGGCGTAACCGGCGGCGACCGCGGCGCGGGCGGCGATCGGGGAGGTGAGCGTCGCGCCGCCATCGCGGACGAAGTTCACGAACTCGGCGACCAGATGCGGGTCAGCGCCGCCGTGGTGGTCGGTCTCGCCGGCGATCTCGACGACCTGGTCGGCGTCCTCGCGGTACCCCGACCGACGGCTGTTCCAGACCTTCACCACACCGCCCGCCGTGTCGCCGAAGTTCTCCAGCCGGCCGTGCGTGCCGATGACGGTGTAGTTGCGCCAGTAGTCCGGCGTGTAGTGGCACTGCTCGTAGTTCATCAGCACGCCGTTGTCGAGCAGCAGGTTCACCTGCGAGATGTCCTCGACGTCCATCACCGGAGCCAGGCCCTTCTGCTCCAGCGGCGGCCAGTTGTCGTTGGACACGAAATCCTTGAACCGCTGGCCCGAGCGATCCTGCCGGTCGGTGATGCCGCCGTACAGCGTCAGCGCGCCCATCGCGTTCACCCGGGTCGTGTAGCCGCCGGCGAGCCAGTGCATCACGTCGATGTCGTGGGCACCCTTCTGCAGCAGCAGTCCGGTGGTCCGGCTGCGGTCGGCGTGCCAGTCCTTGAAGTAGAAGTCGCCTCCGTGGCCCACGAAGTGCCGGCACCAGATCGCCTTCACGTTGCCGATCGCGCCGTCCTGGATCAGCTTGCGCATCGTCAGCACGACGGACATGTGGCGCATGTTGTGGCCGACGTACAGCCGCGCGCCGGAGTCGTACGCCGCCTGCAGCACGCGGTCGCAGCCTTCGGTGGTGATCGCCAGCGGCTTCTCCACGAAGACGTTGACACCGGCCCGGAGGAAGTCGATCGCCGGCCCCTCGTGCAGGTCGTCCGGCGTCGTCAGGAAGACCCCGTCGAGCTTCTGCTCCAGCAGTTCGTTGTGGTCGGCGTACGCCGATGCCTGCGGGTACAACTCCAGGGCTGCGTCCCGCTGGGGCGCGGACGGGTCGGCGACGGCCACGACCTCCGACCCCTCGCCGGGGCGGTGCGCGTACTGCGCGATCCGACTCCGGGCCCCGAGTCCCACCACGCCAAACCGAAGATCACTCATACCAGCCAACTCCTGCACATAGTTGTTTCCAGAAGCCTAACTCCGAGCAGTTCTGATCCTCAATCACCTGCCTTTGCCATGACGTTGCCCCACTCGTCATCCGCCGAACATCACAGTCTCGCTCCGTGCGCCCACCATGGCGGAATGTGAGCCTCCACTACGTGGCACTGGGGGACTCGACCACCGTAGGGGTCGGGGACCCGATGAACGGCAGCAGTACAACCGACCTGTCCGGTGCCGGTGCGCGCCCGGGCGAGGGGTGGCGGGGCTGGGCCTCGCTGCTCGCCGACTCCCTGGCCAGCTCCCACCGTGTGACGTTCTCCAACTTCGCGACCAGCGGCGCCACCGTGCCGATCGTCGCGACCGAGCAACTGCCTGAGGCGATGTCCCTGGCCGACGGCCGGATCGACATCGCCTCCTTGATCGTCGGGGTGAACGACACCCTGCGATCCACGTTCGACGCCGGCCGGATCCGTGACCACCTGCACCAGATCGCGGACGAGCTGACCGCCCGCGGCGCGCTGTTGCTGACGGTCAGGTTCCACGACCACGGCAAGGTGTTCGGTCTGCCGAAATGGCTGCGGCGGCCGCTGTGGCACCGGATCGAGCAGGTCAACGTCGTGTTCGACAACCTGCACGCGCGGTACGGCGGGATCCGGCTGGACATGGCCGACTACCCCGAGGTGTACCGCCGGGACTTCTGGAGCATCGACCGGCTGCATCCGGGGGAGCGCGGGCACCGCAAGCTCGCCCGCGCGTTCGCCGACGAGCTGGCGATCCGCGGGCTGCCGATCGACGTACGCCCGGAGCTGGACTGTGTGTACCGGCCGCCGAGTCGCTGGGCGGACACGATGTGGCTGGTGCGCGAGGGCGTGCCGTGGGTCGGGCGCAGGGCCAACGACCTGCTGCCGTGGGCGGCGAGGATGGCGGTCACGCAGGTCCGGCCACCGAGCCGCCCGTCGCTCGTCCTCCCGCCGTCGCTCGATCTCCCACCGGCGGCCGTCGTGCTCCCGCCTTCCAATGCGGAGGTCCAGCGTCTGGAGGCATAGGGCATGAGTGCCGATTCCCTGCGTGCTGCGCGGCACTCGGCGGGCACCTCGCTGCACTTGAGCAGAGGGCACGATGCTCCGCATCGAACCCTCTGCTCAAGCACACCGAGGCACTCCGCCGAGCACCTGCTCGCGACTGCAGGGAATCGGCACTCATGCCCTAGGGTCTGATTCATGGCCCGTATCGATGGACGTAACGCTGACCAGCTCCGCCCGGTGACGATCACCAGGAACTGGCTCGACCACGCCGAGGGCTCGGTGCTGGTCGAGTTCGGGCGGACCCGGGTGCTGTGCGCGGCGAGTGTGACCGAGGGCGTGCCGCGCTGGCGGAAGGGGTCGGGGCTCGGCTGGGTCAGCGCGGAGTACGCGATGCTGCCGCGGGCCACCAACACCCGCTCGGACCGCGAGTCGGTGAAGGGCAGGATCGGCGGCCGCACGCACGAGATCTCCCGGCTGATCGGGCGCTCGCTGCGGGCCGTGATCGACTACAAGGCGCTCGGGGAGAACACGATCCTGCTGGACTGCGACGTACTGCAGGCCGACGGCGGGACGCGGACCGCGGCGATCACCGGCGCGTACGTCGCGCTCGCGGACGCGGTGTCGTTCCTGCGCGAGAAGAAGCTGCTGAAGAGCGAGCCGCTGACCGGGACGGTGTCGGCGGTGTCCGTAGGGATCATCGACGGTGCCCCGATGCTGGACCTCTGCTACGAGGAGGACGTCCGCGCCGAGACCGACATGAACCTGGTGATCACCGGCGAAGGCAAGTTCATCGAGGTGCAGGGCACGGCCGAGGGCGCGCCGTTCGACCGCGCCGAGCTGGACAGCCTGCTCTCACTGGGCGTCGCGGGCTGCGCCGACCTGGCCAAGCTGCAGCAGGAGGCGCTGGCATGAGTCGGGTCCTGCTGGCGTCGAACAACAAGAAGAAGCTGGAGGAGCTGCGGCGGATCCTGACGCCGATCGTGCCCGGCATCGAGGTGCTCGGGCTCGGCGACGTGCCACCGTACGACGAACCGGCCGAGACCGAGCCGACGTTCGAGGGGAACGCACTGCTCAAGGCGCACGCGGCGCTCAAGGCGACCGGGCTGCCGTCGATCGCGGACGACAGCGGCATCTGCGTCGACGCGCTGAACGGGATGCCCGGCGTGCTGTCGGCGCGCTGGTCCGGGCCGGCGAAGGACAATCACGCCAACAACGTGCTGCTGCTCGGTCAGCTGGAGGACGTTCCGGACGAGCGGCGCGGGGCGTCGTTCGTGGCGGCGGTCGCGTTCGTCCGGCCGGATGCCGAGGACGAGGTCGTGATCGGCGAGATGCGCGGGTCGGTGATCCGCTCGATGCGTGGCACCGGCGGGTTCGGGTACGACGTACTGTTCCAGGCCGAGGGGTACGACCGGACCACGGCGGAACTGTCCGTCGAGGAGAAGGACGCGATCAGCCACCGCGGCAAGGCGCTCCGCGCGCTGGCGCCACTGGTCGCGAAGGCGTTGGGGAGTTAGGCCCTGTCTGGTAAACCAGCGCCTACTGCGGGGCACTCGGCACGGCACCTCGCCGCACGGGACCGAAGGCCACGATGCTCCGCATCGAGACCTTCGCCCCCGCACGCCGAGCTACCGCACCGAGCACCTCCTCGCTACGGCGCTGGTTTACCAGAAAGGACCTAGCCATGTTGTTCGCAGGATCGGATCGCGACGGGGTCGCGGACGGGAAGATCACCGTCGCCTATCGGCGCTGGGCCGAGCCGCGGGTGGTCGAGGGACGGATCTACCGCACGAACGCGGGCCGGATCCAGATCGACAGCATCCGCACGGTCAACCCTGAGCTGATCGCGGACACCGATGCCGAGGTCGCTCTGGCCGACCGCCGCAACGCGAAGGATGTGCGGCGGCGGTTGCGTGGTGAGGAGTCGATGCCGACGTTCCTGATCCGGTTCCATCTGGTCGAGGGGCCGGATCCGCGCGAGGAGTTGGCCGCGCAGACGTCTTTGTCGCCTGAGGAACTCGCCGACCTCCGCGCTCGCCTCGCCCAGTTCGACGAGCTGAGCCACCACGGCGCCTGGACGACCGAGACGCTCCGCCTCATCCAGTCCCGGCCGGCTACCCGGGCTGCGGATCTCGCGGCCTCGGTCGGGCGCGAGACCGCTCCGTTCAAGCTCGACGTCCGGAAGCTGAAGAACCTCGGTCTGACTCGCAGCCTCGAGGTCGGCTACGAGCTGAGCCCGCGCGGCGCGGCGTACTTGGATGCAACTAGCGTTTGAGGTTGAGGGTGGCTATCAGATCCTCGTGGAGTTCGAACCAGACGCGGTGGCAGGAGTCGACGTCGGAGCGATCGATCCAGGCGGGCTCGCCTGCTGTGGCACGTTCTAGTGCGATGGAGAATCTGGTGTCGTAGCCCTGGAAACGGGGCAGGACGCTGGTGAGTGTGGCCGTCATCGGGGCTAGGGCTCTGTCGATCATTTTCAGCTCGTGGAGAACGCCGGCGTCCCACGCGGCGTCGGCGTGGTCGTTCGCGGCGAGCGCGTCGGTGAGTGTTGGGCGTAGTTGCCAGTCGGTGCAGGCCTGCTGCAGAAGGGCGTTGAGCGGCAGGAAGTCGGCGTACACCTGTTGGACAGTGTCCGGGTTGCCCAGCTCGGCCGCGAGTCGGCGCTCGTTTTCCGCGCGGCCGGCCTCGGTCAGGGACCAGCCGGAGGTGCCGGCGAACGTACTGCGGGTTGTCCAGCCCTGCGCCTCGGCGTCCTCGAGTGCGTCCTCGACCGCTTGCTGCGGGAGGTTGAAACGCTGGGCCACGGCTCGGGTGTCCGCGAATCCCAGCAGGCGTACGGCGTGCAGCGCCAGGTGCATCATGAGTCCATCCGCGCGGCGAGCCGGTTGAACCGCTGCTGACAGGCCTGCGGGGAACTGAATCCCATCGCGTCGGCCATCTCCGCCCAGGTCAGTCCGGAACTCCTCGCGAGGAAGAGCAGCCCCGACTCGACTTCCTCGACCTCGGCGCGTGCGGCCGGCAGGAGCGCGAGCGCGGCTAGCAGTTCGTCGCCGGTCAACTCAGCCGACCGCCAGGCCGCGAACTGCGTAAGATCCACCGCCGACAACGGAACCGGCGCAGGCCGCCAAGGCCGAGCCGGCAACTCCTTCGCCCCGGCCGCCAGCAGCCGCTCCCGAGCCTCACGCTGCCGCTCCGCCTGCACCTGATCCGACTCCTGCTTGCTTCGCATCCGCCCACAGTGGATCATCAACAAAACGTTGTCAACGTTCCGTTGTCAACATCCCGTTGATCGGAGGCAGGCGTGCTGGTGCCGCTCGCGGAGGCGACCGTGGACGCGTACGGCGGGAAGGCCGGCGGGTTGGGCGCTCTGATCCGCGCCGGCCTCCCGGTCCCGGATGGCGTGGTCGTGCCTGACGGCGCGGTTGCGGACGAGCTTGGGCAGTGGCTTCTCCGGATGGGGGACCCATTGGTCGCCGTACGGTCGTCGGCGGCCAACGAGGACACCGCTCGCACCTCGGCAGCGGGTCAGCACGACAGCTTCCTCGGCGTACGAGGGTTGGCTGCGGTCCTGGACGCCGTACGTGCCTGCCGCGCGTCGGTGTGGTCGCCTCGCGCGGTCGCTTACCGCGACGGGGCCGAGGCGCCGGCGATGGCCGTGATCGTTCAGCTGCAGGTGGACGCGGACGTCTCCGGCGTCATGTTCACCGGGGACGGCACGACAACAATCGAGGCCTCCTGGGGCCTGGGCCCGAGCATCGTCGAGGGCCGGGTGACTCCTGACAGATACGAGGTCGCCGACGGCAGAGTCACCCGCACGATCGCCGACAAACGAACCACCCTGACCCTGACCGGCACCCACGCGGTCCCCACCGCCCGCCGCCGCATCCCCACCCTCTCCGACGCAACCGCCGTACACCTGGCCACCCTCGCCCACCAGGCCGCAGCCGCCCTAGGCGCCCCTCAAGACCTCGAATGGTCAATCGCCGCCAACACCCCATGGCTCCTGCAATCCCGCCCCATCACCGCCCAGCCCCCACCCACCGCAACCTCCCCAACCAAGCCCACCACCGCCGCCCCAGCCACCCTCACCACCACCCCGACAGCCGTCACCGGCATCCCAGGCATCCTCACCGGCACGCCCGGCAGCCACGGTACGGCGAGCGGGCCCGCGCGGATCGTCCGCGGGCCAGCTGACTTCGCTCATGTGCGCCCGGGCGACATCCTCGTCTGCCCGTTCACCGATCCGGCCTGGACCCCGCTCCTGTCCGTCGCGGCGGGCGTGATCACCGAACAAGGCGGCATCCTCTCCCACGCCGCCATCGTCGCGAGAGAACACCAGATCCCGGCCGTCCTAGCCGTCCCGGACGCCACCACCCGAATCCCCGCCGGCGCCCGGATAGCCGTCAACGGCAGCACCGGCCAGATTCAGGTCTGAACCCGAAGCTCAGCGGTTGTCGCCGCTGCCGGTGAGCATGTTTCGGGACTGGCGGTCGGCGAGTTTGGTGAGGTTTAGGTGGGCTACTTGTTCTAGGGGTACGTCGAAGTGGTCGGCGAGGACTGCGATGTACCAGAGGGTGTCGCCGAGTTCCTTCGTGAGGTCTTCGAGGTCCCACTGGGTGAAGTCGCTGTCCTTGTCGCGGACGATCTTCTTCGCCTTCTCGGCGAGTTCGCCTGCTTCGCCGACCAGTCCGAGCAGCAGGTGGAAGACCTCGTTGGGCTTGTCCTTCGGGGCGGCGGTCCGGAGGGCGGCCTGCTGGTACTCGTTGAGGTGCATGTGCCAGAGGCGGGAGTTGAACCCGCACGCCCGGGGGCGCCGGCACCTAAAGCCGGTGTGTCTGCCGTTCCACCACTCTGGCTGAAGAGGCGCGGTCGCCTCCCCTAGACGAACATCCTAGGGGAGGCGGCTGCGTCAGCGGCTCTGCAGGGCGTCGATGAAGACGTTCTTGAGGTCGCCGGGCTGGCGGGCGACGTACGCCTGGCCGCCGGTGGCCTGGGCCAGGGCGCTGAGCTCGTCGGCGTTCACCTCGGGACCCATACCGAGCGCGATGATGCGGACCGGGCGGCCGGGGTCCTGCAGGCCGCGCAAGGTGTTGACCGCCTGGGCGAGGGTCGGGCTGCCCGGGTCGTCGTTCTTGCCGTCGGTGAACAGCAGGATCGAGTTGACCGCACGCTGGTCGTAACCCCGCCGTACGGCGCGGACCGCGGCGATCGCGGTGTCGTACAGCCCCGTGCCGCCGTTCGCGATCGGGTGCTGGATCTTCAGCTGGTCGACGATCTTCCCGCGCTGCCGCTTCGACAGCGGTGCGATCGGCACCAGCTCCTTGTAGTCGGCCCCGTCGATCCCGATCTTGGTCGAGAACGTCCACAGGCCGAGCGACGCGCTGTCCGGGAACAGGCTCAGGCCGCCCGCGGCCGCCTCGATGGTGAGCTGCATGCGGGTCTTCGTGCCGACCTTGTCGTTCATCGAACCGGAGACGTCGATCACTGCGAGCGAGTGCGTGAGCAGCGACAGCCGGGTCCAGTTCTGCAGCGTGGTGTCGATCGCCTCGCTGGTCGGCTTGGTCAGCTGGTTCACGTCGCCGACGCCGCGCCCGCCGCTGAGCGGGCTCAGCTGGGTGTCGCGGAACCCGGCCTGGTCACGCGCCTGCCCGGCCGAGTCGGTCAGCAGCTCTCCGGCCAGCGCCTGGGCGGCGTTGGACGCCGCGTCGGTGTCGGACTTGGCGGTCACCACGATCGGGTAGTCCAGGTACAGCGTGCCGGTGGCCGGCTGGATCACTCGCAGCTGATTGTCCGGGTGCTCTTCCTGGTACTTCACGAAGCTCTGCTCGGACGCCGGGACGATGACCGAGCTGCCATCCTGGTCGGCCCGGCCGAACAGCGCTTCGACGTCCGTGTACGGCTTGGCCATCGAACCGAGGCGCTGAGCCAGCGGAACGATCACCTGCGACATCTGCGTCTCGGACGCAGAGGTTTTCGCCCGCTCGGCCTGTACGGCGAGCAGCGCGAGCGCGCCGGGCGAGGTGCTCAGCGGGTCGAGCAGGGCCGGCTCGGTCTTGCTCATGATGCGCAGCCAGGAGGAGGTGTCGGCGAAGTTCGTCCTCCGGCCGACGAGCACCATCGGAGAGGTCGCGATGGACTGGACCGCGATGGTCGGGACGCTCTGGCCGTCGTCGGCCTGGGCGACCCACAGCGAGGAGTCCGGCACCCACAGGTCGGGCCGGTTGTCGCTGCCGTGCGCGACGTCGCGGGCGATCTGGGACGACGGGGCCGCGGTGATGGTGAACTGCAGGCACGGGTTGCCGTCCTTGCCGCCCTTGGCCGCCAGCGACTTGGCCGCGGCTTCGAGCGAGGACTGCATTTCGGGCGTCGTCGCCATCTGGATCTGGGTCGGGTCGTCACACGCCTTGTTGCCGCCGAGGAATCCGTCGGCGCCCGACTCCGAGCCGAAGGAGCGGACCACGAACACCGCTCCCAGTGAAAGCACCAATAAGCCGACCGCGGTGATGTACACCGAACGGCGGTTGTTGTTACTTCCCGTCACCGCAGAGGAATGTTTTCCCATCGCGGCAGGTCCCTCCCTCCCAGAGGCTGACTGCGCGCGCAGATTACCCGGTTTCGGCAGGTCAGGGCGAAGGCCGTGACGATTCTTGACACAGCTGTGGTTGAACGCGGGTGGCCCCCGGAGTACCGCTCTTTCACAGGAACGCTGTAAAACTCACCGACCGTGTCGGAGCCGTCGCGGTCCGGTGAGATCCTGATGTGATCCAAATCACATCAACGAGTTTGCTCAAACGACCGTTCCATGGACCATCCCCGTGAAACGGTCGAAGGTTTCCCTCTGGAACAGCGTCGGGGAGGGTGCCTTTTCACACTCCTCTTAACAGTGTGGGTTCACAGCGGGGGATTCACAGTCCCAGGTCGCGGCGCAGCTTCGCGACGTGCCCGGTGGCCTTCACGTTGTACTGCGCGACGGCGATCTTCCCGTCCGGGTCGACGACGAACGTGGACCGGATCACGCCGGTCACCTTCTTGCCGTACATGGTCTTCTCGCCGAACGCGCCGTAGGCCTGCAGGACCTCCTTGTCGGGGTCGCTGAGCAGCGGGAACGTCACGCCGTCGCGCTCGCGGAACTTCGCCAGCTTGGCCGGCTTGTCCGGGGAGATCCCGAGTACGGCGTACCCGTGGGCCTGCAGCGAGTCGAGCGAGTCGCGGAAGTCGCACGCCTGCTTGGTGCAGCCCGGGGTCATCGCGGCCGGGTAGAAGTAGACGATCACGTTCTTCCCGCGCAGGTCCTTCAGCGCCACGTCGTTGCCGTCGGCATCGGGCAGGGTGAAGTCGGGTGCGGTGTCGCCGACGGACAGACGATCGGGCATCAGGTCCTCCAGGAATTGATTGAAGTGCCGCAATCGTACGGGCAAGATGCGCAGATGAGTCCCCGGCAACTCTTCGACGGCTACCTCGATCCGCGCCGCCCGCACGCGGGGGCGTACGACGAGATGTTCGACCCGGTCGACGGTGTGCGTACGGCGTACAAGCGGCTGCACGACTCGCTCGAACCCCTGCAACCCGGGGATCTGACCACCCGCGCCGAGGCACTGGACCGGGCACTGGTCGACCAAGGGATCACGTTCAGCCTGTCAGGGGAGGAGCGGCCGTTCCCGCTCGACCTGGTGCCGCGGGTGATCACTGCGGCGGAGTGGTCCCGGCTGGAGCGCGGCGTGGTGCAGCGGGTGCGTGCACTGGAGGCACTCCTCGCTGACATCTACGGCGACCAGCAGATCGTTGCGGACGGGGTATTGCCTCGCCGGCTGATCACTTCCTGCGAACACTTCCACCGGCAGGCTGCAGGTATCGCACCGCCGAACGGCGTACGCATTCACGTGGCCGGCATCGACGTGGTCCGCGACGAGCAGGGTGACTTCCGCGTGCTCGAGGACAACCTGCGCAGCCCGTCCGGGGTGTCGTACGTGATGGAGAACCGCCGGACGATGGCGCGAGTCTTCCCGGACCTGTTCGCCAAGCACCGGGTGCGCGCGGTCGGAGACTACGCGGTACATCTGCTCCGGGCGCTACGGGCTGCGGCTCCCACTACTGCGACCGATCCGAACGTCGTAGTGCTGACACCGGGTGTCTACAACTCGGCGTACTTCGAGCACTCGCTGCTGGCGCGCCAGATGGGGGTGGAGCTGGTCGAGGGGCGCGACCTGTTCGCCCGCAACAACGTCATCTACCTACGGACCACGGAGGGCGAGCAGCGAGTCGACGTGATCTATCGGCGGATCGACGACGAGTTCCTGGACCCTGTGCAGTTCCTGCCCGACTCAGCGCTCGGTGTGGCCGGTCTGGTCAATGCGGCGCGGTCAGGCAACGTCGTGATCGCCAACGCGGTCGGCAACGGCGTGGGCGACGACAAGCTGATCTACACGTACCTGCCGGAGATCCTGAAGTACTACCTCGGCGAGACGCCTCTGCTGCCGAACGTCGACACGTACCGGTGCTGGTTGCCCGCAGAGCAGACCGAAGTACTGGACCGCCTCGACGAGTTGGTCACGAAGCCGGTGGAGGGCTCTGGTGGCTACGGCATCGTGTTCGGGCCGGATGCCTCGTCGAAGGAGCTCCAGGCGCAGCGCCGTCGCATCAAGGCCAATCCGCGCGGATGGATCGCGCAGCCCGTCGTACAGCTGTCCACTGTGCCCACGAAGGTGGGTGAACGGCTGCAGCCGCGACATGTGGATCTGCGGCCGTTCGCGGTCAACGACGGCGACGACGTGTTCGTTCTGCCCGGTGGACTGACCAGAGTGGCGATTCCCGAGGGCAGTCTGATCGTCAACTCGTCACAGGGCGGTGGCTCCAAGGACACGTGGGTCCTGGCGCCCAGAGCGTCCGACGACGACGCCGAGCTCCGTGGGCCCGGTCTGGGCACGGGGACGGTGAAGCAGGACGGGGCGTCGACGCCGGAGCGCGGTCCAGAGCTCAACCTCGCCCAACAGCAGCAGCAACAGTGATGGGGAGGTGCTGACGATGCTCGCACGCAACGCCGAGTCGCTGTACTGGATCGGCCGGTACGTCGAACGTGCGGACGACACCGCGCGGATCCTCGACGTCTCGGTCCACCAGCTGCTCGAGGACGCCACCGTCGATGCGGACACGGCCAGCCGCAGGCTGCTCTCGGTCCTCGGCATCACTCCGCCCGACGGCAGCACCCTGGACGTGTGGGGTCTGACCGAGCAGGTCGCGATGTCGCCGGAGACCGGGTCGATCGTCTCCTCGATCGCCAGCGCTCGCGAGAACACCCGCGTCGCGCGTGAGGTGGTGTCCAGCGAGCTGTGGCAGTGCATCAACGCCATGTGGAACGCCGTACCCGAGCGGCAGCGGGCCGCGCGGCGCGTGGGGCCGCACGAGTTCTTCACGTTCGTGGAGGACCGGGCGGCGATGTTCGCCGGGCTGGCCGACTCCACGATGAGTCGCGATGACGGATGGCGATTCCTCGTGCTCGGTCGCTCGATCGAGCGCGTGGACATGATCGTCCGGATGCTGATGTCCCGGGTCGGCGACCGTCCGACGTCACCGGGCTGGGTGACGGTACTGCGTTCCGCGGGCGCACACGACACGTACTTGCGGACGTACCGCGGGGCACTGGATGCCTCGCGAGTAGTGCAGTTCTTGTTGCTGGATCGGCTGTTCCCGCGGTCGGTGTTCCATGCGTTGCAGCAGGCTGAGTCCTGTCTCGACGACCTCGACCACGGGCCGGCAGTCCGAATCGGTGCCGGTGCCGAGGCGGCGCGGTTGCTGGGCAAGGCCCGCAGCGATCTGGAGTTCCTGCGACCCGCGGACCTGCTGGACAACCTCACCGGCAGACTGCAGGACCTGCAGACCACGGTCCGCGAGGTCGGCGAGGCCGTGTCGCGCCAGTACTTCCATGCGGTGCCGTGGATCGAGTGGAACAACGCGGAGGTGAACCTGTGAATTGGCGTCTCCGAGTGGTGCACACGACCGGCTACAGGTACGCGACAGCCGTCACGCAGTCGTACAACGAGGCCAGGCTGACCCCGCGCGATGACGGCCGGCAGAACCTCATGGTGTCGCGGGTGGAGACAGTCCCCCCGACCCGTGCGTACAAATACACGGACTACTGGGGTACTGAGGTCAACTCGTTCGACCTGCACACTCCACACACCGAGCTGAAGGTGATCGCGGCCTCTGTGGTCGAGACGACCGACCAGACTGCCCCGTCCGTCAACGCGACCTGGTCCCAGCTGAAGTCGCCTGAGGTCCTCGACGCGTACGCGGAGTACCTGGAGTGGACCAGCTACGTCCCGAAGCACCGTGAGCTCGCTGCGGTTGCGCGCTCGCTACGTAAGGGCAGTACACCGCAGGAGACCGTGCTGGCCGTGTCCAAATGGGTGCACGACACGCTGACGTACCAGCGCGGTACCACTGGTGTGCACTCGTCGGCTGTCGACGCCTGGCAGGCCGGTGAGGGCGTCTGTCAGGACTACGCGCACCTGACGCTGGCCATGCTGAGGGCGGTCGATGTACCCGCCCGCTATGTCTCCGGCTATCTGCACACCAAGCCGGACGCCGCAGTGGGCGAGACGGTCGTCGGTGAGAGCCATGCGTGGGTGGAGGCGTGGACCGGCGAGTGGTGGGGATTCGACCCGACCAACGACATCCCGATCGGTCACCGGCACGTCTGGGTGGCGACCGGGCGGGACTACGGCGACGTGTCACCGCTGAAGGGCACCTACTCCGGTGGCGCCGCGACGGCTATCGAGGTGACCGTCGACATGACCCGGTTAGCCTGAGCCCATGCGGGCCATGACAGTGACGCCGGGCAAGTCCGACTCGGCGACAGTAGGCGAGGTCTCGGAGCCTCCCGTTGCCGACGGTTCGATCCTCGTGGAGGGCCTGCTGACGGGCATCTGCGGGACCGACATCGAGCTGGTGTCGGGGGCGTTCGGCAGCGGACGTCCGGGATCGGACCAGCTGGTCGTCGGACACGAGTCGCTCGGGCGCGTACTGGACGCGCCTACGGGCTCCGGCTTCGTTGCCGGTGACCTGGTGGCCGGAGTGGTCCGCCGACCTGACCCGGTGCCGTGCCCGGCGTGTGCGCGCGGCGAGTGGGACTTCTGCCGCAATGGGCAGTACACCGAGCGCGGTATCAAGGAAATGGACGGGTACGGCGCTGAGCGCTGGCGGGTCGACCCGTACTTCGCCGTGCCGATCCCTGCTGAGCTGGGAGAGCTCGGCGTACTCGTGGAGCCGGCCAGCATTTTGACCAAGGCGTGGGAGCAGGTGGACCGGGTCGGCGCGCGGTCGTGGTTCGGTCCGCAGCAGGTGCTCGTTACCGGGGCTGGGCCGATCGGGCTGCTCGCGGCGCTCATCGCCCGGCAGCGCGGGTACGACGTACATGTGCTGGACAGGGTCTCGGACGGGCCGAAGCCGGAGCTCGTCCGGGCGCTGGGCGGGACGTACCTGACGGACCTGAGTGAGCTCGGTGTCGTGCCCGATGTGGTGATCGAGGCGACCGGAGCCGGGCAGCTGGTGTTCGACTGCGCGTCGCTGCTCCCACCGGCCGGTGTGATGTGTCTGGCCGGGATCCACCCCGGGCCGGCGACTGTCGACGTACAGCTGGACGCACTGGTCCGGCAGTTGGTGGTGCGCAACGCCGCACTGGTCGGGACGGTGAACGCGGGCAAACGGCACTACGCGGACGCTGTCGACGTGCTGCTCGCGGCTGATCGGGCCTGGCTGCAGCGGTTGATCACCCGGACCGTGCCGCTGTCGCACTGGCCGGATGCATTGGTGCGGGAACCGGACGACATCAAGGTGGTCGTGGACTTGCGGGGATGACCTGCGAGGATGGTGGGTGACGAGGGGCGGATCGGGGCATGCCCCGCGGATGGAAGGAGCGTCGACAGGTGTCGGACACGAAGGCTCGGACCGCCGAGCAGATCGAGGCGGACATCGCCGCCACGCGGTTGCGCCTGGCCTCGACCGTCGACGAGTTGGTCGACCGCGCGAACCCGAAGAACGTGGCCCTGCGGCAGGTCGAGCAGGCCAAGTCCCAGGTCTTCGACGAGCAGGGCCGGCTGCGGACCCAGAAGCTCGCCGCGGTCGCCGGTGCGGTGATCGGCGTCGTCGGCATGCTGCTGGTGATCCGCCGGCTGGTGGGTCGCCGGTGACTCCACGCAAGCGGCTGTCCGACGACAAACTCCCGATCCGGATGCTGCACGACCGCGTCCTGGTCTCCCTCGAGCAGGAGGGCGAGCGAAAGTCGTCGGCCGGCATCTTGATCCCTGCCACCGCCCAGATGGGCCGCCGGCTCGCCTGGGCGAAGGTGGTGGCGGTCGGCGCGAACGTACGGACAGTGGAGGTCGACGACCGCGTTCTCTTCGACCCGGAGGACCGGGCCGAGGTGGAGGTGCGCGGCGACGACTACATCCTGCTGCGCGAGCGCGACCTGCACGCGGTCGCGGCCGGCCGTCTCGAAGACGGCCAGACCGGCCTCTATCTCTGAAACCGGCCCTATCTCTGAAATCGGAAGTGGGCCGGAGTGTCCGGCCCACCCGTGACCAGGTCACGGACGAACGCGCCCACCAGCGGCACGAACTTGAAGCCCTGGCCGGAGAACCCGGCGGCCACGGTGATCGGTCCGGCCCGGTCGATCACGAAGGTGGCCGAGGGCGTGTTGTCGTAGAGGCAACTGATCGGAGTGGACCGGGAAGGATCCAGCCCGGGGTACCACTGCTCGACGTACTCCAGCAGCGCCGAGTCCCGCTCCGGCTCCGGCCGGAAGTCGCGCGTGTCCGGGTCGACTTCTGGTCCGCTCGCATGCAGGCCCACCTTCACTCCGGACCCGGGCTCGTAAAGGCCATAGCTGTCCGGACCCCAGTGCACGAAGCTCGGCCACTCCATGTTCTCGGAGAGCGGTGCAAAGAACCGCGGCTGCTCCTGCGTCACTCTGAACTGCGGCAACGGCACCAGACCGCTCAGCAACTTCGGAGTCCACGGTCCAGCGGTCACCACAACCTGCTGCGCCCGCACAGCCCCACCCGGTACGTCGAGCTCCACCATGGCGTCGTGGATCCGTAGCGCCCGTACTGGTGACTGCACGCGGAACTCCGCGCCTAGCCGAGCAGCCACCGTCTGCAACGCGTGCACCGCGCGATCGGCGTACAGCCGACCTGATCCTGGCTGGTAGAGCACCGGACTCTCGAACCGGAACCCGGGCCACCGCTCCGCAGCCTCTTCGGCGGCGAGCACCGACCCGGTTGCCGCGTGCAACAACCGGAACGTGTCGACCGACTCGGGACTCATCCCGTGGTCGATCCCACCGGTCTCCTCGAGCAGCGTCTCGCCCGAGTCGGCCTCCAGTTCGCGCCACAACGGCCGCGCCCTCTCGGTCAGCTCGGCCACCTCGGCGTCGTCCGCAGCCGGCCGGAACAACCTGGTCGCGCCGTGCGAGCCACCTCGCTCGTGGCCGAGCGTGAACTGCTCCAGTACGACGACCTCGCGCCCCGCAGCCGCCAGCGCACGAGCCGCCGCCGACCCCATCGCACCGGCCCCCACCACCGCTACGTCGTACGTCATCCCAGCAGAGTACGGGCGGCGCGCAGACGTCAGAAGGCGTCAGGTTCTCGCGGAGCGGGCAGGCGGAGGCGGTGCGATCGGCAGGCGGGGGAGAATAGGCCCGTGATCTTCGAGACCTCCAGCCGGTTGCCAGATTTCCCGTGGGACAAGCTCGCCCCTTACAAGCAGAAGGCGGCCGAGCATCCCGACGGCATCGTCGACCTGTCCATCGGCAGTCCGGTGGACCCGGTGCCCGAGCTGGTGAAGAAGGCGCTGGCCGACGCCGCGGACGCCCCGTCGTACCCGACGACTCTTGGTACGTCGGCAGCGCGGCAGGCGGCTGTGGACTGGATGGCCCGGCGTCTCGACGTGACCGGAGTGGACCCGCTGACCGGCGTACTGCCCGTGATCGGCACGAAAGAGCTGATCATGATGCTGCCGACGCTGCTGGGCATCGGCGCGGGTGACACCGTCCTCATCCCGGATCTGGCGTATCCGACGTACGAGGCTGGCGCTGCGCTCGCCCGCGCGACCAGCGTGCCCGTGGCGGACCCCACGACGTACGACGGGCCGGCGCGGGTCGCGTACCTCAACTCGCCGCGCAATCCGTCCGGTGAGATCACCTCTGCGGACGATCTGCGCCGGGCGGTCGAGTGGGCGCGGGCGAACGACGTACTGCTGGTCAGCGACGAGTGCTACACCGAGTTCGGCTGGGACGAGAAGCCGGTGTCTGTGCTGCACCCGGACGTGTCCGGTGGCAGCTTCGACAACCTGCTCGCGGTGCACTCGCTGTCGAAGCGGTCCAACCTGGCCGGGTACCGCGGTGGCTTCGTGGCCGGTGACCCGACCGTGGTGACCGAACTGCTTGCCGTACGCAAGCACGCCGGGCTGATGGTGCCGTCGCCGATTCAGGCTGCGATGGCTGCCGCTTTCGCGGACGACGTACACGTGGAGGAGCAGCGTGCTCGCTACCTCCGCCGGCGTGCGGTACTGCGGGAAGCGCTGACCGATGCGGGCTGGGAGATCACGCTGTCCAACGGCGGGCTCTACCTGTGGGCGTCGCACCCGTCGTACGACGCGTACGGCTCGGTCGGGGCGCTGGCGGACCGCGGCATCCTGGTCGCTCCCGGCGCGTTCTACGGCGCCGCTGGTGAGCGACACGTCCGCGTCGCGCTCACCGGGACCGACGAGCGCATCGACTCAGCGGTGAAGCGGCTGCAGGAGTAAACGAAGTCCACGCTCCCCTGTGACGTCTCCCGGTGTGGCCGCCTCTTATAAAGGGTAGGACTTGTCGAGGGGAGGGTGAGGCGGATGAGACGCTTCGTTGGGGTGGCTGTTGCGGTGCTGCTGGGTCTGGGGCCGGTGGGTGTCGCGCACGCGGACGACTCGCCGTCGCCCGGAGTCACGCCAACCGAGACGCCCGCTACGGCGACCCCGACACCTAAGCCGGTGGTGACGCCCGCGGCTACCCCTACGCCTGCCCAGACTCCCACGCCTGCTGCGACACCGACCCCCGCTGCGACCCCAACGCCGGCCTGGTCGATCACCCTGGATCAGCCGGCCGCGTCCTGGGAGGACAAGCCGACGGTCTTCACCGGCAAGATCAGCCAGCCGATCACCGGGTCGTACATCACCTTGTGGCAGCGCGTCCCCGGCGCCTGGGTACTGCGTGCGTCGACCCGCACTACTACCGGCGGGGTGTACCGCTTCAGCTACATCTCGGCGTACACCGGAACCTGGGCGTTCCGGACGATGATCGGTGTGAAGGCGGAGACGGCGCTCGCCATCTCGGCGTACCGGACCGTGCCGATCCAGGACCGGAAGATCCTGATCAACACGCCGGCGGCCTGGTACGCCACGCTCACCGGCGTCTCGGTGACCGGCCGGATGGTGCCGGCCGAGCCGGGCAAGGAGCTCGCGCTGCAGAGCTATCTCGGCAGCGGCAAGTGGCAGCTGCTCAACATCGGGATCATGGATGCCAAGGGCAACTTCCGGCTCCGGCTCCCCGACGACCTTCCGGCCACCCGGACCGTGCGCGTCGTCACCAGGTACGTCAGCCAGGCCGCGATGGAGTACTCCGGGCTCGCCACGATCGTCATCAAAGCCGCCCTGAACCCCAAGGTGTACGCCGTCTCCGCCGCCATGGTGCCGAACACGTACCGGGCCGGCTGTCCGGTCGCGCCGGCGTCGCTGCGGCTCCTGCAGCTGAACTACTGGGGTTTCGACGGCCACGTACACCGCGGCGAGCTGATCCTGCGGGACGCCGCCGTGGCGAAGATGATCACGGTCTGGACCACGACGTTCGCCTCGAAGTTCCCGATCCGGCAGATGCGGCGCGTGGACGTGTTCGGCGGCAGCGACGTGAAGTCGATGGCGGCCGACAACACGTCGGCGTTCAACTGCCGGCGGGTGACCGGTGATCCGTACTCGCTGTCGCCGCACTCGTACGGGTGGGCGATCGACATCAACACCGTCGAGAACCCGTACCTGGCCGCGAACGGCGTCTGGTACCCGTCGAACGGGCTCGCGTACCGCACGCGTACGCCGGCGCATCCCGGCATGCTGTTCGCGAGCAGCGTCGCCACCAAGGCACTGGTCGGGCAGGGCTATTTCTGGGGCGCCGGCTGGGCCAAGCCCGACTACCAGCACTTCGAGCCCAAGTGAGACGTGTCGGGAGCGGCTGGAGTGGCCGGCGCGGAGGCGTCGGTGTCGCTGGGGTGCTGGCCGTCGTACTCGCGGGCTGCACCTCGAACTCGGCTGCCCAGCAGCCCGCACCGGGTGTCGTCCAGCAGTCCGCCACGCCGGTGATCCCGAGCACCGTCGGAGGCACTGTGCCGGTGCCGCCCGCCACGATGAGCACCGCCAAACCCACGGATGCGGCCGTCCCACCGGAGCTGCCGGAGCAGGCGACCGCGCCACCACCCGTCAACGCCGGACCGCTCACGGCCCACAACCTGCCGACTCCCGACAAGCTCGGCCCCGGCTGGAAGACCTACACCGACCCAGGCGGCGCCGAGGCCGGATTCATCGGCAACAACACCTGGACGCGCCGCCGCGACCCCCACCAAGCCTCCTACGAGGCCCTACCGTCCGGCTGCGCAGGTAAGCCCGTCACCGGCACCCTTCCCATCCCGGCGTACGCCCTGACCGGCAGTTACCGCACAGCCGACAACCAGCCCGCCACCGCCCTCCTGCTGCGCTTCAAAGACTCCGGGCAGGCGACGAGCTACTACGCCGGATACCAGGCCCGCATGAAGGCATGCGGCTCGGGCGGCGACCTGTCTGTCAAAGAGCTCTGGACCACAGCCACCGCAACTGCGGCAGTTCGTACCTACGCCGCAGCCGAGTCCTACGTAGACCTCTCGGTGGTCCACGGCTCCACAGTCGCCCTGCTCGCAACCACCTCCGCCCAGCCCGACAAACAGTCCGACTGGGCGCACACCGTCGTACCCGCCCTGGAGCAGGTGATAGACGAGTCCTAACCCCTCGCTCCCGGCGCCGGAGGCGCCGTGCTTCTTCTGGTTACTGTGATTCCGCAGAAGTTGTATTACCTTTCAGTATTCTGTGACCTACACTCCGGTTATGGGTGACTTCGACCGGTATGCCCGTCTGACCGCGGGTCTCGACGCGCCGTACGCGGTGATCGACCTCGACGCCTTCCGCCGGAACGCGGACGACCTGGTCCGCCGCGCCGCGGGTACGCCGATCCGCGTCGCGTCCAAGTCGGTCCGCTGTCGTGCGCTGATCGCCGCGGCGCTGAAGCGTCCGGGCTTCCACGGCGTGATGAGCTATGCACTCCCCGAGGCCCTCTGGCTGGCCCGCAACGGCGTCGACGACATCCTTCTCGGCTACCCGACCACCCACCGCACCGCTCTGCGCGAGCTCTCCGAAGACCCGGAAGCGGCCGCGAGGATCACGCTGATGATCGACTCGCCGGAGCACCTCGCATACATCAAGGCGGCTGCCACCGGTACTGCCCGCATCCAGGTCTGCCTCGACGTCGACGCATCCCTCCGCGTCCTCGGCCAGCATCTCGGCGTACGCCGTTCGCCGCTGCGGACCCCCGCCGACGTCGCGGCCCTCGCCCGTACGGTCGCCGCCGACGACGCGTTCGAGCTGACCGGCGTGATGTTCTACGAGGCGCAGATCGCCGGCCTGCCCGACACCTCACCGGCCGTCCGTTGGGTCAAGCGGCGTTCGGCAGCCGAGCTCGCCGATCGCCGCGGCGCGGTCGTTGATGCCGTCAAGCAGGTCGCCGCGCTCCGGATCGTCAACAGCGGCGGGACGGGCAGCCTGGAGATCAGCAGCGCCGACCCGTCCGTCACCGAGGTCACTGCCGGCTCCGGTCTCTACGGCCCGACCCTCTTCGACAAGTACGACATCTTCCAGCCCGAGCACGCAATGGCGTACGCGCTCGACGTCGTACGCCGTCCGGCGCCGCGCATCGCCACGCTCTTCGGCGGCGGCTACGTGGCGTCGGGGCCGGCGAAGAAGTCGCGTTTGCCCTTGCCTGCTTGGCCGTCCGGCCTGAAGCTGCTCGGCACCGAAGGCGCCGGCGAGGTGCAGACTCCGGTCCAGGGACAATCGGCCGATCGGCTGAATCTCGGCGACAGGGTCTGGATGCGCTACGCGAAGGCGGGCGAGCTGCTGGAGCGGTTCGACGTCGTGCACGCGATCGGCTCAGGCGAGTCGGGCGATCAGGTGAGTGAGTTGATCACCTACCGCGGCGAAGGGAAGAACTTCGGATGAGCACCTGGCGGAACTGGTCCGGCACGGAGTCGGCGACCGGGATCGAGACGCTGCGCCCAGGGTCGACCGACGAGCTCGCGGCCGCGGTCAAGTCCGCCGCCGAGCAGGGCAAGAAGCTCAAGGCGGTCGGCTCGGGGCACTCGTTCACGGGTTGCTCGGTGCCGCAGCAGGTGATGATCCGCCTCGACGGACTGTCGTCGATCACCCATGCCGACAAGGATTCCGGCCGGGTGACGGTCGGCGCGGGCACCGGCCTGCGGAAGCTCAACGCGGGGCTGGCCGCCTTCGACCTCGCGATGGCGAACCTCGGCGACATCGACAAGCAGACGATCTCCGGTGCGATCTCCACCGGCACGCACGGGACCGGCGCGGGGCTCGGCGGCCTCGCCACGCAGGTCGTCGCGCTCGACCTGGTCACCGCGGACGGCTCGGTCCTGCACTGCTCGGCCGAGGAGAATCCGGACGTCTTCGCCGCGGTCCGGGTCTCGGTCGGCGCGCTCGGCGTGATCAGCTCACTCACACTGCAGTGCGTGCCGGCGTTCCTGCTGCGCGCTCAGGAGATGCCGTTACCGCTCGGCGAAGTACTGGACGGCTTCAACGAGCTTGCCGACGGCAACGATCACTTCGAGTTCTACTGGTTCCCCCACACCGACATCGCGCTGACCAAGCGCAACAACCGCGTCGCGCCGGGCGTCGATGCAGCTCCGGTCGGCCGGATCCGCGGCTGGGTCGACGACGAACTGCTGTCCAACAAAGTCTTCGAGCTGACCAACCGCCTCGCCGTACGCCGGCCCGGCATGGTTCCGCGGATCAACCAGCTCGCCTCGCGCGCATTGTCGGCGCGGGAGTACGTCGATGCGTCGTACAAGGTGTTCTGCTCCGAGCGCAACGTGATCTTCCGCGAGTCGGAGTACGCCGTGCCGCGCGAGCACGTGGTCGAGGTGATCCGCCGGCTGCGGGACTGGATCGACACCTCGGGGTCGCGGATCCCGTTTCCGATCGAGGTGCGGGTGGCCGCGCCGGACGACATCTGGCTGTCGACCGCGTCGGGGCGTGAGACGGCGTACATCGCGATCCATCAGTACCACCGGCTGCCGCACGATCCGTATTTCCAAGCGTTCGAGAACATCGTCGCCGAGTACGACGGGCGTCCGCACTGGGGCAAGCTGCACACGCTCACCGCGACCGAGCTACGAGCGCGGTACCCGCACTTCGACGACTTCCTCGCCGTCCGCGACCGCCTCGACCCGCAGCGCACCTTCGAGAACGCCTACACCCGGCAGGTCTTCGGCTGAGCGCTCGCCGGGCGATAGCCTGCCAGGCATGAATGCTGCGGAGGGGCTCGAGCCACTGGCCGAGGATTGGCAGAAAGCGCTGGCGATTGTCGCGCACCCGGACGATCTCGAGTGGGGATCGGCGGCCGCGATCGCGCGCTGGACCGGTCAGGGCAAGCAGATCGCGTACTGCCTGCTGACGTCCGGCGAGGCGGGGATCGACGGCGTCGACCCGGCCGAGTGCGGACCGCTGCGGGAGGCCGAGGAGATCGAGTCGGCCCGGATCGTCGGGGTGTCCTCGGTCGAGTTCCTCGGCCAGCCCGACGGGACGATCGAGTACGGCGTACCGCTGCGGCGCATCATCGCCGCCGCGATCCGCCGGCACCAGCCGGAGATCGTCATCACCGGCAACTTCCGCGACACCTGGGACGGCGACGTGGCGCTGAACCAGGCCGACCACATCAACACCGGCCGCGCGGTGGTCGACGCGGTCCGGGACGCCGCCAACCGGTGGATCTTCCCGGACGCCGGCGACAAGTGGGACGGCGTACGGCAGGTCTGGGCGGCCGGCTCACCAAACTCGCGGCACGGGGTGGACACGACCGACACATTCGAGCTCGGGTTGCAGTCGTTGAAGGCACACCAGGCCTACATCGACGGGCTGAACCGCGCCTTCGACCCGGAGGAGTTCCTCGAGGGCGTCTCGCGTCCCGCCGGCACTCGGCTGGGCACGAAGTACGGCGCGCGGTTCGAGGTCTTCACTCCGTAGGGAGCTCGCGGGACGCCTTCAGGTGCGGAGGCATCGGCTTCGGGTGCCGCGGCTCGCGATCGCCGGCGGTGCCCGGGCCGGGCGGGTTGCCCGGGCCGACCCACGAGCGGACCAGCGCGCGGCCGCCCTTGCGGGTCATCCGGACCAGGTCGATCTGCTGGACCTGGCTGGCCGGGATCCCGAGCTGAGCCAGGCTCCGGTTCGCCATCGCACACGCGGCGTCGTGCTTGCGCGGCGAGAGGTTCTGCTGGAGGACGATCGCGATCGTCCCGTCCGGAAGATCTTCGACCCGCTGGAACCGCATGCCCTTGTCGAGCGACCAGGACTTGAGGGCGAGTTCGAGGTAGGCGGAGTCGGTCAGTCGCCGATCGGTCTTCGCGCGCGCAACCACTTCGTAACGGGCCATATCCCGATCATCCGTCGCCCTGCCGACGTTTTCCAGGAATCTGCGATCAGCGAAGTGCGTTGATCGCCGCCGCGACCTCGGTCGGGTCGGAGATCATCGTCAGGTGATTGGCGTTCGGGATCAGCGTCGGCGCGGGTGCTCCGATGCGAGTGGCGGTCTCGGACGCGTTGCCGCCGTTGGTGTCGAGCGCGCCGAACACGACCGACTTCGGGACGGGCAGCCGGCGGAGTTCGGTCAGGCGATCGGCGGACACGGCCGGGATCCCGTGCGCGGTCATCTGCCAGACCGCCTTCTCGGCGCCCGGCTGCCGGAACGGACGCGTCCAGTCGTCGACGTTCATCGCCGGGCAGTCGGGGGAGCAGACGCTGTTGTAGATCTTCTTGAGCAGCCAGCCCTGGTCGAGCACCAGCCGGAACAGCGAGGTCCGGTACGGCGGGACGATCAGCCACCGCGGCGGCCCGGCCTGCCCGCCCGGCAACGGCAGCGCGTCCCCGTCGAGGAACATGATCCCGGCCATCCGGCTCGGCGCCTCCAGCGTTGCCTCGGCGACGACGCCCGCACCGAGCGAGTGCCCGACCAGGATCGGACGCGGTTCACCGGGCCCGCCGAGGTGCATCGCGTCGAGGAATCCGAGCAGCTGCGTCGCGAGATGCTCGATCGTGTACGGCGCCTTGCGCTCGGAGTACCCGTAGCCGGTGATGTCGTACGCGTAGACGCGGTGGGTCGTCGCGAGCAACGGGACGAGTCGCGACCAGGTGTCGACGGATTCCGCCGCACCGTGGACGAGGACGACGGGCGTGCCCGACGTACCCCAGGTCTCGTAGCGGGTGTTCAGATCGCCGGTCCGGACGTACTTCAGGCCGGGAGGCGGTGTGGCGGTCTTGTCGGTGGCGAGGTTGTAGCCGAGCGATGCTGCGGTGACGATCAGCCAGAGCCCGAGAAGTCCCAGGAACCCCCGCCACAGGAACCGTTTCACGCCCTCAGTCTCGCAGGACCCTCAGACACCCTCTTGCAGCTGCAGGATGCGCTGCGACTCGGCGAGGACCGCGGGGGAGGCCAGCGACTGCCAGCGCGGGATCTGCTCGGCGAGGAACGGAGCGAGTTTGACCGCGCGCTCGGCATCGTTGTCGAGGACGTCGAGCTCGTTGACGATCGTCAGGTCCACGAACTCGCGCAGGTCCTCGGAGCCGAGCTCTTCCGACGTACCGGTGAAGCGATCGGTGACCGTGCGATGCTCGGCGAGGTCGCGCCAGGTGGTCTCGCGGTCGCAGGCGCCGTACCGGTAGACGAGCTGCTCGGCTTCGGCACCGATCACCGCCTCCAGGACCGGACGTTCGGTCTGCCAGTCGAACAGGTGGGTGGGAAAACCGTCCGTCCCGTACGCCGCATGCGCGAGGCCGGCGAGCACCAAGGTGTCGGAGGCGCCGAGGGATCCGAGGCGCTTGGCGACCCGGTGCAGGTGGACGTACAGGCTTCCGCCCGCGTGGTCGATCTCGTCGGCGCCGCGCACCAGCAGCAGCGAACCCAAGTCCTGAAAAGTGCTCATCTGACCTCTTCTCACCCCGGAGCGGCCAAATCGCTCGAACAGATCAGGGCCTGCGGACCGACCCAGGTCACCCACGGTAAGGCCAACCACCCACCCCCGCCCACAGCTCCGGCGTGCCGTTTCGGTCACACCCCGTTCATTTCCTGTTCCCCGAGGTGGCGGCCGAGGCTTCGGCGGTCAGGACTTCACCGGACCGCATCCCGGACCGTCCCCTGAAACCCGGGCTCACCCATTCCCACCGGCGATGCCGCTGCCCACCATGAATCCATGAGTAACGCCGCAGCCCGCTGGACCTTGATCGCCGTCATGGCCACGATGACACTGCTCACCATCACGCTGACCAGCGCGCTGAGCTAAGTCGTTGCTGTCGGCAAGGGATGCAGCGCGCGCCGGGTCTCCTCCAGGAGACGGTGCAGGAGGGGATTCGCGCTGTGTTTGGGCCAGATGAGGGCCAGCACGTTCGGCGTCGCGTCGACCAGCGGCAGCCAGGTGAGCTTGGGATGGGCGAAGTACGTGACGGTCGACGCCGGCGCGATCCAGCAGCCGTGGCCCGCCGCGACCAGGTGCAGACACTCCTCCGGAGTGCGCGCCTGGGGTCCGAAGACCGCGCGGCTGCCGTCCGGCCGCGGGTCGATGAACCAGAAGTTCACCACCGCTTCCGGCATCCCGTCCCGCGGACCGACCACTGGTACGTCGGCGAGATCCTCGATGGACAACGACGTACGCGTCTCCAGCCGATGTCCTGGAGGTAGCGCGACCCAGCGCTCTTCCTCGAGCAGTGGGTGGACGGTGAAGCGCGGATCGTCGCCGATCGGCAGCCACAGGAACGCCGCGTCCGCCCGCCCCTCGACGAGCGCGGCGATCTCGTCCGGCAGGGTGTGGGACGCGATCGGCCGTACTTCGACCTCGGGCGCTCCGCGTCGTAGGGCAGCCTCGACCGCGGGCATGAAGTGCGCCGTGCTCTGCGCCTTGAACGTGATCCGCAGCGGATCCGGCCGACCGGCCGCCGCCACCCGCGCCTCGGTGACCATCGCCTGTGCGGAGGACAACAACGCCGCGCCCTGCTTGAGGACGACCTCGCCTGCCGCGGTCAACTCGATGCCGGTCGGGCGCCGCTCGACCAGCGGGGTCCCGATCACCCGCTCCAGTTGACGGATCTGTCCGCTCACTGCCTGCTGCGTCAGATTCAGGACTCCGGCCGCGCGCGTCATGCTGCCCTCGGCCGCAACGGCTTCGAGCGCCTCCAACAGCCGCAGGCTCAGATCCACGCTGCCCACGCTGTCCATGCCGTCCACGCCGTCCTCGCATCCACGCAGTCATCGTGCCACAACGATCCTTTGTGGCCTCGCCAACAAGTCTCTGTTTCCACCGGGCCGCGCTCTGGCAGGACGATCGAAGCAGGTCTCGGAAGGGAGAACGCAGAGGATGACGCTGAACGGGAAGACGGCGCTGGTCACCGGCTCGTCGAAGGGGCTGGGCCGGGCCATCCTGCTCCGCCTCGCCGCCCAGGGTGCGAACGTCGTGGTCAACTACTCCCGCGACGAGTCCGCCGCGAACGAAGTACTCGACGCGGCCAAGGCCCTCGGCGTGCGGGCCATCTCGGTCGCCGCCGACGTGTCCCAGGTCGACGGGATCCAGCGGCTGTACGACGCGACCGTGGACGAGTTCGGCCAGGTGGACATCGTGGTCGCGAACGCCGGCATGGAGAAGGTGAACGTCCCGGTCGCCGACGTCACCGAAGACGACTTCGACCTGCTGTTCCGCGTCAACACCAAGGGCCCTTACTTCGTCCTGCGCGAGGCGGCCCGCCGGATCGCGGACAACGGCCGGATCATCACGATCTCGTCGAACACCACGACCGTCCCGCAGTTGGGCGTCGGCCTGTACGGCACCAGCAAGGTCGCCACCGGCTACCTGGCCCGGGTGCTCGCGCTGGAACTCGGCCCGCGCGGGATCACCGTGAACACGATCGTGCCGGGGCCGATCGACGGCGCGGGGATCTTCACCGACCCGGCCAACGACGAGTACAAGCAGAGCCTGATCGCGATGGTGCCGATCGGGCGGCTGGGCACCACCGAGGACGTGGCCGGGATCGCGTCCTTCCTTGCCAGTGACGAGGCCGGATTGATCACCGGCCAGCAGATCGTCGCCGACGGCGGAATGCACTGAGCCGAATCTGCCGGCCGGATCTAGAGGCCGAACCGACTGCTACAGAGGAGAGAAATGACTGGAACGATGCGAGCTGCCCAGGTCCAGCAGGCCGGCGGCCCGTTCGTGGTGACCGATGTGCCGATCCCGGAGCCCAAGGCCGGCCAGATCCGGGTGAAGGTCCACGCCTGCGGTATCTGCGGCGGTGACGCGATCCCGCGGAACGCGCTGTTCGGCACCGTGCTGCCGCGGATCCCCGGGCACGAGATCGCCGGTGTCGTGGACGCGGTCGGCGAGGGCGTCACGGTCTGGGAGGTCGGTCAGCGGGTCGGCGTCGGATGGTCCGGTGGCGTCGACTTCACCTGCGAGTACTGCCGGCGCGGCGACTTCACGAACTGCGTGAACCGCACGATCGTCGGTACGTCGTACGACGGCGGGTACGCCGAGTACATGGTGGCGCCGCAGGACGCGGTGGCGCGGATCCCGGAGGGACTGTCCTTCGAGGACGCGGCGCCGTTGATGTGCGGCGGGATCACGGCATTCAACGCCCTTCGGCATGCACACGCGGGTCCGGGAGACACGATCGCGGTGCAGGGCGTCGGCGGTGTCGGTCACCTGGCGATCCAGTTCGCCGACAAGATGGGCTTCCGGACGGTGGCGATCAACCGCGGCCGCGACAAGGAGAAACTCGCCCGTCAGCTCGGGGCGGACGAGTACATCGACAGCACCGAGGGCGATGCCGGCGAGGCGCTGCAGGCGCTCGGCGGTGCGGCCGTCGTCCTCGCGACCGTCTCTCGCGCTGAGCTGCAGTCGGAGCTGGTGAAGGGTCTGCGCCGGAACGGTCAGCTCATCGTGCTCGAGGGCAGCGACCCGATCCAGGTCACCGGCCATGCGCTGTCCGACGGCCGGCTGTCGGTGTCCGGCTGGTACTCCGGGGTTTCCCAGGACTCCGAGGAGACGTTGAACTTCGCGGTGCTGAAGGGCATCCGGCCGATCATCGAGACGTTCCCGCTCGAGGAGGCCGAGGAGGCCTGGCAACACCAGCCCAAGGCGAACCTCCGCATCGTGCTCAAGACCCAACCCGAGTAGATCCCCCAGAACCCGTCCGCAACCACCTCACACAGCTGCGGACGGGTTCTGCATTTGCTGCCCGTGGTGATCAGGGAAGGTGACTACCACGGGGAGTCCTGCGTCGGGATCGGGCTGAACTCAATCCGGCCAGACTCAATCGGCCGGAGGTCAGTCCAGGTCGGCGAGGGCCTTCTTGGCGGCTTCCAGTTCGGCCTCGAGCGCGGCGACCTTGGCGGCCTGCTGGGAGCGGGCCTCCTCGATGACCTCGTCGATCGGGGTCGAGAGGTCCTCGTGCAGCTCCTTGGCCGCGCGGGACACCGCGGCCGCGGCAACGGCCAGGTCGCGCGCCAAGTACGTCGTGCCCTGCTTGAGCTCGGCGTGCCACTCGCCGTCCGCCGTCCCGGTGACGGTGAGTGTGAGCTCGATGGTCTTCGCCTTCTTGCCGGCAGCCTTCTTCGCCGGCGCCTTCCTGGCCTTGGGAACTTCGACCGGAGCGGCTTCGGTCGTCGCCTCGGTCGTCGTTTCCGGCGTGGTCGCCGACGGGTTGATCGGGTCGGGAGTGTCGGCGAGGTCGGACGGCGTCTCTACTGCCAGAGTGTCTACAGTCATCGTTGCGGCGATCTCCTTCTGGGACTGGCGCTGTGTGACTATTAGAACACATGTTCGATTCGTAGGCCAACCAGCTTCACCAGGAAGCGGTCGATCTGGTCTGCCAGCGGCGGTAGGTCGGCCTCCGGTTCGTTGATCCGGATCGAGACCGCGCCATGCACGGCGGCGCGGAGATCCAGGGCCACCGCGGTCGCGTCGTCGTCGGGCGCCAGGCCGGCATCCATACAGGCTTGGACGGCGGCCTTGGCCCGGATCCCCAGCTCATCCTTGAAGGCCAGATTCATCCGCCGGTTCAGCGTGCTCTCGTGCAGCACCTTGTAAAGACCGGAGTACTCGCGCACCCAACCGGCGAGGAACAGGAGCCGCGCGCGGAGCCGGCGTACCGGATCGTCGCCGGCGCTGTCCTCTGCCTGCTCGAGGTCGCGGAGCAGGTCGGTCGTGGACTTCTCCAGCGCCGCGAAGACGAGTTCGTCGCGGTCGGCGAAGTGGATGTAGACCGAGGTTGCCGCGATCCCGACCTCGCGCGCGACCGCGCGGAGCGAGAGCGCCTCGTCGTCACCGAGCTCGTTCAGCATCCGCAGCGCGGCCTCGATGATCTCCTGCCGCAGCAGTTCCCCCTGCCCTCGACGGTTCCGGCTCCGCGACGTTCCAGCATCCATAAAGCCGATTGTATTGCAACGCACGTTGCCTTACAGTCGTAGCACTACAGCTGTTCACTTAAGGATGACCATGAGCGAACGCAACAAACAAGCCGTCCTCGACTTCTACGAGACCGGCTTGAACCAGAAGGACTTCCACGCTGCCGCCAAGCTGATCGGCGACACCTATACGCAGCACAACCCGCGGATCGCGGACGGCACCGCGATCGTCGACATCTTCCGTCTCGACGAGGACGGACGGATCGTCGAGCACTGGGACGTCATGCAGCCGATTCCGGGCGCAGCTGCCAACGCGAACGGGATGTTCTGATGGCGGCCACGCAAGCGCCGGCGGAGCTCGACGTGCGGCGGTGGTGGGCGCTCGGGGCGGTGGCTACGGCTCAGTTGATGGTTGGGGTTGATCTGACCATCGTGAATATCGCGTTGCCGTCGGTGCAGCGGGCGTTGGGGATGTCGGATCCGGCGCGGCAGTGGGTGATCACGCTGTTCGCGCTCGGGTACGGCGGTTTGCTGCTGCTCGGTGGACGGATGAGCGACCTGATCGGGCGGCGCCTTGCGCTGCTCGTCGGGCTGACCGGGTTCGCGGCAGCCTCAGCGCTTGGTGGTGCGGCGACCGGTCCGGCGATGTTGCTGACCGGACGTGCACTGCAAGGGGTCTTCGGCGCATTGCTGACTCCAGCGGTGCTGGCGACGCTGGCGGCGTCGTTCCCGTTGCCGGCTGAGCGCGGGAAGGCGTTCGGCATCTACGGGACGGCGATGGGCAGCGCGTCCGGTTTGGGGGTACTGCTCGGCGGCGTGCTCACGCAGTACCTCGACTGGAGGTGGTGCATGTTCGTGAATCTCCCGATCGCCGCACTGGCAGCAGGAGGTGTCCTGTACGCCGTACGTCCGGTCCCGCGCGTCCCCGGAGTGCGAGTCGACCTAGTCGGTGCGCTGCTGGCGACGGCAGGGCTGATGGCGGTGGTGTTCGGGTTCGCTCGAGCGGAGTCGGACGGCTGGAGCGCACCGGCGACGTACGCGTCCTTGGCAGGCGGAGTGGTGCTGTTAGCCGCCTTCC
Organism: Kribbella sp. NPDC049584; assembly: GCF_040675555.1. NCBI lineage: Bacteria > Bacillati > Actinomycetota > Actinomycetes > Propionibacteriales > Kribbellaceae > Kribbella > Kribbella sp. NPDC049584. Next base: position 240,764 of record NZ_JBFAPF010000005.1, read on the forward strand.
TGGCCGTGCAGGCACGGGTGAAGTCGCCACTGCTGCCTTTGAGGGTCGTGGCAAACCGCAAGCGGGGTGGCTCGTACGTGGCCGTCTTCAGCGTGGCGATCGGCATGTTCGCCGCGCTGTTCTTCCTGACGTTCTACCTACAGAACATCCAGCACTACTCACCTGTGAAGGCCGGTGTGGCGTTCCTGCCGTTGACAGCGGGGCTGATGGTCGGAGTGCGTGCGGTGAGCACACTGCTCGCCAAAGCTCGAGTGCGGTCCCTCATCTGCCCTGGGCTGCTCACCATCGCCGCTGGACTCGGACTGCTCGGCTTGCTGAGGGCTGACAGCAGCTACTGGCCGCACGTGATGCCGGTGTTGTTCCTCGTCGCTCTGGGGACCGGATGGGTCCTGGTGACCGCCAACAGCACCGCAACCCTGAACGCCGGCCCCGACACCGCGGTGGCCGGTGCCATGGTGATGACCTCTCAGCAGATCGGCGCATCACTCGGCACTGCGCTGCTCAGCACAGTCGCCGGCACAGTCGCCGCCCACTCCGATGCTGTCCACGGGTTCAACGTGGCGAGTCTCGGAGCGGCCGGCTTCCTGTGCGTAGCGGCGGTAGTCGTCTACTGGGTGCTCTCGGAGCGGTCGCCCGACCACTCCAGGTGGAAGCTGCCCTCACGGTCGACGCGCTTGTAGGTGTGCGCACCGAACAGGTCGCGCAGACCCTGGATCAGCGCGGCCGGCAGTCGCTCGGCCCGCAGCCCGTCGTAGTACGACAGCGCCGCCGAGAATCCCGGAGCCGGTACGCCGACCGTCGCGGCGGCAGCCACCACCCGGCGCCACGCCTCCTGCCCGTTGGCGACTGCTTCCTTGAAGTAGTCGTCGACGAGCAGTGAGGGCAGGTCCGGGTTCCGGTCGTACGCCTCTTTGATGCGGTCGAGGAACCGCGCCCGGATGATGCACCCGCCGCGCCAGATCGTCGCCATCGCACCGAGGTCGATGTCCCAGCCGTACTCGTCGCTGGCCGCCCGGATCGCGTCGAAGCCCTGTGCGTAAGCGACCAGCTTCGACGAGTAGAGCGCGTGCCGTACGTCGTCGATGAACGCCTGCCGGTCTGTTGTGTCATGGTCCAGCTTCGGCTGCGCAGGGCCGGGCAGTACGCCGGCCGCCGCCTCCCGCCGTACGACGTCACCCGACAGGGACCGGGCGAAGACGGCCTCGGCCATGCCGCTGACCGGGATGCCCAGGTCGAGCGCGGACTGTACGGTCCAGCGGCCGGTGCCCTTCTGCTCCGCCTGGTCCAGGACGATGTCGATGAACGGGCCGCCCGTGGTCGGGTCGGTCTGGCTGAGCACCTCCGCGGTGATCTCGATCAGGAACGACTCGAGGTCACCGGTGTTCCAGTCGCGGAACACGTCGGCCAGCTCGGCGGGGGACAGGTCGAGGACGTGCCGGAGCAGGTCGTACGCCTCCGCGATCAGCTGCATGTCGGCGTACTCGATGCCGTTGTGCAGCATCTTCACGAAGTGGCCGGCGCCGTCCGGACCGACGTGCACGCAGCACGGCTCGCCGTTCACGTGGGCGGAGATCTTGGTCAGCATCGGCTCCAGCGCCGCGTAGGACTCCGGCGAACCGCCCGGCATGATGCTCGGGCCGTTCAGCGCGCCCTCCTCGCCGCCGGACACGCCGCTGCCGACGAAGTGCAGACCCTTCTCCTTCAGCGCGCTCTCCCGGCGCCGGGTGTCGAGGAAGTGCGCGTTGCCGGCGTCGACGACGATGTCGCCTTCGTCGAGCAGCGGCACCAGTTCGTCGATGACCGCGTCGGTCGGGGCACCGGCCTTCACCAGGATGATGATCTTGCGCGGCTGCTCCAGCGACTCGACGAAGCCGGCCAGGTCGGTCGACGGGACGAAGTCGCCCTCGGAACCGAACTCCTCGACCAGCGAGTCCGTGCGGGCCTGGGTACGGTTGTGCAGAGCGACGCTGAACCCGTTGCGCGCGAGGTTCCGGGCCAGGTTGCGACCCATCACCGCGAGTCCGGTGACACCTATCTGGGCTTTAGCAGAGCTCATCGAATCTCCCGCAGTCTCAAGTTGTGTGCGAGGTCCAGTCTGCTGCCCCTGGCAACCCTGTCGTCCAGCGGGTGCCAGGTCGTGGACAGTTGGACCTTAGGCTCGGCTCGTGAATCCTCTCGAGTCCCGCCGTACTGCGCTCATCCTGATCGACCTCATGCCGCGGATCATCGCGCTGGACACTGCGCCTTTGAGCGGGCCGGTTGTGCTCGAACGATCCGTTGCGCTGGCCGCGGCGACGCGGGCGGCGGGTGGGCTGGTGGTGAACGTGCGGGTCGAGCGGCCCGGCGTCGAGGTGCAGCCCGAGGGGAGCTCGTTCGCGACCGAGGTTGTGCCGCAGCCGGGCGACCTGGAGATCGTGAAACGCACGATCGGCGCGTTCGGCCGCTCACCGCTCGATGCCGAGCTCCAGTCGCGGGAGATCGCGAACGTGGCCCTCGCCGGAATCGCGACCAACTTCGGCGTGGAGTCCACCGGGCGGGCCGCGTCGGACCTCGGCTACGAGACGTTGTTCATCACGGACGCGATGACTGGGTTGGACGCGGCGGCACACGAGTTCGCTGTCACCAAGGTCTTCCCCCGCATCGGCGAGGTCTGCACGACCGCCGAGTACCTGGCCAGTCTGAAGTAGCCCGCCGCGTGCTAGCGGAAGAGTCCGGCGTTCTCGCGGACCCAGGTCTGTAGGGTGCGGGCCGGTCGGCCGGTGACGTCGGTGACGGTGTTGTTGACCGATGTCTCGTCGATGGTCCCGTCCCCGAAGAAGGACTCGATGGCCGCGGCGTACGGCGCCGGCATCGAGGCGAGCAGCGCGTCATGTGTCTCGGACCGACTCATCGGGTCCGCCGTCAGCGCCCGTCCGATCCCCTCACCCAAGATCGCCACCTGCTCGATCGGCGTCAGCGCGACCGGCCCGGTGAGCCGCAGTACCTCACCGTCCGACGAGCCTTGCAGAGCTGCTACCGCGACATCCCCGATATCCCGCGGATGGATCGTCGACACCGGCACCTCCGGGAACTGCACCCGGACCTCGTCGCCGGCCTTGAGCTGATCCAGCCAGCGCAAGGTGTTGGACATGAACGAGTTCGGCCGCAGAAAGGTCCAATCCACGTTCGCCGCGCGGACTGCTTCTTCCGTTGCGTGGTGGTACGCCGCGACCGCGTTCGTCAGCTCACCGTCGAGTGAACTGCTCGACAGCACCACGACCTTCCGGACGCCTGCAGCTACTGCATTCGCGAGCAGTTCCTCGAGGCGGTCGTAGCCGCTCAGCAGGAAGATCGCGGTGACGCCGGTGAGCGCGTCGACGAACGTGTCCGGCTTGTTCAGATCGCCGTACATAGGCTCGATGCCGCTCGGCAGGCTGGCTTCGGAGCGGATCAGCGCACGCGCCGGGACGCCTTGTGCTGCGAGCGATTGCACGACCGCGCCACCCGCGTTGCCGGTCGCGCCCGTCACCAGGATCGTCATAGCTCGTAGCCTGCCACCTCGAGGGCCGACCGCAGGCAGATTCCCGGATCGTCCTCGTGGTAGATCCGCTCGTCGGGCTCGATGTTGTCGAGGAAGCGCTGGTACATCAGCGCATACGTCAGCGGTCCCAGCACGCTCATCGGCCGGAGCGCGCGCAGCGGCTCACAGCCAGGGTGTTCCCGCTGCCAGGCCGCCGACCAGACCTCGCGTGCATGCTCGCGCTTCTCCGCCGGCAGGAAGTCGTGCAGCCGCCTGATGTCGGTCGCCGGATGACCGATGAACGTGTCGGCCCAGTCGACGATCACCCGCTGCGTACCGTCAGACCGCCAGTTCCCCGGATGGAAGTCCCCGTGCACCAAGGAGATCGGCAGCCCCGCGGACTCGAGCTCACCGACGATGGCCGGCAGCCGATCCACCAGCTTCAGCAGACCGTCCACCTCGTCGTCGGACAAGGCAACCCGTGGAATCAGCGCCGCGACCTCGTCCGCCAACTCGTCCGGCAACAGCCGAGGTGCGTCGAGCTCGTCCACCTCCTCGGCGAGAGCCGCCTGGGCCGCGACCCAACGAGGCACGACGCTCTCGACCGACGGCCGGTCCGGCTCCCAGCAGTCCGTCCCCGGCGCGTGGGCGAGCAGCGACCAGCGGTTCTCCCGGGACGTCGCAAGGACGGCGGGCGCGAGTGTCTCGTCGTACCGCCGGACGTGCTCGATGATGTCCGCGTCGACACTGCAGAACCGGCTGGTGGCCTTCGCCCACGCGCCCGGGAACCGCATCAGACATGAGAGGTTCCACGTCTTCACCTGCACGGCGTCGTGCGGTCCGATGACGCTCTGGGCCCACGCGATGAGCCGCGACGGTCCGCCGACCTCGGCCCAGGTCGACCGGTGCGGTTGCGCCGCGATGATCGAATCCCAGTCAGGCAACGGCGTTTCATCGAGTACGCCGGAACTCGGCTCGCCCAGCGCCTCGACGTGGTACACCACCCGCCCGCCGCGTCCGATCACAGCCTCGTCCGCGTGGACGAGCCGCAGTACCAACGTCGGAACGCCCAGCAGTTCGTCGAGGTGCCGGGTGATGGCCTCGACCTCGGACCACCACCCCGGCTCCACGTCGAACGCCGGCGGCCGGCCCACGTACCGGGTGCCAACGCTCACCAAGGCCTCTACCGTCTTGAATTCCACCGGCCTACTGTCGCGTGATCCGGTGCCAAGTGCGAGCGCCCGACTTCAGTACGACGTCTGTCCCGAGGTCGACGGACGCTGCCGGATCATCCGTCCGTACGCCGTTGATCGTCACCGCGCCCTGCCGCAGCAGACGACGCAGCTCGGAGTTGCTGTCCTCAGGCCGAGCCGCCCGCAACAGGTCGAACGCCGTCGCCACGTCACCGCGCACAACCACCGAGGGCATCTCGTCGGGCCGGCCGCGGTCCGAGAAGGTCTGCCGGAAGGCGGCCAGCTCCGTGCGCGCAACGCCCGCGCCGTGGTACCGCGTGACGACCGCCGCGGCCAGCCGGAGCTTGGCGTCGCGCGCCGCCGGACCACCCGAGGCGGCGGAGTCCGCGAGCGCGGCGACCGTCTCGAGCGGCAGTTCGGTGTAGACCCTCGCGTACGGCTCCACCAGTTCGTCCGGGATGCTCATCAGCTTGCCGAACTTGTCCCGCGGGCTGTCCGTCAGCCCGATGTAGTTGTTCAGCGACTTGGATTGCTTGGCCCGGCCATCGATCCCCGGCGTGATCGTCGTCGTGATCACCACCTGCGGCGGCGCCCCCAAGCGCTGCTGGAAGTGCCGTCCCAGCTGCTCGTTGAACAGCTGGTCCGACCCGACGATCGTCAGATCCCTGTCCATCGCGAAGCTGTCGTAGCCCTGCAAGACCGGGTAGACCAATTCGTGGACGGCGATCTCCCGCCCGGCCGCGACCCGTTCGCGGAACATGTCGCGGCTCATCAGCTGAGCCTGCGTGACCTGGGCGAACAGGCCCAACAGCTCCGCCACGGCCATCGCGTCGTACCACTCGGAATTCCGCCGTACTTCGAACACCTCGGGGTCGGTGCGCAGGACCAGCGAGACCTGTTCGAGGAATGACGCGGCGTTCGCATCGATCTGCGAAGGGGTGAGCACCGGACGGGTCTCGGAGCGGCCGGTCGGGTCGCCGACGCGGGTGGTCAGATCGCCGAGCAGGAACACGACCCGGTGCCCGAGGTCCTGCAGTTGCCGCATCATCCACAGGTTGACCGCGTGGCCGAGATGCAGGTCCGGCGCGGTGCAGTCGACGCCGTACTTGATCCGCAGCGGGCGGCCGGAGTCCAGTCGCTCGCGCAGGTCGTCTGCGCCGATGATGGTGTCGGTCGTACGGCGTAATCGTTCGATCACGAAGTTCACGTCAGGGTTCCTCTCAGCGGCGAGGCACCGCCAGTGCCTCCGGCAACGGAAAGAGGCAGGAACCGGACGGTTCCTGCCTCGGAGGCTCTGGGTGGAGCGAGTGCGGGTACTACCGAAGACCGGCTCCTCCCAGAGCCGGTCGATATGCCACGCGTCGCTCGATCACGCGCCCAGATTAGCAGACAGCGCTTAAGCTCGACCGCGTGAGCGACGAGCGGGTAGTGCTGGTGGACGAGGGCGGGTACGCGATCGGGACCGAGGCGAAGGCAACGGTCCATCACGCGGCGACCCCGCTGCATCTCGCGTTCTCCAGCTATGTGATCGACGCGGAGGGCAGGGTCCTGCTCACGCAGCGGGCGTTCGAGAAGCCGACCTGGCCCGGTGTCTGGACCAATAGTTGCTGCGGGCACCCACTTCCGGACGAGCCGGTCGAGCAGGCGGTACGGCGGCGGCTGGCCGACGAGCTCGGGATCGTCGTGGACTCGGTGGATCTCGTGCTGCCCGAGTTCCGGTACCGCGCCGAGATGCCGACCGGCATCGTCGAGAACGAGATCTGCCCGGTCTATCGGGTCAGGTGGACCGGCGACCCGAGGCCGAACCCGGCCGAGGTCGCGGCGTACCGCTGGGTCGAATGGGACGAGCTGCGCGACATCCCCGACCTGTCGCCCTGGTGCCTCCTGCAACTGGACGTGCTCAGTACGCCGCCGGCCGACTGGCCGATCGCCGATCCGACCCGGCTACCACCCGCTGCCCAGGTCTAGCTCCAGAAGATCGTTGTGTACGGCGACAGCCGCCGTGCTCGCATGACCTGCTGCGCCGATCGCGAGCAGTGCCGGCGCCGCCGTCGTACCGACCGCGTAGACACCAGGCACCGTGGTCCGTCCACCCTCGTCCGCGACGACCGCGCCGTCGGCGACCTGGCAACCGAGCTTCTCGGCGAGATCGCTCTGCTGATGCTGGCGCACCACGACGAACAGCCGCTCCGGCGCGAGCACCTCTCCGCTCTCGAGCACTACCCGAGGGGCTGACACCTCCGCGACACGCTCGGTCCTGACCTTTACTCCAGCCAGCGACAGCCGATCGAGCTGCGCGTCGGTCAGCTCGTCCCCGTCCGTGCACAGGACGACGTCAGCGCTCCATCGGCTCAGCAACAACGCACGTGCGACCGAGCGATCCGGAGTACCGCGCATCCCCAGCTGCACCAGCGGTTGATCCCGCACTTCCCACCCGTGACAATGCGGGCACGCTACGACCGACCGACCCCATCCTTCAGCGACGCCGGGCACATCGGGCAGTTCGTCCCACAGCCCGGTCGCCAGCACGACGGCCCGAACCTGTACCCCGTCGACCACGAACCCGTCGTCGTCCACGGTCACGTCCTCGACCCGGGCGTCCCGGAGCTCGACGCCGTACGCCGCGACCTGCCGCCGTCCGGCGGCGAGCAACTCACCCGGCGCCGGATCCTCCGCGCCCAGATAGTTGTGCACATGCTCCGCCGCCCGGTTCCGCGGCTGCCCGTCGTCGAAGAGCACGACCCGCCGTCGCGCCCGTCCCAAGGTCAACGCCGCCTGCAGTCCCGCCAGGCTCCCACCGATCACCGCTACGTCCATGTGATCAATATACGAGAAGATTCGTCTCATACTCTAAAATTGGCGAGCGCCGAGATGATCACGCGCTGCCTAATGGGCGAATGATCGAGATCCGGCCGGTGACGACGGATGCGGACTACGAGGCCTGGCGTCAGGTCCGTATCGCCGTCCTCCCGCACGAGCGGTGTCCAAGCATCGCCGAGCTGCGGGAGTTGGAGACGCCGGAGCGGCTGCTGGTGCTTGCCGAGCTGGACGGCTCTGTCGTCGCCAACGGGCTCGCCGACAGTTCCGACGAGGCTGGGCGCGGCTTCGTGTCACCACGGGTTCGGCCCGAGGCACGCCGGCGCGGAGTCGGCACGAGGTTGCTCGAAGCGTTGGCGGATCACGCGGGTGCGTTGGGCTTCGAGGTCGTCGGGTCGGGCGTCGAGGACGAGGGATCGTTCGCATTCGCCCAGCACTTCGGCTTCGTCGAGACCGGGCGCCAGGTGGAGCAGGTACGCCGGATCGGCGCCGAAACCTGGCCCGCGCGACCGACGGAGTACGACATCGTCACCGTTGCGGAGCGCCCGGAGTTGTGGGCGACGGCGTACGAGCAGGTTGCGCTGCCGACGTTCCCGGACATGGACACTTCGACCCCGCTCCAGGTGTCGGCGGAGGAGTGGGCGACCGAGTGGATCAACGATTCGGCGGCGATGTTCCTGGCTGTCGTCGGGGATGACGTGATCGGGGTAGCCGGGCTGATGCTCGATACCGACAAGCCGGAGCGCGCCGAGGTCGCCTACACCGCCGTACGGCGGGATTGGCGTGGGAAGGCGGTTGCGTCGACCCTCAAGCGGACGAGCATGGCGTGGGCGGCCGAGCATGGCATCAGCGAGGTCTACACCTGGACCCAGCAGGGCAACGCGAACATGCGGCGGCTGAACGAGCACCTCGGCTTCAGCTATGGCGCCGTGAGCATCAACGTACGAGCGAACCTACCGCTGGAGTTCCCGGAGCAGCTCAGCTCCTGACCAGGCCCGGCGATCGGTTTCGGCGGCGCGGATCAGCTCGACCAGCCTCTCGTTGACCGGCGCGGATCGTCCGAGCGACTCCGCGAGCCGGACGACCTCGCCGTTCAGATAGTCGATCTCGGTCGGCCGTCCTGCCTCCAGGTCCTCCCACATCGAGGTCCGCGCGAGCGGGTCGATCGCCAGCATCTTGGACGCGAGCCGGCGGAACAGGAAGTCGGGCAGCCGCAGGATCGCCGGGAACCGGTGCATCGGAACCGCGAGCAACTGCGCCGGCTCGATCCCGGCGATCTCCAGAATTCCCAGCGTTTCGGCCTGCGCCGCAGCCAGACAGCGCCGGTACGCGCGCTGCGACAGCTCGTCGCGCAAGGGCACGTTCGACAGTGCGTTGATCGGGTTGTTCAGGTTCAGCAGGAGCTTCGCCCACTGCACCGGCAGGATGTCGTCGTGCTGCGTCAGCGGCAGCCCGGCCCACTGGAACGCCTCGACGTACGGCGCCAACGCAGCATCACGCTGGACGTCGAGCGCTCCCTCGGTGCCCTGATGAAACACGCCGGCGCCCCGGTTGAGCACGTTGAACGGAACCATCCCGGCCACGACGATCTGCTCGGTCAGCCGCAACCTCAGCAACTCCCCGTTCCGTACTCCGTTCTGAAAACTCACCACCACCGCACCGGGCTTCAACACCGCCGCCAACTCCGCAGCCGCGCCCTCGGTAGCCGCTGACTTCACCGTGACAAGCACCAGATCCGCCCCAGTGGCCGCATCGGGCGTCGTTTCGAAGTCCACGTCAGACACGCGAAGATCCGCACCCAGATAGTCGGTCAGGTGCAGCCCGTGTGCCCCCAGCTCGTCGGCCATCCGCTGCCGCCCGACGAACGTCACAGCCGTCCCGGACGCCGCGAGCCGTCCCCCCACATAACACCCGATCCCCCCGGCGCCGTACACCACGATCTTCACGCAGACAACGTACCGAACGTACCTAGGGACAGGAGGTGCTCGGGAGGTTCTGCCTGGCGTCCGCCCAAGATCGCCAGGTAGAACGCACACCTCCTGTCCTTCGGTGCCACCCCAGGGCGAAACCCGACCAAGGAACCCCGGGAGCTAATGCAGTCGAACGCGTGGATCCAGTACGGCGTACCCGATGTCCACCAGGATGTTCGCCACCACGACGGCCGCCGAGGCGAACAGTACGATCCCGATGATCACCGGCAGGTCCTGCTGGTTGATCGCGACCACGGCGGTCTGACCGAGGCCGGGCAGGCTGAACACGGTCTCCGTGACCACCACACCGCCGATCAGCTGACCGAGGTCGATGCCGAACTGCGTGATCACCGGCGTCAACGCACTCCGCAGACCGTGGACGACGACCACCCGGCTCTCGCTGATGCCCTTCGACCGCGCGGTCCTGATGTAGTCCTCGCCGAGCACGTCCAGCATCGAACCGCGGGTCAGCCGGGTGTACGTTGCTGCCAGCAACAACGCCAGCGCGACCCACGGCAGCACCAGGTGCTGGAACCACGGCCCGACGCCGGCGGCGATCGGCGAGTAGCCGCCGGCTGGGAACCAGTTGAACCCTGCGAGGGTGAGGCGGAAGTACAGGAAGTACAGCAGCAACAGCCCGAGCAGGAACGACGGGAACGAGTAGAAGAACAGCGCGAACAACGTCAGTCCGCGGTCCGCCAGCGACCGTGGGTGCGTCGCCGAGATCACGCCGTTGAACACACCGAGCAGCAACCACAGCACGGCCGCGCCGAGCGCCAGCGACACCGTGATCGGCAGCGCCTGCGCGATGATCTTGGTCACCGGCACCTGGTGGTAGTAGTCGTACCCCAGATTGCCCTTGAGCGCGTTGCCGAGGAAGTGCAGGTACTGCTTCCAGACCGGCAAGTCGAGCCCGAGGCGGTGCTTGATCAGCGCGATCGTCTCCGGCGTCGCCTGCCGGCCGGCCAGCGTCTGCGCGACGTTGCTCGGAGCAACGAAGAACAGGCCGAACACCGCGATGCTGATCAGCCACAGGACCAGGATCCCGTGACCGATCCGGCGAATCAGGAACATGGCCATGGTTCAGGTCCGATCTGCGCGGGGGTCGAAGGCGTCCCGGACGCCGTCACCGAACAGGTTGAAGGCGAGCGTGGTGATCAGCAGCGCCAGACCGGGGAACAGGATGAACCACCACGCGGTCGTGTAGTAGTTCTGCGACGCGCTGATCATCCCGCCCCAGTCCGCCGTCGGCGGCGGCAGACCGAGCCCGAGGAACGACAACGTCGCCTGGGTGACGATCACGACCGGGATCAGCAGCGTGGTGTAGACGATCACCGGCGCCATCACGTTCGGCAGGATGTCGACGAACATGATCCGGCCGTCGCCCGCCCCGAGCGAGCGGGCCGCTTCGACGAACTCACGCTCCCGTAACGACAGCACCTGACCACGGACGATCCTGGCCACCGACGCCCAGCTGAAACAGCCGATCACCAGCACCGTGACGGTCAGACTGGGACCCGTCACCGACACCAGCGCGATCGCCACCAGCAGGAACGGCACCGACAGGACCACGTCGATCAGCCGGGCCAGGATGGTATCGGTGATCCCCCCGAGGAACCCCGCCGCCAATCCCAGCACGACTCCGATGACCACGGTGATGGCGGTCGCGATCACGCCGACCAGCAGCGAGACGCGAGCGCCGTACGCGATCCGGACCAGGACGTCCCGGCCGAGATCGTCGGTCCCGAGCCAGAACGTCCCGTTCGGCCCGCGCGGCAGGCCGTCCGGCGTCAGCCCGATGTCGCGATACTGCTCGTTCGGCGGATGCCCGGTGATCGCAGTGAACACCGGCGCGAAGATCGCCATCAGCACGATCAGCAGGATGACGACGAGCGAGATCATCGCCACCTTGTCCTTGCGCAACCGGTGCACGGCGAGGACGAACGGACTACGACCCTCGATCGCCTTCGGCTCGTCGAGGACGTCGACCATCTCGATGGCGGCGGTCATGATGCCTTCAGATCTGGTACGGCGGTGGACAGGTCCTCGCCCACCGTCAACGGGTAGAAGCAGGCTGTGCGGTGCTGCGAGGAATCGTCGAGGACGGCCTCGAGCGGCGGCTCCTCGCCCGCGCAGTCCAACTTCGCCTTCGGGCATCGCGTGTGGAACCTGCAGCCCGGCGGCGGATTCGTCGCGGAGGGGATGTCGCCGCCGAGGATGATCTGCTCACGGCTGTCCGCCGTGTCCGGGTCCGCCACCGGCAAGGCCGACAGCAGCGCTCGGGTGTACGGATGCCTGGTCTGGCCGAACAGGTCGTCGGTCGGCGCCAGTTCGACGATCTTGCCCAGGTACATCACCGCGATCCGGTCACTCACGTGCCGGACCACGGACAGGTCGTGCGAGATGAACACGTACGTCAGGTCGAACTCCTGCTGCAGATCCGCCAGCAGGTTGATGATCTGCGCCTGGATGGACACGTCCAGCGCCGACACAGGTTCGTCGCAGATCACCAGCTTCGGTCGCAGCGCGAGCGCTCGCGCCACCCCGATCCGTTGCCGTTGGCCCCCACTGAACTCGGCCGGGAACCGGTTGTAGTGCTCGGGGTTGAGCCCGACCAGCTCCATCAGTTCCTGGACCTTCTTCTTCCGTTCATTGCCCGAAGCAATGTTGTGGATCGCGAACGGGTCACCGATGATCGAACCGACCCGGCGGCGCGGGTTCAGCGAGCCGTACGGGTCCTGGAAGATGACCTGGACGTCGCGCCGCAGCGGACGCATCGCCTTGCGCGAGAGCTTGGTGATGTCCTTGCCCTCGAACGTCACCGAGCCAGACGTCACGTCGTACAGGTGGGCCATGCAGCGCGCCAGCGTCGACTTGCCGCAGCCGGTCTCGCCGACCAGACCGAGCGTCTCGCCCTTGTGTACCTCGAGCGAAACGCCGGCGACTGCCTGCACCACTTCTTTGGAGTGCGTGGGGAACTCCTTGCGGACGTTCTCCACCTTGAGCAGGACATCCTCGTTCATGAAGCGATCGCCTCGCTGTTCTCGTGCGGTAGCCAGCAGGCCGACTGGTGCCGCGGATCGCGGGCGACGTCGAGCAGCGGCGGAGCCTCGGCGCGGCACTTGTCGAACACGTGCGGACAGCGGGCCGCGAACGGGCAGCCCTTGGGCAGCCTGATCAGGCTCGGCGGTGTCCCCGGGATCGGGGTCAGCCGATCACCACTGCGGGCCGGCAACGACGCCAGCAGGCCCTGGGTGTACGGATGGTGGTTGCGGTAGAAGATGTCGCGCCGCGGTGCCCGTTCCATCACCGCGCCGGCGTACATCACGACGACCTCGTCGGCCATCTCGGCCACCACACCGAGGTCGTGCGTGATCAGGATGATCGCCGTACCGAACTGCTCCTGCAGGCGGCGCATCACGTTCAGCACCTGGGCCTGCACGGTCACGTCGAGCGCGGTGGTCGGCTCGTCCGCGATCAGCAGGGCCGGGTCGAGCGCCATCGCCATCGCGATCATCACCCGCTGCCGCATCCCGCCGGAGAACTGGTGCGGATAGTCGTCGATCCGCTCCGCGGCCCTGGGGATGCCGACCAGGGTCAGCAGTTCGGCGGCCCGTTTCCGGGCGTCCTGCTTGCTGATCTCGTGGTCGTGCGCCCGGATCATCTCCACGATCTGCCAGCCGATCCGGTACTGCGGATGCAGGCTGGACAGCGGATCCTGGAAGATCATGCCGATCTGGGCGCCGCGCAACCGGCGCAACGTCGACTGGTCCGCGGTGATCAGGTCGGTGCCGTCGAAGAACGCCGTACCGGACACTGTCGCGCCGCGGGTGAGGCCGGTGATGGTCTGGGTGGACACGCTTTTACCGGAGCCCGACTCGCCCACCACCGCGAGCGTCTGGCCGGCTTCAACGTCGTACGACAACCCCCGGACGGCGCGGACGGTGCCGTCCGGGGTGTCGAAGGAGACCCGGAGGTCCCTTACTTCAAGCAGGGCCATGAGGTTCTAGCCGCCCTGCTTGTCTTTGTCGAGCCAGACGTTGGTGGGATCGAACATCTGCATCGCCGGCACGTAGACGGCGTTGTGCACCTGTGCGGCGTAGTAGTTCGGGTTCTTCGGGTTGGTCAGCGGGAAGAACGGCGCGTCGGCCATCACCTGCGCGTCGGCCTTGGCCCACAGGTCCACCGCCTGGTCCTGCGTCGGAGCGGCGATCGCCTGCTTGATCAGGGCGTTGGTCGTCGGGCTGTTGTACAGACCGAAGTTGCTGCCGATCGGCGGGAACGACGGTTCGCCGGAGAACAGCGGGTTGAAGAACGACAGCGCCCCGTTGCCGTACCAGTCAGCACCCCAACCGGCCAGCGACAGGTCCCAGACCCCACGCTGCGCGACGGTCGGCACCTGCAGGTACTTCACGTAGAAGTCCGCGTTCGGCGACGGTACGCCGACGACCTTGATGCCGACCTTCGACAGGTCCTGCTGGATCGTCTGGAACGCCTTGCTGCTGCCCTCGGACGCGTTGCGGTACAGGAACTTGAGCGTCAGGTTCGGGAAGCCGGCCTCCTGCAGCATCTGCTTGGCCTTGTCCACGTTGTTCGGGTACGGATCGATCTGCTTCGAGCCGAGGATGCTGTCCGGCAGCACGTGGGTCAGCGGCGGGTTGATCGTCGGTCCGCCGATGACCTGGAGGATGTGGTCGCGGTTGAGCGCGTAGTTGATCGCCTGCCGGACCTTCACGTTCGCCAGCGCCTTGTTGTTGTTCGGCGACACGGTGTTGTAGACGACGTACGGGTTGCTCGACGCCGTCATGCCCAGGTTCAGCTTCGGGTCCTTCTTCGCGATCAGCGCCGGCAGCTGCGACGGTGGCGGGCCGACGTCGAACTCGAGGTCGGCGGTCGGCGTGCCGGTCTGCAATTGCTGCTGGATCGAGTCCTGGGTGACCGTCTCGTTGACCACGATCTTGTCGACGTACGCCTTGCGCACCGGGTCGGAGGCGGGATCCCACGCGGAGTTGCGGGAGTACGAGATCGACTTGGTCGGCACCCACTTGTCGACCTTGTACGGGCCGTCGGACGGGAAGTTGTTCCCCAGTTCCGTGCTCGCCGGCAGGTACTTGAGCGATTCGACCGGGGCCGGCGAGAAGGCCGGCAGCGTCAGCATGTCGACGAAATACGTCGCCGGCTGGGTGAGGTGGAACTCGATCGTGCTCGCGTCCTTGGCGACGACGCCAGGCAACGGGGTCTTGTCGATGTACGACTGGATCCCGGCGACGGTCTTCGGCGCCTTGGCGAAGCCGTCGGCGAAGGCCTTGTACCCGACGATCAGGCCGGCGAAGTCCGGGATGCCGCCGAACGGCTGGACCGGGTTCGCGGTCCGCTTGACGCCGCGGACCATGTCCTCCGCGGTGACCGCCCGGGCCGGAGTCGTGTCCCACTTCGCGCCGGGCCGGATCTTGATCGTGTACGTCTTGCCGTCGGCGCTGATCCCGCCGTTCGCGGCGGTCGGGATGTCCGTGGCGAGGTCGGCCACCGGCTTGGTGTTGTCGGATCCCGGATCAGCCGGATACGTGAACAGCTGCCTGCTCCACATCCGCAGGTTCAGGTAGCCGATCGAGTAGTAGCTGATGTTGGGGTCCATGTAGTCGACGTCGCCCGCCCCGAGCATGTTCAGGGTGCCGCCGCTCACCGGGGTGGCGGCGGTGCCTCCGGATCCGGACGCCGTTCCGCCGCCGTTGCTGCAGGCCGCGAGCGCAAGACTCGCGGCGGCGGCAAGGGATATTGCCACCAGCCGTCTTCTGGCCATTGGTCCTCCTCCAGGACTCGGTAGGGCCGAAGTTAGGACTTCCGGGCGCAGCCGGAACCGCGGTCACGCAACCGTCAAACAGATGTCAATCCCCGCCCGCCCGAACATGACGGATTCATGACAGCTGTAACCGGCATTGCGCCCGTGCGTGAGCGACACTGGGTCCGTGGCACACAGCTTGCTGCTGGTCGACGACGAGCCGCGGATCCGGCGGGTACTGCGGCTTGCCCTGGAGGACGAGGGCTACGAGGTGGCGGAAGCGGCCAACGGGTACGACGCCCTGGCCGCGCTGCGCCGGGAGCCGCCGGACGTGGTGCTGCTGGACCTGATGCTGCCGGACCGGGACGGGTTCACCGTCTGCCGGGAGATCCGGCGGTCCAGCGACGTACCGGTGATCATGGTGACCGCGCGGACCGACAGCCACGACGTGGTCGCCGGACTGGAAGCCGGCGCGGACGACTACGTGACCAAACCGCTGGTCGCGAAGGAGCTGTCGGCCCGGATCCGGGCCTTGCTCCGTCGGGTCGAGCCGTCCAACGCGCGGCAGGCCGAACTGGTCGAGGTCGGCGACCTGCGCATCGACGTACCGGGCGCCGAGGTGACGCGGGACGGCGAGACGCTGCCGTTGACGCGGACCGAGTTCAAGCTGCTCGCCGAGCTGGCGGGCGCCGAGGGCAAGGTGCTCAGCCGCGAGCAGTTGCTGTCGAAGGTCTGGGGCTACGGGTACTTCGGTGACAGCCGGATCGTCGACGTGCATGTCCGCCGGCTGCGGCTGAAGATCGAGCGCGACCCGGCCAGCCCGAAGCATCTCGTCACCGCCCGCGGCCTGGGCTACCGTCTGGTGAGCTGACCTTGCTGGGACGGTTCAGCCTGCGGAATCGCGTCATGCTGGCGTACGGGCTGCTCGCGCTCGTGCTGTCGACCGTCCTGGCGATCGTGACCTGGGGCGTGGTCTCCGACTACCTCAACAACCAGCGGGATTCGTCCGCGGTGACGATCACGTCCGACAACGCGGCTGCGCTGCGGTACGGGCTGTTCGGCGTACCGCAGCCGTGCAATCCGGCGCGGGTGCGGGGCGAGTGTCAGAGCCCGGAGGTCGTGTCCGGCGTGCACGTGATGGACCTGCTCAACAGCCTGCCGTCCACGGACGCGGCGGCGTCGATGCTCTACTTCGAGGACCACTGGTACGCGTTGACCGGCAAACCGTCCGATCTGCCGCCGGACCTGATCCAGTCGGCGCTCAACGGGAACGTCGTGAGCCGCCGGGTCGAGGTCAGCGGGCAGCCGGTGCTCGCGGTCGGCGTACCGGTGGGGCGGCCGAACGAGGCGTTCTTCGAGTGGCATCCGTTGACGGCTCTCGACAACACACTGCTGAAGCTGAAGCTCACGCTGATCGCGGCGGCGATCGCGACCGCGCTGGCCGGGCTCGCCGTCGGGCGGCTGGCGAGCACGCTGGCGCTGCGGCCGCTGGCCGAGCTGACCCGGGTCGCGGATGCGGTCGCCCGCGGGAAGCTGGACGCGCGGCTGCTGGCCGAGAAGGACCGCGATCTCGGTGGGTTGGCGCGTTCGTTCAACCAGACGGCCTCAGCTCTGGAACGCCGGGTGGCCGCCGATGCACGGTTCGCGGGGGATGTGAGCCATGAGCTGCGTACGCCGTTGATGACGATGCTCAACTCGATGCAGCTGATCCAGAACCACCGCGCCGAGCTGCCGGCCGCCGTACGGGAGCCGGTCGAGCTGCTCGGCGACGACCTGGATCGCTTCCGGCGGTTGGTGATCGACCTGCTGGAGATCTCCCGCGACGACGGCGGCGACCGGGGGAGCCGGGAGATCGTCCGGATCGCCGATCTGGTCCGCGCGGCCGCCGACGCGACCGCCGGGCGGGAGGTGACGACGGTCGAGCCCGACGCCGAAGGGCTCACGCTGCAAGCCGACAAACGCCGTCTCGAACGGGTGATCGCGAACCTGGTCGAGAACGCCGAGGACCACGCCGGCGGGTGCAAGGGCGTGGGCGTCGAGGCCGGCGGTCTGGGCGTCGTCATCACGGTCGACGACGCCGGTCCGGGCATCGCCGCCGAGGACCGCACCCGCATCTTCGAACGCTTCGGCCGCGGCGAAACCTCCGGCCGCGGCCGCGGCGTAGGACTCGGCCTGGCCATCGTCGCCCGCCACGTCCAATGGCACCACGGCACCATCCAGGTAACCACCCGCCCCGGCGGCGGCGCCCGCTTCATCGTCGAGCTTCCGGCAAAAACCAGCTGACGGTTCTTGAGGCCTCCGGTTACTGTGAAGGTATGGCTACTTGCCTCTGTGTCTAGCTGGCGCACTCCATCTGACAGGTGAAGTGCGTCTACTAGTAATCACGGAGAGTAACCATCATGATCACCGCTCGCGGTGTTGATATTCGTGTCGGCGCTCAGCTGCTGCTGGCCGACCTTTCGTTCACAGTCGGCGCGGGGGACCGCGTCGGGCTCGTCGGCCGTAACGGCGCCGGCAAGACCACCCTGCTCACCACGCTGGCCGGCGAACGGCGCCCGGCGGCGGGTGACATCGCCGTCACCGGCTCCGTCGGCTACCTGCCGCAGGACCCGCGGGCGGCCGATCCCGCGATCAGCGTCACCGACCGGATCCTGTCCGCGCGCGGCCTCGACATCGCCGTACGCGATCTCCGCGCGGCCGAGACCGCGATGAGCACCGCGACCGGCGAGGCGCAGGAGAAGGCCATGGCGGCGTACGCGCGCGCTGAGGCAGCCTTCCAGGCCGGCGGCGGATACGCGGCCGAGGCGGAGGCGGCGCGGCTCGCGGCCGGTGTCGGCCTGCCCAATCGCGCGCTGGAACAGCCGGTCGGTCACCTGTCCGGCGGTCAGCGCCGCCGGGTCGAGCTGGCCCGGATCCTGTTCGCGCAGCACGACATGCTGCTGCTCGACGAGCCGACCAACCACCTCGACGCCGATTCCGTGCTCTGGCTGCGGCAGTTCCTGCTGTCGTACGCCGGCGGCCTGATCGTGATCAGCCACGACACCGAGTTGCTCAAGGCAACGGTCAACCGGGTCTTCCACCTGGACCCGCAGCGGCTCACGATCGACATCCACAACACCGGCTGGAAGAAGTACCGCGAACAGCTGGACGTGGACGAGCGGCGCCGGCAGCGCGAGCGTGCGGTCGCCGAGCGCAAGGCGGCGGTCCTGCACGCCCAGGCGGCGAAGATGCAGGCCGGGGCGAGCACCGCCATGGCGGCCAAGAACATGGCCCGCCGCGCGGACAAGCTGCTGTCAGACCTCGAGCCGGTACGCCGGTCCGCGCGCGTCGCCAAGATCCGCCTGCCCGCACCGGCGCCCTCGGGCAAGACCCCGCTGTCCGCCGTCGGCCTGAAGAAGGCGTACGGCGGGTTGCAGGTGCTGAACGGCGTCGACCTGGCCGTCGACCGCGGCAGCCGGGTCGTCATCCTCGGGCTGAACGGCGCCGGCAAGACGACCCTGCTCCGGCTGCTCGCGGGCCGGGAACAGCCGGACGCCGGTCGCGTCGTACCCGGTCACGGCCTGCGGCTCGGGTACTTCGCGCAGGAGCACGACACGCTCGACCTGGCCGGCACCGTCCGGCAGAACCTGGCCGCGGTCGCGCCCGGGCTGACCGACGGCGAGGTCCGGAACGTGCTCGGGTCGTTCCTGTTCAGCGGCGACGACGTCGACAAGCCGGCCGGCGTCCTGTCCGGTGGCGAGAAGACGCGGCTCGCGCTCGCCGGGCTGGTTCACTCGAGTGCGAACGTGCTGCTCCTTGACGAGCCGACCAACAACCTCGACCCGGTGTCGCGGGACGAGGTGCTGGGCGCGGTCGGCAGCTACCCGGGTGCGATCGTGATGGTCACGCACGACGAGGGCGCGATCGAGGCGCTCCGTCCGGATCGAGTGCTGATCCTGCCGGACGCCACCGAGGACCTGTGGTCCGACGACTACCTGGAGCTGGTGTCGCTCGCATGAGTCAACCCTGGGGTTGAGGCTCGGGTTCCACCCGGGTCTCACCTCCGGGCTGACGTCCGGGCGGCCGATTCCGGGGAGTGTTGTCATCAACAACAACTCCTCGGAAGGAACACAGAAATGTCGGCCGTGATCGGTATCTTGGTGGGTCTGCTAGTGCTCGTGCGCGTGATCGGCCGGCAGGTGACCGGTTCGCTCGTCACCCAGAAGTCGCTGTTCCTGATGCCCGTGATCCTCCTGGGCGTCGGTCTCTTCTCGGTCTCGTCCGCCGTCCACGGTGCGACCTCCGGCCAGCTCGCGTTCGTCGTCCTCGACTGCGTTGTACTGGCCGGTCTCGGTATCGCCCGCGGGGCCAGCGTCCGGCTCTCGCCGACCGACCAGGGTCTGTTCCAGAAGGGCACCGCCGCGACGCTGGTGCTCTGGCTGCTGACGATCGCGCTCCGGGTCGGTACGTCGTTCGCCTCCGCCGCGCTCTGGCCGCACAACTCCTTCGGTACGTCGACCCTGGCGCTGACGATCGGCGTCACGCTCGCCGCCCAGAGCGCGATGATCTACCGCCGCTCGCTGGCGATGAACCTCCCGTTCGCCGCCGAACGGGTCTGATCCGGGCATGATGAGGGCATGAGCTCCAGGCTGGCCGACCAGGTGCGGGATTCCTCCGTGCCTGGTCTGCTGCTGCGCGCGATCCCGAGCGTCGTGACGATCCTCTCGGTCGTGCTGGCCGCCCGTCACCCCGACGAGCACCGGCTGCCGTATCCGGTGATCGTCGCGCTCGGTGTGATCGTTGTCATCAGCAACTTCTCGCTGTACTTGCAGCGGTTCGGCGAACCGCTCGGCCGGGCCGGCTACGGCCTGCTGGTGTTCGCGGTCGCCGGATCGGTGCTGTGGTACGCACTGCCCGCGAGCCCGATGATCATCGCCCCGTTCTGGGTCACGCGATCCGCGGTCAGGTTCTACCGGCCGACGCCGCTCGCGTGGGTGATCGTCGCGATCGGCATCCTCGGCGCGAGCGTGCCGGTCTACGTCACGACGCGGTCCGGGCCGGCTGTCGTCGGCGTCGCGTTCGGGGTGGTGGCGCTGACCCTGGCCTCGATCAACCGGCGGAGCCGGGAGCAGCAGCTGGAGGATCTCGAGGTGTCGCTGGCTCGTAAGCAGGCCGCGATCGAGGAGCACGAGCGGGCCGCCGCGCTGGCCGAGCGGGCGCGGATCGCGCGCGACGTGCACGACGTACTCGCTCATTCGCTGGCCGGGTTGTCGCTGAGTCTGCAGGGTGCGCGGCTGATGCTCGTGCGGGACGGCGCGTCGGCGGAAGCGGTCGAGCAGGTGACGCGGGCGCAGGGGCTGGCGGCCGAGGGGCTGGCCGAGGCGCGGCGGGCGGTCGCGGCGCTGCGGGAGGACGCGGTTCCCGACGTACGGGCGCTCGGCGATCTCGTCACGGCGTACCGGCTGGAGAGCGGGGCGACGGCGGAGTTCGACGTGGACGGTACGCCGCGGGAGCTGCCGGCTGACGTGATGAGCACGCTGTACCGGACTGTGCAGGAGGCGCTGGCGAACACCCGCAAGCACGCGCCGGGCGCACCGGTGCACGTCACGCTGTCGTACGGCGACCTGGTCGGCCTGACCGTCGAGGACAGGCCGGGGAAGCGACCGGATCGCGCGGCGCCGGGCGGTTATGGTCTGGTCGGGATGCGTGAACGGGCCGACCTGGTCGGCGGATCATTGGAGGCCGGGCCGACATCCACCGGCTGGCGGGTCGAGCTCAAGGTGAAGGCATGACTGTGCGGGTAGTGGTCGCGGACGATCAAACGGTGGTGCGGGACGGGCTGGTCACGCTGCTCAAACTGCTGCCCGGGATCGATGTGATCGCGGCGGCGTCGGACGGCCAGGAAGCGGTCCAGTTGGTCGCCGAGCACGACCCGGATGTGCTGCTCGTCGATCTCCGGATGCCGACGATGGACGGCGTGGAGGCGACCCGCCTGGTGCGGGCAGATCATCCACGGACCGAGGTCGTCGTACTCACGACGTACAGCGACGACGACTCGGTGCTGTCTGCGCTCCGGGCCGGCGCTCGCGGGTTCCTCACCAAGGACGCCGACGCCGAGTCGATCGGCCGCGCGCTCGAGGCCGCCGCCAACGGCCAGTCGATCGTCGACGCCGAGGTCCAGCGCCGCCTGATCGAAGGCGCCAGCCTCAAACCGCCCGAGCCGACCGACACCGGCCTCACGCCCCGCGAGATCGAGGTGCTCCGCCTGATCGCCGAGGGCCTGTCCAACGCCGAGATCGCGAGGCATCTCGTCGTCAGCGAAGCGACCGTCAAGACCCACATCAACCACCTCTTCGCCAAGGCCAACCTCCGCGACCGGGCCCAGGCCGTCGCCTACGCCTACCGCCTCGGTCTCGCCTGAGATGCGACTAGGTTGCATCTAGAGGTGGACCGGCGTTTACTGACAGATCGTGAGGCGGATGGATGTCAGTAGGCGCGAGTGGGGTGCGATCGGTGGGATGGCGGCGTTCGTGCTGCTGTTGCATCTGGCCGGTTGGGGCGTGCTGGCGCTGATCGTGGCGCCGCGGCATTATCTGCTCGGATCGGCCGGCGTATTCGGGGTCGGGCTCGGCGTGACGGCGTACACGCTCGGGATGCGGCACGCGTTCGACGCCGACCACATCGCCGCGATCGACAACACGACCCGGAAGCTGATGGCGGACGGGCGGCGGCCGTTGTCGGTCGGGTTCTGGTTCTCGCTCGGGCACTCGACCGTGGTGTTCGTGCTGTGCTTCCTGCTCGGGATCGGCGTCCGTACGCTCGCCGGGCAGGTCGCCGACGACTCGTCCCGCCTGCAGCAGGTCACCGGCGTCATCGGCACGGCGGTCTCGGGTGTCTTCCTGTACCTGATCGCCGCGCTCAACCTCGCCGTCCTGGTCGCCGTCGTCAAGGTGTTCCGCCGGATGCGCACCGGCGAGTACGACGAGGCGTCGCTCGAGCAGCACCTCGACAAACGCGGCCTGATGAACCGGATCCTGGCCGGCGTCACCAAGGCCGTCACCCGTCCGTGGCAGATGTACCCGATCGGCTTCCTCTTCGGCCTCGGTTTCGACACGGCGACCGAGGTCAGCCTGCTGGTGCTGGCCGGTGGCGCGGCCGCGTTCAGCCTGCCGTGGTACGCCGTCCTGACGCTGCCGATCCTGTTCGCGGCCGGGATGAGCCTGCTCGACACCATCGACGGCTGCCTGATGAACTTCGCCTACGGCTGGGCCTTCGCGAAACCGGTCCGCAAGGTCTACTACAACATCACGATCACCGGCCTGTCGGTCGCGGTCGCGCTGGTGATCGGCAGCATCGAGCTGCTCTCGATCCTGACCGACAAACTGCACATCGAGCACGGCCCGCTGGCCGCGATCGCCGACGTCGACCTGAACTACGTCGGCTACGCGATCGTCGGCCTGTTCGTGCTCACCTGGGTCATCGCCCAGGCGATCTGGAAGTACGCCCGGATCGAGGAGAAGTGGTCGGCCGCCCGCTGATCGCCTGCTGCCACTCCGCTGCCTCTGCGCTGCCTCTTCGCTGACTGTCCGCCGACCGTCGCTGCGCCGAACCGTTGACACCCGGCCCGGATTCGGTGTCTGATCTGCGAAAGCGCTTTCGCCTACTCGTGTAGATCGGAATGAGGCCGCCCATGCTCGGTTCGCTTCGGAAGCTCGTGGCAGTGCTCGCGGTCGGGTTGCTCGCGGCCGGCCAACTCGCCGTACCGGCGCAGGCCGCGGGTGATCCCGGGATCGTCTTCAGCAGCCCGGTCGCGGCCGACGGTGTCGCCGCCTGGCCCGGCGACGCGGACAAGACTCCCGAGCACGCCGCGTCGACCCGGCTCGGGGTGCCGTGCTGGCAGACGAGCAACGACCCCAAGGACCAGTACATCTACCTGAACATCGACGCGGCCCGGATCCCGGCCGGCGCCACCGACGCGGTGCTCACGGTCAACTACTTCGACACCCCGGGCCAGCAGCTGACAGCGCAGTACGACAGCGTCAGCGCCGCCTTCACCCCGCTGCCGTGGTTCACCTCTCCGGGCAGTGGTGCGTGGGCGAGCACGCAGTTCCGGATGTCCAACGTCAACTTCCAGAACCGCGCGAACGGCGCCGACATCCGGCTGATGGCGAATGCACCTGGTGGTGTCATCAGCTCGGTCTGCATCAGCTCGGTGAGCATCTCGTTCGCGGACACCACCGGTATCACGGTCACCAACCAGAGCCTGGTCTTCCAGCAGGGAACCGGCAGCGTCACGCTCACCTCGACCGCATCATCGATTGCCTGGAGCATCACCGACGACCAGTACCTTCCCGTTGCCTCAGGCAACACCATCAACGGCTCGGTCAACGTGGCGAACCTCGGGCCAGGTTTCTACAACCTCCGTCTGACCGCGGGCAACACCGTCGTCGGCACGACGCTGGCCGTCATCCCACCGCTGCCTGCAGGAATCCAGTCCCCGCAGGGCAAGTGGGGCGTGAACACCCACATGAACCACTACTACAACCTCAGCAGCGCCCTGATCCGCACCCTCGCTCTCGCCGGCTTCTCGCATATCCGGGAAAGCCTCGAGTGGCCGCGGATCGAGTCCGGTTCTCCGGGCAACTACGCGGTCGATCCGCTGGAGGACGCGGTGATCGCGGATGCCAAGGCGAACGGTCTGACCCCGCTGCTGGGTACCGGCTACCGCAACCCGCTCTACGACGGCGGTCACACGCCGAGCACTCCGGAAGGCCTCGCGGCGTACGGCCGCTACCAGAGCTGGTGGCTGAAGCATTTCGCAGGCACGACCAACGACATCGGGACGTACAACGAGTACTACCAGACCGGCTTCAACGACAGCGCCTGCGGTATCACGGGTGCGTGCTTCGTCCAGCTGATGAAGGTGGCGTACGAGCAGACCCATGCCGACAACCCGAACGCGAACGTCCTCGCGGACATCGGCCCGAACAAGGGCGACACGTCGTTCCGTGACCAGATCCTGTCGCTGGGCGGGCTGGCCTACGTGGACTCGATCGACGCACACATCTACACGTTCGCCGGCCCCGAGGGCGATCTGGACACCCAGATCCAGAGCCTGCGTACCCAGGCCGACGCGCACGGGGGCGCCGGCAAGCCGATCTGGATCAGCGAGGAGGGCTACCCGACCGCGCCGAGCTTCGGCGGCTCGATGCTCGACCAGGCCCGCAAGTCGATCCGCAACGACGCGATCATGATCGCGAACAACGTCAGCCAGTTCTACTGGTACGACGCGCTCAACGACGGCACGAACCTCGACGACAAGGAGAGCACGTTCGGCCTCCTGCAGGCACCGGCCGGACCGATCGCCGGCATGGCGCCCAAGCCGGGCCTGGTCGCGAAGGCGACCACGATCCGTGCCCTCACCGGCCTCGCTTACAGCGGCCGCGACACGTTGGCGGCGCCGCTGTACTCGTACCGCTTCGGCTCCGGTACGTCGACCACCCGCGTGCTGTGGTCAACCGGAACCGGCACGTCCTCGGTGCAGCTCAACACCACGGTCCCGCTCGAGGTCACCGATATGTACGGCCACAAGACCACGCTGACGCCGACGGCGGGCGTGGTCACCATGACCGTCGACCAGGATCCGGTCTTCGTGAAGGGCGCGGCCACGGGTGTCGCCGTCACCGCGACGCCTCAGGCAACGGTCGCCGCGGCCGACCCGTCGAACTCCCAGGAGCCGACGGCGGTCACGGTGACGATCAAGGGCTCCGTGCACAACGCCGGTCCGGCAGCCGTGACGGTCGCGGGTCAGACCAAGCAGACGCTGGTAGTGCCTGGGCGGAACACCACCGTCACGATCCCGGTCCCGGCGAGCGACACGCTCGGTCTGCGACACGTCGTCGCTACCGTCTCCCGGCTCGGCAAGACGACCGCTCGCCTGGTCGCCTGGACCAGCGTCGAACCGGCCACGAAGATCCGGGTCGTCCCGCAGCTCACAGCGGCCGCTCCGACCGGTCTCGGTGTCGAGCTGACCAATACGCGAGCCAGCTCGTCGGCGACGATCCAGGACCTGAGCTGGACAATCGCCGGCCAGCACGGTACGGCGGGTGCCGGACAGTCGATCGCGCCGGGGCAGAAGGCAACGATCAGCATCCCGGTGCCAGGCCTGGCGCCGTGGAAGGCGTACGCCTACACCGTCGACCTGACCACGTCCGACGGCAACAAAGTCTCCGCGAAGGGCACCACGGCGTTCGACCCGATCGTGCCCTCAGCAACGACTCCGGCAAGCTCGATGAACCTTGCCACCGACGCCAGCTGGATCGCCTTCACCCGCCCCTGGGGCGGCGCGGCCGACCTGTCCGGTTCGGCCAGCTTCCAGTACGACGCGACTGGTCTGACCATCAACGCAGCTGTCACGGACGACGTCTTCTCGCAGACCGAAACCGCTCCGAATCTGTGGCGCGGCGACAGCCTCCAGTTCGCGATCAGCAACGGGCTTCCCGGCGAGAACGCGACCGCGACAGAGCTCGGCGCCGCACTGCTGCCGACCGGCCCTGCTGTTTATACGTTCGGTACGTCGGACGGCAGCCCGACCGGGACCACACCCGGCGCGACGGCCGCGATCACGCGTGCCGACGGCGTCACGTCGTACCAGGTGAAGGTGCCGTGGACAGCGCTCGGGTTCGCGACTCAACCGGCCGGGCCGGTCGCGATCTCGCTTGCGCTCAACGAGAACGACGGCGCGGGGCGGGCCGGAGCGCTGCAGTGGGGGAGCGGCATCGTCACCGGGAAGACAACGACCCTGTTCCTGCCGGGCACTTTCACGAGTTAGTTGCGGTAGGCGGCGGCGATCGCCTACCGTTGACATATGAACAGATCTGCAGATGTGCAGGCCATTGACGCTTGCAACATCAAGCTGGTCGACCCGGAGCGGGTCGCGAGCGTCAACGCCAGGATGCCCGGCGAGGACGACATCGTCGACACCGCGGACGTTTTCGGGCTGCTCGGCGACCCGCGGCGGCTCAAGCTGCTGGTCGCCCTGCTCGACGGGGAGCTGTGCGTCTGCGATCTCGCCGCGATCACCGGGCTGAGCGAGTCCGCGACGTCGCATGCCCTGCGCCTGCTCCGGGCGCACCGCGTGGTCTCGGTACGGCGGGACGGCCGGAACGCGTTCTACCGCCTCGACGACGCGCATGTCCGGATGCTCGTCGACCTGGCCGTCACACACACCGAGCACACCGACGCCATCCACCCGGAGCGGTCCGAATCATGAGCACCGGCCACGGGCACGAGCAGGACCATGGACAGGACCACGGACAGGGCAACGGGCATGGGCACGGGCATGGTCACGCGGTGAGCGCTGCCGCGGACAAGAAGCTGCTCGGCGGGGCGCTCGCGCTGATCGTTGGCTTCATGGTCGCCGAGGTGATCGTCGGCTTGGCGGCCGGTTCGCTGGCCCTCGTCACCGACGCTGCCCACATGCTGACCGACGCGATCGCCCTCGCGCTCGCGCTGCTCGCGATCCGGCTGGCCGCGAGGCCGCCGGCGGGCGGATTCACGTACGGCTTCAAGCGGGTCGAGATCCTCTCCGCGCAGGCCAACGGCATCACGTTGCTGCTGCTGGCGGCGTACTTCGTCTACGAGGCCGTCAACCGGATGATCCATCCGCCCGAGGTCAAGGGTGCGCTGGTGCTGATCACCGGTGTGGTCGGCATCGCGGTGAATCTGCTCGCCACCTGGCTGATCAGCAAGGCGAACCGGTCCAGCCTGAACGTCGAGGGCGCGTTCCAGCACATCCTCAACGACCTGTTCGCGTTCATCGCGACGGCGATCGCGGGTCTCGTCGTCCTGCTCACCGGGTTCGCCCGGGCGGACGCGATCGCCGCCCTCGTAGTCGCCGTACTGATGCTGAAGGCCGGCATCGGACTGGTCCGCGACTCGGGCCGGATCTTCCTCGAGGCCGCGCCGAACGCAATCGACCCGCAGGCGCTCGGCGCCGAGCTGTGCGCGATCGAGGGCGTCGTCGAGGTCCACGACCTGCACGTCTGGGAGATCACGTCGGGCGAGCCGGCCGCGTCCGCGCACATCATGGTTGCCGAGGGCCTGGACTGTCACCAGATCAGGATCCAGATCGAGCAGGTGCTGGCCGAGCGCCACCACCTGACGCACTCCACGCTCCAGGTCGATCACGCCACCGCCGACGACCGCTCCGCACACTGCAGCGACTCACACGGCGCCGTCCATCGGTCGATCACAACCGCTGCGCAAGCACCCGACCCGGCCAGTCCGGCCCATTGACGCGCGGTACGGCGAACGCGACGTCCTGCGTGAAGCCCTGCGACTCGTAATACCGGACGAGCGCGCCGTCGCCGCCCGCGAAGCAGTCGACCCGCAGCACGCGCACGCCGGCAGCCCGCGCCAGCTCGCGAGCATGGTCGAGCAGTAGCCCGCCGATGTTCTGCCCGGCGGACGCGCGCTCGGTGACCAGGAGCCGAACGTACAGCTCGGGCTCAGTCGCCGGCGGCACGTACTCCATCGCCGCGCCGACCGCGAGCGCGCCGACGACGCGACCCTCCTCCACGCCGACCCATAGCCCGCCGTCCTCGGCGAACCCGGTGATCTGCGTGACCCGGCGCGGGCTGGTCGAGTGCGGCGCCGTACCCCACTGCTCGGTCTGTCCGCGAGCGACCAGCCACTCGGTGGCCCCGTCGAGCAGCGCGAGCACCGCCGGTACGTCGTCCCGCCCGGCCCGGCGGATGATCATCTGCACCTTCCCAGAATAGGTTGGCCCTGGATGTCGAATGCCTGTCCACAGTCTCTACCTAGGGGTGTAGAGAGGAGCTCACCATGAGCAACAAGACCGGAAAGCTCGACAAGACCTTCACCGCGCCGCTGCTGAAGAGCGACGCCAAGGGCGGCTGGACCTACGTGCAGATGCCCGATTCGGCCGAGTACTTCGGCACCCGCGGTCTGGTCAAGGTCCGCGGAACCATGGACGGCCACCCGTTCGAGAGCTCCTTCATGGCCCTCGGTGACGGGACGCACAAACTGCCCGTCAAGGGCGACCTGCGCACCCAGCTCGGCAAGGAGCCGGGCGACGAGATCACCGTGCACCTGGAAGAGCGCCTCGGCTGAGGTTCACCCCGGCGGTCCGCGTGTACACCGGCACGACGTCGAGCGGCACGTCGCGGGTGACGAGTCCGGCGGCGACGGGCTCACCGGTCCAGGCGTCGTACCAGGTGCCCTCGGGGAGGTACGTCGTCCAGGTGGTGGCGCCAGGTTCCAGGACCGGGTTGACCAGCAGGTCGTCACCCAGCAGGTACTGGTACGGATGGTCCCAGATCTCCGGGTCGTCGGCGTGGTCGAAGAAGAGCGGCCGGAGCAACGGACGGTCGGTGGCGATCGTCCGCGCGGCCTGCTCAGCCAGATACGGGACGAGTTGTTCGCGGAGTACGGCGTACCTGCGGAAGATCGGTACGACGCGGTCGTCGCCGGTGGTCTCGGCGACGTGCCACGGCGTCCGGTCGCGGAGCGGACGCTGATGGTGGTTGAACTCCGAGTGGTATTGCATGATCGGCAGGAAGGCCGACGCCGCGGTCGCGCGAAGGTACAGCTCCGCGTCCGGCACCGGCCCGGAGAAGCCGGACAGATCCCAGCCCCAGTAGACGATGCCGCACGACGCGGCGGTCAGGCCGGCCGTGATCGATGACCGGAACGCCTCCCAGGTCGAGTCCTCGTCGCCGGCCCAGAAGATGCCGTGTGCCTGCGAGCCGGTGAAGCCGGCCCGCGAGAACGTCACCGGCGCCTTGCCCGCCGACCGCAGCAGGTCGCCGAAGGCCCGGGCATAGTGCACCGGGAAGAGGTTGTTCCCCTCGTCTCCGCGGCGGCCGTCGGCGTACCGCAGGTCGTGACCCCAGGCGTGCTCACCGCCGTCGGTCTTGAAGCCGTCGACATCGAAGTCCTCGATCAGGTAGCGGCGCTTCTCGGTCCACCAGTCCCGCGTGCGCTGCACGGAGAGGTCGGGCATCAGCGCCTTCGGAAACCACCATCCGCGGTTGTGGTACGGCGTGCCGTCGGCCTCCAGTACTGCGTGACCGTCGCGCACCATCGCGGCGGCGTCGGCGGCGACCTGCCCGGTGTCGAACTCGCTCTTCTGGAGCGGGATCTGCCAGAGCACGACCTTGATATCCCGACGGTGCAACTCGTCGATCATCGCCGCGGGGTCGGGCCAGGCGCCGTCGCTCGGGTAGCTGAAGTCGGCAGCCTTGTGGGCGGTGCCGTCGGATGTGACGGCGTACTGCGCGTCACGCCAGATCGTGATGCCCTCCTCGTCGCTCCAGGCCTCGATCACCACGACGCCAACCGGGATCTCCAGCTCCCGATGGGTGTCCATCCGTGCCATCACCAGGTCCTGGGTGTTCCACTCGTTGCCGGAGGCCCACAACCGGAAGATCCAGTCCGGCAGTTCCTCGGCCCGACCCACTTCGTCCAGGAACGCGGTCAGCACCTCGGTCGGCGATCCCTGGTAGATGCCCAGGTCAACCACCGGTTCATTGCCCAGTGCAACCTCTACGGTGAGGCCGGAACTGTCGGAGGTGAACCAGGTCCGGCGCGACGTCCGCACGTGGAATCCCCAGCCGCCGTTCACCACGTGCGCGAAGGGCATCGGCAGGTACGTGCGCCCGTGCACGCCCTGCGCCTTGTACTGCTCGAACACCACCGCGTCGAGCCGCTTCCCGCGCTGATCCAACTGGTCGTACCGCTCACCGAATCCGACCAGGTGATCGCCGGGCTGCAACGGCATCCTGAACCGCGCCTGATGTACGCCGTCCGCCGACACCAGCCACTCGACGTCGGTCACGCGATCCTCGCCGCCGCGCAGCTCACCGCCTTGGTGCGTCCAGCGCGCCGGTGAGACCTGGAACCACGCCGTGGTCTCGGCGGCAGTGCGGAACCGGTAGCGTACCGGTTCGGTGACCGGCGGAGTCACTACCGACCAGCTGTCGTCGGAGCCGAGCGACGTCGCCTGTGCCGCGCTGAGGTGGCCTTCGCCGCCGGCCAGCGCCGCCGCGTCGGCCGTCGCGGTCTCGGCGGGTGACATGTCCAGCGTCAGCGACCCCCACTCGCACACGACGCCGGTGACATCAGGGGAAGCGACCACACCCAAGCGGAGCTGTTCTCCGACCAGCGGGAGTACCGGCACGCGCTGGTCCGGCGAGTTGGCGTACGGGTGTTCGATGCCGTACGGGCGATGGATGAGCATTCACACCTTCTCGGGGAGCACGCCGAGCTCGTCGGCGAGGATCAAGTACATGCCGTGGGACCAGAGCAGGGGAGTGGCAACACTGCCCCAGCGGGCGATCCACTCGTCCCGGGACCCGGGGTGGAGCAGATGGTGGGGAACCTGCTCAGGAAGCTCGCCCTCCGGCGTGGCCTGCGCGGCGATCCAGCGAAGGTGCCGCCACGCGCCGGCCGTGTCGCCCGCGACAGCCAAGTTCCATCCGAGCAGCGCGGACAGCAGGATCCACTGGCCACCGCCGTAGAAAACGTCAGCTGTGAAGCGGTGTACACCGCCGTCCACGTCGAGGTCGTCGGCCACCGCCGTCAGTGTCGCCGCGCCGACGTCACCGTTGACCAGTCCGAACGGGACCACGCAGGCCGGCAACGATCCGTCGACCGCCTCTGTCCCGAGCCACTTGGTCAGGTGGCCATCATGGATGCCTTCAGCAACTACTAGGGAACGGATGCGCTCGGCAACATCCAGAACGGGGACGTCCGTGTACGGCGCGATGGCAACCAACCCACCATGGATCGCGCCGAGCGTCGACACATGCCGCTGTTCGACGTGCTCCTCCCACCAGTCGTAGCAAGGACGGTCCCAGAACGCGACGAGGTAGTCGACCGCGACGTCGATCCCGCCTCGCCACCGGTCCAGCTCCAGCCCGTGCCGAGCCGCGTGGCTGACCACCGACCACAACCAGATCCCGTAACCGTCGGTCTGGAAGTCCCACCACGGCTCCGACCCGTCGGCCCCGTCGAACGTGAACCGCGTCGGCAGCATCTCGGCGTCATCGGGCCGCTCTCCTCGAGCATGCGCCGCACACAACGCGTCAACCTGGCGGCGGCGTCCCCGCAGTACGCCGTCCACCCAGTCGTGAAACCGATCCGCCGACGCGACGTCGCCGTACCGCGAGACCCCCTCGGCGGTAAACGATCCGTCCCGCAACCACGCATACCCCCGATACGCCGAGAAGACGGGCGCAGCCGGATACGCCCCACCGACATCCTGATGCCGGGTGATGACTGCGTGGCTAGACACGGCCAGCTCACGCAGTCTTTCAACCCCGATTCCTGACGCAATCACTTCTTCAGGAGGCCGTTCACCTTGGACTGGGCGTCTGCCAGTGCTTTCTCGACCGTCTTGCGGCCGGCTGCCGCGGCGGTCAGTTCTTGCGTCACCGTGTCCTGCATCTCCTGCTGGCGTTCGACGACCGGAGGCAGGACCGGCTGCTCGAGCGCGGTGAAGACTGCCTCGCGGTTGGCCGGCTTCGGCTGGTCGAGGTAGCTCTTCAGCTTGCTCTCGTCCGCGATCGGCGGCAGCTCCCACGACGACGCGAGCCGGGTCTTCGTGGTCTCGTCGGACGAGGAGAGATAGGTGATCCACTTCTGCGCGGCATCGGCGTTCTTCGATGCCGCGTTCACCACCAGGCCGTTCGCGAACATCGCCGACGCCTTCTGCGTATTGCCCGGCTCGACCACCACGTCCCAGTCGAACTTCGCGCCGGCCAGCGCGGAGAACATCCAGATCCCGGTGTGCCACATCGCGAGCTTCCCGGACGTGAACAGCTTCGTGTCGAAGTCCGGCGTACCCGCGCCGTCCGCCTCGGTCGGCATCGTCCTGCCGACCTTGTCCACGAGGAACTTCGCTGCCTCGACACCCTGCGGAGAGTTGAAGGTCGCCTCGGTGCGGTCCGTGTTCAGGAACGTGCCGCCGTTCTGCGCCAGCACCTTGTAGAACTCGTTGTACGACACCGGCTGGTAGTCGCCCCACACCTTGGTCGCCTTGTTCGTCAGCTTGGCGGCAGCGGCCTGCTCGTCCTTCCAGGTCCAGTCAGCCGTCGGCTCGGCCACCCCGGCCTGCTTGAACAGCGCCTTGTTGTAGAACAGAACGACGTTCGAGAACGACTCGGGTACGCCGTACTGCTTGCCGTCGGAGTTGAAGGCGTCGTACAGCGACTTCTTGTAGACCGACGAGTCGACGCTCTTCAGCTCGGCCAGCGAACCGTTCGTCGCGTACGTCACGAAGTTCTCGTAGTTCAGCTCGAACGCGTCGGCCGCGGTGCCACCGGCGACCGCGGTCTGCAGCTTGGTGAAGTAGTCCGCGTAAGGCACGGTCTCGACCTGCACCGTGATGTCCGGGTTGGCTGCCTGGAACGCGTTGACGATCGCGGTCAGGTCCTTCTCGTGACCGTCGTTCGACGAGAAGTTCATGTACCGGACGACCGACTTGCCGGCCGGCGCGGCGGCCTGCTTGGTCGCGGACCCCTGCCCGCAGGCGGTCAGCGCGAGCGCGGCCGTCAGCCCGACGGCCGCGAATTTCAGTAGACGCATGATGTGTCCCCTCCTACTTGATGCCGGGCCTATTTGATTCCTGTATGGGCGACACCGGCGATGATGTGGCGCTGCGCGAGCAGGTAGATGACGGCGATCGGCACGATCGAGACCACCGAACCTGCCATCACGACGTTCCATTGCGTGGTGAACTGACCCTGCAGCGTGGACAGGCCGAGCGGCAGCGTCATGAACTCCGGCGACCGGATCACCACCAGCGGCCAGAGGAAGCTGTTCCAGCTGCCCATGAACGCGAACACCGCGACGGTCGCGAGCGCGGGCCGGATCAGCGGCAGCACGATCGTGGTGAAGATGCGCAGATGCCCGGCGCCGTCGATGGTGGCCGCCTCGTCCAGTTCGGCCGGTACGGCGCTGACCGCCTGCCGGAGCAGGAACACGCCGAACGCGGACGCGATCGTCGGCGCGAGCAGGGCGAAGTACGTGTCCTGCAGGTTCAGCGTCTTCATCTCGATGAACAGCGGTACGACGAGCACCTGCAACGGCACCATCAGCGTGGCCAGGTAGCAGGCGAAGATCACGTTCTTCAGCGGGAAATGCAGCCGCGCGAACCCGTACGCCGCCATCGAACCGGTGATCAGCTGGAACCCGGTCGAGGCGATCGCGATCAGCAGCGAGTTCACCAGGATCCGCCAGATCGGCATCGCGTCGAGCAGGGTGCGGTACGCGTCCACGGTCGGGTTGTGCACGATCAGCGTCGGCCCGTCGGCCAGGGAGCCGTCCGGGGTGATCGAGGTGATCACGGTCCACAGGAACGGGAAGAGCATCGCGGCCGCGCCGACCACGACAGCGGCGTACAGCCAGAACCTACGCATAGTGCACCCACTTCCGCTGGCCGCGGACCTGGAGCACGGTGATCAGCAGGATCACGGCGAACAGGATCCAGGACAGCGCGGAGGCCTCACCGGCGCGCCCGTACCGGAACGTCAGGTCGTAGATGTGCCCGACCACGACCTGGCTGCTGCCGGACGGGCCGCCGCCGGTCATCACGTACACCTGATCGAAGACCTGGAAGCCGTTGATCAGCGAGATGACCACAACGAAGAACGTCGACGGTGACAGCAGCGGCAGCGTGATCCGCCAGAACCGTTGCCAGGCGTTCGCGCCGTCCACCAGCGCGGCTTCGTACACGTCCGACGGGATGGCCTGCAGCCCGGCGAGCAGGATCACCATGACGAACCCCAGGTCCTTCCAGGCCGATGACAGGATCACCGCCGGCAAGGCCCAGTGCGGGTCCGTCCACCAGCCGGGCCCGGGCACTCCGAAGAATCCGAGGATCTGGTTGACCAGTCCGTTCGCGGGGTTCAGCAACCATTTCCAGACCAGCGCCACGACCACCCAACTCGTCACGACCGGCAGGAAGTACGTCGCTCGGAGGAAGGCGCGGCCCTTCAAGCGCTGGTTGAGCACCAGCGCCAGCGCCAGCCCACCGGCGTACACCAGGGGGAGGTAGCCGACCACGTAGATCAGCGTGTGCAGGAAGACCTGACGCGTCGTCGGGTCGGTCAGCAGGTTGGTGTAGTTGTCGAGACCCACCCACTGCATCGGTGAGATCAGGTTCCACTTGTGCAGGCTGACCCACAGGCTGGACACCATCGGCACCAGCGTGAAGGCGACCAGCGGTATCGCGCTGGGCAACAGGAAGAACAGCACCCACCCCAAGTTCTTCGCCCTCACGAGGCTCCCAGCCGGGCGCGGACCAGACGGCTCTGCTCGCCCCCGTTCCCGGCGGCGTCGAACGGTGACGCCAGTACCAGGGACGCCGCCCCGCGGGCCCACTGGTCCTCCGTCCACGGCTCGACCAGCACCTGCACGTTTTTGCGGGCCGGCAGCAACGACCGCCGGAAGGACGGCTCGAACCCGCTCTGCCAGAACTCCCATCCGTCCACCCCTTCACCGAGCAGTACGACGACCTCCGGGTCGACCGTGTGGATCACTCCCGCCAGCGCCCGACCGAGCAATTCGCCCGCCTCGGCGTACACCGCCCGGGCCGGCCCGTCGCCAGTTGTTGCCGCACGCAACAGTCCGGCGAGCGTTCCGCGCGGGCCGATCACGCCGCGCTCGCGCGCCGTACGGATCAGCCCGTCGGCGCCGATGTAGGCCTCGAGGCACCCGGTCGAGCCGCAGGTGCAGACCGGCTGGTCCGCGTCGGCCCAGACCGGGATGTGGCCGATCTCCCCGGCGCCGCCGTTCGCGCCCCGGTAGATCGCCCCGTCGACGACGATCCCGCATCCGATCCCGCGCCCGATCGTGACGACCAGGTACGACGAGTGCTCGCGGCCGATCCCGTACAGCCGCTCGGCCGCGGCCAGCGTGTTGACGTCGTTGTCGACGAGCACCGGCGTACCCACGGCCTCCCGCAGGATCGGTCCGACCTGCGCGGCCCGCCAGCCCAGCGTCGGCGCGTCGACGATGCCGGAGGCCTGTGAGTCGACCGATCCGGGCACGCCGACGCCGACTCCCAGCAACTGGTCGTCGAGCTCCGCGACCTCCGCGGTGAGAATGCGGCCGAGCCGGTCGAGCGCGTCGACAGCCCCCGGCTCGAAGTCGTGCGATCGGCTCGACCGGACGGTGCCGTCGAGCTCGACCGTCACGACCGCTACGTGGTCGGCGGTGACCTTGGCGCCGAGGGCGACGCCGGCCTGGCTGACCAGACCGAGCAGCCGTGCGGGCCGGCCGCCGTTCGACGGGACGGACTCGAGCTCCTCGACGATCCCGCGGGCGATCAGGTCCTTCGTCACCTGGGTGACCGTCGCCGGGCTGAGGTCCAGGCTGCGGGCGATGGCGGTCCGGGACGTGGGTCCGCGGGTGCCGAGCAACACCACGATGCCGGACGGCACCAGCTCACCACCACGAGGGCTCTGACCGCTCACCGAACCACTTCCTTCAGGACTAAATTTAGTCCGAAAGTAAGCATTCCGAGGCAGGCTGTCAAGAGTTCTGTGCGGCAGGCCGATGGGAGAACACTCCGAGTGACAGTGACTTCCGTTTGATCTGAGATCACCGTCACAGCCGGTCATGTTCTGAGTAAGGACTCTGTGAAGAATCGGTCCTGACCGGCTGCGCGGGTGGGGATCATCGCGGGCCTGACCGTAAGTTCGATTGTGGGTGGTCCATCGAAGTCAGGAGTGAACGAAGTGCTACGGGGCTCACGGGGTGTGCCGTCGGCATGCCCACAACCAGCAGATCCGGTCTGACCGTGATCACGCTGAACAAGATTCTCGGCGCGGCCGGGGTGGTGCTGCTGCTCGTCGGCGGCCTGCTCGGGTTCCGCTCGGTCTCGGCCGGCGGCGCCCGCTGCGGCTCGGCGTTCCAGCCGGCTGGTGGGATCACACCGATGGCTTGCGACAACGCGCTGAACGGTGCGAGCATGCTGGTCACGATCGTGATCAGCGCCGGTGTGGTCTGCCTGATCGCCGCCGTGGCGGTCAAGGTGGTCCGGGATCGGGCTCACGCCAGGGTCGTCGCCTGAAACCATCTGCTCCGCTGTGGCAGGGTGCCAGGGTGACGATCGAACCGTTCCGGCTGGATGTGCCGGAGAGCGAGCTGGACGACCTCCGCCGGCGCCTCGACCTGGTGCGCTGGCCTGCTGAGCTACCCGGCGCGGAGTGGTCCCGCGGTGTCCCTTTGGCCTACCTCCAAGACCTGGTCGCCTATTGGCGGGACGGGTACGACTGGCGCGCTGCCGAGGCGCGGTTGAAAGAGTGGCCGCAGTACACGACGGTGATCGACGGTGCTCAGGTCCATTTCGCGCATGTTCCGTCGTCGGATCCGTCGGCGGTTCCGCTCGTTCTCACCCACGGGTGGCCGGGGTCGGTCGTCGAGTTCACCGAGGTCGCGAAGCTGCTGACCGACTTCCACCTGGTGATCCCGACCATCCCGGGGTTCACGCTGTCCGGCCCGGTGCAGGAGCCCGGCTGGGAGTTCAAGCGCGTCGCCCGCGCCTGGACTTCGCTGATGACCCGGCTTGGTTACGAGCGGTACGGCGTACAGGGCGGCGACTGGGGTGCGGCGATCTCACGCGAGGTCGGGCGGATCGATCCCGCGCGCGTGATCGGCGTACACCTCAATCTGATCCCTGGTGCGGGTGCGACCTCCGAGCCGACGCCGGAGGAGCTTGCGCCGCTCGATCCGGCCGAGCAGGAACGTACGTGGGCGTCGTGGCGCCGGCAGCAGGCATTCGCCTCGGAGCAGCAGGGGTACGCCGATCTGCAGTCGACGCGACCGCAGACGGTGGCTTATGCGTTGACCGATTCGCCTGTGGGGCAGCTGGCGTGGATCGCCGAGAAGTTCGCGACCTGGTCGGATCCGGCGACGCCGATCGACCGCGATGTGCTGCTGACGAACGTAATGCTCTACTGGCTCACCCGGACCGCGGGATCGGCCGGCGCGATCTATTACGAGCGTGCGCATGCGTCGTACTGGGGTCAACCCGCCGAGCCGTCGCGTACGCCGACGGCGCTGCTCGACCTGGCGCACGAGAACTTCATCCCGCTGCGGCACAAGGTCGCTCGGACCGACAACGTCGTTCGCTGGACCAGTCATCCGCACGGCGGTCATTTCGCTGCTCTTGAACAGCCCGCCGTGCTGGCCGCCGATATCCGGGCGTTCTTCAGGGCTTGAGGATCAGCTTGCCGGTGGTCCGACGGGCCAGGAGATCCTCGTGGGATCGACGCGCATCTTCGAGCGGGTACTCCGCGCCGACGAGCGGGCTGAGCTTCTTCGCAGCGGTGAGTGCGAGCAGCTCGGTCAGCGGTTCGGCGTACCCGTTGGGGAGGTCCATCGCCGGCACCAGCCAGAAGCCGGCGACCGAAAGGTTGCGTTGGGCAAGCGCGCTCGGGTCGACGGACGGTCGACCTTCGCGGCCGGCGTTGCCGTAGTTCACCAGTCGGCCGAATCCGTTGAGACATTCGAGTCCGGCCAGCATCGTTGCCCCACCTGTCGAGTCCAGCACGACGTCGACGCCATCGGTTGCCTTGAGCACCCTCTCGACGTAGCCGTCAGGGTTGTTGTCAACGGCAACGTCTGCGCCGAGCTCCCGGGCGAGCTCTCGCTTGGCGTGCGTCGACGCTGTCGCGATGACCCGCCTGGCCCCGAAGTACTTCGCGAGCTGGATGGCCAGCGACCCGACTCCACCTGCGGCGGCGTTGACCAGGACGGTCTCGCCCGGGCTCAGTTTTGCGCTGTTCTTCAGTACATGCCACGCGGTCAATCCTTGGATGTGCAGCGCGAGCGCCTGCCCGTCGCTGACCTCGTCCGGCACATCGATCGCGCGGTTGACCGGCGCGACGGCGTATTCGGCGTACCCGCCTCCGGTCCCGAAGATGGGGGAGAGGATGCGGCGGCCCGCGTCGGTGCGTCCGACGATCTCGACGCCGGGGACGAACGGGAGCTTGACGCCGCCGCGGTAGGAGCCGTCCGTGCGATGGGTGTCGGCGAAGTTCACTCCGGCGGCGGTGACCTCGACCAGGAGCTGGTCCGGTCCGGCGACCGGTGGGTCCAGCTCGGTCGGGACGAGGACCTCGGGACCGCCGAACTGGGTGACCTGGATCGCGCGCATGGGGGTGTCTGTCCGTTCTGTCGGGCGAACTATCGTTGCCGCATGAGTTTTACCGGGTTTCCGGCTGCGGCGCTGGATTTCTACGACGATCTCGAAATGGACAACACCAAGTCGTTCTGGACGGCGCACAAGCAGGTGTACGAGGAGTCCGTCCGCGCACCGATGGCCGCGCTGCTCGCGGAGCTCGAGGAGGAGTTCGGTACGGCGAAGCTGTTCCGCCCGTACCGCGACGTCCGCTTCGCGAAGGACAAGACGCCGTACAAGACCCACCAGGGCGCGTTCATCGACCTGGCTCCCTCGATGGGCTGGTACGTCCAGGTCTCCGCGCCCGGCGTACGAGTAGCCGCCGGCTTCTACGACGCAACCTCCGAACGCCTCGCGCGGGTCCGCACCGCCATCGACGACGACCGCCGAGGCAAACAACTGGAGAAAATCCTCGCCAAGCTCACTAGAGCCGGCTGGACCGTAGGCGGCGACAAACTGAAGACCAGCCCCCGAGGCTACGACCCGGACCACCCCCGCATAGACCTACTCCGCCACAAGTCCCTCACGGTCTCCAAGTCCTACGGCTTCGAGCCCATCATCCACACCCCCCAACTAGCCACCCAGATCCGCATCGACTGGCAAGCCACCAAACCCCTCCTAACCTGGCTAACCGACAACAGCTGACGGACCGTGAGGGCGCTTGTACCGTGCGAATCCGACCAGTGATAATGGCGGCGATCTCGAATCCGTGAGGTCGGAAACGCGAGGTTGTGGAAAATGCCGAGGCCAGCTGGTCCGCCGACCGTTCGGCTTCGTCGGCTCGCGACTGAGCTGAAGAACCTCCGTGCCGAGGCGCAACTGACCCGCGAGCAGGTCCAGGAACAGAGCGGCGTCAACCAAGGCACCCTCTGGCGCATCGAAAAGGGCCAGGCCAAACCCCACACCGGCACCCTCGAAACCCTCTTCGACCTGTACGACGTCCCACAACCCCGCCGCGCCGAACTCCTCGAAATGATCCGGGGAGCGAGGCAGCCCGGCTGGCTGCGTCAGTTCAAGGATGTGATTCCTCAGGACTACGCCGCCTAGATCAACTTCGAGTCAGAGGCGAAGCTCGTCCACAACTACGAATCGTCGTACATCCCGGGACTCCTGCAGACGGAGGAGTACGCCAGGGCGACAGTGGCTGATTTCCTGCCGCTGGAGCCTGACGTGATCGAGCGGAACGTGCAGGCGCGGATGGAGCGTCAGATCGCCCTGACCGGAAAGCGGGAGGGACGAGCGCCGCTCGAGCTCTGGGCAGTCATCGACGAGGCCGCGCTCCGCCGGGAGGTCGGCAGCCGGGCTGTGATGCGGGCCCAACTCGGCCGCCTGCTGGAGATGGGCGAGCGCTCGAACGTCACGCTCCAGGTGATCCCCTTCGACCGCGGAGCTCATCCCGGAATGACCGGTGCGTTCGTCCGGCTCGCCTTCGGGTCCATGGCACCAGACCTCGTGTACGTCGAGAGCCTTGCCGGCGACATCTTCCTGGAAGCCGAGGCGGAGATCGACCGTTACGGCCTGGTGTTCGATCACCTCCGGGCGATCGCGCTCAGCCCACGCGACTCGACGGCCATGATCGCGGGACTGACCACGCAGTAGTTATCCACAACCTCGCGTTTCGGCCGCGTTCCGGTACGGAGTGGTGCTCGGAATGACCTCTGAGCGAACCGTTCGGGCCGCCTGGATTCGTATGGTGCCGGGGCTCGTCCGGTCCGTACGGTCGTTGCATGGCGATCGCGGCGATGAGTCTGGAGTTCTGGCCCGGCAGCTCACCGGGTCCGGAGTCGGGCACTCAGCGCATCCTGTACTGCTATGCCCACGGGCGCCTCGCTCGGCGGCTGCGTGATCTCGTCGAGGTCCGGAAAGCGGCGCTCCATGCGGCGGAGCAGCGCGGCTATCGCCTTGGGCCGCTCTTCGTCGAAGAAGACGATTCCGGCCAAGCCATGCAGGCGCTGATCGACGCTGCTATGGCACACGCGGGCAGGGCCGCAGTCGCGGTGCCTCATCGCGGACACCTCATCCCGCTCGGCGCACCGCGCGAGTGGCAGCAGTTCCTCGAGGAACTCGTCGATCATCCACTGGTCTTCACCGGCCACACCTCATGACCAGCGGGGCGGGCATGCCGGGTCCCTGACGCCCGTGCCCGTCCCGCTTTCCGCACCGTGCAGATCGGAAGGATCGACCATGCCCAACACGCCGACCGGACGTGCGCAAGCGGCTCTCGATCAGTCCCGGCGAATCTGGGACTGGCGCGTGTCAGCGTTCGAAGTCTTTGCGGATGTCGGTGAGGATGTCGCGGGTTTTGTTCGGGGGTGGGGCTGCGACGCAGAGGGCTTCCATGGTGGCTGTGTACTGGTCGAGGTCTTCGAGCTTGTCCAGGTAGAGGGCGCTCGTGAGGTGCTCGATGTAGACCATGTCGGGCAGGTCCTGCTCCGGGAAACGGAGGATGCTGTAGGCGCCGCCGGTGGCTGCGTGGCCGCCGACGCTGAACGGCATCACCTGGAGGGTGACGTTCGGCATTTGGGACGCGTCGATCAGGTGGTTGAGCTGCTCGATCATGCTCTTGACGCCACCGATCGGCCTCCGGAGGACTGCTTCGTCCACGACGGCCCACAGGCGGACCGGCTCCGGGCGGGTCAGGACGCCCTGGCGGTTGGTCCGCAGCGTCACGCGACGCTCGACCTCGTCGGCCGGGATCATGCCGCGACCCAGCTGGACCACCGCACGGATGTATTCGGGCGTCTGCAGCAGGCCGGGAATGAACTGCAGCTCATAGACACGGATCAGCTGCGCGGCGGCCTCGAGGTCCAGGTACGAGTGGAACCAGCTCGGCAGCACGTCGCCGTACCGGTGCCACCAGCCAGGGTTGTTCGCCTCCCGCGCGAGACGAAGGAGCCGCTCGCGCTCTTCCTCGTCGTCGAGTCCGTAGAGACTGAGCAGGTCGCCGACGTCGCGTTCCTTCAGGCCGACGCGGCCCAGCTCCATCCGGCTGATCTTGGACTCCGACGAGCGGATCTC
Source organism: Kribbella sp. NPDC049584 (assembly GCF_040675555.1). NCBI lineage: Bacteria > Bacillati > Actinomycetota > Actinomycetes > Propionibacteriales > Kribbellaceae > Kribbella > Kribbella sp. NPDC049584. The sequence continues at coordinate 282,231 of NZ_JBFAPF010000005.1, forward strand.
CCAGCCGGCGTCGGAGCGGCTGATACCGGCGGCCGCCCGCATGCGGCGAAGGTGCGCTCCGAGAATGACGCGAAGCGCGGTCGGTCCGCTTTGCGCGCCCGACTCCGTCACCCCAACCTCCCAGCGGCCCCAGCGGTCTCCATCAACAGCAACCTCACCCGCAAGTGCACATCATCGCACGGCGAGGCGCTGATCTGCCGAAGTTCTTACAAAAGAGCGTCGAATCCGCAGCAGCGATCACGGAGCGTAAGAATAGCCGATCCGCTCCACCCCCGATTTGTCAGTACATACTACTCGAGCAACGTGCCGTCGAACGCCGTTCGGCAGCGGTTGATCCAGCCTGATTCAGGCGGGAGGAGGGCCCTTGTGGTCTCGAATTGGAAAACGTGCGGATGCACGTGCATCGGGCGCTTGCATTCGTCGCGTGCCGACGCCATGATTGCTTCATGCACAGAAGGTGAGCTGGATCTCGCGAAAAGTGACATCGCGTGATCCGGCAGGCCGGTCCTTACAGAGCGCCAATGGCCCCCCGTTGGCTTGACTGGTTGGGGAACCCGAGTCGATGAACGACAACGACAGTGAAGTTGTGGAGCAGACCGCCGGCATCGTCGACGGCCGCGCGCCCGAGGAGCTGACGGAGCGGGAGATCCAGGATCTGGTTGCGCGTTGCCCTGAGCAACAGCGTTGGGCCTTCGAGGGCTGGTTGCGTGGCGTTCGTCAACTCGACGGCGACCCCATCGTGAGCCTGGCTCCATGACCACCGACAGAGCAGTAGGAGGACGGAAGATGGTGCGGATCTGGCTGGGCGACCACCTGATCGCCGAGTACGTCGCCGAGCCGGACCGCGCGTCGCGGTACCAGCGGGTGATGACGCCGAAGTTCACCGGATTGCGAATCACCGTTGACAATGCGGCCACCGGGAAAGCATCCGAGCTGCCGAGCGAACAGCTCTGGCCGCTCACCGTCCAGTAGTTCCGTACTCGCCCCTCAGACACGCCAGGGCTGACTCTCGCCGGAGAGTCGGCCCTGGCGTTTCCATGTGCCGGGCTGATCGTCCAGGCCGCGCCGAAGGGCCCGCCGGCCGCCGTGTCACGTGGTTACGCCGGCCACCCTGCTCCAGCAGTCAGCCGGCTTTCGGGCGCACGAAAGGGCCCCTTCGTCACTCGCCTGGCGAAGGGGCCCTTGCTTCGGTGTTGCCGCTGTGTGTTGTTCAGGCGAGATAGTCGAACTCGCCGTCCTGAACGCCGCCGAGGAACGCCTCGATCTCGGCCTTCGTGAACACCAGGGCCGGGCCTTGGGTGAAGCGCGAGTTGCGCATCGCCACACCACCGTCCGGCAGCTTCGCTACCTCGACGCAGTTGCCTTGGGGGCCGCTTCGCTGGCTCTTCTTCCAGATCAGCTCACTGTTCGAGTCGCCGGGCATGCCGTTGTAGATCGCAGTCATCAGCTGCACCTTCCATACGTCCTTGGCATATGCACGTGCATTTGGCCTTGCATCTGCATCGTACACACTTTTGGGTCATGTGTCCGCTCCCTTACTTCCTGTAACCGTGTCGCGGTCAAACGCTCGTTGGACGGCGTGTCTGGTCGCGATCAGTGACGGTTCCGAAGTTTGTGCATGAAAGCCTGAAGGTGGGGTACGTTTCTCTTGCAGGCATGACCGTGGTTCAGCGAAGTGCCACGCCGTGACGAGACAGTCGCGAGGTCATACCAAATGGTTACGAGCACCATGGAGCGGGTTTCCACCCGCTGCGCCACTCCGGCCGATCGGGCCGCACGTGAAGCAGCTACCCGGGAGCTGATGGAACGCCGGGCTGCCAGCACCGATGAAGGCGAACGGCAGGAACTTCTCGAACAGGTCGTCGAGCTCAATCTGGAAATGGCACAGGGCATCGCCCGCCGTTTCCGCGGGCGAGGCGCCGAGGCGGACGACCTGGAGCAGGTCGCGTACCTAGGGCTGGTGAAAGCAGCCCATCACTACCGGCTCGAGGCGGACACCCCGTTCATCGGGTTTGCCATCCCGACCATCCGCGGCGAGGTCAAGCGGTACTTCCGCGACTGCGCCTGGACGGTCCGGATCCCGCGCCGGCTGCAGGAGATGCAAGGCACGATCGCCACCAAGCTGCCGGAGCTGGAGCAGCAGCTGAATCGCGAGCCGACGCCGGCGGAGATCGCGGAGTACCTCGAGGTCGAGGTGGCCGAGGTCGAGCAGGCGCTCGCGGCGAAGGGCTGTTTCAACGTGTTGTCGCTGGACCGTCCCGCCGAGGCCGACGCCGAACTGACGTTGGCCGACGTGGTCGCGGACGACGACGACGCAAGTATCGACCAGTTGGAGACGGTCGAGATGCTGGAGCCGGTGCTCGCCGATCTCGGTGAGCGCGACCGCCGGATCCTTCAACTGCGCTTCATCGAAGGCTGGACGCAGTCGGAGATCGGCAACGACATCGGCGTCAGCCAGATGCAGGTATCCCGGGTCCTCCGCCGGATCCTCGACGACCTGCGGGACAAACTCGCCCCGGCCCAGGCCGCGGCGTAAGAGTTGCCCGCAGCAACCGTGCCCTGCCGGTCGTAAAGGCACCAGGTGCCGCCGGTCCGTCGTCCCAAAGAGCTGCGACGGACCGGCGCACCGCCTGGTGCGATAGGACACGGCCGGCCTTCCCGTCGACGCCCCGATAGCACTTCTAGACTCGCGGGTCGTTGAGTCTCACCGTCTGTGTCGAGTGGCGGCACAATGGGGGTGGACGAGGGGATACGTAGTTGCTGTTGGCCTTGCGCATGTTCAAGACCGTGCCCGCGGACGCGGTCACGGTACTGCGCGCGTACCCGCCGATGGTCGTGTGCTTCGCGGCCGCGCTCACCGGCACCGCGCTCGTCTTCGACATCTTCTATCTCGTCGCAAGTCCCGGCCTCACGCTGGCACTCGTCTATACAGTGCCGGTGCTCGCCGGTCTGATCGCGGGACTCGTGGCCGCGGCCGACGACGTCGGGCTCGAGCGGCGAGTACTTCTTTGTACGGTCGGTCTGGCGATCGCCCTGGGCATCACCAACGCCATCGTTGTGGCGATGATCGCCGCGATGTCCCGCACCGACCCGTCGAACTGGGCGGCCGGCGGCCAGTCGGTTCTCTTCGCCGGCTGCACGGTGCTCGCCGTCGCGGTCTCGATCGTTGCCTGCAGCAAACTGATCGATGCGCTCGGCATCGAACTGCGCACCCAGCTGCCGCACCGCCGCCGTCCCGTCCCGGCTCCGACCGTTTCACTCGTGGCACCGCGTCAGCGGGTGAGCAAGGAGTCCGCCGCGCGCGCCCATCCCGCCCCGCCGCCTCCTCCTCCGCCGGTGGTCCCGGAGGATGAGGAGGAGACAATCCCAGTCTTCGTCCCGCCACCCCTCAAGGTGGTCGACCCTGACGAGGCCCGCCCGGTGACCGCCTCCGGCCAGATCACCCCCCGCACCCCGCGCACGCGCCGCACCCCCCGCGGCAGCAACAAGCCCGGCCGCCGCCCCGGCACCTAACCCTCCGGTCCCGGGCACTCAACGCCCCACATGCCTGGGCACTCAACGCTCCAGCCCCGGCACGCACTCGCGGCTCAGCACCTAACTCCACGGCTGATGCGAGGTGTGCAGGTCTGCCTGCTGGATCCGGGTTCGCATGGCGCGTGAGGAGTTGTGTGCCGGAACCGTCCTCAAGGCGCGTGGGGAGTTGTGTGCTGGCCCGGGCCCGCATCACGTGTGGGGAGTGCGTGCCGGACCCGGGCTCGCATGGCACATGGGGAGTGCGTGCTGGACCCGTGCTGAAGTCGCGCGTGTTGAATTGCGCGCTGGATCCCGGCTCGCATGGCGCACGGGGAGTGCGTGCCGGAGCCGCGCTCAAGGCGCGTCGGGAGTTGTGTGCTGGCCCGGGCGCGCATCGCCTGTGGGGAGTGCGTGCCGGACCCGGGCTCGCATGGCACATGGGGAGTGCGTGCTGGACCCGTGCTGAAGTCGCGCGTGTTGAGTTGCGTGCTGGATCCGGGCTCGCATGGCGCGTGACGATTGTGTGCCCGACCCGGGCTCGCATGGCGTGTGGGGAGTTGCGTGCCGGACCGGTGGTGAAGTGGCGTGTGGGGAGTTGCGTGCTGGACCCGGGCTGGAGTGGTGCGTCGGGGGTGCTGCGAGACTGGTGTTGTGTGGGATCTGGTGATTGTGGGGGCCGGGCCGGCGGGAGCCGCGGCGGCGCTGGGGGCGTTGGGGGCGGATCCGAGTCTGTCGGTGCTGTTGGTCGACCGGCACGACTTTCCGCGGGACAAGGCCTGTGGGGACGGGATCGCGCCGCACGTACTCGATCTGCTCGCCGGCGTCGGCGTCAAGGGGATCCTCGACGACTGGACCCCGGTACGGCGGTTCGTGCTCAACCGCGGAAGCGCCGGCGTGGATCGGGAGATGTCGCGCCCGACCTGGGTGGTGCCCAGGATGGTGTTCGACCAGCGGCTCGTCGAGGCGGCGCAAGCGGCTGGGGCTCAGTTGATCCGGCGGCGGGTTCGCAGTCTCGCGATACAGCGGCAGTCCATCACGGTCGACGGCGACCTCCACGGCCGTTTCGTGGTCGGCGCGGACGGCGCCCATTCCGTCGTACGCCAGGAGCTCGGCACGAAACCCGGTCCGGTCGCGCTCGCGATCCGCGGTTATGCCCCGACGCCGGCGGCGCGGGCGGCGAGTCAGGTGATCGCGTACGGTCCCGGCCGGCAACCGTCGTACGCGTGGTCCTTCGATCGCGGCGACGGCTGGTCGAATGTTGGGTACGGCGAACTCCTCGCCGGCACCCGCCCCACGCGCGCCGACCTGCTCAAGAACCTCGAGACACTCCTGCCGGGAGCGACCGACGGCGGCAAGTCGTGGTGGGGCCATCATCTGCCGCTCGCCGGCTGGTCCTGGCGACCGCGGAGCGGGCCGGTGCTGCTCGCCGGCGACGCGGCCGGTCTCATCAACCCGATGACCGGTGAGGGCATCTACTACGCAGTCGCAACCGGGCTGCTCGCGGGCCGCTCGATCGCGGACGCGCTGAGGGCAGGCAGCTCAGACGCAGGTACGCCGTACCGTCGCCGGACGTCCCGCCTGCTGTCCAGGCACCTGCGACACACCGCACTCGTCGCGCAGCTCAGCCGCTCCGACCGCATCCTCGACGCAGGCATCCGTGCCGCCAACGCCGACCAGGGCATCTTCGACGACCTCGTAGAACTAGGCCTCGCCGACGGTCACCTAACCCGCCGCCTCCTCCGAAAACTCCTGCCTTAACACCACATCCGACCGCACCCGTCACACGCTCGATAGGCCGGTTCAACTTGGTCGCGAGCTCGTCGGGGGTCAGCAGCCGGTCGCATTCCACGGAGCGGTGAGAACAGAGAGACAGTCCTGGAAGCCTGCTCCGCCGGGCATGTCCGCACTGAGCCGCTGGAAGAACTCGGCCATCTGCGTGAGCCGCTCGCCCGCCGGGTGTCGCGCCCGACCAGGTCGACGCCTCCGGCGGCGGTCTCGGCCCAGTTGAAGTTGGTCCGCGCGCTGATCTCCCAAGCTCTCAGCCAGACGTCCTCGGCGATCACCTAGAGCTGAAGCCGCCGCTCAGGGTCGGGCTCACGATGAACCGTGGCCCACCCGCTCGAGGCATCCGACCGCCTCCGAGATCGACGACGGCCTCACCCGCAACTCCCGCACGAGATCGGCCGCTCTGAGTGTGCGCGAGTCAGACGTATAGAGCAGTGCGCGCACCCGCGACACCATCCACGACAGCCCGCCGTCCACCATCATCTCCGGGAGCCGCCTGACGTACGCCGCGCGCCGTACGACGACCCGCGCCCGCCGTACGACGGCCCGCGCCCGCCGTACGACGGCCCGCGCCCGCCCGTACGACGACCCGCGCCCGCCGTACGACGGCCCGCGCCCGCCGTACGACGACCCGCGCCCGCCCGTACGACGGCCCGCGCCCGCCGTACGACGACCCGCGCCCGCCCGTACGACGACCCGCGCCCCCCGTACGACGACCTGCATCCGCCCGTACGACGACCCGCGCCCCCCGTACGACGACCTGCATCCGCCCGTACGACGACCCGCGCCCGCCGTACGACGACCTGCATCCGCCGCCGTACGACGACAGGCATCCGCCGTATGACGACCCGCATCCATCCGCGGCACGGCGACTTACATCCGGCCGGCGTCGTGCCTGGGACGCCGTCGCGTGGTGTGTGAGTCCGGCTCGAAGGTCACCGAACGCCGCGAGAGCCCTCCGCCGCGTCGCCTGATGGCAGGGTCGCCTGATGACCGGTTGGCCTGATGGCCCGGGTCGCCTAATGGCTGGGTGACCGGGTGATCCGCGCCGTATGACGGCCGGTGGCTCGATGGCCGACAGCGCATGACGGCGTGTCGCCCGAACGCCGCGCCTCGCCCGATGGCCCGGGTCGCACGACGGCCGAGTCGCATGATGGAGGGATGATGCAGGCGTGGGTAGTCGAGCGTCCCGGTCCGATTGACGGCGGTCCGCTCCGCAAGGTACGGCGTCCTGTGCGGGAGCCGGGACCCGGTGAGGTTCTCGTCAAGGTTGAGGCGTGCGGGATCTGCCGTACCGACCTGCACCTCACCGAAGGCGATCTCGCACCGAAGCGCCCCGGCGTCGTACCAGGTCACCAGGCCGTCGGAACGGTAGTCGCCGTAGGCAGAGCGGACCGCCGAGGCACGGCCGACAGCTCCGTGACCGGTGACGGCCCGGCGATCGGTGACCGCTCGGCGACGGGTGATTCCGTGGCGACTGACGACAGCTCCGCGACTGGTGACAGCTCCGCGACCGGCGACGGCTCCGGGCCCAGCGGCCGCTTGGCGGCTGGTGACCGCTCCGTGGGTGGTGAGCGGATCGGGGTGGGGGATCGGGTTGGGATTGCTTGGTTGCGGGGGACGTGTGGGGTGTGTGAGTTCTGTCGTGGGGGTAACGAGAATCTCTGTCCACGGTCGACGTACACGGGCTGGGATGCCGATGGCGGATTTGCGGAGTACGCCGTGGTGCCGGACGACTACGCGTATGCGTTGCCGGCCGACCGGCCCGCGGAGGAGCTGGCGCCGTTTCTGTGTGCGGGGATTATCGGCTACCGCTCGCTGCTTCGCGCCAACCTGCCACCTGGTGGCCGGCTCGGGATCTACGGGTTCGGGTCCAGCGCGCACCTGACTGCACAGCTCGCGATCGCGCAGGGCGCCGAGCTGTTCGTGGTGACGCGTGGCGAGAAGAATCGGGCGCTGGCCCGCGAGCTCGGTGCAGCCTATGTGGGGGACCAGCCGCCGGTGCCGCTGGACTCGGCAATCGTGTTTGCCCCGGCAGGCGACGTGGTCCCGCACGCACTCGAGGCGCTGAAGCCGGGCGGGTCTGTGGCGGTCGCCGGCATCTACCTGTCCGACGTACCGGTGCTGAACTACGAGCGGCATCTCTTTCACGAGCGCGACCTTCGCAGCGTCACCTCCAACACCCGCCGCGACGGCGAAGAGCTGTTCCGCCTGGTGGCCCGTCTGCCGGTTAGAGCGCATACGACGGTCGTCTCGTTCGACAAGGTCGACCAAGCCCTCGCAGACGTCGCCCACGGCCGCGCGAGCGGCTCCCTGGTCGCTGTCCTCGACGGTTGAACCAGTCCGCCCTGCGGCACGTTTCAACTTGGTACGGGAGCGTTAGAAGTGGGTGAAGATTCCGCACGGCGGCCGAGCTGAACTTCAGAGCTGACTGCTAGCTGCGTTAGATTTGATCAAATCTCGCGGATGAGTCGACAGCTGCCAGGGAGTGTGAGCATGCATAGGTGGGATCCGGCCAGGCAACAGCGGTCGATCCTTGCTGCCGCTCCCCGAGAGGACGGCCGGTGCTGAGCAAGGTCCTCGGCGCGGTGGGTCTTCTCCTGCTGATCGTCGGGGCGGTGTTCGCTGTCCGGCCGGTGCACGCCGGTGGTGGCGGCTGCGGCTCGGTCTTCCAGCCCGACAAGGGCATCACGCCGATGCAGTGCGACGCCCGGCTCAGCAGCCGCGCCAACCTGGTCACCGGGTTCGGCGCCGGCGGTGCCGCGCTCGTCGTCACCGCCGTAGCAGTCGCCGCGATCCGCGACCGCCGTACCCGCGTCACTTCCTCCTGACCCCTGACTTTGGGCACCCACCAACCGTTTACGGGGTCGATCGATGGTTGACGGGTGCTCAAGGACGATGAGCGCACGATCGGCGGACGGTCAGCGCACGGATCAGCGCACGATCAGCGCACGATCGTCGCGAGGACGTCGTTGAAGGCCTCGGTTGACGACGGGTGCGTGTAGATCGAGTCGCGCAGTTCGGCGGCTGTGATTCGGTGGCGCATCGCGAGCGTGACGACGTTGATCAGTTCCTGGGCGTCCACGCTCAGCAGCGCCGCCCCGAGGATCTCGTCGGTCTCGGCGTCGATCACGAACTTCATCGCGCCGCGGGTCTCCTCGACGATGTACGCGCGCGGCATCGCGATGATGTCCGCGACGTTCTGCATCCCGATCCGGACCCGGTACCCCGCCTCGCGCGCGGCCTTCTCGGTCAACCCGACGGTCGCGAGCGGCGGCGACATGAACAGCGTCTGCGGTACGGCGACGCGATCGGCCGTCGATCGCTTCCCGCTACCGAGCAGCTGATCCAGCACGATCCGGCTGTCGTCCAGCGAGATGTAGGTGAACTGCGGCCCACCGTTCACATCGCCCAGCGCGAAGATGTGCGGCTGACTGGTCCGCAGATACGAGTCGACCTCGATCGCCCCGGATGCCGTCGTACGGACGCCGGCGTTCTCGAGCCTCAACCCAGCGGTGACCGGCGCACGTCCGGTCGCAGCCAGGATCGCGTCGACCGTGAGCGTGTGCTCGCGCCCGCCCTTGCGGTAGACGACGGTGTCCTCGTCTCGGATCTCCAGTACTTCGGCACCGGCAACGATCTCCACGCCCTCGCCGGTCAGGATGTCCGCCGCCACAGCCGCGACATCGTCGTCCTCGCGGCCGAGGATCCGGTCCGACGACTCGAGCACGGTGACCTGCGTCCCGAACCGGCGGTAGATCGACGCGAACTCGATGCCCTGGTACCCGCCGCCGATCACGGCCAGCCGACCGGGCAGGTGCGCGGTGTGGATCAGATCCACGTTCGTCACGGTCCGCGGGCTCTCGCGCAGACCGGGGATGTTCGGGATGACCGACTCCGAACCGGTGTTGATCAGGATGGTCTCAGCGGTGATCCGTACGTCGCCGACCGCGACGGTGTGCTCGTCGACGAAGGATGCCGTCCCGGTGAGGAGGGTGATGTTCTCGGCGTCGTTCAGCGCGTTGTAGTTCCCGGCCCGGAACGTCGAGGTCAGGGCCTGCACCTCGGCGATCGACCGCTCGAACCACTCTTCGGGCGAGTCGTCGGGCCGCCGCTTGCTGGAGTGATGGACCAGTTGTTTGGTCGGCACACAGCCGACGTTCGGGCAGGTCCCGCCGTACATCTGGTCGGAACGTTCGATCAGGATCACCCGGCGCCCGGCCCGGCCGAGTGCCGCGGCCGTCACCTTCCCGCCCTTGCCGAAACCGATGACGACGACATCTGCCGTCAGGTTGGAAGTCATGCTCTTGAGTCTGCGACGTAGGCTTGAGACGGAACAGTCGGTAAAAGCTCAATTTCCTGCTGAGGCGTCTCATGGATCTGATCAGCCACCTCGTCGGGCTCGCCCGTATCGGGGCGAGGGTCGACAAGCGCTGCCTGTTCGCGGCCGCCACCGAGATGAAGGTTCCCGCGTACGCCGACGACCAGGCCGCGTTCCACTTCATCCTCGACGGCGAGTGCACGCTGGAGTTGCCCGACCGCTCCATCCAGCTGACCGCAGGTGACGCGGTCCTGCTTGCCGGCAGCCCCGCGCATATCGTCCGTACGCCGGGCGCGGGCCGGCCGCGGGCATCCGTCGAGACACCGGGTACGGCGTTCGACACCGTGAACAGCCCGTCCGGCGAAGTCATCACGGACATCTTCTGCGGCCACTACACGGTCGGATCGGGGTCCGGCGTACTGCTCCTGCGCAGCCTGCCTGATCCGCTGGTCGTGTCGTTCGGTCCCGACGAATCGATCCGGACGCTCGCCGAGCTGCTCCGCGCCGAGGCCCGCGAAGAAGGTCCTGGTACGTCGGCGATCCTGGACTCACTGTGTGCCGCGCTGCTCGCGATGATGCTCCGCCGCGGCGGCCTGCCCGGCGCCGCGCCCTGGACCGCCCTGGCCGACCCGCGCATCGCGGCCGCGGTCGAGGGGGTACTGCGGGATCCCGGCGCCGACTGGACCCTCGAACGGCTGGCTGCGACGGCCTCGATGTCCAGGGCAACCTTCGTCCGCCACTTCGCCCGGCTGACCCCGGTCAGCGTCGCTGCTTTCGTCACGCAGCTACGGATGATGGTGGCCGCCGACCTGCTGACCGACGCCGACCAGACCGTGGCAACGGTTGCAGCTCAGGTCGGGTACCGCTCGGAATCGGCGTTCAGCAAGGCGTTCCGGTCGGCCACGGGCAGCACGCCCGGAAGGTACCGCCGTACCCTCGAGGCTTGACCTTGACACTGTGTCAAGCCGGAAGGTCGTGGCATGTTCACTATCGGAGACTTCGCCGCGTTCGGTCAGGTGTCGGCGCGGATGCTGCGGCACTACGACGCGCTCGGGCTGCTCCGCCCGGCCGTCGTCGACGAGGTGACCGGGTACCGGTTCTACTCGGCCGACCAGTTCAGCCGGCTGAACCGCATCGTCGCGCTCAAGGACCTCGGGTTCACCCTGCAGCAGGTCGGCGAGATCGTCGACGCGAAGCTGTCGGCCGACGAACTGCGCGGCATGCTGCGGTTGCGGCAGGCGCAGCTCGAGGACGAGCTCGCCCGCAGTACTGCCCGGTTGACCAGCGTCGAGGCGAGGCTCCGACTCATCGAGAGGGAAGGTCACATGCCTACCGACGACGTCGTCCTCAAACGCATCGCCCCGACACGGGTCGCGGAGCTGTCCGCGATCTCACCGAGCTACGACGGTGAGGACATCGGTCCCGTGCTGCAACCGCTGTTCGGTCAGCTCTTCGAACGCCTCGGGACGGCCGGTCTCAACCCGTGCGGCTCACCGGTCGCGTACTACGAGCAGGCCGACGGCGAGACGATCCGCGTCCACGCCGCCGTACCAGTCGACACCGGCGCTGCTGCCGACGTCGACGTCCTCGAGCTGCCCGAGATCACGCAGGCGGCCACCATCGTCCACAAGGGCGACATGATGGAGGCCGACCGCAGCATGCAGACGCTGGCGCGATGGATCGAGGACAACGGCTATCGCAGCCAGGGGTACGCGCGCGAGGTCACGCTCCAGTTCGACCCGGACAACCCGGCGAACTGGGTGCACGAATTCCAGATCCCGGTCACCAAACCGGTCACAGGACAACGCTGACCGTCGCAAAGGAATGCGGCGGCAGCGTCACCCGCAGGCCGCGGGGTTCCGGTTCGACGCTGAGCGGAGCCGGAGCCACCGCGTCCGGATCGCCGGCCGTGTTACAGGATTGCGGATTGGTTGCCGTCAGCAACCGTCCGGCCGGCTCGCGCACGTCTGCACCGCGCAGATCCAGTACGACGTCCAGCGCCGCGGTCGGATCGAGATTGCTGACCGAAACCAGCGCCCGCCCGTCCTTCACCGACGCGGACGCCGACACCAGTTCCATCGACTCGTACGTCGGCTGCTCGACCACATGCACCGGTACGGCGGTCGCGTCGTGGTGCCCCTTGTTCATCTCGAACACGTGGTACGTCGGCGTCCGCACCAGCCCGCCTTCGTCGTCGGTGAGCAGCATCGCCTGCAGGACATTCACGGTCTGCGCGATGTTCGCCATCACCAACCGCTCCGCGTGCTTGTGGAACACGTCGAAGTGCAGGCTCGCCACCAGCGCGTCGCGCATCGCGTTCTGCTGGTACAGGAAGCCCGGGTTCGTGCCCGGCTCGACGTCCCACCACGTGCCCCACTCGTCCAGCACGAGGCCGAGTTTGCGCTCCGGGTCGTAGGCATCCATCAGCGCGGAGTGCCCGCGGATGACCCGGTCGATGTCCTGCGCCTTGCGGATCGTCGCGTAGTACTCGTCGAGACCGAAGTCGGTCGCGCTGCCCTTGTGCTCCCACGTTCCCGCGACCGTGTAGTAGTGGAACGAGATCGCCTGGAAGAGGTTCTTCGGACCCCGCTCGCACCCGAGACAGCTGACGGCCTTGAGCAACGCCTCGGTCCACGCCAGATCGTCGTCGGACGCACCGGCCGCGATCCGGTACAGCTTGTTGTCGCCGTGATCTTTGAGGAACGTCGCGTACTGCCGGGCCAGATCGGCGTACGCGTCCGCCCGCATGTTGCCGCCGCAGCCCCAGGCCTCGTTGCCGATACCCCAGAACGGGATCTTCCACGGCTCGTCCCGGCCGTTCGCCTTGCGCTCGCGGACCATCGGGCTGTCGCCGTCGCGGGTCAGGTACTCGACCCACTCGCTCATCTCCCGCACGGTGCCGCTGCCGACATTCCCGTTGACGTACGGCGCTGCGCCGAGCAGCTCGCACAACGCCATGAACTCATGGGTGCCGAAGTGGTTGTTCTCCTCGACGTTGCCCCAATGGGTGTTCACCATCGACGGGCGGTCCGCCTTCGGCCCGATCCCGTCCTTCCAGTGGTACTCGTCCGCGAAACACCCACCCGGCCAGCGCAGGTTCGGGATGTTCAGCGCCCGCAGCGCCTCGACCACGTCCAGCCTGATACCGCCCTCGTTCGGGATCGGGGAATCCTCGCCGACGTAGAAACCGCCGTAGATACATCGCCCGAGATGCTCGGCGAAGTGCCCGTACAGATGCCGGCTGATGGTCGGCCCGGGTACGTCGAGATCGATCACGACGCGGGCATTAGAAGCTACGGACAACGGATTTCTCCTTGAGCTGGATAGGGTGGGCGACATGAAGAAGGGCACGACCGCGGTCACGATGGCTGACGTCGCGCGGTCCGCGGGGGTGTCCACGATGACCGTTTCGAACGTGATCAACGGCCGCCCGCGGGTCGGCGCCACTACGCGCGAACGGGTCCTGGCCGCGATCAGCGACCTCGGGTACCAGGTCAATCTGGCCGCCCGGCACCTGCGCGCCGGCCGGACCGGAGTGGTCGGTCTCGCCGTCCCCGAACTCGAGCGCCCGTACTTCGCCCAGCTGGCCGGACGGCTCGCGGACCGGTTCGAGGCGCACGGGCTGCGCATCGTGATGGAGCGCACCGGAGCCAGCCGCGAGGGGGAGGCGGACGCGGTCGCGTTCTCCCGGCTGCGGATGTACGACGGCCTGGTCCTGAGCGTGGTCGACAGCGACCCGGCCGAGCTGACCCAGCTCGGCAGCGACGCGCCGGTGGTGATGATCGGGGAGCGGGCGCTGCCGTCGCGGTACGACCACGTGATGATGGACAACGTCGACGGCGCCCGGCAGGCGACCGCGCACCTGCTCGCTACCGGCGCCCGGCGCATCGCGATGCTCGGCGGCAACCCCGACTGGATCGCGAACATGCCTTCCCTGCGCGCCGAGGGATACGGACTCGCGCACACCGACGCCGGCGTACCGATCGATCCGGAGCTGACGGTCCGCTGCCACTTCACGATGCAGCAGGGGTACCACGCGATCCGGTCGCTGATCGATCGCGGCATCGCCTTCGACGCGGTATTCGCACTGACCGATGTGGTCGCGCTGGGCGCGCTGCGGGCGCTGGCCGACGCGAATCTGCGGGTGCCCGACGACGTCCAGGTGGTCGGCTTCGACGATATCGACGAGGCGGCGTACCTGGTCCCGGCGCTGTCCAGCATCAACCCCGGGCACGAGGAGATGGCGGACTCGATCGTCGCGCTGCTGATGGCCCAGATCAACGACGGACCGGGCGATGAACCACAGGAAGTGATCGCGCCGGCGCGGCTGATCCAGCGCGGCACCACCAAACCTGTCGTCTGACACCACGGCCCACCTCGTCACGCAGCGCGGGAGTTGTTGAGCAGAGATATATCGATAAACCAGCCTCGTGACAAGCCTTCGGCCCGGAACCGCGCTGGGCGGTTACCGGGCCGAGGTGGAGGTGGCTAGTTCTCGATGAGGGTGGCGATCTCCGCCAGTTGGTCGCTCCCGAGCGGGCCGAACGCCATCGCGCCGGCGTTCTCCTCGGCTTGCGCGACGGTCCGGAAGCCCGGGATCGGCACGGTCTTCGGGCTCCGCGCCCACAGCCACGCGAGAGCGCCTTGAGCCAGCGTCCGGCCGTCGCTTTGCAATAGCTCGCGGATCGCGGACACCTTGTCCCACCACTCGGGCGCCGGTACGCCGCCTTCCGCGAAGTACCGCAACCAGGAGGGCGGCAGCGTCCGGATGTCGGCGCCGGTCGCCGGCCTGCTCGCGTCGCGGCGGCCGAGGATGCCCATCCCGAGCGGAGTCCGGTTGATGCTGATCAGATCCTCGCGCTCGCACAGCGCGAAGAAGTCCGGCGCGTCGTGCAGAACGCTCGCCTCGTGCTGTACGGCGGCGCAGTGCTTGCCCTGGGCAAAGAGCTCCGCGCTGTGCAGCGTGTCGGTGCTCCACGCGTAGCTGCGGATCAGCCCTTCGCGCACGAGCTCCTCGCACGCCTCGCGCAGCGGCAACGCGATCTCGTCGGTCGTGTCGAAATGCAGCTGGTACAGATCGAGATAGTCGGTCCCGAGCCGGTCGAGCGAAGCCCGCACTGCTTTGTGTACGTATTCGGGTGTCGTGTCCTGGTGGTGCATGACCCTGGTTGACTCGTCGAACGTGTTGCCCCACTTGGTGGCGATGACCACCTGGTCGCGCATCCCGGCGAGAGCCTTGCCGAGCACGCGCTCGCTGTGGCCCGCGCCGTACACATCGGCGGTGTCGAAGAAGGTCACGCCGAGCTCGACGGCCCGCCGGATCGCCCGCACCGACTCGTCGTCGTCGACCTCGCCCCAGCCCAGCGGCTCGCCGGCCGGGTTACTGAAGGGACCGCCGATCGCCCAGCACCCGAATCCGACCGGGCTGACCTCGATCCCTGTTCGTCCTGATCCGCGCATATCCATGCCATTGACTCAACCAGCCGACGATTCATCCGTCCAATGAATCTTCTGCCAGCAGTTGATGCGCTCAGTGCATCGTTCAGTGCATCATTCGGTGCGTCGTTCGGTCAGGAAGCAGTCGCGCGGGCAGCGAGGGCGCGGTTCATGGCATCGAACTGCGGCTTGATGGTGTTCTTCAGCATCGACCGGGTGAACGGGATCGCCGCACCGGTGAACTTCTCCTCCTGGACCAGGCGCGTGCGGCCGCCTGGCAGTGCGGTCAACCGGAACGAGTGCTCGCCGTCGAACAGTGCGCCGGGCGGGACCTTGCCGATCCAGCGCAGCTCCTGGTCGGGCACGACGGCCAGCAGCGTCGGGGTGAACTTGGTTTCGCTGCCCTTGGTGTCGCGGAGCACGTTGGTGATCTTGTCGCCGACCTTCAGGTCGCCGGTCGAGGAGATGATGAACGGGTTCCACTCCGGGTAGGTCTGGCGGTCCGTCAGCACCTTCCAGACCTGCGCGGGTGACGCGTCGATCTCGAGCTCGGTGTGCAGGGTGAACGGCCGGACGACCGTGTAGACCGTGTAGCCGGCCAGCAGGACGAGAACGCTGCCAAGGGCAACGAGGAACTTCTTCATGACTTCTCCGGTCCGAGAGTGCTGTGCACCAGCGCCCTCACGTAGGCGGGATCGATCGGCTCACCCGTGACGAGGAGCCGGTAGTAGAGCGGTCCGACGAGCTGGTCGACGACGACACCGGGATCGGCGTGTGCCGGCAACAGCCCTTCGGACTGGGCCTGGGCGACGACTGCAGTGACGGCGGCGTGGCGCTCCGCCCAGAGGGCACGGACGCTGTCGCCGACGCGCGGTTCGCGGGCGGCCGCGGCGGTGAGGTCGGCGACCAGTGTGGTCGGGATGACCTCCAGAGTGGCGGCGATGCCGGTGACGAGCTCGGTGAGATCACGTCGCGCATCCCCGCTCGGCTCGAACGGTACGGCGCTGCGCAGGCCGGCGATCATCGCGACCACCAGCTCCGCCTTGCTCGGCCAGCGCCGGTAGATCGTGGTCTTGGCGACCCCGGCCCGCTCGGCGACGCGGTCGACCGACATGCCGTCGTACCCACGGGCGCGCATCTCGGTCATGGCGGCCTCGAGTACGCGCGCCTCGACCCCGGCGTCCCGCGGTCGTCCTCGTCCCACCATCACGGATCCTCTTTTCGCTACTGCGGTGTCGAAAAGAACGGTAGCTCGGACTGATGATTTACGCAACCGGCGTAGCGTAAAAGGATCACTGCCAGCGATTGTCAGGTTTTGCTGCCACCGTTGAGCAGGTGACTTCGAGAACCCGCCTGCTGCTGCCCGCAGCGTTCATCACGTCCCTCGGCAACAACATCCAGCTCCTCGGCGCCGCGCTCCTGCTCGTCCGCGCGCAGGGCTCGATGCTCGACGTCGGCTGGCTGTTCATCGCCGTCGCAGTACCGCAGGCGATCCTCTCGCCGTACTTCGGGCGCCTGGCCGACCGCTTCGACCGGCGCCGCCTGTGGGTGACCTGCGACGTGATCAGCGCCGTCGCCGCTCTGGCGCTTCCCGTCGGCCTCGCTGTGGGCGTCGCGCAACAGCCTCTCGTCTACGCCACCAATTTCACCCTGGCGATCATCGCCGCCCAGTTCACCCCGGCCAGCGCCGCTCTCATCCGCGAACGCGTCCCTGCCGCAGACCTCCGTACCTTCAATGCCCACTACGAGATCGCCCTCCAGTCCGGCATGCTCCTCTCGGCGTCCCTGGGCGGCGTAGCCCTCCAGTACTTCGGCCCCCAACCCCTCTTCATCTTCAACGCGCTAACCTTCGCCCTCTCAGCCGCCCTGGTCCTCGCAGTCGGCGCGAGACACCCCAATGGGTCGCCCGAGGCAACCACCCGCGACAGTCACCCGGCGGCCGAGGCCTCCCCGGCCTCCTCGGCTGGGTCGGTCAGCTCGGTCGGCCCCGTGCGATTGCCGCTTGGGCCTCTTGCCTTGTTGTTTGGGCAGGGGCTGGTGGTGGTGACGGTGTTCAACGCCTTGCTTCCGGTGTTGCTGATTGGTGAGTGGCGTCGTGGGCCGGCTGTTCTTGGCGTGGTCGATGCGGTCGGCGGCGTTGGGTTCCTGCTTGCCGCCGCGGTCTACCGGCGGTCGGCGGCGCGGCTGGGTGATCTGAGGCTCGCGACCGGCGGCTTCCTGGTGTGCAGCGGATTGTTGGTGTTTCAGCCGTTGTTCGGCGTACCCGCGCTGATGGCTCTTGTGCTGCTCGGTGCGTTCCTCTTCGGTCAGGCGCGTATCGCGACCCGCTCGTTGCTCATGACATCGGTCGACGAGTCCCGCGTCGGCCACGCGTTCGGGATCGCCAACGGGTACGGCCTGGCGGCAACGATCGTCGTCATGCTGATCGCCTCCCTCGTCACCGGCCACACCGACACCCGCTACGGCTTCGCAGTACTCGCTTTGATCAGCATCCTCGCCGCCGCCTTCGCCGCCCTCCGGCTGTCAACCTTCTCCAAGCGGACGGCATCGAAAGATCCAGGTGTGACAGCACTTATATAAGTACTGTTATGATCACCTCATGGACGACCCTACCGAGCAGAGTCAGTGGCGGCCGCTGCACGAGTTGCTGGCCCGGATGGATGCCGAGATCGGGCGGATCTACACCGATCGGGAGATCAAGGGCCTGAGGCCGAGCTACGTGCGCGAGCTGATCCAGCTCCACCTCAAGGGCCCGATGACGATCACCGAGCTGGCCGACACGATCGGCCGGACCCACTCGGCGCTCAGCCAGAAGGTCTCCGCGATGCGCACCGCCGGTCTGGTCCGGACCGTGCCGGGCGCGGACGCGCGCAGCAAGAAGGTCACGCTGACCGCCAAATCGAAGAAGCTCGTCGAGCTCCTGACCGCCGAGTGGCAGGCGACCGAGGCAGCCATCGCCGACCTCGAGGCCGAGCTGCCGTACCCGATGACGCAGGTGGTCCGCGATATCGAGCAAGCGCTGGCCCGCAAGAGCTTCCACGACCGCATCACCGAGAAGTTGCAGGGATCCGACCGGTGAAGAACGCGCTCATCGACCTCGCCCCGCTGCGGGTCACGGCGTACCGGCGCCTGTGGATCGGGCAGGTGCTGTCCGGCTTCGGCGGGCAGTTGACGTTCGTCGCGGTCATGTTCCAGGTCTGGGACCAGACGTCGAGCCCGGCCTGGACCGGTGCCGTCGGCCTGGCGCAGGCGCTGCCGCTGATCGTG
This sequence comes from Kribbella sp. NPDC049584, assembly GCF_040675555.1. NCBI lineage: Bacteria > Bacillati > Actinomycetota > Actinomycetes > Propionibacteriales > Kribbellaceae > Kribbella > Kribbella sp. NPDC049584. Next base: position 300,553 of record NZ_JBFAPF010000005.1, read on the forward strand.
CTCGGCCTGTTCGCGGGCACCCTCGTCGACCGGCTCGAACGCCGCCGGATCTACCTGATCACGACCTGCGGACAGTTGCTCGCAGCAACAGTCATGGCGAGTCAGTTGCTGTTCGGCCGGGTGCCCGTCGGCGTGCTGCTCGCGCTCATCGCCGTCCAGGCATCGTTCGGCGCGACCGCCGGCCCGGTCGCGCGGACGGTTCTGCCGCAGATCCTGTCCCGCGACCAGCTCGCCGCCGGGATCGCGCTCAACCGGATCGGGTTCCAGGGCGCGATGCTGCTCGGCCCGGCGCTCGGCGGTGTGATCATCGGCGCGTGGGGTGTCGGCGTCTGCTACCTGATCGACGCGCTCAGCTTCCTCGCGGCGCTGTACGGCGTACTCGGACTTCCCCGGATGCGGATCGAGGGGACCGCCAAGCCGGGGTTGCGCGGCGTGTGGGACGGGTTGACGTTCGTGGCGTCGACGCCGGTGATCCGTGGGGCGTTGATCACGGATCTGGCGGCAACTGTGCTGTCGATGCCGATCAGCCTGTTCCCGGTGATCAACGCCGAGCGGTTCGGCAACAATCCGCGGACACTGGGCTTGTTCCTGACCGCGATCGCTGTCGGTGGGGTCGCCGCTTCGCTGTTCTCGGGGTCGTTCACGCGTCTGCCGCGTCATGGCGTCGTGATGCTGTGCGGTTCGGCGGCCTGGGGGATCGCGTTGCTGTTGTTCGCGTTCACGCCGGTCCCGTGGTTGGCCTTGGCCTGTCTGGCGTTCGCCGGCGCGGCGGACACTGTCGCTGTCGTCTCGCGGAGCACGATCGTTCAGCTGCACACGCCGTCCGAGTTGCTCGGCCGGGTCAGCGCCGCTGAGCAGATCGTCGGCCAGGCCGGTCCCGACCTCGGCAACCTCCGCGGCGGCGTGGTCGCACAGCTCACCTCGCCGGTCGCGTCCCTCGCATCCGGCGCACTGCTGTGTGTCGCGGCGGTCGCCGCAGTTGCCGTGAGTACGCCGGGATTGCGGCGGCCCGCGGTCACTCAGGACGCGTGAGGCCGACGGTACGGAAGCCGGCGTTCCCCATCGAGGACTCGGGCGTATTGGAGGATCGGGCAGCGTTGCGGTAGCGGTTGCAGTACGAGTCGTGGCACAGGTACGAGCCGCCGCGGATCACCCGGGCCGCACCGAGCGACGGTCCGGTCGGGTTCTCGTGAGGGGAGAACTTGTAGTACCGCGGGCCGAACCAGTCCCCGCACCACTCCCACACGTTCCCGACCATCTGCCACATCCCATAGCCGTTCGGCTGGAAGGTGCGGACCGGAGCCGTCGTGAGGAAGCCGTCCTCCTCGGTGTTCGACCGCGGGAAGTCGCCCTGCCAGATGTTGCAGCGCCACTCGTCGTCGATCAATTCGTCGCCCCACGGATATCGCGCACCATCGAGGCCGCCGCGGGCCGCGTACTCCCACTCGGCCTCCGTCGGCAGTCGTCGTCCCGCCCACTTGCAGTACGCGACTGCGTCGTTCCAACTCACATGTACGACGGGATGCTCGTCGAGACCGTCCAGGTCGGAGCGCGAGCCGCCCGGATGCCGCCAGTCGGCGCCGCGGACGCCGGCCCACCACGGCGTACCGGACGCGGGCCCCATCAGCTCCTCCGGCTCGGCGGCGAGGGCGAGGTGGAACACAGCGGAGTACCCGAAGATCTCGGCCTCCGTCCGGTACCCGGTCGCGTCGACGAACCGAGCGAAGTCAGCATTCGTCACACTCGTCGCGTCGATGCTGTACGCCGACAGCTCGACCGTGTGCACCGGCGTCTCGCCGTCGCCGGCGTTCTCGTCACCGTTCGTGTTGCCCATCGCGAACGAACCGCCCCCGAGCACCACCTGCTCGATCCCGTGCTCGCCGCGCCCCATCGGGGCCGGAGGAGGCGGCGACGCCTCGTCACGGGAGGGCGCGCAGCAGGACGGGTGCTCGTTCATACCACCAAGCTTCTCAACTCACGACGGAACGAGCGTCCTCAGGTCCTGATGATTGAGATAGACCACGATCTGCCATTCGCCGTCGACCTTGCGGAGCAGATACGTCGACCTGAAGATCGTGCCCTCCGGGACGCTCGACGACTGGGTACGTTCGAGCCGCCAGGTCGACCGCACCAGCGTGTGCTGCTCGTCGACAGGCGACTCCTCGAGCGAGTCCAGGGTCATCCCGGTGATGCCCAGCCGGGCGAAGAACTCCTTGCGTCTGGGCAGGCTGGCGACCACCTGCTCGCGGGTCACCGGCGTCACCGACACGGGGTCCAGCGTGAGCAGGGTGGGATGGAACCCAGCTCCGTCGCTCGCAGTGGCGAACCGGTCGAAGAACTCGGCCACGTCATCGCGTACCTTCATCGAACCCCCCAAGACCTACCATGGGTAGCAGTCTAGACAGTAGCTGTCGCGACAGCAATGCGGAAGGAGGCCGGACATGCCGGGTCCACGGCTCGTGCTGACCAGTTTGGTGACCCAGGTCGCCCGCGGGGTCCGCACGGCACTCGACCAGCGCTTCGGCGAGTTGGGTCTGACTTCGCAGCAGGCCGGCGTGCTCCTGCACGTCTCCGGCGGTACGACGAGTCCGCGCAAGCTTGCCGACCTTCTCGGGACCGATACCGCCGGCATGACGCGCCTGGTCGACCGACTCGTGGAGAAGGCCTACCTCGACCGCCTGCCGGCCACGGACGACCGGCGGACGATCACGGTTGCCCTAACGTCCGCCGGCCGCAAGATCCTTCCCGCGATCAAGCCGATCTTCGACGAGGTCGCCGACACGATCACCGCGGACATCCCGGCGGAGGTGCTGCCCGACGTACTGAAGGCGCTCGAGGCAATGCGAGCCGCTGTGCGGATCAGCTGAGACTCGGCGGGCCTTGCTCGATCCGGCGCAGGACCGGTTCGAGGCGGAAGAAGTCCTTGCCGCGGATCAGCTGCCGCTCGTCCCACCAGGTCGCGCCCGCCTCGGCGAGCGGCTCGATGATCGCGCGGGACTGGGCCGGGTCCGCAGGGCTGATCCCGCCGACGATCACGTCGTACGGCGTACTCCGGTCTTCGCGCTGGTCCTGGATGAAGCTGACCAGATTGCGCAGCTCGTCGACCGGCGGAGCCTCGCCGTGGTTGGCGCTCGCGAACAGCGGTACGGCGCCGTCCCAGCGGGCGGCGCGCCGCATCGGAGCCTTCTTCGGCCAGTAGCCCGCGATCCACACCGGCGGCCGCGGACTCTGAACCGTTGCCGGCAGCATCTCCACATCGTCGACCCGGTAGTGCTTGCCGGTGTGTTTGACCCGTTCGCCGGCCCAGTACGCCGCCAGCAGGTCGAGGCCCTCGTCGAGCCGCTCGGCCAGCACCTTCGGATCGGTCGTGTCGCCGAAACTGCCGAACTCGTCCGCGATCGGGCCGCCTAGACCGGCGCCGAAGATCACCCGGCCGTTGCTCATCGAGTCCAGTGTGGCCACCTGCCGCGCGAGCTGCTCGGGCCTGCGCCGCGCGACCGGCGTGACGAGCGGTCCGAGCTTGATTCGCGAGGTCGCCAGCGCGGCCGCCGTCATCAGCATCCACGGATCGCCGAACGGCTGCCCGCGCCGCTGCTCCTTGCTGTGGACGACGTGGTCCCACAGGAAGAGCCCGTCCCAGCCGGCCTCCTCCGCAGCGGCCGCGACTCGCGCGACCGTGTGCGCGTCGGCGAAATCCCCGAAGTTCGGAATGTTGATCGAAAAGCGCATCGTCACTCGCCCAACCGTAGTTCGACAAAAGGAATCGTGTCGCCGGGCAGCAGGTATGTCTCCACTTCGACGAACCCGTGCGCCTTCGCAAACCGCAGACCGTCCTCGTTGCTCGCCAGGACGTGCGTCTCGAACGTGTCGCCCAGTTCCTGCCCTCGTTGCAGGCAGTGCTGATAGATCGCGTCACCGACTCCACGCCGCCTGTACTCCGGGAGCACTCGCGCGATCACCGTCACCGCTGCGGTCTCCTCCGACGGCGGTCGGACGGTGGAGCATCCGATCAGCGCGTCACCGTCGTACGCAACCTCGAGGACGTTCCGCGTCAGCCGCTCGCGGATGTCGTCGACCGACAACGGCGCCGTCGGGATGATCTCGTTGTGCACCCGCTGCCAGTCCAGCAGCGTGGCGTCGTCCTCCACCGGCACGATCCTCATCCCGCCAGCCAACAGCCCACCGGCTGAACCGGTCAAACTGATTCCGGGGGTAGTACCGTCCGTGTCGTGCGGATTCTCTTCGTGGGTAACAGCTTCACGTCGCGGAACAACCTGCCCGGGTTGATCAAGGGCATGGCCGCCGCGCGGGGGATCGAGGTCGAGCACAAGCTGATCTCGGCGGGCGGCGCCTCGCTGCGGCAACACCTCAACGCGGGCAAGGCTCTCGAGGCGATCGCGAGCGGCGGCTTCGACACCGTCGTACTGCAGGAGCAGAGCACGCTGCCGATCAAGAGTCCCGCGCGTTTCCGCGACAGCGCCCGTGACTTCGTCGCTGCTATCACCGCGGCGGGCGCGCGTACGGCGTTCTACCTGACCTGGGCGCGCCGGAACGCCCCGGAGACGCAGAAGGCCCTGACGGACGCGTACGGCGGCGCGGCAGCCGAGCTCGGTGCGGACCTGGTTCCGGTCGGCCTGGTCTGGGAACGCTTTCTCGCCACCCACGACGAGCCGGCCCTCCATGACGCAGACAACAGCCACCCGGCCCTTGCCGGGAGCTACCTCGCGGCGTGCGTCTTTCTGATCGCCCTTCTCCAGGAGGACCCGGTAGGCATCGCCACTCCGGTCAAGTGCCTGGACCCCGACACGGCCGGCCTCCTCCGCCAGTCCGCCTGGGACATCTGCACCGAGCTCACCACCTGATGCCCAGGCCTTTCGACGTGGGCTGCAAGGGTGTTCCGGTTTAGCTGGATGATGTCGAATCAGGCGGGATGTGTTCGACGCAGGGGTGAATGGCCGCCTACCGGGGTCGCCTAAGCATTCGAGGAGCGCACTATGACTGCCATCTACACCTTCGACGTCTTCGCCAGCCTCGACGGGTTCGCGTCGTACGACAACGCCGACTGGGGACCGTACTGGGGCAAGCAGGGTCCCGAGTTCCTGGACCGGCGGATCGCGCAGTACGACGAGGAGCAGCGGATGGTGTTCGGAGCGGACACGTTCCGGCTGATGATGCAGATGATCGGCTCGAGCAAGATCGCGTCCGAGGAGCTCGACCCGGTGAACGCGCGAATGCGCCCCATGCCGACCACAGTGGTGTCGTCAACTCTCGAAGGACCGTTCGACTGGCCCGACGCAACCGTCGTCACCGGCGACGCCGTCGAGCTGATCGCCCGCCTCAAGGAGGAGTCCGACGTCCCCCTCCGCTCCCACGGCAGCCTCTCCCTCAACCGAGCCCTCATGGCCGCCGGCCTCGTAGACCGCGTCCAACTAACCATCTTCCCCGTCATCGCCGGCCAAACCGGCGTCGAGCCCGTCTTCGGCGGCGCCGCCGACTTCGACCTGGAACTCCTCGAATCCCACACCTTCGACGGCCGCACCCAAGAACTCACCTACCACCCAACCCTCCACGGCTGATCCGTCCGCACTGGCACGGCAGCAACTAACCTCGCGGCATGAGCGAAGCAATCCGGGCCGAAGGAGTGTGGCGGCCGATCGAGTACGCCGAGGCATGGGCCGGGTTCTACTCTCGCTTCGACTTCAAGCCTGACTTCTACGAGCCTGCCGTGCCTGCCATCCGGCTGCCAGAGGTCTGTGTCGTGATCGACCTCGGTCCGATCTTTGCCCACGAAGGTGCCCGGTTCGCGGCTGCCGAGGCGGCGATCAATGCCGTCGCCCTCCGCAGCTTCGTGTGGCTCGCCGACGAGGAAGAGCTGACCGCGCTGGATTGGCAGCACACTCCGTACCGCTACCCACCGGCCAAGCACGCGCTTTTGGAGCTTGGATGGCCCGTCCCGGTGTTCCCGAACGGCGACTACTACATCCACACCACATCGGATCTGAGGTGGGGCACGTTCGGTCACCCGTGGCAGCAGTCGTTGACCGTCTGGGGCGAAGAGCTGGTGCACACCCTCGGCACAGAACTCCTGACCTGGCTACCACGCCACAGGCAATCCCCGTAAATGCAGAGTCGCACAGGATGAATGCCGCCTGACCATCCCTCGTCCGCGTGCGTCGGTGCTGTCTTCCTGGCAGGTCAGGTCCAGCTGTCGGATGTGGAGTTGGGCAGGCGATGCGTGCCAGTGGGGCCGACCTCGAACCTGAACCCGTGGGGCGTGGTCCATTCCAGCGTCTTCACGTCGACGCGGCGGACGTCCCAGCCGCTGGCGTAGGTCTTGACCCGGTGGGCGAACCTGCTGAGCGGCGCAAGATTGCGAGTGCTGGTTTGGCCGGTCGGGCCGTTGGGATCGTAGGGCTGGATGTGGTCGAGGTCGATGGTGCGATGGGTCTCGCGGGTACCGTACGGAAACAGCTCGACCGGGTAGGTGAGCCGTACCCGCTCACGGATCCGGGTCGGGATTTCGTACGCGTCGACGCTGACGGTGTCGTTGAGGTCGATCACCGGCTTGACGGTGTACGGTCCGTGGCCGACGAGTTCGGTGAGCTGATCGGCGAGCAGCGGTCCGATTCCCTCGGCGCGGAGTACCCCGGTGCCAGTGGTCAGCGTGAGGTCGGTGAGGTGCACGACTACCTCGGTTTGTCCAGGACGCAACTGTTTACTCGTGCTCCCGGGGCTCGCCGGGTTCGCCGCGTTAGCGGCGTGCGCGTAGGCGTCGCGTTTCATCTGCGCGAGGCGTGCGTTGAGTGCCCGCTGGGCGGCGGTGTCCAGGGGCTTGCCTTCGTCGGGTTCGCTGCGCGGGCCGGGGATGTACTCGGTCGGCCGGCTGTCGAACGGGTCACTCGGCGGATCCGGATCGTACGGCCCCACACCGTCTTCCAACGGTGGCTCTCGCAGCTCGACCGGGCTAGCTATGGGGTCAGCGATGGAGTCAGTGATCGGATCGGCCAGGTGGGCGTGCAAGCGTTCGGGCGACGGGCTCGCCGTGAGCACCGCAGTGGCACCGCGAGCCGGGTCTGTCGTCGCGGCGTCGCTCGTGTGGTCGAGCGGACCGAACGACCCAGGGTTTGCGGCCGCCGAATGCCTGCTAGAGGTCGGAGCTCGCCGTGAGGTATCCGCAGGCGTGGCGATGGCGTCTGCGGAGGGGGCTGTGGAGGTCGTTGTTGGGGCCGGGTGGTTGCGGGCTTGAGTCAGGAGTTCTTGGGTGAAGCGGGGATCGGCGATGATGCCGATCGCGTCGGCGCGGCGGTGCTGAACCTGCCTGGTGTCACCGAAGGTCTTGAGGGCTTCGGCGATCGCGGCGATGGTCGCGTCGTGGCGGATGACCGCGCCGGCGGGGGCCTTGGCGTAGATGGTCTTGTTGCCGTGGTGGTCGCTGCGGCCGACGAACACACCTCGCTCGCGGGCTGCCTCGGCGGCCTCGTCGCGGGCCAGGTCGGGGTCGGCGTGGAACTTGGCAGCGCGGATGATCGTGTCCAGCCGGTACGGGGTGATCGCGTCGATCAAGGGCGCGACGCGCTTGTCGACGTACCGGGCTGCCCCCTCGGACAGCTTCACGCAGTATGCGACGAGCCGGCGCGCCTTCCACGGGGTGGCATCACCGGCAAGTACCCGGGCCCAGGTGAACGGGAACCGATGACGCAAGGCCAGCGCCTCACCGAGGAGCCCGCGGGCGACCATCGGCGAGACAGCGAGCATCACACCGAACTCGGCGATCGCGAACTCCGCGATCTCCGGACAGCCGTCACCGCCCAGCATCACGGCCCGTTCCCGCCCGTCGGCGGCTCGGCGGCCGGGCCGGACTCCACACGCGGACGGGTGGAAGCGGTCGGCATAGATCTGGGCGTGCTGCAGCAGCCGCGCGTCGGCCTGGTTGGCCAGTGCGCGGTGCTCGGCGGCTGATTCCAGCAGCTCGGCCGTCGAGAGCTCGCTCAGATCGTCATCGAACATGTGTTCGATTCTATCTCTTCGAGACTCGCCTGCCAAATCGGGGCGACCGTCGAAGCGCCTTATTTACAAGGAGAATTGATCCGTGCCCCAATTGCGGTGAGGTTCTGTGGCTGAGTCAGCAGTCTGTGCGAGGGCCGGTTGGTCGCGGCAGGATTTGCAGCTGGGGACGCGGGTCCGGTCGACGTGCCACCAGCGACTGTAGGTCGGGTGCCGCGGGGTGGGGTGCGGTTGGGCGCGCGGGGGTCCGGCAGTAGTGGTTGGGGGGGCCGGTTTGTTGGATGGGTCCGGGTGCGGTGATGGTTCGTGGTCGCCGCCGGAGGCGGCCAATAGAACAGTCGCCGCGGAGCGGTGTCCGATTGACTCCTACCCACATCCACGTTCACGCCTGACGGGTGCGGGCGGGTGGACGATCAGGCCCACCGCCGGAGGCGGCCAATAGAACAGCCGCCGCGGAGCGGTGTCCGTTTTTACTTGGCGTCGTGGAAGACCAAGCCCAGGGTGTGGCGGTGGCCGGATTTGATGGGGGAGACGCCGTGGCGGACGGGGGAGGCGGACCAGCCTCGGGTGGATTTGACGGGGCGGTCTCGGGTGGTGAAGAGGAGGCCGTGGCCTCGGGGGATGAGGGTTGCGGTGCCTCGGGACTGGGCTCGGGGGCGTTGTTCGACCAGGAGGAACTCGCCGCCGGTGTGGTCGACGCCGGGATCGTTCAGGTTGATGACGACCTGCAGCGGGAACACCTTGTCGCCGTACAGGTCCCGGTGCAGCGCGTTCCAATCACCAGCGCCGTACCGCAGCAGGATCGGCGTAGGCCGTGTCTGCCCCGCTGAATGACAAATGTCGAGCCACTCGTCGAGCGTGTCGGGCCACTCCGCCGAGCGGCCCAGCTTCGCGTACCAATCACGCGCGATGGGCAGCAACCGCGGGTACAGCGCCTGCCGCAACGCCTCCACCTCCGCTGGGAAAGGCCGGTCGAAGTACCGGTACTGCCCCTCCCCGAACCGATGCCGCGCCATGTCGATCGTTGCCCGGAAGCGCTTCACGTCGTCGTACAGCGCCGCGATCCGGGCAGCCTCGGTCGGCGTCAGCAACTGAGGGAGCAGTGCGCAGCCGAGATCGTTCACCTCGGCGGTCACGGCGTCCCAGTCGGCTCCGGCTACTCGTCGCTCGTACTTGTTCATACCCATGGAACGCCGTACGCCGCCACCATGTGAGGGCTACCGGGAACCGCGCGACAATTCCTCGAGGACCGTGATCGGCGCCAGCAACGTCGCGTCGTCAAGCGGCCGCTCACCGGTCTCGAGCATTCTCAGGAAAACCTTCAGACCAGGTACGACGTACTCCGCGTCCAACTCGACCGCCTGGCTCGCCAGCCCGGTCTGCCCGACGATCGCCGCATGGAACGGCACCCGCCCATCATCCGTCGGCTTCACGAACTGCAACGTCACCAGAACCCCGTTGCTGCGGTAGCGCGCCACCACAGTCGAGCCGACCCGTTCGACCGAGACCGGACCCGGTTCGCCGGGCGCGAGCCGCTGCGCGAGGTCGGCGATGTGGATGCCGTAGAAGAAGATCCCGCTGTACTCGCTCTCGGGATCAGCCGGCCCCGTCACGGTGACCGTTTGCACCTCGCCGACCTGGGCCTCCGCAAGAGCATCAGCGTCCGCAACCCACCGCACAGCGGAGTACGACGTCACGGGCGCGCCGCCCAGACGCGCCGCATCGAGGATCGCCCGCGCATCCGCCGTACTGGCCGCGAGCGGCTTGTCCACCCAGACCGGGATGCCAGCCTCCAGGAACGGTACGGCGTGCTCGCGGTGCAGCGCGCCGTCGCGGTTGGTGACGATCAGCGCGTCGACCGAGCCGATCAGCTCACCCGACGTGCGGACGACGGCAGCGATCCCGCCAAGAGCCGCGAGCTTGCGGGTCTTCTCGTCGTCGCCGACCAGCGCGACCACCCGCGCGTCCGAGATCTGATCCACATTCAAGGCTCGAACGATGTGGTCGGCGTGGCTGTTCTCCGTCCCGACCAGGGCGATGCGCATCAGGTCTCCTTCAGCTCAACGGGACGCCCCAAGCGGGCAGATTCGTACACAGCGAGCACCGTCGCCAACGACCGGCGCCCGGCCTCCAACGACACGGCCGGGGCACGCCCGTCCCGAACGGCAGCGATGAAGTCGCGGTACTGCGCCAGATGCGCGAGCTCCACCGGGCCCCAATCGGCCGGCCCATCCAGAACAGGCGCCTCAGGCTCACCCGACTCGGCCGAGGCGAAGTACGCGAGCTGATCGTCGTCGAGCACCGCCGTACCTTGATCGCCGTGGATCGTCAGCCGCACCGGACGCCCGGGGTACGCCGCAGTGCTGGCGAGCAGCAACCCGATCGCCCCGCTCTCGAACAGGATCGACGCCCCGGCGAGATCCTCGACCTCGATCCCCGAATGGGCGAGCATGCCGGTCTGCGCGCTGACCTGGACCGGACGTCCGAGCATCCACACCAGCAGATCGAGCGCGTGAATGCCCTGATTCATGAGCGCGCCGCCGCCGTCGATCGCGAGTGTGCCGCGCCAGTCGTCGCCGTCGTAGTACGACTGCGGCCGGAAGAACGCCGACTCGGAGATGCCCGACGTCACGCGACCGAGCGCGCCGGTGTCAATCGCCGTACGGATCTGCGCGACCGGCGGCTGGAAGCGGCGCTGGCTGATGACCGAGACGGTGAGACCCGTGGATCGCTGCGCCTCGATCAGACGGTCGGCGGCCTCGAGCGAGATGTCCACGGGCTTCTCGACGATCACGTGCTTGCCGGCCTGCAACGCCTCGATGGCATACTCCGCGTGCAGCGCGCTCGGCAGGCAGATCGAGACAGCGTCGGCCGACGAAGCGGCGTACACCTCGGCCGGAGTGGCAAACGCTTCGCCGCGGTACTGCTCGACGAGCTTGCCGGCGCGGTCGAGGTCTTGGTCGACCACCGCGACAAGTTCGGCTTCGTTACCGAGAGCTTCGATGAGGCGAGCGTGCACAGTGCCGATGGCGCCGGCACCGATCAGGGCGAAACGCATGAGACCTCTCTTCGATCGGGGATCAAGGGATCAGGGAGTCGTCCAAGGAAGCGGTACGCCGCCGGTCTCGGCGGACTGTTGTGCGAGCAGGGCCAAGCGGGTCGCGAGCAGGCCGCGCTCGGTGGTGATGTCCGGTTCGTTGCCTGCAGCAAGCGCCTGCAAAGGAAGCTCGGCGGGGCGATGGCCGGGCGGCAGCCGCACGTCGTACGGAGCGAGGTCAGTGGTGACGACGAGACGGTTGCGTGCCCAGAGCAGCTCCGCGGTGCCTTCGGTGCCGACGAGCTTCATCCGGTAGTCGCCGTGCATCGGGGAGCCGGCCGGATTCATCCAGTCCACACCGGCGGTGATCAGCGCACCGGATCCGCTCAGCGTCGCCACGCCGTACGACGCGTCAACCACAAAGCCGCTCACGGTCCCACTGGTCAGGCCTGTGAACAGCAGTCCGGCGTCGATGTCGTGGACGGCAAGATCGTTCAGCAAGCCGCCGTACTGCGCTCGGTCGAAGAACCAGGCTGGTCGCGTCGGGCGGTTGAGCTTGTGCGGACCGGAGGCGGTCACACCGTGAATGGTGCCGAGCTGACTGGAGATCTCGAGCGCCGCCAGCGTGACGGGGTAGTAGCGCTTCTCCAGCAGGAGCGTGACGTGGCGGCCGGTGCGTCGCGCGGCTTCGGTGATCGCGTCGAGGTCTTCGAGGGTCGTGCAGAGCGGCTTGTCGGCGATGACGTGGCAGCCGGCATTCAAAGCGTCGACAACCGCCTGACCGCGGTCGCCGTAGATGCCGGCGACCATGACGATGTCGGGCTCGACGTCGCGCAGCATCGCCTGGTGGTCCGTGAACACCTTCGCGTCGTACGGCGCAGCCCATCGCTCGGCGAGCTCCCGGCTCGGATCCGCGACCGCCACCAGTTCGAGCGACTCGACAGCGTCGACCTCCGCGGTCGCATAGGCCACGTGCGGATGGGCAGCTCCGGCGATGGCGATCCGAGTCATCTCGTGATTCCAGCATGCAACCGGTTGCAGGTCAACGCGTCACCCTGCTGGTCACCGCGGCCGTAGTCGCTCTGATCACCAGGTGGGTCGCGATCGTGACGCACTCCGCGGTGGGGTCGTCCAGGAGCTGGATCAGGAGCTTCGCGGCCGCCGTGCCGGCGGTGGCTGCGCCCGCCGAGACGCTCGTGAGCGCCGGCGTGGTGAGCGCGGCGAGCGTGTCGTCGCAGCCGACCAGGCTGAAGTCCGAAGGCACTGAGATGCCGCGCAGTTCGAGCCCGGCCAGAACGCCTTGCGAGACCACGTCGTCGAACGCGATCGCAGCGGTCGCGCCGGACCGCACGATCGCCGACACGGAGTCCCGTCCGGCCGCGTAGCTCGGCCGGCCGACCTCGATGACCTCGACGGTCAAACCCGACGCGGTGGAAGTCAGCACCTCGCGGCGCTGCTGGTCGGACCAGGAGTCACGCGGGCCGGCGAGGTACGCGATCCGCTGGTGACCGAGCTTCTTCAGCAGCATGACCGCCTCGGTCATCCCACCGGAAGAGTCGATCAGCACGCGGGGAATGCCCTCGAGGTCACGGTTCACCAGCACGACCGGACGAGTGGCAGCCAGCTCGCGGATCAGCTCCTCGGACAACCGCGGCGAGGCCAGCACGAACCCCTCGACCTGTGGCGCGAGCCGGGCGATCAGCTTCGCCTCTCGCTCGGCGGACTCGTCCGAGTCGCCGAGGAACACCGCCAGATCGGCAGTCTCCGCGGCCGATTGCAGGCTACGAACCAGCGGCGGGAAGAACGGGTTCGCGATATCGGGTACGACGACCGCGATGTTCCCGAACCGCCCCGTCGACAGCGCTCGCGCCGCCTGGTTCCCGACGTACCCGAGCCGGGACGCGACCGCGCGGACGTGGTCGACGGTCTCCGGACTGAGCAGCTGCGGCCGAGTGAACGCCCGCGACACCGTCGACCGCGAGACCTGGGCTGCGGCAGCGATATCGCCGATGGTGACCCCCGGCGCCCGCTGCAGACGTGGCGACATGCAACAACGATAGTGCAACCGGTTGCAGAATCACTCGCGAACTTCGAAGCGAAGCTCAGGCACGCGCCGGTCGGTCCGGATCACCGCAAGTCCGGCGCGACACGTCCACTGTCTTACCGGTCACGGTGTCTTCATTGATCGCCACCGACGAGTAACACTGGGGAGTGGACGCTTGGTTGGACGACCGGGCGATGGGCACTGGGATGAACATGGTGGACGTCGAGCTGCGGTATTCGCGCATCTGGCGGGCAGCCGTGGGTCTGCTGGCCACAATCGGAGTCATCGCGTCGCTGGTGTTCGTCTCGCCGTCGACGAACCTGGTCGCGTTCCTGGTCGCCGCGTTCACCGCGGGGTCGGTCTGCCTGAGTATCGGCCTGGGCCGCGACCTGCCGTCCGGCGACCTGGTCTACCTCGTCCCGCGGTGGGCGGTGCTCGGCGGACTGTTCGTGCTCGCGGTGTGCGGGTACGCCGCGGCGGTCGGAGCCCGGACGGTCGCGCTCATGCTGCTCGTCGTCGGCGTCTCCCCGCCCATCGTCAGCTGGCTGCGTTCCGGGACGGCCGACCAGCCGCCTCGTGAGGTACGGCGACGCCGGCCGATCAAGTTGCCCACGGCATCGTCCAACTTGCTGCAGGTCATTCAGGCCGACGGCCGTACGGCGGAGGACTGGCCGATGCCGAAGTACCTCACCGCCGTGGTCCGCAGCGTCGGCGAGCTGAGCGACGAGGAACTGTGTCTGGCCTGGCGACGGAGCTTCACCCAGCTCCAGCGGGCCCTCGGTGCGGATCGTCGGCAGGCAATGGTCGACGTACGGCGTGCGTACCTGGACGAACTCGAGCGCCGGCATCCCGACTCGTTCGCCACCTGGCTCGCCTCGAACCCACGGGCCGCCGGGAACCCCGCGCGCTTCTTCACCCACCGCGCCGAGCACTGACGTTGATCACCTGAGCCAATCACCGAGGAGAGTCTTGTCGTGAGCAGCCCGGAGACCGAACAATCGCACCGCACGTTCTTCGGCCATCCGCCGGTCCTGGCCAACCTCTTCGGCGTCGAACTGTGGGAACGCTTCTCGTTCTACGGCATGCAGGGCATCCTGCTCATCTACCTGTACTACACCGCCGAGCGCGGCGGCCTGGGCATCGACGAAGGTACGGCGACCAGCATCGTCGGCGCGTACGGCGGACTTGTCTACCTCTCCACGATCCTCGGCGCCTGGCTGGCCGACCGCCTGCTCGGGCCCGAGCGCACGCTGTTCTACGCCGCGGTCGTGGTGATGGCCGGTCACATCGCGCTGGCGCTGATCCCCGGCCTGGCCGGGGTCGCGGTCGGGCTGGTGCTGATCGCCGTCGGCAGCGGCGGGGTGAAGGCGAACGCCACCTCGCTGGTCGGGACGCTGTACAGCGAGAACGACGACCGCCGGGACGGCGGTTTCTCGCTGTTCTACCTCGGCATCAATCTGGGTGCCTTCGCCGGACCTCTGCTGACCGGCCTGTTGCAGAAGAACGTCGGCTTCCACTACGGCTTCGGGCTGGCCGCGGCGGGGATGTTCCTCGGCCTGGTCCAGTACGGCGCCGGTCGTCGTCGCCTGCCCGACGAGGCCCGCCGGGTGCCGAACCCGCTGACCGCCGACGCACTGCGCCGGGTGGTCATCGCCGCCGCCGTCGCGCTGGTGGTGATCGTCGGGATCCTGATCTCCGGCATCGTGCCCGCCTCGCGGTACGCGCTCGCGGTCGCGGTCATCAGCGCGCTCGCGGCGATCGCCTACTTCGTCGTCATCCTCGGCAGCGGCCGGTTGACCGAGGTCGAACGGAGCCGGGTGCTCGCGTTCATCCCGTTGTTCATCGCGAGCGCGGCGTTCTGGTCGCTCTACCAGCAGCAGTTCACCGTGGTGACCGTCTACTCCGATCAGCGGCTGGACCGGAACATCTTCGGCTGGGAGATGCCGGTGTCGTTCGTGCAGTCGATCAACCCGGTGATGGTGATCATCCTGTCCGGCGTGTTCGCCGCGCTGTGGACGAAACTCGGCTCGCGGCAGCCGTCGACACCGATCAAGTTCAGCGCCGGGCTGGCGATCATGGGCGTCGCGTTCCTGCTGTTCCTGACCATGGCCGGCGGCGGTCCGAACAGCGCGCCGCTGCTCGGACTCACCGGCATCCTGCTGGTCTTCACGATCGCCGAGCTACTGCTCTCGCCGGTCGGTCTCTCCTTGTCGACAAAGCTCGCGCCTGAGGCGTTCCGCACCCAGATGGTCGCCCTGTTCTTCCTCTCCGTCGCGCTCGGCACGGCGATGTCCGGCGTACTCGCGAAGCTCTACAGCACCGATCACGAGACGCCGTACTTCGGTGTGATCGGCGTGGTCGCGCTGGTCCTGGGCGGGCTGCTCGCGCTCGCGTCGCCGGCGATCCGGCGACTTATGAGGGGGGTGCACTGAACGTCGAGCGGAGGTCGGCGCCGATCAGTTCGACCGCATGACGTCCGGCCGACAACGCGGCGGGGAAGTTGAGAAACGCGTGCATGGTGTCGGCGTACTCGACAAGCCTGGTTGGTATACCGGCCTCGTCGAGACGGCTGGCGTAGGCGAGGGCGTCCGGTCGCAGTGAGTCTCGGCCGGCGGCGAGCATCAGTGTGGGCGGGAGGCCTGCGAGCGAGTCTGCGTGGAGCGGTACGCCGGTCGCGGGGATCTCGTCCGTGGCGAAGTACCACTCGTGCCAGTCCTCGTCTGGGTGGAGGTCCAGGGTTGGGTAGCAGAGGATCTGGCGATCGGGGAGTGGGGTGCCTTCGTCCCGCGCCAGCAGGCACGAGCCGGCGGCGAGGGCTGCGCCCGCACTTTGACCGCCGATGACGATCCGGCCGTCACCGTTGAGCTCCGTTCTGTGTTCACGGATCCACTGCAGCGTGTCATAGGTGTCGTGAAGCCCTGCTGGGTAAGGGTTTTCGGGCGCCAGGCGATAGTTGAGTGAGACAACGGTGACGTTGCCGTTGGCAGCGATCCCGGAGGTCGCGTACTCGATGTCGCGCAGGTGACCGCCGATGAAACCGCCGCCGTGCAGCCAGAGCGCGATCGGCCGGGGCTGCGTCGCGTACCGGTAGACCCGCGCTTCCAGCGTGCGTCCCGGTAGTTCGATCGTCAGGTCGTCCAGCGAAACGCGCGGATCGGGTAGGCCGGCCAATGCAGGATCCGGCAGGTCCTCCCGATCCAGAAGCAATGCTTCATAGGAACCGTCGATCGCCGGCGCGTCGGCAAGGACCTTCAGGAGTGCGTCGGTTTCCGAGCCGTACTCCGGGCTGTCGATGAGCTCGTGGTTCATGCGGCGACCGGCTGGAGGTGGCGGGCCGCGTGGGCGAACAGGAATCCGTCCGGCGTCGTGCACACGTATTCGGCCAGAGCCCCGATCCCGCCGTCGAATCCGGCGCCGGTCGACGGGTCGACCCACGCCTGTTCGTCGTACTGCTCGATCTCAGCCAGGACTGCCGCGCCGACGCTGTTGAACCGGTGGAGGACCAGCTCTGACGGGATCCGCCGTCCCGCCTCGACGCCGCCCAGGTTGAGCGCTCGCCCGATCTCGGCGGTCTCCCAGCGCGGGTCGAGGCTCCAGTGCAGCCGGCCCGCTCTGGCATCCCGAAGGACGGCGAGGTTGATCTCGTCCCACATCAGCACGTGGGCGACCAGATCGTGCAACGAGTCGCAGAAGTCCCCGAGCGGGCCGGCGGTCACGTCGTACGGCGCCCGCAGTTCGTCCTCGCTCTTTCCCTTCACCCGGCTCAGTAGGAGTTCCTGGTCCCGGCGGATCATTCCGGCCGCCTGCGCCGGAGTAGTAGTCGGTGTACGCATGCCGACAATCAACCAGCCGGACTGCCCACACCCCGGTGGATTGCGCGAACTTCTCAATCCGTCGCGCGGCTCAGTCGTCAGCTCTCGATCCGAGCGCTGATCCGGGGCTCGCTCGCCGAGCTGGGCTGCCGCGTGAGGACCGCCGCGAACAATGCGCACAGCGTCAGCCCGTAGATCGCAACCCCGACCGGCAGCGCGCTGGTCGCGCTGACGCCGATCATCACGAGCGACCAGATGCCCGCCACAAGCGCGGCGTACCGCTGCCAGCCGGTCCACCCGGGCGAGCGCAGTTCGGCGATGCCGGCCATAGTCAGGCCGATCCCGGTCAGCGCGACACCGAGCCCGAAGAACGCGCCGACCAGTTGCGGACCGGTCTCGTCCAGTCGCTGGTCGGCGATCGGGAGCGAGGCGAATTCGGCGAGGAACAGGATCACCGCGCCGGCCGTGGCGAGCGCGCCCCCGACGCGACCGGCCCGTCGCGTCATCACCTGCAGGAACGCGATCGTCCCGAGGACGACGAGCAGATGGAGTACTGCGTTGGCGATCGAGGCCGGGACCAGGCTGTGACTGGTCCATGGGTAGCTCCACATCTTGTCGGAGACGTCGGATGCCGGTTTCACGACGGCCTCGATGACGATGCCGGACACAGTGGTCAGGGCAGCGCCGACCAGGCCTGCGATGGTCAGATTGCGGTTCATGGTTTCCACCTTTCGACGATTGTGCTTCGACGGTAGGAATCGACGGTTGCGCCGCACATCGGCGGCAGTACGACGTTCACGTAGGTGCCAGCACTGTTGGCGGGACGGTCCGGCGCTGCCACGATGGTGCCGTGCGAGGGCGTCGGCCGGTGCCGGCCGTGATTTTCGGGGTATGCGTGGTCGCGGAGATCGCCGCGATCGGTTTGTCGTGGCGCCTCGAACCGGTCTACGACACGCTGCTGTACGGGCTGTTCGCGCTGGCAACGGTCGGCGCGGGTGCGGTGATCGTGCAGCGGCGGCCGGGGAACGCGATCGGCTGGTTGTTCTGCGGTTTCGGGCTGCTGAACGCGTTCGCGTCGGATCTGGCGCAGGGATGGGGTCTCCGCGCGGCCGCGGAGGGGTGGCCGGGCGGCCCCATCGGCGAGGCGATCTCAGCGGTCAGCTGGCTGCCGAGCGGGTACGGCTGGACGCTGACGTTCCTGCTGTTTCCGACCGGCCGGTTCCTGAGCCGCCGTTGGCGGGCGTTGGCCTGGACCGGCGGAGCCGGTCTGCTGATCAGCATGGCGGCGTGGTCGCTCAGCCCGGACCGTGGTCGCGACTTCGTCTCGGGGCGCAATCCCTGGGCCGTGTCCGCGCTGCCGACCGGGCTGCTGCTCGAGATCGGCATGCCGTTGTTCCTCGGCTCGATGCTCGGAGCGGTCGCCTCACTCGCCGTACGGTTCCGTCGGTCCACCGGACTGGAACGCCAACAGCTGAAGTGGTTCGTGCTCGCCGCCGTGATCGCGGGGATCGCGTTGCCGACCAGCTTCGTGCTCTGGTACGTGAACCCGGCCGCCGGGATCATCGCCGCGATCGCGCTGACCGGGTTGCCGTTGGCGGCGGGCGCCGCGATCCTGCGGTACCGGTTGTACGACATCGACTTCTTCATCAGCCGGACCGTTGCGTATGCAGGCCTGACGATCCTCCTGCTGGCGTCGTACGCCGTCCTGACCGTTGCCCTCGGCGCCTTTCTCGGCCGGGGATCGGCGTGGACGACGGCGGTCGCGACCCTCGTCTGCGCGTTCCTGTTCCGTCCCTTGCGGGGCCGCATCCAGGACGCCGTCGACCGGCGCTTCAATCGGTCCCGGTACGACGCATTGCATCGGATGACGGCGTTCCTCGACGACGTACGCGCCGGCCGACGTCCGCCGGAGGATGTGGAGGCGGTCCTCGGCGAGATCCTCGGCGACCCGACGCTGGAGTTGCTCGTCTTCCTCCCGGAGAGCCGCCGGTACGTCGATCTGTCCGGCGCGACTCGTGAGGACACGGATGCCCGGCACCGGATCGCGATCGAGCGCGGTGATCAGCCGATCGGCGTGGTGCGGTACGACGGGACGAGCGCGCTGGGCCCGGACCTGGTCCGCCGCGTCGTCGAGGACGGCGGGCTCGCGGTCGAGATCGCCCGCCTGCGCGCCGAGCTCAACGTCCAGTTGGTCGAGGTGAAAGCCTCCCGCACCCGCATCATCACGGCCACCCACGCCGAACGCCGCCGCATCGAACGAGACCTCCACGACGGCGCCCAGCAACGCCTGGTCTCCATAGGCCTGGCCCTCCGCCACGCGCAGCACCAACTAGCAACAGCAGCTACCGCAGACATCAGGACCACGTTGGACGGCGCGGTTGCCGAGGCGACTGTTGCCATCGGGGAGTTGCGGGAGCTTGCGCGGGGATTGCCCCCGGCGCAGCTTGACTCGGGGCTTGCCCCTGCATGTGAGGAGTTGGCTCGGCGGGCCCCGTTGCCGGTTTCGGTGCGGATGCCGGGGCGGCGGTTCGACACCGGCGTCGAGGCCGCGGCGTACTTCATCTGTTGTGAGGGCCTCACCAACGCGGTCAAGCACGCCGACGCCACCCGCGTCGACCTGATCGCCGACCACGAGAGCGGGCACCTCGTCGTCCGCGTGGTCGACAACGGCATCGGCGGCGCCGCGCCACGCCGCGGCACCGGACTCACCGGTCTCGCCGATCGGGTAGCGGCGCTCGGTGGCACGTTCCACGTCCAGAGCCGGCCAGGTGCTGGTACGACGCTTGTCGCGGAGCTGCCATGCGGATCGTGATCGCCGAGGACCAGGTGCTGTTGCGCGAAGGGCTCAGGATGCTGTTCGTCGACGGCGGACACGAGGTGGTCGCGACCCTTGGCGACGCGGACGGTCTACTCGAGGCGATCGCGACGTACCAGCCCGATCTTGTCGTCGCGGACATCCGGATGCCGCCGACGCATACGGACGAAGGCGCCCGCGCCGCGCAGGCCGTGAAGAGCGCGTATCCGAAGCTCGGCGTACTGCTTCTTTCGCAGCACATCGAGACGCAGCACGTGGTGGATCTCGTGTCGCGTGGTGGATTCGGGTACCTGCTGAAGGATCGCGTGCTTGACGTGGCCGAGTTCCTCGCCGCGGCCGAGCGGGTCGCGGCCGGCGGTTCGGCGCTGGACCCGCAGGTGGTCGCGGGCCTGGTCGCGCGTCACGATCCGCTCGGGACGCTGACCGACCGCGAGCGCGGCGTACTCGAGCTGATGGCCGAAGGCCTGACCAACAACGGCATCGCCAAACGCCTCTACCTCAGCGAACGAACGGTCGAGGCGCACGTGCGTCACCTCTTCACCAAGCTGTCGCTGCCCGAGAGCGAGGACGGTCACCGCCGCGTGCTCGCCGTACTCGCACATCTCGGCGCGGCCACGCCGGACCGAGGCCGGTGAGTGCGCTCCTCTGTGCGCGCCGCGGTTTCAGTCCTCGGCGAGGCGTTGGAGGAGTCGGGCGAGGGTTTGTTGTTCGGCGTCGGTCAGGCGGGAGAGCTGGCTGACCATCACGTCCCGGCGCTTCTCGCGGAGGGTGTTGAGGATCTGGCGGCCGTCCGGGGTGAGGTCGACGAGGGTGGCCCGCCGGTCGTGGGGGTCCGGCTGACGTTCGACCAGGCCGGCGGCCTCGAGGTCGTCGACGACGGAGGTGGCTGAGCGCGGGACGATACCGAGCTGGGCGGCCAGTTCGCTCAGGCGGAGGGCGCGGTCCGCGCGGTCGAGCGTCCGCAGTACCCGGAACTGCCCGTGCGTGACGCTCTCCCCGAACCCCTCCCGCGAAGCCCGCCGCTGCCGCCGGACAATCCCGTCCAGCAACGCGGCGATCTGTTCCGCAGCATCATCCGGCCCGTGCATGAGCAGAGCCTAGTAGTGCGCGGCCCGTAGGGCCGTCGCGCACGCGAGGGAACAAATGGGGATCTTGTGAGGTCGTCTCATAGTGAGTTAACCTCAGTATAACTGTTCCCTGCCGAAAGGGTCTGTATGTCACAGATTTCTGGACTTCCCGGCGGGGGAGCCGGGGGCGGGCGCGCGATGCGCTCGCTGATGAAAGACTCCTCCGTTCGTCACCACAAGCTTTCCGCCGGCACGCTCCGGCGGATTCTCGGGTTTGCCCGTCCGTACCGCGCCTACCTCGCCTTCTTCCTCGTGCTCGTCGCGTTCGACGCCGGAACCGGCGCGGTCACGCCGCTGCTGTTCCGCGCGATCATCGACAAGGGGATCGTCCCGGGGCATGCCCAGGTCGTCGTCTGGCTCGCCTTCGTCGTCGCCATGCTGGCGGTCGCGAACAGCGCGATCACGCTCGGCGAGCGCTGGTTCTCCGCTCGCATCGGTGAAGGTCTCGTCTACGACCTTCGCACCGCTGTCTTCGACCACGTCCAGCAACTGCCCGTCGCCTTCTTCAGCCGGACGCAGACCGGCGCTTTGATCCAGCGGCTCAACGGCGACGTCCTCGGCGCCCAGCAGGCGTTCACTTCGACGCTCTCGAACGTCGTCAGCAACCTGCTCAGCGTGGCCCTCGTCCTCGGCGCGATGTTCGTGATGTCGTGGCAGATCACGCTGCTCGCACTCGTCGTGATGCCGCTGTTCGTCATCCCGGCCCGGCTCCTCGCCGGGAAGTTGCGTGAGGCAACCGCCGAGACGTACAAACTCAACGCCACGATGGCCCAGACCATGACCGAGCGCTTCAACGTCGCCGGCGCGGTCCTGGCCAAGGTCTTCGGCCGCGCCCAGGACTCGTCGCGTGACTTCGCCGGCAAGGCTGCCCGTGTCCGCGACATCGGTGTCACTACCGCGATGTACGGCAGCATCTTCCGGGTCTCGCTCACCCTCGTCGCCGCGCTCGCGGTCGCTCTCGTGTACGGCGTCGGCGGAGTCTTCGCGGTCGAAGGTGCCCTGGGCATCGGTACGGTCGTTGCCCTGACGGCGTACCTGAACCGGTTGTACGGTCCGCTGACCGCACTGTCCAACATCCAGGTCGACGTGATGACCACGCTGGTCAGCTTCGAGCGGGTGCTCGAGGTTCTCGACCTCCCGCCGATGGTTGCCGACCGCAAGGATGCACGCGAGCTGCCGCCGACCGTGGAGCCGTCGATCGAGTTCGACCACGTCTCGTTCCACTACCCGTCGGCCGAGGAGGTGTCGCTCGCCTCGCTCGAGTCGGTCGCGACGCTGTCGGCCGAGACCGGCGAAGAGGTCCTCAAGGACGTCACGTTCACCGTCGAGCCCGGCCAGCTGGTCGCGGTCGTCGGCCCGTCCGGCGCCGGCAAGTCGACGTTGTCCTCGCTCGTCTCCCGCATGTACGACGCAACCGGCGGAGCCGTCCTCGTCGGCGGCCACGACGTCCGCGAAGTCACGCAGAGCTCGCTTCGCGCGGCGATCGGCGTCGTCACCCAGGACTCGCACATGTACCACGACACGATCCGCGCCAACCTGCTGCTGGCCCGCCCGGATGCCACCAACGACGAGCTGCACAAGGCGCTCGAAGGCGCGCAGATCGCGACGCTCGTCAAGAGCCTGCCCGACGGCTTCGATACCGTGGTCGGCGATCGCGGCTACCGGCTGTCCGGTGGTGAGCGGCAGCGCCTCGCGATTGCCCGGCTCCTGCTCAAGTCGCCCTCGATCGTCATCCTCGACGAGGCGACCGCCCACCTCGACTCCGAATCGGAGGCCGCGGTCCAGGCCGCACTGGCCAACGCGCTGGTCGGCCGGACGTCGCTCGTCATCGCGCACCGCCTGTCGACGATCCGCAACGCTGACGTCATCCTCGTCCTCGACGAGGGCCGCATCCGCGAACGCGGCACCCACGACGAACTCCTCGCCGCGGGCGGCCTGTACGCCGACCTCTACGCAACCCAGTTCGCCAAGGCCGCCTGACCGCCAGCTGGACCCCCGGTCGCGTGGCGGCACGTGCTCGGGGGAGGATCTGCGCATGAGAGATCGGATGACTGCGGCGGCCACCGAACTGACGTACGACGCTCCGGCGGCGGACTGGCTGGAGGCGCTTCCGCTCGGCAACGGCCGGATCGGCGCGATGGCGTTCGGCGGCCCGGGCCGGGACCGGATCGCGCTGAACGACGAGACCCTGTGGTCCGGCAGCCCCGCGACCACCCGCCGCCTGGCCACGCCGGTGGGCGAGGTCGGCGCTGCCGCGGTGGACCGGATCCGGGCTGCGCTGTCGGAGGGCGACGTACGCAAGGCCGAGGAACTCGCGCACGGGTTCCACAGCGGGCACTCGCAGGCGTATCTCCCGCTCGGCGATCTACTGCTCGCCATCCAGGTGACCGGCAGGCTCGACGGCGAAGTCACGAAGTACCGGCGCCGGCTCGATCTGGACAGCGCGGTCGCGCGATCCGAGTACGAGATCGCGGGGGTCGAGGTCTGGCAGGAGGTGTTTGTCAGCGCGCCGGCGCAGGCATTGGTCCTACGTCTGGTCTCCTCGCAGCCGCTTGACGTGACGATCAGCCTGACCTCGCAGCTCCGCGCAACCACGCACACAGTCGACGACAACGGTCTCGCGCTGCTCGCCACCTGTCCGTCGTCCGTCCCGCCGCCGCATGGCAGGGCCGGTCTGGAGATCGAGTACTCCGACGGCGAGGACCGCGGGATGAATGCGGCCGTCGTATTCCGCGCCCGCACCGACGGATCTGTCACGGCGACCGACGAGGCGCTGATCGTCAGCAACTCCACGGACCTCCTGCTCGTGCTCTCGACCGCCACCGGCTATGAGGGCCCGCATACCGCGCCGACCCGGACGGCGTCCGAATGCCGCGATGCCGCCGACACCGCCGTACTCGACGCGCTGGCTCGATCGGAAGAGCTGCGGGACGAGCACGTCGCCGACTACCAGAGCCTCTTCCGGCGTTCGATCCTCACGCTGCCGTCGACCGCAGAGCTGACCACCGACCGTCGGCTGGCGGATGCGTCCGACGATCCCGGCCTGGCCGCGCTGATCTACAACTTCGGCCGCTACCTGATGATCTCCAGCTCCCGCCCCGGCGGTCTGCCGACCAACCTGCAAGGCATCTGGAACGAGCACCTCCAGCCGCCGTGGAGCAGCAACTACACGGTCAACATCAACACCGAGATGAACTACTGGCCGGCCGAGACCACGTCTCTGTCCGAGTGCCACGAGCCGCTGCTCACGTACGTCAAGGACCTTGCCGTCGCAGGACGGCGTACCGCCGAGATCCTGTACGGCGCCAAGGGCTGGGCCGCGCACCACAACGCCGACGCGTGGTGCTGGACCGCGCCCGTCGACGGGAACCCGAAGTGGGCGAACTGGCCGATGGCCGGTGTCTGGATGTGCCGCCACCTCTGGGACCATTTCGCCTTCACCGGCGACCGCGACTACCTCCGCGAGGTCTGGCCCGTCCTGCGGGGCGCGGCCGAGTTCTGTCTCGACTGGCTGATCGAACTCCCGGACGGCACCCTCGGCACCGCGCCGTCCACCTCACCGGAGAACGAGTACATCGCCGCGGACGGCAGCCCGGCCTCGGTCACGATCTCCTCGACGATGGACCTGTCGCTGATCTCCGACCTGTTCGACCGCTGCGTGCAAACGGCGAACGAGCTCGGGCTGGCCGACTCGCTCGTCGACGACCTGGCAACAGCCCGCAAGCGCATTCCCGACCCGCAAATTGGTGGCCGAGGGCAACTACAGGAGTGGCTCGACGACCTGCCGGAAGCGGAACCGCAGCACCGGCACACCTCCCACCTGATCGGTCTGCACCCCGGCGACCAGATCACCCCGGACGGTACGCCGGAACTCGCGCGGGCCGCTGCCCGTACGCTCGAGCTCCGCGGCGACAAGAGCACCGGGTGGTCGCTGGCCTGGCGGATCTCGCTCTGGGCCAGACTGCGTGACGGCGCGGCCGCACACCGTCTCGTCCGCGAGCTGCTCACGCCCGCCGGCGACTCCGGCACGGACTATGTCGGCGACGGTTCCGGCCTGTATCCGAACCTGTTCTGCGCGCACCCGCCGTTCCAGATCGACGGGAACTTCGGGGCCACCGCCGGGATCGCCGAGATGCTCCTCCAGAGTCACACCGGTGAGCTCGAGATCTTTCCCGCGCTCCCGGCCGAATGGTCCGAAGGCGCGATCACCGGCCTGCGGGCCCGGGGCGGCGTCGGCGTCGACCTGGAATGGTCCCCGTCCGCGGCAACCGCCGTACTGACAGCGGATCGGGACACGACAGTGGTGATTCGGTATGGCGATCAGCGCCAGGAGGTGTCGCTCAGCGCAGGTGTCCCGCTGAGCTGTCAGGTCAGGTCGTGAACATGGAGGACGGCGCCGTTGTCGAGGTCGCGGCCGAGAAGCGACCAGATGATGCGGGCCACGTTCTCAGGTTTCGAGAGTTGGCCGAGCGCTTCCATCTCGCGGAACCGGGTCGACTCGGGGACCTCGTCCGGGGTGGACGCCCGGAGCTCGGCCTGCATATCGGTGTCGACCGCGCCGGGTGACACGGAGATCACCCGGCAGCCGGGACTTCGGCGCCGCTGCTCCAGCCCGACCGTGCGCACCCACTGATCGATACCAGCCTTGGCCGCGCAGTAGCTCGACTCACCTTCGTGCGGCTGCATCCCGGCGCCGGACGAGATCATGATCAGGTGCTGCTCGCACTGCCGGCCGGACACTGCGCGCAGGAACGACTGCCCGAGCACCTGAGCGGAAGCCGAGTTCAGCAGAACGTTCCGGGTGTACTGCGCGGTGTCGACGTGATCGGCCGACCCGAGTGGCGTCAACGTCCCGGCGTTGTGGATGAAGATCACCAGTTCCGGATCGCGGGTCGCGATCCGTCGCTGGAAGTCGTCGTCCACCACCGGCCACGAATCCGGGTCGGCCAGATCGACGGCGACGTGGTGCGCGCCCGGCGTACCACCACGACGTGAGATATCGATCAACTCCGCGTTCTCGAACGGAATCGTCGCCGCCAGCGCAGCCCCCAGTCCTGCGGAGGCTCCCGATATCCAGATCAGGATCCGCCGCAGCGAACTCACTTTCCCATCCCCGAGCCCAGGCAAAAATCCAGCATCGTGCAGTTCCCCCCTGCAGCTCCCCACATCCCCTTGGGGCAGTAAGCCTACGACGCAAATCCCTTTAAATGCACCCCTTTCGAGGTTACTGCCTACCAGCTGAGTGTTACCTGAGTGTGGGTGATTACGGCACTCCGAAGAGCCGGCCGTAGTTGGCCGGGCGGGCCCCGCTACCGGCGGCCTGGAGCAAGCCCCAGAGCAATGCGGAGTTCGCGGTCACCACCGGAATCCGCAGATCCTCTTCCAAGGCGGCGATTATGCCGACTGCGCGGAAGCCGTTGCCTCCGATGAAGACCGCATTTGCGTCTGCGGGAGTGTGCCGGACGATCCAGGTGAAGAGTTCCGACGGGTTGATGCTGCGTTGGTTGCTCGGTAGTTCGCAGGAGGCGTGCAGCACGACCTCCAGGCCCTGGGACCGGAAGTACTCCGCGCCGTAGCGGTCCAGTTCGGAGTCGAACCAGGGTGGGTCGAACAACGCGATTCGATCGATGCCTAGTGCACCGAATCCGGCGACGGCGGCGGCACACGGAGCGACCACCGGCATGCCGGCGCGTTCGGTCAAGCGATCGACGACCTTGCGTTCGCCGTCCGGGCCGCCGACGTACGACGAGCTGGTGAAGCCGATGCCGATGGCATTGATCGGTGCTGCGGCCAGCAGGGCCGTGGCTTCGTCGATCGCGGGTGGCTCGACGAAGGCCTGGACGGGTGCCAGCGGGATCGTCGGATCCATCGCTCCGCCGGCCGCCATCCCGCCGAACGGCACGCGGGCCGAGTGGATGCCCACGCCGTCCGGTGCCATCGCCTGCAGTTCTGACTCGGGTCCTACGTCGCCGTGCGGTATCAATACTCCGAGCCGGGTGCGCACATCCCATCCGTCGGATGACCACATGAGCCCCTCCTTCCCCCACAAAGAGTGTGCGCCTCGTTCGGGGTGGTCGGTAGCCTCGCCCGGTGAACAACGACTGGGACTGGCAGTGGGATGCGAGTTTGTACGCCGGGAGCGCTCGGCACTACGCGGTGGGACGGATGGCTTACCCAGTGGCGTTGGGAGAGGCGATCCGGGACGAGCTGGGCCTGGACGGTCGCGGGCGGTTACTGGACGTCGGCTGTGGTCCCGGTTCGCTGACGTTGCTGTTGGCGCCGTACTTCGCGGAAGCGGTCGGGATGGATGCGGACGGTGAGATGGTCGAGGTGGCGGCGTCGCGGGCCGCTGAGCAGAAGCTGAGCAATGTGAAATGGCAGCAGCTGCGCGCGGAGGAACTGCCGGGGGAGCTCGGGACCTTCCAGGTCGTGTCGTTCGCGCAGTCCTTCCATTGGATGGATCAGGCGCTGGTCGCGGACCGGGTGCGCGGGATGCTGGAGCCCGATGGTGCGTGGGTTCATGTCGGCGCGACGACCCATCGCGGGATCGACGGGACGAACGATCTACCCCATCCGCGGCCGCCGTGGAAGGCGATAGAGGGCTTGGTGGCGCGGTATCTCGGCCCGGTACGCCGTGCCGGTAAGAGCGTGCTGCCCGCTGGAACGCGGCCGGGTGAGGAGACGGTGATGCGCGCCGCCGGGTACCGCGGACCGACGCGGCTGGTCGTCGGTGGCAACGAGATCGAGGAGCGCACCGTGGACGATGTCGTCGCCGCGGTGTTCTCCCTCTCGAGCTCGACGCCGCATCAGCTCGGGTCGCAGCTGGCCGCCTTCGAGGCCGACCTCCGGGAACTGTTGACGAAGGCCGCTGACAACGGTCTGTTCTCCGAACAGCGCCGCGAGATCGAAGCCGTCATCTGGCGCTGAACGTAGGCGGGGGTCAAGCCCGGGAGGGCCCGTTCGCCCCGCGGATACAGGGGGCGAACGGGCGAGCCGAGAGGTTAACCGATCACCTGGTCCGGCGGCTCAGGACTCGTTGTCCGGGATGTCGTCGTTCTCCCCGTCGAGGTTGTCCAACTGGTCCTTGGCGGCGTCGGTGCCCTGGTCGATCTTGTCGCCGTACTTGCCGCCGGTCTTCTCGTCGGCGAAGTCGCCGGCCTTGTCCAGACCCTCGCCGACCTTGTCGCCGTGGTCGTCGACCAGGTCGCCGGCCTTGTCCTTCATGTTGTCGAACATGCCCATCGTGTTTCCCCGTTCTCTCGATGGTTGCCTTGCCCTACCAACGCCGTAGTACCCGATCCGCGAGATCGCACACAAGGGGTGGTCAACCGGCAAACGGATTCCGGTCCGCTTGCAACGCCGGCAGGACCGCGCCCGCGAACACGCCGTACAGATGCCGCTGGAACATCGGGCCGAAGCTGATCCGGGCCACGCCTCGCGCTGTGTAGTCGGCGATCGAGTGCGCCCCCTGCCCGTACGCGACATTCACCGGGCCGTCGATCTGCGTCGTCAGCGTGGCGATCAGGTCGAGTTCGCCGACGCCGATCGGGTACACGCAGTCCGCGCCCGCGGCCAGGTAGCGGTCCGCGCGATCGAGCGCGGTCTGTAACTGTTCCTCCGCCGATCCGGCCTTGCGGATGAAGGCATCGATCCGGGCGTTGACGACGAGCTCATCCCCGGCCGCGGCCCGCACCGCGGCGAGGAAGTCCGCCTGCTCGGCCGGATCGACCATCTTCCCGGTCGCGGGATCGGAGTCTTCGAGATTCAGGCCGACGGCGCCGGTGGCGAGGAAGCGTTCGACCAGCTCGGCCGGTGCGAGCCGGTAGCCGCGTTCGAAGTCGACCGTGACCGGCACGGACACCGAGCGGGCGATGTGGGTCGTGGCGGCGAGTACGTCGTCGACCGGGACGTTCTCGCCGTCGTCGTACCCGAGGATCGCCGCCGTGGCGTTGCTGCTGGTGGCGACCGCGCCGAAACCGGCCGCTTCGATAACGCGCGCCGACGCCGCGTCCCAGGCGTTCGGTACGACGAGCGGAGTACCGGGAACATGCAGCTCCCGCAGAGTAGTTGCCAAGGACATCGAAATCAGCTCCTGTGGATCAAAGGCAGCCCGAAGGCGGGGAACAAAGCAGGTTGGTGGAAGGCGAGCACCGACGAGATGCCCGCCGGAGTCAGCGTCAGCACCTTGATCGAGTGCGCGTGGTACTGGTCGTCCGTGCCGCGGATGTAGAGCGCGAAGGCCGGCTGACCGTTCGCCGACGTCTCGACCAGGGCCCGTCGATCCTGACCGGCCCGCAGCTTCGAGTCGAGCAGCCGCAGTACGTCGGAACGCCCGCTGAACCAGGTCGGGATGGGCGGCATCTCCCATCGCGCGTCCTCGGTGAAAAGCCCTTCCAGTACGACGAGATCCTTGCTCTCCATCGCCGCCTGGAACTGGTCGAGCAGAGCCCGCCGCAGTGGCTCGTGCGGCTCGCGCAGCTCGTCCTCGCGGGGCTTCAGCCGGGCCAGCTCGGCGCGCGCCCGCTGCAACGAGCTGTTGACCGCCGCGGTCGTTGTGTCGAGCAACGATGCGACGTCCGCAGCCGGCCAAGTGAGCACTTCGCGCAGGATCAGTACGGCCCGTTGCCGTGGCGGGAGATGTTGCATCGCGGCAACCATGGCCAGACGCAAGCTCTGCCGATCGCCGACCACCGTGGCCGGATCCGCCCCGAGCAACTGATCCGGGAACGGTTCCAGCCACGGCACCTCTAGCGCTTGCGCGTGCAGGTCCTCCGGGTCGTTGCCCGGGGCACCCAGCGCCGACGGAACGACCCGGCGGCTGCTGTGCTGGAGGAGGTTCAGGCACACGTTGGTGGCGATCCGGTACAGCCAGGTGCGGATCGACGAACGGTGCTCGAAGTCCGCATGACCCCGCCAGGCGCGCAGGTAGGTCTCCTGCACCGCGTCCTCGGCGTCGTGCAGCGAGCCGAGCATCCGGTAGCAGTGCGCCACCAGCTCGCCGCGGTGCTGTGCGAACTCCTCCTCGAGGTCCATCAGACTCCTTCCACCACCAACTCGTCGACGTGGTCGTCGGTCCCGGTACGACGGCGCCGCGCCGCGATCGCGAACCCCGAGAGTGCCCCGAGCAACGACAGTACGCCGCCACCCGCGAGCGCCCGCTCGAATCCGTCACCCGTGTAGCCACCGGCCGCCGTGAAGACGGAGCCGAGTACGGCGACTCCGGCCGCGCCACCGAGCTGACGGTTCATGCTGTAGATACCGGACGCGATCCCGACGGCCTCCCGTGGTAGCGCGGACATCGCAGCGCTCTGGGCGGCGGGCATCGCCAACGAGATCCCGCAGCCGCAGATCACCAGCGGTGCAATGAGTTCGTAGTACTGATCGGCGCCTCGGCTCAGCCAGAGCATGCCGATCGTCTGTAGCGCCATACCGATGATGACGAGCGGTCGCTCACCGACGCGATCAACCAGCCGGCCCGCGATCGGTCCGACGACGAACAAGGTCGCCGTCCACGGCAGCAGCTGCAGACCGGCCTTGAACGGCGCCGATCCGAGCTCGGCCTGCATGTACTGCGAGAGGAAGAAGACTGCGCTGATCAGCGCGGCGGTGAGGAAGAAGCCGGCCGAGTTCGCCGCCGTGAACGTCCGGTTGCGGAAGAACGCCAGCGGCACCATCGCGTGATCGGTCCGCCGCTCCCACAGCCCGAACGCCAGCAGCATCACGACCCCGATCGCGAACGCGGTGAGTACTTCGGCACTCGTCCAGCCTGCCGACTCGCCACGCACCGTGCCCCAGACCAGCCCGAGTACGGCGAGACTGATCAGCACCGCGCCGATCAGATCGAGCCGCCTCGCCGGCCCGGTGCTCTCCGGGATCTTCGCCAGCACCAACGCGATCACGACCGCCCCGATCGGCACGTTGATCCAGAAGATCCACTGCCACGACAACCCCTCGGTCACCGCGCCACCGATCAGCGGTCCACCGAGTACGGCGATACCCGTCACGCCGCTGAACACCCCGATCGCCTGCCCGCGACGCTCCGGCGGGAACGCGGCGCCGAGCAGGCCCATCGCCAACGGCATCACCATCGCCGCGCCGACGCCCTGCACGGCCCGGGCCGCGATCAGGAACGGCAGCGTCGTGGCTAGCGCACAGGCGACGGATGCAGCGGTGAACAGCGCCAGCCCGGCCGCATACGTCCGTCGCCGGCCCAGACGGTCGCCGATCGCGGCGGCCGTCATCAGAAGCATCGCGAAACTCAATCCATAGGCGTTGACCGTCCATTCGAGCTGCTCGGCCGACGCGCCGAGGTCGCTCCGGATCGTGGTCAGGGCAGCAGCGACCACGAGGGTGTCCAACGCGACCATGACCGACCCCAAGGAGGTCAGCCCTAGAACCCATCGTTGTTGACCTGTCATTCGTGCAGAAGATTGCTTCACACCAGTACAGACCGGCGCCAGGGCCCGAACTCATCGCCGCGATGAGAAGAAGTTTTCAGCGCTCGGGCTAGGTCAGGGGGACCACGGCTGCTGCGGGCAGGGTTGGGGTGCGGGAGCCGCCTTCGGGTTCGATGGTCAGGCCGAAGGTTGCCATGCCGGTGGTTGAGCCGTTGACCACCTGGGTGATGTCGCCGGTGGAGAGGCCGATTGAGGTGGCCTTGTTGGCGGGGTCCATCATCCAGAGTTGCCAGGTGTGGTCCTTCGGCAGTTTCGGAAGATCGCGGAGTACGACGACCGACTTGTCGGCTTTCGTGGACAGGACGACTGTGGCCTGACCGCCGCCTTCGACCGTGCCGTGGACGGTGCGGGCGTCGGGCTGGGCCAGTACGGCTGCCATCTGCTGGTTGGCGCGCTCGGCGGCGGACCGATCGTGGTACTGGTCGACCGCGACCCCGCCGGCAGCCCCGACCGCGAGCGCCGCCGCGGCCAGGGTGAGTACCGAGCGCCGGGTGAAGCGCTGGGCCTTCGGTGTCGAGGCCGCAGTGGGTACCTGCGGGGGCAACTGGCGAACGTCCTCGATCGCCGCCATCACGTTCGCCTTCAGCCCGAGTGGCGGTGGGGTCGAGACCTGAGTGGCGAGCTTGACCGCGGCTTGTCGCAGTTCGGCGACCTCGGTGGTGCAGAACGTGCACTCGGCCAGGTGCGCCTCGAAGCGGACCCGTTCGTCCTCGGGCAGTGCGTCGAGAACGTACGGGCCGGTCAGGGTGTGTACGTCGGGATCCGTCATGACCTTTGCCCCTCCGTGGTGCCGAGGCAGTCGCGGAGGCGGATCAGGCCGTCGCGCATTCTCGCCTTGATGGTCGGAAGCTTGGCGCCGAGTTGCTGGGCGACCTCCGGGTACGTGTAACCGTTGTAGTACGCCAGCTCGATCGACTCCCGTTGGAGCTCGCTCAGCGATCCGAGACAACGCCGTACCTGCTCGGCCTCGAGGCGCGTGCTGACCGTGTCCGCGACCTGGTCGAAATCGACCTCGGCGGACCGGGCGCCGGCCAGGTCGGTCCGGTCCGCCGCGGCCTGCTCGGAACGCACCCGGTCGACCGCCCGGCGGTGCGCGATCGTGAGGATCCACGAATGCGCCGAGCCGCGGTCGGCGTCGTACCGGGTGGCTGTGCGCCAGACGTCGATCATGACTTCCTGCGTGACCTCCTCCGACTGGGCCGGATTGCGCAGGATCCGGCGTACCAGGCCGAACACCCAGGGGGCGACCCGGTCGTAGAGGGCGCTGAACGCGGCCGTGTCACCGGTCGCGGTCAGCGCGAGCAGGTCACCGTCGGATCGCGCAGGCGATCCGACGGGCCAGGGAAGCGAAGTGGGTTCGTTCACGGTCAGCTTGCCGGGGGCATCAGCACGGAGTCGATCAGGTACACCGTAGCGTTCGCGGTCCGTACTCCGCCGCAGATCACGTTCGCGCCGTTAACCTTCAGGGCGTCGCCGGAGCCGGTGACCGTGACGGTCTGCTTCTCG
Source organism: Kribbella sp. NPDC049584 (assembly GCF_040675555.1). Classification (NCBI taxonomy): domain Bacteria; kingdom Bacillati; phylum Actinomycetota; class Actinomycetes; order Propionibacteriales; family Kribbellaceae; genus Kribbella; species Kribbella sp. NPDC049584. Next base: position 333,355 of record NZ_JBFAPF010000005.1, read on the forward strand.
ACGGTCGCGTGCGTGCCGACCACCGCGGACGGGTCGAGCTGACCGGCGACCACGTGGTACGTCAGGATCTTGGTCAGCAGCGCGTTGTTGGTCTTGAGCGTGTTCACGGTAGCGGCTGGGACCTTCGCGAAGGCCGTGTCGACCGGGGCGAAGACGGTGAACTCGCCGCCGTTGAGCGTGGAGACCAGGTCGACTTTCGGGTTCAGCTTGCCGGAGACGGCCGCGACCAGGGTCTTCAGCAGCGGGTTCCCCGAGGCAGCGGTGGCCACCGGTGCGGCTGCCATACCGTCGATCGAGCCGGCGCCGCTCGGGTTGGCCTTCGCGTAGTCGGCGCAACCAGGGCCGACCAGGTCGCTCGAGGCGTTACTCATCGACGGGGTCGCACTCGCGACCGGAGTACTGGAGGCGCTGGCCGGTGCACTGGATGAGCTGCTGCTGTCGTCGGAACCACCACAGGCGGACGCGGTCACGGCGAGTGCCAGCGCGCTGAGGGCGAGACCGGCGCGGGTGAGGTGCTTGGACATGACGTCATCTCTTTCCTGACGAGGTTGGCTGACACCGGTACTTCGGAGCCACTCGCAGGCCGGATGGGTTCGAGATTTTCAAGTGGACAGGCGTGCACCCCGTGCGGCGTACAGTCGCGAGCCGTCCTGGACTGTCACTGGAGAGGGTGGAACAACGTGCTGCGAAAGCTGATCACCGGAGCCGTGGCCGCGAGCACGGTCGGCGGATTCGCGCTACTTGCACCGACCGCGAACGCAACGACGGTGCCGACCATGCCGACGGTGCCGACTGTGCCGACGGTGCCGACTGTGCCGACTGTGCCGACTGTGCCGACTGTGCCGACTGTGCCGAGTGCGCCGGCTGGTGTTCACGAGACCCGGCCGGCGACGTTCGACGGGCTGACCGAGTTGATGATCCAGCGGATCCTGATCGGTGACGACGTCGCGGCGTCGAAGTACTTCAGCGGGAAGCCGGTCGACGACCCGGTCCGTGAGCAGCAGATCCTCGACTCGGTTCGCCGGTCCGCTGTTCAGCTGGGTATCGACCCGGACTCCACCGCGGCGTTCTTCCAGGCGCAGATCGATGCGAGCAAGGTCGTTCAGCGCGGTCTGCTGGCGTACTGGGCCGCCCACCCGGACAAGGCGCCGACCAGCGGGCCCGACCTCAACGTGATCCGTGAGAAGCTCGACGCGCTGGCCACCCAACTGCTGGCCGAACTGGTCCGCGTCGACCACCTTCGCCAGACCGGTCTCCGCTGCGACATCTCGCTCGTCGTGTCCACCGCGACCGGCGAGGCGCGCCACCACCTGGACGTCCTGCACCGCCAGGCCGTGCGGACGGCGTCGGCAACCGTCTGTTAGCCCATGCGCGTGAGCGCGTCTTCGGTGAGCTCGTACTTGAGCGGCTCGTCCGCTGCGAAGCGCTCGATCTCGTCGGCGGTGATGTCGCCCATCTCGAGATAGCACTCGACGGTCGCCGCAGCCTGGTGTGGAGTCAGCAGCACGTTGGCGAGGGTCCGGTACGGGCTGTCGGCCGGTAGCGGCTCCTCGTCGAACACATCCAGCGCTGCGTCGATCCGGCCCGTTCGAAGTTCCGCGAGGAGCGCGGGGGAGTCGATCAGCCACGAGCGGGCGGTGTTGACCAGGGACGAGCCGTCCGGCATGAGGGCGAGCTCGCGGGCGCCGATCAGGTGGTGGGTCTCGGGCAGGGTCGGTGCGTGCAGGGCGACGACCCTGCTGGTGCGGAGCAGCTCGTCCAACGTGGTCCGGCGTACGCCGAGCTGAGCTGCGCGCTCGTCGGTCAGATACGGGTCGTAGACGACCACCTCTGCGCCGAGAGCGACCAGCATCCGGATGTACTCGGAGCCGGTCCGCGAGGCCCCGACCACCCCGATCCGCGACGACCTGAGCCCGTGCTGCGGCGGCGCATCGTCCCGCCACGCACCGTCGTGCATCTGGTGGTCGAAGCGCTGGATCCGGTGCAGCAGGCTCAACGTGAACGCGAGCGACACCTCGGCTACCGGCTCCGCCATCGCCTGCCCCGCCTGGGTGATCCGCAGTCCACGCCGGAAGACCTCGTCGGTGACGAAATGCTTCACCGACGAGGCACTGTGCGCGATCAACCGCAACCGTTCCGCGTGATCCAGCACCTCGGCGGTCAGTGGCGTCGCACCCCACGACGTGATGAGTACGTCGGCCCCGGGCAAGGCCGCCGTCAACGCCGTCGCGTCCCCCGGATCATCGAGTACGACGACGTCCCCAAGCGCCTCCAGCCGCCCGACGCTCGTCGCCCCGAACACCATGTCGCGGAACGACGGCGTCGCCGCCAGCACTATCCGTAGCTTTTCGGCCATGGCCGAATTCTAGTTCACGGAGACGTCGTCGAGCAGGAACGTCGTCGGCGCCCCTTCGTTCTCCGTGCTGGTCCAGGCCAGCGTGACGGCCTTCCCCCGGTACGGCGTGAGGTCGACGGACTGCGTCACGTACGACGACGTACTCCGGCTGAAGGTCTTCACCGCGTGACCGTCAACGGTCAACTGGAGCACGTCATCGCCGCCTGAGACGCGCAGGGCGAACCTCAGAGTCGGATGCCCGAACGAGGGAACGCTCACCCGCTGGCTCAGCGAGTCGGTGTGCGTCGTGCCGGTCCCGCCGAGCCACGCGTATCCGAGCCCGCCGTGGCCGTACTGACCGTCGGCACGGATCACGTCCGGAGTCTGCGCCCAGCCACCGGTGCCGGACTCGAAGTCCCCGTTGGCCACGGCGTTGTTCCGGGTGCTCACTACCCAGCTGATCACGGTGTTGCCACGCGCCTTGGTGGAGTCGGTTCCTGTCACCGTCACCGAATAGGTCCCCGGTGTGGTCGGTCGCCCGTAGATGATCCCGCTCAGCGCGTCGATCTGGAGTCCTGCGGGCAGACCGGTCGCCGAGAACCTCACCAGGCCGTGGCCCGAGTCCGCTGCGCGCGCCCGCAGTGCGACGACCTCGCCGGCCGCAGTGAACTGCTGGGTCGGTGCGGAGATCGTGACGCGGTTGGCCTTGGTCGGCGAGGTCAGGGCGCGGGTGCCGATCGGCGTACCGAGGCCCGTGGGACCGTCCCAGCCGGGCTGCGCCGCGCACAGCGGAGCCGGCGTGCACTCACCGTTGTTGCCTTCGACAACATCGTTGAGGTTGCCGGTGGCCCCGTACGGGTATCCGGCCGGACGGGAGTCCGGAGCGGGGTCACCGGCAAGTGCGTAGGTGGCGGCGATGACCGGGGCGGCCGCGCTGGTTCCGCCGTACACGGCCCAGCCGGAGCCTCCGGTGGTTTGGTAGACCGCGACACCGTTGGCCGGGTCGGCGACCGCGGAGACGTCCGCGATCGCGCGCTTCGGGCAGGTCGCTCCCGGGATCACCGACTGCCAGCTCGGCTTGGCGATCGTGCTCGAGCAGCCCGACCCGGTGCCCTGGCCGGGTCCGTTGTTCCACACCGTCTCGGTCCAGCCGCGGGACGAGTCGTCCTTGGTCAGCGTCGTACCGCCGATCGCGGTCGTGGCTGAGGAGCTGGCGGGGTACGAGACACCGGCGTCGTAGTCGTAGTCACCGGTGGACGCCGTGTACACGACACCGCTCGGGTTGAAGTACAGCTTGTCGAGCTCGGCCAGGCCGGACGACTCCGGTCCGCCCCAGCTCAGCGACACGAACTTGGCACCGAGGTCGTTCGCGGTCTTCACTGCCCTGAGCAGGTCGTCGCTGGGAGAGTCGGACTCGATCAGCGTGATGCCGCAGTTCGGGCAGATCGCCGACACCATGTCGAGGTCGAGCGAGATCTCGCCGGACCACGAGCGGGACGGCGCGGGCAGCGGGCTCGGGAGCCCGTCCTGGTTGAGCTTCTGGAAGCAGCCGTTCGCGGTCGTGCAGGCCGGCAGGCCGAACTGCTGACGGTAGACCGCCAGGTCGGCCTCGGCGCTCGGGTCGTCGTACGCGTCGACGATGTAGACCCGTTGCCCTTGGCCCGCCGTTGCTGAGGGCAACTTGTACGCCGACTGCAGGTCGGACGGGCCGTACCCGGCCGGCGCACCGCCGAGCGCCTTGGCGCGGAAGCCCAGATCGGCCCGCCGCTGCGCGAAGCAGGTGTACTCGCCGGGCTTCACGTTCTGGTCACAGCTCGCGACCACCTTCGGGGGTTCCTGGGTATCCGCGGCCGCGGCCGTCGTCGAACCGGCGACGAGGAGCAGGGCGAGCGGGACCGCCAACCGGCGCAATGAGATCACTGTTCTTCTCCTGAAGGGATCGGCGTCACGCCGGGACGAGAGTGGTCTGCTGCCAGCTCGCGCCGGCGTCATGGCTCACCCAGAGCTGCGTGTTCTGGGTGTACGCCGCATCGCGCTCGACGACCCACGCCGTCGTACCGTTCTGCTGGACCAGGTCATGGATGTGCTCGCTGTTCTCGAGCCATTCCTGGTCGATGCGCCACGACTTCGACAGCGTCGGCCGGTTGTAGACGAGGCTCGCGGTGAGCGTGGAGAGCATGACCGCGCCGTCCGGTCCGACCGACAGCTGGCCGGCCAGGCCGAGCCCGCCAGGAATGGCGTCGTACCGGAAGGTCTTCCCGCCGTCGCCTGAGACGAGCAGGGTCTTGTCGGAGTGGCCGCGGCCGAAATTCGCCATGCAGAGGACGAAGACGCGACCGGGGCCGTTGGTCGCGAGGTCGGTCATCGTGGCGTCCTCGGCGTCGGCGCAGGTGACCGTGCTGGTCGGCCGGACCGAGCCGTTGCGGATCGTGGACAGGCGGCCGGGGCCGACGAACGGCGCGGCCAGGAAGTAGACCGTCGACCCTTCGGCGTCCATGGCGACGTGATCGTCGGCGGCCACCTGGACGTCGAGCTGCTTCCACCCGGTGGACTTGCCGGCGGGTGCGCGCCAGACCTTCAGCGGGCGGTCGTCGCAGATGCCGGTGCCGATCTCGCAGCCCGACGTGACGACGTACGTGCCGTCGGGGGCGGCGAGCAGGTTGAGGACCTTGGCCTCACCGCCGGGCACCGGGATCTGCGTCCAGGTCTTGCCGCCGTCCTTGGTGACCTCGAGGTACGGGTCGTACGCCCAACCGAATTTCGCGTCGGCGAACTGCAGGCTGGTCAGGCCCGGCTCGCCGCTCTTCGCCAGCCCGTTGTGTGTGCGGCCGGCGGCGACCCAGGTCTTGCCGCCGTTATGCGTGGCAAGCACCTCGGCCGGGCAGGGCGCAGGATCGGTTCCAGGACCCGTTTCAGTACTGGTTTCAGTGCCGCAGGCGACGCCGCCGAGCACGTAGCCGTCGGTCTGGGTCGGCCAGACGATCGACTGCGGAGCGAAGGCGGGCTCGGTGGGATCGGCGGTCGCGACGTCGGCCCCGGAACCGACCAGAAGCGCGCCGACGACGGTGCCGATGGTGCCCACCAGCGCGATCGTCTTGCGGCCAGCATGCAGACGCACAGTTCACTCCTCGGACAGGCGACGTTTCCTGGGACACGCTAAGCCCAGATCTCGCGATTACGGCGCCCATTCCGGCCAAACGCCGATCCCGGCCAACTACGCTCGTCAAGTGGCTGATTGGGAAGCGGTTGGGCTGTCAGGAATCGACGCTCAGGTCTATCGGCAGCTCCTGCGTGATCCGGGTCTGCCGGTGGGCCAACTCGGTGAGCTTCTCGAGTTGCCGGACGAAGCGGTGACGCAGGCTGTTGACCGGCTCGTCGCGGCGGGGCTCGTGCGGAGCGGATCGGAGGCCTCGCCGGCGCCGGTCGATCCGCGGTCGGGGTTGGGCATGCTGGTCCGCGAGCGGCGGGCCGCGCTGGACGGCGTTGCGGCGATGACCGATCAGCTCGCCCGCGAGTTCAGCGCCGGGCAGTTGCAGGCGGAGCCGAGCCGGCTGATCGAGATCGCGGTCGGCCGGGACGCGATCGAGGCGCGGATCGACGACATGCTGCGCGGCGCTACCGAGCAGGCGGTCGGGACGGACACCCCGCCGTACGTCGCTGATGGGAGCGCTCAGGTGTCGGGCGCGGAGCTGGCCCTGCTCGATCGTGGCGTGCGGTTCCGCTCGATCTATGCGGCCGAGGTGCTCGACCACCCGGGGTGGGTGGACCGGTTGCGGTCGATGGCCGAGCGGGGTGAGCAGTCCCGGGTGCTGCCGCAGGTGCCGGTCAAGCTGCTGATCGTCGACGGCACTACCGCGATCTTGCCGCTGGCCGGCGGGCCGTCGACACCGGCGCAGCCGCGAGCCGTCGTCGTGTCCGACTCGGCGCTCACGAGTGCGCTGCAGGTCCTGTTCGACCAGCTGTGGAGTCAGGCCACGCCGTTGCGGCTGGCCGAGAACGCGGATCCCAACACGACCCTCATCAACCTGCTGGCCAGCGGGATGAAGGATGAGGCGATCGCCCGTCAGCTCGGCGTGAGCGGCCGGACCTTGCGTAGGCGGATCGCTCAGGTGCAGGAAGAGCTGGGCGCCACCAGCCGCTTCCAAGCCGGCCTCCAAGCCGCCCGCCGCGGCTGGCGCTAACCTGGCCCACCGCTCTCAGGCCGTGGTGGCGCGGTGGCTTGCGCGGGTTACCAAGGCGTGCAGGGTGACGGTGATCGCGAGGATGATGCCGGCGACGCCGAGCAGGCCGTTCGGTGATGCGCCGGCCGTCAGGGCGACGCCGCCGAGGGCGCTGCCGAGGGCCGAGCCGAGCGAGATCGCGCTGCCGTTCAGAGCGATCACGATCGTCGCCGAGTCCGGCGCCATCGTGGCGAGGCGGGCCTGCTGGGGTACGGCGCCGCCGCCGTTGCCGACGCCCGCGGAGAAGAACCAGACCAGGCCCCAGACCGCGGCCACGACGGCCGGTGCGAACATCAGCGCGACCATGCCGACGATCGAGTTCAGCAGCAGGCCGATCAGGACCACGGTCAGCACGCGGATCGCGCTGAAGCGGTCGACCAGCCGGCCGGTGATCGCATTGCCCGCCATGCTCGAGACGCCGTACCCGAACATGATCAGGATGATCGCCCAGTGCGCGTGGAAGTGCGGGCCGAGGATCAGCGTGGCGTAGGTGAAGCACGTGTAGCTGCTGCACAAGATGCCGGTGGTGACGAGCAGCCCGGCGAGCAGCCGTGGTTGCTTGAGCGGGCGCAGGCGGTCGACGAGCGATCCGCCGGGCAGATGCAACTGGGGGAGCCGGAGCAGGATGCCGACGAGTGCGATCGTGCCGACCACCGCGACCATGATCATCGGGAACCGCCAGCTCGACTGCCCGATCACCAGGCCGATCGGTACGCCGAGGGCGGTCGCGGTCATCCAGCCGCCGAGGACGAACGACAGCGCCTTGCCGTGATGCTCGGGCGGCGTCAGCGCGATCACGTACCCCGTGACAGCCGCGTTCAGCAGGCAACCGCCGAGTGCCGCGATCACCCGGCCGCCCAGGGCGATCGGGTAGTTCGTCGCGATCCCGACGACCAGGTTGCCGAGGACGAAGACGGCCAGCGCCAGCGCGATCGTCGTACGGCGTTCCCATCGTGACGTCAATGTTCCGAGCACGGGACCGGCGAGCGCGGCGGTGAACGCGAACACCGACATCAGCTGGCCGGCGGCCGCCGCGGTGACGCTCAGGTCGCCGGCGATCTGCGGGAGCAGACCGGCCAGCACGTACCCGTCGATCCCCATCGAGAACGTCGCGACCGCGAGCCAGATGAACGGCCGGTACGAGAACCCCTGCCCGTCCACCGCGCCCGCGGCCCGCGTCTGCGTCATCTGGACATCTCACCCCGAGCGGCCCACCTCAGGCAAGAGAAATCTGATCAAATCTGTCAAAAAGGCCGCACCTCTGATCACCGATGGGCATCACCACCAGTGGCGCTCGCGGCACCCCAGCAGGGTTGCACGACCTGTTTCATACGAGCGTTTCGTCAAGCGGGGCGGGGTTTGCGCGGCGCCGGCCCGGGCACTGGAGCGGCGCCACGGGGATCGCAAAGCACGAAGGGAAGGAAGAATGGCATTCATCCTGTGGATCATCGCGGTGATCCTCGTCGTGTCCGGCATTGTCTCGCTGTTCCGCGGCCAGGTGATGTGGGGCGCAGCCCTGATCATCATCGGCCTGCTGGTCGGCCCGGGTGGCGTCAGTATCTTCACGTGACCCAGTGGCTGGGGGTCTCCGAACGACCCCCAGCCACTCCACCGCACTGCTAGCCGACCGACGGCCCGAGGCCGAGGGACTGCGGCGTGCTGGAGTCGGGGCTCGGCTGGTGCAGCCCCTCGTCCAGCGCGCCGTACTCCGTCATCAGGGCGGGACTGCCACCCCACGGCGTCTGCTCCTCCGCGATGAGGGTGTTGGTCGTCAACAGAAGACCGGCCACCGACGCGCCGTTCTGCAAGGCCGAACGCGCCACCCTGAGTGGGTCGATGATGCCCATCGCGAGCATGTTGCCGTACACGCCGTCCAGCGCGTCGAAGCCCTCGTCGACTCCCATCTGCGACGTCCGCTCCAGCACCTCGGCGCCGGAGTACCCCGCGTTCGCGGCGATCAGGTACGCCGGTTCGCGCAGCGCCCGCCGCACGATGTCGACGCCGGTCTTGTAGTCGCCCTTGACGTCCAGACCGTCGAGGGCGGACGCGGCATGCAGGAGGGCCATGCCGCCGCCCGCGACGATCCCTTCGGCCATCGCGGCCCGCGTCGCGGACAGCGCGTCCTCGACCCGGTGCTGGAGCTCCTTGAGTTCGGCCGGGGTCGGCGCACCGACCCGGATCACCGCGACCTTGCCCGACAACGCGCCGATCCGCTCGGTCAGGACGTCCTCGTCGACACCGAACGTCGCCCGCTCGAGCTCCGACCGCAGCTGCGCGATCCGGAACGCCACGTCCTTGTCGTGCCCGGTGCCCGCGACGATCGCCGTACGGTCGGCCGTCACCCGCACCTGGTCCGCGCGGCCCAGTTGGTCGATCGTCATCGTCTCGAGGCTGAACCCGGAGTGCCGGCTGTAGACCGCGCCGCCCGTGATCGCCGCGATGTCCTCCAGTTTGTGCAGCCGCCGGTCGCCGAACCCGGGCGCCTTCACCGCCACGCACTGGAACAGCCCGTTGACGTGGTTGTGCACCAACATGCTGAGCGCCGTACCTTCGAGGCTCTCGGCGATGATCACCAGCGGACGCGGCTCGCGCATGATCTTGTCGAGCAGCGGCATGATCTCCTGGACCTTGGTGATCTTCTCGCTGCACAACAGGATGTACGGGTTGTCCAGCACGGCCTGCAGGCTGCCCGGATCGGTCACCATGTACGGCGACAGGTACCCGTTGTCGAACTCGAACCCCTCGACGAAGTTCACGCCCATCCCGTTGATCGAGGACTCCTCGACCGTCACGATGCCGCCGTCGCCGACGGTGTGCAGGGCGTTCGCGATCACCGCGCCGACGATGTCGTCGTCGTTCGCCGAGATCGCCGCGACCCGCGCGTAGTCCTGCTCGGTCACGACCGGGTGCGCGACCTCGCGGAGCCGGTCGACCAGCTTGCCGACGGCCAGGTCGATACCCCGCTTCACCAGAACGGGGTTCCCGCCGGAGCCGATCGCGTGCATACCCTCGCGGATGATGGCCTGCGCGATCACGGTCGCCGTGGTGGTGCCGTCGCCGACGATGTCGTTGGTCTTGATCGCGGCTTCCTTGACCAGCTGGGCGCCCATGTTCTCGAACTGGTTCTTGAGGAAGATCTCGCGGGCGATCGTCACGCCGTCGTTGGTGACCACCGGCGACCCGGTGATCTTCTCCAGGATCACGTTGCGGCCCTTGGGGCCTAATGTGGACTTGACCGCGTCCGCGAGCTGGTCGACGCCGGCGAGCAGCAGATCACGGGCCGACTCACCAAATCTTAGTTCCTTGGCCATCTCAATCCCTCCGGAAAATGGTCCTGTTACGGCACGAGGATTGCGCGGCCGCGAACTCGGCCGGCGTCGAGATCGGCGACCGCGTCGGCGGCCGCGTCGAGCGGGTAGGTCCGGGTGTGCAGCGTGACCTTGCCGGCCTGTGCGAGCGCCATCAGCTCGGCCAGTTCGTTGAACGTGCCGACGATGTTGCCGACGATGTTCCGCTCGGTCGAGATGATGTCCAGGGTCGGGATCTGGATCTGGCCGCCGTACCCGATGACGAAGTACGAGCCGGCCGGCCTGGTCATCGCGAAGCCGTCCTGCTCCGCGCCCTGCTCGGCGACGAAGTCCAGCACGACGTGGGCGCCGGCCCCGTCGGTCAGCTCCAGCACCTTCTCCACCTGCTTGCCGTCAGCAACGACCGTCTGGTCGGCGCCGAGCTGCTCGGCCAGCTTGAGCGCGTCGGGGTTGCGGTCGACGACGATGATCCGCGCCGCCGTCAACGCGGCCAGGCACTGGACGCCGATGTGCCCCAGGCCGCCCGCGCCGATCACCACGGCCGTCGTACCGGGAGGCAACAGTGGCAGAGCCTTCCGGACCGCGTGGTAGGCCGTGATGCCGGCGTCGGCGAGCGCCGCGACATCCTGCGGTCGCGTGCTCGGGTCGAGTTTCACGCAGGCGCGGGCGGAGGTGAGGAGGTACTCCGCCATCCCGCCGTCGCTGTCCAGACCCGGGAACGAGCTGTTCTCGCAGTGCATGTCGTCGCCGGCGCGACAGGCATGACACAGACCGCAGGTCGGCGTCGGGTGCAGGATGACGGTGTCGCCGACCTGCACGTTGGTGACGGCCGAGCCGACCTCGTGCACCCAGCCGGCGTTCTCGTGGCCGATCGTGTACGGCAGCGACGGATGCATCGCCGCGTCCCACTGACCCTCGATGATGTGCAGATCGGTACGGCACACGCCCGCGCCGCCGATCTTGACGATGACGTCCAGCGGGCCCTTGACGACCGGTTCCGGTACGTCCTCGACCACTGGCTGCTGGTGGTACCCGTGCAGTCGAACGGCCTTCATCCCTGCTCCTCCTCGCCCGCACCGGATTCGGTGTACCGGTGCCTCAGCATGCCCCTGCAGATACCGGTGTTGGCCTCGATCCCGGTCCGGGTCAGCCGGGCCAGCCCGAGGTGCCGCGCCGCCGCGGGCGCGGCGACGGCTTCGCCGGTCCCGACGTCGACGAGCAGCGGTGCCTCGGGGCCGGTCGGCAGCCCGAGCTCGGCCCGGCGACGCAGCAGCCGGTCGAGCTCGGCCGACGGCGGCACGTCGGCGATCGTCAGCCGCGCGACCTCCGCCGGGTCGGTGCCAGACGCAACAAAGGGCCGGCAGACCTGATCGGTCCCGGCCAGCACCGCCTTGGCGACGAACGTACGGCGTAACTCGTCCAGCTCCGCCGCCGCCTCGCCGTCGAACGAGGCGACGAACCCCGCCCGCGCCGCCACCCCCGCATTGATCTGGGCCGCGGCGAAATGGTCCTCGAGCGCGACGTCGACCGACCGCAGGCCGGGCAGCGCCGACACCACGTCGTACGCGTCGGCGACCATCAGGAACGCGAAGTTCGGCGCACAGAAGTACGTCGGCAGCCGCAACCGCACGACTGCGTCACCGGCGGCCGACACGACGCAGGTCGAGACGAATCCGAGCGTCGTGATCGGCTCGTCCAGCTCCGGGTCCCGGACCGCACCCAGTGCGTCCAGGACCCGGTCCTTCTCCGTGAACACTGCCGTCATTACGACGCAACCAGCTTCGAGTCGTCCTGTGCGGCGGGTGTCTCCTCCTTCAGTTGCAGCTCGTCCGGCACCTTGATGTCGTAGAGCTTGGCCGCGTTCAGCCCGAGGATCTTCTTCTTCCCGTCCGCCCCGAGCCGCGGGTAGTCCGCGAACTCCGGCTGGTCGGGGAACTCCCAGTCCACGAAGCCCTCGATCTGCCACTTCGGCTCCCAGATGCCGTAGTCGCTGCCGAACGTCATCTTGTCCTCGCCGACCCAGAACAGCAGCTCGCCCATCACCTTGGCGAAGAACTGCGGCCGCGCGTGCATCAGCCCGCCGATGACGACCGACAGACCGGCGTACACGTTGGGCTCCTGGGTGGCCATGAAGCAGAAGTCCTCGATCCGCGGCAGGCCCACGTGCTCGACGATGAAGTTGAGCTCGGGGAAGTCGGTCGCGGCGTGGTCCACGTCGGAGACGTCGAACGCGTCCTTGTCCAGCGGCCAGATCGTGGGGCCCTTGTGGACGTGGATGTTCTTGATCCCGAGCTCCTGCGCCCTGGCGAGGTAGGTGTACGCCGCCGGGTCGGTCAGCTTGTAACCGCGTGAGCCGGCGTTCCACTCGGCCGTGTAGAGCTTGACGCCCCGCGAGCCGTACCGCTCGACGTTCGCCGCCAGCTCCTCCAGGCCGGCGTCACCGTCCCGCGGGTCGAACCGGGTGTTCAGGACGAACATCCCCGGGTGCTTCTCGCCGAGGTTGGCGTTCTGCTCGGTGGTGTTGAAACCCTCCGTGTACCACTCCTTCAGGTACGTCGGCTGGAAGACCGCGACGTCCACGTAGCCGTCCTCGAAGACGTCCTTCATCAGGTCGTCCTCGGTGTAGCTCATGAACTTCTCGATCGTCCAGTGGGTCTCTTTCGGGCCGAGGCTCTGGTACGCGTGGAAGCACTCGATCCAGCCCTTCGCGTACTGCTCCGCACCCTTCACCCAGTTGTCCGGGCCGGCCTTCCACATGTGCATGTGGCTGTCGACCACGAAGTACTTCTCACCGTTCTTCTCGTACACTCCGACACCTCCGATCGGTCAGCTACTGGCGGTCAGGTCGAAGCCGATGTAGTCGGCGGCGTCCTCGGGGTTGGCGAACATGATCGTCCGGTCGTCGAGGTGGACCATGCGCCCGTAGTGGGTCGACATGTTCTCCTCGAACTCGGCCTGGTCGAAGTACCCCGGCTCCTCGCCGAGCGCCTCGGAGATGTCGTCGTAGATGAAGTCCATCCGGCCGATCGCGTCGACCCGGATCATCGACGGCAGCGGCGTCACGGTGACGTTGTCGTAGTCCTTCATCACCTCCGCGACGACCGCGCCGATCTGGTTGTTCATCAGCGTGACACCGCACTTGTTGGACGCCGTGCTGTCGGACTTGAAGGGGCTCTCGACGACTGCCTTGAGCGTGGTCACAGTCCCAACTCCTTCGGTTCTTCGAGGCTCAGCGTGCCGAGGATGCCGCCGAACCGGCTCTTGACCCGGTCGAGGCCGTCCTCGAACCGTGGCGGTTTCGCGTCCGGCTGCGACCACAGCGGCTGCAGCGTGCGGGCCGCGGACAGCGACAGCGCGGTCCACTTCGACGCCCAGTCCTGCAGGATCGACTTGTTGTGGTCCGCGAACTCCTTGTCGTTGGTGAGCAGCTCGAACATCGCCGTCGTGTAGCGCAGATCGCGCTCGGCGAAGTCGTACTCCGCCGCGCCGACGACCGTCGGAGTGACGAAGTCGCCGTTGCGCGGGGCGGCCTGCTGCACCAGCTGGCTGCGGAACAGTTCGCCGACGAGCGGTTCGAAGACGACGTTCGCGGCGAAGATCGCCTCGCACCAGTCGTCGATCGCGGTCAGCTGCTCGGCCACGTCGCGCACGCCCTGCCAGGCCGGATCGTTGTTCCAGGTCTCCAGGTGCGCACTTCCGTCGAAGTCCTCGATCTCCTCGGACAGCGTGAGGTTGTACAGCGCGAGGTCCTGGGCGGCGCGGATCCGGTGCATGCTGTTCACCGAGATCGCGTTGTTGTGCATGTTCGTGGGTGCGCGCCGGTTCGCGTTCGCGTACAGGTACAGGCCGAGCCCGTGGTCGACGTGCATCCAGGCGCCGACGTGCTGCTCGACGAAGCGGACCCAGTTCGTGTTCCACTGCTCGAACGCCTTGGACGCCTTCGCGGCCTCGACGTTCTGGGTGACCTGGCGGACCACGTTCGAGTTGTACCGGTAGAGGGTGAGCTCCCACTCCTCGTTCGGGTCGCGGAACTCGTGCCAACCGGTAGCCGGCCAGTCCTTCACGACCAGGCCGCCGGTGCCCGGTCCACGCTGCGGGCTGGGCTTGTCCGAGCCCCACGCCTTCAGCACGGTCCAGTCCAGCGGGTAGCCGCCGCGGCCGTCGGAGAAGCCGTACAGCCAGCCCTGGGTGAGATAGTGCCGCGGATCGGGCTGTACGTCGACCGTGACGTCCTCGTAGTGGGTCTGCTTGCGCTTCTGCGGCGTGTAGTAGTTGTACCGCCGGGAGTTCGAGTCCGGGAACTCGCGTGCGCCCGCCTCGGCATCGGTGAAGACCGGCTTGGGAACACTGCGTTCGATCTTTCCAGAAGAATCCGGCGCTGCGTCTTGTGTGGTAGTCATCGGCTTCCTGCCTCCAGCACCTTCGAGTCACCGGCGTCGCCGGTCGTGGTGAACTTGTCGTAGTAGATGTGCTTCGTCGCGACACCGAGCCGTTCGAGCAGCGGGATCGCCGCCTCGACCATCGGCGGCGGACCGCACACGTAGGCGTCGGCCCCGGTCAGGTCCGGCTCGAGCCGGCGGACCACGTCGGTGATCAGTCCGCTCTCGCCGTCCCAGTCCTCCTCCGACAGCGCCGGCACGTACCGGAACCGCGGCAGCCGCTGCTCGAGCTCGCGCAACTCCTCCTCGAAACACAGGTCGAGTTGCGTCCGGGACCCGTAGTAGAACGTCGTCGGCCGGTCGATCCCGCGTTCGGCCATCGACCGCAGCAGGGCCAGGATCGGCGCCATCCCGGCCCCGCCGCCGAGGAAGACCAGCCGGGCGTCCGGATTGTCCCGGAGGGTGAACACCCCGAACGGTCCGGTCAGGTCCAACCGGTCACCGACCCGGAGTCGCTGGTCCAGGAACTCCGAGAACATCCCGCCCGGGTAGACCTTGATCACGAACTCCAGTTGCCCGCTCTCCCGGCTGGAGGTGTTCGCCATCGAGAACGAGCGGCTGGCCCCTTCCTCGCCGGCGTCCGGCACCGCGATGTCGACGTACTGCCCGGGAAAGAACTTCAGCTCGCCGGGCTCGGACAGCTTCAGCACCAGGTGCCGGAGGTCGTGCGTCACCGGGGTGATCGCGACGACCTCCGCCGTCCGTTCCTGGATCGGCAGACCCGAGCGGATCATGTCCTCGTCGTAGTTGAGCAGCTCGATCGTGAGGTCCTCGAAGGCGTGCGCCCGGCACAGCAGCGTGTAGCCCTCGTCCAGTTCGTACTCCGGCAGCGCGAAGGTGCTGTAGCGGTCCAGGTCGATGTCCTCACCGTCCAGGACGAACGACTTGCAGGACGCGCACTGTCCCTCCTTGCAGCCGTGCATCAGCATCACGCCCTGCTCGGCCGCTGCGCGCAGGATCGTCTGGTCCTCGTCGACCTCGATCTCGATGCCGACGGGTTCGAACCTCACGACGTGCTTGTCGCCCATGTGAATCAGGCGTCAGCGGGAGCGGGTCGTCCGGCCGGGCCGCCCTTGACGTAGCGCGCCGCGAACGCGGTCCGCTCGTCGTCGGACATCTCGTTCAGCAGCACGTTCGGGCTCGCCAGCGGCGGGCACTTGCGCAGGTGGTCGAGCGTCCACATCTTGCTCGGGTCCAGGTCGAGGTGCGGCTGCGCGACCATCGTCTTGCCGTCGTCGCGGACGAAGCCCATGTCGGAGACCACGTCGGCCCAGTTCCAGCCGTGGTACAGCGTCTCCCACTCGCGGTGGCCGATCAGCTTGCCCATGTTCGGCGTCTGCCGGCCCTGGTACGTCGGCCGGAACGCGGTCTCGTCGGTCCACTTGCACATCTCGTGGCAGTACGTCCGCCACTGGCCGTCGACCTTGGCCATCACCATGTCCTCGCGGACCAGGCAGGGGACCATGCAGGTCCAGCAGCGGTGCGGGTACTCGTAGTCGACGTCCTCGAAGACGATCGGCTTGTGCCCGTTCGGCGTGGACAGCCGGTTGTAGTTCTCCCACCAGGCGCCGTACTTGTCGTACCAGCCCGGGTACTTGTACTCGAACCACTCGAAGTCCTTGTCGGTCATCGGGTCGATCCGCCAGTAGTTGGCGAGCCAGCCGGTGGCGAAGAACTGGGCGACCTCGTGCACGTAGCCCTTGTTCCAGATCTGGTTCCAGGACTCCTCGATCAGGTCGTGCGGGATCTCGAGGCCGTACTTCTCCAGCGGCACGAGATAGCTGCGGTAGTAGTCGTCGTAGATCCAGCGGCGCCACATCTCCGCGTAGGACTCGCGGTCCTTGCGGCGGTCCTTGGTGCCGTACTCGATGAAGGTGCCGATCGCCGCGTCGACGACGCGGTGGTTGTTCCACCAGGCGTACCGCAGGTCGCGGGCGAGCAGCTGATGGTTGTCCTCGTCGGCGAGCGCCATCAGGAGCGTCGCGTAGCCGTTGCTGATGTGCCGGGACTCGTCGGACTGGACCGAGTGGAACACCGTCGGCAGGAGGTAGTCGCCGTTCGCGGCGGCTTCGGCCGGCATCGCGACGAACAGTGTGTTGGTGAAGGCGGTCTCGGCCACGATCGTCAGGTAGATGCTGGCCGCGGTGATCGCGTCACCGGTGATGAAGCCCTCGGCGAACTGGCGGCCGATGGTGCCGCAGTAGTCGCTCTGGAAGTCGCGCAGGCTGGAGTTGAAGCCCGCTGGGTCGATGTAGTTGTTCATGTACAGGCGCTTGAGGTTCTGCTGGATCGTCGAGTGCCTGACCTCGTCGATCATCTGGATGGCCTGCCCGTTGTGCAGTTCGGGGTTCGGCACGGTCCGGAACAGCAGCGGCATCGCCCGCGCGGCCGAGATCTCCGGCAGCGGGATGATGCTCAGGAACAGCTTCTGCCATTCCAGCCAGCGTTCCTGGACCTGGCGGAACATGTTGCCGCGGATCGCGCCGTCCGAGGCGCCGTACACCCGGTGGTCCTTCTCTTCCTGCATCGGGAAGTACGACCGCAGCACCTGCTTCAGGGGGTCTTTCTTCTGCGCCTTACGGAACGTGTAGTCCGTCCCGTACTGGGAGACCGGCTCGTGGTACGCCGGTTCCCATGACAATTCCTGGATCTTCTGGTGGGCCTTCGCCACGCTTTGGCGACTCATGGCTTTCCTCCCGCTCATGTGGCCGGCTGTGTGCTTGAAGTACATCGCCGCCACGAACGGGGTGAGGTCTCAAATTGAGAAGCGTTCAGGACTCGCCGAAGAAGGCCTCGCGCAGCTCGGCGAGCTGCTCCTGCTTCTGCTCCACGAGCCGGTGATCGCCCTGCGGATCGGGCTGGATGCCCAGGCAGCGCAGCAGTTCGGCGGCCGGCTCACCGGGGTGGCCGGTGGCGCCGAGAACGGGATGCAGACCGGCGTCGGCAAGGTGTTCGAACACGAGATGTACGACGGTCCACGGGTTGTAGGACTCCTGCTGGGGCGAGACATCGTTGTCCATGGAAACCTCCAGTCGTCTGTTCGAATCACATGCCCGCGCGGGGCGCCCGGTTGTCTCATTCTGAGACGTCACTTGTGTCGGGCTGCACTACTCTCGGAAGCAACGGGACATGACCTGGTGGGAGGCCCCGTGGACGAACTCGCTCCCTCGATGGAGGACAACCGGCGGGCCGCTGCGGCCCGGTTGAACTTCCTGACCCTCGATCCGGTCAAGCCGCAGGATGTCCGGCCGCCGATCCTTGCCTCCTGGGTACGGTCGCGGCGGTGGAAGCTGCCGGCCGACCGGATCACGCTGCCGTACGTCGCCGACCCCGACCTCGACATCCCGCTGACCCGCAGCGCGGCGCCCGTACTGCAGCAACTGCACCAGAACCTCGACGGCCAGCCGATCAGCGTGATCCTCACCGACCGGACCGGAATGGTCCTGGAGCGGCTGACCGCCGACACCAACCTGGCCCGCTACCTGGACAAGGTCTTCCTGGCGCCAGGATTCAGCTACGCCGAGGAGTTCGCCGGCACGAACGGCATCGGAACCGCGCTCGAGGGCGGTGGACCGATGCACGTGTTCGGGCACGAGCACTACGCCGAGGATCTCGAGGACCTCGCGTGCGCCGGCGTACCGATCAGGCATCCGGTGAACGGGAAGACGATCGGCGCGATCGACCTGACCTGCTGGCGCAAGGACGCCGGATCGCTGCTGATGGCGCTTGCCAAGACCACCGCGGAGAACATCCGGGGTGCTCTGCTGAAGGACAGCTCCGCACGGGAGCTCTCGCTGCTGCAGGCGTATCTGCAGAGCTCACGCCGGCTCGGTGACATGGTGATCGCGGTCGATGACGATCTGCTGCTGATGAACGCGAAGGCCGGTCAGTCGCTCGACGCGTCGGACCAGCGCGCCGTCCTCGGGTATGCGGCCGAGATGCTGGCCCGCGGTTCGACCGAGGCGATCGTGGCCGAGCTGCCGACCGGTTCCTGGGTCCGGATCATGTGCCGTCCGGTCACGTCCGGCGGCCGGGGAGGCGGCGGGATCATCCAGGTCAGCCCGCATTCGCCGGGTATCGGCATTCGTACGCCGGCCGCCGGGCATCGTCCTCCACCGCGTCCTGTTCTTCCCGGGCTCGTGGGTCGTAGTGCGCCGTGGCTCGGAAGCAGTCGCGAGGTGGACAACGCGTGCCGGGCCGGCCAATGGGTCGTGCTGACCGGCGAGCGGGGGACCGGCAAGGTCACGCTGGCGCGGGCTGCGCATCATCAGAACAACCCGGCCGGCTCGTTCCATGTTGTCGATGTCGCCCGGCTGGGTGACGGGTTCGCCGCCGAGTTGGAGTCCGAGCTGGCCGACGACTCGCTCCAGGCGTTGGTGATCCGGCACGTCGAGCGCCTGGACGCGAGCGGTGTCGATGCGACGATCGCGGCGCTGTACGACGTACTCGAACGCCGGCCGGCCGATCCGCCGTGGGTTGCGCTCACCCTCACGTCCGACGACGCGGACACGCCTGATCTCGGGGAATTGCTGTCGCTCTTCCCGTTGACCGTCGAGGTGCCGCCGCTGCGCCACCACATCGAGGATGTCCGCGAGCTCGTCCCGTACTTCCTCAACCAGCTGAGCCACGGCGAGCTGACGTGCGGGCCCGACGCCATGCAGCAGCTGATGCGTTTCGCTTGGCCGGGCAACACCGCCGAGTTGTGCCAGATGCTCAAGCAGGTCGTCGTACGGCGTCGTCGTACGGGAGTCATCACGCCCGCGGACCTGCCGGCCCGGGCGCAGGCGATCAGCCGCCGGAGCCTCAGCCAACTGGAGGCGCTCGAACGGGATGCGATTATTCGCAGCCTGATCGCCAACGACGGCCACAAGGGTCACGCTGCGAAGTCGCTCGGTATGTCCCGAGCTACCATCTACCGCAAGATCCACGACTACGGGATCCAGCCGCCGTAAGCCTCACACGGTGCGGGTGACGACCCAGCGGTGCGGGGAGATGGGCCGGGTGCGGGTGAAGCCGTGGTTCTCGAAGGCGGCCATGGGCCCGGTGTGAAGGAACGAGCCGGACACTTTGCGGTCGTCGGTCTCCTCGGGATAGCCCTCGACGACGCCTCCGCCGTACTGCGCGATCTGCGCCAGCGCACCGCCGAGGGCAGCGTTGGCCACACCGCGGCCGCGCAATCCTTTGCCGGTGAAGAAGCAGGTGATCCGCCAGTCGGGCAGTGTTGTCAGGCCCTTCTCGTACAGCCGGCGACTCTTCACCTCCGGCAGCTCCTCAGGCGACCCGAACTGGCACCACCCCAAACATTTCTCCCCGTCGAACACCAGCGCCGCATGCGTGTCGCCGGTTCGAACCCGCGCTTCCTTCTCCGCCCGATTCTGCTCCGCAGTCCGCCCCTTCCCGAGCTTCACATGAAACCCCATACACCAACACCCACCCCACACCCCGCCATTCGCCTCAACCAACTCAGCAAACCCCGCCCAGCTATCGGTATCCAACGCCCGCACAGAAAACCCCATCCCCACCACCTCCATCCACACCGTACTGTCCTGGAATGCCCATTGACTGGAACGCCGAGGTCGTCGATCAGATCGACACACACTGGCGGGAGCGGCTCCGGCCGCGCCTCGACGGCCTGACAAACGACGAGTACTTCTGGCAGCCCGTCCCCAACTGCTGGACGCTCAGCCGCCGGGGTGAAAGCACCGCGCCGATCTCGTTCGGCTCAGGCGAGTTCACCATGGACTACGCCGAGCCGCCCCACGACCCGGAACCCGTCACCACCATCGCCTGGCGCCTCGCCCACCTGATCGGCGGCTACGCCTCCACCAACGGCCAACGCTTCGGCCGCCCGCCCACCACCGTGTCAACCTTCGAGTACGCCGGGACCGCCGAGGAAGCCCTCGACCAACTCGACGTCCAGTACAACCACTGGCTGACCGGCGTCCGCAACCTCGGCACCTCCGGCCTCGCCGAGCCCCAAGGCGAACCCCCGGCCTTCGCCCACGCCCCCGTGGCCAAGCTGCTCCTCTACTCAAACGTAGAACTGATCCACCACGGCGCCGAAATCTCCCTCCTCCGCGACCTCTACCTGCACAAGGGCTTTGGTCAGCGGTAGGCGTTGGCTTGCAGGTGGTAGAGCTCGGCGTAGGTTCCGTCGGATTCGATCAGGTGCTGGTGATTGCCCGTTTCGAGGATTCTGCCGTTGGCCAGTACGACGATCAGGTCGGCCATGGTGACGGTGGAGAAGCGGTGGGAGATGAGCAGGGTCACGGTTCCCGCGCGCCGCGCCTGTCTGGCGATCTGCTCGAAGAGAGCGTGTTCGGTCGGTGGATCGAGTGCCGCGGTCGGCTCGTCGAAGATGACCACTGAGGGATGGTCGCGCATCAGCCCGCGAGCGAGTGCGAGTTTCTGCCACTGTCCGCCGGAGAGGTCGACGCCGTCCTCCCAGACCGAACCCAGTTGGGTGCCCAAACCGCGAGGAAGAATCGCGGGTACGTCGGTGGCGCCGGCTCGCTCCAGTGCCGCCAGCACGTTCTCGTCGGTGAGCCGGTCGAGGTCCGCGACGCCGACGGTCTCGCGGGCGAGGAACTCGAAGGTCGCGTAGTCCTGGTACGTCCCGCTCACTCGCTGCCACCACGCCGGGATGTCAGCCAGGTCGGTCCCGTCGACGGTGATCCTTCCACTGTCGGGCCGGTAGAAGCCGCTCAGAAGTTTGACCAGGCTCGTCTTTCCGGCACCGTTCTCACCGACCAACGCGACAACCGAACCAGCCGGCAACCGCAGCGAAACGTTGTCGATCACCGGCCGATCGCTGCCGGGATAGGCGAACGACACGTTGTCGAGCTGAATGCCCCGCGACAGTGCGGGACCAGCTCCGATTGTGGGTTGGTCGACAATTCGGGTCCGGTCCTGCAGCGCGACCAGCCGCGTCGCGACGCGCAGTACCCAGAAGAACTGGCCGAGATAGGCGACGCCATTGACGACAGCACCGCCCACCGACCCGGCGAGTCCGATCACCAGAACCACATCACCAGGCGTTGCCGTCCCGCGAACCGCATGCCAGATGATCAGCACGATCGCGCCCACAAACGCAGCGGCAGAGACGAGCGCGTCCAAGGACTCCAGTACCGCGGCCTTGCGATCCGCCGTCTTGCGTACGCCGATGATCCGATCGGAAACGCGGTGGTGACGCGCTCGAAGCTCCGCACCGACGCCGAAGATCCGCAGCTCCTTGCCCGAGTCCGCGCTGGTCGCGACGTCGAAGAGATGGCGCCGCAGCCGCTCCGGCTCACTCGTCGCCTCCTGCGCGGCAACCCGGAGATCTCGTGCGCGCCGGCTGATCACCAGCGACACGAGCGCAACCGCGACGAGAATCAGCAGAACCGGATCCACCCGAGCCAGCAACACCGAAGTGACGACCAGTACCGCCGCCGCGCGGAGGAGACCGGCAACCGCGTTGACCATGCTGCCCAGGCCGTCCCGTTCCTCGCGGACGCGCTGCACCTCGTCCAGGTACTCCGGTTGTTCGCGCTGCGCGAGCTCCGCCGTACCGAGGAGTTCCATCAGCCGTTTGTCGGCGAGCGCCTGCGCTCGTTCGATCACCGAGAACACGCAGTCCACATAGAAGAACAGCGCGACAATGAAGGTGCCTACGGCAACTGCCAGCAGCCCGGCGGCGAACAGACCGGTTTCCAGATCACCGGCGATCGCCGCGTCCACGAGCACCTTCGCGCCGTACGCACCGACCGGTCCGCTCAGCTCGAACACCACGCCGGTGATCAACTGCCAGATCGCCGCCCGCCGCGCGGCTTTGAACCCGAATCCGAGGGCGACCTGGACAGCCCTCCACGTCCTACGCATCCGCGAACCGTTCCGCCTGCAGCCGGAACATGTATGCATACCGGCCGTCCGCGGCGAGCAATTCGTCGTGACTGCCGTCCTCGACGATGCCGCCGTCCGACAGTACGACGATCCGCTCGGCCCGGCGTACGGTCGAGAACCGGTGCGAGATCACCACCGTTGTCAGCCCTGCGGTGAGTTCGAGGAACCGCTGGTACAGATCCGCTTCCGCCCGTACGTCGAGGGCAGCGGTCGGCTCGTCCAGGATCAGCACCTGGGCACCGGTTTCGACGGCGTAGAGCGCCCGGGCGAGCGCGATCCGTTGCCACTGTCCGCCCGACAGGTCGACGCCGTCCTGGTACTCCCGGGACAGAATCGTGTCCCATCCGTGGGGAAGGGACTCCACCAGGCCGACAGCCCCGGCCTTGGCCGCCACACTCGTCATCAGCTCGTCGGCACCGGACGCACCGAGCGCGACATTGTCGCGAGCCGATAGGTGATAGCGGGTGAAGTCCTGGAACAGCACCGCCACCTTCGACCGCCAGGCCGCCGGATCGAGGCCAGCCAGCGGCTGGCCGTCGACGGTGATGGTGCCCGCGGTCGGCTCGTACAAGCGGCACAGCAGCTTGACCAGAGTCGTCTTGCCGCTGCCGTTGTCACCGACGATCGCCAGCGATTGACCTGCCGCGATCGTGAGATCCAACGGCCCGAGGGCATTCCGCTGGGCGCCCGGATAGCGGAACCTGACGCCGGAGAAACGGATCTCGGCCCGCGGAGGGGGCGCACTCTCGCCCGAAGGGCCGTCGGCGACGAGCCGCCCGTCGAGCTCCAGCACCTTGGGCACGGAGACCGTGGCGAAGGCGAGGTGAGCATTGGCATCACTGAAGGCCGGATATCCGTTGGCCGCCGACAGCGCTTGAAGGTAGACGGCGAGAGCACCCAGTGCGAGGTCGCCGCGTGCGCCCGCGAATGCGAGCAGCCCGTAGGAGCCGACGTTCAGCAGGACAATCGTCGCGGTGATCGCGAGCACCAGGAGCAGCCGCGGCCGACGTACCCGCCAGACAGGAATCATCGAGGTCTGCCACGTCGATTCGAACCGGCCGATGAGCCAGTCGAGCATTCCCCACAGCCGCAGTTCCTTCGCGGTCCCAGGGGCAAAGGCAAGATCACGCAGGTACTCCGCGCGGCGCAGTGCTCGGCTCTGGCCGTACCCGAGCTGCCCGACGCGCACGTACTCGCGCTGCATCAAAAGGAACAGCAGCGGCCACGCGAGCAGCCAAGCCAACCCGAGCCACCAATGGAACGCTGACAGTACTGCGGCTGCGCCGAGCGCCTGTAGCGACGGCGCCAAGACCTCGGGCAACGCCTCCACGGCCCGGCTCGGCCTGCTCGACTCCAGGCCCAGTCCGCGAGCGATGCGGATGTCTGCCTGCACCGACGGGTCGTCCAGATGGCCGATGCCCGCCGGCCTGGCCACCGCGGCCATCACCACTTCTTGCAGGTAGCGATCGAGGTCGCGGCCCAGACCCCTCATCAGCAGGCGCAGCAGCGGCTGCACGATCCTTTGCAGCAGGATCAAGCCGGCGACCACGCCGAGCAGCCCCAACGTACGGCGGCCGGCACCGGAGCTGAATCCATCCTCGGCAGCCGCGGGGATCGACCCGATCAGCATCCCGGTGAAGACCGCGATCAGCACCGGCACAACCGCGGCGACCGACACCGCCGTACCCGCCACTCCTGACCGCACCGGCCCGAGCCGGACCACCAACCGGATCACGCCGACGATACCGCGGAGTGCCGAAAGGTCCCTGGTCACGAGCGATCGGCGCGGACGAGGCGCCACTCGTCGCAGGTCAGCAGCGCGTCGAACCGCGCGCGCGACGTCACGCTCTCGTACGTCGTGTGCACCGCCGGGACACCGTCGGCCTCGATCTCGACGTACCGGCTGCGGCGGATCCTGGGATGGTCCTTCCAGAACCGCATGCCCTCGGGCGAGAAGAGCGCCTGTGCATCAAGACTCGAGCTCATCAGGAATCCGCACTGCGGGCAGTCGACTCGCCTCGTATGCGTCCCGACCGGCGATCGGCCGCGCTCGAACGACACTGTGTGCTGATGCTCGGCGAGATGTTCGAACACATCGGTCCAGACGTCGTACGCGTTGGCTGCCGTCCTCCGGTAGAGGGCGCGGAATCCGGTGACGCCGTACGCGCGGGTGACGTGCACCGTTTCGTCGACCCCGTAATGCCACGCCTGGCAGTGCGCGCAGCGGAGGTCGAGCCGGCGCTCCGGCCCGGTGAACCTCCCCAGCCATCTGCTCGACCCGCAGCCCGGACACCAGATCGGGGTCTGCTGCCAGCCGCCGTCGGCCTCGTCGATCAGCCCGTGTGCGATCGCGTCGTCCTGGTACGTCGTGGTCAGAATCTTGCGCAACGCCAGCTTGCCCCGCTGCAACCGCATCTGGACCGCGCCCTCGCTCAGCCCGAGCCGTCGGGCCAGCTCGGCGATCGGCGTCTGCTCGACGAACCTGCGAACCAGCGCCTCACGCGTCTCGTCAGGCAACTCGTCCAGAGCGCGATCGAGCAGCTCAACCAGCTCCCGGCGCTCCAGCTCAGCCTCGATGTCCACGCTGCTCCCGGTCGCCTCGTCGTGGTCGGCGACCAACGCGAGACGCTCATGGTTGCTCAGCCGGCGCTTACACAGGGTTCCGAGGATGACGAAGACCCAACGATCGACACCGGCTGGATCGTAGATCCGGCTCCTCAGCCGCCAGGCCTCGTACAGCGCCTGCTGGGCGAGGTCCTCGGCAGCCTCGGCATCAACCCCGAGCCGCCGGGCACGCCCGACCAGCCGGGCCCGCAGACCCGGCAACAGTTCGTCCCACGACAGCGATGTCATACCTCTTCATCATGGAACAGCCCGCGGACCTCACGCACTTTTCCGGAAAACCGGCCACTGGTTGGCGACTTACACGCGGCGGGAGTGTTTCTTTGTGCGGTGGAGTTGCCAGGTGGGGAGGAGGAGTAGTTCGTCCTGGTTCGAGACGTCGTCGGGGTTGCTGCGGAGGTAGCGAATGGTGCCGTCGGAGTTGACCCGGACGCGGGGGCCCCGGGAGCCGTCGGCGCGGCGGACGAAGGCGCGGCCGGCGCCTCGGTCGAGCCAGCGGACGAAGTCGGCGAGCGACGACTCCTCCGGGTCGAGGCTGCCGGGGTCCCACCGCACGGCAGCGATGTGCTTGAGGTCGGGTTCGCCATTCAGCCCGACCGCGGTCACGTACAGGGTCGTGTAACTCGCCAAGCTGGCCATCGAACTGTTCCTTCGGCGTACGCGGAGAAGTCAGGGTTTCTCCACCTCGGAGGCTAGCCGCCGACCATCGCCTTGTGAAGTGAGTCTCAAAGGATGTCAAAATCCGTCATCGCGACTAGGTCAGGCTTACCTAACCACGGCATTCCCGTCGATGATGGCGGTGGAGACGTTGTCGCCCTGGTTGCCGAGACCTGACATCGGAGGAAACATGCCGCTCGCAAGCTATGGGGTCCTCGTCGGACGGTTGGTGCGGTTCGCGCGGGAGGATCCGAACGACTTCGGGTCCTGGTACCACGGGAAGATGTACGTCGCCGCGCCCGCGGGCGAGTACGAGGGCGCGGTCGACGTGTCGACGCCGAGCGGCATTCCTGTGGAGTATCGCGAGGTGCGCTACCTCGACGCGGAGCTGTTCGCCGCCACCGCCGCACTGCCTGACGGTTGGCACCTGCTCGACAGCACGCCGGACTCCGGCGCACTGGACTACGTCCGCTCAGCACTGCTGGGATCGTCGCAGTCCGGCTGGGTGGAGAGTACTGCGGACAACGCGCTGGACCTGCTCGAGCAACTCCTGAGCGGCTCGCGCCGCGTCTACGTCTACGGCGCGCCGTACGACGAGGGCCTCGGCGTACACGACATCCACTACAACCAGGGCGACCCACCCGGCGAGTTCCAGCACCTCGACGCCATCTGGCAGGACGGCGGCACCATCATCGAACAACCCAGCGGCGAACTCACCGCGTTCCTCACCAAGTTCAAACCCCAAGTCCTGACAACCGACGACAACGGCCTACCGCTCTGACCTCAGCGGCAGCCGCAGAATGACGTGACCCGGGCGGACCTCCAGCTTGCCGTCGACGGCGCTTATGCGGTCCGGGAGCTCGCCCAGGTCCAACCGCTCGGCCTCGACCTGGAGATCGAGCGAGAACCAGTCGTCCACCACGGCACCTGTCACGCAGGTGGCCCCTTGCCGCGCCACCTCAGCGACGAGCAGGTACGCGGTCGTCTCGAGCACATCCGGAAGTCGCCGTGCCGGCAGCTCACCGACGGTGAGATCGTCGGTCTCGCCCAGCGCCCGGAGGGCGGCCGACAAACCCTCGTCCTTGAGTACGACCGGAGACAGGCCGTGCGCGAGGGTTCGAAGATCCGCGATCGTTGCCCTGAGCTCCCGTTCGGCCGCGTCCAACTCGGTGGTCCCCGGTGGAAGTCGGGTCCGGGCCAGCCGCAACGCGAGCGACAATCCGACCAGGCGTTGCTGGGCACCGTCATGAAGATCCCGCTCCAGTCGCCGCCGTTCTTCGTCGCCTGCGGCAACTACCCGCAGCCCGGACGACCGAACCTCGGCCAACTGTGCCAGTGCCTCCGCCTGCAGCCGCTCGTTCTCGAGCCCCAGGTGTACTGCGGACACCAGATCACCGACTGCGCCCGGACCGTCGAACAGTCCGGGACGATGCACGAGTACGGCGAGATCGGCCCCGGCGTACCGCAGTGTCGTCGTTCGCCGATCGCGGTCGGCTGGGAACTGGACCGTACGCGCCATGGCGTCGACATAGCGGCTGCCGTCGTTGACCGGATAGGCAATGACGAGGTCCGGATCACCGAGACTGTCGGCCATCGCGTCCCGCAATCGCCCGGGTGACGCTGCCCGTCCCAGATCGACGACCAGACGAGTCAACGTCCGCTGCATCATCCGTGCCCTCGCGAGGTTGACCAGGACGGCGACGGCCAACAGGGACAGCGCGGTAGCCTGCGCCAACCAGAGAGTGCGATCGGTATCGCCCGTTCCGAGGAAGCCACGGTCCAGACTCGTCGCGTACGTGGCAACGATCAGAGCCAGGTAGCCGAGTGCGCACGTCGACACCAAGGCAATCGCTCGCCGGCCGGCCGTGCTGGCACTGACCACGCGCCACGCAACGGTGAGGAACGCGACGACCGACCAGGCGGTTCCTGCTCGTACGCCGAGCAGGTCGATCGCCGTCTGCGTACTTGGTCGGTCTGCGACCAGCCACAAGTTCGATGCACAGTCCGAGCAACCCTGTGATCCTGGGTCGAAGACTGTGGCGCTGGCCAATCCCTGGATCCCGACGGTGACTACGTATCCCAGCCCGACGACGATCCGGTTGCCCCAGGAGCGGAGCTGCCCGGACGGATACGTCAGTACGACGTGGGCGACTGCCGCCGGGCAGACGGCGTACAGCGCGAGGCCGATCGAGAAGACCGCGCTCGACGAAATGCCGGGGTTGTCCCATTCGGACAGGAACCACGCGCAGCCTGCGAGGTAAAGGCCGAGCGCGGTCCGGTTTCGCGGGCGTTTGAGCGACAGGGCAAGGCCGGCAACCATCAGGCCCCACCCGGTGACGAGCAGGGCCGTCGTACCGAAACTGGTCGTCAGCGCAAAAGACAATCCGGGATCCCCGTGCGCGATCGCCACGGTGAACAATCCGGCCGCGATTCCGGCACCGACCAGAACAAGCCGAACTGGCATACGCTGATTGTTCCAAGACATCGACCAATTGTCTGCGCAGAGAATCCCGACCGGCACAGGGCTTGCCCTCAGGCCGGCGGCGTAGGACCCAGGGCCAGCCCTGATGTGGGCCGCACCCGCCGTGCTTAGCGTCAACGGCATCGATTGGGGAGGTGCTCGATGCACAGGACTAAGTGCCGAAAGTGGGCGGCGACAGGTCTGGTGGCAGGACTGATCGTCGCCACGGCCGCGTGCGGGCCGCAGTCTCTGGACCGCGCCGGTGGGAATGCGGGCAAGGAGACCCAGGTCCTCACGTTCGCGCAGCCCAACGGGGAAGTCCCGGTCCAGTTGCAGACCTGGGCCGACAATGTGGCCCGGCGGTCGGGCGGAACGCTGCGCATCGAGTTCAAGAATGCCTGGCGTGACGGTGAAGCCGATTTCGAGACCGGAACGGTCCGGGATGTTCAGGAGCACAAGGTCGACATGGCGTGGGTCGGCGCGAGGGTGCTGGACAAGGTCGGTGTCACGAGCTTCCAGGCGCTGCTGGCGCCAATGCTCGTCGACAGCTACGACCTCGAGGCGAAGGTGTTCGAGGCGGGAATACCCGGGCAGATGCTGCAAGGTGTCGACGCGATCGACGTGGTCGGCATCGGCGTACTTCCAGGTCCGCTGCGCCGGGTGCTCGGCGTACGCAAACCGCTGGTGACTCCCGCGGCATTCGCGGGAACCACGGTTGCCATGCAGGACTCCGCGCTCACCGCGACCACGCTCAAAGCCTGGGGAGCGGACTCCAAGGCCGTTCCGAGCGGAGCCAAGCTCGACGGACTGGACGGCTACGAACAGCAGTTGGACTCGATCCTGGGCAACCGCTACGTGAAAACGGCACACTACGTGACAGCGAATGTGAACCTGTGGCCGAGGCCGCTGGTGTTACTGATGTCCAAGGACACCGACAAGTCGCTGGACGACAGTCAGCGGAAGACGCTGCGGGATGCGGTAGCTGATGGACTGTCACCGACGGTTGACGCGTTGCGGGCGGAGGACAAGACAGCCACGTCTTCGCTCTGCCAGGCTGGGATGAAGTTCCCCGTCGCGTCGACGGGCGACCTCGCGGAGCTACGCCGCGCCGTGCAGCCGGTGTACGACCAGCTCGGTACGAACGAGAAGACGAAGACCTGGCTTGCCGCGATCGAGAAACTGAAGACGACTGATGCCTCCGGCCCCGATGCGGCGACGTGTGTCGGGGGTGGCGGTGCGGGGCCGCAGACCGCCCTCGATGGCACCTACGAGCAGAAGTTGGTCGACGGCGCAGTAGTCGCGGCGTGCACCGGCACGGCACCGCCCAGATCTCCGGGCGACGAGGCAACCCTCATCTTGGAGCTGAAGAACGGGACCGTGACCCAGTCGGAGCGTCGTCCCGGCGTCGCCGAGGAGATCGGCTGGTCGGGCACTTTCCGGGTCTTCCGCGATCAGATCCAACTGATCGAGGACAGGTCGACCGGCAGCCGGATGACCGCGACGTGGACGTACGACGGCACCCGCTTGACGCTGACCCACCTGACCGGCGGCGAGTGCGGTGACGTCGGCGTCTGGACGACCCATCCCTGGGTCCGGGTCGCCGAGAGGTAGCCGATGCAATGAGTCGCACGCTGCTGATCGTCGACGATCACGCCGGATTCCGGGCACGCGCCAGGGCGCTGCTGGAGGCGGACGGGTACGTCGTGATCGGTGAGGCCGAGGACGGCGCATCCGGGGTTGCGGCGGCCCGCGCCCTGACCCCGGATCTCGTCCTGCTCGATGTGGCGCTCCCGGATATCGACGGTTTCCTGGTGTGCGAACGGATCATGCGGGACGGGCAGCCACCGCCGGTCGTCGTCCTGACGTCGAGCCGCGACATCTCGTCGTACCGGGAGCGGCTCGAGAAGAGCGAGGCACTCGGTTTCGTTGCCAAGAGCGACCTTTCGGGTGCCGCTCTGGAAGCGCTGGCGGGGTGAACGACATGATCATGCTGCTGAGCGACTCGGCTGTCGGGGTGGTGCTGCTCGGCTGCGGACTGGTCGCCTACAGGTCGGGGACCGGCCGGCGGGTCGGTCTGATCATGGTCGCGGCGGCGGGCTGCTGGTTCCTCGGGAACCTCGCCGCCCCGTTCGTCTTTTTGCATCGCGGGCCGCTGGTTCACCTCCACCTCTCCTATCCGACCGGTCGTCTTCGCCGCCCGATCGCGAAGGCGACCGTTGTCGTCGCGTACGCCGTTTCGTTGCTTGAGGCAATCTTCCGTACTCCGTGGCTGACGCTAGGGCTGGCCGCACTCGTTGCCATCGCCGCCGCGGATGTGTTCGCACGGACTTCCGGTCGAGCACGCAAAGCAGCCGGGCCGGCGTTGATCGCGGCGCTGGTGTTCGCCGGAGTGCTCGCCTTCAGCTGCGCCAATCTCCTGCTCGGCTGGGAGATCGACCGGTTCGTCCTCGTCGTGTACGACCTTGCGATCTGTTCGCTGGCCGCTGCCCTCACCGCCGACCTGCGTTCGGGCCGCTGGACCGACGCGACGCTGTCGGACCTGGTGACGCAGCTCGGCGGCGAGTCCGGCACGGGCGGATTGCGAGGGGAGTTGCAGGCGGCGCTGGGCGATCCGACGCTCGTGGTGGGCTACTGGGTGCCGCTTCAAGGCCTGTACGTCGATGAGCGTGGCGTGCCGCTGACATTGCCCGATGCGGAGGACGGGCGATCGGTCACGACGGTCACCGACGGAGGCGAGCCGGTCGCCGTACTCGTTCACGACGACGCAGCGCTTGACGACCGCAAGCTCGTCGCCGGGGTCAGCGCCGCCCTCAGCCTCGCCGTCGCGAATGCGCGGATGCGTGCCGAGGTCCAAGCGCGTGTTGCTGCACTTGCCGCGACCCGCCGGCGCATCGTTGAGGCTGCCGATGCCCAACGCCGAGCGCTGGAGTCGGAGTTGGCACTGGGCGCCGAACGTCGGCTCGGAGAGGTGGCCCGGCTGCTGACCGACGTACAGCGAGGGTCAGCGGCAGATGGACTGGCTGAGGTCGTGTCGGAGGTGGTGGCGGAGGTGCGGGGCGCGCAGACGGAGCTCCGTGAGTTCGCTCAAGGAGTGCGACCCTCGGCTCTTGGATCCGGGGGACTTGCCGCCGCGCTTCCCGTGCTTGCCGCCCGGGCGCCGATGCAGGTCGACCTGATGGTGTCGGTCGGTCGTCTTCCGCCTGCAGTCGAATCCTCCCTGTTCTTCGTGTGCTCGGAAGCCCTCACCAACATCGCCAAGCACGCCAAGGCGGCGTACGTCCAGATGAGCGTCCGGCCTTGCCCGGACGGGGTCGTCGCTACCGTGACCGACGACGGTGTGGGTGGTGCCGACCCACGGGGTTCTGGCCTGCGCGGGCTGGCGGACCGCGTCGAGGCTCTCGGCGGACAGTTCTCGGTAGGTGAGCGCTCCGGGGGCGGCACGCTGGTCGTGGCACGAGTTCCGGTCGAGGATGGACCGAACGGGAGGGTGATCGCGTGAAGGTCGTTATCGCTGACGACTCGATGCTCCTGCGCGAAGGAGTGGCTCGCCTGCTGTCTGATGCCGGGTGCGATGTCGTCGGTACGGCGGAGAACGCCGACCGGTTGATGCGCGAGGTCCAGCTGACCACCCCGGATGTCGCGATCGTCGACATCAAGATGCCGCCTACCCACACCGACGAAGGTATTGCCGCCGCACGCCTGCTCAGGGAACGACATCCTGGCCTTGGAGTTCTAGTGCTGTCGCAGTACCTCGAGTCGGAGTACGCCATGCGGTTGGTCACCGATGCCCCGGGGTACGTCGGCTATCTCCTCAAGGAGCGCGTGTCCGAGGTCGCCGTACTGGTGGATGCTCTGAACCGGCTGATCGACGGCGAGTGCGTGATCGACCCGACGATCGTGGCGCGACTGATGCGCCGACCACAACGCCGGGAGCCGCTGGACGCGCTGACTGCCCGCGAACGCGAGGTCCTCGGCCTGATGGCCGAGGGCCGCTCGAACGAGGCCATCGGATCCCAACTCACCATCGGCCCGAAAACGGTCGAGGCCCACATCCGCCAGATCATGCAAAAACTCAACCTTCCGGAGTCGCCCGACGACAACCGCCGGGTGCTGGCCGTGCTTTCATATCTGCGATCCACGACCTGACCCCAAAGAAGCGCCGTACCTGCGTCGGCCTCGCAGGTACGGCGGACTCTTCACCTGACCAGTGCGCCGCGACGCCGGACCAGCCACACCCCGGCGAGTGCGACGGCTGCCCCGCCGAGTGCGGATCCGCCTGCTTGGACGGCACCGATCGTGTTCCCGCTCGCCGATACGCCGGCCGGCTTCACCGGCGGACTGGAAACGGCAGGCGGGTCGAACTTGTACGCCGGGTACTTGTACTCCGGCGCCTGCTGCCCGAACCCGGGGTAGCCGGCTCCTTCGTCCGGCCAGTCGGGCGACCGGGACTGGTTGACCGACGGGGTGGGTCCCGAGGTCGTGAGCATGGCCGATGCTTCAGGCACGGCGAAGACGACGGTACCCAGTGCGCAGGCGGAGGCGGCGAGGACGGCGTAGCTGCGGTTCATGATTCCCTCCCATGCGGCGGACGCCCCGCCGCTGTAGTGGTGATGCCTTCAGACTCCGCCGCTCCGAAGGCCCCGACATCAGGGCCACCCTGGGTCTCCACACACTCCACATGAGGGCCAGCACCTAGCCCCGCGTCAGCCGATCGCCTTCAGATCGAGTCCGATGCCGGACGGGGCCAGGAGAGTCAACCCGCGGTGCGGGTGGGGTGGAGAATGGGGTATGGCTGAAATCGTGTCGTGTCCGCACTGCGGGCAGAAGAACCGCGTTCAGGCGACCGGCGATGGGAAACCGGTGTGCGGTAACTGCGGCAAGCCGTTGCCCTGGATGGTGCATGCGGGTGACAAGGACTTTGCCGAGGTTGTCGAGATGTCGAACACCCCGGTGCTGGTCGACGTGTGGGCGCCGTGGTGTGGGCCGTGCCGGATGGTCAGCCCGGTGCTCGAGAAGCTCGCCACCGAGAAGGCCGGCCAGATCAAGCTGGTGAAGATCAACGCCGACGAGGCGCCCGACATCTCGCGCCACTTCGACATCCGGTCGATCCCCACGCTGATGGTCTTCCGCCAGGGCAAACCAGTTGCCACGCACATCGGCGCCGCGCCGGCCGCCGTCCTCGGCCCCTGGCTGGACGATGCCCTCAGCAAGTAACCGATCACCGGGGCGTCGATGAGCGCGGGCGTTCGCCAGCTCTTGTCCGTGCTGGTCGGCTGTGTTGTCGGCGCGATCGTTGCGGTCAGCTGGAGTGTTCCGCTGGGTGTGCTGGCGGCGATCGCGGTGATCGGCGCGGCGTTCGTCGTCAGCGCCGTCGTCGTGTTGTGGCCGATGGACGCCGGCGGGACCCGTCGGCACGTCGGCCGCGAGGACTTCCGGCCGGCCGTCGACGAGTTGATCGTGGTGGCGCTGGCGGTCGGCGCCGTCACCGTCATCGCGCTGATCCTGATTCTCGGGCGTTCGCAGGACCGGAACGCCGCGGCCGCGATCGGGCTGGCCGGCGTTTTCATGAACTGGGGTGTGCTGCACATGATGTACGCCGCTCGCTACGCCCACCTTTACTACCTCGCGCCGGTCGGCGGGATCGATTTCAACAGTGACGAGCGCCCGGCGTACAGGGACTTCTTCTACTTCAGTTACAACCTCGGCATGACCTACCAGGTCTCCGACACGAGCGTCTCCAGTTCCGCCATCCGTTCCGTCGTACTGCGGCATTGTCTGCTCTCGTACGTGTTCGGAACGGTCATTCTCGCCGCGACCATCAACCTCGTCGCCGGCATCGTGACGAGCTGAGCCTGGTCAGCGATCGAGTCTGTACTGCGCGATGAGCGCGTTCATGGCCTCGTCGATGGCGGGGTCGATGCGCTGGCGAGTCGGATCCTCGTCGTACCAGGCGATGATCTCGCGGGCTCCGACCTCGAACGGGATCGTGGCCACGAAGTCCGGGACGACCTGGCGGAGCTTGCTGTTGTCGAAGACGGCCGAATGCGTCTTGTCGCCGAGCAGGGCGGCGCCCCAACTGGGATGTACGGCGGCGATCGCGTCGGACGGGACGTGCACGATCTGCGCCGTCGTACCGGCCGCGGCGGCGAGCGAGTTCGCGATCTGGTCCCAGGTCAGGACGTCGTCGGAGGTGAGCTGGAAGGTGTCACCGAGCGTGCGCGGGTGGCCGAGCAGCGGGACGAATCCGCGCGCGAAGTCGCGGTGATGCGTCAGCGTCCACAGCGACGCACCGTCACCGTGGACGACGATGGGTTCGCCACGGCGCATGCGGTCGACGATCGTCCAGCCGCCGTCGAACGGGACCAGCGTGCGGTCGTACGTGTGCGAGGGCCGCACGATCGTGACGGGGAAGTTCTCGTCGCGGTAGAGCGTGGTCAGCAGGTCTTCGCAGGCGATCTTGTCCCGCGAGTACTGCCAGAACGGGTTCCGCAGCGGTGTCGACTCGGTGATCGGCAAGCGGGAGGGAGGTGTCTGGTACGCCGAGGCGGAGCTGATGAACACGTACTGCCCGACGTGACCGCGCAACGCATCGGTCCGAGCCCGCACCTGCTCCGGCGTGAACGCCAGCCAGTCGACCACGACGTCGAAGTCCTGCCTGGCGACCTCGGCGAAGGCGGCGGCGTCCTCGATGTCAGCGTTGATCTGCCGGACCTCCGGCGGCAACGGCCGGCTCGAGGTCTTGCCCCGGTTCACGACCGTCAGGTCGAGCCCGACCTCGACAGCGCGCCAGGAGCACGCCGAGCTGATAATCCCAGTCCCACCCAGAAACAGAACCCGCAGTCCAGTCACCCGCCAAGTCTCCCAGACCCACCCCACCACCGCACTACGCTGTCCACGCCCGCCGTGCCTAGACTCGGGCCCGATGAATGAAGAATCGGAAGTTGACGATGCGAATATAATTTGGATCGGTGGTCCGGCGGCGGCGGGAAAGACGACGGTCAGTCGCCTGTTTGCGCAGAAGTATGGATTTGTCTATTACAGCGTCGATTCCCATGCATTCGCTCACGAGAAGCGCGCTGCCGCGGCCGGTATCCACGTGCTGGGCACCGGACCCGGGAATTTCGATCGCCGACCGATGATCCTCGAAGATGTCCGCGCTCTGGCAGCGGAAACGATGGTTGTTGTCGAAGGCGCCTTCGTGACTCCCGCCATGGCGGGAGTCGGCGAAAATGCAGTCTGGCTGATGCCTTCCGAGCAAGAGCAGCTCGCGCGGCTCGAGCAGAGGAATCCCGGTGGTGACCACGAAGGCCGTATCTGGGGATGGGAATTGGTGCGTAGCCAGCTCGAGGGAACCGCTGCTCGCGTCATCCAGGTCGACGGTCAGAGCGTCGAGGAAACAATCAGGGCGGTCGAGCAGGAATTCGGCACGATACTGGCATCACACAGGTGAGCGGAGAAATGATGCGGGTGCTTACTGGGCGGGTTGTGCTCGGGCTTGCTGGGTTTTCGATGGTGCCGCGGGATCGGGTGGCTGATCTTGCGACGATTCGGGCCGGTATCGCGGCCGGTGCGGGGATTCTTGACACCGCGCGGGCCTACGCCCAGGTAGACGATTCGCTGTACGGCGAACGACTGGCAGCCGAAGCCGCGGATGGGACGAGTGTGATCGTCGGAACGAAGGGCGGCCACTCGCGCGTCAGCGCGGACAGCTGGGACGCAGACATCAGCGCAGACCGGATCCGGAGCGACGTCGAGTCGAGCCTGCGGGTGTTCGGACGCGAGCAACTTGACCTGTACTACCTGCACAGGGTCGACCTGGCCGAGCAACCCGTGGAGGAGGGCGTCGCCGCGCTGGCGGCTCTCCGTGACGAGGGGAAGCTGGCGCGGATCGGCCTGTCGAATGTCACGGTCGCCGAGCTCGATCGCGCGACAGCGATCGCGCCCATCGACGCCGTACAGAACCGCCATACGGCCATGGGTCGTGAGGCGGACGACGTCGTCGCGTGGTGTGAGGCCAACCAGGTCCCGTTCTTCGCGTACTCACCGCTACGCTCGTCGACCCCAGCCCCACGCCTGGCAGCCGTCGCCGCAGAGCAAGGAGTGTCCCTGCAGCGCCTGCAACTCGCCGCTCTGCTGAGCTCGTCGCCGGTCGTGTCCGTGGTCTCCGGCGCTACCCGCCCGCAGACGGCACTCGACTCCATCGCCGCCGAGCACGAGCCGTGGAACGCCGAGCTCCAAGCCGCGTACGAAGCAGACCTGATTTAGAGGCGGTCCAGGAGTTCGTCGTCGGCCTGGATCGGGTCCGGGCCGCGAGGCGCCGGGCGGCGGACGAGGGCCAGGAGCGCACGCAGGCGCCGGACCAGCTCCGCGTCATACGGATCTGGTCCAGATTGCCGGTACCTGCAGCGTCGCATCAACCCAACTCCTCCCAAGGGGATATCGAGCCGGGTGCAGGTGTTGTTACAGGCGCCTCTGGCTCGGAAGGAAGTTCTGTGTCGACGGTCTGCAGATAGAACGGTCGGTCTTGACAACGATGGCACCACGCGCTCGCCGGGCAAAGGTGAGGCTCAGCCCAAGACTCCGAGCAGTTCGTCGGAGATTGCGCGGGCCTCGGTGATCAGGAGCGGGACTGCCTCCTTGGCGAGTTCCGGCGTCATGCGGAAGGTGGGGCCGGAGACGGAGATCGCCATCGAGATCGGGACGTCCGGGATCGCGACGGCGTAGCAGATCACGCCTGGTTCCTGCTCGCCGTTGTCGGTGGCGTAGCCGGTGCAGCGGATGCGACCGAGTTCTTTGCGGAGCTTGGTCAGGTCCGTGATGCTGCGGTCGGTCGCGGCCGGCATGCCGGCGCGACCGACGATACGGGCCATCTGCTCGTCGGGCAGGTCGGCGAGAATCGCCTTCCCGACCCCGGTCAGGTGGGTGTAGGCGCGGTGCCCGACCTCGGTGAACATCCGCATCGCATGCCGCGACGGCGACTGGGCGATGTAGACGACCATGTGTCCTTCGAGTACGGCGAGGTTCGCCGACTCGCCGATCTCGCGGGCGAGCGTGTCAAGGTGCGGCGCCACGATCGGGGTGAGCTGGGAGTCGACCCGGCCGGCCAGCCGCGTCAGCTTGAGCCCGAGTGCGTACTGGCGGTTCGGCAGCTGGCGCACGTACCCGAGCGAGACCAGCGTCTTGAGGAACCGGTGCGTGGTCGGCGCCGGTACGTCGATCGCGGCCGAGAGCTCGGTCAGCGTCGAATCGCCGTTGTCGGCCAGTAGCTCGAGAAGGTGGAACGCCCGTTCGACCGATTGGACACTCCCGGACGTCTTGTTCTCCACCGCGCCAGCATAAGTGCGAGCCGGGAGCTGGCCAGGTCCGGTCACAAGGTTCCACATATCGAAAAAACAATTCCAGATAGTGTTGACAGTCTCGCCGCGGTGAGCGAAAACTGATGCAACACCCGACGACCGATAGCTCGTAGCTCTCTGCCGCCTCGTCGTACATCGGTGTAGAGATCTCTTGCCGCCCAGCCGGTCGAACCCGCTTGCCGAGGGAGACACTCATGACTTCCGGCTCGTTGCTCACCCGCCGCCGACTGCTCCGGTCCGGACTCGGTCTGGCCGCCGCCGGCGTCGCCGGGACCTCGCTGGCCGCGTGCGGCGGCTCCTCGTCCGGTTCGCCCGCGGGCTGGACCGAGGTGACCTTCAGTTCCGTGGGCGATCCGACCACCCAGAAGATGTTCAAGGACATGATCGCGGCTGCTCAGAAGGAGAGCCTCGACGAGCACAAGATCAAGATCATCTGGAAACCCGCACCG
This sequence comes from Kribbella sp. NPDC049584, assembly GCF_040675555.1. Lineage (NCBI taxonomy): Bacteria > Bacillati > Actinomycetota > Actinomycetes > Propionibacteriales > Kribbellaceae > Kribbella > Kribbella sp. NPDC049584. The sequence goes on from NZ_JBFAPF010000005.1 coordinate 371,083, forward strand.
GGCGACGACTGGGCCAGCGTGATGCTCCAGTTCGCCTCGGGGACGGCGGCCGACCTGCAGCGCATCGACGACGACCGCGTCTACGACCTGGCCACGAGCGGCAAGATCCTGCAGCTGGACAAGATGATGCAGGACAGCAGCAACGGCTTCGACCTGACCAAGTACAGCCCGACGTTCACCACGAAGGTCGCGGTCGAGGGGTACCAGTTCTCGATCACGCCCGGCATGAGCGCCAATGCCCTGTATTACAACAAGAAACTCTTCGCCGACGCCGGCCTGACCGCGCCGACCTCCTGGGCCGACGCGTGGAGCTGGGACGAGTTCGACGACGCGGTCAAGAAGCTCACGAAGAAGAGCGGCAACCGGACCGACACCTACGGCCTGCAGTACGCCGTCAACACCATCCAGCCCACTGCGTACGGTGCTGGTGACACCGCGCTCTACAACAACCAGACCGAATGCGGTTACGGCAAACCCGAGACACTGGAAGCGATCGACAAGCAGATCTCGTACATCCGTGAGGGGTACGCGCCGACCATCGACGTCGAGTACCTGCCGCTGTTCAACGCGGGCAAGCTCGCGATGACGTGGCAGGCGATGGACATCAGCGCGCAGATCAGCAAGGACGTCGACTGGGACGTGATGCCCTGGCCGAAGACGCCGCTGTTCGCGATGACGAAGAACTACGCCCGTACCTGGGTCATCCCGAAGACCGCGAAGGACCCACAGGCCGCGTTCCTGGCGATGAAGGCCCTGTGCGGTAAGGCGGCTTCGGAGGTCATGGCCAAGGCGCAGTTCGCGGTACCGGCGCTGACCGAGGTCGCCAAGAGCGCGGCGTTCACCGACCATCCGCGACCGAAGACCGCGAACGTCTGGGCCGAGGCGCTCGGCAACGTTGCCGGCAAACCTGTCGACGTACCGTTCCCGCGCGGACCGATCGGTACTGCGCTGGCCGACTCCTTCGTCGAGGGCACCAACGCGAACAACCTGGTCAGCGGCAAGCTGGCGACCGCCGACTACCTCAAGCGCGGCCGGGACGCCGTCAACGCCGAGATCAAGAAGCGCGGCTGGAACGGGAACAAGGGCAAGGAGTTGCTCGAGAAGGGAGGAGCGCTCACCGATCCCGACCTGAAGGTCGCGGCGAAGTGACGGCCGAACAGACCGTCACCGCGAGGCGGCGCAACCTCCGCGGCTGGATGTTCATCGGCCCGGTCGTGATCGGCACGCTGCTGTTCAACGTCCTCCCGGTACTGCCGACGCTGGTGACGAGCTTCACCGACTGGGACGGCCTGGCGGCGCCGAAGTTCACCGGTGTCGCCAACTACAAGGAGATGTTCTCCGGCCAGGATCCGCTGTTCGGCAAGAGCCTGATCAACACGGCCATCTACACGATCGGGTACGTCCCGGTCGGGATCATCATCGGGATCGCCCTGGCCCTGCTGGTGAACAACCGCCTCCGCGGGATGGCCGTGATCCGGGCGCTGATCTTCCTGCCGTACGTGACGTCGCTGGTCGCGGTCGGCGTGATCAGCCGATGGGTGTTCAGCGATCAGTACGGCGTCATCAACGCGGTACTGGCGTCGTTCGGTATCACCGGACCGCACTGGCTCGGTGAACCCGCGTCGGCGATGGCCGCGGTGATCGTGACGGCGATCTGGGCGAACATGGGCTTCAACATGGTCATCGTCCTGGCCGGCCTGCAAGGGGTCCCGGAGACCTTGATCGAGGCGGCCACCCTGGACGGGGCCGGCCGGTTCTCCCGGTTCTTCCACGTGACGTTGCCGTTCCTCACCCCGACGATCTTCCTGCTGCTGATCCTGCAGACGATCGGCTCCTTCCAGGTCTTCGCGCTCATCCTGGTGATGACGGGCGGCGGACCGGGCGATGGCACCTACGTCTACATCTACCACCTCTGGTACGAGGCGTTCTCGCTGCGACGGATGGGCTACGCATCGGCGCTGGCGATCGTGCTCTTCGCTGTGCTGCTCGCCGTCACCTGGATCCAGAACCGCCTGTCGAAGAGGTGGGTGTTCTATCAATGACGATCGAAGACACGCGCGCGAAGCTCGCTCCGCCACGATCGCCGGCACCGGTGCAGGACCACGGCGAGGTACGGCGACGCTGGGTCGGCCGGGTCGTCGCGCCGACGGCGACGTACGTCGTCTGCGTCGTCGTGGCGTTGATTGCCATCGGCCCGTTCCTGTGGATGTTGTCCAGCTCGTTCAAGGAGCCGGGCGACGTGATCAGCCTGACGCCGCATCTGCTGCCGAACCCGTTCACGTTCGAGAACTACGAGTACCTGGTCGACAACGGCGTCCTGCCGTTCATCCGGTTCCTCGGGAACAGCGCCTACATCACGGTGCTGGTGATCATCGGCCGGCTGATGGTCTGCGCCCTCGGCGCCTACGGCTTCGCGCGGCTGCAGTTCCGCGGCCGGGACGCGGCCTTCGGGCTGCTGCTCGCGTCGCTGATGATCCCGGACATGCTGATGGTGCTGCCGCTGTACTCGGCGTACGTGAAAGCCGGCCTGATAGACACCCATTTCCCGTTGATCGTCCCGCCGATCGTCGCCAACACGTTCGGCACGTTCCTGCTGCGGCAGTTCTTCATGACGATTCCCAAGGAGTACGACGAGGCCGCGTTGGTCGACGGAGCGAGTCATTTCCGGATCTTCGTGAGCATCATCCTGCCGCTGTCGAAACCGGCTCTGGCCACGCTGGCAGTGCTGACCTTCGTCAACGTCTGGAACGACTTCTTCGGCCCGTTGGTCTACCTCAGCGATGTCAACAAGTTCACCGTCCCGGTCGGGCTGGCGTTCTTCCAGACGCAGGACAGCACGCAGTACGGCCCGCTGATGGCGGGCGCGACGCTGGCCATCATCCCGACCGTCCTGGTCTTCGTGTTCGCGCAGAAGTACTTCACCCGCGGGATCTCGATGACCGGAATCAAATGATGCCTCTGATGCTCGTGGACAAGGAGACACTGTGACCAAGTACGTCGTGGCGACGGTCGACGAGATTGCCCCCGGCCAGCGGAAGGTGGTCGAGATCGCCAACAGGTCGATCGGCGTGTTCAATGTCAAAGGCAACTACTACGCGATCCGCAACCTGTGCCCGCACGGCGGCGGACCGATGTGCGAGGGCGTGACGTCCGGACTGGTCCGGTCGGACCGGCCGGGGAACTACGACTACATCATGCGCGGGGAGATCATCCGCTGTCCCTGGCACGGCTGGGAGTTCGAGATCGCCACCGGGCAGTCCTGGTTCGACCCCGCGAAGACCAAGGTGAAGGCCTATCCCGCCGGAGTGGAGTCCGGGGAGACGCTGGCCAAGAATCCGGAGCTGTCCGCGGCCGGTTTCCAGCCCGGCCCGTACTCCGGTGAGACGTATGAGGTCGAGGTCGATCGCGACTATGTCATTGTCAATATCTGACGCCGCCGCGATGGTGGGCGAGACCACCATCCCGTTGCGGGTGCAGTCCACCAGGCAGATCTCGGTCGGGGTGACGGAGCTGGTGCTCGTCGCGGACGACGGCTCGGAGCTGCCGTCGTGGACGCCGGGGAGCCACGTCGACGTGGAGATTCGGCCCGGCCTCCTCCGGCAGTACTCACTGTGCAGTGATCCCGAGGACCGCGGCCGGTGGCGCATCGCCGTACTGCGGGAGCCGGAGAGCCGTGGTGGCTCGATCGTGCTGTGCGAGCGGGTCCGCGCCGGCGACGTACTGACGGCGACCGGGCCGCGCAACCACTTCCCGCTGCACGAGTCGCCGCGGTACCTGTTCATTGCCGGCGGCATCGGAATCACGCCGATCATCCCGATGATCAAGGCCGCACATGAAGCCGGCGCCGACTGGCGGCTGGTGTACGGCGGTCGCAGCGAGGCGTCGATGGCCTATCGGGACGAGGTCGGCAGGATCGATCCCGCGCGCGTGCTCGAATGGCCGCAGGACCTTCGCGGCCTGATCGAACTGGATCGACTCCTGGCCGAACCGCAGCCCGGCACGTTGATCTACTGCTGCGGTCCCGAGCCGTTGATCGCCGCCGTCGAGGCGCGGAGTGCGCATTGGCCGCACAAAACCCTGCAGGTGGAGCGGTTCGCGCCGCGGCCGCTGACCGGTGTACCGCCGAACACGTCGTTCGAGATCGAACTCGCCGACAGCGACGAGGTGCTCGTCGTACCGCCGGACAGATCCATCCTCGAGGTCGTGGACGAGGCCGGGATCTTCGTCTTGTCGAACTGTGAGGAAGGCACCTGCGGGACCTGCCAGACAACTGTGCTGGAAGGCGTTCCGGACCATCGCGACTCCGTTCTCGACGAGGACGAGCGCGCCGCCAACGACACGATGATGATCTGCGTCTCCCGCGCGCTGTCGTCCCGACTGGTCCTCGACCTGTGAAAGGTGAGATCACGTGGCTGTACAACAACTTGAGAATTACGCCCGGCCCCCGCAATGGACCGGACTCGACCTGGTCGACACCGACGTACATATCAATCTCCCCGGGCTGAAGAACCTCTTCCCGTATCTCGAGGCGCGGTGGCGTGACTACATCACCGAGTCCGGCATGGGCGGACTGCCGTCGGACCTCTATCCGTCGAACGCGCCGAATCTGTTCCTCGACGGATCCCGACCGGAGCAGGGGCCGGCCGGGTCGAGCCTCGAGCTCCTGCAGGGGCAGCTGCTCGACCCGTGGGAGTTGCAGTACGCGATCGTGAACTGCACCTACGCCATCGACTCGATCCACAACGACGACCTGGCGGCCGCGCTCGCGCGGGCGTTGAATCGCTGGCAGTTGCACGAGTGGCTGGAGCAGGACGACAGGCTGCGCGGATCCGCCGTACTCCCGCTGCAGAATCCGGCCTTCGCGGCGAAGGAGGTCGAGTGGGCCGCGGAGCACAGTCAGTTCGTCCAGGTGACGGTTCCGTCGCGCAGCCGTGAGCCGCTCGGTCGGCGCGGATTCTGGCCGATCTATCAGGCAGCGCAGGCCGCCGGCTTCGTGGTCGGCGTCCTCGCCGGTGGTTCGAGTGGCAATCCGGTGACGCCGGTCGGCTGGCCGACGTACTTCGTCGAGGACTACGTGAACGTTCCGCTGGCGTTCCAGACCCAGCTGATGAGCTTCGTCACCGAAGGTGTCTTCGTCGAGTTCCCCGAGCTGAAGGTCGCGACGATCGAGGGCGGCTTCAGCTGGCTGCCGCCGCTGATGTGGCGGTTCGACAAGGACTGGAAGGGATTGCGTCGTGAGGTTCCGTGGGTGGAGCGTCCGCCGTCGGAGGTGATCCGCGACCACGTCCGGATGACGATCGCGCCGCTCGACCGGCCGGCCGTCCCGCAGTACCTGCTCGACGTCATCGATCAGTTGCTCAGCGACGACATGTTGATGTTCTCCACCGACTATCCGCACGCGCACTTCGCGAACTCCGCCGACGCGCTGCCGGAGGGGATCTCCGGCGAGCTGCAGACCAAGATCATGTCCGGCAACGCGCACGCGACGTACAGGAGGCTTTCATGACGCCGACACAGACACAGACGCAGCCGCGGGCCGCGCGCCGTACCGCTGCGCAACAGATGATCATCGACTGCGACATCCACAACGTGATGGCCCCCGGTGCTCTGGAGCCCTATCTCTCGAATCGCTGGCTTCGCCATCTGAGGACCTTCGGCTCCCGCCAGCACTCGGGGAACGTGTATCCGAAGGGATCACCGGCCCGGTACGACGCTTTCCCGCCGTCGGGGCTGCCCGCGGGCGCCGATCTCGGGTTCATGCAGAAACAGCATCTCGACGGACTGAACGTCGAGTTCGGGATCCTCGGCCCGCTCAGCGGTTCGGGCAGCCAGCTCGATCCGGAGTTCTCCGCGGCGTTGTCGGCGGCAACCAACGACTGGCAGATCAAGGAGTGGCTGGAGCCGGAGCCGCGGCTGCGCTCGGGCATGATCGTGCCGGCGGAGCACAGCGAGCAGGCCGTCGCGGAGATCGAGCGGCTCGCCGGCCATCCGGGGTTCGTGCAGGTGCTCCTGGTCGCGCGCAGCTCGGCGCCGCTCGGCGATCGCAGGTACTGGAAGATGTACGAGGCTGCCGCCCGGCACGACCTGCCCATCGGGATTCATTACGGCGGGGGCGTTCGCGGCGTACCGATCAGCAGTGCGGGCTGGCCGTCGTTCTACCTGGAGGACCACGCGGGGATGTCCGCGGCGTTCCAGGCGCATGTGGCGAGCCTGATCTTCGGCGGGATCTTCGAACGGCTGCCCAATCTGCGGATCGCGTTGATCGAAGGCGGGTTCGCCTGGCTGCCGTCGCTGGCCTGGCGGATGGACACGCACTGGGAGCGGTTCCGCGACGAGGTGCCACAGGTACGGCGGAGGCCGTCGGAGTACCTGCGCGACCATTTCTGGATGACGACGCAGCCGATCGAGGAACCGCATCGGCCGGCCGACCTGCAGAAGGTGTTCGAGCACCTCGGCGGCACCGACAAGGTGATGTTCTCCACGGACTATCCGCACTGGGACTTCGACCATCCCCGGCACGCCTTCAAGGTCCGGCTGTCCGCGGAGCAGCGGGACAGCATCTACACGGAGAACGCCCGGGCGTTCTACAAGCTGCCGGCGCGGGCGGAATCGCTTTGACCAGGATCACCTCGATCGAGACGTTCGACGGCCACGGCTGCATCGTCCGCGTTCGGACCGACGACGGTCTCGAAGGCTACGGGCAGACCGCGCACTCCGAGGCCCGGATCACCGGGGAGGTGTTGCACACCCTGGTCGCGCGGAACTATCTCGGCCGCGACCCGTTCGATGTCATGACGCTGGCCGAGGAGTGCGCGCGTGCGGAGTACAAGTACTTCGGCAGCTTCCTGTTCCGGGCGCTGGCCGGTGTCGACACCGCCCTGTGGGACCTCGTAGGGAAGGCGAGGTCCCAGCCGGTCTACCAGCTGCTCGGCGGAAAGTTCCGGCCGTCGGTGCCGGTCTACGGGTCGGGGATGCGTCGTGACACGACGCCCGAGCAAGAGGTCGACCGGATGGTCGCGGCCGTCGCCGAGCACGGGTTCCGCGCGGTGAAGATCAAGATCGGTGAGCGCAACGGTCGCGATGCCGAGTCGCGGACCGGCCGGACCTGGCGGCTGGTTCCGCTGTTGCGCAAGGAGCTCGGCGACGACATCGAGCTCAGCGCGGATGCGAACGGCGCCTACTCACCCGGGCAGGCGGTCCGGATCGGGCGGCTGCTCGAGGAATACGACTATCTGCACTTCGAGGAGCCGGTGCCGTTCTGGGAGTACGAGAACGCCAGGAGCGTCGCGGCAGCCCTAGACATCCCCGTCGGGCTGGGGGAGCAGGAGTTCTCCGTCGACACCCTGCGGCGGATCATCCAGGACGGCGTGGCGGACGTCATCCAGCCCGACGTCTGCTACATCGGCGGCATCACGCGCGCCCGGCAGGTTGCCGAGCTGGCGAACCTTGCCGGGCTCCCGTGCGTACCGCATTCATCGGGCAGATCACTGACGGCGATCTTCACCGCGCATCTGGTGACTGCGATGCCGGCCTGCAACCTCTTCCACGAATGGACCATCGAAGACGCCTCGTCCATGCACGTCTACGAGCCGTTCCCGGTCGCCCACAACGGCGAGGTAGTCCTCTCCGATGCCCCAGGGTGGGGCGTCGAGATCGCCGACTCGGTGTTGCGGCGCATGGAGCACCGGGTGTCGTTGCTCTAGATGGTTTGATCAGGCGGTGTCGAGTGATCGGGTGGCGGGGCCGTCTAGGACGGAGCCGTCGGGGGAGAACCGGGAGCCGTGACAACTGCAGTCCCAGGTCGTGTCGGCCTGGTTCCAGCTCAGGCTGCATCCCAGGTGCGTGCAGACCGGTTTGACCGTGTGCAGTTCGCCGTCCTGGTCGCAGTAGGCGCCGACCGTCCGGCCGTCGCGGTTGTACAGCCCGCCTTCCCCGACTTCGAGATGGTCGAGGCCGCTGGTCAGGATCCGCGCTGCGTGACCGGTGGCGAACTCCTTGCCCACCTCGAGGTTGGTCTTGATCATTGCGGCAACCGCCCGGGCGTCGCCGATCCGGCCGGCGTCGTACAGGGCCGCCGCCGGATTGTCGCGACCGAGAATCAGGTCGCGAAGTACGCCGGCCGCGGCGGTGCCGTTGCTGAGGCCCCATTTGTGCATGCCGGTGGCGATCAGGATTCCTTCGTTGCCAGGCGCGCGTCCGACGTACGGCAGGAGATCCGCGCTGGCGTAGTCGTGCGCGGACCAGCGGAACTCCGGCTGTGCATCGAAGTTCCAGGTCGACCCGACCCAATCCACCAACGCCTGGTACGCCGCTGTCGTGTCGTCGGCCCGGCCGACCTTGTGACCTGAGCCGACGACGATGAGCCCGGTCGGGCCTCCGCCGGGCCAGGGCCGGGTGGAGCGGACCGGCGCGTCGACGGAGATGGCCATTCCCGTCGGGGCCTCGACCGGCAGCCGTACGGCGATGCCGTGCGACTGCTCGGGTGCGTTCCGGGCGAAGTACCCGCCGATGGTTCCGATCGGCAGCAGAGTTGCGGTCACGGCGTGCCGCGCCCGTACAACGTTGCCGGACGCAACCTTCACCTCGACCCCGCCGTCCGTGTCGTCGATGGACATCGCGCGACTCTGCTCGTAGATACGACCGCCGGCGTCGACGAGGGCCCGCGCAACCCCGGCCAGGTAGCGAACCGGATGCAGTTGGAGCTGGTCGTCGAACCGCACCGCGTCAACCGCCGGCACGCCGACCTCGTGGCCGTCGACAAGCTGCGCAGGCAGTCCGAGTTGGGCCGCAGCTTCGGCTTCATCGAGCAGGCTGGTCGCCGGGTCTGTGGTGTAGACGTACGACGGCGTTCTGGACAAATCGCAGTCGATCCCCAGCCGGTCGACGAGCGTGGCCACCTGCGTCACCGCGTTCTGGTTGGTATCCGCGTACAGCCGGGCCACGTCGTCGCCGTGCCGGTCTCGCAGCGCCGCGTAGATCGCGCCGTGCTGCGAGGTGACCTTGCCCGTGGTGTTTCCGCTGGTGCGTCTGGCGACGCGTCCACCTTCGATCACCACCACGCCGGCGCCCTCCTCGGCCAGGAGCAGGGCTGTCGTCAGCCCGATCCAGCCACCACCGACCACGACGACGTCGCAAGTCACGTCATCCTCGAGTGCGCCGTACTGCGGGATCTCGGCGGTCTCCGTCCAAACAGATGCCATGTCCTTCAGTACCCGCCCCCAATCCGCAGGCACTGCGTCATCGGTGCGGCGTCAAGGCGTGGACTGCTTCTCCGTCGTCGCGGCGCTCACCGGCCGGTGAGTTTGCCGCGTCGACGGGTAGACGGCGGAGGCGTTCCTCCAGGAAGCGGACCAGTACTCGGTCCTCGACGGTTGGCTCGCCTTCCCAGATCTCGTGGATCAGCACGGCGGCGAGCTTGCCGGCCGGCGCCTGGGTCTGCTCCGACCAGGTGCGGAGCAGTTCGTCACAGTCGGCGGCTTCGACGCCGAACCACGTGGTGAGGATCGATCGTGCTTCGTTGATGCCTGCGGCCCGCTTCATAGCGCTTCTCTTTCACGAATAGGGCGGGCCGGTGACAGGCTGATGGTCCAACCAGATCGGCGTCGCCGTGCCGTCAACGCGACAGCACTGTCCGGTGCCCGCATTCGCGCCAAAACATGCCGCTCGCGGCCTAGCGGCGAGCAGCGCGGATCGCCTTCTCCAATTCGGACTTGGTCATCGTCGAGCGGCCCTTCACGTCGAGCCGCTGGGCTTCGGCGTACAACTGCTCCTTGGTCTGTTCGCGTTCGCGTTGGGTCGGTGGGCGGGATCCACTGATCGGGCCGGCCATCGCGTCGGTGCGCGGTTCGGTGTCCTCGGCGGTGAGCTTCTCGGCGACGCCCTTCAATCCGCCCTTGAGGTTCTGCACCTGCTTCTCGAGCTTGTCGCCCAGGGATTCCTTGGCCATGGTCACTCCTTCATCAGGTTTCGAGATCGTCGGGCAGGAAGACATTCAGCAGCCAGCTCACGACACTCACGATCAGCGAGCCGACCAGCGCGGTCCAGAAGCCGTCGACATGGAACGCGAGGCCGAGCGCGCCGCTGATCCACGAGGTGAGTAGCAGCATCAGCGCGTTGATCACGAAGATCAGCAGACCCAGCGTCAGCACGATGAACGGCAGCGAGAGCAGTTTGGCGAGCGGCCGCACGAACGAGTTGATCACCGCGAAGATCGCGGCGACGACCAGCAGTGTGATGACGCGCGCGGTCGTGCTCGATCCGCGCAGCGTGATCCCCGACAGCGCCCAGATCGCGACCCCGAGCGCGACCGCGTTGACCAGCAACCTCACGACCAGTCTCATGACGGGCTCCTCAGTGCCCGGTCACTGACGACCAGAGCCGCCGGGACCGTTTGCCGACCTTCTTCTGGGTCCGGTGCGCCCGTTTGCCCACGTCCTTTCTGGTGTGGTGGGCCCGTTTGCCGACATCCTTCTTCGTCCGGTGCGCTCGTTTGCCCAGGTCCTTGGCGGCTTTCTCGCCCGCCTGCCGGACGTCCTTCGGACGGGGCAGGAACAGTTTCACGCCGCGCATGTACAGGCGGAGCCCGACGGCGAACAGCGGGATCCCGATCGGCAGCAGCAGGATGGTCACGCACAGGATCAGAGCGACCAGCATCAGCAGGGTGGCCACGATCCAGAGCCCGGCGCCACCCGCACCTCGTAGTACTCGCATGACTTCACCTCATTGGTCGAGGAGGGAACCCAGCGGCCCGAGGTCGAGGTTCAGGTCTGCCGGGGTCAGGTCGAAGCGGGACCGCAGGGTGGTCATCGCTTCCTCGAGGCGCATCAGGCCGAGGCCGAGTTCCTCGACCTGGTCGTCGGACAGCCCGCCGGCGTCCATTCGCCGCAGGGCCTGCCGTTCCATGAGTTGACGAACGAGCTCGACGATCGTCAGGACCAGCCGGACCAGGTCACGTTCGACATGATCGGCATCCGTCTCGAGGCGCTGGGGGAGCTGGGTCATCGCATCGTCTCCAGTTCGTCCGTCACCGTGCGGATCACCGCGGCGAGATGCACCTGGACCAGGTCGACCCCGGCCAGCGAGATGACGACTTCGCCGGCCAGGACGACGCCGGTCCCCAGCAGCCGGTCGAGCAGGTCGACGACGCTGATCGGCTGGCTCTGCAGACGGGTATCGACCTCGGTCACGTCGACTCCAGCGTGGTGAATGAGTACGGCGGCCACGGGCCGTCCACCATCAGCCGTACGGCGGGCCGTTGCGCGACGAGCTGGTCGATGACGGCCCGGAAGGACCCGGCATCACGGTCGTCGACGAGATAGCTTCCGTTCAGGATCATCGGGTCGGGGTAGCCGGTGAGGCGCCGGTCCTGAGGTGGCAGCCGACGGCACGCCTGCGCAGAGGCGGCGACCTCGTGGTGGAGCTCCTCGGCGATCGCCTCGGCGTCGACGGCCGCCTGCTGCCGCTGATCGAGCTCACGACGGCGCCGCAGCAGGTACGCCGTACCTGTCGACGCGCCCTCGTCGTCCGTGTCGTCCGTGTCGTCCGTGTCGTTCACGGGCTCCGCGGGCAGGAACGCCTTGACGCTCCACTCGCTGCGGCCTTCGACCCGGTCCAGCGCGCGGGTGAGTTCGTCGTACCTGGTCTCGAGGCGCTCCCGGACGCTGTCGTCGGTGCGGCAGATGGTGGCGAGCCGGAACGGCGCGACCAGACCGCTCGCGAGCCAGACCGCGCGGATGATCTCGTCATGCCGGCGGGCCACCTGTTCGAGCCAATCGAGGTCCTCGAAGTGACGCCTGAGCGCTGCCTCGCCGAACTCGTCGAGGTCGACCGTGCTGACCACCGCGGCCAGGTCGCGGTGGTGCAGGATCCGCAACGGGGCGTCGCGTAAGCCGGTGATGCCGTCGAGAGCGCCGGGCTCGATCCGGCGGCAGGCGGCGTAGATGTAGGCGCCGGTCTCAGCCATGGTCGGCCTCCAGCTCCTCCCTCTCCGCCTCGAGCTGCGCGACCCGCCGCCGCAGGTCCTCGAGCTCGTCGCTGTCCGAGCCGTCGACCTCGTCGGATCCGCGGGCCTTACTGGAAAGCATCGGGTCCCGGGTCCACCAGTCGATGCCCATCTCCATCGCCTTGTCGACCGACACCACCAGCAGCCGGATCTTGATCGTCAGCAGCTCGATCTCGAGCAGATCGATCTTGATGTCACCGGCGATGATGATGCCCTTGTCCAACACCCGTTCGAGCAGGTCCGCCAGGCTGTCCGGCTGCGGCCGGCCGCCGGCGGCGTTGTACGGCTGCGACTGCATGGTCATGAGCCGGCCCGCTCCTCGAACTTGCCGCGCACATAACGGTCGGCGCGGCGGTACGACACCAGGGATCCGTTGCTGTCGGCAAGTACTTCGTAGACCGCGAGGATCGACGTGGTGTCCGGGATCCGCTGCGACTCGACCACCTCGACCTGGATCTTCCACTCGTCGCCGTCCAGGCGCTCGACGCCGACGACACTCTCCGGATCACGTCCGATCAGCTCCTGCAGCTCGCCGGCCGCCCGCAGCACAACCTGCCGCATCGGCACGCGACCGTTGCGGGCCGCCCTGGATTCCTTCTCAGGCCTCTGCTCGGACGGTTGCTCAGCTGCCTCGGGGGCGGTCCGCTTCGCGGCTGTCCTGCGTGGCGCGGCCGCCTTCTTCCGGGGAGCAGCGTCCCTGCGGGGGGATACCTTCTCAGCAGTACCTGAGGTGGTGGTCTTCCGTGGGGTCGCCATCGTTCAGCGCCCTCCTTCCATCAGCTCGCGGCCGGCCAGTAGACGTTCGAGCAGCTCCTCCTCGAGCGCCTCCGCATCCGCTTCGTCGATGAGGCCCTCCGACCGCAGCCGCTCGATATCTTCGAGCTGACGCTGGATCCGTCCCGGGTCGTAGTACTCGCGCATCGCTTGCTGCCGGATCTGCTCCGCGACCGCGACGGTGCCACGCAGCGGCGCCAGCGGCAGCGTGAGAAGACCCGACAGGAGACCCATGCTCAACCCTCAGGAACGAAGTCGTACGGCGCGGTCGGGCCCATCAGCTGCAGCCGGACACGCCCCGTCAGGGCGCGCGCGACGGACTCGGCGGCCCGGTCGAACTCGGACCGCTTGTCGTCCTCGACCAGGAACGCGACGTCGACCAGCTGGTCGACACCGCCGCGTCCCTCCCGCATGCTGTACGCCGCGGCATGCGAGGCGATCGGTTCCAGCACGGCAGGCGTGTCCACCTCGCGCTTGCGAGTCAGGGCGGACGACACCAGCTCGCCGAGCTGGATGCGCGCGTTCATGGTCGAGTCCTCGGGCCTGCCGCGGGTCTGCTCCCGCAGTTCGGCGACCCGGGGATCCTCGGCGACGATCTCGGTCAGCACGCGCTCCTCGTCGTAGCGGGCGCGCAGCGTGAACTGCGACCGGCCGTCGAGCTGTTCGAGGATCGCCTTGAACCGCTCCGCCTGGGCTTCCAGGAGATCCTCGGCCACGGCTGCGCGACCGGCGACCACCGTGCCGAAGCGGAGCGGGATGACCGCGGCCTGGGAGGCGAGGGCGTCGAGGACCCGGCAGTGCGCAAGGAGCTGCGCCTTCCGTCCGATCCGGTGGCCGCTGGCGACGTCACTGACCACGGCTGCCAGCACCCCGTCGCGCACCAGATCGATCGGCCGGTCGTCGAGTCCGTCGACGCCCTCGGGCAGTTTCACGCCGTCGTACGTGATGCCGTAGACGTAGCACAGTTCGTCCGCTTCGCTCATTCGCTGTCCGACCTCCGGCGGCGCGCCGCGGCCTTACTCGGGGGCCGGCGCCGCGGCCGCTCCACGCGCTCTTGCTCCTCGTCCTCGTCCTCGTCGTCGGAGCCGAGGATCGCCTCCTTCGCGCCGCTGAGGATGCCCTTGGTCCGACCGCGCCCGCCGCTCTCCTGCATCTGTCCGATCATCTCGGGCAGGTCCTTGCCGCCGTGCTCGTACAGGTCAAGCCGGTTGGTCGCCTCGGCGAACCGCAGATAGGTGTCCACGCTCGCGATCACGATGCGGGCGTCGATGGTGAGCAGCTCGATGCCGACCAGCGAAACCCGGACGTAGGCGTCGATCACGAGGCCCTTGTCGAGGATGCTGTCGATGACATCGGCCAGGCCGCTCGGGGCGGGGCGTTCCAGATATCCGCCACCTGAGCGGCGTTGTCCAACGGCCGAAACCGTCATGGGTACTACCTCCCAATCCTGTCGTCAGCTTGCCCGCCGGCGGGACGGCCGGTCGTCCTCTTCGTCCTCGTCCTCTTCGTCGTCGTACGCGTCCTCGTCCTCGTACTCGTCGTCCGCGCCGTCGTCGGCCTCGTCCTCGGCCATGTCGTCGACGTCGTCCTCGTCAGCCACGTCGTCCTCGTCAGCCTCATCGGCTTCCTCGGGCTCGTCGTACTCGTCCTCGTCGTCGTACGCCTCGTCGTCTTCCTCGGCGTCGTCGCCTTCGGCTTCGTCGGCCTCGTCGGCTTCATCAGCCTCGTCGGGCTCGTCGTCGTACTCGTCGTCCGCGTACTCGTCCTCGGGTTCGCCGTCGTCGGCCTCGTCCTCTTCGGCCTCGTCGTCCGGCTCCTCCTCGTCGTCGTACTCGTCGGAGTCGTCGTACTCGTCCTCAGGTACGTCGTCCTGGTCGTCTCGGGCGTCGTCCTGGTCGTCCCGGTCGTCCTGGTCGTCGGCCTCGTCGCCGTAGTCCTCGCCGGTGTCCTCGCCGTACTCGTCCGACCTGTCCTCTTCGTCGGGCCCGCGGGTGACCTGCGAGTCGTGGATCTCCCCGCGCCAGCCCTCGACCTCGTCCGGCTCGAGGATGGTCCGGGTCATCACGTGCCGGCGGAAGTGCTTCAGCTCCAGCCGGGCACGTCGGCCCTGGGCGCGCCAGATGTTCCCGGTCCGCTCGAACAGGCCCTGCGGGTAGTACTCGAGCACCACCAGGATCCGGGTCAGGTTCGGCGCCAGTTCGTGGAAGGTGACGGCGCCGTCGACATGCCCCTTCTGACCCTTGGAGCGCCAGACGATCCGGTCGTTCGGGACCTGATCGAGGATGGTGGCCTCCCAGGTGCGGTGCGACCAGACGATCTTCGCCTTCCAGGTGACCTTCTCCTCGGACTGCTGCTCGACGTTCTCGACCTTCTTCATGAAGCTCGGGAAGTCCTGGAACTGCGTCCACTGGTCGTAGACGATATCGATCGGCACACCGACATCGACGGACTCGACGATGTTCGTGGCCTTGGTCGCCTTTCCCGGCTTGCTGCCACCGCCACCGCCACCGCCACCGCCGGTGAGCGCGTCCTTCGCCTTGCCCATCACGCTGGAGAGCCCTCCCTTGAGCGCGCCGGCCAGCATCCCGCCCTTGAGGCCGCCACCGAGCAGGCTGCCGCCGTCTGCGACGTCGGTGAGCCTGGTGGTCAGGTCGGTGACCTTGTCACCGGCCGCGTCGATCGCGCGCTCGGCCACTGCGGTCAGGGCGTCCTGCACTTCGCTCTTCAGCCGGTCGAGCGGCAGTTCGTCGAGGATCGACGACAGGAAATCAGGCTGCGCCTTCTCGAGCGCTTTGTCCTTGGTCTGTTGGTCGGCCATCACCGTCACCCACGCTTCCGGGCGGAACCTGCGGTCTTCTTCGCCGCGGTCTTCTTGGCCGCTGTCTTCTTCGCGGCTGTCTTCTTCGCTGCTGCGGTCTTCTTCGCCGCCGTCTTGCGCGGGGCGGAGGTCTTCTTGGCTGCGGCCTTCTTCGCAGGCGCCTTCTTGGCCGGCGCCTTCTTGGCGGGCCGCGTGGCTGCGGAGGTGGTCTTCTTCGCCGCGCTCTTGGCCGCGGTCTTCTTGGCCGTAGCCTTACGCGCCGGACGCCCACCGCCTCTCGAGCTACTACTGGAGCTACTGCTGCTACCGCCGGAGCCGCTGCCGCCGGAGCCGCCAGTGCTGCTGCCACCGGAGCTGCTGCCACCGGAGCTGCTGCCACCGGAGCTACTGCCACCGGAGCTACTGCGGCTTGAGCCGCCCCGGCTGGAGCTGCCGCCGGAGCTACTGCGGCCGTTGCCGCCGCCCGAGCCGCCGCCGGAGCCGCCGCCCGAGCTACTGCCGCCCGAGCTGCTCTCGGAGGAGCTGCTGTCCGAGGAGCGGCTACCGCTACGGCGACCGGACGGCCGCCGACTCGACGAGCCGCTGCCCGAGGACTCGCTCGACGACCTGCGTGACGTTCCGCCGCTGGTCGACCTGCTCGACGACCTGCGGGGAGATCCCTCGCTGGACCGGCGCGACGGTCCGCTGCCCGACGACCTGCGGGACGATCCACCGCTGGACGGCCTGTCATCAGCTGATCCGCTGCTGGAGGTACGGCGTCCTCGCCTCGGCCGGCGGCCGCGGCGGCGTTCGCCGACCTCGTCGTCCGGAGCGCTCTCGTCCTCGGAGTCCTCCCCGGACCGGTCCTGCCCGCGGTCCTCGCGGTCGTCCTCGTCGTCCTCGTCCTCGTCGTCCTCGGCCTCGTCGTCCTCGTCGGCCTCGTCGGCCTCGTCGCCTGCGCCGCCTTCGTCGTCCTCGTAGGCGTCGTCGTACTCGTCGTCCTCGTACTGGTCCTCATCCTCGTCGTCAGAACGCGAGGAGGGTGCGTCGCCCGGACCAGCCAACAGCTTGTCCGTACGTCCGCGAATGGAGTCACTGACCTTGTTCAGTCGCTGGCTCGCAGCGGCGATCGCGGCGTCACGTCCGGCCTGCACGAGCTTGCCCCGGACCTGCCCGGACAGCCGCGACAACTCGGGGTTCTGCTCGATCAGGCCGTTCAACTGGTGGGCGATCCCGCGGGGATCGGTCGCGATGCGCTTGCCGGCCAGCAGGCCACCGACCGTGATGGCGAGCCGGAGTTTCTTCGTGCGGCCGAGCAGGTATCCACTCGCGACCGCTGCGGCCACTTTTGCGGTCGTGTTCATCGGTTACTCCCTCAATTGGTTTCTGAATTCCCCGCGAGCTATTGGCAGATCATTGGGCCAGGGCTGCGAGACGCTGCAGCATGGGGATACTCGGGAAGACCTCGGAATCGATCTTCCGGACCAGAAGAGCCACATACATCGAGACCTCGTCCGGTCTCAGCAGGTCCTCGATCATGTCGAGCATCGTGGTGGACGGAAATGGATCGTCCGCAACCCTGCGGAGGAGTGACCGCAGCAGGATCGAGCGGGCATCGTGCTCATGGTGCTGGTTCTCTGCCATCAGACGACCGTCATTCCTGAATGTTGCGACGTTCCTGGACAGAAACGTGGCTGGTGTGTGCGCGCTGGTTCGCGAAAATCAGAGCAACCACCAGGCCGATCACGCCGGCACCCATCAAGATGTAGCCGACCGCGGTCAGGTCGACGCCGGCGATACCGTCGTGGACGGCGAACGCCAGAATTCCGCCGAGTGCCAGAAAGAACACCGAAATCCCGATTCCCATGGACCCTCCTGCATAGGACGACCCCCGTAATGACTTCATTCGGGTACCCCGCGGTTTCACCAGCAAACGACCTGGAACACGTCCGGTGTAACTTTCCTTCTACGCGCCCGTAACATCACCTAGTGCAGTGAAAGAATTGTTTGATTCATTCATTTGCTTTACCCGCGAGCGTCGGCCTCACGGCTTCTTGTGCGGGTGTGGTTTCGGGGTCTTGTGGTGGTCTTTGCCCGGCGACTTCTGTGGCGGCTGCGGCTTCGTCGAGGGGCCGCGGGGAGTGGTTCTGACCGGCGCCGACGTGGACGCGTCGGACGTGGCCGGTCGGCTGGTGGGCTTCGCGACAGGAGTCGTCCGGGCGGTCGCGGTCGATCGGGGTGAGCTCGGAACGGTCGAGCTGGTGCTTGCGGGGAGATCATCCGTTCGCGGCCGAGGTACGCCGGTCCGGTCGAGCAGAACGCCGGCAGTCGCTGCCAGGACGACGGCGATTGTTGCCCCGCTCGCTGCGAGGATTTGCCGCCGTGAAACGCGTGCCCGCGTCGGCTTGCTTTGTACGACGGTGTCTGCGGTCCGGTCTACGACAGGCGGCGGAGTAGCGCCGGCTGCGACTTGCTGAGCGGTCGGCCGGTTCGACGGATCCTTCTCGAGCATCCAGAACAGCAGAGCCTCGACGTCCGGGGGAATGGCCGGTAGGAGTTCTGTAGGCCGCGGTGCCTCCGCTTGGAGGTGCTGGTACATGACGGCGGCCGGGTCGTCACCGGTGAACGGCGGGTGGCCGGTCAGCAGCTGGTAAAGCACGCAGCCCAAGGCATAGATGTCGGACGCCGGGAGGGCCGGCCGCCCTGCGATGCGCTCCGGCGCCAGATAGTGGCTCGAGCCAACGATCTGGCCCGTCGCGGTGAGCGTCGTCGTACTGTCGTCGAGGAGCCGGACGATGCCGAAATCGGTGATCTTGAGCGTTCCGTCCGCCGACAGCAGGAGGTTTCCGGGCTTGATGTCACGGTGTACGACGCCGCAGCGGTGCGCCGCGGCGAGCCCGCGTGCTGCCTGCCGAACCAGGTCGACGGCTCGCGCGGGAGTGAAGGGTCCGTACTCGCGCACCGCCTCGCCGACGGTCGGGCCCTCGACGAGCTCCATCGCGAGGTAAAAGCCATCGCCGTACTCACCGAAGTCGTACGACGTCACGACATGCGGATCGGCGATCTTCGCGGCAGCTCTGGCCTCCCTGCGGAACCGCTCCTCGGCCGCGAGCGTGTCCGCCACGGGCAGCATCACCTTGATGGCGACGGAGCGGCCCAGGAGTTCGTCAGTCGCGCGGTAGACCTCGCCCATGCCGCCACGGCCCAGCCGCACACCCAGCCGATATCGCCCGGCCACGACAGCGCTTTGCTCTCCGATCACGACAGAGACTCAGGCATGCCGACGTCGGTGGCCGGGGCGACGAAGCTCCCCAGCTCGGTAAGCGAGCCACAGCCGACCTGCACCGACCAGTGCGATGACGCCCAAGATCCAGGCTGACTTGTCCATTTCCCCACCCTCTTCCCGCGAGCTCGACGCGTTCGCCAGCCACAACCGGTACCCCGGTGCAATCGCTCACAAGCGGGCACATCACCAATCCGTGCCGTTGCTGCGGCGTCGGAGGGTGGGGATGGCGCAGGCGATTGCGCCTGCCAGGGTGCAGCCGGTGGCGGAGGCGGCCAGGATCGGTGTGGGGGAGAACTGGTCGGCGGCTACGGCTCCGGCTGCGGCGCCTATCGGAGCGGCGAGGGCCAGCAGGGCGCGTTGGGTGCCGAAGATCCTGCCGTGGTCACGCGGATCGGTCCAGCGTTGCAGTGCGGTGGTCTCGATCGCGGAGTACGGACCCCAGATCGCACCGGCGACCGCAAACCCCACGGCGGCGATGACCAAATGGTCGGTGAACGCGAGTGGGAGCATCAGTCCGCCCCACGCGATCGCGCCAACCGCGTTGACGAGACCCGGTCGCCCGCGGGAGAGCCGGGCTGCAGCGGGCAGGCTCAGAAGCGCTGTGCCGCCGAACAGGGCCCAAAGCAACGTATACCCGCCCAAGCCGGACCCCAGCTGATCGCGGACGAAGTAGGGCAACACGGTCTCGTAGGGTCCGTAGGTGAAGTAGTACGCGACGGAAAGCCCGATCAGGGCGATCACGGCCTTCGGGCGGCGGCGGCGCGCTTGCCCGGGGCTCGATGGCACAGGATCGACGTCGTACGTCGGCGTACGGCGAAGAGCGAACACGATGGCCGTCACGCCGAGCATCATCAGAAGCGGAAGGACGAAGGCTGGGCCCGGGCCGAGCAAGGAAAGCGCCGGCCCAGCTAGAACGGCTCCGAGCAGCATCGGCAACTGGTCGCCGATGCTGAGCAACGCGTTGGCCTTGCCGAGCAGTTCAGGTGGGACCTGGCGCGGTATCAGTGTTCTGGCGGCCGAGTAGCTGAGCGGTGCAGTGGCTCCGGCAGTTGCTCCGAGGGCGAGCACGATCCAGATGTCGAAGGTCCCGTCGGCGCCGGCGATGACCAGGCCGCCCATGAGCGCTGTCCTGGCTGCGCCGTCGAGCATCATCATGCGCACCGGTCCGAACCTGTCTACTGCGCGCCCGCCGAGTACGCCGCCGAGAAGCGTGGGCAGCCGTACGGCGACGACCAATATGGCGGTCTCGACCCCGGACCAGCCTTGTGGGCCTGCGATCCAGAGCAGCACGAACAGAAGAAAGCTGTCGGCGGTCGAGGAGAGCGTCCATCCGCCCGCCAGCCAAAGGGTCGCGGTAGGTAGCGTCTGAGTCGAAGTACGAACCGTGGTCGTCACGGCTGCGTCACCGACTTGTCGACCGGGCATTGGCGACAGGCACGCCAGTCGCACAACCGGCAGGTGGTATCCGCGTCGACGCGGATCCGTTCGGTCTCGCGAAGTCCTTGCGCGAGCAATGCCGCGAGCTGCTTGCGCTGACTCGTGGTCAGCCCGCGCAAGACCTCCCGACTGGCGGCCTCGCGTGCCTGGTTCCACCCTCGGAGTGCTTCCTCTCCGGCCTCGACCAGGCTCAGTCGCACGGATCTGCCGGCCTTCTCTCGTGACAGATAGCCGAGACCTTCCAGCCGGTCGACCAGGCGGACGGTACCCGACTGGGTCAGACCGATCCGCGCCCACAGCCAGTCGGCGGAGCAGCCCTGATGGCTGCCGATCAACGTGAGCGCCGCCGCGTCCCGCAGGCCGAGCCCCGTCGGCAGCGCAGCGGTCAGCGCGTCGTGGCTGCGCAGCGTCCACGCGGCCCAGAGATTGCTCTCATGCATGAGTCATTCATATATCCGCGAAGACGAGAGCGCCACCCTCCGGGTGAGTTGGCGTCGGGGTCAGTTGGACGTGAGGGACTCGAGGTCTGCGGTGACGCCGAAGTGGTCGGAGCCGTGGACGCCTTCGGTCGGGGTGTCGAAGATGCGGTCGGCGGAGTGGATGCGGAGAGTCGGGCCGCGGTCGTCGCAACGGACCATGATGTAGTCGATCCGTCTGGGCGGGATCCGCGACCAGTCCGCCTCTGCCACGATCGACGGGTTCTCGATGGTGAACGTATGTCCGTCCTCAGCTGGGCGGGCCATCTCCCAGACGTCCTGGTAGTTCACGCTGTAGTCGGCGAGAGACTGCCGCCCGGTGAGGAACCGGACGCCGCCTGTTTCAGGTCTTGCGTCGAAATCGCCTGCCAGGACGACGTGGAGGTCGTCCCGGTCGGCGGCCAGCTCGTCGATCCACCGTGCGACGCCGAGGGCCTGCAATTCGCGCTCGCGTTCGTATCCGACCTGCCAATTCGGCTTGTGATTGACGAAGAGCACGGACCCCAAGGGCGTTTCGAACTCTGCGGCGGTCGACCGTCCAGGGAAGTCCTGCGGGTTCACTCGCTCGGTCACGCACAGATCGATCTCCTCGACACGCACCGCCGGCCATCGGCTGACCACGGAGCAGCCAACACCTTCTGGCGTACGCCGGCCCTGGTGCAGTACGGCGTACTCATCACCGAAGATCTCGCGAACCTGGTCGCCGGCCTCGTCGACGACGGTCTCCTGCAGCGCAACGAGGTCCGGGCGCAGTTGCTTGAATCCTTCGCGGAGTACGTCGCGCCGGGCGGGCCAGTCGCCGTGACGGCACCAGATGTTGAGCGTCGCCACGCGGATCCGATCAGCCACGCAGATCTCCTCCGAAAACTCAGGGCCTGAAACGAGTCGTAAGTGTCACCGCGACCTCGAACAGCGCGACCGCCGCGCACAGAGAGACCACGAACAGCAGGAACTGGGACGAGCCGAAGAGGGCCAGGAACACGGCTGTGGCGAGGCAGAGGGCGAAGGCCGCGGTGGTGACGATCAGTTCCAGCCGGTCACGCCGGGCTGCCGATCGTCTCGGGCCGGTCGATCGCATCAATCATCACCTGTCCTGGTGCACGTCCAGACGGGACCACCTGTTCCCCGATCGAGCCTGTCCAAATCGTGTTTCGTGGCGAAGTGGCAGGGAACCGGGTCGCGAGCACAAACGGAAGGCAGGTAAGGGATATGAGCACGATCACGCAGTCGATCGATGTCGACGTGCCGGTGACGACGGCGTACAACCAGTGGACGCAGTTCGAGTCGTTCCCGCAGTTCATGGAAGGCGTCGAGGAGATTCGCCAGCTGGACGCGACGCACAACCACTGGGTGGTGAAGGTCGGCGGCGCGACGCGCGAGTTCGACGCCACGGTGACCGAGCAGCACCCGGACGAACGGATCGCCTGGAAGTCCGACTCTGGGCCCAACCATGCCGGCGTCGTCACCTTCCACAAGCTGTCCGACAGCACCAGCCGGGTGACCGCGCAGATGGACATCGACCCCGAAGGTTTCCTGGAGAAGGTCGGTGACAAGTTCGGTGTGGTGGAGGGCCGTGTGAAGGGGGATCTCCAGCGGTTCAAGGCGTTCATCGAGAGCCGCGGCGCCGAGACCGGCACCTGGCGCGGCGACGTGCCCCGGTAGTCCAGTTACAGGAAGGTGCGGAGCGCCCGGATGAGGTCGTGGGGGTTGCGTTCGGCGATGTGGTGGGTGCTCTTGATGCCGTAGCCGTCGACCTCACGGCACCAAGGGCGCCACACGTCGACGACATCGCCGTATAGCTGTTCCATGTCGTCGTCGGTGGACCACAGGGCGAGGGTGGGACATTCGATGCGGCGTCCGGCGGCTCGATCGAGTTCGTCGTTGTGTCGGTCGATGGTGAGGCCGGCCCGGTAGTCCTCGAGCATCGCGTGCACGGTTGCCGGGTTGCGGATTGCGGCCAGGAAGTCGGCGTGGTTGTCCGGGCCGAGAGCCTGCGGCGAGTTCTTCGTCCAGGCTTCGTACCAGGTGTCGGGGTCGGCGCAGATAACCCGCTCGGCGGGCTTTTCCTGCTGGGCGAAGAACCACCAGTGCCACCACGCTGCGGCGAACTCCGCGCCGCAGCGTTCCAACGCCTCGACCACCGGAACGCTGTCCATCACGACGAGCTTGCTGACGCGGTCGGGATGGTCGAGCGCGGTCCGGTAGGCGACGTACGAGCCGCGGTCGTGGCCGGCAACGGCGAACCGTTCGTGGCCCAGCGCGTCCATCAGGCCGACGATGTCGCGGGCCATCGCGCGCTTGGAGTACGGCGTGTGGCCGGCGTCGGTGACCGGTTTGCCGGATTGGCCGTACCCGCGGAGGTCCGGGCAGACGACCGTGAATCCGGCTGCTGCGAGCTCCGGCGCGACGGCGTACCAGGTCGTGTGCGTCCGCGGATGGCCGTGGAGCAGTACGACGGCCGGCCCGCGTCCGCCGTACCGAACCCGGAGGAGCTGACCGTCGACGTCGAACTGCTCCAGCGTGAAGTCCTCGAACATGGATCGCCGGTACCCATTCCCGAACCGGCACGGCGCCTTGTCCGGACGCTGCGTTCTTCGCCGAACTGCTGTACGATGTCATCCAATCGATGACAGAATTCTCTGTCATCTGGCAGATGACGGGTTACCGGCGAACGACGACCTCGCCCGCCGAACGACGCAAGGAGGTAACCAGACATGACCGCTCCCGCCCCGACTGACGGCAACGTCCGGACCATCGCGCCGCACGACCCATTGGCCGCCGCACCCGAGGGTTTCATCGAGACTTACTACCGCAACGGCGCATGGCACTCGCGCCGCTACGACAGCGAGGTCCCCTTCTCCACCGGACGCGACGAGCTCGACCAGATTGCTCTCGGTTCCCAAGTCGCCCGCTGGAACCGCCTACCCCACATCGTCCGCACAACCGCCGGCGAAATCGCCGAAATCCTAGACGCTTGCTAGGCGTGGCGACTTCCAGTTGGTGAGTAGGTGTTCGGCGAAGAGGTTGTCGATCGTGAGGGAGCAGCTGGCGCCGAAGAGTACGTCGGCGATTGCGTCGGGGTGTTGTTGGACGTAGTTGCCGCACAGGTCGTAGGCGGCGATCTGTTCGTGGACGGCGTCGGCTTCGACGTGCTCGGTGAAGTAACCCGCCTGATCCTCCGAGGCGCCCAGCCGGAAGGCCCCCGCGGCGTACTGGCGATTGGGCAGGGTCGAGGTCATCTCGAGTGCAGCCAGGTGACCGACTAGCGCACCGGTCCAGCGCCGATGGATCGCGAACAGCGACATCACGTTCGACACCGCGAGTGTCACGGCTGGTACGACGTCGACGTACGAGCCGTAGCTGTCGTCGAGGCCGAGCCAGCGCATCGTCGTACGGAACAGCTCGGAGTGCATGCGTTCGGGGCGGCCGCCGCCGTACTCGTCGGCCTCGATCTCGACCAGGGCCGCTTTGGCCGCGCCGTCGAGCCGCGGGATGCCGAAGCTGTGCGGGTCGGCCTCCTTCAGCTGGTACACGGACCGGTTGAGGACGAAGTCGCGGAACTGTTCCTTGGTGGCATGCCGACGCAGGTACGGCGCCAAGCGCGGACCGTCGTCGGAAGCAATCAACGCCTTCAGTTGCACCGCGACAGGCTCCGTGGTCGGCGTGACTCGGCAGTTCGCCTCGAGCCAATCGCTCCAGGGCTGCTCCAGCCTCGACCGGAACGCGATGACGTCGGTATCCCACTGGAAGTCGGCGTCCACGCCGTCAAAACCGCGGTACTGGAGCTCGTAGGCGATCCACAGCGCGAGCTGCAGATCCTCGTCGGCGTACGGGCGATCGAGTCGTTCGATCTCAAAGGTGAGCGCTGCGTGGTCGCGTCGTGTCAGCCGGTTGGTCAACCAGCCGCTGAGCGGCCCACGCGGGGAAGGTAGCTGCATGCATCCAGGTACCCGCCCGGATTCGCCTGTGGGTACAGCGTTTTCATGAACGAGATTCGTGCCTACCCGGACGGTCCGCTGCTGGTCCGCGGCGACTTTCAGCTCGTGGACGAGGACGGCGAACCGATCCCCGCGTCCCGGCGTACCGTCGCGTTGTGCCGCTGCGGACGCACCGGCATCCCGCCGTTCTGCGACGGCACCCACACGCTGCCGATCAAACGCCGCTGAACACCTCTGCCAGCCAGGGCACGACGCGGTCGGGGCCGAGCGCCCGGAGATGCTCGACCGGCGGGTTGTCCACCAGCGCCCGCGCGTCGTCCAATCCGCCCGGCGCATAGGGTTCCGCGACATCGATCAGTGTGTGCAGACAGCCGCGGGTGGACCGTCGTACGCCGGTGTGCAGGTCGAGCAAGTCGCCGCGGACGCCGTCTCGTAGGGCTGCCCAACGGTTCTCCGCGATCCTCCACGTCGGCGCCGGCGGCGGCAGCTCACCGCGACAGTGCAGGTCGGCAAGCCCTGCCCCGAGAGCGTGCACGAACCGAACGAGCGCGCTGGTCCGATCCACAGTCGCCTGTACGTCGAGGACCCGCAGCTCGAGCGTGCCGTAGCGGATGTGCGGCCGCAGCTCCCACCACCACTCCGAGGCGTCGGCGAATGCACCCCCTCGGACGGCCCAGGCGAGGTCGTCCGCGTACTGCTCCCACGAGCTGATGGCCGGCGGAACACCTTGGCGGGGCAACTGCGCGGCGATCACCGGCCGTACGGAGCACAAGCCGGTGTCTCGTCCCGCAGCGAACGGCGCCGCACCGGCCAGCGCGGCCAACTCCGGTAGCAGGTTCCGCAGGCCGTGATAGACCCCCAGCGTGCAGGCCGCGTCACCGAAGGCGAGGTGCACCTGCAACGACGAGACGAGCTGTCGGCCCATGACCTCGCGATAGCGGGCTCCGAGCCCGGCCGCCCGATCTGTCCGCGACAGCGCGACAGGACCGTCGACCAACGGGTGAACCGGCGCCGCGATCGCCGCCAATTCAGGACCACAGGCGGCAGCCACCATCGCCCGGCACGCACGCAGCTCCTCGACCGCATCCAGCGCGTTCTTGTGGACCGAGGTCGCGATCTCGAGCTGACAAGCCGGAAGCTCCTGCTTCACCCGCGGGTCCCCGATCTCCGCAACCACATGGGCGACGTCCGCCGGGAGCCAATTCCCCCGGCGGACGAGCAACAGCTCTTCTTCCAGCCCCACCGTCCCGGCGACAGTGCCGGTAAACAGTCCACTGAGCGTCACGCCGTCCCGGTACCCGTTCCGACACGGCCTTGCTGGAACGGTCCCTGCGCTACTGGTCAGAACGCAGAGACCTGGGAATCACCAGTCCCTCGAGCGGACCAATGCTCCTTACTGTGTGCGGTGCCCCGGCTCTCAGCAGTTACACATCTGCGTCGTTTCGCAGGGGATGCGGAGGGCACCGGGGCGCTGTCCGTTGCCGACAGCCACCAGGAGGTGTGTCGATGCGTATCGGCTTCAAGCTGATCGCCGAGGCCTACTCACCGACCGAGATCGTCGCGCAGGCGGTCAAGGCGGAGGAGGCCGGATTCGACTTCGTGGAGGTGAGCGATCATTTCCACCCATGGGTCAGCGAGCACGAGCACTCGGGTTTCGCGTTCTCGATGCTTGCCGCGATCGCCGCGCGGACCTCGCGGCTCGAGCTGGCGACCGGCGTGACCTGTCCGTTCATCCGCTATCACCCGGCGATCGTGGCGCAGGCCGCAGCCACGACAGCGCTGCTGTCGGACGGGCGCTTCACGCTCGGTGTCGGCGCCGGTGAGCGACTGAACGAGCACGTCGTCGGACAGGGTTGGCCGGCGGCGACGACCCGGCACGAAATGCTCCGCGAGGCGCTCGAGATCATCCGCTTGTTGTGGAGCGGCGGCTACCAGTCGTACGACGGCAAGCATCTTCGGCTCGAGGACGCGAGGGTCTTCGATCTGCCGGATGAGTTGCCGGGGATCGCAGTAGCCGCGGGTGGGACCGAGGCAGCCCGGTTGGCCGGCGAGCTGGGCGACGCGTTGTTCGTCACAGAGCCGCGGCCGGATCTGATCGACGAGTTCGTGAAGGCTGGAGGCAGCGGGCCGCGGTACGCCGAGGTGCCGCTGGCGTGGGCGCCGTCGGTGGACGAGGCGGCAGAGTCGGCGCGGCGCCTGTTCCGGTTCGGCGTGACCGGCTGGCCTGTGCAGTCCGAGCTCCCCAATCCGCTGAACTTCGACGCGGCGACGGAGCTCGTCACGGCCGAGCACATGCGCGACCAGTTCGGCTGCGGTCCCGACGTACGGCGTCACCTCGAGGTCGCAACGCAGTACGCCGATGCCGGCTATGACCACCTGGCGCTCATCAACGCGGGACCGGACATGGACGGCTTCTTCGACTTCTTCCGCACCGACCTCGGCCCAGCACTGAGGTCGGCCGATGCACAGGGGAACTGAGTTTCGATGAAAGCGCTGACGTGGCAAGGCAAGCGAAAGATCGAGTACGGCGAGGTGCCGGATCCGCGGATCGAGGACCCGACCGATGCGATCGTGCGGGTCACATCCTCGGGGATCTGTGGGTCGGACCTGCATCTTTACGAGGTGATGGGCCCCTTCCTGGACGCCGGAGACGTGCTCGGGCACGAGGTGATCGGGGTGGTCGAGGAGACGGGGTCTGAGGTCCCCGGGTTGAGCCCGGGCGACCGGGTCGTCATTCCGTTCCAGATCGCCTGCGGGTCCTGCTTCATGTGCGATCAAGGGCTGCAAACGCAGTGCGAGACGACGCAGGTTCGTGAGCACGGGATGGGCGCCGCGCTGTTCGGCTACACCAAGCTGTACGGGCAGGTTCCGGGGGGACAGGCGGAGTACCTGCGCGTGCCGCAAGCGCAGTACGGCCCGATCAAGGTGCCGGACGGCCCGCCGGATGACCGCTTCGTCTATCTCTCCGATGTGCTTCCGACGGCCTGGCAGGCGGTGGAGTACGCCGGGATCCCGGACGGTGGCACGGTCGTCGTCCTCGGTCTGGGCCCGATCGGTGACATGGCCGCCCGGATCGCGAAGCATCGCGGCCATCGGGTGATCGCCGTCGACCTCGTTCCGGAGCGGCTGGAACGCGCCCGGGGCAACGGGGTCGAGACCGTCGAGTACGCCGCCGACGCCGCCGACACGATCCGCGACCGGACTGCCGGGCGCGGCCCGGACGCGGTGATCGACGCGGTCGGGATGGAGGCCCACGGCTCGCCGGTCGCGCGGATCACGCAGCAGGTCGCCGGCCTGCTGCCGGATACGGTCCAGCGAACGTTCATGCAGAAGGCCGGCGTCGATCGGCTCGCGGCGTTACTGCTCGCCGTGGACGCCGTGCGCCGCGGCGGCACGATCTCGCTGGTCGGCGTGTACGGCGGGGCCGCGGATCCGTTGCCGATGCTGACGATGTTCGACAAACAGATCCAGCTCCGGATGGGGCAGGCGAACGTCCGCCGGTGGAGCGGCCAGATCCTCCCGCTCCTGACCGACGACGATCCGTTGGGCGTCGACAGTTTCGCGACCCATCACCTGCCGCTGTCGGACGGCGTCGCGGCGTACCAGATGTTCCAGCAGAAGGCCGACGGCGCGGTGAAAGTCCTGCTCCAGCCCTGAATCAAGGCGTAACCCCGGGGGTACCGGCGCGGCATGGCTGATCGTGTTCAAGATGTTTGGGGGCCGCGGACGCCGCACGGCCGGGACACCGAGTGGCCCGTGCGGGTCGATCAAGAGCTCGCGGTGGCCGAGGACGAGGTGGACCGCTGGGTGCAGTCGGCGTGTGTGCTGTGCAGCAACGGCTGTGCCTGCGACATCGCGGTGAAGGACGGGCGGATGGTCGGCGTCCGCGGACGGGCAGGGGACCGCGTCAACCATGGCCGGCTCGGTCCGAAGGGGCTGTACGCCTCGTGGCAGTGGAGCGATCAGGACCGCTTGACCCGTCCGCTCGTACGACAGGACGGCACGCTGGTCGAGACGAGCTGGGACGCCGCGATGGACCGGATCGTTGCCGAGTCGAAGCGTCGTCAGCCGTTGCAGCACGGCTTTTACACCAGCGGTCAGCTCTTCCTCGAGGAGTACTACACCCTCGCCGTGATCGGGAAAGCCGGACTCGGTACGCCGCACATGGACGGCAACACCCGGCTCTGTACGGCGACGGCGGCCGCGTCGCTGAAGGAGACGTTCGGCTCAGACGGTCAGCCGGGAAGCTACAACGACATCGAGGCCTGTGACGCGCTCTTCCTGTTCGGGCACAACATGGCCGCGACGCAGACCGTGCTCTGGTCGCGCGTCCTCGACCGGATCGAGGGCGCCGACACGCCTGCGATTGTTGCCGTCGACCCGCGGATGACACCGGTCGCCGAGGCCGCGGTCCGCACCGGGGGCGTACATCTGCGTCCACTCCCGGGGACAAACCAGGCCTTGATGAACGGGCTGATCCACGAGCTCATTGCTCACGAGTGGATCGACCACGCCTGGGTCGATCAACACACCCTCGGGTACGACGACCTCGCGCAAACCGTCGAGCCTTACACGCCGGAGAAGGTCGCCGAGATCTGCGACGTACCCGCGGGCGATCTGCGCCGCGCGGCCGAGGTCTTCGGCACCAGCGAGCGGGTCCTGTCCACTGTGCTGCAGGGCTTCTACCAGTCCCATCAGGCGACCGCGGCGTCGTGCCAGGTCAACAACCTGCACCTGCTCCGCGGCATGATCGGCAAGCCGGGCTGCGGCGTACTGCAGATGAACGGTCAGCCGACCGCCGAGAACACCCGGGAGTGCGGTGCGGACGGCGATCTGCCCGGCTTCCGGAACTGGGCGAACCCCGACCACATCGACGAGCTGGCTCAGCTGTGGAACGTCGACCGGCAGGTGATCCCGCACTGGGCGCCGCCGACGCACGCGATGCAGCTGTGGCGGTACGTCGAACAAGGTTCGATCGACTTCCTCTGGATCTCCGCCACCAACCCGGCCGTCTCGTTGCCCGAGCTCGGCCGGATCCGCGAGATCCTCGGCAAGCAGGACCTGTTCCTCGTCGTCCAGGACGGCTTCTTCACCGAGACGGCGGCGTACGCCGATGTGGTCCTGCCGGCCGCGCTGTGGGGCGAGAAGCAGGGCACGTTCACGAACGCGAGCCGGACCGTCCATCTGTCCGAGCAGGCGGTCGCGCCGCCCGGAGAAGCGCGGAGCGACCTCGAGATCTTCCTCGATTACGCCGAGCGGATGGACTTCCGCGACCGGGACGGGCATCGCCTGATCGGCTGGAAGACACCGGAGGGCGCGTTCGAGGCCTGGAAGGAATGCAGCCGCGGCCGGCCGTGTGACTACAGCGGTCTGACGTACGACGCCCTTCGCGGCGGGAGCGGGATCCCGTGGCCGTGCACGGCTGATCAGCCCGAGGGCGCCGACCGGCTGTACACGGATGGGGTGTTCCCGACCGATCCCGCGGTGTGCGAGGACTTCGGGCACGACCTGAGCACCGGCGGCTCGACGACGCCCGAGAAGTACAAGGCACAGCAGCCGGGCGGCAAAGCGTTCCTCAAAGCGGCCGACTTCAGACCGCCACCGGAGACGACCTCGGCCGAGTTCCCGCTGATCGGCACGACCGGGAGGTCGCCGTACCACTTCCACACGCGGACGAAGACGGGCCGATCGCCGAGGCTGCGCCGTGCGGAGCCGCGGATGTGGGTCGAGCTCTCCGCGGAAGACGCTGCTGAGTTGCAGGTGGCGGCGGGGGAGACCGTGATGGTCGAGTCGGCTCGCGGCCGCGTCGAGGCCGAGTGCCGGGTGGGTACGCCGCGCCCTGGCGTCGTGTTCCTGCCGTTCCACTTCGGCTACTGGGACAACGCGGACGGGCCGCCGACGGCCGCGAACGAAGTGACGATCACCGAGTGGGATCCGGTGTCGAAGCAGCCGCTTTTCAAGGTGGCCGCGGTCCGGGTACGGAAGGTGGAGCGCTGATGCATGTCTCGACATACCTCGGACTGTTGCGGCACGCGGAGGGTGCTTTGGCCGACGCGTTCGACCAGATCGGGCAGGGGCACGGCGACGAGCCGGACATCGTGCAGCTGTGCGAGCTGCTCGCCGGCAAGTCGCGTGCGCATGTGGAGCAATTGCAAGCAGCTGTCGACCGGTACGGCGAGGACGCGGACAACGAGCCGGAGCGTCTGAAGGCCGCGGAGTTCGGCGGCGCGCGCTCGGGCGGGGTCGGGCTGCTGCGCGATCTCCAGGACCTGTACGCACTCGGATCGTTCGTCGACGTCACGTGGACCGTCATCGCCCAGGCTGCCCAAGGCCTTCGGGATGCTGATCTGCTCCGAACCGCGTCCGCCTGCCAGGCCGAGACGAGTCAGCAGCTCACCTGGCTCAACACCCGCATCAAACAGGCCGCGCCCCAAGCGCTGATCGTCGCTCCCTGAACGCGTTGGAGCCAGTGGTGTTTCCGTGGGTACACCTGCCGATGCTGGCATGATTGCCGCATGGACGAACCTGGCGGTGCGGACCACGGCGCTCGCCGGCCGCGCGCCGAGCTCACCGCGGCCGAGCGAGCGGACCTGTTCGCGCGCCTCGCGGTGAGTCTGCACGATTCCGGAGGGGTCGAGGAGACCGTGCAGGCGGTGGTGGATTTCGCATTGCAGGCCCTGAATTGCTCGCACGCCGGTGTCGCCCTCGCCCGCGCCGGCAAGCCCGAGGTTCCGGCGGCCACCGACCCGGTGGTGGAAGAGATCTTCCTGTGGCTGATGGCGGGGCGGGAAGGCCCGTTGATCGAGTCGATGCGCGAGCACACGACCGTCTTGGTCCGCGACACCGAGCTCGACGACCGCTGGCCCGACTGGGCCTCGAAGGTAATCTCATTGGGCGTGCGGAGCGTCCTCGACGTTCCGCTCACCACTGCGGCCGGAACCGTGGGTGTATTGGGTCTGTACAGCGTGAAACCGGATGCGTTCGACGCCGATGACCAGGCGATCGCCCAGATCCTGGCCAGGCACGCATCGGTCGCGGTCGCCACCGCCCGCAAGGAGCAAAGTCTGGCGCTGGCGATCGATGCCCGCAAACTGGTCGGACAGGCCATGGGCATCCTGATGGAGCGCTACCAGCTCGACGAAGCCCGCGCGTTCGAGGTGCTGAAACGCTATTCCCAGGACACCAACACCAAACTGCGCGACGTGGCCCAGCAACTGATCGATACCCGCAAACTGCCCCACTGACCACACCGCGACCCGGTCGATTGGCCGTCTACTAGTTGTGACGATCTCCTTACTCTCTGGAGTGTCAAGGGTGTCGAGGCAGCCTGTTCCGCAATAGGCTGGTCTTCCCCGGAGGGCCCAGGCTCGGCGCAACCCCACACGCGCTGCTGGGCCCTTCGCCGCTCACCGGGCTCGGGCCACGGGGATGACTTTGGGTACCGGTTCGGCATGAGATTGTGGGCCGGTTGCGTAGTTCTGGGCACGATTGTGCTCGCGGTCACTTCATGTGGAGCACGGTTACCTGCTGCTTCGTCGAGCGTGGCGGAGCAGTTCTATCAGGCGATCCAGCGCAACGACGGGGCTGCCGCCTGCGCCTTGCTGGCGCCGCAGACTGTGCATGAGGTGGAGCAGTCGTCGCAGGCGCGGTGCGCCTCGGCGATCCTCGATGAAGACATCCCCGCCGGTGGCACGGTGGTCGAGTTGCGGCAGTACGGCACGCAGGCCCAGGCGCGGACCGGTCGCGACACCGCCTTCCTCGCCGACTTCGACGACGGCTGGAAGGTCGTGGCTGCCGCGTGTACTGCGCAGGGGCAGTTGCCGTACGACTGCAAGGTCAAGGGGTGATGGCCGGTGCGCGTGATCTTCATCGTCTACCTGGCCGTGATCGTCATCGGTCTGGCCTACTTCTTCACCCTGGGACTGATACAGCGATGAGTCGGGTCCGTGGCTTCGTGCGCACCAACTCGCTCAGTCTTGTCTTCGGCGGGCTCTTCCTTGCGGCGCTGGTCGGACAGGCCTTCGCCGGTCTGGCGGAGTACAACAATCAGCAGATCACCGACGGCCTGGCGACGGTGACATTCGGCCGTTACGTCACGTCGGCCGACTTCGCCGTGGACGTGACCGAGAACTGGCAGAGCGAGTACCTGCAGTTCCTGCTCTACATAGTCCTGACTGTTTGGTTGGTGCAACGCGGCTCACCGGAATCGAAGCCGCTGGACAAGGCGGGGCGGGAGTCCGACGAGGAGCAGAAGGTCGGTGCCTATGCCGGCCCTGATTCGCCGCGTTGGGCGCGAGTCGGCGGTTGGCGGACCAAGCTGTTCTCCTCGTCGCTCGGTCTGGTGATGGGGGCGGTGTTCCTCGCCTGTTGGCTGGTGCAGTCGGTCGCGGGCTGGTCGACGTTCAACGAGGACCAGTTGAGGCAGCTTCAGGATCCGGTGTCATGGCGGTCCTATGTCGGCTCGGCCGACTTCTGGAGCCGAAGTCTGCAGAACTGGCAGTCGGAGCTCCTCGCGGTCGGGTCGATGGCCGTGCTGAGCATCTACCTGCGCGAACGCGGATCCCCGGAGAGCAAGCCGGTCGGCACGTCACACGACGCGACCGGCATCGAGGGCTGACCGAGCTCCCTCGAGCTGACCAACCCGCGCCCGCGACGACTTTGACGCCTGAGGCAACGGTTGCATGGTCGGGGGTACCGGCGAATCAAGGCAATTCGATTCGGGAGGACTGGATATGGCTGCGGATGTCGTCGACCTGATCATGCAGGACCACCGTGAGGTCGAGCGGTTGTTCGACGAGTTGAAGGACAACCCGGAGAAGCGACCGAACCTGTTGCCGGTGCTCACCACCCTGCTCACCGCTCACAGCCGGGCCGAGGAGGCGGAGGTCTATCCCGTCGCGGCCGCGGAAGCCGGTGAGAAGGAGGAGGTCTCGCACAGCCAGCAGGAGCACATCGAGGCCGATCAGCTCCTGGCCAAGCTCGCCGAGACCGACCCGACCTCGGCGGCGTTCGACAAGGCCCTGCAGAACCTCATCGACGCTGTGTCCCACCACGTCGAGGAGGAGGAGTCCAAGGTGCTGCCGGGGATGCGGTCGAACCTGTCCGACGAACGGCGCGCGCAGCTCGGCGAGGCGTTCGCCGCGAGCCGCAAGCAGCACCTCGGTGAACAGCCCGGCGACATGACGCGCGAGCAACTCGCCCAGCAGGCGAAGAACGCGGACATCTCCGGTACGGCGGGTCTGTCCAAAGATGAGCTGAAGAAGAAGGTCGAGAGCGAAGCCGACCTCTGAGCCGGCAACCATCTCCTCACCCGACCGCGAGGCCGGGTGAGGAGACATGACTGGGGACATCACTGGGGACATGACTGGGGACATGGCTGACGGCGACCGCGCCGGCATCGCCGGCGAGATCGCGGAGCGCATCGGTGGTACGGCGCTTGCGCAGGGGCTGAGCGTTGCCGTGGCGGAATCGCTGACCAGCGGGGCGATCGCCTCAAAGCTCGGCGCCGCCGCCGATTCGAGTGTCTGGTTCGCCGGCGGAGTTGTCGCGTATGCGGCCGAGACGAAGTTCCGCGTGCTGAACGTAGATACCGGACCAGTGGTGAACGCGCGCTGCGCCGTACAGATGGCCAAAGGCTGCGCTGATCTGCTCGGCGCCGACGTTGTCGTCGCAGTCACCGGAGTGGGCGGACCGGATCCCGAGGAGGGTCACCGGCCCGGGACCGTCTATGTCGCGCTCAGCTCGTCCGACGGCGAGGTTGTGGATCAGCACAGGTTCGACGGCGACCCGTCAGAGGTCGTCGCACAGGCCACCCTGGCTGCCCTGGAAATGCTTCTCGCTGCACTCGCCAAGCGCTGACAGCGAAGATCAGTGGGGCAGTTTGCGGGTTTCGATCAGCTGCTGCGCCACGTCGCGAAGCTTCGTGTTGGTGTCCTGGGAATACCGGCGCAGTACTTCGAAGGCCCTGTCGCCGTCAAGGTTGTAGCGCTCCATCAGAATGCCCATCGCCTGGCCGACGAGTTTGCGGGCGTCGACGGCCTGGGCGAGGTTGACTTCGTGGCGGGCGCTGGCGACGGCGACCGAGGCGTGACGGGCGAGGATGTGGGCGATGGCTTCTTCGTCGGGGCCGAAGGCGTCCGGCCGGGTGCTGTAGAGACCTAGCACGCCGACGGTGCCGGCTGCGGTGGTGAGCAGCGGGACGTCCAGGACGCTGCGCACGCCGAGCTCGAGAACCTTGCCGGCCCACTCCGGCCAGCGGTCGTCCGTGGTGGTGTCGCGGACCAGAACGATCGTGTGCTCGCGCATCGACACCGCCAGCGGACCTGTGTCGCCGCCGATCTGCAATGCGTAGATCTCGGCGACCACCGGGTCGGTGGTCGCCGGAATCTCCAGCCTTCCGCCGCGGACGATCAGCGCGACACCGGCATGGGAACATGCCAGTGCCTGCAAGGCGAAGTCGACGACTGCCTGGACGGTCTCGTCGACCCCACCGGAGTCGTGCAGGTCGAGGGCGAGTTGTGCGAATTGCTCGGCCCCCGCACTGCCGGCCAGATCGATGATGCTCATACCAGGCTCCTCCGGGCGTGTGTCCGCGACCTCTCGGCGGGAATGCCGGCCCGGGTCGTGCCGGGGGTTACTCCAAGCCGGCTCCTGGCCGAGCCGCGCGGTTGCCGACCCAGCCGCACCTGCACCCGTAACTGCCGGCCGCGGTCCGGCCCGGCGGTCTCGCGAACGGTCACCAGATAGTTCAGCTTCGTCAGCGTGCACGGCTCGGAGACGACCACGAAGGTGCGGTCGTCGATCCAGAACGACGTGCCGTGCCGCAGGTCGTCGACCGCGAGCAGGAACTGTCCTGGCCCTAGCCGTACGGCGGCGATCGGAGCTGCAGCGTTGTCCGGCTGCGGGTCGGAAGAGGGGAGTTGGCCCATGTCGTCAAGGTAGCTTGACGTGAACCCTTGCGTCAAGCTACCTTGACGTGATGGGTGATGACACGGCAGCGACTTCGGAGCCGGTGGATGTCAGAAGCCTGGAAGAGCTGCTCGAGGTGCTGCGAATCAGCGATCAGCGGGAGCTCTACGAGCGCGGGATCGAGCAAGAGCGGGAAGCGGGCCATTCGGTGGCAGTTCTGGTGAAGGCGCTGGCCGATCTGCCCGGCGTGACCGGGCTGGAGGCCCTGCGGGCAAGCCGACGGGTGGTCGAGCTGCTCACCGGGGCGCGGTGGCACATGATGCGCCAAGCCCGCGAAGAAGGCTCCAGCTGGAGCGAGGTCGGCGCCGCCTTGGGCATGAGCAAGCAGGCCGCCTACGACTTCTACCGTCGCAAACTCGACCAGCAGGACAAATCACCCGACCCGGAATCTGCCAGCTCCCCTCGATCGCGAGCAGCACTGGGAAAGCCCACCGCCTGACCACTCAAGTTGCGGCTCAGGACAGAGCCGCAGTGGTGCGGCGGACTGCGGGCTGGGGGAGCAGAGCAGGAGGGCGGTCAGGCTGATGCCTGGTCCGCGGGGTAGTCGCGAAGGGCGGCCGTTACCACCAGGACGTCGTCGTGAAGGTGGCGCAGATCGGCGAGCTCATCGCCCGGTACGGCGTCGCGCAACCGCCGGAGGCTCGCGCGATGACCGGCCTCGTACTGCGTCGGCGCCTGTACGGCGCCGTCCGGGCCGACCGTGATCAGCCGGGCGGGCTGGGCCGTGTCCCCCGACGGGATCAGGAGTTCGACGCTCCCGTCGGAGGTCAGCAGCCGGACCGTGGCTGAAGGCGGCACGGCCGAGGTGCAGATGATGCTGACGTCGATCGTGACGCCGGCGTCCGTCGAACCTTCGGCGTACACGGCGTCGGCGGATCGGTGGTGGAGGTGCAGTTTCTGCACCGGGGCGAGCAGGACACGGATCAGCGCCAGCTCAGCGAGCAATGCGGTCGCGAAGTCCGCGCCTGGTGCCACGATCACGCGGCATTCGAGGCGGCTGCCGTTGGTGGTCGCGGTACGGAACGCGTCGGTGCTGGTCACCGGGTTGGACGCCCAGGCGGAGTCGACGACGACAATGGTCGAGGTGGCCTGGGGAAGGACGAACTCGGCGGCCCGCGGCTGAACGATGACGACTCCGGTGACACCGGCGTCGATCGCGTTCTTCGCCTCCGTGGGCCAGTCGTTGGCCCCGTCAACAATGACGACATCGCCGGGGTTCTTGATCGAGAGGGGCAGAGTGGCCAGGGCCGATCGTGCGTGGAGAGCGGTCATGCGGCACCCTCCGTTCGGTGCGCCGATCGGAGGATGTCCGCGGCGGAATCGGCGACTGCGACAGTGAATCGCAGATCATCGACGAGCGCGTCGATATCGGGCGGTGCGACCTCGCCGCGCACGATGGCCGCGAGCTCGAGCCACTCCGCCTCGTAGCCGTTGGCATCGGTCGGTCCGAACACCTGCGCCGACCCAGCGGTCGTCAGGGTGCTGACCGAAGATCCGGCGTGCACGTACGACGGGGTGAACTCGGTGTGCAGGACCTGGTCGTCGGCGTACGCCTCGAGCACCCAACTCGGCTGCCACGTTCCGGACACCACCGCCTGCAGCTCGATAAACTTGCCTCCAGCAACCATCAGGATGCGATAACCGAAGGGTGGCAGGACTGTCGCACTGATGACGCGCAGATCGTCGTACCGCGTCAGCAGGCTGCGGATCAGAGGGAGGTCGTGCACCGCGAGGCCCATCACGCCGGCATGGACCATGCCTGCGCGTACCTCCACGTCCGACCAGTCCGGTGTGGGGAAGTCAGGCCGTGCGAGCATCTCCGTGGCGACGTCCTCGAACCGTGCGTTCGGCGGCAGGATGATCGACGAGCGGATCGTGTGACTGCTCGCGGGGAGTTCACCCCAGTGTGCGACGGCGGCGCGCCAGCCAGGATCGAAGACGTGCATGGCGCCGACGACGATCGGCACGCCGGTCTCCTTCGCGACGGCAGCGATCGCGCCGGCCTCGTCGGCCGACATCGCGAACGGCTTCTCGCACAGAACTGCCTTCTTGGCCGCAC
Source organism: Kribbella sp. NPDC049584 (assembly GCF_040675555.1). Classification (NCBI taxonomy): domain Bacteria; kingdom Bacillati; phylum Actinomycetota; class Actinomycetes; order Propionibacteriales; family Kribbellaceae; genus Kribbella; species Kribbella sp. NPDC049584. The sequence continues at coordinate 408,819 of NZ_JBFAPF010000005.1, forward strand.
GGCAGGCGGCGATCGCCTGCTCCGCATGGAACGCGCGTGGGCTGCAGATGGCGACGACGTCGACCGCCGGATCGTCGAGCAGCACCTCCAGGGACGTGGAATGCGCTGCGCCGGCGCGTGTCGCCAGCCGCTCGGCGACGGACGCGTCGATGTCGTTGACGTGGCGGACGGTGAATTCCCGGCCCAGGCGGGCCAGCGTCGGCAGGTGGATGGCCTGTGTCACGGGCCCGGCACCCAGGAATCCGACTCCGAGAGTGGACTGCATACCTGCTCCTCGTCAGAGCGAAAACAAACCAGTCGTTCAGGTTTCGGCAAACGTAAACGGCTGGTAAGGTTTCGTCAACAGCTCGGCGACACCATCCCGGGGGGACTCGTGGCAGGCGAGACGACGGCACCGACGCTCCGCGGCCCGTATCGCAAGGGCATCGCGCGGCGGGAGCAGATCGTGAAGACCGCGGCTCAGGTCTTCGGTGAGCTCGGGTACGTCGGCGGTTCGTTGCGTGCCATCGCCGAACGGGTCGGCGCCTCACCGGCAACCCTGATCCAGTACTTCGGCAGCAAGGAGGGCCTGCTCGCGGCGGTCCTCGAGGACTGGACGGTTCGGAGCGGACTGTCGGCCCTGCCCGACGGCGTACGCGGAGTCGCGTACTTCCGGCAGATGCGCGACCTGATGGAGTTCCATGTCCAGAACCGTGGGCTGCTGGAGCTCTTCATCACGCTCGCCGCGGAGGCGACCAACCCCAGTCACCCGGCCCGGGACTTCATCCGCCGGCGGTACGACCACGGACTCCAGTTGTGGGCCGGCAAGCTCCGCGAAGCGGTCGATGACGGCGAGATCGCCGTACTCACCGATCAGCAGATCGAGGCCGAGGTACGCGTCCTGATAGCGGCCCTCGACGGCATCGAACTGCAGTGGCTACTGGGCGCGGACATCGACCTCCCGGCTCTCGTCGCGACCCACGTCGAACAGGCCATCACCCGCTGGCAGGCATAGCTGTCAGCGGGCCGTCCTCCCCAGCGCTTCAGCACCGCCGACACCTGTGTCTCGAGGCAGTAGGCAATCTCGAGCTCGTCTACGAGAGCGTCGACATGCGCGCCGGCGACACGGGCCAACCCAGCGTAATCAGCGCTCGCAGGCACAATGGCCGGGTGACGACGTGGTGGTCTGTGGTGGTGGGTGCAGCGGCAGGTGTCTTGCTGTTGTGGATGGCTTTGATTGTGGCGCTCTGGTTTGTCCGGCCTGACGAGCTGCGGATCCGGGACGCGCTGCGCCTGCTACCGGACCTCGTGCGGCTCCTCCGTCGACTGGCGGCCGACCGCTCACTGCCCCGCGGAGTACGGATCCGGCTCTGGTTGCTGCTGGCCTACCTTGCCATGCCGTTCGACCTCGTGCCGGACTTCATCCCAGTGATCGGGTACGCCGATGACGCGGTGATCGTCGCGTTCGCGCTCCGGTCGGTCACACGCCGAGCTGGGCCTGCCGCGCTCGATCGGCACTGGCCAGGGTCGCCCGACGGGCTCGCGGCCGTCCGCCGCCTCGCCGGGCTCCCGGCGGCCTCCTGAGACATGCTGACCGATTTCCTGCCGACCTTTCTCATCGCTTCTGCGGCCGCGTTCGGGCTCGCCGCGTTGTCGGCGGTCGCCGGATTCGGCGGCGGAGTCCTCTTGCTGCCGGTCTTCACGGCGCTGTTCGGCCTGCGGGTAGCGGTGCCGATGCTGACGCTGACCCAGCTGTCCAGCAACGGTTCCCGGGCCTGGCTCAATCGGCACGACCTCCGCTGGCCGCTGATCGGCTGGTTCTCCCTCGGCGCGGTGCCGTGCGCGGTCGCCGGCGGCCTCCTGCTCGCGCACGCGCCCCTCGCGCCTCTGAAACGACTGCTCGGTGTGTTCTTGATCGGCGTGGTGCTTTGGCGGCATCTCAAGCCACATCCGCGCAAACCCACGGATCCCGTCTTCGCCGCGGTCGGCGCAGCGTCCGGCCTCGGCTCGGCACTGCTCGGATCCGTCGGCCCGTTGACCGCACCGTTCTTCCTGGCGTACGGCCTCACCCGCGCTGCCTACATCGGCACCGAAGCCGCCAGCGCGCTGACGATGCACCTGACCAAGATCGCGACGTACGGCGCCGGCGACCTGCTCACCCGCCAGGTCCTGCTGTACGGCGTTGCGCTCACCCCCGCGACCCTGCTCGGCGCGTGGACCGGCAAGAGGATCGTCGGCCGCATCAGCGACCGCCTCTTCGTCCTCCTCGTCGAACTCGGCCTCCTCGCCGCCGGCATCTTCTTCCTCATCGGCCTCTGACACACGCCGAACGCGCGACGGGCCCGACCGGTAGCGGTCAAACATGTGTAACACCTGAGAGTCGGGGAACCGCACTCGGTAAGGAGCATCGGTCGCTCGAGAGGCCGATGAATCCCAGGTCCCAGCGTTCCGACCAGCAGCGCAGGGACCGCCGCACCTACGGTCACCGCCCCGCCGGACGAGTTCCAGGCGCGGGCGGTGAGCTGCTTGGTTGTGCGTTTGGCGGGCGGGTACCGGACCGCTGGTTTCGTTGGTGGTACGACAGAGTGCCATTTCGGTAAGTCCTTGTTGCGAGGCAGAGATGCTGCGCCCTTCGGCCTGAGCAGGCAACCTTCTCAGCTCTTCCTTGCCGTGCTTCTCGTACGGCGGATCGCGCACGCCTGGTCCCTCGCGACGTCAGTCAGTCAATGCTCCTGGAAGGAGCGTCACATGTCGCATACGACGAATCATCGGATGGATCCGGGGAGTCCGCCGGCAGAGGGTGTGGCCGAAGTGGCCCGCGGCGAGGCCGGGAACTTGAAGGAGACCTCGGCCGAGGCTGTCGGTCAGGTCGCGGGCACGGTCAAGGAGAAGGCGTCGGACCTGACGTCGGAGATCCGCGAGCAGACCCGGCGGTTGGCCGGTCAGACCCGGGACGAGTTGGCCGGACAGGTCAACCAGCAGAAGGAGCGCGCCACCACCGGTCTTCGCTCGGTGAGCGATGAACTGCGGGGGATGGCCGAACACGGTCAGTCGGGACTCGGGGCTCAGCTGGCACGTCACGGTGCATCCTTCACGGATCAGGCCGCGGATTTTCTGCAGCAACGCGAACCGGGGGAGTTGCTGGACGAGGTCCGCGGGTTCGCGCGGCGTAAGCCGGGCACGTTCCTGCTGGTAGCCGTCGGAGCGGGTGTCGTCGCGGGCCGCCTCACGCGCGCGCTGGCAGCAGGCAGCAGCAACACCTCGAGCACCACCGGTACGTCGGCACGCACAGCGATGCCGACCCACCCGGGGATGCCGATGAGCAATGGTTCGCCCGGCGGCGTCGGCCTGCCGGAGCAGCCGGTCGGCGGCGTGGTCGGCGGCGTTGCCGGCGACGAGTATCTCGTCCCGCCGCCAGGATCGGAGCAGTGAGATGACTGTAGGCGATCGACCACCGGGTAGCGGGATGCACCGGCTGTCGGTGGACGAGTCGGTCGGTGAGCTGGTTTCGCAGCTGACCAGCGATCTGGGCCAACTGACACGCCAGGAGCTGGCGCTGGCGAAGGCCGAGCTCCAGGTCGAGGCGAAGAAGGCGGGCAAGGGAGCGGGCATGCTCGGCGGCGCGGCCTTCGCCGGCTGGATGGCGGCTCTCTTCGTCTCTCTGACGGCGATGTGGGCCCTGGACAAGGTAATGGACCTCATCTGGGCTGCGCTGATCGTGGCGGTCGTGTGGGCCGTCGTGGCCGTCGTACTGGCGGCGAAGGGGCGCAAGGAGCTTCAGGAGGTCAACCCGAAACCCGACCAGACGGTCGAATCGCTCAAGGAGGACGCGAAATGGCTGAAGACCCAGAAGAGCTGAAACGCAGCATCGAGCAGACCCGCCGCGAGGTGGGCCGTGACGTGGACGCGTTGACGGAGAAGGTCAGTCCCGGTCGCGTCGTCGGCCGGCGGGTCGAGCGGGCCCGCGCCGGGGTCAACCGGTTGAAGGAACACGTGATGGGGTCGGAGGACTCCGTCGGCGGCTCCGTGACCGATACCGCCGGTTCGGCCCTGTCCACGGTCCAGGACGCGGGGAGCAAGGTCGGTGACGCAGTCGGATCGGCGCCGGGCGCAGCGCTGGCGCGGACACGCGGTACGCCGCTCGCCGCCGGACTGATCGCCTTCGCGGCAGGGTGGGTCGTAGCCGCTGCGGTTCCCGCGTCGACGCGGGAACGCGACCTGGCCGAGGCATCCAAGGACAAGGCGATGGAGGCTGCCGGTCCGGTGAAGGAAGAAGCCGCTCAGGTGGTTCAAGAGGTGAAGGACAACCTCCGAGAACCCGCGCAGGAGTCTGTCGGCAACGTCAAGCAGTCCGCATCCGAGGCAGCGACCGATGTGGCCGCCGAGGGGCGTTCGGCCGCTCAGCAGGTCGCGGACGGTGCGAAGGATTCGGCAGACAATGTCCGCGAGGCGGGCTCTTCGAGCTGATGCGTCAGAGCCGGAACGTCGCAGGGTCGGGTGGGCTGAACACCAGCTCACCCGACCCCGCGCCGGAGGTAACCTCGGTGCGAGTGGTGTGTTGGCGCGGTGATCGGGTACCGGCGGAACCGTGAACGAGGACCGATTGTTGGCCGTGGCGCAGCATCTGATGGAGACGCTGACGCCCGGCGACCTCGACCACACGCTCAGCCGGATCACGACTGCAGCGGTCGAGGCGCTGCCCGAAACGGACTACGCGAGTATCACGGTCCTGCACGCCGACGGCCGGCTCGAGACCGTCGCGCCGACGGACGACCTGCTGTGGGGCGTCGACGCAGCGCAGTACGAACTCCGGGAAGGTCCTTGCTACGAAGCGGCTGCGGACGCCGTTCATGTCGCATCGCCTGATCTGGCTCAGGACGACCGGTTTCCCCGGTACGCCGCCAGCGCGGTGGCCGCGGGTCTGCGAGCCCAAGCCGGCATCCGCCTCTTCGACGCTCCCAAGGCGCGCGGAGCTCTCAATCTGTACTCCGAGCACGTCGGGGCTTTCAGCGATCTGGGCGCCCTGGGCGAGCTGTTCCGGCATCAGGCCGCAACGGCGATCGACTATGCCCGCGAGATCGGGAATCTGCGCGAAGCGGTACGGACGCGGACCATGATCGGGACGGCGGTCGGCATCGTGATGGAGCGATACCAGCTGAGCGACGACCGCGCCTTCGCCTTCCTGACCAGATTGTCCCAGGACAGCAACGTGAAGCTCCGGGAGATCGCCAGACGCCTCATCGCGCTCACGCAGGGGTGACCCGAGGCCGGGTTGAACCGCAGGACTTGTGCGCGTAGCCTGCAAGCACCGCGAACACGAGGTCCAACACGTGGCTTCGCCTGGTTCGCGGATTCTTTGGTTGGAGCTCCTCGATGAGCACAACGCCCTACCGTCTGGACCATCTACGGCGTGACGGCCGATTCGTCGCGCGGTTCGCTCACCAGTTGACCGTCGCCTCCGGCGTGCCGGTCGGCTCACGCTGGAGTCCCGTGGCCGACGACCCCACGAAAATGTGGCAGATCGCCTGGTGGAACGGGCCCACGGTCGCACTGATGCGCTTCCTCGCCGCTGACTTGGCCGGCAGCGTCGTCGGCGTCGACGTCGAGAATCTGCAGTGGAATCGAACCATCACCCCGGAAGCGTTCGCCCTCGCTCTCATCGCGAACGTCCGGGCCGGTCGCCCGCCCCTGGGCTCGCACGCCAGCTGTGGACAGCTGATGGCAGCGCTCGAGCGGGTCGATCATCCTCAGCGAGGCACGTCGCGTGACCTGGAACTCGCCCGCCGGCTCGTCCGGCTCGGGGATCACCTCGAGCACGGCATGTTGGCTTTCCTCCAGCACCACGGCCTGGCCGGGCTGGGCGAAGGACCCCTGCTGCCTCACGTGGTGGATTTACGGACGAGTTCCCGCGCTGAAACCCTGTAGTAGGACCGACGAGCTTCTCGGTCAGCTTCGGGGCCAGAGGCAACGATCGGCGATGCGTGGCGGTCAGTCCGGCGGCTCGACGGGCCGTCCCTCATCGCCGGCTGTGATGTCTTCGTCCCGCGGAGTACGGCGTACGTCGTCAGCCCGCTCAGGGCCGGGAGAACGCTGCCCTTCGTCGTGCTCGACGTCGTCGAAATCCACACCGGTCTTCTCGAGCTCGCCGCTCTCCAACGCCTCGTTGAGCTCGGTGTCGCTGACCGTCTTGTGCTTGTCATCAGGATTGGGCCGGTCGAAACTCATCATCGCCTCCTGGGGTGGACGCCTACCCGGTTACCCGGCTGAGGCCCGCGCAATCGCCGGTGTTTGCCTGGGGGCGTCGGATGGGTACCGGTTCGCTGGACTCGTCGGACAGTGAGCGAGTGGTGCGCTGCTGCCTGACGGAGGTCGAGAAATGACGATGGTTGGGGGATCCGCCCAGGAACGACCTCTCGCGCCGGTCGCGGAGGTCAGGTTGGAGAGCAGCGCCGGGCTGGTGCGCATCGTGATCGACGGGTCGTTCTCCGAGGCCGCTTCGGCGATGGCGCGAGAGTTGCTGTTGGACGCTTGCGACAGGGCCACTGCCGGTGTGGTGCTGGCTCTCGAGGCGACGGTCGCTGCGGCCGATTACGACGTACTGCGCCACTTGGTGGACGTCGCTCAGCGGCGTTGCTGGGCGGCTAGTTGCCGGTTAGAGGTGACGGCAGCCGATCCCGACGTCTGTGAAGTTCTGGCCGCGGCCGGTATCTGGCCGGCAAACCAACAAGCAGAAGGTGACGAAGGCGCATGACTGAAGGCAACGACTCGGCAGCGACTGTCGCGGAACTGGTTGATCGCGCGAGGATCTGTATGTTGACGACGATGACGCCGGACGGTCAGCACGTCGCTCGCCCGATGGCTGTTCAGGAGGTCGAGTTCGACGGTGACCTCTGGTTCTTCGCGTACGCCGAATCGGAGAAGGTCGGCGAGATCGGGGCGAATCCACAGGTCAACGTGTCCTTCTCGAACCCGAAGCAGAGCGAGTGGACCTCGATAGCAGGTACCGCCGAGATCGTGATCGACCCGGCGAAGGCCGAGGAACTGTGGTCCGCGCCGTTGCGGGCCTGGTTTCCCGACGGGCCGAAGTCGCCCGGCCTCGTCCTGCTCAAGGTGCATGCCGACACCGCGGAGTACTGGTCCGGCCCGAGCAGCAAGGTCGTCAGACTGCTCGGTGCGGCCCGCGCGGCGATCGCCCGCGATCCGGACAAGTTCCCGGCCGACAACGAGACCGTCAACCTCTCGGGAAACCCGTCATGAGCCAGCAGACCGTCCGTACCGTGGCGATCACGGGCGCCGGGAGCGGCATCGGTGCGGCGACAGTCGTCCGGTTGGACAAGGCCGACTGGCGGGTGTTCGCGGGGGTGCACGGTACGCACGACGCGGAGATCCTCGATCGGCAGACCTCGGAGCGGGTGACGGTAGCTCCACTCGACGTGACGAGTCCGGAGTCGATCAAGGAGTTCGGCGGTCTCGTCGATCTGGAGTTGGGTTCCGGAGGCCTGCATGGCTTGGTCGACAACGCCGGCAAGGGCGTGGCCGGACCGCTGGAGACGCTGCCGATCGAGAGCCTGCGTGAGCAGTTCGAAGTCAACGTCGTCGGTCAGGTCGCGGTGACACAACGATTCCTGCCGATGCTGCGCCGTGCTGAGAAACCGCGCATCGTGTTCGTGGGGTCAGTCGGTGGCTTGGTCGCAGTCGGCTTCGCAGGCGCCTATCACGCGTCGAAGTACGCGATGGAGGCGATCGCTGACGCCTGGCGGCAGGAGTTGGCGCCGGACGGCGTAGAAGTCGCATTGGTCGAGCCCGGCCCGTTGGCAACGCCGATCTGGTCGAAAGCGGCACGAGGTCTCGACGCGTTGCCGGAGAACGAGCGCTACCGGGAGCGGGTCGAGGCGTTCCGCCATCGCCTTCTGAAGATGGGCAAGCAGAACCCCGGGCCCGAACAGGCCGTCGAGCTGATCCTGCACGCCCTCACCGCGGCGCGTCCGCACACCCGATACTCCGGGGGAATCACGACGACTGTTCTGCCGAAGGTACGGCGCCTGGTCCCCGACCGCCTGTTCGACCGCGTCTCCCGCCACCTGACGGCTGACGATTAGCCCGCTCGCGCATCCCGGCGCGGCTGCAGCGACGCGCGAGCCGCGCGCATCTCTGAATGCTCTCGGGATCGTGACTCGCGTGGTCAGACCCCTGCTTGTGCGGAGACGTGTTCGTTGGCTTGGTGGGTCTCGAGTCTCGCTACGGCGATGGCCAGTGTTCGGGATGCATTGTTGATCGCCTCGGCCAGGGCGAGCGTCGCGTGTACACCTGCCATTTCGATCGAGGCGGTGTTGGGATGGCCGTCGAGGGTTGGCAGTGCGGCAGTGGCGAGGAGGTCGGCGGCCGCGTCCGCATGGAAGCTCATGGCGACTCCTCCTTTTCTACTCGGCTGGACGCGGGTTGGTAACTCGAGTGGCTTGCCGGCGCCTTATTGGTGCCCAACGAACGGGGCCCACCCGAAGGGCTGGCTCAGGACTGCGCGATGCAGTCCATGACCTATCCGTCGCCGCGTAGGCCGATTCGGCTGCGGTATCTACAGCGGGTGTCGCCTGGGTCGTGGGGCGCTTCGCGTTGTCGTAGGCCGCGCGAGCCACGGGGTCACGGAGTACGGCGTAAGCGGCCAGAATCTCCTGGAAATGTTGACTGTCAGGCAGCGGCGGCTCGCTGGTGTTGACACCTGCCTGGTCGATTTCCTGATGCTGCGCGTCGGGATGGTGGCGACGCGCCAGTGCTCGGAATGCCTGGTCGAGTTGGTGCGCGTCGGCGTCCGCGGCTACGTGGAGAACCTTGTAGAGATCGGTTTGCCCCGGCGATTTCATGACTCGTCCCTCCCGGGTTCGCCAGGTCGCTCGGCGGCGCGCTGGGTTTGACGGACCCGGTCGAGACTGATCCAGAACAACCGGTTCGAGTGTCCGATGAGGGCTTGGGCGCCGCGTCGGCCTTGCCGGAGCGCGTGGGCGGTGGTGGTGATCCAGTCTCCGCCGATCAGGACGCTCACTCGCGCCGGCAGCGGTCCGAGACGGATTCGCGCCTCTGATGCGGAGGTTTCGTCGGCCTCGCCTGCGCGGCCGACTATCCGTCTGGTCGCTGCCGAGGTCTGAGCGGCTGCCTTGGAAGCTGAGGAGAGGTCGGTGACCCGGAGCGCGTCACGGTCAGATGGTGAACTGGTCATCATTGGCTCCTCCCGGTAAGTGACTCGGGGTGGTTCGGGCCGAAGCCGAGGATGCTGGAAGGGTGAGCTGGGACGGGGCGATGTGGCGGCCTGCTGCGCAGCGCCCGTGAGTCGGGCTGCTGCGTGACCCATTGGCGTCCAAGAGGACAGGGCGTCTGTGGCTGAAGACGCACAGGGAAGATGTGGGTCGCAGGCGACCACATCGCCGGTCCCTCGCTTGCTCGTTCGCGTGTCTAGTATCTCGTGTCTGGCTGCGTCCACCTCCTTCACGTCAGAGTTCACGCTTGTGGCCGACTACGTCCGGTCGAGGATCTGGTCAGCTCGGAGGGCCGCGCTGCCTGGCCTCGGCGTCTCGCAGCGGCCGGCGCGTGATGGGACCGCCGGGTGCTGGATCCGGCGACCGCCGTGGCCGAGGTTTGGGCTCCGGTCGTCGCGGCCGGGTCGGCGGTGTCGGCGGTGACTCGTCCCAGCAGGCGGCGATCAGGTCGTCGAACTCGGCCCGCAGCATCTCCGGGTCGTCACAGACGACGTCCCAGAACGTGTCGAGCTGGTCGACTGATCCTGGAGTCATCGTTGTCATCGGCATTCACCAACTCATCGCGCGCCTCGCCAACGCAGTACGGCGGCTTGTCAGGCGTCGATCTGCTTGTGTCCTGCGTCTGTGGCGGTGATGGCGATCTTGCGCGGCTTGGCCTGTTCGGCGATCGGGATGCGGAGTGTCAGTACACCGCCGTCGTACGAGGCCTCGACCCGTTCCGGATCGAGAGTGTCGCCGAGGAGCACCTGTCGGGAGAAGACGCCGAGCGGGCGCTCGGACACCTGCATCTCGACGTCTTCGCCGACCTCCGGCGGACGCCGTTCTGCCTTCACCGTCAGGACATTGCGCTCGACGTCCAGGTCGATCGCGTCGGCCGCTACGCCTGGCAGGTCGAACGCGACGACGTACTGGTCACCGTCGCGGTAGGCGTCCATCGGCATCGGATTCGGCCGCGTCCAGGTGCCGGGACTATTGGCGCCCCCGAAGAATTGCTGGGTCAGGCGGTCCAGCTCACGGAACGGATCGGTTCGGATCAACATCTCTGTCTGCACCTCCCGTGGATCCTTGCAGGTGAACCTGTTTCGCGTTCTGTGCGGTGCTCAGCACCTACTCCCGATATAACATGTCATCGAAACGATGACAAGAGATGTCGTCAAGATTCCGTCGACAGCCAGGCGCTCGGAGGACCGGTGCCGCGACACCGAGGAAAGAGTGTTCCCGCCGCCGCCTTCAGGCGGTAGGGGGTGCAGACTGAGGATGGCGCGTGTGACTGGTTCGGTCTGCGCGGGGAGGTGCTTGTCATGGAGATGCATGAGCTCATCACCGTGGTCAACGAGGTGGCTACCTCGTTGTTGGTGCCGATCGATCTGCAGACGACGCTCGACCGGATCACCCGCAGTGCCACCGAGGCGATTCCCGGGATCGACTACGCCAGCATCTCGGTCACCAGCAAGACCGGCCGGATCGAGACCCTCGCCCCGACTCACCGCGTTGCGATCCAAGCCGATCAGCTCCAGTACGAGCTGTGCGAGGGGCCATGCTATGCGGCGGTGGCCGGCGTACCAGTGGTGCAGGTCGACGATCTGGCCTCGGATCTGCGTTGGCCGGCGTACGGTCCGAGAGCGGCCGCCTCGTTCGGGCTCGGGTCGCAGTTGGCGTTCCAGTTCCATGCCGAACCGCATGCCCGCGGCGCACTGAATCTCTATGCGACCCGCGCCCACGAGATTGATACAGATTCCCGGCAGTTGGGGATGATGTTCGCGCGGCTCGTAGCGGTGGCTCTGGGGTGGGCACGACATGACGAGACCTTGAGTGAAGCTCTGCACAGTCGTCAGCTGATCGGGCAAGCCGTCGGCATCATCATGGAGCGCTACCGGCTCGACCCCGACCGCGCGTTCGCCTTCCTCGTCCGGGTCTCCCAGACCGGCAACGTCAAGCTCCGCGAGGTGGCGGCCGGAATCATCGCCAACACCCTCGCCCCAGTCGACTGCCGGCCACACCGCCCGGGCAAACCTTCGAGGCCGGCGCATCCCCCGGCCTAGCTCGAGGCTGGCGAGTATTGCTACGTGGAAGAGCGCCGCGAGGACGTCTTCTTGGCGTTCTTCTTCGTGCTCTTCTTGGTGGCCTTGTTCGTCGCCTTCTGGGCTGCCGACCTCGCCTTCGACTTCACCGTCCCCTTCAGGTCCTGCATGGTCGAGTACGTGCCGAACAGTGTCGGGTCGGGGGCCGGGGCTGACGCAGGGCCTCCGAGGGGTTCGGGATCGGTCAGGTACTCCAATGGGTCGTCGCCTCCGGTCCAGCCACCGTTGGGACCGTCCGTGCCGTCGGAGAGTCGCCAGATGGTGTGATTGTGTTCCTGGTCCTCCTCGTCGAACAACGCATTCGGCACGATCGGGGTCTCGAGTCCGTCGGCCTCGAGTTCCTCGATCGCTTTCAGCCATTGCTTCTGGTGCACGGTGTCGCGGGCGAGGTTGAACTGCAGGGTCGCCTTGACACCCGGATCATCGGTCATGTTGTACAGCCGCGCGGTCTGCAGCCGGCCGTGGGCCTCGGCGGCGGCGTTCGCGCGGAAGTCCGCCAAGAGATTGCCGCTGGCAACGATGTAGCCGCCGTTCCACGGCACGCCCTGGGAGTTGGCCGGCAGCGCTCCACCGCCGGCGATGATGGCCTGTTGCGGGTCCATCCCGCCGATGATGGCCGCCATCACCGGATCCTGGACGGCTTCGGCTGTCATGGTCGCGGGGGCGCCTTCGAGCAGTCGCGCGACCATGGTCGCCAACATCTCGATGTGGCCGATCTCCTCGGTGGCGGTGTCCATGAGGAGATCCTTGTACTTGCCCTCGATGCGGCAGTTCCAGCCCTGGAAGAGGTACTGCATCGTCACACTCATCTCGCCGTACGCTCCTCCGATCAGCTCCTGCAACTTGCGCGCGTAGATCGGATCCGGACGCTCGGGCTTGGCTTCGAACTGCAACCGTTTGGTATGGCGGAACATGGCGACTCCCTTGTCGGCTCCCGACACCGAACCATTGCGGGTCCCGGATGGACCGGCGGTTGGCTGGTCGGCCCTCTGTACCCGGTACACGTCCGCATATGCTGACCTGCCCCGGCGAAAGTCCGGAATCCGGTTATTGGCTTGCGGGGTGTAGTGCGGACGCGGGTCCGGTGGCACACTGCGACACACCGGCGTGTTGGACAGTCAGCAGCCGTGGGTACTTCGGGGTGTCGGGAGGACCGATGACTGTCGGTGGCGTTGATACGTACTACGACTACGACGAGAAACAGTGGAAGAGTCGAAAGCTCGGCGGGGGCCCGATCCGCCGCGGACCAGTGTGCCCAGCACCGAGGACGGCTTCCAACGAGCAGCATGGCACCAGTACGTCGACCTCCGGCCCAGTCGGCCGTCCGAACAAGCCTGTAACACGCACCATCAGCGACTACGCCAAGCGCGCGGAGTGACGTACTCGGCAATGGTTGTCAGGTGTTTTTGACGGCCCGGGTGGAGTTCCAGAGGACGCCTCGGTTGAGGCGGTTGGGGTACTCCTCGAGTACTGCGTTGTAGAGGTCGAGCGCGGTGTTCGTCCGGGACTCGGCCGCGGCGAAAGCTTTGAGGTAGCGGCGGGTCTCGTCGATGTAGCGGGGGTCGTCGGAGGCGTCGGCCTGGCGGTGACCGGACACGACTGCGGTCGGGTGCAGGCCTTCGAGTGCGTCGAGGGCGGCCAGCCATTGGTCGATGCCTCCGGCAACCGACTCCGCCAGGTAGAGGTGGACTTCGTCGTACGCGACGTCACCGGCGACGACCAGGCCGATCGACGGGACGTGCAACGCGGAGGTGCCATCGGTGTCGGTGTGGCCCAGCTCGATCGCGACCAGCTGCTTGCCCTCCAGCGTGAAGGTGTCGCGTTCCAGTGGTTCAGCGACGACGAACCGGTCGGGCAACTGCCCGGGGAAGCGGTCGCGCCAGAATCCGTCCAGCCACGCCGGGCTGAGGTTCTGCTTCATCCCCTCGACGACCGCCGCCGTCGCGACCACTTTGGCATCGGGGAACCGGTCGAGAACCGGCGCAGCGCCGAACCAGTGGTCGCCGTGGCCGTGCGTGACGTAGATCGTGGTCAGGTTCTTGCCGCTCGCCGCGACCCAGCCGGCCAGATCCTCACCCTCGGCCTGAGTCATCAGCGGGTCGACCAGGACCGCGTCGCGCTCGCCGTAGATCAGCGTCGCCGCGGTCGGCGACCACATCCGCCGTACCTCACCGGGCGGGAGATCGTTGGAGACGGCCGGCTTGGAGGGTGCCACATACGTCGAATAACTCAACATCTTGAGCTCCTGAGAAGTCTGGGTGGCCCGGCGGCCACACAGACAGCGTCGATCCCCGCGTCGATGCCAGGAAGGCCGCGACTTCCTGGGTGTGCCGCACCCAGGAAGCTCAGGACGACGCGAGCTGAGCCAGCGCTTCGGCGCTCGGGCTGCCCGGTTCCGCCGTACCCACGAGCAGTTGCAGGCCGGGCGCGGCACGGACGTCGAACGTCTGGTAGGTCAGCTCGACGCGGCCGACCTCGGGGTGATGGAAGATCTTGTAAGCCCGGCTGAACCCGCGCGCGGTCTGGTCCTCCCACAGCGCGCGGAACTCCGGCGACTTCGGCAGCAGGTCAGCCACCAGCGCCGCGATCTCGGGGTCGTCCGGGTACGCCGCCGCGTTGAAGCGGACGGCGTACACCGCCCGCCGGACGACAGCTTCCCAGTCGCCGAAGATCACGCGTGCCTGTGGATGCTCGAACATCATCCGCAGGATGTTGGTCATCCCGAACGGCTCGAGCAGGCCTTGCGCGATCCGGTTCGTCGCAAGGATCTCGTACGCCGAATTCAGCACGTACGCCGCCGCGGCCGGGAACTGATCCAGGAGCTGGAGGAGCGCCGGGTGAACCTGATCGCGCGCCGACCCCAGCCGCGGCGTCGGCGCCAACCCGGCGAGCCTGAACAGGTGCCCCCGCGCGTCGGCATCCAGCCGCAACGCGTGCGCGATCCCGTTCAGCACCGCGGCGGACGGATTCCGCTCACGCCCCTGCTCGAGTCGCGTGTAGTAGTCCGCGCTCACAACCGCCAGAACGGCGACTTCCTCCCGCCGCAAACCCACAACCCGCCGATCACCACCAGCCGGCAACCCAACCGCCGCCGGCTCCACGCGAGCCCGCTGCGCCCGCAAAAACGAACCCAGCTCACCAACCGCACCACGCATGCCTGCCAGATTACGCGGCAACCGCTCCCGCTCCGGACCAACCGCAGCCGACGCTTCCGATCGCAGGGTCGCAGCTCACGCGGACTCGCAGACACAGAGTTGAAGGGCCGCGTCCCCGGCGAACGGTCCACCGGACCAGTCGCCGAAACGCTCGACGAGCCGAAGGCCGCCGAGCGAGACGAGCAGCGGCAGCTCCTGCGGGAAGATGCTCCTGATCTCGAGCGGTGCAACGACAAAGTCGCGCTCTGAGTTCGTCGAGAGGTACCACGTCCCGCGGGTAACTTGCGCGGGCGCGTCGTAGGTCTCAGCGACGTCCACGCTGACGGTGCCACGGTCAGGATCCACGAACGACAACGACTCCCGGGTGCGCCGCACGCCATCGGCTTCGGCAAGCAGGCTGACACTCGGGTTGAAGACATCGAAGACGAACCGTGCTCCAGGTGCGAGGTGTCTTCGAACCGACCGGAAGCAGCTCACCAGATCCTCAGCCTCGTGTAGATGCAGTAGGGAATTGGCTGTGATGAACACGAAGTCGAAGGTGCGGCCGAGGTCGAAGGCCTGCATGTCGCCCCGCATCCATTCCACCGCTACGCCGCGCGCGTCCGCCTTTCGCTGAGCCTCGGCCAGCATGTCTGACGAGAAGTCCAGTCCGACGCACGGATGCCCGTCGTACGCGATTGGGATCAGCTTCTGCCCGGTGCCGCACCCGAGTTCAAGTACGCGCGCGCCGTGCTGATTCGCCTCGGCCCGGTAGAAGTCGACTGCGGGCCTGCTGCCCGGGAACATAAGGTCGTACAGCCTCGCGTGCGAGTAGAACGCTCGACTCACTCAGCTCCGCCTCCTTTCCGACTCACTCTCACTTAGCCCCCTCGGTTGGCTGCAATTGGGAAGTCCGGAGTCCGTCCATGAGGAGGTTTAGTAGGCGGGTTGCCAGTGCGGAGTGGGCGGGTGGGGTGGCGACGGTGAAGATGCCGATGAGAGAGGCGGCGATGTCTTCGGCGGGGATGCCGGTGCGGAGTTGGCCGGTTGTGCGGCCGGCTTCCAGGATGTGGTCGATGGCGGCAAGTAGCTCGGTTCGGGTGTGGGCATGGGCGATCTCGCCCGATTCGACCATCGCGAGCAGGGTGTCGAGCATCCCGTTCTTGGTTGCGATCCAGTCCCCGAACAGGTCCATCCAGCGGCGCAGCGCTGCGGGCGGGTCGAGCTGGAGGAGTAGGTCGCGGGCGCCGGCGGTGAGCCGCGAGACCTGGTCCTGGTAGACCGCGTCGACCAGCGACTCGCGGGTGGGGAAGTGCCGGTACAGGGTGGCGATGCCGACCCCGGCTTCGTTGGCGATCGCGCGCATCGACGGCTCGGTCCCGGCTGAGGCGAACAAGCGGGTCGCCACGTCCAGCAGCTGTTCGCGGTTGCGGGTCGCGTCTGCTCGCGGTCTACGGCCTTCGTCGGCAGCCAAAACGGATCACGCTCCGGTTGTGCTAGGTTGGATCACTGAAACGGAGCATAATCCGTTTACGTTCCACGAGCCGCTCCGGGAGACGAGCATGAAGGAACCGAGCTACCCGACGACCACGGGCCGGGCGGTGCAGTTCGAGTCGTTCGGCGGACCAGACGCATTGAGCGTCCGCGAGGTCCCCGTGCCGCAGGCCGGCCCGGGGCAGATCCGCGTGCGGGTCACCGCGGCCGGCCTCAACCCCATGGACTGGTTCATGACCTCTGATGCAGAGACCGCCGCGCGATTCGGCTTGAGCCTGCCGTGCGGGTTCGGCACCGACTACGCCGGCGTCGTCGACCAGGTCGGTGAGGGCGTGAGCAAGTTCGTCGTCGGTGGCCGGGTGTTCGGCGGCGCGTTGTCCCGCGCGGTCGCCGACTACATCATCGTGGATGAGGTGGGGACGATCGTGGCGGGCGGCGAGGCGCACCGCACCCCTGATGGCGTCGACGACCGCACAGCCGCCACCCTGACCATCGCCGGCCGTACCGCGTCCGCGGCGCTGGCGGTCGTCAAGCCGGGCCCAGGCGACACGGTTCTCGTCGGCGGCGCGGGAGGCGGGGTAGGCGTGTTCGCCGTCCAGCTGGCGCGCCTCGCCGGCGCTCGCGTGATCGGGACAGGGTCGGCGGCCTCGGCCGATGCCCTGCGCGCCTTGGGCGCCGAGCCGGTCGCGTACGGCGATGGTCTGGTCGACCGGGTCCGTGCGCTGGCTCCAGCTGGCGTCACTGCGGCCATGGACCTGCACGGTACGGACACGGCGCAAGCAGCCCGCAAACTCGGCGTACCTGACGAGCGCATCACCACCATTGCCGCTCAGATCGACGGAATCACCTCGGCGAACGGCGCCAACGCAGCCTCGGGCGCTCTTGAGGAGATCGCCGGCCTGGTCGCGATGGGCCGGATCCGGGTTCCGATCGCGGCAACCTTCCCGGTCGAGCAGATCCGCGCCGCGGTCAACCTGCAGGCGGCTCGGCACGTGCACGGCAAGGTCGTCATCGCCCTCTAACAGCCGCCGCGATTCGGTTGCCCAAAGCAACTACGGCCTGCGCCGCGAGGCGGCTCAAGCTCGGAGCTTGGTCTCCTGGGTCTGTGCGGCCTTGAGATCGGCGAGCAGCGTGTCGCGGCAACTGTGCAGGTCGGTCAGCAGTGCGGCAACGGCCTCGTCCGGGTCGCCATTGCGGATGGCCTCCAGAATGGCGGCGTGGCGGTCGGTCAGAGCGATCAGGTCGAGACCGGCGTGGGCTCGCACCTGGGCGATGCACAGCTGTGTCTCGCCCATGACGGTCTCGTGCATCCGGCGCAGGCGCGCGCTCCCGGTGGCGGCGACCAACGCGCGGTGCAAGGCGATATCCGACTCGGTGTGCTCGGCGTGCTGATCATGCTCAGCAGCCATCCGCATCAGGAGCAGCGACCGATCCGCGTCGCCGGGCACCTCGCGGCGGTTCGCGAGCGTCATCACGGCGCGAGACTCGATCGGCTCCCTGGCGAAGTAGAGGTCACTCACATCGTCGGCAGACAGTTGAGGGACGACCGCGGTACGGCGCGGACCTCGCCGCAGGAGTCCTTCGTTCGTGAGCCGATCCAGGGCAGCCTTGGCGGTGGGCCGGGCGACGGTGAACCGGTTTGCGACCCAGATCTCCGAGAGCTTCTCGCCCGGTGCGATCTCGCTGGCAACGATCTGCTTGCGTAGCGCCGTGGTCAGCGAGTCGGTCAGCGAAGTGCTCTCGAGTTCGACGCTCACTTCCACCGCCTCCTTAAGGTTCCGCACCCGATTCGGGTCTCGATCGGTCTGTGCGCATACTAATTGATCGCTAGCCAACCTGCCTGACAGATGTGCTGATCATCGGAGGGTCACCCGCTCGTTGTCAGGTTTCGGGATCGCCGAAGCCCGATGGTCAGCAAGAGGTTCGCGTACAGACGCTCTTCGCCGGTGGCGATCACGAGACCGACGTCGGGGGAGCGGACGATGTCGTAGAAGTCGAACCGGTCGACCTGCTCCATCGGTACGTCGTCCCCGAGGCATCGGCGGTACTCCTCCTGTACGGATGCGTCCACTCCTTCGGCAGGACGCATCACGACGGCGCTCTCGAAGGTCACCGCGGTCTGGATCAGCGGGAGTACGTCGGTCACCGTGAGCAGGCCGGGTGCGACGTTGAGATGCACCAGGCGGGCCCTCGGGTTGATCATCGTGAGGTACGGGTAGTTCCCGTCCGCAAGGAGGATGCGCGAACCGTGCCCGGCGACAGCCAGAGCCTCGAGCAGTGGCGGGTGTATGAGCTCGTAGTTGAGCATGATGAATCCCTTCTCTGATCAGCGGTCGCCGTGAGCCTGGGGGGATCCGTAGCCGTTCCAGCCTGGGATCGTGCCGTCGACGTCCCAGAGGTCCAGCCACGACTCCGATCCCTCCCAGAGGAACACTTGTCCCTTGATGAGGCGGTTGTTGCGTTCGACTCCGCGCATGTCTTCGATCTCGGCCGGCGTGAGCGGATCGGACAGGACAGTAGCGATATTCGCGGCGTACTGCTCCGGCTTGACCGAGAAGGGAATGGGGATCTGACCGCGCGCAACGGCCCATTTCAGACAGATGAGGGCTGGGTGTACGCCGTGGTCGCGTGCGATGCGCTGAACAGTGGGGTGCTCCACGTCGACGAGGTCGTCCTGGCTTCGGTCGCGCTCGGGGCGTGACGGCGAGCCCAGGGGGGAGTAGCCGATTGGTTGTACGCCGTGATCCACGGCGTACCGGAACAATTCCGGTTGCTGAAAGCACGGGTGGAGCTCCATCTCGATGAGAGCGGGAGCGATTCGAGCGTCTCGGAGGATCAGCGAGAGTTTCGGGATCGTCACGTTCGAAGTGCCCAGGTGCCGCACCAAGCCCACGTCGACGAGATTCTCGAGCGCGTGCCACAGCTCCATGTACCGCTCATGTACGTATGGCCGCGCCTGCGGATCGCGCGTCCCGGCGACTGCGTGTGGCGGGTGATGGTTGGGGAACGGCCAGTGCACGAACACCGCGTCGAGGTACTCCAGGCGAAGGTGTCGCAGCGACTCGTGGACGGAGGCAACTGCATCCGCGGGGGCGTGCGCATCGTTCCAGACCTTCGACATGACGAAGAAGTCCTCTCGAGGAGCGACTTCTGCAAAGGCGTTTTCCAGTACGACGCCGATCTGCGACTCGTTGCCGTAAACGGCAGCGCAGTCGACAAGGCGATAGCCGCAACGGATTGCGCCCGCGACTGCGGTGGCGACATCGTCCGCGGAGTAGCGGTCGGAGCCGAAGGTGCCCATTCCGATCGGAGGGATAGGCGCTCCGGATGCGAGCACCCGTGAGGGCAGCAGACCTGGATCGATCTGGGTCGGCACGGACGTCATAGTGAGACTTCTCCTAGTGCTGGTTGGCAAGACGGTCCCCGAAGTCGCGTGCGAGGCGCGCATCGCGGCGTACGTCCTCGAGGTAGAAGGGATAGCCGAAGATGCGGTCGACGCGAGCCATCTGGTACGGCTGATAGTGCTGACTCCAGAAGAAGCCGAGGGCGATCCAGTGTTCGACGGCCTCGTCGAGCAGTTCGGCTGACCGTACGGCGCGTTCCGGCTCGCCGTGCTCCTCGGCGCGGGCGAGCTCCAGGGCCGCCTCGATCTTCGCCGCGTAGTACCTGCCCAGGGCCGCCGTGGCACGGAGGTCGAGGATCGCGCAGGTGGCGTGCGGTTCTCGCCATGACGGGTTGCGGTCCTGCGCCGCCGCTGCGAATTCTTCGGCCGCGCGTGATTCCTCGGTCAGGATCGCGATCACGTCGAGGGGGGTCTCGACAGACGCGTCAGTTCCGCCGAGCCGTTCGGTCTTAGCGAACTCGCGGATGCCGATCGCCCCCGCGCCGGGCATGGGAGAGCTGTCGAGGAAGTCGAGCACGGTCCGGAGCCCGTGGTCGCGAGTCAGGCAACCTTCTGGATGCCACTGGAAGTCGAGGTCCAGCCAGCACAGTCGATTGACCGCGGGGATGATCTTCGACGCGTGGCGGAGCCCTTCGTACAGAGTGGAAGCGTCGTCGCCGTAGTCGAGCCGTGCCAGGCGTTCGAAGACATCCGACGCGGTGTCGGGGTCGTAGGCGAGACGGCCCCACAGCTGGAATTGCAGCCGGTGACGCTCGAAGTCCCAGCGCCAAGCCTTGTGGCCGTGGTCGACATGCTGGAAGTCACGGGCCCAGAGATACCCGTCCGCGCCCCAGTAGAAGCCGTGGACGTAGCTCTTCGCGGCCATCCCGCGGACATACTCCCGAACGTAGTCCACGTCACCCCAGCGGTGCGTGTGGACGTCGTCGTTCCGCACGGTGAAGAGGAACTGTGTCTGCTCGAGGTCCACGCCGTCCCACGCGTGGAGCAGCTCCTCGAAGGCGGGACGAGGGTGTGAGTAGCAGTGCGCGATCGAATACTTCCAGCTGATGTAGAAGCGACTGGGATCCATCCTGGGCTTGGCCATCGCGATGATGTCGGCGGTGCTTTGCATGTTCGTGCGGTGCAGGAACTTCACCCGTCGTCCCGACCGCTCGATGCCGCGGAGGTAGGTGTCGACCACCCACTGCTCCTTCTCGCTGCCCGTGCCGCTCATCGCCTCGCTGCCGCTGGTGCCGATGCCGTCCAGTTCGGGATAGGTCACCAACAGGCGGTAGATCATCTCCTCGTAGTAGGCGGCCACCTGCGGCGCGCGTTGCCTGGCCCGGGCAGCGTCCCAACGATTGATGGTCTCGGTGCCTTCGCTGCTGTTCGCCAGGGCGGCGGGCAAGCCGAGGCCACGAGCCACGGGTTCGGGCAGGTAGATGTTCCAGGTGAACAGATAGACGTCGATGCCGCGAGCTCGGGCGTGGCCGAACAGTGCGTGGAAGAACCTCTCGTGGTCGGCGATCTCGTCGTCGGTGAAGGGATTCGCGTCCCGGAACTCGGGAGAGCTCACCATCAGATGGAACGGATGGAGCGACCACAGACTCAGACAGTTGTAGCGATTGCGGGCAAGCTCGTCGAGGTAGTCGCGCCAGAACTCCAGATCGAAGCACGTCTCGAGGTTCTGCCGGAACGGGTCGCCGTCGGAGTACGGCTCGTACGGCAGGTTGAACTTGACGCCGCGCACAGCGAGGGTCGGAGACTTCGCGATGGCGAGTCCCTCGTCCGCCCATCGCTCGGCTCGAATGAGATCGGCAACCTCGAGACAGCCGTACAGGAGGCCACGAGGATGCGCGGCTTCGATGACGACCCGGCCTCCGGCGCCGCTGACGGTGAAGGACTCGTCCGGGTACGTCGGACCGGCGTGGCCGTCGGCGCCCGCGATGAACGCATCGACCTCGTCGGACGAATTGTCCGCTCGTACGACGATCATCGGCCTGGGCGCTGGGTCGTCGCGCAGCTCTGGCCAGGGGCCGACGGCATCGAGGCGCGCTGCGTCGAGAGCCTTGCGGATCTCTGCGAGACCGAAGTCCACGAGGGGCGACCGCACCTCGCTGACCAGATAGACGGTGTTCATCGGCCCCCCAGTCCGCTCAGCCGCACGCCTTCGACGAATGTCCGCTGCGCGAGGAAGAAGACGATGAGGATCGGGAGCAGAGAGATGATCCCGACCGCCATCATTTGGTTGTACTGCGTCTCGTACTGGCCCTTGAACAGGCTGAGGCCGAGGGCGAGGGTGAAGTTGTTCTGCGTGCGCAGGTAGATCAGCGGTGTGAGGAAGTTGTTCCAGTTGCCGACGAAGCTGAAGATGGCGACGGCCGCGATGGCGGGTTTCGACATCGGCAAGAAGATCGACCAGAGCGTGCGAAGGTGACCGGCGCCGTCGATGCTGGCAGCATCGGTGATCTCCTGCGGGATCGACTTGAAGAACTGGCGCAGCAGGAAGATGAAGAAGGCGTAGCCGAACCAGGCCGGCAGGAACAGCGGCCAGTAGGTGTTCACCATGTTGAGCTTGCTGAACATGATGAACGTCGGCACCAGCGTGACCTCGGCCGGGATCGCCATGGTTGCGACCATGAGGGCAAACATCGCCGATCGTGAGCGCGCCCGCAGCCGCGCGAACGCGTACGCCGGTAGCACGCACGAGACCAGGTTCCCGATCACCGACAGGCCCGTGATGATGATCGAGTTGATCAGGAACGTGGTGAAGGGCAGCGAGGTCCAAGCGGTCGGATAGTTGTCCCACTGTGGCGTCGCGGGCAGCAGTTTGGGCGGGTAGGCGAGGACCTCCTGCGAAGTTTTGAGGGAAGTCGTCAGCATCCAGAGGAACGGGACGATGAACACCGCCGTACCGGCGATGAGCAGGATGTAGCTACTGATCTTCCGGGTTCGCTCGACGGAGGTCTGGCTGGCGCTGTGGGTCCAGCGTCGTACCGGCTCGGCCTGCTGGGCCGGCGTCGCTGTCAAGGTCATAGTGGGGCTCCGGTAGATGGTCGGATCAGGCGTCGTAGTGCACCCAGCGGCGAGCGAGCAGGAACTGCAGGGCGGTCGCAACGCCGATGAGCGCGAACATCGCCCACGACAGGGCGGCCGCGTAGCCCATGTCGAAGTACTCGAAGGCCTGGCGGTAGATGTAGAGGCCCAGCATCAGAGTCGCGTTGTTCGGTCCACCCTCGGTCATCACCAGGACCAAGGTGTAGGCCTGCAAGCTGGCGATGAGACTCGTGACGACGTTGAAGAAGATGACCGGCGACATCATCGGAACGGTGACGTTCCAGAACCGGTTCCACCATCCGGCGCCGTCGAGGAGCGCAGCTTCGTAGAGCGCGGGGGAGATGCTTTGCAGACCCGCGAGGTAGATCACGATGGTGTTGCCCGCACCCCACACCGACATGAGGATGAGACCGGGGATCGCCCAGTGCTCGGAGACCAGCCAGCCAGGTCCCTTGATGCCGAAGAGCCCGAGGAAGTGGTTGATGAGGCCGTAGTCGGGCTGCAGGATGTTGACCCACAGGATCGCTGTGGCGACACCGGCCACGACGGAAGGCAGATAGAAGACGGTGCGGAAGAACCCGAGGCCGCGGACCTTCTGGTTCAGCAGGATCGCGAGCAGGAAGCTCGTGACCACGCCCAGACAGACAGAGCCCGCGCCGAAGTAGACCGTGTTCGCGATCGACTTGTAGAACAGCGGATCTGCGAACATCTTCCGGTAGTTCGCCAGGCCGGCCCAGCTGGGCGTGGAGAGCAGTGACCAGTGGGCGAAACTGAGCAGGAGGGCGGCAACGACCGGACCGCCGCCGAACAGGATGAAGCCGAGGATCCACGGAGACGCGAAGCCGTAGAACGCTCGCGCCTCCCGACGGGCCAGCGGGCTGGTGCCTCCTGTCCGCCGTGTTGTCGTTTCGAGTGCAGGGGCAGCCTGTGCCATACCGATTCTCGTCTCAGCCCGCGACGTTCTTCTTCAGCAGCGGCTGGATAGTCCCCGCGATCTTCTTGCACGCGTCGGAGACGCTGAGGGACTTACCCATCACCTGATCCCAGATCGGAGTCACCGCATTCGTGATCTGCGGCGTCGCCGGACCGAACACGACACCCTTGCTGGTCGCATATGTGTTGAGCGCGTTGTAGATGGCGTCGGCCCCCTCCGGGGCAGCCTCCGACTTGAGATAGGCCGGCCACGCCGACTTCCTGGTCATGTTGCCCTTGCCGGTGCTGGCGAACATGAACACCTGACCCGAGGTCGAGAGGTATTCGTTGAGGTAGATCCACGCCGCGTCCTTGTTCGAGCTCTTCGAGGTGATCGAGTAGGCGCTGCCAACCGCAGCCGTGGAGTGCCCCTTCGGGCCGGCCGGCCAGTCCGCAATGCCCCACTCGAAGTTCGCTTGCTCGCGTAGCGCTGGGGCTCCCCACGAGCCATCCACCTTGATAGCGGCGCGGCCCAGGGTGAAGGCGTCGGCCTGCGACATGCCTTGCAACTCCGAGGGAGACGGGAACACGCCCTTCTGCAGGTACATGTCCATCCACCACTGCACCGCGGCGATCGAATCGGGCTGGTCCAGGAGGACCTGCGTCTCGTCGTCGCTCAGGTAGTGGCCACCGAGCGGAGACAGGCGCACCGGGTCCCAGAACGTGTCCGCGGGGGTCACCGGAAGAGACAGACCGAAGGTCTTGGACCCGCCTTGACCACTCGTCGTCGCCAGGATCGCGTTGCGCAGGTCGTCGAACTTCCACTTCGCGGTCGGCAGTTCGACGCCTGCCTTCGTGAAAATGTTCTTGTTGTAGTAGATCATCACCGGCCCGCAGTCGTACGGCACCGAATACTGCTTCCCGTCGCGCTTGTAATATCCGGTCGACACCTCGGTGAAGTCCGAGGGGTTGAAGTTCGGCTCACCGGAGATGTAGTCGTTGAGCGCAAGAAATGCGCCGGATCCGATGAAGTTCTGCGCGAAGCCGAAGCCGTTGTACATGACGTCCGGCAGGCTGCCGCCCGCAGCCTGGCTCGAGTACTTCTTCAGGTAGTCCGCCGAACTGTCGCCGGCGTTCTCGGCCACGATCTTGATGTTCGGATGACGCTTCTGGAAGAAGTAGTCGAACTGCTGCTGGCGCACGAAGTCCGCCGGCGACCACGAATGCGCGACCGTGATAGTCACCGAGGACTTCGGGTCGGCCACGGCCGACTTGCCCCAATCGAAGCTGTCGTTGAGCTTCTGGGCGTCCGCGGACGGGTAGAGCTTGGACTCGACCAACGAGGTCGTCGTCGGGCTCGATGACGAACACGCTGCGAGGGCGCTCGCCCCGGTGGCCGCGAACGCCGTTGCACCCGCCGCCCGCAAGAATGTGCGTCGGCTCAATCCTGCTGCCGCAGGGATGCTGCGTGGTGGCATCATTCCTCCTGTATAAGAATTTCGAACCACATTTCTTGACGAGCTTGGGCGGGCGTCAGCCGCCGGCAGTGCCTGGTGTGCGGAACTTGAGCTCCGGGCCGCGGACGTCGAGAAGCGCGGTGCGGCCAAGTGCGCGCACGGCATAAAGCCGGCCGGGCTCCGCGCGGAAGGGAGCGTGCACGACCGAGTCCTCATCGGCGACGAGTTCGGTGGGTGTCCACTCGTCCGGGCGTTCCATGGTGTCCATGCCGGTGATGTCCTGATACTCGGCGCCCAGCAGGACGGACTCCGACGATCCGCGCGCCAGGACCGCAACACCGACCGAGATGGTTGAGGTCGCTTCGTCCCACGACGCATCCACTGTGGAGATCCGGGTCGGTTCGGCCGCCGCTTCGACGTTGGTCAGCTTGATGACGACCGGGTTGGGCCACTTCTTGTCGTTGTACAGGCGTTGCGCATTGAGAGCCGAGACCACCAGACCGGCCTCGGTCTGCTCCCATCGCGGCGTTGCGTCCAGCTCCGGCCGGTACTCCATCAGCTGTCCGCTCTGCCCCAGGATGGAGACCTCGGTGTGCTCGGTCGCCTTGATCGAGCGGAGCTGGAACTCCCGCCGCTCACCCCATTTCCAGCGCTCACCGGTGACGATGACGTACACGGTCTTGGCGTCCTTCGACGCGGTGAACCAGAGCCCGCCTTCATTCGTGACGACCCAGGGGCGGGTGGCGTAGATCGCCTCCCCGTTGACGAACATCCACAGTCCGAGCTCCTGAAGTCGTGCCTCCTGCTCGACCGGGATGGTTCCGTCCGGCTTCGGGCCGATGTTGAGCAACAGGTTCCCGCCCTTGGCGCGGGTCTCGATCAGGATCTCGATCAAGCGGGTGCCGGACTTGTAGGTCTCGTTCGTGGGTTTGTAGGTCCACTGCGTGCCCATGGTGAGGTTGGACTCCCAGGCCCCGTCGATCGGCTGACCCGGGATGTACTGCTCGGGGGTGGGCAGCGCGCCGCGAGTGACCACCACAGCGGAGTCCGTCTTCCACGCATGGTCGCGCAGCCCTTCGGCCTCGCCGTCGAAGAAGACCAGGTCGACCGTGCCGAACTCGGTGAGCAGCTCGGTGATCTGTGCCTTCGCCAGCTCCATCAGTCCGGGGTTGGCGGCCGGTTGCACGCTTGGAATCGAACGCTGGATCGGGATGCCCTGCTCCCAGAGCCAGGCGAAGTCGTCGGGGGAGAAGTAGACGCCGGCGGCGATGCCGCGCTCCCGGAAGGCATCGAGAATCTCGGCGGTCACGTCCCGCCCGAACGGCGTATTGCCCACGTGGCGCTCGGTCGTCGCCGTGCGGAACATGCAGAAGCCGTTGTGATGCTTGGTCGTGAACACCACGTATCGCATGCCCACGAGGTCGGCGAGCTCGGCCCACTCGGTGGGGTCGAAGCGCCGCGGACGGAAGCGGCGCGGGAGCTCGTCGTAGTACCGCTGGACGAAATCCTCGGAGGCGCCGACGAGCGGATGGCTGACGTCGGAGCCGAGTTGCGTGTCGATGCTCCAGTGGATGAACAACCCCAGCCCGAGGTCGCGGAACCACTCGACACGATCAGCTGCGTTGCCGTCGGCACTGGCATGCGCCACGGGATTGGACTCGATCAGCACCAGATACTCCTCATCGAACCTGCCGGGAGTCGATTGCATATCGACTCACCAGCTAACTTGTCAGGCAAGTTAGCACGTAACGTTTCGCGGTGTCTACGATCGTGTTGGCGAAGGATTCTCACGAAGGGATCCCTGTTGCGGGTCGTCTGTCACCGCAGCGATGGCAATATCGATTTACCCTGGGTGGCGCTACGAGTGGGCGATCTGCCTGCACCGGTCCGGTGTGCTGGGTCGTCGTGGACCAGGCGAAACGTTACGATTCCCGTTCTTGGATGCGAGGAGGGGCGATGGCCACGTATAAAGACATCCAGCGCGAGACAGGGCTGTCGCTGGCGACGATCTCGAAGTACTTCAACGGCCGAACCGTGCTCGAGTCGAATCGCGTTGCGATCGAGGCTGCCGCCGCCGCGCTCGACTTCCGCCCCAATGCGATGGCCCGCGGCCTACGGTCGAGGCGATCGGGAACCATCGGCGTCGTCCTGCCGGCCCTCAACAACGATTTCCACCTGACGATCATCGCGGGAGTCGAGGCTGCCCTCAGGTCCGCCGGCATCAGCGTGATCGTGGCGGCCAGTCCGTCTGGACAAGAGGACACGGTAGGACTGCTGTTGAGCCAGATGGTGGACGGCATCATCGCCGTGCCGTCCGGACACGACATCGAAGCTCTGCGCACGGCAATGCAGCGCGTGCCGGTCGTCCTCATCGACTGGGAAGCGGACGAACTCCATACCGATGGGATCTTCCTCGACAATGCCGCCGCCGGCGCGATGGCCGCTCGCCTCCTGCTGGATCATGGGCATCGACGCATCGCGCTAGTGGCTGGGCCTCCGTCGGTCTCGACCATGCGCCTGCGAGCGTCGGGCTTCACCGAGCGCCTTGCGGAGGCCGGCGTTGCCCTGTCCCCGGAGTACGAGGCTCGCGGTCCACTGGTCGTCCGTACTGGACATGACTCGATCAGTCGTTTCCTGGCGATGCGCGACCGGCCCACCGCGATCTTCTGCGCGAACTACGAACTCACGCTGGGCGCTCTGATCGCGATCAACGAGTCGGGCCTGCGGTTAGGGCGTGACATCTCGTTGGTGGGTTTCGACGGCGCGGAGCTGGCTCAGGCCACCGTGCCGCGCCTCACCGTCATCGCACAGCCCACCCAGGACATCGCGACGGAAGCCGCCGATCTCCTGCGTCGACGGCTGGACGGCTCCGGCCCGCCGCTGCCACGATCGCCCGTTGTTCGGTTTCTCCCCGCCCAGCTTGTGCCCGGTGGTTCGGTCGAACGCGTGAACGACTGAGCGCCAGGCCGATGTACTTCGGCGGACGGCTCGCTCGCCATGAGCGTTACGAGGCGCGGAACTCGTGGTCGAGCCAGTCGCAGACCACCTTGGCCACCTCGGTGGCCGAAAGACCAGACGTCTCGACGACCAGGTCGGGATTGGCCGCCTGTTTGGGCAGGGTGTTCTGGTGCAGGGACAGACCGGCGGGGTGCCGATGCCGGCGCTGCCGGTCGGCCAGTGGCTCGTCGGCGGCCACCAGTTCAATCACGGCAACCCTGGCCAGACCCTGCGCCCGCAGGTCAGCGAGGCGCTGCTCCAGGTCTGCATTGACCTGAGGCTCGAACGCCTGCCCATCGACGATCACCCCGACTCCGGAAGTCAGCATCGCCACGATCGCTGCATTCATCGCCAGCAGCATCGCGATCGCATCCGGACCGACTTGGATCCGGCGCGTCCCCGGCCACTCCGGCACGTCCTGATAGCTGAATCCCCGCTCGACCGCATACCGCGCCCCAACGACCCCACCGGCCCACTGCCCCGGCACCATCCGATACAACTCATCCACCCCGAACCGCAACAACGGCTCGGCCAGATGATCCTGCACGGCCTCGGTCAGGGTCGATTTCCCGGCCGCAGACGGCCCATTGACGACAACACACAGCGGCAGCCGATCAGACATACAAACATCACTCTCGAGGTCATCGGTCAGCAGTCGAATCAAGATCTCCACGAACGCCCGCCTCGCCGTGGACAACCCGGCAACCGGCGCACGCGCGTAGCGTACCCGCGCTCTTGGTGGGTGGGGGATCGGGTTTCGGGGGCCAGGTGGCGAAGGGGGCGGAGGGGCCGAGGTCGGCTTCGATCTTGAGGAGGCGGTTCCATTTGGCGGTTCGTTCGGAGCGGGTGGTCGAGCCGACTTTGATCTGGCCGGTGCGCCAGGCGACGGCCAGGTCGGCGAGCCAGGAGTCCTCGGTGTCGCCGGAGCGTGCCGACAGCACGGTGTTGTAGCCGGCCTGTCGGGCTGCGGTGACGACGTCGTACGCGTCGGTCAGCGTGCCTACCTGATTGGGCTTGACCAGGATGGCGTTCGCCACGCCGGCCTCGATCCCCTGGCGCAGCCGTGCGGCGTTCGTGGCGAACAGGTCGTCGCCCAGCAGCTGTACGCCGCCGAGCTGCTCGGTTGCGTCCCGCCAGCCGGTCCAATCGTCCTCGGCGAGCACGTCTTCCAGCGACACGATCGGGAAGTCCCGGACCCATTCGGCGAGCTCTGACACCAGCTCGGCGGCTGACACCCGGCGATCCTCCGAGCGAAGATCGTACCTGTTGCCGTCGGCAAACGTCGTCGCCGCCACATCCACGGCCAGCGCCACCTCGGTGCCTGCCGCGAGGCCCGAGCGGTCGATGCCCTGTGCAACGAGTTCGACGGCGGCGCGGTTGGTGGCAAGGCGCGGTCCGAGTCCACCTTCGTCGGCGACCAACGCGGTCGGCAATCCTTGCGCCTCTGCGCACTCGGCCGTCGCCCGGCGGACGCGCCAGGCCCACTCGAGCGCCTGCCTGAACGTGCCGGCTCCAACTGGTACGACGAGGACATCCTGGATGTCGAGCGTGCCACCGGCGTGGGCTCCGCCGGAAACGACGTTCACCATCGGCATCGGGAGCAGCGGCGCGTGATTGCCGACCGCGTACAACGGCACCCGGGATGCGCGCGAGACGGCAGTGGCGAGGGAGATCGCAAGGACCGCGTTCGCGCCGTACCGGCTGAGATCTGGTGTGCCGTCCGCGGCACGCAGAGCCCCGTCGACCCCACGTTGGTCCGCAGCATCGAGCCCGGAGACAGCCCGTGCCAATGGACCTTCGACATTGGCGACCGCTCTCAGCACGCCGGCACCGGCGTACCGTGCTCCGCCGTCGCGGAGCTCGACGGCCTCGTGCCGACCGGTGGAAGCACCACTGGGTACGACGGCGGTTCCGCGTGATCCGTCGGACAAGATCACCTCGCAGCCGACGGTCGGCGTACCACGGGAGTCGAGCGCCTCCCATGCCCGAACCTCGACGATGGTCTGTTCAGCCATCGACGGCCTGCCAGATCGCGGACAGATCGCCCGACCCGCACAAGGTGTCCAGTGCGAGGCGCCGCACCCGGACTGCCTCGTCGCTCGTCAGGTACTCCGCCGGCGACTTCCCGTCCACCCGCGCTAGCAGCAGGCATCCGACCTGGCCGGCGAGATAGTCGTCCGGCCGGCGCAACGAGTCGGGAACTGCGGCGTCGTACCTGCGGAGGAACGTGTCCGCCAGCTCTCGATAGGCCCGCGACGATGCTGGCCGATGGACCGCCTTCAACAGCAGATGCGTCTGGAGAAAGGCGACGTCGAACACCGGATCGCCATAGTGCGCCACCTCCCAGTCGAGCACGCTCACCTGCGCGCCGTCGGCCAGTACGTTCTTGGGGGAGAAGTCACCGTGCACCAGGCATAGGCGATGTCCGAGCAGCCCGTCAGCGAGGTCGTCGATCCGGGTCGCGACTGCCGGATGTCGCTCACTGATCCAGTGGTGGTACGGCGAGATCCGCAACTCCACGAACGCGCCCGTACCGAACCGCTCCCGCCACTGCGGCCGGTCCGCGGTGGACGTGTGCCAGGCCGCGAGCGCATCGGCCAATCGGTCGGCGGTGCGATCGTCCACCGACCCGGCCAACAGATCTGATTTCCAATTGCGCAGCCGGCGATCGGCTCGCGAGATCGTCAGCGTCATGGCGGTGTCATCGACGTCGACGACAGCCGGAACGTCGTGAGGACGGATCGACGAGGCGACGCGCAAGGCGTCCGCCTCGGTCAGAATCCGGCGTACATCGGCCTGCCACTCGGCGGCGACTCGTAGCTGCGGGAGAGCCTGCTTGACGACCAGGTCGAGCCCGTCGCCCGTCACCGCGAAGACGTCGTTCGACACGCCGCCGGGCAGAACCTCAGCGGAGACGGGCCCATCACCGAGAACACCGCGTTCACGCAGGTAGGCGGCCACAGAACCTGCCGTGAGCTGGAACGCCACTGCGAACTCCTGACGCTAGGAGACGGGCATGGACCACCGCGGCCCCAGATACTAGTATGCAAGCATTCCAGTCCGCCACTACCGGAAGGTTTTGCCTCGGATGGACACCATCGCCGCGACCGTTCGGCTCGCAGTCCGTGCCGAGGCGCGAGTTGGTGAGGGCCCGGTCTGGGATCCGGGTTCGGGACGTCTGCACTGGGTCGACATCCTCGCGGGTGCCGTTCACACCAGCGATCTTGCGAATGGTTGGACAACGACCCGGGTCCTGCCGACCCTCGTCGGAGCCGTGTCGCCCAAACGGACCGGTGGGCTTGTCGCAGCGGTGACGGAGGGGTTCGCGGACGTGTCCGACGAGTACGTCGTTCGGCAGCACGTCCTCGGCGACGGCATCCGGATGAACGATGCCAAATGCGATCCGGACGGACGCTTCTGGGCCGGCAGTACGGCGATGGACTTCGCCGCCGGGCGGGGTGCGTTGCACGTCCTCGAGGCGGATTGGTCGACGCGGGTCGTGCTCGACGGTCTGACCCAGCCCAACGGTCTGGGCTGGAGCCCCGACGGCAGGACGTTCTACCTCGCCGACACCGCCGAGCGTGAGATCAGCGCGTTCGATGTCTTCGGCAACCAACTCGCGGGCCGTCGGCTGCTCTGTTCGTTCGCGGATAGCGACGTGCCGGACGGACTGTGCGTGGACGCGGCCGGCTGCCTGTGGGTTGCCTTGTGGGGCGGCGGGCGCCTGGTCCGCATCGCGCCGGACGGACGGATGCTGAGCACGTTGCGGGTGCCGGTTGTGCAGCCGTCGTCGTGCGCGTTCGTCGGTCCGGATCTGGACCTTCTGTGCGTGACGTCGGCCTGCGAAGGCATCGAGCCGGCCGACAATGCTGAGGACGGTACCTCGTACGACGGATCCGTGCTGATCGTCGCCGGCCTCGGAGTTTCCGGCGTACCGGTCGCGGGATTCGCGGGCTGAGGCCGCATCGATGGCAGTACCTCCTCCCGACGCCACGCTCGTCCTGCGCAGCCCCCAACTGGAAGTCGTCCTGCTTCCCGGCAAGGGAGCGGATGTGTACTCCGTGATCGATCGCGCGTCCGGAATCGACGTGCTGTTCAGATCACCGTGGGGCTGGCGTGACCCCGCGACCGTGCCGCCGATGGGGGATAGCCAGGCCGACTGGCTCGCGCGGTATCCAGGCGGGTGGCAACTCCTCGTGCCTAACGCAGGGCCTGAGCGGGAGTACGACGGCGTACTGCGAGGCTTCCACGGCGAGGCCGCGTTGATCGCCTGGAATGTGGACGAGCACACCGCCGGCACGGCTCGGCTGAGTGCAGACCTGACGACCGCGCCACTGCACCTGGAACGCGACTTCGTTGCTGATGGCCCTGACCTCACTGTCGTCACCTTGATCCGGAACACATCGCCCAGGCCGGTGCCGGTCATGTGCGTGGAGCACGCGGCCTTCGGTGCGCCGTTCCTCGATGCGCGATGCCGGCTGGACACCAGCGCCCGCCGGATCGCCGCCGCGGCCGGCTACGACGAGATCGTGGACATCGCGGTGGTGCCACCCGCCGGGGCGCAACGCTCGGTGTTCGCCGGACTGTCCGGGTTCGACGATGCGTGGGTGTCGATCGCGAGTCCGTCGGCCGGCTTCGGGATCCGCATGGCCTGGGACACTACGACGCTGCGGCACGCCTGGCTGTGGGAGGAGGCCGGCGGGGTCCTTGGCTATCCATGGTTCGGCCGTGCCTACGTTGCCGGAGTGGAGCCCGCCAACGTGCTGCCGGACGACGGACCGGCCGAAACTCCGGTGCTCGGCGCGTACCAGGAGTGGCGGACCAGGGTGACCCTCAGTCGGTTCGAGCTCTGATCGCCCCGGCTGGCGTACATGTATGGTAGTACCTTAGCATGGTGATCAGCCCACAGCTGGGAGATGCTGATGACACCTGGACAGAGCCGGCCTGACGTCGTCGTTGCCGGCGGCGGGCTCGGAGGCGTCGCCGCCGCGCTGACAGCCGCCGCCCTCGGTCGCACGGTCGTGCTGACAGAGGAACTCGACTGGCTCGGCGGCCAGCTCACAGCTCAAGCTGTCCCGCCGGACGAGAACGCCTGGATCGAAGGCCCGTACAGCTCGGCGAGCTACCAGCGCCTGCGCGCCGGCATTCGCGACTACTACCGCCGCAACTATCCGATGACGGCCGCCGCGCGGGACGACGTACTCCTGAATCCGGGACGTGGCCTGGTCAGCGGGCTGTGCCACGAGCCGCCGGTGGCCGTCGCGGTTCTGTCCGAGCTGTTGGCGCCGTACGTGTCGTCGGGCCAGATTCGTGTGCTGATGCGACACGTCCCGGTCGCCGTGGAGATCGAGGGGGACGAGGTTCGCTCGGTCACGGTTCGCAGCCTGGAGACGGGAGCCGAGCAGACCTTCGACGCGCCGTACGTCGTCGACGCGACCGAACTCGGTGATCTGCTCGAGCTCGGCGGCGTCGAGCATGTGATCGGGGCGGAGTCACAGGAGGAGACCGCCGAGCCGCACGCGCTGCCAGGCCGGGCGGATCCGCTCGACCAACAGGCCATCACCTGGTGCTGCGCCATCGAGCACCGGCCCGGCGAGGACCACACCCTCGACAAGCCGGCGAGCTACGACTTCTGGCTGACCCACGAATCGGGCGTCTGGCCAGGTGCGCAGCTCAGCCTGGCCGATGTCGATCCGGGGACCCTCGTCGCTCGCGAGCTGCCGCTGTTCGGTGAAGTTGCCGACAGCAAGATTCCTCGCACCCGCTGGTGCTACCGGCGGATCCGCAGCGCCGATCAGTTCACCGGCGTACTCACCACCGACGTCAGCCTGATGAACTGGCCGCAGAACGACTACTGGCTCAAACCACTGCTGGGCGTCGACCAGGTGACCCGGCAGGATGCTCTCGAGGCAAGCCGCGACCTGACACGCTCGCTGGTGTACTGGTTGCAGACCTCCGTGGCCAGGCCGGACGGTGGCACCGGGTACCCGGGTCTGCGGCTGTGCCCCGAGGCCGTCGGGACCGACGACGGCCTCGCGAAAGCGCCGTACATCCGGGAGGGGCGGCGGATCCGCGCCGAGTTCACCGTGACCGAGAACCACGTCGCAGTTGCCGCTCGGGAGGGACTCGGCGGTCCCGAACAGTTCGGGGACAGTGTCGGAATCGGTGCCTACCGGATCGATCTGCACCCGAGCACCTCTGGGCGGACGTACGTCGATATGGACACGCATCCGTTCCAGATCCCGCTCGGATCGCTGCTGCCACGACGGGTTCGCAACCTGCTGCCCGCGAACAAGAACATCGGCTCGACGCACATCACCAACGGCTGCTATCGCCTGCACCCGGTGGAGTGGGCGATCGGTGAGGCTGTCGGTGCGCTGACCGCGTTCTGTTTGTCGGAGAAGGCGTTGCCCACGCAGGTGCGCAGCGATCCGCGGTTGCTTGCCGACTATCAGCGGCTGCTGTCCGGGACATTCGGCGTACCGCTGGAGTGGCCGGAGCAGATCCGCACCCGGCCACTCGCCGACGCGGCCTATCGGCTGGATGCTGCGAGTACTCCGCTGCCGGCAGGAGTCTGATGCGCGTCGTGCTCGGCCAGTTCCACGAGCCGACCGAGGAACTGCTGACGTTCGCGCGCCAACTGGGCCTGTCCGGCGTCCAGGTCAACACGCCGTGGCTACCCGGTGAGCGGCGCTGGGAGCTCGCTGACCTGATCGCGTTGCGGCGGCGGTGCGAGCGCGGGGGTCTCACGCTCGAGGCGATCGAGAACATCCCGCAGTCGTTCTACCAGAAAGCCATGCTCGGGTTGCCGGGTCGCGACGAGGAACTCGAGAACGTCCGCCGCACGATCTCCAGTGTTGGCAGGGCCGGCATCGGCATACTCGGGTACCACTTCTGCCCCCTCGGCGTGGTCCGCACCGGCATGGACGGTCGCGGCCGCGGCGGCGCGGAAGTCACCTCGTTCGATCTCGGTAAGGCGGTGGACCCGGCCTTCGCCGATCAGCTACTTGTTGCCCGGCGCAACGCTCCACGCAGCGAGTCGGGACGGCTCGGCAAGGACGACTTCGCCGCCGGTGGATACCCGGACCTCGGGGTAGAGATCTCCGAGGAGCAGATGTGGGACAACTACCGCTACTTCCTTGAGGCGGTCCTTCCGGCGGCCGAGGAGGCCGGCGTACGGCTGGCGATCCATCCGGACGACCCGCCGGTGCCTACGCTCGGGGGCATCGCCCGCATCATTCGCAGCGTGGATGCGCTGGTCCGTGCCTCGGAGCTGGTGCCCAGCCGGGCATGGGCCGTCGAGCTCTGCCTTGGCACGGTTTCGGAGATGGGCGGCGAGGGCGCCGTACTCGAGGCCATCGAGCGGTTCGGGCCGCGCGACCAGATCGCCTACGTGCATCTGCGTGACGTCCGCGGTACCGTGCCGACGTTCGAGGAGAGCTTCCTCGGTGAGGGCAACTACGACCCGCTCCGGGTGGTCCGGGCGCTGCGGGAGTCCGGCTTCGACGGCTTCATCCTCGACGACCACACGCCGCGGCTGGTCGGCGACAGCGACTGGGGACACCGGGGTCGCGCCCATGCCGTCGGGTATATCCAGGCGTTGATCCACGCCACCGAGGACGTCGCGCAGACCGCCACGGACGCGGACGCCGGACTCGCGACAGCCTGACCTACAGCCTGGCTACAGCTTGACCAGAAGGCTGTGGGTCAGCGACCGCGAGCCGACGGGCGCGGCGAGCGGACGTCCTGCTCGTCATCCAGAACGAAGTAGTCCGGGTGCTGCTTCTCCAACGGTTCCAGGACGCCGAGGACACCGCGCAGATGCTGGGTGAGCAGTTTGTCAGCCTGTTGGGTGCGCTTCGCGGCGACGTGATCGACCAGCGTCGCGTGCTGACCGTGCATCGACGACAGGATCGCCGGATCAGGCAGCGAGAGCATCCGCACCCGGTCGAGATGGGCTTTGATCGACGAGACGACCGACCAGGTCTTCGGGTGACCGGCGATCTCCAGCAGGGCTCGGTGCAACTCCTCGTCGGTGCTGAACCACTCGACCAGGTCACCGCGTTCGCCGGCCGCGGACTGCCTGGCCAGAATGGCGCGGAGGAGAGCCTCATCCACCGGCGTGATCCGTTTGATCGCCTGCGGCAACGACGCCCGCTCGAGGGTCTCGCGGATGAACTGCGCCTCGGTGACCTCCCGGACGCTGATCCGCGACACGAACGTGCCGAGTTGCGGCACCACCTCGACCAGGTTCTCGCCCGCCAACCGGATCAGCGCCTCCCGGACCGGAGTCCGGCTCACCCCGTAGACTTCGGCGAGTTCGCTCTCGGACAGCACCTGGCCCGGTTGCATTCCCAGCGTGATGATCTCCGCGCGGAGCTGCGTGTACACCTGGGATCGCGTGCTCGAGTCGCGCATCCGGCTGAGCTGGACGCGTCGCCCGCGCTGGGCCGTTCGCTCCGCCATCGAGGTCTCCTTCTGCCGTCCGGACAGTTGTATGCTAGCATACAACTCGTCCGGACGGCCGATCGGGCCCGGTCAGCGGGTGGTGTCCGGGAAGGTGTGCTTGCGGATCAGGCGGAATGTCACGCCGGTCAGCGGGCCGCTGATGAGGACCGGCGGCCGTCGGAGCGTGACGTCGAGGTCGTTCGTCGTGAACACTGCGGTGCTCGAGTCGTACCAGGCCTTCCGGCCCCATTGGCGGGTGACCTGCAGACCGCCCGCCTGCTCGAATTTCATCGCCGGAAGCGTGGCGCTGTCGTTGTGCAGTACGACGGAGTAGTGGTCGTCGAGGTACGAGTTCCACAACGCCAGTACGTCGGAGCCGTCGAGATCCCGGAACTGCAACGCCCACAACTTCGGGTCCAGCGGATTCGTCAGACTGACGAACGTGCCGAACTTGACGATGTGCGCGACCGAATGGAGCGCGAAGTACCCCTCCTTCGGTGTGAGATCAGGGCGGACCAACCCGTAGTTCGGGCCGTAGATGTTGTAGGTCCACGCCTCGTCCTCGAAGGCGTAGAGCCAGACACCCTTCAGGTACGGGAGACTGCGCGCAATCAGATACAACCTCGCGACGTACGCCGCCTGCAGTTCCTGGGTGACGCCGGCGTCGTCGGGCTGATCCTTGAAACCGGTGGTCCAGCCGAGTTCGGTGACGTAGATCGGGAAGTCCTGGCCGCCGTTGTACGTCCTCAAGACAGCCTGGAGATCCTGGATGTGCTGCCACCACACCTCGGGAACCCGGTTCTCCACCGGCAGATCGGCGTACACGTAGGTGTGCACCGAGAAGATGTCGCACACGTCGAGAATCCCGTTGTCCAGCAGCGTGTCGATGTAGGTGTAGTTCAGCGCGGAGACGGCGCCGCCGACAACGGTGATACCGGGGTCGACATTCTTCAGTGCCGTGTAGACGGCCGAGAGCAGGGTGACGTATTGCGCCGGGTCGCCGTTGCCGGTCACGCCGCCGATCGCGATGTCCCACTCGTTCCACACCTCGAACTGCGTCACTCGGCCGGCGAAGTGCTGCGCCACGAACGCGGCGTAGTTCGCGAACGCTGTGACCGCCGCGGGTGAGGTCGGCCGCTGGCCCCCGTCGTACAAGGGGTTGCCGTAGTCGAGGATGATCAGCGGCTCGATGCCGCGATCGACCAGCTCCTGGTAGTAGGTGTCGATCGCGGCGGGGATCTGGTAGACCCCGGCCTGAGTCTCGACGACGTCCCAGTGGACCTCGTCGCGGGCGGCGTTCGCGCCGCTCTGCTGGAGGACGTTCGACGCGTCGGGGATGTACTTCGGTCCGGTCAGGTGGGTGTTCAGGCCCATCAGGAACTTGGCGGTCGTGAGGACCGCGTTTCCGTGGGTCGTGGGCTTGCCGGCACTGCCCGCCGGGTGTGCCGACGCGGGAACGGCGTTGCCGATCGCCGCGGCGACGGTGCTGCCTGCGACACCGCCGAGAACGGTGCGTCGGCTCGGGCGGGGGTGGAGCGGTTTGCGGATCGCCATGCTAAGGTACTACCATACTACGACTCAGGCGAACAAGGCTCCCGTTAGGACTGCCGATGACCATCCGCCGTACCTTCCTGACCGCAGCGGTGGTCGCGCTGAGCGCGGCCCTCACCGCCTGCGGTACCGCCAGCAAGCCCGCATCCGGTGGGAATTCCGGGTCGAACGAGCTCACCGTGTGGTTCCCGGGCAACAGTCAGGTCGAGATCGACCTGGTGACGAAGACGCTGATTCCGAAGTTCGAGCAACAGACCGGTTCGAAGGTCACGGTGACCTACATCGACTGGCCGAACATCTCCCCGAAGCTGACCACCGCGTTCGCGTCCGGCACCACGCCCGACGTCTGGGGCCACGGGACGGCCGCGGCCTCGGGTTTCGTCGCGAACGACCGGGTGCTCGCCCTCGACGACCGGATCAACGCGATGCCTGCCTCCGATCGGGACGACCTGAACGCCTTGCTGGACAAGGGTGTTGTCGACGGCAAGCACTACATCTCGCCGCTGTCGGCCTCCGGCACTCTGCTCGTCTACCGCAAGGACATCCTGCAGGCGGCCGGCGTCGACCCGGCAACCCTGACCTCGTGGGAATCGGTGTACGACGCTGCCCGCAAGCTGAAGACCCCAAGTCGTTCCGGAGTGCAGATCCTGACCACTCCGATCGCCGATGAGCAGTCGTTCATCGCGTTGCTCACGTCCGACGGCGGCAGCATGCTCAGCTCTGACGGCAAGAGCGCGACGTTCAACTCGGCGGCCGGTGTTGATGCGCTGAGCTACATGGTCAAGCTCTATCAGGGTGATGGTGCCGTTGCCACTGGCGTCGGCGACGACTACCTGAGCCGGCCTCCGGCGCAGCAGCCACTGGCTCTCGGCACCGCGGCGATCACCCAGCTCGGACCGAACCAGCTGCTTCAGCTCGTCGCAGCCAAGCCTGACCTCGCCGACAAGCTGGGCGTGTTGGCTCCGCCGTCGATGGGTGGCCATCCAGGCCGCGCGTACGGCGGTGTGGGCACCGGCCTCTTCATCAGCAAGGACAGCAAGAACCAGGACCTGGCGTGGAAGTTCCTGCAGTTCATGGCGTCCCCGGACGTCAGCAACCAGTACGCGCAGGCTATCGGCAGCATCCCGATCCGCAAGTCGGCCGCCTCGAGTGACTACGTGACGAAGAATCCGCTGCTGACGACGTTCCTCACCGCGCAGCCGTCGTACGTCGCGAACCCGAACGTGCCGGCCTGGGTGCAGGTCCGCGATGTGCTCAGCCGGTACCTGCAGCAGGCGCTGGCCGGGAAGACGCCACCGAAGGACGCCCTCGATAAGGCGGCGACGGAGGTCAAGCCGCTGCTCGAGAAGTCCTAGGAGCATCGATGATCGCTGAGGCTCGCCGATGACGCAGACGGCCCAGACGACGAACATCACCCAGCCGAAGCGGGTACCGGAACTGGTGACCGGTACCCGCCGCCCGCGACGGCGTTCACCGGTGCGGCGGATCCGGGTGGTCGGCGTACTGTTCATCCTGCCTGCCGCCGCGTACGTGGCGATCTTCCACCTCTTCCCCCTCGCGTACGGGCTGTACCTGAGCTTCACGACGTACGACCCGCAGTCCCGATCGGGACCACAGCCGGTCGGAATCGGCAACTACACCAAGATCCTCACCGATCCTGTGTTCCTGAGTTCCCTGCTGGTGACGGCCAAGTACGTGCTGTACGTGCTGCCCGGTGCCGTGATCCTGGCGTTGATCCTGGCGCTCATGGTCAATCGCGGCCGCCGCGGCGTCGGGTTCTTCCGTACCGCGCTCTACGTGCCGCATGTGGTGTCGCTGACAGCCGTCAGCATGGTGTGGCTCTGGTTGTACTCCGAACAAGGTTGGTTCAACCAGATCCTTCGCGCCGTGGGGATCGGCGAGCGGCAGTTTCTGCTCGAGAGCGGGACCGCACTGGCAGCCGTCGCAGTGATGCGGATCTGGAAGGCTCTCGGCGGGAACATGGTTCTGCTGCTTGCGGGGCTGCAGTCGGTTCCGCGCGAGTTGTACGAGGCCGCTGCGGTCGATGGCGCCGGCGGCTGGGCGAAGTTCCGCTACGTCACGCTGCCCGGGCTGCGCGGAATGCTGACGTATGTCGTCGTCACCGACATCGTCTACCTCGCCCAGTCGTTCGGTGAGATCTACATCCTCACCAGGGGTGGTCCGGTCGACTCGACCACCACGGTGAACTATCTGATCTACAAGCAGGCGTTCCAGTTCAACGACATGGGCACCGCGAGCGCGATGGGATTCGTGCTGTTCGCGCTGATCTCGGCGGTCTCCTTCGTGTCACTGCGTCAGATGACCGGCCGGGGAGGCCGCCGATGAAGCCGAAACCAGTGCGCACCATCGGTACGAACCTCGTACTGATCGCGGTCACGATCGCCGTGCTGGTGCCGTTCCTGTGGATGCTGTCGCTGGCTTTCACGCCCGCCGACCGGGCCTTTGCGGCCAGCGATCTGATTCCGTCATCGCCCACCATGACGAACTTCACCACCGCTTTGACCAGTGGGGGTCTCGGCCGCGCGATGCTGAACAGCACGGCGGTCGCGATCATCGTCGTGGCCACGAACTGCCTGTTCGCGAGCATGGCCGGATACGCGTTCGCCAAGCTGCGTTTTCCTGGTGACACGATCGTGTTCGGCGTACTGATCTCGACGGCGATGATCCCGGTCTCGGTCACCCTGATCCCGCTGTTCCTGATCACCAAGGGGATTCCGTTTGCCGGAGGCAACGATATTCTCGGCGCGGGCGGCACGGGTCTGCTGAACAGCATCGGCGGGCTCGCGCTGCCCTATCTCGTCGTACCGTTGAACATCTTCTTGTCCCGGCAGTACTTCCTCGAGTTCCCCGACGAGCTCGCGGAGGCTGCCCGGACCGACGGTGCGGGCGAGCTGCGGATCTTCTTCCAGATCTATCTACCGCTTGCCAAGCCGCTGCTGGCGACC
Source organism: Kribbella sp. NPDC049584 (assembly GCF_040675555.1). Classification (NCBI taxonomy): domain Bacteria; kingdom Bacillati; phylum Actinomycetota; class Actinomycetes; order Propionibacteriales; family Kribbellaceae; genus Kribbella; species Kribbella sp. NPDC049584. Next base: position 449,525 of record NZ_JBFAPF010000005.1, read on the forward strand.
CTCGGCGTGTTCGCGTTCACCGGGATCTGGGACGACTTCCTCTGGCCGCTGGTGATCACGAACACCGACGCGATGAACACCGTCCAGCTGGCGCTGGCCAAGTTCCTTACCAGCGGAAACGTCCAGTACGGCCCGGTCATGGCCGGCGCGGTCCTCGTCACGGTCCCGGTTCTGCTTGTCTTCGCATTCAACCAGCGAGCCTTCATCAGCGGCCTGGCCGATGGCGGCATCAAGGGCTGACCTTGACCCGTACGTCAAGCTGCTTGTTCGAACCAGGTGGTCGTGAGAGTGGCGACTGTGGTGGGGGCGTCGTCGGTGATGAAGTGTGCGGCGTTGTCGACGTACGCGAACTCGACGCGATCGGCGTATCGCTTCGGATCGCGGCAGACGCGTCCCATGAGGTCCTCGGTCCAGGGGCGGTCGCGGCGGCCGAACACGAAGAGGGTCGGCACCGTGAGGCGCCGGCGGCGATAGACGCCGCGCGACATGCGCATGGCCTCGGGCAGGATCATGCCGCGAGTGAGCGGACGTACGGCGCCGTCGATGTCGGGACGGCCCATCGGGGCGAGGTGGGCTTCGATGGTTGCCTCCGACATCGGCTGGGCGACGTACGCCTCGGAGAAGATGCCGCGCAACGAGGCGCCGGGGCGGTGCCAGATGAACCGGGGTAGATGCCGGAAGCCCGGGGCAAGCTTCGGGCTGAACGTGAAGAAGCCCGGCGGCACGGAAAGTTCTACTGCCGTTCGAACCCGCTCGGGGTGCTCGTAGGTGAGCTGCATCGCGGTGATGGCGCCCATATCGTGAGAGACGAGGTGGGCGCGCTCGATGTCGAGGGCATCGAAGAGCGCGAGCAGGTCCTGGAGCCGAGTCTCGCGTTCGATCCGCGGATCGTCGGCGACGGTCCAGCCGGCTCCGCGCAGGTCGGGACAGATGACGCGGTAGCCGCGGGCGGCGATGACCGGAGCTACGGCGCGCCACTGCCACCAGTGCTGGGGGAATCCGTGCAGCAGCACGACCGGTTCGCCCTCGCCGACGGTGGCGACGTGAGTGCGCAGGCCGGGCGTCTCGACGACGAGATGGTCGAAGCCGGGCGCCTCGGGAAGTGGCGGCGACCAGGCCGAGTCGTCGACCGACCGGATGATTCGGGTCTCGGGCGTGGCCATGGCCGCCTCCTTGGTGCGGGTGGACTACTATTTTTATAGTAGGCTTCTTGGAAGGAGGCGTCCATGCCCGCGGCAACCCGGGTGCGCGCACTCGAGGCGGCCGTGGAACTGCTCGGCGCGGAGGGCGTGCGCGCGCTGAGTCACGCGCGCGTCGACCGACGGGCAGGCCTCGCGCCCGGTTCGACCTCGAACTGGTTCCGCACCCGCCGGGCCCTGCTCGCCGGGGTGGTGGACTGGATCGCCGCGAGCGAGCGTGACGATTTCGACCCGGGCGCGATGCCGGCCATCACTGGACCCGAGGGGCTGATCGAGGGTTTGTGCGCGATGACCGAACTGCAATCCGGGGCATTCGCCGCGCGCACCCGGGCTCGTTACGCCCTCTTCCTGGAACTCGCGGACGATCCTGAGCTCGGTGAGCCGCTGCGTCGACAGCGACGCGAGTTCGAACGGTGGACCGAGAGCATCGTGACCGCTGCCGGCATCCAGGATCCGGTGCCGGCGACGAGGGCCCTGATGGCACTCGGCGACGGCCTTCTCTTGCACCGCCTCACTGTCGACCCCGACCTCGACATGCGCCCCGCCATCGAACGCGCAGTCCGCGCCCTCGCCTCATCCTGAAAACTTCCGTCGCCGGTTCACCGGTTCACCGGTTCACCGGTTTGTCAGGCGTCGGTCGGCGGGCCGCTCGACTCGCGGATGATGAGTTCGTGGGGGACGGTGTAGACGGCGGCCGGGTCTCGATTGCCCTGGATCCTGCTGATAAGGGCCTCGAACGTCCGGTCCGCCAGCAGGTCCAGATCCGTTGCCACACTGCTCAGGCTGGGGGACAGGTAGCGGCCGTCGACGATGTTGTCCCAGCCGATCACGGCGACGTCGTCGGGCACCCGGACGTGATGCGCGATGAACGTCCGGATGGCGCCGATCGCCAGCAGGTCGCTGGCGCAGACCAGGGCGTCGATCTCACCGATCTGGGGGAGCAGTTGCTCGGCCATCGCCGCGCCCGTCTCCCGGGTGTACCGGTCGCATCGGAGCAGCCAGTCGTCCCGGGTCTCCAGGTCGAGGTCATTCACCGCGGCACGGAAGCCCTGAAATCGTAGTTGTCCGACGCTCGACGACCGCGCCGGATTGCTGCCGACGTACGCGATCCGCTGCCGTCCGCCGTCGGCGAGATGCTGGACGACATCCCGGGCGGACTGCTCGTTGTCGATCGCGACGTAGTCCGCCGCGCCTTCACTCAGGTGTTCACCGAGCAGCACCATCGGAGTGAACCGGCTCATGTCCGCCAGCCGCCGCGGGTCCACGGCCAGTGGGCTGTAGATCACTCCGTCGATGCTGTTGCCGGGATATCCGGCTGCGGCGCGCAACTCGTGCTCGTCGCTGCGCCCGGTCTCGTCGGTGAAGACGGTGTAGCCATGTCGTTCGCCCGCCATGATCACGGCATGCGCCAGGGCGCCCAGGTACGGTTCGTCGATCCGCGGCACCGCCAGCGCGACGATGTTGCTGCGGCCGCTCTGTAGCTGCCGGCCGACCAGTGACGGGGTGTAGCCCAGCTCGGCGATCGCGGCCTTCACCCGGGCCCGGGTCTCGGCCTTCACATGGCGCCGCTCGTGGACGACGTTCGTCACGGTCTTCAGCGACACCCCGGCCAGCTCCGCGACGTCCTTCAACCGGGCGGGCCGAGCCGGCCTGCCGTCCCTACCGGCGCCGACGTCGTCGCGGTTGTCGTCCATCGTTCTCCCCTCGATGACCTCAAACACCGTAGGACGACATCTTGACAGAGCTCATGCGCCCCGCGAGCATCACTTCTAACGTTAGAAATTCTAACGTTAGAAGTTTAGCCGACGCATCGCCACCGACAACGGGAGTGGCTCGTGAAGAAGATCGCGTTCGTCGTCTCTGTCGCCCTCTCCACCGGAGCCCTGTTCGCCACCGCGGCGTGCACCGGCGGCGCTCCGGGGACCGGCTCCGGGGACGTGAAGCAAGACACCAGCGGTCAGCAGGAGATCCGCTACATGATCGGCCAGCCCGAGGATCCGGCGGACCTGGAGCTGATCAAGTCCGACCTGAAGACCTTCGAGTCCAAGAACCAGGGCATCACGGTGAAGCTCGACGTGATCCCGAGCGAGAATGTCCGGACCGTCCTGCAGACCCAGCTGCGCTCCGGTCAGGGCCCGGACGTCTTCGGCTACGACACCGGGCCCGGATTCGCCGGCGCCCTCGCCAAGGCCGGGCTGGTGTACGACCTGACCAGCGCGTACGCCGAGCACAAGTGGCCGATCTACGACTTCGCCAAGAAGCGGGTCACCTTCGGCGGCAAGATCGTCGGCGTACCGAGCCAGATCGAGGAGGTCGGCGTCTTCTACAACAAGACCTTGTTCGCGAAGTACGGAATCGCCCAGCCGACCAACCTCACCGAGCTGACCGCCGCGGCCGAGAAACTCAAGCAGAACAAGGTCACCCCGTTCGCCGTCAGCGACAAGGAAGGCTGGCAGGGCGGCCACCTGCTCAGCATGTCGCTGTCCAGCGCCGTCGGGTCCAAGGGCATGGACGACCTGCTCAACGGCCGTACGTCGTGGAACACCCAGCCGGTCGTCGATTCGCTGGCGGTCTGGAAACAGTGGAACGACAAGGGATTGCTGACTCCCTCACCCGCCGCGGTCAGTTACGACAACGCGAACGCACTGTTCTACTCCGGCAAGGCCGCGATGAACCCGACCGGCAGCTGGCTGGCCCTGGACATCGAGCGGAACGCCAAGTTCGACGTCGGGTTCATTCCGTTCCCGGCCCAGAACGGCGCGGGGATCTTCAGCGGCGGTCTCGGTTCGGGCACCTTCGTGTCCGCCTCGACCAAGAAGGCCGATGCCTCGATCAAGTTCCTGGACTACCTGCTGACCGCCGAGCACGGCCGGTGGGCCGCGGAGAAGTTGCAGGACATCCCGGCGTACCCGATCGACACGACCGGCATGAAGGCGTCGCCGTTGTTCAAGCAGGTGCTGGACGACTCGGCCAAGATCGCCGGTGGCACCGGCGACTTCGGGTACAACATCGACGTCCTCACCACCGACGTCTTCAACAACGCCATGTGGAAAGGCATCCAGGGCATCCTGAGCGATCAGGCCGAGCCGGCCAAGGTCGCCGCCCAGTTGCAGACGGCGTACGAGAAGTCGGCGAAGTAGCTATGCGGGCCGTCAGCAACGTTCCTCCGGTGACCCGCCGGGCCCAGGCGCGCCTCGGCATCCTGCTGGCGCTGCCGGTCGCGGTCGTGACCGCGGTGTTCTTCGTGTTCCCGATGCTCAACGCGCTGTACTACGCGGTGGTCGACTTCGACGGTCTCGACCCGACCCCGCCGTTCGTCGGGCTGAGCAACTTCACCGAGATGTTCACCGATGCCGCAACGTGGCACGCGCTGGGCAACAACGCGATCTGGATCGCGATCGGCACCGCCAGCCCGATGATCATCGGGCTGCTGGTCGCCGTCGTGATCTGGTCCGGCCGGAGCGGCGCGGCGGTCTACCGGCTGCTGTTCTTCCTGCCGTTCATGCTGCCCGGTGTTGCCATCGGCATCGTCTGGGGCTGGATCTACGATCCCGTCAACGGCTGGATCAACCGTGCGCTCGGGGCCGTCGGTCTCGGCAGCCTGACCCGCGGCTGGCTCGGGGATCCGAAGACCGCGATCTACGCCGTACTCGCGACTGCCATCTGGGCGACCTGTGGTTTCGTCACCATGATCATCCTCTCCGCACTGCGCAACGTCGACGTGGAACTGGTCGATGCCGCGCGGATCGACGGGGCGAACGCCGCCCAGCGGTTGTGGCACATCCTGCTGCCACAGATCATGCCGGTCTTCCTGATGGTGCTCACGCTCACTCTGGTCGGCGGCTTCAGCGTGTTCGACATCATCTTCATCATGACCGGCGGCGGGCCGGCGGACGCGACGGAGGTGCTCGGGACCTACGCGTACTCGAGCGCGTTCCAGCTCAACCGGATCAGTTATGGCACGGTGCTGGCCCTGCTGATCACGGTCCTGGCCGTGCCGTTCACGATCATGCTGAACCGGCTTCAGCGTCGGCTTTCGCTGCAGGGGCTGGGGGCCTGATGGTCGAGATGCCTGTCGCCGTGTCCCGTCGTACGGAGTCCGCGGAGCAGTCGGAGCTCCGCCGGCATGTCTTCCGGCGGACCACCGGCCTCGCCGTGCGCCACGTCGTACTCGTGGCGATGGCGGCGCTGACACTGTTCCCGGTGGTGCTGATCATCTCCACGGCGCTCAAGACACCCCAGGATGTCCGGAGCGACCCGTTCGGATTGTTCTCCTCGTTCTCCTTCGAGAACCTGCGGTCGGCCTGGACCGTCGGGAGATTCAGCAGCTATTTGTGGGACAGCGTGCTGCTGACGGTGCCCAGTACGGTCGTGGTGATCGTGATCTCGACGATGGCCGGTTACGCCTTCGCGCGGTTGCCGTTCCCGGGACGGACGATCCTGTTCTACCTCGTCGTACTCGGTCTGCTGGTGCCGTTCTTCACGTACATGATCCCGTTGTACTTCCAGCTCCGGTCGATGGGGCTGCTGGACAGCCTGGTCGGTGCCAACCTGGTGCTGGTCTCGACCAACCTGTCGTTCGGGACGTTCTTCATGCGGGCGTTCTTCTCCGATCTGCCCGAAGAACTGGAGCAGGCGGCCCGGATCGACGGCGCCTCCGAGAGCCGGATCTTCGCTCAGGTGATGATGCCGCTGGTGAGCTCAGGTGCCGCGGCGCTGGCCGTCTTCACCTTCCTGAGCAATTGGAACAACTTCCTGGTGCCGTTGCTCTACCTGCCTAGTGGGAAATACCGGCCCCTCACGGCCGGGCTCTACAACTTCACCGGCGGTCGCTCGATGGACATCGGGCCGCTGGCCGCCGGCACCTTGATCACCATCGTTCCGGTGATCGCGATCTTCGTCATCCTGCAACGTCAGGTCACGCAGGGCTTCCTGTCCGGCGCCGTCAAAGGCTGATCGCGCCGTCATCGTTGCCGAACTCAAAGGAGAGCAATGCCATCCCTGGTCAGATTCAGCTCGCCTCGTGTCGCGGAGGTCGTGCCCGACGCCGAGCCCGCGGTCCAACCGGACGAGGTCCTGATCCGCACGCTGTACTCCGGGATCTCGGCGGGCACCGAGCTCACGGCGTACCGCGGCAGCAATCCCTATCTGAACAAGCGATGGGACGACTCGTCCCGGCTCTTCGTCGACGGCGACACCTCGATCAGCTACCCCGTGGACGGGTGGGGATACGAGGAGGTCGGTGAGGTCGTCTCGCTCGGTGCCGGCGCCGCGGGCGTCAACGTCGGCGACGTCGTCTGGGGAACGTGGGGACATCGCAGCCACACGGTGAAGAAGGCTGACTGGGCCGCGCGGCGGATCCTGGACGCCACCGTCGATCCGCGGGTCGGCATCTTCAGCCAGATCGGCGCGATCGCGCTGAATCTGGTGCTGGACGCCGACATTCATATCGGCGAGACGGTGGCCGTCTTCGGCCTCGGCGTACCAGGGCAGCTGGCGGCTCAGTTGGCCCGGCTGAACGGCGGCCGGGTGATTGCCGTCGACAACCTTCCGGCCCGGCGGCAGTTGGCCTCGGACCTCGGTGCCGATCACGTGATCGATCCTGCCGAGGGCGGTGTTGCCGAGCGGATCCGCGACCTCACCGACGGCCGCGGCGCCGATGTGTGCTTGGAGGTGTCGGGCAACTATCACGCTTTGCACGAGGCGGTACGGGCGGTCGCTTACAGCTCGAGGGTCTGCGTCGCGGGCTTCATGCAGGGCGACGGGATCGGCTTGCGGCTGGGGGAGGAGTTCCATCACAACCGCGTGGCGCTGGTCTGCTCGCAGATCTCGGGTGTCGCCCCGGCGGTGCAGCATCGATGGAACTACGACCGACTGGCGAGGACCGCGATCCAGCTCGCCTCGGAGAAGCGGCTGCACGTGACCGATCTGATCACCCACACAGTGCCGATCGCTGAAGCCGCGGAGGCGTTCCGGATGCTGGATGAGCGTCCGGAAGAGGCCTTGCAGGTCGTGCTCAGCTTCGACGAGGAGGTAACCGCATGAGCTTCCGGCTCGCAGCTGCCGAGATGACCCTGCCCGGCGAGACGTTGGAGGAGAAGTTCACCTTCGTCAGAAAGGTCGGCTTCGACGGTATCGAACTGTCCGCCCGCGGCGACGGCATCTTCGGTGCTCGGATCCACGAACTGCGACGGGCCCGCGACGCCGGCGTGCTGATGCCGACCGCCGTCGTACACATGGACCATTTCATCGGTGATTTCGATGCCGGCCGGCGCCGCGATGCCATCGAACAGCTGAAGATCCACTTGAGCACGATCGCCGCGGCGGGCGGCACCGGCATCGTCTCGCCGCACGCCTTCGGGCTCTTTTCCCGACGGTTGCCGCCGTTCACTCCACCCCGGTCGGTCGAGGACTCCCGCGCGGCATTGGTCGAGGCTCTGCGGGAGCTGGGCGAGCACGCCGAGTCCGTGGGTACGAAGGTCTATCTGGAGCCGTTGAACCGGTTCGAGGACTTCGTGATCAACCAGTTGGCCGACGCGGCTTCCGTGGTCGAGGAGGTCGGATCACCTGGGGTGATGATCACCGCGGACACGTTCCACATGTCGATCGAGGAAGCCCGGATCGGCGAGTCGATCAGGAAGGCCGGCCCGATGATCGGCCACGTCCAGCTGGGGGACAGCAACCGGCTGGAGCCTGGTGCCGGTCACTACGACTGGCCAGAGACCCTGGAAGCCCTGCGAGCGATCGGGTACGACGGCTGGCTGGCAATGGAATGCGGCCTGAGCGGGCCGGTCGATCAGATCCTCCCGGAGGTGGCCGACCTGCTGTCGAGCTGACTGGGTCTGCTGGTGGGACCGTGGTGCTCATGCCGGGCTGGGGCGGCAGCATCTCGATCGCTTGCTCCTTGAGTTCGCGTCCGGATTCCGGGTGATCGCCGTCCATCTGCCGGGATCCGGACGACCCCAACCTCGGCCCACTTCGTCGGCTTCAGTGAGAACGCGCTGCACTCTAGGCGGTTTGGGCCTCGCGCTCGGTGGCTCGTTCCGCCGCTGGTCGGAGCACCTCGCGGCACCAGGTCCGGAAGTTGGTGGAGCCGATGGTCGCCGTGGTCCAGTCTGCGTCGTAGATGCCGTGGTCCTGGGCGGCGAACATCTCCAGAGTGTCTGTGATCGCCTGGTCGTGCGCCCCGCGTGTACGGAGAAAGGCCGCGAAGTCGTCCATGGCAATGCGCTGGTAGACGACCGGCCGTCCGAGCTCCTCGCTCATCACCCGGGCTGCGCCGTCCGGCGTGAGGCGATCGGGTCCGAAGAGCGGCAGGTTCTCCTGCCCGGCCCAGGACAGGTTGGTGAGCAGGTCGGCAGCGTGTACGGCGATGTCACGTGTGGCGATCATGGCGAGCGGTTGGTCCGCAGTACAGGTCAGTGAGAACGTGCCGCGCTCGCGGATCGCGTCGAGCTGGCCCAAGAGGTTCTCCATGTAGAAGGGCAGCGACAGCGCCCGGTAGGCAGCGCCCGATGCCGCCAGTTCGGCGTCCATCGCGAACGCCGCGGACAGGACGCCGGCGGGGTCAGACCATCCGTGTCCCGCGCTGCTGACGGCGACGACGTGGCGGACGTCGTGGCGGCGGATCGCGGCGGCCGCGGTCCTGGCGAAGGTGAGGTAGTGCTGCTCTGCGCTCGGCGCTCCCGGGTTCGGGGGCACGAGCCAGAACAGCGCGTCGGCGTCGGGCAGGGCCTTGTCCAGCACAGCAGCATCCGCATGCGACCCCTCGACGACCTCGACCTTCTCGCGCACCGTCTCGTCGAGGTGCGATGCGTCGCGGACGATGACACGGACATCGCTGCCCAGCTGGAGCAACCGGGTGACGAGTTGGCTGCCGATCCGCCCGGTCGGTGTGGTGACGACGATCATGAAACCTCCGTAATATGAATCGGAATTCCGGTTCCGAATATACCTCCGGGGGCCTGCCGCTTCGTCAACTACAGTGAGATGACCATGTCTGCTCCCGAACGATCACTGCGCGCGGATGCCCGACGCAACCGGGAGTCGGTGATCGACGCGGCCAGCGAGCTGTTCGCCCGTCGAGGCGACAACGTCCAGATGGAAGAGATCGCGACGCGGGCCGGGCTCGGCGTCGGGACGTTGTATCGGCACTTCGCCGACAAGCGGGCGCTGCGAGCGGCGATCATCGGCCGCCGGTTCGAAGCGATGACCAGTCTGGCCCGCGCCGCCGAGGAGCTCGCCGACCCCTGGGCCGCCTTCGAATCTCTCCTCCTGGGCTACCTGGAATCGGCGGAACCGGATGTGGCCTTCCGGCTGGCGATCCTGGGTCCGGAAGAGGCGGCCTGGGACGACATCGTCGCCCAGAAGACCGCATTCGCGGCGATCGTCGAGCGAATCGTGCAGCGCGCCGTCGACGCCGGCCTGCTCCGCGCCGACTTCCGCCCGGACGACTTCGTCCTCATCACCCGCGGCGCGATGGCAAACATGTCGGGCACCGCCGACTGGCGCCGGCACGTGACGCTACAACTCGAAGGCATCCGCGTCCCCGAGCGCTAAGGGCCGCCAGGTTCGCTGGGTGGTGCTAGCTGACGCGCTGGCACGGACGATCTCGCACCTCCAGCTGCCTCGTCGTAGCGGGCTGGATCCGCCCCATCTGCTCACGGAATGCGTCGAGGACGAGATCCGCCAACCGGCGCGCTGAGGTGTCACCGGTGACTGGGAGGGCGAGGTCAGCTGCATGGGCTGCCACATTCACGCGCGAGCAGCTCGTTGGGTGGTGTCGATGGCTACGCGGTCTCGGCCGCGGTACGCGCACCGTACTCGGCGAAGGTCGTTGACCCTGTGAGCCGCGGTGAGGATGGGGCTCGCGTGGAGGGCGCAGCGAGTGCTAGTCGAAAACGACGTGACCAGTCGCGGACGGCCGGCGATCACCCGCGACCGAGACCCCGACATCTGCCGCGGTCAGACGGTGGCGGGGGTCCGACCTGGGTCGAGCCCAAACCACCGCCGGCCGCTGACCCGCCAGGCTCAAGAACCCACGTTGAGTTTTCCGTTCGTGGGGTCGGCGAGTACGTGCGTGAAGCCGTGGCTCGGGGTTCTGGAGCCGTCCGCCTGCACTTGCGCCAGGCCGCTGAGTCCCAGCGATGCTGCAACGGTCAACGTCACCGCTCCAAGTCGGAGGATGCGACCGAGTTTGTTCTTCGACATGAATTCACCAATCTGCGTGAGCTGTTCGCGTGACTTGATCAGGTGATCGGGGTGACGATGATTTGCGGGTCGAGTACGGCGGGGTCGGACGATTCCGTGATGAGTTTCGCCGGGACTGTCAGCAGGATCCGGCCGTTGACGTAGTGGGCCGGCACGGCGGTTGCGTGGCCGTCGGCGTCGATCCAGGTGCCGTTGCTGTAGCTGACGTTCATGTCGCCGGTACGGCGCAACAGCAGGCCCGTGTCCGTCGTACCGGCGAAGTCGAGGCCGGTCGCGGCGACGGCGATGCTCAGGTCGCCGGACGCGGCCGGGGCGTGGTCCAGTGTCCAACTCTGCTCGGCGCTGCCGCCACTTGTCTGGACTTTCTCGGTGATCTGACCTCGCACTGTCGTGCCATTGTCTCCAGCCCACGCCCCGACCGTCTGCAGGTAAACCGCGGAGCCTCCGGCCGTGATCTTGATCCGGCCGCTGCTGACATCGATCTGCGTATGGCCGTCGGGGGAGTAGCGCGCGATGACGCTGTCGACCGGAACCGCGCCGGCGGTGCTCGCGAGGGCGCTGACACCGGCGACGATGACGGCGGCAGCAATGCTGCCTCGCCCGATGCGCTTGCGCATTCCCGACATCTTCCACCTTCCAGGAAATGACCTCTTGCTCGAATCAAGTCCACCTCCTGATAGGCCACCCGGTTACACAGTCGGCAAAGACCCGTCGTGATGTAACCCGCTGGCCTATGAACGGGTGCCGGTGCGGGCGGTTCGAGGACCGTCGTACGCCGGATGTGAGTCCCGCAAAGGATCTTCGAGCATCTGGAGCAGAATCGACCAGAACTAGAACCGCCAGATCGATCGCGGCGCTGGCGGCAGCCTCGATCGGCATCACTCTCGTGCCGATCCCCACGGACTGACCGCTCTCTACGCCGTGGTGCCGGCCGGGTCCTTCCGGCCGGCACCACGTATTCGTTGCCTACGACATCAACAGAGGGCATTCATCGGAGCGAGACAGCAATTTATGAAAGGTAGAACATGTCGAGAATCCGCAAGCACAGTGGGCGAAACAGCATCATCTTGGCGATCGCGGTTGCCGCTGTCGGCGTAATCGGTAGCACCGCGGAGGCCGCTCCTGCGACCAACGTCGCAACCGGCCACTCGGCCCGTGACAGTCACACGCAGATCGACGTGATCGGCGGGCGTATCCAGATCAGCGCAGGAGGTTCTGCGGTCGCCCTGGAGACCGTCGGGGCGTGGAGTGGTAACAGCGTTCTGGACACAGCGGTCCGCAGTAGTACGGCGAGCGGACCGATCGTCAGGACGGCACGGGGCGAACTCACCGAATCAGTCGAGAAGGGCGCGGACACGGCCGAGCAGAGCTGGCGGCTGGACCACGCCCCGGACAAGCCGGGTGCCCTGACAATCGCCGTCGCCACCTCGGGCCTTGAGTTTGCTGGTGTGACGGACACGGGGCTGTTGCTGCGTCGAGCCGGCGTAACCGTTGACTACGGCAACGGTACGTGGATCGACGCCAACGGCCGCGCTTCTGCTGTTCCAGCCCACTACGACAACGGCCGAATCCTGCTGACGGTCCCAGCGAAGCTGATCGCTGAATCGACCTATCCAGCTGTGCTCGACCCGCAGATCATTGTCACACCAATCACCCAGCCGTAAACCCGGTCCGACGGCGAATTGCGTCGAGGAACGTCAGCGCGCTCGACCTTCACGGTGCCGTGTAACCGCTCGCGCTATGAGTGGTTACACGGCACCGCCACCGTTCACCGCCCCAGACCTGCATCGGGAGCAGATATGAAGACCAGGAAGGCGGTCAGGCTGCTCGCAGCCCTGGCCTCGGCGGCCACCGGCCTCATCATGCTGGCCCCTGCGGGCATCATCGACGTCCAGAACTCCGCACACCGCTTAGTGACAAGCGATTCGCTCGCGAACCGGATCGACTCCGGTCGGAGCGTGGAAGGCACCACGCTCCCCGGGCTCGTGGGACAGTGCACCCGGGACGAGATCCCGCACTGCTGAGGTCCGTCACCGGATGAGTTCGCCGCTTCTCACCTGCAGAAGCAGCTCGCGGAATTTCTCTGGCTCGTCGTACTGCGGCGTGTGTGCTGACTTCTCGAACCACACCAGCCTTTTGCTCGGTGCGACCAGCGAGTCGTAGTACCGCTGTGTGAGTTCGCCGGGAGCGACCTGGTCCCGGCGGCCTTGGGCCAGGACGATCGGGACCTCGAGACGAGGCGCGGAGTGAGCAAGATCCGTGGTGGCAAGCTCCGGCAGCAACGCGGCCTGCGACAGGCTGATCCCGCGGATGGTGCGGACAGCGTCGGCGGCGGAGTAGTCGGCTGAGCGGACCAGACTGATCAGCAGCGTGCGGATCAGAGCGTTGAAGTTCCGGTTGACTGTGACGCCGCCGAAGTCGGCCAGCAACCTCGCCCTGGTGGCGAACTGACGCGCATCCAGCAGCGGAGGTAGGCCCATACGCTTCAGTTGCCGGATGGCCCACCGGCGGTTGCGTTCGTGGGCGGCGTTCAGCAGGAACTCGTGCATATGCCGCTCGGCTGCCGGAACGTCGATGTCCATTCCAGTGGCCACGATTGCGGCCACCAGCTCGGGGTGTCTCACGGCTGTGCGTACCGCGTAGGTCGCGCCGAAGGAGAACCCGGCGATGAATGTCTTCCGGCTGAACCTGCGGTGAAGCAGGTTCAGCAGCATTGCCGTGTCGTCGATCATTCGCGCGGCGCTGATCTCGAATCGGTTCGGCCTTCTGCGCATCGGCGGTGCCGACAGACCGGTACCGCGTTGGTCCCAGTAGACGACCGTGAAGTGTCTCTCGAGTCCGAGAAGACGCTCGTAGGTGCGTACCTCGTTGATGATCGGCAGCCCTGGACCCTGCTGCATCAGCAACAGGGTGGGATTGGAGAGGTCGTCGGAGCGCACCCGGATCCGCTGTGTCACCCCGCCCAGCTCGACTGCCTCGAGTCTGTCCAGCATCAACTGCCTCCGTACCTGGTGGTCGCGCGCTTCCGCTCTGCCGGTCAGCCCCTCGAGTCGGCGACAGCACCGCGTACCAAGTCGATCGTGCTATGTGCAGCCATCGCTTGCTCCAAAGGATTTGCGGTTACAGGTGCACGCCGAGGCGCCCCCCGGTAGATATGCGGCGGGGTTACACGTCGACACTCCCCGATGGCCTCGCCCTTAGATGCCGGGATGGCCGGGAACGCCGGGAGGCGCCTTCGGGGACTCCGTGGACATCGGGTCGCTGCGGCAGACTTTCTGCCCGCGGTCCGGGCTCGGTACGACGGGGACGACGCCGAAGAGCCGCACGACCGGCTTGGCGTGCATGCGGGCGATCTCGTCACCGCGCTCGATCGTGGAGCCGGCTTCGGCCACCAGCTTCACAGTACGGCGGCTGCCTCCTGCCCGGGGCTAGTCGCCGTACTGCGTTGCGGGCAGTGTCACGCTAGCGCCAGGAGGAGCTTCTCCATTTTGACGATGTCCACGGTCCCCGCCGACCAGTGGTGCCCCGCCACCCTGAGCCGGAGTACCGGCCAACAGCTGGCTGGACCGCCTCCGCGGGCGCTGACCCGTCGTCAGCCCTGACCTCCGTGGCGTCGAGACCGCCCGTGTCAGCCGAGCCGGGAGGCAAGCGCATGAGCAGCATCACACTGAGACGACCGGTCTACTCGTGCTAGTGTCCGCTTATGGCCATCAGGGAGACCGACACTCGTCAGCACATCCTGGACGCGGCGCAGCAGGTCGTGGTGCACAGCGGCTACGCAGCTACGGGCCTGACTGAAATCCTCAAAGAGGCCGCGGTTCCCAAGGGCTCCTTCTACCATCACTTCTCGTCGAAGGACGCCTTCGGGGAAGCGCTGATGAAGAACTACTTCCAGGGCTACCTGGCCACGATGGACCGGATCATCGCCGATACCTCGAAGAGCGGCGCTGAGCGGACGATGGCGTACTGGCAGTGGTTCTACGACGTCCAGACCGCGGACGAATGTCAGGGCCAGTGCCTTGTCGTCAAGCTGGCCGCGGAGGTCTCCGACCTCTCGGAAGCGATGCGGCTACAGCTTGCCGAAGGAACGTCGCAGATCATGGATCGACTGGAAAAACTCCTGACGATCGCTCTCGAGGACGGTTCGCTGTCTGGCGATGCGGTGACCACAACGCCCCGGGAGCTTGCGCTCAGCCAGTACGACGCGTGGCTTGGCGCGAGTGTGATGACGAAGGTGCAGCGTACGCCGGACTCCCTCCAGCGAGCCATGGCCGGCACCCGGCGGCTGCTCAAGGTGTAACCCCTCTGCGTTGCCAACCGGTGACGCATATCTATTCGGAGACGACCGGTCTACTCGGTCGTAAAGGAGAATCATGAACACCGAGCTGATCTACGCAGACGCTTCGGCCCTCGCCGAGCGCATCCGCACCGGGAAGGTGACCTCGGTCGAGGTCGTCCAGGCGTACCTCGATCGGATCCGGGATCTCGATCCGAAGCTGAACGCGATCGTGTCACTCAACCAGAACGCCCTCGCCGAGGCACAAGCCGCAGACGATGCGCTGGCCGCAGGACAGGAGGTCGGTCCGTTGCACGGCGTGCCTTTCACCGTGAAGGATTCGATCGACACCGCCGACGTCCTCACCCAGCGCGGATCCCCGATTTTCGCGGGGCGTGTCCCCGACGAGGACGCCACGAGCGTCGCCCGGATGAAGGCGGCCGGAGGCATCCTCCTCGCCAAGACGAACCTGCCCGAGTTCTCCTACGCCTGCGAGAGCGACAACCTGTTGACGGGTACGACAAACAACCCGTGGAACCTCGGACGCACCCCGGGCGGGTCCAGCGGCGGCGAGTCCGCTGCGATCGCGGCCGGGTTGAGCCCGCTCGGACTGGGCACCGACCTCACCATCTCGGTGCGCGGTCCGGCGGCGCTGACCGGCATCGTGGCGCTGAAGCCTACGCACGGCCGGGTGCCGATGACCGGGATCTGGCCGCGCGAGCCTCGCCGGGTCTGGCACGTCGGTCCGATGGCGCGGTCGGTCCGCGACGTGGAGTTGGCGTACTCGGTGCTGAACGGACCGGACGGCGCCGACGGCGTCTCGGTTGCGCCGCGCGGGTACGACGCCGGCGTCGGGTCGATGCCTTCGCGTCAGTTGCGGGTCGGGTGGTTCGTCGACTCCGGGCTCGGACCGGTGGACCCGGAGGTCGCCCAGACCGTCCGGAACGCCGCCGAGGCGCTCGCTGCCGCAGGGATGCACGTCGAGGAGGTGTCGATCCCCGCTTTGCGCGCCGACAACCCGCTCGCGCTGTTCTACAAGCAGCACGTCAACGAGCTCAAGCCTGCCGTCGCCGCCGCAACGGCCGGGCACGAGGACCTGATGTACAAGTACACGAAGGCCTTGATGGACACACCGCTCACCCCGGCCGAGGACTACGTCGAGGTCGAGCAGGCGTTCGACCGGATCCGCGACGGGTACGCCGACTACTTCTCCCAGTTCGACGCGGTCGTGCTGCCCGTGCTGCCGATCCCGGCGTACCCGCACGGTGCGTCCGAGTTTGTCATCGACGGTCAGACGGTCGACGCGGGCCATATCCAGTCGTACACCGTTCAGTTCAACATCACGGGCCTGCCTGCCCTGTCGCTGCGCTTCGGTACCAGCTCCGAGGGCCTGCCTATCGGTGTGCAGGTCGCCGCCGCGTGGCACGCCGAGTCGACCGTTCTGCACATCGGCAACCAGCTCGAGCAGGCCAGCACGGTCCGGGACCTGCACCCCGAGATCTAGGCGGCCGTCCCACCGAGCAAGGCAGCAACGTGGCGGCGGGCGTCCTCGAGCGGTTGCGGATCATTCAAAGCCTGCGAGCGGCTGATGGCCCCGTCGTAGAGCAAGGAGATCAGGGCACCGACTCGTTCAGGATCTTCGACACCGGCGCCGGCCGCCAGCTGCTGCAGCCGTTCCTGGAAGGCCTGCTTGTGGCGGACGGCCGCACGATGCGGATCGCTTTGCGGTTCGGGGAACTCGGTCGACGCCGCGATGAACGGGCAGGCGCCGATGGGCCTGTCGGTGCTCGTCGGAGCGAACAGACCTAGGATCTGCCCTCGCGGATCCTCCTCCGAACCCAACTGAACTGCGAACATCTGCCGGTCACGTTCCTGCAGATACGCGTCGATCAGAGCTGACTTGTCGCGGAAGTGCTTGTACAGCGTCCGTTTCGAGACGGGAGCGGCGGTCGCCACCGCCTCCATTTGCGTTGCCACGATTCCCTGCGCACGGAACAGGCGGCCGGCGGCGACCAGAATCCGCTCACGTGCACCGCGGCTCGTCCTCGGCTTCGCGAACTCGGTCATGCCGAAAGTGTACGCCACCGTTTACCTCCTCGAGCAAGAGTGCTACGGTCAGGTAAACGGATTCGTTTACACACAAAGCTCGCCCAACGAGTAGGACCGGCAATGCCACTGCCCGAGACCACCGCCACCGCCACCGCCACGGCGACCGCGACCAGCCAGCGTCTTCCGCTGACTCTGTTCGGCATGCCGCTCGGCATAGCGGGGCTGGGAGGTGCCTGGTCAGCGGCCGCGGTTGCCGTCCATGGACCGAGGTGGCCCGCCGAGATCTTCTACGGTTCCAGCTCGGCCCTCTGGCTGACATTCGTCATCGTGTACCTTCGCGGCGGTACGCGCACACGCGGCGCATTCGGCGACGATCTGCGGCATCCACTGAGCGGACCGTTCGCATCGGTGATCCCGCTCGTCGCGGTGCTGCTGTCGGCTCACTACACGACGTACAACTTCATGGTGTTCGCCTGGATCTGCGGCGTAGCGATCGCGGCGCTGGCGGTCGTCGTCGCCCAGCTGATTGCCCACTGGCTCAGTGGTGCCGTCGACCTGTATGCGATCCATCCCGGGTACTACATCCCCGCAGTCGCAGGGCCTTTCATCGCGAGCATAGGGTTGTCCGCCATCGGTCTGCGGCCCCTCGCCATCGCTGCGATCGGTGCTGGACTGTTCTTCTGGGTCGCCATGACCGCGATCGTGGCGGTCCGGATGCTCATCGGCGAACGGCTCCCTGACGCGCTCCGACCTGCGATGACCGCATTCGTCGCCGGTACGTCGACCGCCAACCTCGCCTGGATCATCGCCCACCCGGGACGTGTCGATCAGGCACAGGAACTCATGACCGGAGTGCTCGCGTTGATGCTCCTGGTGCAAGGCGCGCTGATTGGCGAGTACCGCACCCTCAGCTTCAGTGGTGGCTGGTGGATCTTCACGTTCCCGCTCGCGTCCACGACCAACTACGCCATCCGCTGGTTCTCCGCAGTACGGCCTGCTGGCTGGGAGATCTATGCGTGGGTGGTGCTGGGATGCACCACACTCTTCATCCTGTTCATCGCAGTACGCACCGCCGAGACGACTGTCCGCGCGCGAGTTGCTCGTGATCACCGGCGCGACCGGTAATGTCAGGCCTCCGGGGCGATGACGGTGACCCGTGAGGTTCGGCGTGGCTGGAAGCCCATGTGTTCGTAGAGGCGGATGGCGCCGGTATTGGTCGCAGCGACATGGAGGAATGGCTGGTCGCCTCGCGTGCGGATGCCATCGATCACCCGTTCCATCAAGGCGCGGGCGAGACCGAGGCCCCGATAGCGCTCGTCAGTGCACACGGCGCTGATCTCGGTCCAGCCGGGAGGCCGCAGCCGTTCTCCTGCCATGGCGATGAGGGCGCCGTCTGCTCGGACCCCGAAGAATGACCCGAGCCGATTCGTGCGTTCCGCGAAGGGGCCGGGATTGGTGCGTTGTGCCAACTCGAGCATCTCTGGAGCGTCCCTGTCGTCCAACGGCACGATCGTGAACCCGTGGTCATTGGCGGTGCCGCTCGCGGCCATTCCGGTCATCTGCACGACCGTGAGTTCGCGGTGCATCACCCAACCAAGCGGCGGCGTGGGCGCGTCGATGAGGGTGATGAGGTCGTCTCCCGCGAGCTTGCTCAGTTGTGCCCAGTCCTCGGCCGTGGCGTCGACCGGGATCGCCATGAACGGCGACACGTCGACCGGGTAGCCGGCGACCCGTCCCGAGCTCACTGCCAGCAGACGGTGGGTGCCGGCAAGCGAGTGCAGAACGGGGTTGTCAAGAACGAACTCCGAAGCACCTACGGGTTGTTCCGCGGGCGGCACGTCGCTGTCGGGCTCGCGACTCAAACGGTCAGGCATCTTCGGCCGTTACCAATTCAGTGGCGCTGCGACGAAGGGCTGGTCGTCCGGTGCCACCTTGCGGGCCCGCAGTTGTGCGATCGTGGCCTCGCCGACCGGAACGCGGAACGGCACCTCGGCACTTTCGATGGCATCGGCAACGACCGTTGCGAACTCCTCGACGGTGACCGGTGCGGTCCGGAACCCAGCGATCTGCTCAAGCATCGGGAAGTACGGGTCGTTCTCATCGAGAAACACCTTCGCGCGATCGCTACCGCCCGAGGACACTGCTCCAGGCTCGAACACCTGCACCTCGATCCCGAAGTGACGCACCTCCATCGCAAGGCCCTCGGCGATTCCCTCCAGCGCCCACTTCGACGCCGAATACGGGCCGATGAGCGGTATCGCGATCCGCCCCTGAACGCTGGAAATGAACGCGATCCGGCCGGATCCGCGCCGGCGCATCTGCGGCAGCACCGCCTGTACGACGCGGAGGGCTCCGAAAGTGTTCAGCTCGAAAAGGCGGGTCACCTCGTCCAGCGGAACCGTCTCGAGCGGAGCGCGGACCGTCGCGCCGGCGTTGCTGATGAGTACGTCGACCTGGCCCGCGGCGGCAACTGCGGCGTCGACGGACGCCTGCTCCGTCACGTCCAGCTGCAGCCGCTGCGCCGCGGGCACCTCGTCGAGCGACGACAGGTCTCGAGCTGTCGCGACCACCTCGTGTCCACGCTTGGACAGTTCGACCGCGATACCGCGCCCGATGCCTCGCGACGCACCGGTAATGAGTACACGTGCCATGACATGGTTCCTTCGATTAAGGACGTCTTACTATGTCGGACACTATACATACTTTGAAGAGAAACGGGTCCCGGCTGGTCGGCCACCAAAATCAGCGGGTGGCGCGCGCGTAGGCCAGGAGCGATGCCTTGATCGAGTCCCAAGGGCTGGTGCTGTGGAGCGCGCGAGCGGTGATCAGGGCGCCTTCGACGCCGGCGATCATTGCGTCGGCGAGGGAGCGCGCGGAGGCACGGTCGATGCCGAAGGCCACGAAATGAAACGTAACCCGGTCGACCATTTCCGCGAATCCTCGCGCGCTGGTCTCGGCAATCTCCTCGCTGTCGTGCGCCCCCTCGGTAACAAGGGGCGCAAGGCCGCACCCGCGCGAATAACCGCTGGCAAGCATGCCGTCGCGGCCTGCGTCGACGTACCGACTGATCAGATCCGGCGCTGAGGACGATTCGGCAGCGAGCTCGTCGATCATGCGCACTTGTTCGTGAGCGTGTAACGCGGCCGCCTCGACGGCCAACTGGGACTTGCCGCCGGGGAAGTGGAAGTACACCGATCCTTTCGGTGCACCGCTGCGCTCGAGTACGTCGGAGATTGCCGTCGCGTTCAGGCCGCGCTCACGGATGAGACCCCGAGCGGCCTCGATCATCTTCCGCCGGGCATCGCTTCTCCGTGGCATGACGCTCCCAAACCAATGCTATGTATGCTGAACGACATACTAACAGCCCCGCGCGGCGACCCATCAGCCGGGCGCGCGGCCGAGAATTGATTCTCGAAGGGCGGTGAGTGCCTGGTGCCTGGCGCCGGCGACCGCAGGCTCTAGTGTCAGTTGTGCGACTCGCACGGGCACCGGACGCGGGGTTGCGGCGACGTGGCGCGAGATGGCCTCGACGATGGTTGGGTGCGTGCCCCAGGTGCCGCCGAGGATGACGGTCGCGGGGTCGGCGAGAGCTACTGTGGCCGACACCACTCCGGCGGTCGCATCAGCGATCGCGGTCAGAACGCGCCGCCCGCGCGCCCCGCCGGCCTCGATGCTGCGCACGAGTGCAGCATCGTCGATAGCTGTGGAGTTCGGCTGGCGCAGGGCCAGTTCGGCGAACACGTCGGTGTAGGTGGTCGCGCGTCCTCGCGGTCCGCACGTCACGACGTACGCGATCTCACCAGCAATACCGGCATGACCACGGCGTACCTCCCCGTCGGCGACGACCGCGGCTCCGAGTCCCTCGCCGAGATAGAGGTAGACGAAATCGGCCGGGTGGTCGCCGTCGGCGGAGGCGAGCTCGGCGCGGGCGGCCCAATGTACGTCGTTGTCGACTGTGACCGGCCCGGAGACCAGCGGAGCGAGCAGCTCGACCGGTGACAACTCGCCTAGCAGGAACGGTGCGTCTGGCAGGTGCACGAGGCGACCCGTTGACCTGTCGACCGGATCGGCAGCACTGACGACCGCGAGACGTAGATGCCCTCGGCAACCTTCGGCGACCCGGGCTGCGACGGTCCGCATCACGCGCGCGACCTCGCGAGGTCGCGCCGGTCGCCGGACCGGCGCCGTCTCCCGCAGGATGACCTCGCCGTACACGTCGATGGCCTCGGCGACGACGCCCTCGGGGGCCACGCTCAGAACAAGGGCGGTGCCGAGGTCGTCGGCCAGCGCGTAGTAGGTACCGACGCGGCCACGACCGGTGGTGCGCTCGCCGGTGTCTTGCAGAAGGCCGGCCTCTGTCAATCGCTGCACGCTGTCGGACACGGCCGGTTTGGAGAGTTGGGTCCGTACGGCGATCTCCGCTCGGGTCAGCCGACGCTCGGTCATCAGCGCGCGGAGTACGTGCTCGTCGGTCAACGAGCGGAGCAGGTCCAGCGAGGGCTTGGCCGGCGTCATGGAAGAAGTCTAGTCAGGAGTGTTGCCTAAATCGGTGAGGGCGCTCTAGCCTGGATTTAGTTAGCGCTGCTTCCTAGAAAGGTGCGTGCCATGACCACCACTCCGCTGAGTAAGCCGTCCACGGAGCTGCCGCCGCTGCCGCACTGGGAGGAGGTGCCGGCCGACCTGAAAGCCGCGATCCGGGGGATCAAGACCGCCCTGCGCGCACGGATCGCGGCGTCGGGGCGCACGGTCGAGGAAGTGTTCGCCGTCGTCGAGCAGCGCATCACTGCCCGCGTCGAGGAGATCGAGGCGGCCAAACGCGCCGGCGAGACGGTCTGGCCGGTCATCGACTATGCCGACATCGAGAACGGCACCGTGTCCGCGCAAGCGCTGGCACTACTGCGCAGCAGGGGCTGCCTAGTGGTCCGTGGGCACTTCCCTCGCGAGCAGGCCGTCGCGTGGGACCAGGGCATCGTCGAGTACGTCGAAAGCAATCACTTCTTCGAGAACTATCGAGGCCCGGGCGACGACTTCTTCGGCAGCGTCGGTTCCAAGCCGGAGATCTACCCGATCTACTGGTCACCGGCGCAGATGCAGGCCCGGCAGAGTGACCGTATGGCCCGCGTACAGGCGTTCCTGAACGCGCAGTGGATGCACGAGTCCGGCGGCGTGCAGTGGTTCGACCCGAACCGCGACTCCCTGTACCCGGACCGGATCCGGCGGCGCCCACCCGGCATCGATTCCGGCGGCCTCGGGACCCACCTCGACCCCGGCACGCTGGACCTGTGGATGACCGAGTCGAGCCAGAACGCGTTCAGGCACCTTTTCGACGGCACCGTCGAGCAGTACGACCCGTGGAACGCCGCTTACCGCACCGACGGCTCGCAGTACCCCGGCAGCACGATGTGCTCGGCGTTCCGCACGTTCCAAGGCTGGACCGCGTTGTCGGACATGGATCACGACCAGGGTGTTCTGCATACCGTGCCCATCCCCGAAGCGATGGCCTACTTGATGCTGCGTCCGCTACTGGCCGACGTGCCGGACGACGACATGTGCGGCGTGACCGTGAACCAGGTGTTTCCTGCCAGCGAGACCTGGCACCCGTTGCTGCTGCGCGCTGTCAGCGGCATCCCCGATGTCAAGGCCGGCGACTCGGTCTGGTGGCACTGCGACATGATCCACGGCGTCGCGCCGGTGCAGAACCAGAAAGGCTGGGGCAATGTCATGTACATCCCGGCCGCCCCGTGGTGCCCTCGCAACGAGCGGTACGCCGCTGACGTACGCGAAGCCTTCCGTACCGGATCCAGCCCCAGCGACTTCCCCGACGAGAACTACGAACGCGAGTGGCACAACCGCTTCACCGCGGCCGACCTCAACCACACCGGCCGCCGGGGCCTCGGTCTCGAGTAGAACCCGGGAGATCGACTACCCCGACAGGTGGACCGGCACGTCGGCTGACGTTCTCTAGGCAGCTTCTCAGGTCGGGGTTTGTAGCTCGGATACATGCCCGTGAACCGGCGGACAGTACTGCGCTCGACCCTAGCCGCGCTGGGAGGTTCACCTGGCTCGTGAGCCATCCGGACATGGCGCAACGAGTCCTGCAGGGCGAGCGCGATCTGGGAAACCACACGATGCATCACAAGGCGATGCGGGTTATGCCGCCTGTGTCTCGTACGACGTCGACGGCCTGGACTGGCGGGACTCAGCTGCCGGGTCGGGCACGAGGCGCAGCACGTCGTACCGTCGTACGACCTGCGCACCTTGTCGGTGAACAACGACCTGGGGAACAGCCTGACTCCGATCGATCCGCGGACAATCCTTGCTGAACAGTGCATTCAGCCGGGGTTCAGCCAGAACAGTCAGCCGATGGTTCCGCCGGTGCCGGTGGATGTTGACGACGACGCGCCTAGCGTGGCCAGGTCTGGATGGGCGGGATGCCTTCGGCCAAGCGGGGCGGTGGCCATCGCCTGGATCAAGTTCAGAGTCACCGTCCGTGCGAAGGCCACCGTCGTCGACCGCGAGTCCGGGCCGCGCAGTGCTGGGACCCATTCCATCGAGCCGGTGGCGAATACGCCGGCTCCTGACGGGACCGTGTGGTACGTGGCATCCGAGAAGGTGTGCAGCCTGGGTCCGCAGCTCACCGGAGAGTGGGCCACCACCTGGAGATCGCCCGGCGTACCCGCGATCGGATAGGCACGGTCGACCTCTGTCGACGTCAGGCCCGTGGTCCCAGGCTTCGCGTTCTCGTCCACCGCGGTCGGCCCGGTAGAGCTCGCGTGGTGTGCCGGCGTCGAACTGGTCCGTCCGCTCGGCGCCGGCCGCACGGCAGGTCCGCCGGTTCGGCACCCAGCCACCGCAACCACGACGACCAGGCACCACACGATCCAACGACGCATCCGCACGACTCCTCAAGTCCCCCCAATCGTAGGCGTGGGCGGCCGTCAGACGGGGATCGTTGTCTTCCAGGTGTGGTCGCCGTGGGTGACTAGTTCTGGTGTGGTGGTGGCGGGTAGGTGGATGCGGGCGGTGGAGCCGATTGGGATGTGGACCGTGAGGTGGAACTGGTGGCCGTCGAGGTGCCAGGCGACGCGAGCTTCGCCGTACGGCGTGAGGTGGCGCGCGGATGCTGAAGTGAGGTGCGGAGAAGGTGATGGGCGTACGACGATCTCCCGGTAACCGGGTGCGGCGGGTGCTAGGCCGGCGACGCAGCGGTGGAGCCAGTCGGCGATGGCTCCGAGGGCGTAGTGGTTGAACGAGGTCATTTCGCCGGGATTGATGGTGCCGTCGGGGAGCATGCTGTCCCAGCGCTCCCAGATGGTGGTGGCGCCCATCGTGACCGGGTAGAGCCAGGATGGGCAGTCGGTCTGCAGCAGGAGGCGGTAGGCGACGTCAGTGTGTCCTGTCATCGTGAGTGCATCGGCCACGAGTGGCGTGCCGACGAAGCCAGTGCTGATCCGGTAACCGGACTCGCGGACGAGATCCGCGAGACGGCGGCCGGCCTCGTCGCGTTGTTCCTTGCTGGGCAGGAGATCCCACCTGATCGCCAGCGCATAGGCGGTCTGCGCGTCGGATCGCACCCGGCCGTGAGGTGTGACATAGGCGAGGGCAAACGACGTACGGACCTCGTCGGCCAAGGCGGCATACCGCTCGGCCAGGTCGGGCCGTTGAAGGACTCGCGCTGCTCGCGCGACGGTGTCGGCGGAGCGGAAGAAGTACGCCGTGGCGACGACGTCCGGATCCGCTTTTGCCTTGCCGGGCTGATCCGGCGGCGCGGTCGGATCGAGCCAGTCGCCGAACTGGAATCCACCGGTCCACAGCCGATCGGGTCCGGCGAGTTCCGCGATCTTGTCGACCCAGCGGCACATGCTCGGCAGTTGCCGCTCGAGGATGTCGCGGTCGCCCGTGCGCTGGTACACGACCCAGGGCACGATCGTTGCCGCATCACCCCAGGCAGCCGCGGCGGGGGAGTGATCCCGCAGGACGTCCGGTACGACGAACGGGACGGAGCCGTCCGGCTCCTGCTCCGCCCGGAGGTCGCCGAGCCACGAACTCAGGAAGCCGGCGCTGTCGAAGAGGTACATCGCGGTCGGCGCGAAGACCTGGAGGTCGCCGGTCCAGCCGAGTCTCTCGTCACGTTGCGGACAGTCGGTGGGTACGTCGAGGAAGTTGCCGCGCATGCTCCACACGACGTTCTCGTGGAGCCGGTTGAGGAGTTCGTGCGACGACGTGAACCATCCGGTCCGGCGCAGGTCCGAACCGATCACGACCGCCTCGATGTCTTCGCTACGCAAGCCGGGTACGCCGGTGACTTCGGCGTACCGGAAGCCGTGGAAGGTGAGCGCCGGCTCGAGGACGTCCTCTCCGCTGCCCCCGATCAGGTAGGTGTCAGTGGCCTTGGCTGCCCGCAGCGGACGGATGCCGAGTTCCTTGTCCTCCAGGACCTCGGCGTGGCGGACGATCACCTCGTCACCTGACGCGAGACCTCTGACCCGGAGTCGAACCCATCCGACGGCGTTCTGTCCGAAATCCACGAGCGTCCGGCCGGACGGAGATTCCCACACTCGCTGTGCAGGCAAGACCTCAGTGACTCGAACGGGAGGACCCTCGGGTGCAACGAGGCGGGTCAGGTCAGCCTCGATCGGTTCGACCGCGGCTCGGGCCGGTTGCCGGTCAGAGCGCAGCCGACGGAGATCGGTGCGCTGGCCGTTGTACAGGTCATGGGTGAGGACCTCGCTCTCACGAGCCGTCCATGATTCGTCCGTCGCCACGACATGTCGTTGTCCGTCCGTGGTGACGACTTCGAGCTGGGCGAGCAGTGCGAGCCTGTCGCCGTACAGGGCTCGCTCTCCCTTGAAACCGAGATAGCCGCGGTACCAGCCGTCGCCGAGGAGGATGTCCAGCACGTTCTCGCCACTGTGCATCAGATTCGTGACGTCGTACGTCTGGTACCGAAGACGGTTCGCGTACGACGTCCAGCCGGGCGCGAGCACCGCGTCGCCGATCCGGGCGCCGTTCAGCGTTCCGACGTACACCCCATGGGCGGTTGCATAAAGTCGGGCCACGCGGACTTCGCCGGGGATCGTGAAGGAGGAACTCACGATCGGCGCGGGCATGTCGGTCGCTCCGATGCCGACTGGGCTGACGAACTTCGCGACCCAGTCCGACGGCTCGAGTAGGCCGGCCTCGACGACCGCCGGTGCGCTCCACTCGCTCCAGTTGTCGTCGTGAGCGACTCGGACGCGAACCGACGCCGCCTCGCGGGATGCGAGTGGCTCGCTCGGCCACGGCACCAAGATCTGTTCGCAACTGTCGATCCTGTGCAGTTCGGCGTCGCCGCGTCGGGTGGTCTCGATCTCGTAGGCGGTCTGCCGGAATCCGGGAGCCGCATCCGGGATCGTCCAGGACAGGCGAGGAGTAGCTGTGCCCACGCCGAGCAAGGGGGACGGATCGGTGTGGTGTTCGAAGCGGAGTGCGCCCGGCGCCGTGGACATGGCCATGTCGGGCCTCCAGATCTTCTTGCAAGGGATGGCCCGAAGCCTCTGTGTAACGTTCTACACAACAGGGTAGAACGCCGCGTCCCAGGAAGTCAACGGATCGACGAGTGACTAGTGCATCGATATACAAGCGTCTCTGTAGAATCCGATGTCATGCGAAGCAGTCCCGCCCGGAGGGCCACGATCCAGGATGTCGCGCAGTCCGCGGGAGTGTCGGTGTCCGCGGTGTCCAAGGTACTGCGCGACGCGTACGGGGTCAGCCCGGAGATGCGGGCGAAGGTCACCACGGCGATCGAGAAGCTCGGCTACCGGCCGCACGCCGGCGCCCGGGGGATGCGCGGGCGGTCGTTCACGGTCGGCGTCGTCCTGACCGAGATGTCGTCGCCGTTCCAGCCGGAGGTCGTCGACGGCATCAACGACCAGCTCGAATCCAGCCCGTTCCAGGCGATCATGACCGTGGGTGGAGCCAACGCAGAGCGTCAGCAGCGCAGTATCGAGGCGCTGGTGGACCGGCAGGTCGACGGACTGATCCTCATCGCGCCGTTCGTCCGCCAACCCTGGCTGGAGAAACTCGCGGCGTCCATCCCGACCGTGGTGGTCGCCAGGCATGGCGGCGGCTCGAGCTACGACAGCGTCGTCGACGACGACTACGAGGGCGCACGGCTGGTCGTCGATCACCTTGCCGGGCTCGGCCATCAGCGCATCATGCACATCAGCCACCCGTCCGGCGGTCTGAAGCGCCCTTTCGTGTTGTCGCAGACCGCGCGTTGTGAAGGCTATGTCCAGGCGATGAACCGGCTCGGCCTCGACGCGGATGTCATCGAGACGACGTACTCCGAACAGGGCGGCTACCAAGCCACAGTCGAGGCGCTGGGCCGGTCGGTGCCGCCGACGGCGATCTTCGCGGGTGCGGACATCGCGGCCCTCGGTGCGCTGCGAGCCGCCGAAGAGCTCGGCCGCCAGGTGCCGGACGATCTGACTGTCGTCGGCTACGACAACATCTACGTCACGACGATCGGCCGGATCTCGCTCACCACGGTGGACCAGTCCGGACAGCTGACCGGTACCACAAGTGCCCGGCTTCTCCTCGAGCGCATAGAGGGCCGGTCGCAGCCGGTGCATTACGTCGTGGCGCCGCGGCTCATCGCGCGCAGCACGAGTGCGCCGCCGGCCGTGCATTCCGGCGGCCGGGGCGGGAAGCGCAAGCGATAGCGGATGCGCCTCCCGCGGGCCGTGCCGGGCGGCGCACTGCGATGAATGCATCGTCACCGATGTTGCGGAAACGTGACATCAGCTCGGGAGACGCGGTCTTGACACGTTTCAATAGTGTTCCGTAGCTTCCGGCGTAGAACGTTGCACACCGTCGAAGTGTCGATGGCGATCAAGTGGCGCTGTGTAGAACGTTGCATACCCCTGTGGCGCTCGAAGGAGTAGACATGCGACGCATTCACCTAGGGTTCGCCGTTCCGGTCGCAGTGCTTGCGCTCGTGGCCGCCGGCTGTACCTCCGAGACGAGCGCCGGCTCGTCCGCCGCCACCTCGTCCGGTGGCGAGAAGGCTCAGCTCACCGTGGCCCAGACCGTTGACTTCTACGGGTGGGACCCGAGCAACCAGCCCGGATATCAGGGCTGGGCAGCTGAAGCGGTGTGGGACCAGTTGTGCAAGACCGATGCGAACGGCAAGGCTGTGCCCGACATCGCGGACAAGTTCGAGATCACGAACGGCAACAAGACGTTCAAGGCACACCTGCGCGAGGGGCAGAAGTTCTCCGACGGCACGCCGGTGGATTCGGCGGCGGTCAAGGCTTCGTTCGAGTTCGTCGAGAAGAACGGCGGGGCGACGAACGACTACAAGGGCATCACGATCGACACTCCCGATCCGAACAGTGTCTCGATCACCTGGCCGGATCCCCAGGGACCGGTGATGGACAACAAGGCGTGCAACCCGAAGATCGTCCCGGCCGCCGTCCTTGCCGCGAAGAAGTTCGATCAGCCGGTCGGGTCCGGCCCGTACGTGCTGGACGCCGCTGCTTCGACGACCGGCTCGGTGTACACGTTCACCAAGAACGAGAACCACTGGAACGCCAAGAACTACCCGTACAAGAAGCTCGTCATCAAGGTCATCACCAGCGACACCGCGGCCGTGTCGGCCCTCAAGACCGGCCAGATCGACGCAGTACTCGTTCAGCAGGCTTCGCTGAACGAGGTCCAGGCCTCGGGCCAGAAGGTCATCAAGTTCCAGGGCCAGACGACGCGGCTGCTGCTGACCGACCACCTCGGCAAGGTGCTCAAGCCGATCGGCAACCTCAAGGTCCGGCAGGCGATCAACATGGTCTTCGACAAGGCGGCGATGGCCAAGAGCCTCTACCAGGGCAACGCCGAGCCGACGCCGCAGGTCTTCCGCAAGGGCACCGATGCCTACATCAAGGACATGCCGGACCCATACCCGTACGACGTGGAGAAGGCCAAGTCGTTGATGGCCGAGGCCGGCTACGCGAGCGGCTTCACTCTCGAGCTGCCGACGATGACCGGGCAGAACTTCGAGACCCTGATGCCGTATGTCAGCCAGCAGCTGGCCAAGATCAACATCAAGGTCAAGCAGGTGCCGCTGACCGGAGCCAACGCCATCGCCGATCTGCTGAGTGGCAAGTACCCGGTGGTCCTGTGGCAGCTGGGAAACCTGGGCAACTCGGCGTTGCAGATCTACATCGAGTCCACGCCGAAGGGCTGGTGGGACCTCGAGCACCAGCCCGACGCGACCGTCGACGGGCTCTGGAGCAAGATCACGACGGCCACGGACCCGGCGGAGTCGGCGAAGCTCCAGCAGCAGATCAACCAGTACCAGGTCGATCAGGCGTGGTTCGCGCCGATGGTCTACAACGGCACGAACTTCGCCTACAACGCCTCGAAGGTCGCGATTCCGACCGAGTCCGACCAAGAGGCGCTGGTCCCCAAACTGCGTGACTTCAGGTAACACGGGTCGACGAGGACTGGAGGCTCCGCGCGATGGCACTCTCGCTGGTGAAGAAGCTGCTCCGTTCCCTTGCGGTGCTGATCGTGGTCACGTTCGCGACCCTCTGCCTGATGTACGGCAACGGTCCGGGGATCGCCCACGCCGTACTCGGCAAGTCCGCGACACCGGAGGCGATCCAGGCCGAGGTCGTCAAGCTCGGCCTCGACAAGCCACTCGTGATTCAGTACTGGAACTGGCTCACAGGCGTGCTGCACGGCGACCTCGGTCGTTCCTTCTACACCAGTGAATCCGTCAGCGGTGCACTGTCGAATCGAGTCCCTGTGACTCTGGCCCTCGTCATTCTCGCCCTCCTCCTGACGGCCGTGCTCAGTGTGATTTTCGGGGTCACAGCGGCCGTCAGGGGAGGGTGGATCGACCGCACGCTCCAGTTCGTCTCCGTGCTGGGAACGGCGGTGCCTGCCTTCATCATCGCCATCGCTCTGGTCTTCTCGCTGGCGATTCACTGGCGGCTGTTTCCGGCGACCGGATATGTGTCGCCGGATGTCAGCCTCCGAGGCTGGTCGTCGTCGTTGGTCCTTCCGGTGGCGGCGCTGCTGATCGGCTCGGTGGCCAGTGCGACCCAGCAGTTCCGGACGGCCGTCCTCGACACCTTGGGCCGGGACTACGTTCGAACGCTCCGGGCCCGCGGGATACCCGAACGAGAAGTGATCTTCCGGAACGTACTGCGCAACTCCGCGGCGCCGGGGCTGACGGTGCTCAGCCTGACGACGTTCGGGCTCTTGGGCGGAGCGGTGTTCATCGAGCAGGTGTTCGCGCTGCCGGGCATGGGGCAGTTGGCGAACATGGCCGCCCAGATCAACGACGTACCGCTGGTGATGGGAACAGTGCTCGTCACGATCGTGATCGTGCTGGTCGTGAACTTCGCCGGTGACGTTGCGATCACCCTCCTCAACCCGAAGGTGAGGACCCGATGACTGTCGGACCCGAGCGGACGGCGGTAGATGACGAGATCGCCGTGGCGTCGGACGCCCCGGGGCGCTCAATGCTCCGGCTCCTGCTGCGGCATCCGCTCGGCGCTCCATGCCTGGTATTCCTGTTGCTGGTGGTCGCGGTCGCGATCTTCGCGCCGTTGTTGTCGCCGTACGGACCGCAGGAGACCGACCTGGCTGCTGTGAACGCCCCGCCGTTCACGGCCGGTCATTTTCTGGGCGGCGACAGTGCGGGTCTCGACATCCTGTCCCGGCTGATCTGGGGCTCGCGCCAGACGGTGGTCGCTGTGCTGATCGTCGTGGTGGTGGCACTGGTCCTCGGTGTCACCTGCGGCCTCGTCGCAGGCTTCTACCGAGGCCGGTTCGAAGCCGGTGTCGGCTTCCTGTCCGACGTGATCATGTCGTTGCCAGGCATCGTTTTCCTCATTGCCCTGTACGCCCTGACCGGCCCGAATGTGCCCGCCGCGATGGCTGTCTTCGGCGTGATCATCGCTCCGACCTACTACCGCCTGGTCCGCGCCATCGTGCTCGGCGTACGCAACGAGTTGTACGTCGATGCCGCCCGGGTCGTTGGTCTGTCGGACCTGAGGATCGTCGGGCGGCATGTTTTGTGGGCGGTGCGGGCACCGGTCATCATCCAGAGTTCGTTCGTGATGGCCGCCGGAATCGGGATCGAGGCCGGCATCTCCTTCCTCGGCCTCGGCGACCCGGCCGGAACCTCGTGGGGCATCGTTCTGCAGCGTTCGTTCAACGGGATCTACAACAATGCCTGGGGCGTGCTCTGGCCGGCGCTCCTGATCAGCGTCACGATCCTCGCACTCATCCTGCTCGGAAATGCGCTGAGCGACGTACTGCAGTCGTCGGCACGCAGTAAGGTCCTCCCGCCACGCCGGCGACGCAAGGCAATCGCCGCCGCCCTACGCGAGCTCGAGACAGCAGAGGTCCGCGAATCGACAGCAGTCGGCAGTTCCGACGACGTCGTGCTGTCGGTGCGTGACCTTCGGATCGCCTACCCGTCCCCGGACGGCACGGTCAACGAGGTCGTGCACGGCGTCGACCTCGATGTCCGTCGTGGCGAGATCCACGGCCTGGTAGGGGAATCGGGCTCCGGCAAGTCGCAGATCGCCTTCTCCACGCTGGGCATTCTTCCGAAGGAGGCACTCGTCCTGGGAGGTCATGTCCTGCTCGACGGCGAGGACCTGCTGGCCGACGACCGCAAGATGCGGGCTGCCCGCGGCCGCCGGATCGCCTACGTACCGCAGGAGCCGATGTCGAACCTGGACCCGTCCTTCACCATCGGGTCGCAGCTCTGGCGCGGCCTGCGCGCATCCCGCTCGATGCCCAAGAAGCAGGCGAAGGAGCTGATTGTCGACCTGCTGCAGAGGGTCGGGATCACGGACCCCGAGCGAGTGATGCAGCTGTACCCGCACGAGATCTCCGGCGGCATGGCCCAACGCGTCCTGATCTGTGGTGCCGTCGCGGCGGAACCTGACATCATCGTCGCCGACGAACCCACGACCGCTCTCGACGTCACGGTCCAGGCAGAGGTCCTGGAGTTGCTGCGAGAGCTCTGCGGGGAGCGCGGGCTCGCGATGATCCTGGTCACCCACAACCTGGGCGTCGTGGCCGACCTGTGCGACGTCGTCAGCGTCATGAAGGACGGCAACATCGTCGAGCACCAGGATGTCGAATCCATCTTTGCCGCACCTGCTGAGGCGTATACCCGGCAACTGCTCTCATCGTCTCGCACCGTCGAACTGATGGAGGTCTGATCATGCCGACGGACCAGTTGCTCGACGTACAGGACCTCGTCGTCACGTTCCCGGCCCGTCGCGGAACGTCGACGACGGTCATTCACGGCGTCTCCTTCGGCCTCGCGGCGGGCGAGACGCTGAGCCTGGTCGGTGAGTCCGGATCCGGGAAGACGACGATCGGCCGGGCGATCCTGGGCCTGGCGCCGGTCAGCGAAGGGACGGTCACGTTCCGCGGCAGCACGATCAGCAATGTTTCCCGCAAGGAGCGCCGACGGCTGGCCAAAGACATCCAGGTCGTCTTCCAGGACCCGTACTCGTCGCTCAACCCGTCGATGACGGTGGAGAGCATCCTGGTCGAGCCGCTCGCCGCGGCCGGCATCAAGGACGGACCCTCGCGGATCAGGGATCTGCTGGATGCGGTCGGCCTTCCCGCGAACGCCGGACGGCGATATCCGAGGGAGTTCTCCGGCGGGCAACGACAACGCATCGCCATCGCCCGGGCCTTGGCTCTGGAACCATCTGTGATCGTCTGTGACGAGCCGACGAGCGCTCTCGATGTCACGACCCAGGCGACGGTGCTCCAGCTGTTGAAGGAGCTCCAGCAGGCCACCGGCGTTGCCTACCTGTTCATCAGTCACGACCTCGGCGTCGTCAACGACATCAGCGACCGCATCGCAGTTCTCTACCGCGGCGAGATCGTCGAGATCGACGACGCACACAAGGTGGCGACTGCGCCGAGCCACGACTACACGCGCCGGCTCCAGATGGCCGCGCCCATCGCAGATCCGAAGAAGCAGCGTGAGCGTCGTGAGCTGCGCCGTACTTTGCTGAACTACAAGGGAGTGTCGTGATGGTCATCAAGGCTCGCCTACGTTCCTGTGCCGTCGTGCTCGCGGGCGCGCTGGTCGCCGCCGGGCTGCCCGCTGTCGGTGCGACGGCCGTGGCGAGGTCCGGTCGCGACTTCTTCACCGTTCCCGCGGCGGCGACGGTGCGCGCGCTCGGCGAGATCGCGCCCGGGCCCTGTCCGCCGGACGCCTCGCAGGTGTGCCAGGGCGAGTCGCCCAGTCCGTTCGAGCCGGTCAAGGGCAACTATCCGCTCACGGTTCCCGGTCTCGGCGGACCGCTGGGCGGTATCGGAGCCGGCTCGTTCATGATCAACCAGTCGGGCACGTTCGGGCCGTGGTTCTTCGGCGGTTCGCAGGACGACAGTTGGGAGATGCGGGCCCTGCCGCAGGCGGCGTTCCATGTGCGTGAGCAGGTCGGATCCGAACCGCCGACGGTGCGGACCCTTGCCGCCGACGGTCCGCAGGTCACCGGCACCGCCGGACCCGTCGCTGACCGATCGTGGGAGTCGCCTCTGCCGGCCTGGAACAAGCTGCGGCCGGGTGAAGGGAGTTATGCCGCGCTGTATCCGTTCGGCTGGACCAGTTACACGGCTCTGAAGACGGATGTGTCCATGCGGTTCTTCTCGCCGATCGTCGCGGGCGAAGACCGTCGTACGTCGTTGCCGGTCGCGTACTTCGATGTTCGGCTTGCGAACCACACCGGCAAGTCGAGCGATGTGTCGGTGATGTTCACCATGCCGAACGCGCCGGCGCATATCGGGCGACAGCCGGCGACGGTGCGGACGGGGCTGTCGAGTCAGTACCGTGCCGACCGGCGTACCGGAGTACAAGCTGTGACCCTGGCGGCTGACGATCCTTCCAACACGCCGGATGCGGCCAAGTCCGAGTGGACGATCGCGGCCAAACCCGGGCGCGGCCAGCAGGTGACCTACACGACGTCGTGGAACGCGGCGGGCGACGGATCGGACGTCTACGCGCCGTTCGAGCAGTCGGGTGCCTTGGGCAACGATTCGATCGACGACTCGAACTCGGCCGGGGCGATCTCGGTGTCGGCGAAGCTCCGGCCGGGTGAGGTGACGACGATCCCGTTCGCGCTGAGCTGGGACTTCCCGCAGGTCTCTTTCGCGGACAACAACACCGTGTGGATGCGCCGGTACACGAACTTCTACGGGGCCAAGGAAACCCCGGGCAACGACTATGTGCAGGGGAGCTACCCGTTCCACCAGGCCTACCGGATCGCTGACGACGCGCTCGCCGGCCATGACGACGCGCTTCGTGCCGTCGAGCAGTGGTGGAAACCGATCGCCACGGACGACACCTATCCGCTCACGCTCCGAACGGCAGCGTTGAACCAGCTCTCCCAGGTGGCGTCCAAGACCGCCCTGTGGGAAGGCGGCCTGGTGTCCAACACGGTGCCCCCCACCGGCGGCAAACGCCTCGGTACGTCGGTTCCGGGGACGCACCTGTACCTGGGCGTGGACTCTCCGGCCGGGGGTGCCGCTAACGGTGGCATGGGGACGGAGGTAGGCACGTTCAGCTATCTCGCCTACAGCCAGGTCTTCCCCAGCATCGAGCGGGATCGGCTGCGGGCCAAGATCGAGGCGACCATGGCCGATCCGCACGGTGACCCTCGAGATCCTGGCATGACCTCGTCGGTGGACCCGGCGCAGTACCAGGTCGAAGGCAATCCCTTCGTGACTTGGACGTACGGCGCGCAGCCGGCACCGGGCACGGTGTGGTTCGTGGATCGTCCGAGCGAGAACGTCTTCCGGCTGTACGACTACGCGCGCAGGCACCATGACCCTGCGTTTCTCCGGATGGCTTATCCGGCGATGCGTAAGCAACTGTCTTATGTGCAAGGCACGATTCCGGCGGGTTCGCACCTGCCAGAGGCGCCGAACATGATCCAGCCGAGCCCGGAGCTCAAGAGTCCACTGCCGTACGCCAACGTCTTCGACATCATCCCGGTGAACAAAGTCGACGCGTACGACGCACAGCTGTACCTGCTCGCGCTGGAATCCACGATCGCGACCGCGACACAGCCCGGGGTCAAGTCCACCGACCTTCGCACGGAGCTCGCCGCGGCGAAGGCGGAGTTCGAGTCGGTCTTCTGGAACGCCGATCACCAGTACTACCGCTACACCCCAGGTCCTACCGAGAACTACGACAGCGTCTTGCTCGCGACGTTCTTCGCTCAGCACCTCGCGGAGCGGGCCGGTCTGCCCGACCTCGTCGACCTGGACCGCTACCGCCTCCAGTTGCAGACGCAGTACGCGACGTTCATGTCTCGTCGTGACGCGGACGGGCGGTTGCTCGGGGCCCCGAACATGGCTCTTCCGCCTGGACAGGAAACCTTCCCGTACGTCGGCTTCCTCGGGACTCGCTTCGAGACAGAGGTCTGGCCGAGCGTGAACTACGTCGCTGCGGCGACGTACTACGACGCCGGCTCGCGCTTCCGGGATCCTCAGCTGAAGCGAAACGGCATCGAGATGGCGTCCGCGGTCGCAGCGCAGATCTGGCAGGTCGAGAAGAACACGTTCATGTTCGACGCCCCGATCGGGTGGAACCAGTTCAGAGCGGACCTCTATACGTATCCGGCGTTCGAGAGCAACCTCTCCGTCTGGGAGCTGCTCAACTCGATCAAACCGCTCAGCTGATGCAGACAGTTTCGACCTGGCGCACAGCGGAGTTGTCGTTCGAGAGCTCGCAGGACAGCGACAATCCGTATCTCGAGATGAGCGTCGAGGTCGTTTTCAGTGGTCCGGACGCTACGGAGATCCGACGGCCCGCCTTCTGGGACGGAGGGCGGACCTGGAAGGTGCGGTTCGCTCCGACCAGGCCGGGCGTCTGGCGCTACACGGCGTCCTCGAACGATGCCAGCGACCGCGGACTCAATGGGCCGAGCGGCGAGCTCCGCTGCGTCGATGATCCGATGGATCATCCGATCTACCGGCACGGTTTCCTGCGGAAGGGGCCGGCGGGTCGGTACCTCGCGCATGCCGACAACACGCCGTTCTTCTGGCTCGGCGATACGCATTGGCGGTTCACGTCGGAGTGCTGGGACAGCGCCAACAAGCCCGGCTGGACGTCGCAGTTCCGGGGAATGGTCGACCGACGCATCGAGCAGGGTTTCACCGTCTATCAGAGCAACCTGAAGCTGTACGAATGGGGCGATGCCAGCAGCCGCTACTTTCTCGAGGACGGGGAGCTGAATGTTGCCTTCCTGCAGAACGTCGTCGATCCACGGATGGCGTATATCGCGGATCGCGGCATGATAAACGCGCTGGGGCTGAGTTGGTTCTCGGCCATCGATGAGGATGTGGAGGCGCTGCAACGGTTCGCCCGGTACGTCGTGGCGCGCTACGGCAGTTACCCCGTGGTCTGGACGCTCGGCGGTGAGGTCGCCGGGTACGAGTTTGATCGCCGGCAGGAACGGATCGATGGATGGCGCGAAGTCGGCCTCACGATCCGCGAGGCCGACGGATACGACCAGCCGCGGACTGCGCATGCCACCGCGGAGCGCCCGATCGCGCCGTACTACCAGGGAGAAGACTGGCTCACGCTGACGCTCAACCAGCACGCCCATGGTGACTTCGACCTCAGCACCGACCACTATCGCGACCAGCTGTCCAAGCACCCGGGGACACCACTCGTCGAGGGCGAAAGCCTGTATGAGGGACTCCTCACCGTGGAGTCCGCGGGTCGCCGGCCGGTGACCGACACGATGGTGCGTCAGGTGGCGTACCGCGCGATCCAGTCGGGCTGCTGCGGGTACACCTACGGCGCCCAAGGCTGCTGGAATGCAGCCTGGGATCGCGCCGACGGGCGGAGCACGTGGGGCGACTTGCCGTGGTACGACGGAATCGACCTACCCGGCGCGACCCAGCTCGGCCACCTGCGCCGCCTCTACGAGGAGGTCGGATGGCATCGGTTCCGGCCGTTCATGGCGTGCTTCAGCTCCGACTACGCGTTGAACAACACGGTCTACGCACCACACGTCACGGCATCCATCGACATGGACACGGTCGTGGTCTACTTCGGCGAAACCTTCCGCAGCGACGAAGGGATCTCAACCCTGTCGCTGTTGAGGAGCGGGGCCTACGCGCTGCGGTGGTTCGATCCTCGAACCGGGGTTTCGACCGTCGCCGACAAACGGGCGCAAACGGTCCGTGGTGAGCTCATCCTTCCTGGCAAACCGGACGGTCAAGACTGGGTCCTGGTCGTCCAGCACATCGACGCCTAGCCGCGGGAAGGCGTCGTACTCACCCATGCTGGACCGCTCGCAGGCGGATGGCGAGGTCCGGGCGGCCGGGGAGCTCAACGCTGAATTCACCCTGGTACGTGCCGGGGAGCTCGGTGATGGTCATGTTCCAGGTGTCGATGATGTCGACGTGGTACGCCGTGCCGGGGTGTACCGAGATGGTTCGCCGGCGAGGTCGGTGGTTGCCGAAGTAGATGAGCTGGTAGCGGCCTTCGATCCCGCCGACCAGGACGTCGAAGTCCGACGGCAGCGGGTCGATGCCGGGCGCATCGGACGGCAGATCGTCCAGGATCGAGCGGAGGAAGCGGATGCGGGCCGTGCTCCGGCCTTTGAGCGAGCCGCCCTTGGACCACCACAGCACATCGTCGTCGTCCAGGAAGCATTCGCCGTGGGTTACGTAACCGCCCTGCACGACGGTCTCCCAGCAGCGACGGACGAGTTCTTGTGGCGGGAGGTTTCCCCAACCCCATTCGATGTCACCCTCGTAACCGCACTCGTCGACCAGGACCGGCTTGTGCCAGCGGTCGCGCAGTTCGGCGGTCCGTGCAGGCGGTCCCTGGAAGCTGGTGTGGGTTGCCCAAGGTGCTTCGTTGTCCCAGAGCTCGACCCAGTTGTGGATGCTGATCAGATGGTCGTGCGGATCGTGCTCGCGGATCAAAGCGGCGTACCGGTGCCAGTCAGCGGTCTCCTTGGCCCACAGCAGGTCGTACTCGTTCGCCAAGGACCACCAGACATTCGGGTACGCCGCGAGCCGCGAGACGACGTACCGCAGATAGAGGTCGTCCGCGGCGGTTCCGAGATCGGAGAACCCCCACCGGTCATAGGGATGGAAGAGGATCACATCGGCTTGGATGCCGAGGGCACCGAGTTGCGCGATGCGTCGTTCCAGATGACGGAAGTACGCCGGATCGGGGCGGAGTACGTCGAATCCGTCGTCGTCGGAGCGCTCGAACGGGTACCGCGGTGGCTCATTGGTGTTGTGCACAAAGGATTTGGGAAAGACGCACATGCGGATCTTGTTGAACGGGCTGCCGGCGAGCGTTCGCAGGGTCAGCTCCTCCAGTTCGTCGCCCTGGTGCGTCCAGGCGTAGGCGGTCGTACCGACCGGGAGGTAGCGCAGGCCGTCGGCGTGACGGAAGTGGTAGGTCCCGTGCACGCGTATCGGTCCGTGGTCTGCCGCGGTCACCGGTCCACAGCTGAATTCGCCGTCGATCTGGTCGAGAGACCGCGCATTGCTGGAGGTGCGGAACGTCCACGAGCCTTCCGCGTCGGGCATGAAACGGATCCGGTACACCCCGTCTCCGTCGTAGAAGCCGTGGGCAACGTATGTGCGTTCGCCGCGCCGGAATTCGGCCGACAGAACGACTTCGGTGAAGGGGTTGCCATGGGCCGGGCCGTGCAGTTCGAGCTCGAAGGGCCGCCACCGAAGCGCCTGCGTCGGCTTGAGGAGAGCAGCGCTGCCGGTAGGCACGTCAGCGGCCTCGTAGTCGTGCGAGGGGACCGGCAGCTCGATCGGCGCGGCAGGTTCATCCGGTGTCTCTTCGACCGTCGCCAACTCGGCATAGAGCGCCGCTCGGGCGGCGGGGTCGGTCCGGATCCCCGTCATGAGGCCGGTGACCTGCTCGACCGTGCCGTGCATGAACTGAACACGCGTCAGTTCGTCCGGCAGGCCTGGCAGGTACTTGTGGACCACGTCTGCCGCCTGCTTGTTCCGTAGTACGTCGCCGAGAATCGACGAAGGGCCGTAGGTCATTGAGTTCACGCCTCTGCAGGGGAGATCGTCGTCACGGACAGGAAGGAGCGTTGAGCGGCGGTCAGCACTCTCGGCTCACCGACGAGCTCGAGTGCACCTTGGAGGCGACGGTCGTCGGAGTCGAACCCGAGGAAGAAGTCGACTGTCGCGGGCTCGACCGCGAAGTCTCGCGCAACGTTGGTGTGGCCGAGCTTGGTCGCGGCGACCTGGAAAGTGATCCGGCGGGATTCGCCGGCGGCCAGCTCGACCCTGCCGAAGCCCGCGAGTTGCTGTGCCGGACGAGTGACGCCGCTGGTGTTGACGCGAAGGTAGAGCTGGACGACGGCTGCGCCGTCGACGCGTCCGGTGTTCGTCACGCTCGCCTCGATCTGCGCGACACCATCCATCGCGAGTTGGTGGTCGCTTTGGAGGTTACCGAGCTCGAAGTCGGTGTAGCTGAGACCGTGACCGAACGGGTACAGCGGAGTGGCTTCCAGGTCCAGATAGTGCTGCGGCACGCTCGGTGGCAACGGGGTGCGGTATCCGGTGCCTGCGTGCTGGTGGTGATAGACCGGGATCTGGCCGGTATGGCGGGGGATGCTGTACGGGAGCTTGCCGCTCGGGTTCGTCGCGCCGAAGAGAACGCCGGCGACGGAGCGAGCTCCGGAGGGGCCGCCGTACGGCGCGACGACGATCGCAGACGCGTTCTTCACAACGTCCGGCAGCGTGTAGGCACGTCCCTGAACGAGCACGACGACAACTGGCTTGCCGACTGCGGCCACCGCTTCAGCCAGCTCCGTCTGCACGGCAGGCAAGGCGATGTCAGCTGAGTCGCTCGCCTCGCCTTCGGTCCGCTCGCCGTTGAACCACAGACTCGCCCCGCCGAGTGCGAGGACCACGACGTCCGCCTCGCGGGCCACGGCGA
Organism: Kribbella sp. NPDC049584; assembly: GCF_040675555.1. Taxonomy (NCBI): domain Bacteria; kingdom Bacillati; phylum Actinomycetota; class Actinomycetes; order Propionibacteriales; family Kribbellaceae; genus Kribbella; species Kribbella sp. NPDC049584. The sequence goes on from NZ_JBFAPF010000005.1 coordinate 489,228, forward strand.
CCGCACGCTCCACCGCATCGGGATCCAATGGCGGGGTGAAGGTCGAGCCCTGTTCGGACCGTACGGTGGCCGCGTAGTCGGCGATCTCTTCGGACAGCGGACGAGCGCCGTACCGCTCGCGCACGAGCTTCTCGGGGTCCACCGGCGACAGCACGGCTTCGTACCAGGACGCGATGATCTCGTCGGCCCCCAGCATGTTGCCGAGGTCGCCGCGTGACATGGCGTTCACTGCCTCGCGCCAGGCCGGGTAGGTGTACGTAGCGAACTGCCGAAGAGCGGTGGCCGCATGCGACCCGATGACGGCGATTTTGTGCTGAGGAGCCAGCGGGAGGATCCCGTCGTTCTTCGCGAGCACAATCGATCGCTCGGCGAGTTGCCGGGAGAGCTCCAGCCCCTCGACGGCCGTGGCCTGTACATCGATGTGTTCGGCCGGATAGGGATCCTCGAACAGCCCGACTTCGAACTTCGCCCGTAGAACTCGCTGGACGCACGCATCGACCGCCCGGACGTGGAGCCGACCGCTTGTCACCTCCGCGACGAGCGGAGCGCCGTAGGCGTACGGCTTGGGCAGTTCGACGTCGAGGCCGGCCATGATCGCCAGCCTGGCCGCCTCGCCAGGCGTCGAAGCGACGCGCTGCCGCTCGACGATCTGGTCGATCGTCGTGTAGTCAGAGGACACAAAACCCTCGAATCCGAGGGTGTCGCGCAGCAGCCCGGTGAGGATCTCGCGGGAGACACCGACCGGGATGTCGTCGACCGTCGCGTAGGAGTTCATCACCGACCTCATCCCGGCCAGCTGGATCGCAGCCTCGAACGGGTAGGCGAACAGATCCCTGGTACGCCGCGCTCCCGCGTCGAACGAAGAGGTGTTGACGCCACCGGCCGGCAGCCCGTACCCGAGGAAGTGTTTGCCGGTGGCAATGACACCCTGGGACAGGTCCGGGCCTTGCAGCCCTCGGGTGTACGCGACGCTGAACGCGGCGCACAGGTACGGGTCCTCGCCGTACGTCTCGTGGACTCGACCCCAGCGCGGATCCAGCGCGACGTCCATGACGGGGGAGAGCGCGTGCGGCATACCGACCCGCCGCATCTGCCGCCGGATGAGGTCGGCCATCTCCTCGACAAGGTCCGGACTCCAGGTCGCAGCTAGGCCGGTGCCCGTCGGGAACGACATGTGGCCGCCTGCGAGGAAGCCGCTCAGCGCCTCCGCGTGGAAGAACGCCGGGATGCCGAGCCGCGTGCGCGTGATGAACCGCTGCTGCACCGCGGCGACGATATCCGCCAGCTTTCTCGGCTCGTCGACGATCAGCTGCGCGACATGGCCCGGCGGAGTACGCAGGTTCTGGTCGGTCGAGTTGGTGTCGGACCCGTCAGCCCGCACCATCGCCCACGGCATCACCGAAGTGAGCTGGAAACACTTCTCCTCCAGCGTCATCTCCCGCAGGAGCAGCTCGGCTCGAACGTCCGGCGCAAGGCTTGCATCGAGGTAGTGCGGAGTCGGCACGGCGGATCTCATTCTGTACGACGTTGTGTGCAACGTTCTACACAACCGGACGAGCCGCCGTCAAGCTGTCTGCAGGACTAGGTGCAATTCTGTTCTGGAGGTGATTCCTAGCTTGGCGAAGACCTTGTGGAGGTGGTACTCGACCGTTCGGGGGCTGAGGAACAGGCGGGCACCGATCTCGGAGTTGCTCAGGCCGTCCCGCGCCAGGTAGCCGATCCGCGACTCCTGTGTCGTGAGTTGACGGCCGGTCTCGAGGCTGCGTCTGCCGACTCGCTCGCCGGTGGCCAGCAACTCGGCATGTGCGCGCGCGGCGAACCCCTCAGCACCGATTGCCGCGAAGGTCTGCTGGGCTGCCCGGAGCGCGACGCGGGCGTCGACGCGTCTGTTCTGCCGGCGTAGCCACTCGCCGTACAGCAGTTGAGCCCTGGCGAGGTGGATACGGATGCCGGTGTCGGACAGCCGGTCGATCGCCTCCTGGTAGAGCTGCTCCGCAACCGGTACGTCGGACAGCAGTGCTTGTGCTGTGGCCCGTACACCGAGTGCCCACTGGGTTGCCGTGGCATCGGCGCGGTCACCGAGCCGGGCCAGCGCGGCGGCGTCGTCGCGTTGCCCACAGCGCGTTGCCGCTTCGATGAACTCGATGCACGCCCAGCCGGACAGCGCGAGCTGATCGGCCTCGACGGCTTCGCGGGCGGCCGCCAGGGTTTGCTCGTAGTGTCCGGCGCCGTTGTGCAGTACGGCCTCTGCCAGTTGCGCGGCGGTCAACGTCAGCGAGTCGCCGCGCTGCCGAGCCTGCTCGCACACTGTCGGTAGCTCACTACGCAGGACGTCCTGATTCCCTTGCCAGGCGGCCAATAAAAGGAGCGCAGGATTCGGCAGCGCGGAACCTGTGCCCAAGGCACGGGTGCCTCCGCGGGTGATGGCGTCCTGGGCGGCCTGGAAGCGGCCCCGGAATACGGCGAGCAGAGCAGCACCTGCCAACGGATGGCCGGGCGGCGACCCCTCGTACCCAGCGCCGTTGCCATCACGCCGTTCATGACGGTCCGGGGTGCTGAGTGCCGCCCAGGCATCCTCGTTCCATCCGTCGGCAGCGGCCCAGCCGGCCAGCCAGCGCCATCCGCGTGCCGAAGAGTCCAGGCTGTCCGCGCCGAAGGTGGTAACTGCCCGGCGCAAGACGTCGGCTGCAGGTCCGGGTCCGTCGAGCACCCTCGCTGCCAGCGCAGAGATCAGCAGGTCGATCGGGTCTGGCGATCCTTCGGTCGCCGTTGCGCGTGCAGCCCGTGCGACGTCCCGTACGCCGGGGGCAGCCGGACCGCGACCCGAGAGCATCACTGCCGCGAGGGCCTCGAGGTGCGCGCCCCGGGCCAGCCCGGGCGAGTACGCCCGGAGGCGGCGGGCTGCCGCCAGCAACAACTGCGGGCCGGCGTCATCGCGGCGAGTGGCGAACTCGATCCGTGCCCGCTGGAACTCGATGTACGCTTCCCGCGCCGGATCGGGAGGCCCGCTCGCCGCGATGCTGAGCAGGTGCCGCGCGGCGTCGAGACTGCCTGCTGCGCGCAGGGCGTCCGCTGCGGCGAGCGCGCGCCGGGCACGGGCGGCAGGGTCAGCCGTGACGAGGGCGGCCCGTTCCAGGAAGGCGGCACGCGCTGCGATCCCGCCGCGTGCCTGTGCCGCCGCGGCGCTCCGCTCCAGGTCGGCTGCGATCCGGTCATCGAGGCCGCTGGTGGACAGTGCTAGGTGCCATGCCCGGCGATCGAGATCTGGACCGCTCGTGATGGCCTCGGCCAAGGCCCTGTGCGCCAGACGGATCTCCGGTGGTGTCGCGTCCGCGTAGACGGCTGCGCGTAGCGTGGCGCAGCCGAACACGACGCGGGGCCCGAAGGTCAGCAAGCTCTCCGCCTCGAGCAGCTCGGCGGCGTGCGCGTCCACGCCCAGCCAGGTGGCCGCTCGCGAGGCGACGGCCGGATCACCGGTCGGCTCGGCCGCGATGGTCAGCAACAGCTGACGTGCGTCGGCAGGCAGGCGCCGCGCACGCCGTATGCAGTCGTGATCTCGGTGCCGGGAGTCGGGGCGCGAGGCGGGGATCGCGTAGCCACCGGCGAGCTCGGCGGCGGTGCCGTCGACAGCCTCCAGGAGTGCGCGCGGATTGCCGCGCGCCTCGAGCAGTATCCGCTCGGTCACGGCAGAGTCGATCTTCCCCGGCGCACCGGCGAGCAGCACCGAGTGCGCATCCCTCCACGGCAACGCTTCGAGTCGCATCTCCGGAAGCCCGTCGAGCTCGGGCACGTCCTGCCGGTCGCATTCACCGAAGACGACCAGCAGTGGGCTGCGCTCGGCACGACGTACGACGAAGGCCAGTATCAGCAAGGAGGCGGTGTCGAGCCAGTGCGCGTCATCGACCAGACAGCACACCGGTTGGTGCTCGGCGACGGCGGTGAGAAGGTTCAACACTGCGACGCTCACGAGCAGGCGGTCCGGCGGTTCGCCGCCGCTGAGGCCGATCGCCGTGGAGAGAGCGGCTTGCTGAGCGGGCTCGAGCCGCTCCAGTTCCTCGAGCACCGGAGCGCACAACAAGTGGAGGCCGGCGTAGGGGAGGTTGCGTTCGTCCGCCACGCCGCGGGCTCGCAGCACCCGGTAACCGTCCGCACGACGAGCGACGTGGTCCAGGATCGAACTCTTTCCGATGCCTCGTTCGCCGAGCACCCGCAGTGCGGTGGCCCGTCCGGTCGACGCGTCCTGCAACAACTGGTCCATTCGGGCGCACTCCGCGGTGCGCCCGTACAGCCGGGGCACGGCGAGCTGCGGTTCTGATGGGGGTTCGGTGTCACGGAGGAAGGACGTCACGCCCACCACCGTGCCGCGGCCGGCGCAGTTTGCAGCCCGAGGCCGGCACGGGTGAATCCCCGGGGCCGGGCGTCGGGAACACCCGGGGTTCCACCCGTACCGCAGCCTCAACCCGCGGGTGGGACTAGTGAAGTCCCGGGGGCGAGTGGCGGCCACGAGTGGTGAGATCGGTTCCGATCGCCGGACACGAGAGCACCGGGCCGTGCGGGACATGCCGTGCGGGACATCGAGGAGGAGAGGAAGCGCGAGATGGCAACTGTCTCGTTCAAGGGAGCCACCCGGGTCTACCCGGGCACCGACGTCCCCGCGGTGGACAAACTCGACCTGGACATCTCCGACGGCGAGTTCATGGTGCTGGTCGGGCCGTCGGGGTCGGGCAAGTCGACCGCGCTGCGGATGCTGGCCGGGCTCGAAGAGGTGAACGAGGGCGGCATCTATATCGGCGACAAGGACGTCACCAACGCCCCGCCGAAGGAACGCGACATCGCGATGGTGTTCCAGAACTACGCGCTCTACCCGCACATGTCGGTGGC
>NZ_JBFAPF010000006.1:0-418169 GCF_040675555.1 Kribbella sp. NPDC049584
CGACCGGGAGGTCGTGGGAGAGTAGGACGCCGCCGGACATTCACACTGTTAAGGGCCACCCCCTCGGGGGTGGCCCTTAACATTTCCACCACCAGCACCCACCGGCCAGCCCGCACCCAGCCCAGCCCAGCCCAGCCCAGCTCTACTCGACCGGCCGCACCTGCAGCCAGCTTCCTCCAGTCACCTTCACTCCAGCCAGCTGCACCTGCAGCTAGCTTCCTCCAGCCGTTCCACGTAGAGGTCCTCCTGGCCGGTTCTCTGTCCGGTTGTCGTTCGTCTAGCGCCGCATCTCCAGGAGCTGCTTGCGCTGGGGCGTGTAGGACCACCACGGCCGAGCCGGCTTGCCGTTGGCTTGGTCGGTCGCCGACATGATCGTGTCGAGCAGACACGGGTCGTGCCGTATGCCGTTCCGTTCGCAGATTGTTTCGTAGATGTCGAAGGGATCGCGGCCGGCGAGGTCGTCGACCTGCGTGATCCCTGCACGGCTCAGATAGCCGGCTACCGCCGCGCCTACGTTCATCAGGCTGGTCAGATCGCTCGATTGCTTGGTTGGCATGGTCCGACCATGCCTCGGCACCATGCCCGGCGTCTTGAATGGATCGGACACCCACCCATTTAGGATCGGTGCGTGGCCGTGATGGTGTTGATCGTGGGCTTGCCGGGCGCCGGCAAGACGTCGTGGGCTCGACGGCTCGAGGAGGAGCGCAAGGCGATTCGATTGACGCCGGACGAGTGGATGGATGCGCTCTTCCACACCAGCGAGGTTGATGGACGACGCTGGGTGCTGGAGTCCCAGCTCCTCTGGGGCGTCGCCGCGCGGGCGCTGGAGCTCGGGGTCGACGTGATCCTCGACTACGGCTGTTGGTCCGAGGAAGAGCGCGACCTGTTCCGGACCCGGGCGCAACAGTTGGGCGCGAGCGCGGAGATCGTCGTACTGGATCTGCCGCTCGACGTTCTGTGGGAGCGGCTCGAGCGGCGGAATACGAACTTGCCGGGTGCGACGTTCCGAGTCAGTCGGGAGGAGCTCGAGGAGTGGAGCGCCACGTTCGAGGTGCCGAGGGCGGATGAGGTTCAGCGCTGGGATCACCACTTGGTGGTGACCAGCTAGCTCTTACTCGGGCGCGATCCCGACGAGTGCGGCTGCTGCGCAGATGTGGACCGGTGTCAGGTCGATGGGGGAGACCGGCGCCTGGAGCAGAGTGCCACGCCCGTACGGCGTGAGCGTGATGTCGATGCCGGGCGCACCGGCGACCATGCCGCGGACGTACGTCAGCCAGCCCATCATCGGGATGCCGCGCCGGAAGACGCCGGCCGCGGCGGCGAGCTCGGTGTCGGCGATGCTGGCCCAGTCGGGCTCCCAGACCGTGACGACTGCGCGCAGCACCTGGGCGAAGCGCTCGGACTGCCTCAGCGCGTCCTCGTCGCTCCAGTGCAGAGTGAGCTGGTCGGAGATCGTGGTCATCGTCCCGCCCATGGACAGGTCGAACAGCCACGGCAGCTCACCGGTGCTCTGCAGGTGCAGGCGCGTCGTACTCGTGCCGTTCGCGAGCACCTTCGTAGTGGCCTCGACCATCTCCTGCAGAGGAGTGGAGCCGTCAGCCTCGAGGACGTGGTACCCCCAGCGCTCGTCCTGGGTCCAGTTGTGGACGTCGGGGAACGCGACGGCGACGGCGGTCAGTGTCCGGCCGACGCGGAGCGCGCGTTGCTCGACGGATTCGTCACGGTGCGACCATTGGGCGCGGAGCAGCCAGGAAGCCATTCACGCCCTCCGATCATGAGGCGGCCGGGTCTGCGGAGGTGACACCGCGGCCCCAGATGCAGGTGACGGTACGCCGTGATGCAACCGCTTGACCAGAGGTCCGCCTACTCGGTGTGAGCGGGTGATATCGGTCTCTGGAAGCGTCACCGGACCAGTCTGCTGTACCTACCGGTCAGTGGTCAGCACCGGGGTCCGATTTTGGTAACCACCCAGCGAAATCTGGACAACTGTCAAAGAATTCAGCTCTTCGAGGTCGCCGCCAACAGCCCGCTCAAGGCACTCGCCTGCGTACGCCAGTCACGCACAGTGCTACCGCCACCGGCCCATCGCTGACCGAGTCTGTTGAGTGAATCGCGGTCGTTCTGCCAGATCGAGTGGGCCTGCCGTTGCGCATACGTCCGGTACGACGCATCGCCGGTGGAGTCGGCCAGGTCCATCAGATAGCGCATGAACACGCCCTTGAACTGCTTCTGGTTGTCGTCGCAGGTACCGGCCGCGTCGCACGATTCGCTGAGGATGCCACCCGGGCTGAGTACTGACGACGACATCGCCGCATCGCCCAACTGCCTCGCCTCGGCGAGCAGCGAACCGTCGCCGGTCGCTCGCCAGAGTTCGAGCGCACCGCCGATCGCCAGTCCCTGGTTGTAGGTCCAGACGGTCTGCCCGTTGTTGGTGCACGATCCCGTCAGGCCGTCGTTGACCAAGCCGGCCGAGTTGATCATCCCGCTCGCGCGGAACCAGTTCCAGCCCGTCGTTGCCCGCTGCAACCAGACGCTGTCTCCGGCGATCCGGTTGTGCAGCGCTGCGGTCAGCCGGATGTAGAGGCCGTTGGTGACCGCGTTCTTGTACGTGCGCTCACGGTCCCACCACACCCCGCCGCCACACGTCCCCGTGTCCCAGTAGCCCTGCACGTAGTTCGCGATCGTGACCGCCATGTCCAGGTACCGCTGATCGCCGGTGAGGTCGTACGCCTCGATCCAGGCGATACCCCACCACTCGGTGTCGTCGATCGCGCGGCTGATGAAGTTCCCCTCCAGCGCATCACCGCTCTTCTGCCCGGCCGGGAAGACACCCTTGTTCTTCTCGAACACCTCGTTCACGATCCAGCGCAGATCGGTACGGCGGGTGCGCTGCTGGTAGTCCATCAGCGTGGTCACCGCGACCGCCGAGTTCCACCAGCTCGAGAGCCACCACGCCGTGTTCGGCTGGTACGAGTACATCAACGCCTCGGCGGCTGCAGCCGTACGATCGGAGGCCGGCCGCGCCCACGCCGTACAGCTGCCGTTCTGGCCTTCGACGGCTCGTCCGCAAGCACGAACTGCCCCGCCGTACAGCTTGGAGAGTGGGTCGGTCGTCGCATAGAGCTGCGTGCTCGTCGAGCTTGCGCCGGCGCCGACGCTGGTCCGGCCGAGTGACGAACCGTCGGGCCAGGACGCTCCCTCGTTCCAGGAGCGGTCCAGCCAGATCTCGTCGCCGGCGGTGCCGTTGGAGATCGTTCCCCAGGCCATGCCGCGGTCGTCGATGTGGAGCGAGATCGTGCGGTTGGACAACGTCGTCGACGGGACCGGCTGATTGTCGCCGGATGGTCCGTCGCTGCCGTCGCAGGCCGCCGCACAGACCGAAGTATGTACCCAGGCGGTGCAGTCGACGCCGGCCGCGTCGCCGCACGCGCGGACCAGGCCGCGCCGGTGTCCGGCCGGATCGGCCAGGTTGTACATCAGCGTGCGCGTGCCGGTCCATCCGGACGGGATCCACGCCTTGCCGAGTAGACCGTCCCAGGTCGCACCGCCGTCCCAGCTGCGGTCCAGCCAGACCGCGTCGTTGGTCGCGCCGCCGTCGATGCTGCCCCACGCCATCGCGTCCTTGTCAGAGACATGCAGTACGACGTGACGCCCGTTGATCACCTTCGCCGGCACAGGGAACGACTCCTCCTGCGCCTTCGACGGATCGAGCGTGTCGCACGAGACCGAGCACACCTGGGCTGCCTGCACCCGAGCTTCGGCCGTCAGCGTGCCTGCGGACAAGGCAATCCCGACGACAGCAGCCAGTAGTAGCCGCAGGCGGAGGGACGCGGTCAGCAAAGCCCGGCGTGACAGCATGTGGATCTCCCTGGGGCGGTAGGAAGAGAGCGCTCTCAACTCGTGAGTATGAGGACCACCGCCGCCAGGTCAAGACCTCGCAGCCCTCCAGCGCAACCTAGGCCTCGCAACCTAGGCATCTACGCGAGCGTCGGCGAGGCCAGCTCCAGCGTCGGCGTGGAGCCGCGGTACGACGTCATCCACTCGCGGAGCAGCTCGACCCGGGCCGCGTTGTCCTCGTTGCCCTTCACGACCGGCGCCTGGTTGTACGGCATCGTGTCCGAGCTCCGCCGAAGCTTGACGTACAGCCGGGACGACGCGAGTGCGTACCGCTCCATGTCGTCCTGCAGCGCGCCGATGACCGTGATGTTCCGGTCGCGACCGATCTGCTCGAACAGCGCGACTGCCTCACGGCGGTGCTGCGAACCGAGGTTGCGGCCGAGCTCGTCGAGGATCAGCAGCAGCGGACGATCCGAACCGCCGGCGAGCGCTGCGGCGCAGACAAGCTTGACCGCCTTCTCGTCCATCTGGGCGGTGTTGCCCTTCACGTTGAACGCGGAGAACGGACCGCCTTCCGACCGACGCCACTTCGGCGTGACCGTCCAGCGCCACGGCTTGTCGGGCTCGGTCGGCGGGTCGGGCTCGGGGAATTCGAGCTTCGCGCCGTACCCGCCGTACTGCTGGTCCAGGCGGTCGAACTCCTGCGAGACCAGGCGAAGTCGCGCTTTGATGCCGTCGGCAAGCGAAGTGCGGTGGGCACGCGCCGTGCTCTCCGCTTCGTCGAGGCCTTCCCGGGCGCGTTCGAGTGCGGCGTTCCGCTCGGCGCGCTGGCTGGCGATCTGCTGTTGCTGCAAGCTGTCGAACGTCTCGTGCTGCGCGAGGTGGCTGCTCAGTGTCCGGTGCAGCGCCGGCACCAGGCCGACGCGGTCGCCCAGGGTGCCGTTCGTCCAGCCCTCCGGGCCGTTCAGGATCTCCCAGAGCTCGGTCGGGATCTCCTCGCGCGACCGAGCACTCGGGAAACAGCTCCTGATGACGTCGTCGAGCTGCGTGCACGCCTGGTGGTTCCAGTCGGCCGTCGTACGGCGTTGCGCGTCGTCCGGCAGGCCGAGGATGAACTCCTCCGCCTCGGCGGGCGTGCCGCCCCACGCCGTGGTCCGCGTGGTGAGGTCGAGCGCGGTCTGTTCTTCCAGCAGCGCGAGCCGTCGGCGGGTCAGGTCGTCGAGGATGCGGTCGTGTTCGCGGCGGGTCGATTCGAGGTTCTTCAGGCGCTCGTCGCGTACCAGCTGCTGGCCGGCCGCGGCCTCCGCGGATTCCTTTGCTGCTTGGAGTTGTGGCGCGAGCGAATCTCGATCGGATTCGTGCCGGTCGATGGTCTCGCGGAGCTGCAGGATCTGCTCCTGAATCGCGTCCGCATCGGCGAGCGCCTGGGCGGCCGCGGTCCGGCGTTCTGCCTGCTCGACCCGGGATCGCGCCTGCTCCAGCGCGGCGGATGCGACAGCGCGGGCCGCTTTGGCTGCCTCCACGCGACGTCCGGCCGCCTGGATCCGGGCGGTCCGGCCGGTGATCGGCTCGTCGAACTGGCCGACAGCGACGACACCGGCTGCCTCGTCGATGTTCTCCTTGGTGGCGCGTTCGCCCAGGGCGGTGAAGAATCCGTCCAGTGCGAACCGCTTGTCCGCCGACTTCGGCCCACGGCGCAACGTCGGTGCGCCCGGACGATTGGCCAGCACCAGCAGGAATCCGGGGTACCCGGCGTCGGCCAGCGCGGTCGTCGCGACGGTCGCGTCCCCGGCATCGATGACCACGGCCTCGCGGTACGGCGCGAGCCGCGGCTCCCACTCCGCCCGGTCGGACTCCGGCAGCTCGGTGATGTCGGTCAGCGCGCCGCACTCGATGCCCGCCGTCTCCAGCACCTGCTGCTGGGTCGCGGACACGGTCTGACCGCTCTCGGCCTCACGAAGCTCAGCCTCTGTGTGCTCGACGGCCACCCGCGCGGCGTGGTCGCGGCCGATGTGCTCCTCGAGTATTTCGCGTGCCTCGGCCTGCTCCTCGGCTGCGACGGTCAGGTCACGGCCGTCGGCCGAGCGACCGGCCTCGGTCAGCCGCCGATGCTCCTGGCCGAGCCGCTCCAGCTGCTCGCGGACAGAACGCTGGGCCAGATCGAGTTCGCGGTCGCGGGCGTCGAGCTTGTCCCGCTCCTGACGGGTCAGCTGGACGTCCCGCAGCAAACCCTCTTCGTTGCCGAAGGCATCTATCTCCGTGTCGACAGATTCCTTCCGGGCTTCCTGCTCAGCAACACGTTCGTCGAGGACGCCGAGCTCTTGGAGGATCTCGCGGTTGCGGGCGTCACCGTCGATCAGGTGCCGGGCGTTGCGCGCCTGCCAAGACTCCTTGGCCGCCGCGAGCGCCTCCCGGGCCGCGGCGCGCTGCAGGATGCCGGCCTCGACGGTCGCCATCTCCTGCTCCCACCGCTGCAGGTCGGCCGTCGCCTGCTTGGTCGCCTCGCGCTGGGTGTGCTCGGCGGAGCGGTGCGCCTGCTCCTGCTCGAGCTCGTGGTCAAGACCGGTAAGGGTCGCGATCGCGTTGAAGATCCGGGCTGGGCCGAGCTCGTTGAGCGGCTCCGCGAGCAGGTTGGCGGTCGGGCTCGAGCGCACCGACGTCGACAGGAACGAGACGCACCGGACCTGGCCGCCGTACAGAACCTGGGACAGCTTGTTGGCGTGGAAGTCGGTGCGGCCGTTGGAGTGCGGGAGGGCGGCCCACAGTGCGTCGGCGCCGGCGGCGCGCTCGGCCTCGGTCGCGCCGTACGGGATGTGCAGCCCTTGTTTCCAGCGCAGATCGATGTACGACGCCTTGCGGTTGATGCGGATCCAGACGGTGATCGCGGCCGCCTCGACCTCGTCGAGATCGGTCAGCTCGGGATCGGAGAAGACGCCGACGATGTAGCCGCGGTCGACGTTCGACCAGTTGCCTTCCTGGCCGGCGGCTTCCGCGGTGAACAGCAACTCGGCTGCGCCCGGAGCGCCGCTGGTGAGGCGCCACTGGTCGTCGGCGTGCAGGAGACTGAGCGCGGCGATCCATGACGACTTGCCCGCGCCGTTGGAGTCGGTCGGCCCCTGGCCGGCGACCGTGATCAGGCCGCGGCCGATCATCGGGATCGGGTGTGTGGACAGCCGGGACAGGTCGACGACCTGAACCCCGAGCAGCACCTTGGACCCAAGGATGTCGAACGGCCCGTCCTCGGCTGCTGCGGCGCTCATGTCTCATCTCCTACTGCTGCGACTGCTGCGATTGCTACGGGGCTGCCGGTGCGGGCACGGATGGCTTCAGCGATCGGGCTGGCCGGGGCGGCGGCGAGGATCAGTTGGTCCTGCAATCGTCGGCGTGCTGCCGGTGTCAGGCGCTGCAGTTGCGGACCCGGGATGTACGACGGCCCGCCGGAGTGATCGCCGGAGAGCTGGATCAACCCGGCGGCGCGCAATCGCTGCAGGGACAGCCGTCGCTCCTCGCCGCTGATCCGCGTCGTCCGCAACTCGTCGACCGTGGTGGGCCGCGCCGACTTCCAGCTGTCGCCGGTCAGGATGCCTTCGCTGCGGGGGATCGCGACGGAATGGACGAGCACCAGCACAAGCACTGCGCGGTCGATGACTGACAACGGCTGCCAGCCTTGTGCGACCAGGCTCGCCGCGATGTCGTCGTCGTATCCGGCGGTCCAATGCGTGCCGTCGACGTGGACGAGCGTGCGGCCGATGAGTTTCAGCATCCGCTGTACTTGCCGGCGCAGGGTCACGTCGCGGAGGCCGGCCAGCTGTACTTCGGCGACCGGATGCGCGGCGTACTGCACTGCGCTGAAGGCGGCGAGCACTTCATCCCGTGCGCGGTCGCTGAGGTCCTGGAGCAACGAGTCGAACAGGGCGTGCTGCTCAGTCATCCAGCACCTCCTGGCGCTCGTCACTCTCCGGCTCAGATCGGGTGGACAGCTCAGCGGGCGGTGGCTCGGGGAGATGGCGGCACAGGTCGCGGAGGGTCGACAGGTCGGTCGCGGTCCAGGTGACGACGCGCGGACCGAGCCGTACCTCGGCGGTCTTCTCGTCCCAGCGGATCCAGTGCGTGGCGTGCAGGCGGCGCAAGCTGCCGATGATCAGGGTCAGGTCGCTCGACTGCTCTGGCCGGCCGCGCATCCCGGCGTACACGGATCTGATCTGGGCGAGCGTGCCGGTCACACCTGGCCAAGCGGGTGCGCTGCGGTCCGTCCAACAGCAGGTGACGCAGATCGCGAGCAGGCGGGCAGTCTCGTTGGGCTGCTCGACGGCGACCGGGGGAGCGCCGAGCTCCTCGAGGACGCTGTGACCTGCGCCCGATGGCAGCGTGGGGACGAGCCAGACGGTCGATCCATCCGGTGACGCTGCACGGGTGAGGCCGGCGACCGCGGGCGTCTCAGGGTCGACTTCGAGCGGCCCGGCGGACTGCACCTTCGCCCACCACAAGGCGTTGTAGAGCCGCCGCTCAACGGCTTCGCTCATCGCGCCACCCGGCGGAAGATGCCTTCGGTCGCCCAGGGTGTCCCCGCGGTCGGGTCGATCCGCATGCCGTCGGACCAGACCAGCTCGTAGTCGAGCTCGTCGTGTAAGTGCGCTGCGGTCAGCTCGGCCAGCACGCGTCGCGCGGTAATCCAGTCGCCGGCTTCGTCGACGACCTCCACGATGTCGACCTCGGACCGTCCGGCCAGCACTCGCTCCGCCTCCGCGCGCAGGTCTTCGCGATCCGTCGCGGCCGCAGACTCAGGCGCGTCGGCATCAGCGGTCGGGCGCGGTGGTGCCATCCGGGCGCTGCCGGATCGTCGTCCCGTCTCGACGGCCTCGACCATCGTCTGCGGCGAGAAGTCCGGAGCTGCAGCATCAAAGAGCAGGCCATCCAGCACGGCGGCGAGCGCATCGGGCTCACTGCTGCGCGTGAACGTCAGCCACGTTTCGATCGGCAGCAGTCCGAGCGCCCGCGTCGTACCCGCTCGCTCGACCAGGCGGCCGGCCGCGAGCTGTACGGCGTCGGCGTACGCCGCGAGGGCCATGCGGAGCGAAGTACAGTCGCGATGCAGCTCCGGCCAGCGCTCGAGCACGATGCGGTGGACCTTCTCGGCCTGCTCGATCAGGCGCTCGTTGCCCCACGCGAGCTGAGCATTCTCGCGGAGCTGGGCCGTGGTGCTCGTCGAGACCAGGATCGCCAGCTCGTTTCCGAGGAGTCGGAAGACCTTGGTCATCCGCCCGATGGACGCCTTGCCCTCATCAGCGGTCGCCTGCGGGTCGCTGACACTGTGCGCCTCGAGGGTGAGCAACTGGTGCAGCTCGGCCTGACCGCCCTGGACGGACATCCGGCGCAGGAACATCAGCATCACGTACGGCGCGAAGGCGGCGCGGTGGCGCAGCTCGTTCGGCCGGTCGACGAGCTTGGTGATCGCGCCGTACTGCCGGAGCACTTCGAAGCGGCGGACGATCATGTCATGCGGATACGCCCGGCAGGCGAGCGTGGCCTGCTCGACCGTCAGACCGTCGCTGCCGGCCTCGGCGAACGCGTCCAGGATGGCCTGGTCGACGTCGAGCAGGTCGGGGTCGACGATCATCGCGCCGGCCTCGCGGGCGAGCACGGCGAAGACCTGGCGGTAGACGCGCAGCACGGCCGCCTCGGCCTCGGCGTCGAGCAGTGTCGCGTCCATCCCGCACTCCCTCCCGTGTGATAGCGCCTGAGACAACAACTGGGCTACCAGAGAAAAGGACTCTAACCACCCACACCGACAGACCAAAACTCACCCGCCACGAGGCTGTGGACAACTCGATCGCGGCCGGTGCTGTGGAAAACCGGATGACGCGTGCGGCCGGGCTGCCTACCATCCGAGATGTGATGAGAATCCTTGGCTGACGCGGTCGACAGGCCGCGTCAGTACCACGGCGCCCCACGGGCGTCGCCCCGCCGGTGCGGACCCTGTCGCAGGGTCCCCGGCGCGCTTGCTGATTCTCTCCATCCGGAGCTTGCACATGACTGTGCACACCGCGCGTTCCATCGGCGCGCAACATCCCCGTGTCCGTGACCTGCTGACCCTGCGGAAGGACGGTTCACCCGGCCGGATCATGGTCGAAGGCAGTTGGGAACACGACCGCCTGCTCACCACGACCGCCACCATCGACGCGTTCTTCTGGTGTCCTGAGAGCGCCACGACGGAACTCGCCACGACCGAGGTCCACCGGATCGCGGAGCGTGCCACCGAGGTGTACCGCATCTCGGAGAAACTGCTCGCCCGCCTCTCCCGCAAGACCCGTTCCGACGGCCTGATCTCGATCGCACGGCTCCCGGAATGGCGGCCGCACACGTTCGAGTTCACCGACGAGTCGCTGGTGCTGGTCGCGGACGGCGTCGAGTACGCCGGCAACCTCGGCACCCTGATTCGTACGGCGGACGCCGCCAACGCCGACTGTCTCGTCCTGACCAGCAGGCGGGCCCGGCCGACGCATCCGTCTGTGTACTCCGCCAGCCGCGGCACCGTCCTCTCGACACCGATCCTGGAGTTCGACGACATCCCGTCCGCCGCGGCGTGGCTGCGAAGCCATCGCTTTCGCGTCCACCTCGCGGATCCAGCGGCAACGGGGACGTATCGCGTTCCTCAGTACGACGGGCCGACGGCATTCGTGGTCGGTTCGGAGGGCTCGGGGCTGTCGCGGGAATGGCATGACGAGGGGTTCGACGCGGTGTCGATCCCGATGCTCGGGCAGGCGGACTCGCTGAACGTCGCGCTGTCGGCGGGCATCCTGCTGTTCGAGGCGCGGGCCCGGAAGGCGGGATGGTGACCTCTTCGCCTGCACGGCCAGGCAGAATGGCACAGCAACCGAGACCGAGGAGCGTGCTGTGCCGTTCGAGCCTGGCGAGGTCGTCGCCCCGTCCGATCCGCGCATCGTCCTGGAAGGACAGTGGGGACACCAGCCCGGCGTGGCGATCACCGTGAACTCCGGTTCGCGGATCTCCTTCTCGTACGCCGGTGAGCGGCTCCAGCTCCTCTTCGACACCGACGGGCTCACGGTCGCGCCGCACCTGTGGATCACGGTCGACGACGGCGAGCCGGAGTTGCAGGTGGTCGAGGGGCCGGTCGTCGAGCTCTCGGCGCCGGACGGCCGGCACCGCGTCGAGATCGTGGTCAAGGACGTCAACGAGCACGCGAACCGGTGGAACCCGCCGTTCGAGTGCGCGGTCGTGTTCGCCGGTCTCGTGCTCGACGTGAACACGCGACTCCGGCTGAGCGGTCGGCCAGGCGGTCCGCGAATCGAGTTCTACGGCGACTCGATCACGCAGGGCGTGCGGTCGCTGAGCGAGCACCCGGAGTCCGAGGGCGCGGACGGCACGACGTCGTACGCGTATCTGACTGCTCGGGCGTTCGGCGCGACGTCGTACCAGGTCGGGTTCGGGAGCCAGGGGATCAGCAAGCCAGGGAACGGCGAGGTGCCGGCCGGCGTGGACTCGTTCGGCTGGAACTTCGCCGGCTCACCGGCCGAGCGCGTCGAGCCGTCCGACGTGGTCGTGATCAACCTCGGCGTGAACGATCCGACGCTGGACCTCGAGGAGTACGCCGGTTATGTACGGCGGGTGCGCGCGGCGTACCCGGAGACGACGATCGTGGCGCTGACGCCGTTCAACGGCAAGCACGCCGACACGATCGAGGCCGCGGTGAAGTCCCTCGACGACCCGAACCTCGTCTACATCGACTCCACCGGCTGGATCACCGAGGACGACTGCACCGACCAGGTCCACCCGACCGTCGTCGGCCACGCCAAGATCGCCGAGCAGCTGATCCCAGCCCTCGAAGAACACACCACCCTGCGCAGAAGCCGCTGATTCATTCGTAGGCTGGTGCGATCGCTTGGGCGAGGGCGACGAGCAGGTCTGGGTTCAGCGTGCTGCCCGGGGTTGCCACCAATTCGACGTAAGCGTCCTTGGCGGTGCGGAACGCCAATTCGCCGTCTGTTTGTTGCCAGCCCTCGGCGCCGACGTTCACCCGATGCGACGTGAACCCGCCTTTCACGTAGCCGAAGTCGAGCGCCGGATCCGAGCCCAGGCCACCGGATCTGACCGCAACCGAGCGGGTCGCCGAGCCCCACTGGCACGACAGGTAGCCGTCGGTCAGGGTGTCTCGCCGCAGCACCGCCTTCTCGCCGAGCAGTCGCTCAGCTGCCGCAGTGCCGCGGGCGCACTCCGGCTGCGCGATGATCGCCGGCGCTGTGGGAAGGCCGCCGGGCAGTCCGACGATCGTCTCCGCGATGGATCGGAGTTCGTCCAACGTGCCTGAGCCGTCGTTCACCATGCGTAGCTCGACCGGGCGGTTGCCGGCGCGGAAGACGAGCCAGGGAGCGGCGGCCGCCGGGTCGACGGCCCATGACCCCGGCCCGACCTCGCCCTCGATGACTTTGGCCGCGTACTGCATTCCTGTGACCCACTCGGTGTCGCTCTTGCGGGTCTGGGCGAACTGCGCGTCGGTGACCGGGATCGCGGACAGACCGACCCAGACCCGATGGAACTCCTGTGTCGTGTCGACCAACGAGCAGTTGTCCGCGAGCGGCGCGGAGAGGCGCGACTCTGCGTCGGCGGCCTTCCAACCGGTGAGCCGCGGGGCGAGCCGCTCGCACAGGTTCCCCGCTGGTGCCGGTGTCGGCACGACCTGCTGTGTGGTGTGGCTGTCGCAGGCGGCCAGGCCGAGCAGCAGGACAGCTACCGCGGCTGTGATTCGGCGCATGGTGGTGCACCCTCCCCAGGTACGTCAGTCGGAGCTTAGAGGAGATCCTTGGGATCTGGAGATGGGGGCCCAGACAGGGTCCAGTCGCTGAAGTGTTGATCGAAGCGGTACCAGAGGTTGTCTTGGCCTAGGCGGAGTTGGAGTTTGCCTGAGGTCACTCGGTTGGCTTCGACGGTGGCGTTGGGGAGAGCCTCGAGAGCTTCTGTCAGGGCGTCTGGGGTGACTGGGATGACTGTGACCGGATCGTCGAGGGTGACCGCCAGTCCACCGGGGCCGGCTTCGCGCCAGGCTACGGCCCAGGTGGTCAGTCGACGGGAAGAGATCCCTGCGCGGTGGGCCAGGTCGGCTAGGTCGGGGGTGCCGAGGGCCTTGGCTGCTCTGCGGGCCAGGTCTTGTTCGTAGGTGAGGTTGAGGCCGCCGTCTCCGTCGCCGGACGCCAGCTCCCAGGCGCGTCGGGCGGCGTCGGTTGCCAGTGCGACGAGATCTCGTACGTCGACGCCGGACGAGCGCGGTGGGTCGAGAACTCGCACAGCTGCAGGCACGCCGGGTGCACCGAGCGGCCTAGGTGGTGCAGGCACAGGAACAGTTGACCGGGTCTCGGGCGTCAGGTGGCGAGCAAACGCTGCTATCGCAGGGATGCCGGCCGGTGGGGGAGTGCGGGGTGCGACAACTGGGGCGGCCGGCGAGCCACGGCGGGTGCGGAGGCTTGCCAGGAGTTCGTCTTTGCGCCGACCGCGGAGGAGGAGCAGCGCGAACGGGTCGTCGTCCAGCGCATCGGCGATCAGATAGCAAACGGCAGCAGAATGCTTGCAGGGAACGGCAAAGTCAGGGCAGGTGCAGTGCGTGAGGACTTCGCCGGCTCCGGGCAGGAGCTCGAGCCCGGCATCGCGCACGTCGTCGATGACCTCGGGCGGCAGCTCACCATCCAGCAGCGCCGCGACCCGACCGATCTGTGCCGAGACCACATCCAGCACCGAATCCCACTCCGCGCTCGAGAACGCGCGGATCCGCACGGTCACCTGGTACGGCGTGACGCGGCTGCCCTGTACTACTGCCTCAACCTCTCCCGGACTCACGGTTAGATCGACAACACTCCCGCGCCGCGCGTACGACCGTCCACGTGACAACCGCCCAGGGTCAAGCCGAGCGCGCTGCTCCAGCGCCTCCAACCACGCGCGACCCCACCACGTCGCCCCGAACGGCCGGCGGCTCCCCGGTCCCTTCGCCGCAGGCAGCCCGGCGTCCTCACCCTTCCGCCGCCACCCCTGCCACGGCACCCGATCCTCGTCAGCCATCGGATTTCCCAACGGCAGAAGGGTTGTACGCACTCGCCGAGCCGGACTTGGCCGGCGTCGTCGACAGCTCGACCAGCTCGGTGAGCTCAGCATCCGACAGCTCGCTCAGCCACGCCTCACCCGAGCCGACCACGGCATCGGCGAGGTCCCGCTTCGCGTTGATGACGGTCGAGATCCGGTCTTCCAGCGTGTTCTCGGTGACGAGGCGATGGACCTGCACCGGGCGGTCCTGGCCGATCCGGTACGCGCGGTCGGTCGCCTGATCCTCGACCGCAGGGTTCCACCAGCGGTCGTAATGCACGACGTGCGTGGCCTGAGTCAGTGTCAGCCCGACGCCGCCCGCCTTCAGGGACAGCAAGAACACCTGCGCCGCGCCTGATTGGAAGTCCGCGACCAGTTGCTCGCGCTTCCGCACGCCGATCCCGCCGTGCAAGAACAGCGACTTGATCTGCCGCGCCGCCAGATGCGCTTCGATCAGCCGGCACATCTCGACGTACTGACTGAAGATCAGCACGGATTCGCCCTCGGCCAGGATGACGTCGAGCAGCTCGTCCAGCGCGGCGAGCTTGCCCGAGCGTCGCTCCAATGGACCGGGCTCGTGGAGGAACTGCGCCGGGTGGTTGCACACCTGCTTCAGCTGCGTAAGCAGACTCAGCACGAGCCCGCGCCGCGCGATGCCCTCCGCCTCCTCGATCTTGGCAAGCGTCTCCTTGGCCACCGCCTGATAGAGCGTGGCCTGCTCGACGGTCAGTGGTACGACGACATCGCGCTCGGACTTCTGCGGAAGCTCCGGAGCGATCCCCGGATCGCTCTTGCGCCGTCGCAACAGGAACGGCCGCGTCACCCGGGCGAGCCGCGCGGTCGCCTCTTCGTCGTGGAACCGCTCGACGGGCACGGCGACGTCGTGGCGGAACCGGTCGAGCGTCCCGAGCAGCCCGGGTGCCGACCAGTCGAGGATCGACCACAGCTCGGACAGACGGTTCTCCACCGGCGTTCCGGTCAGCGCGATCCTTGTTGCTGAGGGCAACGTTCGCAGCGCGCGAGCCGTGCGGGACAACGGGTTCTTCGCGTGTTGCGCCTCGTCGGCAACGACCAGGCCCCACGCCACCTCGCCGAGAACACGGTGGTCCTGACGCACGACGCCGTACGTCGTGAGCACCACCTCGTCAGGCGCGATATCACTCAGCGTCCGGCCCGTGCCGTGGTACCGCCGCGTCGGCACGTCGGGAGCGAACCGCTCGAACTCGCGCTCCCACGTGCCGAGCAGGGTCGACGGGCAGACGACCAGCGTCGGGCCGCGCCGCTCAAGCTGGAGGTGCAGCGCGATCACCTGGATCGTCTTCCCCAGGCCCATGTCGTCGGCCAGGCAGCCGCCGAGGCCGAGGTTGGCGAGCTGGGCCATCCACGCGACGCCGCGTCGCTGGTAGTCGCGGAGGGTCGCGCGCAGGCCGACCGGATCGGTGAACGGAGCCGGCTCCTCGGCCGTACGCAGCCGGGCGAGCATCGCAGCCAGCGAACCATCTGCGTCGAACGGAACAAGCTCGCCGTCGACATCGATGGTCCCCGTCAGCGCCGCACCGAGTGCCTCGGCACCCGTCAGTTTGCGCGTGGAGCCGTTGCGGAGTCGGCGCACGACGTCCTGGTCGACGCGGATCCAGCGGCCGCGCATTCGGATCATCGGCCGTTTCGCTTCCGCGAGCGCGCCGACCTCGGCCTCGGTCAGGTCCTGGCCGTCGAGCGTTGGTCGCCAGCGGAACGCGACCAGATCGTTCAAGCTGAAGTCAGGGCCGGTGATCGCACCAGGAGTCGGAGTGGCGACCGAGCCGCGGACGGCCAGCTCACCGGCGAACAAGTCAGTCGGCCAGAGGACCTCGATGCCTGCGCCTTCTAACGCAGTGCTTCCTTCGGCGAGCTCTTCCAGCGCATCGTCGTCGATGCCGACCTCCTCCGGAGCTGCGTCGCGCAGCGCGGCTCCCAGCGGCGGCCAGACTCGTGCCCCGCGGCGGAGGGCGAGGAGGAGGTCGGTCTCAGCGCGCTCACCGAGGGCCGTGAGTACGGCGGCGGGCGCGTTCCACATGTCCGCGACGTCGACCAGCAAGCTCGGATCGAGCCCGCTGCGCAACTGCAGAACGCCGCGGAACGATTCCTGAGGCAGCTCGGGTGGCTCGATCCGGAGGACCAGGCGAGCGCCGGCCTCTTCGGCAAGGGCCGTCTCGTCGAGCCAGCCGGTCGGTCCGATCAGCGTGGTCGGATCGGCGGCGGCGAACGGCGCGGCACCAGGGCGCGTGGCCACAGCTGCCGCCGGCGTACGAACGATGCTGTCGGCGAGCGCGTCCCAGAACGCGCGGACGAGTTGCTCGGGTTCGACCAGCCGGACCGGTCGGGTGCCTTCGATCGGCAGAGCATGACCGTACGCCGGCATCGCGGCGCTGAGGTTTCGCAGCCAGGCGCGGTCGATCGGATCGAGTGGAGCGACGCGCCAGGCGCCGTACCCCTCCGGGCTGCGATCCGGCACAAGGCGCCCGCGCCCGATCAGCACCAGTCCCGCCAACCCGGCCGCCCGCCACGCAGCCCAACTAGCGGCCCAGCCGGCCGAGTCGATGTCGGGGCCGACGTCTGGGCTGGTCAGGCGGGCGAGCAGCTCGGGCATGGACAGGAGCCGAGCAGGCACCGTCGTACGGCGGACCGTCGAGCCACGCGGCAGCACGAGGTCGACCGTGCCATCAGGCTGCTCGCCGGCCGCGGCCAGGTCGCCGTACAGCGCCAGCCGGCCCGCGCGCGGCGGGTCGGCCGGAACGAAGACGGCGTCGAGCATGCCCTGCACAGTACGCCGGACCACCGACAACTCCCGCGCTTGACCTGAACCAAGGTTGAGGTTGCAGTCTCGGAACTCCGAAGACAACCGGAGAGAGTGCAGCTATGCGTGCAGCAGTAGTGACCAAGTTCGGCGGTCCGGACGTGATCGAGACCCGCGACCTGCCGGACCCCGAGCCCGGAGCAGGCCAGGTGCTCGTCGAGGTGGAGTTCGCGGATGTCATCTTCGTCGAGACCGCGATCCGACGCGGCGGGCACGGCAAGTTCTTCGACGTCGAGCCGCCGTACGTCCCGGGAGGCACCCTCGGTGGACGGGTCCGCGCGGTCGGGCCCGACGTATCCGCGAACTGGATCGGCAAAACCGTCGTCGGCCGCGCGGACGGCTTCGGTGCGCACGCCGAGCTCGCCCTCACCACGACCGACCTGGTCGAGGTACCACCACAGCTTGACCTGCAGACCGCGGTCGCGGTGTACGGCGACGGGTTGACCGCGCTCATGCTCGAGGAACTGGCGCCGTCGATGACCGGCCAGGACGTACTGATCACCGCCTCGGCCGGCGGGATGGGCCTGCTCCTGATCCAGCTCGCCCACAAGGCCGGCGCACACGTGATCGCAGCCGCCCGCGGCGAGGAGAAGCTCCGGTTGAGCCGGGCCCAGGGCGCCGACGTACTGTTCGACTACAGCAAGCCGTCCTGGGAGAAGTTGGTGCTCGAGGCAACCGACAATCGCGGCGCCGACATCGTCTTCGAAGGCGCCGGCGGCGGGCTCGGCGCGGCCGCGTTCAGCGTGGTGAAGGACGGCGGCTGGTTCTCGGCCCACGGCGCCCCCAGCGGCAACTTCGCCCCCATCGACCCCGCCGAAGCCACCCGCCGCGGAGTAACCCTCAAGGGCATCATGGACCTCCGCGCCGACTCGACCACCGCGACCATCACCGGCACCGACGTCATCACCCGCGCAGCCGCCGGCGACCTGACCCCCGTCATCGACCAGCTCTACGACCTCGACCACCTATCCACCGCTCACCAAGCCCTGGAGAACCGAACCCTCCGCGGCAAGGCACTGATCCAGATCGGCTGACCGGCCGGCTGGGCAACGGGAGCGAGTGCGGCCTGGATCAAGCCGGCTGCGCGACGAGAGGAGTTCGGCGAAGCTACTGGTGCTGGTCGTGGGTGGGTTCGTCGGCACGGTTGGTGATGCCTGGGCGGGCGGTGACGATGCGGTTGCGGCCGTCGCGTTTTGCGGTCAGCAGGGCATTGTCGGCGGCGAGGATCAGCTGGTCCATGGTGTCGGCGACGTCGGGGTAGACGGCCGCGCCGATGGACGCCGGTACGCCGGTGATGACAGCGCTGGTGGCGGTCGTGGTCTCCACCGAAACGCTGAGGGCGCTGAGCCGGTCGCGGATCCGGCCGGCCACCTCCAGCAGTTCGTTCTCGGAGGCGCCGGGCAGAAGGACGGCCAGTTCGTCGCCTCCGACGCGGGCGACCAGATCGCCTTGCCGGACCTCCGCCCGGATACAGTCACCGGCCGCGCGCAGGGCCTCGTCGCCGGCTGGGTGACCGTAGGTGTCGTTGATTTCCTTGAACTTGTCCAGGTCCAGCATCAACAATCCGACGGTGCTCCGCAGGGCCTGTGCGCGTGCGAGCTCAGCGGGGACCGCGTTCGCCCAGTACGCCGACGTCGCCAGACCGGTCTTGACGTCCGTGCCCGCCGCCCGCTGGAACTGCGGTAGCAGCAGATCGCGGTGCAAGGTGAGCACGGTCACCATCAGGATCGGCACCACCCACGGGTACGACGCCTGTAGCCCGGCGACCGCAACGCCGAGGCCGAGCCCCGCGACCACCACGAGCTGGTCGGCGAGGTCTCCCAGCGCGCCACGGGCCGTGGCGTCCGGCGACGACAGCAGGATCGCACCGATCACCAGCGCGAAGTTCACCAGCCACCACGTCGTCGCGGCAGCGAGGACGACCAGCAAGGACCAGGGCCCGGTAGGCACGCGGGGCTCGGTCAGGAGGCCGCCCGCCCGGAGCGCGGCGGCGCCCGCGGCGCTGGCCAGGATGAACGTGCAGGCCGAGAAGACCTTCCGGTGCGCGATCGTCCGTCCGTAGACCCGTATCCAGGAGTAGCTGTACGAGATGACGACGAGCGCGACCACCAGGCTGAGCGGGAGCAGGAGCAAGCCGGCGAAGACCCAGAGGCTCTTGAGATTCGTGTACGGCGAAGTGTTCGCCGCCATCTCGCGTCGCCGCTCGATTCCGCGGGCAGACTCCAGGTGCAGAACCGAGGCGGCCGTCAGCACACCGAAGGCAAGCCATTCGGACCGCGTCACGCCTCGGGCACCGGAGATCGACGAGCTCACAGCCAAGGTGGTGATGATGACCGCGACAACGTCGACCCCGAGCACGTACAGCAACGCCGGACGGGGTAACGACCAGAGCTTCCACCGGCGGGGTGGCACCCAATTGCTCCGACCGATCAGAATCATTCTTGCCTCACAGGATCGACCTGAACGGTATTCCTGAATAGTAACGGCTTGTTCACGCGAGGTCAGCACCGGCCCGCGTTTCGTCCCATCTGACGGATGGCGAAGGAAGGAGCTCCACCATGACGAAGATCAGCACCGGCAACGAGTGGTTCCACGGCGGCAACGAGTGGTTCACGGGCGTCGGGAACGAGTGGTTCGCGGCGGGGAACGAGTGGTTCACGCAGGGTGGGAACGAGTGGCTCCGCCGTACCGGGCGGCCCGGAAATGAATGGTTCACCGCCGGCAACGAATGGTGAACCAGGGAATTCTTTACCTGCATTTTACGGACGCTGCCGGAGATGTTTGCGCGGATCTCCGGCGGATTGACCGGCAGCTGTTTACCGGGGTGCCGGTTCGGCCCGGCGGGCGTAGCTCCAGGCGGCGCCCGCCGCCAGGGCCGCGACGGCCCCCGCGGCACCCATGATGCCGAGCGACACCGACGGCGCCCAGCGGTCCGCGAGCAGGCCCGCGAGCAGGATTCCGAGGCCTTGGCTGCCCTTCAGCGCCGTACTCGCGACCCCGAAGGCCTGGCCCCGCTGTGCGTCCGGGACTGCTTGGACGAAGGCAGCGCTGGCCGGCAGGTGGTAGGCCGAGGCGAGGCCCGACACCGCCCACAAGGCGATGGTCGTGGGCAGGTCGGGCGCCACGAAACAGAAGATCAGCGGAACGCAGGCGAATACGGCCAACGGTGCCAGCAAGCGCAGGCGCCGAGCTGGTTGCAGCGCGGTGATTAGCCACATACCGGCGACGGCGCCGGCGGGGCTGGCGGCCAGCAGGAAGCCTGCGGCAGTGGTGCCGCTGCCGATTTCGTGGGCGTAGGGGACTGCTAGGCCCTCTACGGTGACGTAGAAGCCGGCGATGGTGGCCAGGAGGACGAGGGTGCGGAGTTTCGGGGTGCGGGCTACCAGGGCGATGCCGGAGGTCAGGTCCTTCAGATAGCTTGCTGGTGGCGCATCTGTGCCACTCGCCGGGGCGGGTCGTCGGCGTACTCCGAAGGTGATCAGGAGGGCCGACAGGACGAAGGTGGCGGCGTCGAGGAGCAGGCCGCCTGACGTCCCCACGGCGACCACGACGGCGCCGCCGAAGCCGAAGCCGAGGACCTGGCTGAACTGGACGACCATGTCGTTCGCGGCCTTGCCGAGGACGTAGTGGTCACCCGGGAGTACGGCGGGCAGCGTCGCCCCACGCGCCGCGTTGAACGGCGAACCGAACGCCTGTAACGCGACCAGCAGCAGGATCACCACGAACAGTGGAAGTGCCTGGATCGCCATCCCTGCAACGAGAATCGCCCGTGCGACATCGGTGATGATCATCACCGTACGTCGCGGGTACCGATCAGCGAACCCGGCCAGCAACGGCCCGAACAGCAGGTCCGGCACGTAGGTCAGCGCGTAGGTCAACGCGGTCAGCCCGGCCGACGAGGTCCGGTCGAAGACCAGCACCGACAACGCCACCCGCGCGAGCTGATCGCCCGCCACCGACAGCACCCCTGCCAGGAACAACGCCCGGAACTCGGCGTGCCCGAAAACGTCACGCCAGCGGGCCCGCTCGACCACCGCAACCGACATACCTACGACGTTAACCACATTCCGTGGCCCGACACCTCCCGACGGTGATCAACTCCGTGTCCGGCGGCACCTCAAGGGTTTACTTGCGGCGCATCTGTGCCAGTTCGAGCTCAGATCGGGGGACCCGGTAGCGCAGTATTTGGGTGAACGTTCTACTCTGTAGATCTCCGGTAGCGGGGTCTGGGCGGGGCGGCCCCGACCCTGCTACCGGAGCTCTTCTTTGTGAGCCCCGTTGCGGCCCGGAAACTGTCGGTGGGCCCCCGTAGCGTTCTCAGTGCCAGGGGCGGCTCCTGGACGTGCTTCCTTCTCCTTCACCAGGCCAAGTAGCGCGTCCGCTCTCCGCCCCTGGCGCCGCCATCACAGCACGAAGCGGCACAGGACGAAGCACAGGACGCCAGCGGGGGAGACGCCATGCGGGAAGAATCAGCGCAAGTCCTGCTGCGCCGGCGTCGGCTCGTGGATGTCACCACGCTGACTCCGGCGGTGCGCCGGACAGCCTGGCAATGGCTCCGCCGTCCGCTCACGATCCAGGCCGGACTGTCCGCGCTTCAGGCCGACCTGATCCAGCGGGGCTTCCTGCTGTCCGTCGGCCTCTACCGGCACTGCGCCTCGCTGTCGGCTCCTGCCCTTGCCGGCTTCGGCAGAGCGCTGCTCGACCTGCTCGATGCCGAGTCCGGTCGCGACACCCACCACACGCCGCTGTTCCGCGGCTTCCCGGAGAGCGTGCCGGGCAACACCGAGACCTTCTACATCAACAGGGTCTTCGCTCGTCTCCTCCAGGAGCCCGACCAGCCCTGCGTGCTCTGCGGCGACACCAAGACAGTGCATCCGGTGTCGCCGTGTGCCCATCTGGTCTGCCGGACGTGCTGGGACGGGTCGGACTTCAGCGCGTGCCCGCTCTGCCTGCGCCGGATCGATCGCAAGGACCCGTTCCTCAAGCCGTCGTTCGACGGGGAGCAGCCGGCGCACGTCCGTTCGGACCGTCTCCGCCTGCTCTCACTGGCAACAGACGACTCGGCCCGCGAGACAGTCGAGTCCCTGCTCGCGCGGCGCGCGCCGCTCTCGGCCGCCGATCGGGCCGACCTGCTGGTGCTGCTCGACGGCGCCGACCCGTCGTGGCTGCCGGACGAGATCCCGGTCCGCGAGACCCGGGCCCTGGTCCTCGCGCACTTCCTCGCCGACGATCCGGAGCTGATCGAGCGCACCGACACCGCGACCGACGTACTGCGACTGATCTACGCGCTGATGGACGCCGACCCCGGCCTGCGAACGCCGCCGGCCCGGCGGAAGTCGTTGCCGCGGGCAACGCGACGGATGCTGCTGCAGCGGTTGGACCGGCTTCCGGTGGAGACGCTGACCGAGGACCTGCTGCGCCACGAGCGGGCCTGGAAGCGGATCGCGGAGAACCTGCACCCGTTCGAGTTCGCGACCCGTTTCCCGGTCGCGGCGCTCGCGTTCGCGGTGCTGCGTCGTACCGATCTGGATCTCGCGACCGCGGCCGGGCGAGCAGTGGCGGGTGAGGCGGCGCAGCATCCGTTGATTCGCGTTGAGCACGGGCGGCTCGTGATGAGCACGTTCGCCGCCCGGGTCGAGGGCGCCTTCGCGCAAGGCCGGCCCGAGCGGGCGCTCGACCTGCTGCGTGAGCGTCCAGGCGAGTTGGTACGTCGCTTGGTGCACTTGGCACGCGTGCTCCCACCCGAGCACTACGCGGATCTCGTCGACGCACTCACAACCGCGGTGTCGGACGTTTCGCCAGGAGTGATCACAGCCGCGCTCGGTCAGGTCCGGACTCCGCCCGGCGATCTGCGACTGTTCTTCCCACGCGGCGGGACGGCCCGGATCTGGACGTCGGTCGACGACCGCGAGCCGTTGCCGAGCGAGCTGGCCATGGAGCTGTCCGGCGTTCTGACCGGTGAAATGTTGCGTCGGGCAACGGATCTGCCGCGGTGGCGGCGGGCGTTCCTGGACGAGGAGCTGACCCGCCTGGCCGCGCCCGGTTCGGAGCGGAGCACGTCGTCGAGTCTGCTGCGGATGACGCGGGGGAGTGCGGTGCCGATCCCGCAGGACGAGTTGCTGCGGCTGTTCCTGCACTGGGTCGAGCCGGCCGGTCGGCGGATCGATCTCGATCTGTCCGTCGCGGTGTTCGACGAGGAATGGGCGTTCGTTGGGCTGTGCGATTACACGCGGCTGCGGTTCGACCAGGACGCGCTGGTGCACTCCGGCGACCTGACGTCGGCGCCGGCTCCGCGGGGATCGACGGAGTTCGTGGACATCGACCTGCGCGCGGTGCGCCGGGTCGAGGGTCGTTACGTGCTGCCGGTCGTGTTCAGCTACAACGACGTACCGTTCGATCAGTTGGAGCGCGGCTTCGTCGGGGTGATGCGGCAACCAAATGGTCTGTTCGACCCGGCCGCGGTCGAGGAGCGGTTCGACCTGTCCGGGCCGGCGAAGATCCTGATGCCGTTCGGCGTCGACCTGCACACCAAGGAACTGCGCTGGTACGACGTGAACCTCGGCGCGGCCGGCTACGGTCACAACGTCGCGAAGTACGGCGGCCGGCTCGGGCTGATGGCCGCGACGCTGGAGGAGGTGCACGGGTCGGGCGATCGGGTCAGCCTGTGGGAGGTCTGTTGCTGGCACGCGGCCGCGCGGACCGACGAGATCGCGGTCCGGTGCGCCGACGGGTCGGTCGTCGGGTACCAGCGGCAGCCGTCCGAGGAGCTCGCGGCGTTCGCGCGCCGGGTGACGGCTCGGTTGGAGCCCGACCGGCGGTGGGACGAGGACGCGGCCGACCGGGCGGACTTCGTTGCGGTGCTGGCCGGTGACGTCACGCCGCGATCGGGTTCGGAGGTGTATGCGCTGCATCCGCGTCTGCTCGACCGCGCGAGTGTGTCGTTGATCGACGCGCCGCACCTGCTCGCCGTACTGGCGCCTGACACTCGCGCCCGGGCGACGCTGCGCCCGGTCTGAGGCGCGGCCCCTGCACTCGGGCGAGTCTGGCAGGGGCCTGAGAATTATTTGACAGTTCCGTGACGGAGGCGGGGGTGTTGCTTTGGTGCGCTCCGGTGCAGGAGTACAACGGAATTGACGCGAAGGGAGCCACGAATGACGTACGACGTGGTGGTGCTCATCGAGCGGGAGATGAGCGAGGGCGACGCGCGCCGCGTTGCCGCCCTGTACGCAAGACACGAAGAAGCCGTTGAGTACCACCTGCTGGTCTCCAGTCATCCGGACAGCGGATTCGGCGGGCCGATGGCGTTGCTGGGATCGACGTTCGCGGACGTGGCCGGCATGACCGGCACCGCGGCCGTGATCGGCTCGGCGACCGCTCCGTCGGCGCGGGTCGGTCCGGTGGCCACCCCGAGCCGAACACCGACGGCCACCCTCGCGGATCCGGCCGTCGACCTCGCGTCGGTGATCGAACACAGCTCACGCCGCCTCCGGGCCGCGAGCGGTTACCAGGTCCACGTCTCCATCACCCACGGCGAGATCCTGCTGGCGCTGATGCAGATGGTGAAGACCACCGGTAGCAAGGAGGTCGTGGTGGTCGCCTGGCCCGAGACCGCGGCCCGGTTCGTCTGCTCCGACTGGTCGGCCAAGGCCCGCAAGCTCCTCAAGGTGCCGCGGGTCCGGATTCTCGAGCACGACACCTGAGGACCCGTCCCGAACGACAGGAGGTAGTAGTCATGCCGGAGCGGGCGGGCTCCACGGCGTGACGGCGCGCACCGCCACTACTTCCTGTCGTTCGGTTCGAATCAACCCGCCGGGCTGGGCTGTCGCGGCAACCGCACCTGCAGCGTGGTCTGACCGGGCTGCGACGCGATGGTGATCGTGCCGCCGTGATGTTCGGCGATGATGCGCTGGGCGATGTCGAGGCCCAGGCCGGTGCCCTTGCCGACGTCCTTGGTCGTGTAGAACGGCTCGAACGCCCGCGCCGCGACGTCCGTGGGCATGCCGTGACCGGTGTCGGTGAACTCGATCACGATCCGGTCGCCGTCGGTCCGCGTCATGATCCGCAACGTGCCGATGCCGTCCATCGCGTCGACCGCGTTGTCGATCAGGTTCGTCCACACCTGGTTGAGTTCGCCCGCGAAAGCGTCGATCCGCGGTACGTCGGCGCCGTACTCGCGGACCACCTCGACGCCGTCGCGCAATTTGTGCCCGAGCATCACCAGCGTGCTCTCGATGCCCTCGGTCACGTCGATGGTCTGGATCGAACCGCGGTCCATCTGCGAGTACGAGCGGACCGCCGCCACTAGTTCGGTGATCCGCCGCGTCGACTCCTTCACCTCACCGAGCAAAGTCGCCGCGGACAGCGTGCTGGCCACCCATTCCAGACCGGGCTCCAGCGCATCTCCCAGTACGTCGGCCGCGCGCTCGCACCACTCGGGGCCCGCGCCCGCGGCTGCCAACGGCGGCGCGATGAGCCAGTCCTGGGCGACACCGTGATCGCCGAGCCAGTCCGAGATCGTGTTCTCGTCATCGGCAAGATCGACCGGATCCGGTGCCGCGGAACCGGAGGCGAGCTCGAGCCGCAGCTCGTCCAGAGCACCGAACTGCACGGCCGTCACGTCGCCCTCGGCAAGTCGGCGCAGAGCCGACAGCAGCGTGACGCACGCAGTGTCGAGCGCGCTGACCGAACGGGCCGCAGCCGCCGCCGGGTTGTTGATCTCGTGCGCCAACCCGGCGGCCAACGTGCCGAGCGTGATGAGTGACTCCCGCTGTCGAGCCGTCGACTCGATCGCCCGCGCGGTCCCGTACACGCCCCTGATCAGATGCCCGGCGAGCGGGAACCACGCGTCGATCCGCTCCCGCAGCACATCGGTCGGCACCTGCAGCACCCGGCCCTCGGCGAGACCGCGGCCGCTGGCGAGGTAGACGCCGTGCTCGTCCCAGGCGCGGAACCCGCCGGCCCAGCGTCCCGGGACGTCCATCTTGCCCATCACGGTGTCCTCGCGGCCGATCTTGCGGTGCAGCGCGATCACGCCGTCGACCAGCACCCACCAGAAGTCCGCGGGCTCACCTTCGTGGAACAGGTCGGCGCCGAGCTCGATCGCGACCTCGGTGCTGCCGGCGATCAGCTCGTCCAGTTGCGCGTCGGTCAGCCCGGCGAAGAGCGGGATGCCTCGCAGCTCCTCGGCGCGCATCAGACGGTCGCCAGGTAGCGGTGGACGAGATAGATCGACATGGCGCCTTCGCCGACTGCGGAGGCCACCCGTTTCATCGAGTCCAGCCGGACGTCGCCCGCGGCGAACACCCCGGGCACGCTGGTCTCCAACGCGTACGGCGGTCTCGGCAACGCCCACCGATCGAAGGTCAGCACGTCCGGCCCGGTCACCACGAAGCCCTTCTCGTCGCGCACCACCGAGTCGCCGAGCCAATCGGTCCGCGGGATCGCTCCGACGAAGATGAACAACCAACTGGCCAACACCTCGTCGACGCGACCGGAGGCGCGGTCGGCCAGCGTCAGACCCTCGAGGTGACCGTCCCCGCGGCAGCCGACCACCTCGGTCCGGCACCGTACTTCGATGGTGGGCGCGTTGGTGATCTTGTCGATCAGGTACCGCGACATCGAGCTCTCGAGCGAATCGCCGCGGACGAGCAGCACGACCCGCTTGGCGTAGCGCGACAGGTTGAGGGCCGCTTGACCGGCGGAGTTCGCCGCGCCGACGATGAACACCTCGTCGTCCTGCACCTGGCTGGCCTCGCTGGCGGTCGCACCGTAGTACACGCCGCGGCCGGTGAGGTCGGCGAGGCCGTCGACGTCGAGGCTGCGGTACGAGACGCCGGTCGCGACGATCAGCGCGCGAGCCTCGATCTCACCGGATCCTTCGAGCAGTACGGCGTGCACGGGTCCGCGCGATTCCAGCCCGACGACCGAACGCGCGAGCACCATCTCCGCGCCGAAGCGGGAGGCTTGCGCGACCGCTCGCTGCGCGAGGTCCGAGCCGGTCAGGCCGCGCGGGAAACCGAGGTAGTTCTCGATCGCCGCGCTGAGACCGGCCTGGCCGCCGGGTGCTTCGCGCTCGATGATGACCGTGCTGAGGCCTTCGGACGCGGCGTACACCCCCGCGGCCAGGCCGGCGGGTCCGCCGCCGACGATGCAGACGTCGTACAGCGGCTGCTCGGCTCGCGTGCGCAGGCCGAGCGCCGACGCGAGGTCGAGAGTCGTGGGGGAGCGAAGGGTGTCGCTCTCCGGGATCAGGACGAGCGGGAGATCGTTGTCGGAGGCATCAGCGAGGTCCTTCAGGCGTCGGGCCTCCGGGTCGCGTTCGATGTCGTACCAGCGGTACGGCACATGGTTGCGGGCCAGGAACGTCTTGATGTCGTGCGACCGGTCCGACCAGCGGTTGCCGACGATGCGGACATCGGAGACGTGCTCGGGATTGGCGTGCTGCCAGTCGCCGAGCAGGTCGTCGACGACCGGGAACAGCTGATCCTCGGGCGGATCCCACGGCTTCAGCAGGTAGTAGTCGAGGCCGATGTCGTTGATGGCCCGGATCGCGACGTCGGTGTCGGCGTACGCGGTGAGCAGCAGGTACTTCGCGCTCGGTGCGTGCACGCGGGCGCGTTCGAGCAGCTCGATACCGGTCATGCCGGGCATCCGCTGGTCGGTGGCGATCATGGCGATCGGCTGGTTGCGCAGGGCCAGCTTCGTCAGCGCGGCCAGCGCCTGGTCGCCCGAGGTCGCGCGCACGACCAGGTAGTGGTCGCCGTACCGCCGGCGCAGGTCACGGGAGATCGCCGCCGAAACCATCGGGTCGTCGTCGACAGTCAGAATTGCAGGTTTGCTCACGCGGTGCCCCCCACCCATGAACCGATCCCGTCAGAATGCCACGGGATCGCTCAGTCCTCTACGAGCGCGCGCAAGGTTTCCTGCTCGGAGTCGGGCACGTACCCGCCGTAGTAGTCGTACATGTTCTGTCGGGCCAGGCGGGCGGCGGCGTGGCCGTTTCCGGTGCGGATCGCGTCGACGACGTCGGCGTGGTGGTGCAGGGACTCGAGCATCAGGGCGCGGCTGTTCGGCGCGTGGGCGATCTTGTCCGAGATCAGGCTGAGGACGACGCCGCGGACGACCTCGTTGCAGGTCTGGATCAGCGAGTTGCGGCTGATCCGCGCGATCAGTTCGTGGAAGGCGAGATCGGCCTGGCTGAATGCGTCGAAGTCGACGTCGATCGCGGCCCGCATCGCGACGAGCGTCTCCTCCAGTTCGTCGAGCTCTTCCGGCGTACGCAAGCGTGACGCGACCTGGATCGCGGCGCCGTCCATGATCATCCGGAACCCGATCAGCTCGCTCAGGGTCAGCTCGTCGACGCGGGCCAGGCGGACCATCTGCTTGCGCAGCGCGGACTGCGAGAACGGGAGGATCTCCGGACCGTTCGGGTCGCCGGGCCGCGACCGGACGACGCCGTTGCTCTCCAGCACTCGCAGCGCCTCGCGGACGGTCGACCGGCTGACTGCGAATTGCGCGACCAGCTCGCGCTCGCTCGGCAGCCGCTGGCCCGGGACGAGGTCGCCGCTGGCCAGCGCGTCCTCGACCTGTTCGACGATCCGTTCGTACGCGCGCACGGGTTGTACCGGCTGGAACTGTGGTCCTGTTGTCACCCGGCGCACCCCCTACTCGCTTGACAGGCACTTGAGCAGGGACAAATCTAGTGGCCCAGTATTACCTAGTCCACTGGTCAGACCAGTCACAGGTCGGACAGGATCAGTTACGGCCTCTGAAGGAGTTGGCGTGAAGTCGTCGTTTCGCATTCGGGCGGTCGTGTTCGTCGCCTCCGCGGCGGTGCTGGCCCTGACCGCCTGCTCGGCAGGCTCGAGTACCTCCGGCGGTGGGTCTGGCAGCTCGCCGGGCGGGGACCAGAAACTGTCGGTCGGTCTGGTCGCCGAGCCGGCCAGCCTGGACTTCACCACCACCGACGGTGCCGCGATCCCGCAGGCGCTGCTCGGCAACGTGTACGAGACGCTGGTCAAGCAGGACGACTCCGGCAAGATCGTGCCGTCGCTGGCGAAGTCGTGGACGGTCTCGCCGGACCGCAAGACCTACACGTTCGACCTGGTCGACAACGCGAAGTTCACCAACGGCAAGCAGTTCACCGCGAACGACGCGGTGTTCAGCATCAACCGGGTGAAGACCGCGTGGACGATCTCGCTGAAGGCCGCGATGGATGTCGTCGCGTCCGCGAAGGCGCTGTCGCCGACGCAGTTGCAGGTCACGCTGGCCAAGCCGAGCAACGACTGGCTGTTCCGGATGACCACCCGGATCGGCGCGATGTTCTCCGAGAGCGGTGTCAGCGCGCTGGCGACCGACCCGGTCGGCACCGGCCCGTTCAAGTTCTCGAAGTGGAACCGCGGCGACTCGATCGTCATGGTCCGCAACGACGACTACTGGGGCAGCAAGCCGTTCTTCCAGCAGATCACGCTGAAGTACTTCAAGGACGCGACCGCGCTCAACAACGCGCTGCTGACCAGCACGATCAACGTGATCGGCACGGTCCAGGCGCCGGAAGCGTTGAGCCAGTTCACCAGTAACGACAAGTACCAGGTGATCGAAGGGACGACGAACGGCGAGGTGCTGCTCTCGTTCAACAACTCGCGGCCGGTGTTCAAGGATCTCCGGACCCGCCAGGCGATCCGGATGGCGATCGACCACAAGGCGCTGCTCGATACGTGCTGGGCCGGTCGCGGCAAGCTGATCGGCAGCATGGTCCCGCCGACCGATCCGTGGTACGAGGACCTCACCGGCGTCGCGCCGTACGATCTGGCAAAGGCGAAGTCGTTGCTGCAGGCATCCGGTGCGGCCGGCAAGACGCTCCGGCTACGGTTGCCGACGTTGCCGTACGCGACGTCCTGCGGCCAGGTCGTGAAGAGCATGCTGGAGCAGGCCGGGCTGAAGGTGCAGATCGACCAGCTCGAGTTCCCGGCGGCCTGGCTGACCACGGTCTTCAAGAACGCCGACTACGACATGTCGATCATCGCGCACGTCGAGCCGCGCGACCTCGGCGCCGTCTTCAACGCGAAGTACTACACGCGGTACGACGATCCGACCTTGCAGGGCTATCTCGCCGCCGCGGACTCCGGTGACGAGGCCGCGCAGGTCGAGAACATGAAGAAGGCGGCGCGGCGGCTGTCCGAGCAGGCCGCGGGCGACTGGCTGTTCCTGCTGCCGAACCTGATCGTTGCGGACAAGAACATCAAGGGCCTGCCGACCAACGCCATCACCGAGAACTTCGATCTCTCCAAGCTCGCCCGATGATTCTTCGCCTGATCGAGCGCACCGGCGTGTTCTTGGTCAGTCTTGTGGTGAGCTCGGTGCTGGTGTTCGCGTTCATGGCGGTGCTGCCCGGCGACCCCGCTCGGGTCGCGCTCGGCGTGAACGCATCCGACCAAGCGGTGGCCGAGCTCCGGCAGCAGTTCGGGCTCGACCGTCCGCTGCCGACGCAGTACTTCGACTGGCTCGGCGGATTGCTTCACGGCGACCTCGGCACGTCGTACGTGTCGAAGGTGGCGATCGGGCCGCAGGTGTTCGACCGCCTGCAGGTGACGCTGTGGCTGGTCGTCGCCGGCATGATCATCGCGCTGGTGGTTGCTGTGCCGGCCGGCACGGTGATGGCCGCGCGGCATCGCAAGCTGTCCGGCCTCGCGCTCTCCGCGGTGTCCCAGGTCGGCGTCGCCGTACCGGCGTTCCTCGCCGGGATCCTGCTGATCGTCGTGTTCGCGGTCAAGCTCGGCTGGCTGCCCGCGAACGGCTGGACCCCGCCCGCACAAGACCCCGGGATGTTCCTCAAGCAGCTGATCCTCCCGGCCCTCTCGCTCGGCCTGGTCCAAGGGGCAGTCCTCACCCGCTACGTCCGCAGCGCGGTCCTCGACGTTCTCCGCGAGGACTACTTGCGGACGGCACGTGCGAAGGGGCTGCAGCCGTTCCAAGCGTTGTGGCGACATGGGTTGCGCAACGCAGCCGTGCCAGTGGTGACCGTGCTCGGCCTCCAACTGGCGACGTTGTTGATCGGCGCGGTCGTCGTCGAGCGCGTCTTCGTCATCCCCGGTCTGGGCAGCCTCCTCCTGGACGGCGTCTCGAACCGCGATCTTCTCCTCGTCCAGGACGTCGTGATGGTCCTGGTCCTGGCCGTCCTGCTGGTCAACTTCATCGTCGACGTCTTGTACGTCGCCCTCGACCCGCGACTGAGGACGGCGTCATGAAGCGACTGAACCCGAGCCTCATCGCCGGCGGCGTGATCGTCGCCGTCATCGTCCTGATGGCGCTCGTTTCCTTCGTCTGGACTCCGTACGACGCCACGCTCGTCACGCCCACCTCCCGGCTGCTGAAGCCGTCGTGGTCGCACTGGTTCGGGACCGACAAGTTCGGGCGGGACGTGCTCAGCCAGATCATGGTCGGCTCGCGGACGACGCTGTTCGTCGGCGTGGTAGCGGTCGGCGTCGCCGCGGTGATCGGCGTACCGCTCGGGATCCTGGCGGCGATGGTACGACGGTGGCCGAGCGAGGCCATCATGCGCGCCAACGACCTGCTGCTCGCGTTCCCGGCGTTGCTGTTGGCAATCATGTTCGGCGCGGTGTTCGGGGCGAGCACGCTGACAGCGATGATTGCCATCGGCATCGCTTCGGTGCCGAGCTTCGCCCGGGTGATCCGCAGCGGTGCGCTACAGGTCATGCGGACGGAGTACGTGCTGGCGGCCCGCGCCGCGGGACGACGGCCCTGGCCGATCGCTGTCCGGCACGTCCTGCCGAACGTGACCAGCCTGATCACCGTGCAGGCCTCGGTGTCGTTCGCCATCGCAGTACTCGCGGAGGCGGCGCTCTCGTTCCTTGGGTACGGCACGCCACCTCCGACACCGTCGTGGGGCCGGATGCTGCAGGAGAGCCAGGAGTTCCTGTTCAGCGCACCACGGCTGGCGATCTTCCCCGGTATCGCGATCGCCATCGCCGTCCTCGGCTTCAACCTCCTCGGCGACGGCCTACGCGACCGCTTCGACCCGAAACTGGAGGACCGCCGATGAGCGATGTACTGACGGTCCGCGGGTTGTCCGTCAAAGTTCGCGACACGGAGCTGGTCTCCGACGTCGATCTGACGGTCGGCGCGGGGGAGCGGGTCGGGCTGATCGGCGAGTCGGGGTCGGGCAAGTCGTTGACCGCGTTGAGTGTGATCGGCCTCCTTCCCGAGGACGTGTATGCCGGCGGCTCGGTCCGCCTCGACGGTGTCGACCATGAGCTGATCGGCGCCGACGAACGCCGCATGTCGCAGGTCCGCGGCCGTGACATCGCGATGGTCTTCCAGGAGCCGATGACCGCGCTCAACCCGACCATGCGGATCGGTGACCAGCTGGCCGAGGCGGTGCTGATCCACCGGACCAAGCCGAAATCGGCGGCGCGTGCCGCCGCGGCCGAGCTCCTCGAACGCGTGCAGCTCCCGACCGACACCCTGCGTGCGTACCCGCACCAACTCTCCGGCGGCCAACGGCAGCGAGTCGTCCTGGCGCTTGCCCTGGCCAACGATCCGTCACTCCTGATCTGCGACGAGCCGACCACCGCGCTTGACGTCACCGTCCAGGCTCTGGTCCTCGACCTGATCGTGCGCGGCGTCATGGACCGCTCGTCCGCACTCCTCTTCATCACCCACGACCTGGCTGTCGTCGCGACAGTCTGCGAACGAGTGCTGGTCATGTACGGCGGACGCGTCGTCGAATCCGGCCCGGTCAGAGACGTGTTCACGCGTCCACGCCACCGCTACACCGAGGGCCTGCTCGCGGCGTCAGACCTCGACACCACGTCCCGTCGACTCACCACGATCCCCGGCAACGTGCCACCCGCGGGCAAGTTCCCGTCCGGTTGCGTCTTCCGCACCCGCTGCGCCTACGCAACAGCCCTCTGCGAAGAATCTCCGCCATGGTCAGGTGACGAGCTGGAGGGCTTCGCCTGCCATCATCCGGCGGGGGTGGCCGATGTCTGAGCACCTCCCGACGACGCACGAGCTCGAGACGCCGACCGCCATCCAGGTCGTCGATCTCGTCCGCGACTACCCGCGGCCGCGGACCTCGTTGTTCCAGCCGGCTCCGGTCGTGCATGCGTTGCGTGGCGTGAGCCTGGAAGTCAAGCAGGGCGAGCGGTTCGGCATCGTCGGCGAGTCCGGCTGCGGCAAGTCCACGCTGCTGCGCATCATCGCGGCACTCGACCGCGCGACGTCCGGCAACGTGATTGTCGAAGGCACCGATATCACCCGGCTGTCCGATCGCCGGCTGCGCTTCCTCCGCGAGAATCTGCAACTCGTCTTCCAGGACCCGATGAGTTCGCTCGACCCGCGGATGCGCGTCCGCGACATCATCGCCGAGCCGCTCGTCGTCCAAGGCCATCCGGCGTCGGGCGAACGCGTCCGCGAGCTGCTCGAGGCCGTCGGCCTGTCCGCGGATGCAGGCGATCGGTACCCGCACCAGTTCTCCGGCGGCCAGCGTCAGCGCATCTCGATCGCGCGTGCGCTCGCGCCTCGTCCGCGCATCCTGATCGCGGATGAGCCGGTCAGCGCACTCGACGTATCGGTCCGTGCCCAGGTCCTCAACCTGATCTCCGATCTGGTCGACGAGCTCAACCTGACGCTGGTGTTCGTCTCGCACGACCTGTCCGTGATCAAGCACGTCTGCGACCGCGTGGCCGTCATGAACGCCGGCCAGATCGTCGAGACCGGTTACACCGGCGACGTGTACGCCGCCCCGCAGCACCCGTACACGCAACGCCTGGTCTCGGCCATCCCCACCCTTCAGCGCGCCCTCTCCGGGGCGACGACGTCCGACCTGCTCGCGAAGGGAGATCCAGCGTGAAGTTCCCAGCCGGCCTGCCGATCGGTGAGGCCTGGATCGAGACGCCGGCCACGGCTCCGGTGATCTTCCCGTACGACGGTTCGACGGTGGCGGACGCGCCGGTCGGTGATGTCGAGCTGGCGCGGACTGCGCTGGACAACGCTCTGTCCGTCCGCGAGACGGTGGGCCGGCTTCCGTCGTACCTGCGCCGGAAAGTTCTGCAGAGCGTGCATTCCGCGGTTCTTGCCGCGCGCAACGAGTTCGTGGATCTGCTGGTGCTCGAGACCGGGAAGCCGCTCGTCGACTGCCGGGTGGAGATCGATCGGACACTGCTCACCCTGGAGACGTCAGCCGAGGAGGTCGCCCGGCTGCATGGCGAGACGGTGCCGCTCGATCTGCTGCCGAGTGGTGAAGGGCTGCAAGGGTTCTGGGTGCGTAAACCGATCGGCGTGGTCGTCGGGATCACCGGGTTCAACTACCCGCTGTTGCTCGCGGCACACAAGATCGCGCCGGCCTTCGCCGCGGGCTGCCCGATCATCGTGAAGCCCGCGCCGCAGACGCCGCTCGCCACGCTGTGGCTGGTCCATCACATGCGCTCAGCTCTCGCGGACGCCGGAGCGCCGGAGAGCGCCGTTCAATTGGTGACCGGCGGCGCCGATGTCGGCGCGACGCTCACCACCGACGGTCGCATTGGTGCCGTCTCGTTCACGGGATCCGCCGCGGTCGGTCACCGCATCGCACGTGATGCAGCTCCGACCAAAGTCCTGCTCGAACTAGGCTCCAACTCGGCGCTGGTCGTTGCCGAGGACGCCGATCTCGACGCGGCCGTCGATGCGATCGTGCGTGGTGGGTACTACGCGTCCGGCCAGGCGTGCATCTCCGTCCAACGCGTGATCGCGGTCGAGTCCGTTCGCCAAGCATTGTTGGAGAAACTCGGTGCTCGCCTCCCGACTGTCGTGGTCGGGGACCCGCGCGATCCGGACACGCGGGTGTCCGCGCTGATCAATCCCGCGTCCACCGATCGGGTCCGCGAGTGGGTCGGCGATGCGGTCCACGCGGGCGGGTCGATCGCGTATGACGCGCCCGGCGACGTACTCGGGCCGATCGTGCTGACCGACGTACCCGACGGTCTGCCCGCTTGGGACGAGGAAATCTTCGGACCGGTCATCGCGGTGCGGTCGGTGCCGGATATCGACAGCGCGCTGCGGGCAGTGAACGAGACCCGGTACGGCCTGCACGCGAGTGTCTTCACGTCGTCGCTGGACACCGCGTTCGCCGCTATCGACCGGCTCGAGGTCGGGGGAGTGGTGATCAACGACGTCCCCGGGTTCCGCTCCGATGTCATGCCGTACGGCGGCGTGAAGGACTCGGGCACCGGCCGCGAGGGACCGCGCTTCGCGATCGAGGAACTGACCACAACCCGCATGGCGATCATCCGCCCGCGCCCGTGAGAGGTGACCCGCATGGAGTACGCGAATCTGTTCCGGCTTGACGGCAAGCACGCGCTGGTGATCGGCGCGGGGAGTGGGATCGGGCGCGAGAGCGCATTGGCGTTGGCTGCGCACGGCGCGCAGGTCACGTGTGCGGACCGGGACGTCGCGGCGGCTCGCGAGACGGCGGGAAACGCGCTCACGGCGTACGAACTGGATGTTCTGGACGACGCGGCGATCACGCTGGCGGTTGATGAGTTGGATCCCGTGGACGTGCTGGTGTTCACGGCGGCGACCAATGTGCGGAAGCGGATCCTCGACTACAGCGGCGAGGAGTTCGACCGGGTCGTGTCGCTGAACCTGCGGGCGTCGTTCCAGTTGATCCGCGCGTTCGGCAGGGGGATGGCGGAGCGGGGGAGCGGCAGCATCATCGGATTCAGCTCGATCCGCGGGACGACGGTCGAGCCGGGGCAATCGGTGTATGCGGCAACCAAAGCCGGCCTCGTGCAGTTGTTGCGTACGGCGGCGGCCGAGCTCGGGCCGTCCGGCGTACGGGCTAACGCGATCGCACCCGGCGTCGTCGAGACCCCGCTCACCGCCCAGATCAAGGCCGATCCGGGCTGGTACGACGCGTATGCGCAGAAGGGCGCACTCGGTCGGTGGGCCCAACCGAGCGAGCTCGCCGGCGCTGTGGTCTATCTCGCATCAGACGCCGCGAGCTTCGTGACCGGGAGCGTACTCGCGGTCGACGGCGGCTGGACCGCGGTCGACGGCCGCTTCGACCCACCGAACTGAGGAGGCCTGGATGAATCTCGCCGACCTGACTGCCGTTGAACTGCTGGCGAAATACCGCGACGGCTCGGTGTCACCCGTCGAGGTGATCGACGACGTGCTGGCGCGCGTGGAGCAGTTCGAACCTCGGATCTCTGCCCTCTATGCCCTAGATCCTGCGGGCGCGCGGGCGGCCGCTCATGAATCGGAGCGCCGCTGGCGGGACGGCTCGGCGGGCGCGCTGGACGGCGTACCGGTCACGGTGAAGGAGAACATCGCGACCCGGGGTACGCCGGTACCGCAGGGGACCGCGGCGACAGAGCTGATCCCGGCTGCGGAGGACGCGCCGGCTGCGGCGCGGTTGCGGGACGCCGGAGCGGTGATCTTCAGCAAGACCACGATGCCGGAGTACGGGATGCTCTCGTCCGGGGTGTCGACGTTCCATCACCTGACCCGCAATCCGTGGGATGTCACGAAGACGGCGGGTGGGTCGAGCGCAGGTGCCGCGGCGGCCGCGGCGGCCGGCTATGGTCCGATCCACCTCGGGACCGACATCGGCGGCTCGATCCGGTTGCCGGCGGGCTGGTGCGGGCTGGTCGGCATCAAGCCCACACACGGGCGGGTCGCAGTCGGGAATCCCTACCCTGGAAGGGCGATCGGCCCACTCACCCGTACGGCGGCCGACGCGGCGCTGGCGTTGTCGGTGATCTCGGGGTACGACCCGCGGGACTACACGTCACTGCCGGCCGGCCCGGACCGCAACGAGATCACGATCGACGGTCTCCGCGTCGCTTTGTTGCTGGACGCCGGCGTGGGCCTGCCCGTCGATCCTGAGGTCGCGGCGGCGGTCTCGTCGACCGCGAGTCAGCTCGAGAAGGCCGGCGCTCTGGTCGAGCCGATCGCCCCGATCATCACCCGCGAGATGCTCGACGGGCTGGATCGCTTCTGGCGGATCCGCTCGGCCGCGGACATCGCGGCGCTGCCCGAGGAGCGGCGGGCGAAGGTCCTCCCGCAGATCCGGGAATGGGTGTCGACCGCGGGCGATCTGTCCGGATTCGACGTCTTCCACGGCTACAGCCAGATGGGTGCGATGGCGGCTGCGGTCGGGCGGGTGTTCACGACGTACGACGTGATCCTTTCGCCGGTCGCGCCGATCACCGCGTTCGCCGCGGAGCTCGCGTATCCGACCGACGACCCGTCCAAGCCGTTCGAACACATCGCCTTCACCGTCCCCTACAACATGTCGCACCACCCGGCCACCACCGTCAACGCCGGCTGGTCCTCGTCGGGCCTCCCCATCGGCGCTCAGTTGGCGGTGCCACACCACCAGGACCTGACCGCGCTGGCCTTGGCCGCTCACCTCGAGAACCACCAGCGGGACTGGCCGACGGGCTGACCGTCCACCTTGCGACTCGACCTCCTTAACTGATACACCGTATCTGTTAAGGGAGTCGAGTGGACGAGGTGATGTCTCATGCCCGGGCTGACGCAGTTCGGCCACGACGCCTGGTGGCTCATGCTGTTGAAGGCAGTGCTGATCTTCGTGATCCTGATGCTGCTGACGCTCTTCAACATCTGGGCGGAGCGCCGGGTGGTCGCCCGGATGCAGCAGCGCATCGGCCCCAGTGTCAACGGTCCGTTCGGCCTGCTGCAGTCACTGGCCGACGGCATGAAGCTGATCCTGAAAGAGGACCTGATCCCGAAGACGGCCGACAAGCTGATCTTCCTGTGCGCGCCGCTCATCGTCGTGGTTCCGGCGTTCCTGACCTGGTCGGTGATCCCGTTCGGGCCGACGGTGCGGCTGCCGTGGAGCGATATCCATACACCGTTGCAGCTGACCGACATGCCGGTCGGGGTGATCTTCGTGCTCGCGATGGCGTCGGTCGGCATCTATGGGATCGTGCTGGGCGGCTGGTCGTCCGGGTCGACGTACTCACTGCTCGGCGGGCTGCGTTCGAGCGCCCAGATGATCTCGTACGAGGTCTCGATGGGGCTCTCGTTCGTCGCCGTGTTCCTGTACGCCGGATCGATGTCGACCTCGCAGATCGTCGCGGCGCAGGATCGGATCTGGTACGGGCTGATCCTCGCGCCGTCGTTCGTGGTCTACGTGATCTCGATGGTCGGCGAGACCAATCGCGCGCCGTTCGACCTGCCCGAGGCCGAGGGGGAGTTGGTCGGTGGATTCCACACCGAGTACTCGGGGGCGAAGTTCATGCTGTTCTTCCTCGCGGAGTACGTGAACATGGGGACGGTGTCGGCGCTGGCGACCACGCTGTTCCTCGGTGGCTGGCACGCGCCCTGGCCGATCAGTTTCTGGGACCGCGCCAACAGCGGCTACTGGCCGGTCCTGTGGTTCATGGGCAAGGTGCTGTTCTTCATCTTCGTGTTCATCTGGCTGCGGGGATCGTTGCCGCGGCTGCGGTACGACCAGTTCATGCACTTCGGCTGGACGCGGCTGATGCCGTTGTCGTTGCTGTGGATCCTTGCGGTCGCGACGGCTCGCACGATCGACCTGCGCGCGGGCATGGAGCGGCAGTGGCTGTTCGCGGCGATCGCGGTGTGCCTGGTCGTGATCGGCATCCTGTTCTTCGTCGCCGAGAAGAAGCAGTCGGACGTCGCGGGCGAGCCGGATGCCGCGGAGTTCGATGCCTTCGCCGGCGGATACCCGGTGCCGCCGCCGGTCAAGGTCCCGTGACCGGGTGGCTCGATGTCGGCGTACCGGAGTCGTACGATGCCCGACATGGCGCTTTCCTCGTCGCCCGACGACAATTCCCAGCCCGTGGGACCGGTCTGGGCGCGGAACGATCGCCAGCCGCGGCGCCGGACGCTCACCCGGGAGTCCATCGTGCAGGCGGCGATCTCGATCGCGGACCGGGACGGACTGGACGCCGTCTCGATCCGTAGCGTCGCGGCCGGGCTGGGTGTCAGGCCGATGAGTTTGTACGGTCACGTGTCGAGCAAGGACGACCTGCTCGACCTGATGTTCGACCAGCTCGCCGGGGAGAGCGTGCTCGGTGCGGACCTGCCCGATGATTGGCGGAGTGCGCTCGAGGCGATCGCCCGGCGTACCAGGGACCAAGGGTTGGCGCACCCGTGGTCGATCGAATTGCT
The DNA here is from genome assembly GCF_040675555.1 of Kribbella sp. NPDC049584. NCBI lineage: Bacteria > Bacillati > Actinomycetota > Actinomycetes > Propionibacteriales > Kribbellaceae > Kribbella > Kribbella sp. NPDC049584. The sequence goes on from NZ_JBFAPF010000006.1 coordinate 38,924, forward strand.
GGTCGACCGCATCCAGCTCGGACCGAACACCCTCCGCGTGCTCGACGAGTGGATCCGCGCGTTGGCACCGCTGTCGATCACCGCGGACGAGGCCTGGAGCATCGCGACAGCCGTCAACGACTACACCGTCGGCTACGTCACCCGCATCTCCGCCCAGCGCCGCGCCGTACCGACGGACCCGAATGCCGCCGGGGAGTGGACGACGACCGTCAACAACTACCTGACCGAACGCGCCGAGAGCGGTGACCACCCGCACATCGCCCCGCTCCTGCGCGAGGGTTTCGCCGCCCAGCCCGACAGCTTCGAACCGGGCCTGGCCTGGCTCCTCGACACCATCGAACAAAGGCATGCCCCGAACTAACCGCTGATGGAGTAGGTATGGACGACTCCGGAATGATCGCGCACTGCTACCGCATGCTCGGCTCCATCACGGAAGCCGTCTCGATCGCGGACGGAGTATCCAACTACGGGGATGCCACTCTCGCCTGCCTCACCCACGCCGGGACGCGTCCGCTGCCGTCGGACCTGGCCGCTTCCAGCGCGCATCCGGAGGGCCCACTGTCGGAGAGCTCGGAGGTCCTCTGGCTCGAGCCGATTCCCGAGCATCTCATGGACGGCCGCCCGATCGACCTCGGCCTGATCGCCGCCCTCCAGCGCATCCCACCGCGCGAGCGGGCCGCCACGATCCTCCACGACATCGAGGGCTGGCCCGCTGCTCGCATCACGACCCTGCTTGGCGACGTACGGCCGGTGCCGGTCGTCGCGGCGCCGACCGTCGTCCCCGACGAAGCTCTGCTGACCCGGTATCGCGCGGCGTTCGAGCAGTACGACGTACCCGCGATCGTCGCGCTCTTCACCGACGACGCGATCTGGGAGATGCCGCCGTTCACGTCGTGGTTCCGCGGCGCCCGCGACATCGGCCGCCTCATCTCCACCCACTGCCCGGCCGAGCGCCCCGGCGACCAATACCTCGTCCCGCTGAAGGCCAACGGCCTACCCGCGTTCGCCGTCTACATGCGGGACCCCCGCGACAACATCCACCGCGCCTTCCAGATCCAGGTCCTCACCCTCACCGCCACCGCGATCGTCCACGCGGTCGCCTTCTTCGACCTGTCCCTCTTCCAAACCTTCCACCTACCAGACCTACTCCAAGGCCTCCCACCCAACCTCTACGACGGCACCCTCAAACCCCACATAGAACGCCGCCACTAACCAACAACATCAAGCCGAGCGACCGCGGTGTTGACGAACCGGACAAACGCGGCGTCAGTCGGGAAGGTCTCGCTTCCGGCTCGTAGTGTCAGCAGAGTGCCGCCTCTGGCCACGTACGCGCGGTAGCTCTCGGAGGTCAGTTTCCGATCCTTCGGGTCCCCGAATCGGATTGCGATGCCATCCCGCAAACCGGGCACCGGCAGTTGGCGTGCGAACGACTTGAACGTCTCGCCTTCCAGCGCTCCGCCAAAGGTCGCACAGCGCGGCAGCACGGCGACGATGTTCCGAACCAGCGGAAGCTGCGAAGCCGGCCACGACGCGATCACCTCGGTCACGACCTTGTCGTCGCTCGGGCTGTCGGCCCGCAGAAAGTACTGTCCCCGAATGGTCGTGCTGGGTGTCTCCCGATCACGCAGCGGGTCGCGCAGCAGCTGACAGTCGGCCGGATCGTAGGTGATCGGCAGCCCAAGCGTCGGCGTCCGATCCGGCGCCACCCCACCTTCCCACCCCTTCGGCAGGTCGGCGACGGTCAGTGCCGCTTTGGACGCCTGTGCCACTGTCAGCGGAACGACGGTCGGTGAGCTCGGCGTAGGGGTGGTGTCGTCCGCCTGGTGCGCGCACGCGCTCAACAACAGCACGCCGACCACTGCGAACCGGCGTACCACAAGTGAGATTGAACTAGTGCGCAGCGGCATCAAGCCGAGCCACCGCCTTCGTCAGAAGCTTTGCAAACGCCGCATCGGTGGGGAACGTATCGCTGACGTCAAAGATGCGGAGCACGGTGCCTCCGCGTATCACCGTGGCAGTGTGAAGCACGAAGGTCTGGTTGGGAGTATCCGAGTCGATCAGCTCGGTGCGTAGAGCGATGCCGTCCTTCAGGCCCGGCACAGCCACCTCCTTGACCGTCATCCTCAAGTCGGTCCGGACCGACGTCGTGCCGCTGACCGTCCTGCAATGCGGCAGTGCGTCGGCGATCTTTCCGACGATCGACAGCTGGCTGGTCGGCCAGGAGTAGATCAGTTCGGTGATCCCCAGGAGAGGTTGCCGGACGAAATACTGCCCCCGGATCGAGGTAGCAGGCGGAGCCAGGCGCCTCAGCGGGTTGCCGACAACGATTCCGCAGTCCGCCGGTTCGTACTGCGTCGTCCCCGCGCCTGCACTCGGACTTGGATCCACCGCGACACCACCATCCCAGCCTTTCGGCAGGTCGGCGAGTGTGAGCGCGGCCTTCGTTGCCTGGGCGACTGTCAGGGTGGCAACCGTTGGAGTCGGGCTGGGACTGGGGTTGTCGAACTGTTGGCCGCAGGCTGTTAGTGCGAGTACTGCGACGAGTGCGAGCCGGCGCACCGTGGGTCTCTGCTGGTTCAGCACCTGCGTATGTTAGCGGGTCTCGGGCCGAAGTAGCTTATATCTAAGGGCTTATGGCCAACTCAGCTGAGGTTGTTGATGGCTAGGGAGAAGTTGAAGTTGCCTACGCCGTGGCGGGCCAGGCCCATTGTCAACACGCCTGCTCCCTCTACCCAGTGGGCCATGTGCAGGTTGCCGGTGTCTCGCGGGCGCAGTCCGAGGCTTTCGATGAACGCTGACACGCTGGCCTTGGCTTGCGCATCGCCGCCGGCCATGAATACGTCCACCGGGCCGCCTTGGGCGAGCACGTGGCGGAAGAGGGTGTTGAACGCCTTCACGACCTGGGCGCTCGCGGGCGCGGCCTCGGCCACCCTTTGCGCGACGGAGGTGTCGTGAGGGACTGCCAGCCCAGTGCCGGTGGCGTCGAAGGGGTTGGTGATGTCGACGATGATCTTGCCGGCCAGCGCGTCCCCGAACTCGCGGACGACCGGTACGGCGCTGTCGAACAGCACCGCGAGGATGACGATGTCGCCGGCCGGAGCGGCCCCGAACGTCCCGGCCGTGGCGCCGCCGCCGAGCGACTTGGCCAGGGCCACGGACTTGGCTGCGTCGCGCCCGATCACCTCGACGGTGTTGCCGCCCTTGATGGCCAGGGTGCCGATAGTGGCGGCCATGTTCCCCGTGCCGATGATGCTGATGCTGCTCATGATGTGTCCGCTCTTCCTCGTGCTCGATCTTGCTTTGTCGTGCAGTGTCAGAACCAAGGCGTCAATGGGCTCTCAGTCAGATCGCCGTGGTGCCGCCGTCGGCGACCAGTTCCAGGCCGTTCACGTAGCTCGAGTCGTCGGAGGCGAGGAACAGCGCGACCGCGGCGATCTCCTCAGGGCGGCCCATCTTTCCCCGCGGGATCAGCGACTCGAACGCGGCCTTCGTTTCCTCGTCGAACAGTTCCTCCTGCTTCGCGGTCGCGACCTGACCGGGGGTCAATACGTTCACCCGGATCCGCCTGTCCTTCAGCTCGTTGAGCCACACGCGGGCCCAGGCCTGCTGGACGGCCTTGCTCCCGGCGTACAGACTCCATCCGGGGAAGGCCCCGAGCGAGGCGTTCGACCCCGTCATGAAGATCGAGCCCTCGTCGTTCATCAACGGCAGAGCCTTCTGCACCGTGAACAGCGTCCCGCGCGCGTTCAGCCAGAAGGCGGCATGGAACTGCTCCTCGGTGATCTCACCGAGCTTGCCCGGCTCGCCCATCCCGGCGCTGGCCCACAGGACGTCGATCGAGCCCTTCTCCTGCTTGACCGTGTCGTACAAGCGGTCGAGGTCGTCCAGATCAGCCGCATCGCCCTGTACTGCGGTCACGTTCCGGCCGATTTGTTTGACGGCCGCGTCCAGCGCGTCCTGCCGCCGGCCCATGATGAAGACGTAAGCTCCTTCGGCCACGAACAATTCGGCGCCGGCCAGCGCCATGCCGGTTGAGCCGCCGGTGATCACGGCTACCTTGCCATCGAGCTTTCCCACAATTACTCCCTTGAATTGATGTAAACCCGGAAAGCCCGGAGGTTAAATACGCTCAGCGGAGAAGTAGTGGCCGTTGTCCAGATCGGCGAGCAGGCCGGGCTGAGCTGGTTCCCAGCCGAGAGTTCGGCGAGTGATGAGATTGGAGGCCGGGTAGGTCTGCGTGACGATGTTCGCGAGGAACCCGAAGTACCCCGGTAGCACCAGCTCGTCGACGGGCACGCTCACGGCGGGCAGGCCCAGGCGGCTGCCGATGGCCTCGGCGATCGCGCGGAGCGGGATGGCCCCGTCTCCGACCGCGTGCCAGTACCTGCCGGCCGGCCCCTTCTCCAGCGCCAGCCGGAACAAGGAGGCGGTGTCGCGGATGTGTACGGCGTTCCACAGGTTCGCGCCGTCTCCGGGGTAGCCGGCGAAGCCCTTCTCTCTCGCGAGCGCGATCAGCTGCACGAGGAAGCCGGAACGATCGGTCGTGCTGTGGGCGATGTTGGCAAGCCGCACGACCGATGCCCGCACTCCCCGCTCGGCAAGGCCGATCACGGCGGATTCCACGACGTTACGAGCCCGCAGGGTGCCCCGGTGCTCGTCGCCGACCGGAAGGGCCGGGTCGTCCTCGGTGGCCGGCCGGCCCAAGTTCCCCGGCGAGCCGATGCTCCCCGCGGCGACCAGCGGCTTCCCGGTGCCCGCCAGCGCTTCGCCGTACGCGAGCATGATCGGGACCTCCGCGGCCGCCACGGCATCCATCCCGCCAGACAGCAACAGGTCCTGCCGGTGCGCGACGTGGATGACGCCGTCGGCGTCCGCGGCCGCCTCCTTCAACCCGTCGAGATCCTCGAGGTCGCCGAGACGTACCTTCACGTCGAGTGTGGACAGCGCCGTCGCGGCGGCGTCCGACCGGGCCAGGGCAGTGACCTCGTGGCCGGCGGCAACGAGCTCGGGAATGATGTACGAACCGGAGTGGCCGGTCCCGCCGGCGACGAAAACTCGCACGTTGTGTCCTTCTGTGTCGGTAGGTGAAGGGTTGAGTGCGCTCAGCCCAGAACGTTGATGCTGAGGGCAATGTCGAAGGTCCCCGCGCCGTGGCGGGCCGCGCCCATCAGGAGCGGCCCGACACCTTCCAGCCAGCGAGCCATTTCCAGGCCACCGACGTCGAGCGGACGTAGCCCGAGACTTTCGATGAACGTCGACACGTCGGCCTTGGCCCCCGCGTCGTCCCCGGCGAAGAGCACGTCCAACGGACGGCCCTGGGCCAGCACGTGGCCGAAGACGGTGTTGAAGGCCTTCACGACGTGCGCGTTCGCCGGAGCGGCCTTGGCGATCTCCTGCGCTCCGGACACACCGTCAGGCGTGACGAGCCCGGTTGCGTCGGCATTGAAGGTGTTGGAGATATCGATGATGACCTTGCCGGCCAGCGCATCGCCGTACTGGGTGACGACCGCGACGGCGCTCGTGTACGGCACGGCGAGGACGACGATGTCGCCTGCAGGGACGGTGCCGAACGTCCCCACCGTGGCCCCGCCGCCGAGCTCTGCCGCCAGGGCTGTGGCCTTGGCGGCGTCGCGGCCGACGAGCTCGACCGAATTGCCGCCCGCGACCGCGCGAGTCGCTATTGAGCGAGCCATTCCGCCGATGCCGATAAAACTGACGTTGCTCATAATGTGCCTGCTTTCTGCAGCTGGACAGCACAGCATTTCCGCCCAATCCCGGTGAGGATCGGTGCGGAATTTCTTTGATCGGATTAGTTTGTGCCCCATTGACAATGCCACCCGGCCGGAGTGCGTGTCCAAGACCTCTTTCAGCGGTGGTGATACCTTGAAGGCATCGCCGGACCGGGAGGCTCCCATGGATCTGGACCTGCGCAAACTGCGCTACTTCGTCGCTGTCGCCGACCGGTTGCACTTCGGCCGCGCCGCCGAGGAGCTGCACATCGCGCAACCGGTGCTCAGTCGGCAGATCCGCGCTCTGGAGAAGGATCTCGGTGTCTCGCTGTTCGCCAGGGACAGCCACGGCGTGGAGCTGACCGACGCGGGTCGACAGCTGCTGGACGACGCCGGCCCGCTGCTCGCCTCTGTGCGCGCGGTCCGGCGGCGGGTGTCCGTCGCCGGCCGCGGGAGCCAGCGGCTGGTCATTGGCTTCCGGACCGGCATCCCAGTCATCCCGGCGGCGCGGGCGTTCGAGGCCCGGAGCCCGGATGTGGTCGTGGACGTGCAGCGGATGGAGTGGGACGACCAGGCCCTGATGCTGCTGGACGGCCGCGTCGACGTCGGCTTCGTGCGACTGCCTGTCGACGAAACCGGGCTGCGCCTGACTCCGCTCTACACCGAGCCGCTCATGGTGGCGCTGCCGAGCGACCACCGGCTGGTCGGCAAGGAGGAGGTCTCCGAAGCCGACCTGGACGGTGAGCCAGTGGTCTGGCATGCCGACCCGAGCACGCAGCCCACCAGGCGCCCGCACCCAGACTCCGGAGTCCGGGCGCGCGGGGTCGAGGAGAAGCTCGAGCACGTCGCGGCGGGCCGGGGCATCTCGTTCGTCGGGCGGTCGGAGACCGTGTTCTACTCACGCCCCGACATCAGCTATGTGCCGATCCCGGAACTGGCGCCCGAACAGGTGTGCCTCGCAGTGGCCGAATCGCGATCCTCACGAATGGTCGACGACTTCCTGGCCGCGGCCCAGGAAACGGCCGAGATCACTGCAGAATGCGGGAACTACGAAATGTGGCAGCCGCAGGCCAGCCGCTAGACCGCGCCTACAGCAGGAATCCTTCGCTCGCTCACGAAAGCTGACCGGGCCGCCTACGGGCATTGACGTAGAGGTTCTCGTGCGGGCGGGGGATGCTCGTCCCGGACGGCCCGGGGAGCCTGGTGACATGGGCGAGCCGATGATCACTGCGCTGGGGCATGCCGGATTGCGGATCGACGGAGCGGATGTCCGCGTCCTCGCCGACCCGTGGCTGTCGCCCGGTGGCGCGTTCCTCGGCTCGTGGTTCCCGTTTCCGGACAACTCGCACGTGCTGACGCCCGAATTGCTCGACGTCGATCTGGTCGTGGTCTCGCACGAGCATCTGGACCACCTTGACCTCGACCTGCTCGCGGGACTGCCGCAGTCGGTTCCGGTGGTCGTGCCGCGGTATCCCTCGACGATCATCCAGCGTCGGCTGCACGCGATCGGGCGGACCCGGATCGTCGTTCTCGACGCGTGGCAGCGGTATCCATTGGGCGAGCACGACTGGCTGACGGTCATTCCCGAGCAGTGCCCGATGAGCCACGACTCCGCCGTACTGCTGAAGATCGGGGAACGGAGCGTGCTGCACACGAACGACGCGCGAATCTCGCTCAGCCAGGCGCGACGGGCGATGACCGAGATCGGGGGACCGCTGGACCTGATGGGTGTGCAGATGTCCGGCGCCAGCTGGCATCCGATCCGGTACGAGTACGACGAGGTCGAGTGCGAGCGGATCTCGACGATCAAGCGGATCGGCAAGTTCAAGGCCGTGACAAGGCTGGTCCGGCAGGTCGAGCCTCGGCTGGTGATGCCGTACGCGGGTCCGCCGTGCTTCCTCGACGACGACCTGTTCGAGTTGAACAGCGGACTGCGACCGGGCGGAATCTTCCCCGACCAGAGTGAGTCGCTGGCATGGCTCGCGGAGCGGATCCCGAGCCAGGCAGGGGCGTGTCTCCTCCCCGGTGACCAGATCCGGCTGGATGACCTGTCCGTCGTCCGCGACCCGCACTGGTCCGGCTTCACGCTGGACGCAGGACCCGAGGAGCGGCGGCGCTATCTGAAGGAGTACGCCGCTCGGCGCCGCCGCGCGATCGACGCTGCCTGGGCGGCGAACCCTGAGCCGCAGTCCGGTTTGGCGCAGCGCTTCAAGGCCCATCTGGAGTCACTCGGCACGCTGTCGGAGTATTTCCTGGCCCGAATCGGCATGACCTTGCGGTTCGATGTCTCCGGGCCGTTCGGCGGGGTGTGGGACGCGCACATCGGGCCGGACCGCGTGGTGGTCGAGCTGGACGGTGGCGAGGGGCACGCCGACTACCGGCTGTCGATGGACGGCCGCTGGCTGGACGGTGTCGTCTCGGGCCGAACCCGCTGGGAGGAGCTTCTGCTTTCGCTGCGCTTCATCGCGCGCCGGGAGCCCGACCGGTACAACGACTACCTGGTCGGTTTGCTGAAGCATGCCGACCGTGCAGCGCTGCGAGCGGTCGAGGAGTTCGAGGCCGCGCGGGATCCTGAGGAGACCACCGAGTTCACCGTCGGAGGCAGGCAGATCCGGGTGAGCCGCTACTGCCCGCACGCCGGAGAGGATCTGGCGGAGACCGGCGTTGTGGTGAACGGTGTGCTGCGTTGCCTGGGCCACAATTTCGAGTTCGACGTGAACAGCGGGAGTTGTCTCAACGCCCGCTGTGACCCGATCGCCGTGAAGCCCGTCGAGACCTATGAGGAAGAGGCGGTCTGAGCACCGACCGGCTGCTGCAGGTCGGCGAGTCCGACCACGAACAAGGCAGTCACCAGCAAGTAATAGAGGGTGCGTCGGACGGTCGGCCGGTCCAGGTACTCGCGGTCGGCGGCGACCCGCAGCGGCACCAGAACCTCGAGGTACCAACGCTCCACATCGGTCCGGCCGTCCGGTGGTACGGCGGACCGCTCGCGGTACTGCAATTGCGCCGGACCGGTCAGTCCTGGCCGGGCCTGTAGCACCGGCCGGCATGCTTCCGGATACCCGGCGGCCAACGCGGCGCTCTCCGGCCTCGGACCCACCAGCGTCATCTGTCCGCGAAGCACGTGCCAGAGTTGCGGCAGTTCGTCGATCGCCGTACGCCGGAGGAACCCGCCGATCCGGGTGATCCGCACGTCCGTCGCGGCGGTGATTTCGGGGCCGGAGGCAAGCAATCGCATGGTCCGGAACTTGTACAGCGTGAACGGCCGTCCATTCTCGCCCACCCGCGTTTGCCGGAACAGCACCGGCCGGCCGTTCGTGACGAGAAGCAGTACGGCGACGACTGCCAGCAGAGGTGACGCAAGGATCAGCAGTAGCCCGCCTACCAGCACGTCCAACAGGCGCCGGGCCGGACTGATCGTCGCAACGTGACGGTTCGACGGCATGGTTGCTCCTCTACTGACCGGTGCCAGCGGCAACGAAGACCGCTGTGAATGCTTGTGCGGCGAGATCGCACTCGTGGTTGTAACTCGCCGAGTCCGTTGGCAGTGTCGACGGCGTCATGTGCGTGATCAGCCGCACGCCTTGCTGCCGTCGTCGTACCATCGCCGTCCACAGCGGGTTGGGCTGCAGGTCCGGGGCCAGAAGGCTGACGATCTGGCCCTGGTAGCGCTGCCGCCAGGTCCAGATGTCGACGGCCTGTGCGCCTGCGGCAACGGGCACATCGATGTAGGTTGCGGCGTCGGTTCTCGCCTGGTCCGCGTTGCCGCGATACCCGTTCGCATCCGCGAGTGCCTTGCGGGCCTGGAGGGTCGTGAGCGAGGCCCAGCCCTGCGCGCGGATCCGGTTCCAGATGTCGGTCTGCGCCGTCTGCCGATCCAGTCCCCACCGTGCGTAGGTGCTCTCGTCGAGCAGCCCGGTGCTGAGATCGAGCCGGTCGATCAGGTGGGCTCGCAGGTAGCTCTCGACAGCTGCGGCTGTCGCTGCCGGGTACTTCTGCCGGACACGCTGTGCACAGCCTTCCTGGTTCCCGCCGCGCCATGGCAGGCAGCCGAGCTCGGGCACCACCGCATCCACGAGGATTTGTTTGCCGGGGGCAACCTGCGCCAATCGGGCCCGGGCCTGGGTGAGGAAGTCGGTGGCCTGCGCTGTCGACGTCAGCCCGTCGCCGTAGCCGATCTCGTCGGAGATCTTGAACCCTGCCGTACCAGGGACCTTTGCCAATTCGCCGAGGCGGGTGATCGCCTGGTCGAACGCGGCCGATCCTTCGAGCCACTTGGCGACGAGGTCGGATTCCCACCAGATCGCGACGCCGCGTCGATGCAGCGCATCGGCGAGGGAGACGTACCGGTCGCCGGACAGGTCCACCGGCACGCTGCCGTTCGTGGGTGCACTGGACGGACTGGCCGGCTGCGAGGTCGGTGTCGCCGAGGTCGGACTCGGCGGGTCCGTCGGAGTGCTGTCCGGCGACTTCCGTGAGCAGCCGACGACGAGCAACAACACCACGGTGGTGATGGCAACGGCTTTCATGATGTTCCCTCGCCGACGGCAACAGTTGCGCGGTGACGTCGTCCGGTGGCGCTCAGGCGGAGCAGGAGTCCGATGAGCAAGGCATCCGTCGTCAGGTAGGCCGCTGTCGATGCGGCCGCCGCGCCGAGAGCGCCGTACCGCGGGATCAGCGTCACGTCGAGCACGACGGTGACGGCCAGTCCGACACCGAGGACAATGGAGTTGAGGCCGGGCGTTCCGCGGCCGTACAGGTACGCGCTGGCGACTCCGGAAGCGCCGGCGAGGATCATGCCCGCCACCAGAACCCGCGCCGGCGTGACGGCCGATCCGAACGAAGCGCCGTAGAGCAACCGCATCACGGGCGATGCGAGCAACGCGACCGGAACCGCGGCGACGACAATGCCGACCAGTGCGGGCCGGATCATCCTGCGGGCGATTACGGCCGCTTGGTTCTGCTCGAGTTTTGCGAGTCGGGGGTAGAAGACCCAGGTCAGTGCGGTGCCGGGCAGTCGGAGCAATTCGGCGTACTTCGACGCGACCGCGTAGCCACCCAGAATCGCCGGGCCGGCGATGGCTCCGAGGATCGCGACGTCGAGCCGGAGGTTGAGCAGTGTGATGAGCCCGCCGACCTGGCCGCGCAGGCCGTAAGACGCCACCTGTCTGGCGAGCACTCGGTCCGGCCGGCCCCACCAGCCGTGCCCATTTTTCGCCAGGCCGAACCGGCGCCAGCCCAGACGGCGACTGACCCGGCGCCAGGCGTCGACCGCGACGACCAGGTCCGCGAGGCCGAGGCCGATGATGATCGCGGCGATGCCGTGGATGCCGACGAGCAGCGGGAGGACGAAGCATGGCAGGAAGGCAAGCTCCTCGGCGGCGATGACGGCGTCGCCGCCACGGCGGTCCTCCAGACCCTGTAGAGCTGTCTTGCCGAGTGTGAGGAACAACTGCGAGGCGACCGTAGCGCCCGCGACCGCGATCAGCCACGGCGGTTCGTGGGGGAAGAAGACCCTGCCGATCAGCGGTGCGGTGGCCACCCACAGCGCGGTGCCTGTGAGAGCTCCGGCGAAGCCGATGGCCATCAACGTCGGCCACAGCCGCGGTAGATCCCGACGCGGTTCGGCCAGGAAGAATGCCAGCGCGCCAGGTAGGCCGAGCACGCACAGGACTCCGATCAGGCCAGGCATCATCCGCAGCAGCGCGTACTCGCCGACGGCGGACGGCCCACCGGTCCGGGCGACGAGAACGGTCGCGAGCGTCAGCCCGAGAATCGCCAGGAGGCGAGCCGAGCAGTTGGCGAGCACGGTGCGCAGGAGTTCGCCGGGGTGAAGCCGGGATCGGATCATGACGTTTCCTCTGGTTGATCCTGCATTGCGAGGACGAGCGCCGCGATGAGGCCCAGCCAGGTCCAGAGGTGGCGGAAGTGGAGGACTTCGTAGAAGCCCGCGGCCGTTGCCATCACCGGACCGACGACCGCGAGCAGCCAGGGTCTGGGCACGAGTTCGGCGTACGCCTTGGGCAAGGTGCCGAACACCAGTCGCAGGCAGCGTACGAAGACAGCGACGCCGAGCAGAAGCAGCCCGATGCCGCCGATCACCCCGCGCTCGAGCAAAGTCGCGAGGTAGTCGTTGTGTGCTTCCTTCACGTACGGCGCCTGGGTGGCCGCCAGGGTCGCTTTCGTCCGGGCGGGACCGAAGCCGGCGGCGTCGCCCTCCAGGAACAGGCTCGCGCCTTCCTTGACGATCGTCACCCGCTCGCTGCTGGAGTTGGCGCTGCGTCCGAACGAGTCGCGGAGCAACGGCACGCTACCGGCCGCGCGTTCACGGATCTCGCCGAGGTCGACGCGAGGCATGACGAACGCGACCACGAGTCCGCCGATCAAGGCCGTGGCCGCCAATGCGGCAGCTCCGGCGACGGCACCTTGGCGGCGGTACCTCGTTACTGTGAAGGCGAGAACGAGTCCGACCACCAAGGTGAGCATCGCGCCGTTGGAACCGGTGAAACCGATGGCGGTCAGCACCAGGATGTACGCGATCCGTCGGACGCCGGGCGAGCGTGGATGCTTGCAGGCGGCCATCACGAACAGCGAGACGACCAGGTAGTTGCCGGCCAGGTTCGGGTCGCCGAACGTGTACGACGCCCTTACCCCGTCCTTCGCCGAGACGCCGGTCAGCGCATTGATCCCGACCAGATAGGCCACCGACATCACGCCCGAGTAGATCGCGGCCGTGCGGCACCAGGCGATGGTGACAGCACCGACGATAGCCGGATTGCGCCGCCCCAGCGCGAGCGCCGCGCCCCAAGCGAACACAAGCAGGTCCTGGATGAGCACCACTCCGGTCGCGACAGACGCACCGGTGATGTACGCCGCGAATGCGCCGCCGAGCACGAGTCCTGCGACTCCGGTCGCGTACGGCAGCTTGACGGGTAGATGCGCACGTGCCGCCCACAGCAGGGCGAGCACGATGCACAGCAGGATTCCGGCGTCGGCAGGCGCGGTGTTGCCCGGACCTGCCGGGACGAGGAACGGAAGCAGGCAGGTGGTGAGACCCATCATCGCCGCGAGTACGTCGCCGCGGGGGAGCGCCGTCCAGCCGACAATGCCGCCGGTGGGTGCGGAAACCGTCGTCGTCATCGAGCATCAGCTCCGTGGCAGGTCGTCGGCCAGCGGCCAGTACGGGAGGTCGGCAAGCAGTTCCAGGTGCTGCGCAGCGAACTCGTCGTCGTTGGCGGTTGCGGCAATCTCGCCGAGGCCGGCGAGCGCTGCTGCGTACCACAGGGCGGACGGCAGGCCGAGTCCGTCGATCCCCGTGCGCAGGTAGAGACGAACGAGATCTGGCAGCCAGCCCTCTTCGAGCAGGCCGTACCTGATCCCTGCTCCGAATCCCGTTCGCCGCAGACCGCGATGTCCGCGCACCGGATGTCCCGGCCTGGTGTGCCGGTCGAGGTAGAGGCAGTAGCTGAGGGCGAATCGGACGAGGTCGCGCAGTGGCCATCCCGCTCGCGCGCCGCTTTCCCAGTCCACGACTCCGGTGATCCGGCCACTGTCGACGAGGAGATTCCCGAACCAGTAGTCGCCGTGGACCATGGTCCTGGCGGTCCGGTGGCTCTTCAGCTGATGGTCGGCGGCGGCCAGCCGCACCTGTGCGGCTTCGAGCCTGGGGTGTCCCGGCCAGCGACTTCGGACATAGTCCCCGACCTCCCTCGCCCAGGTGATCCGGCCTCGGTCGCCGGGGGTCGCCCGCTGGAAGTGGCGAAGCCATCCGCCGGCCAGCGCGAAGTCCTTCGCAACCGGTTGCTGACGCGAGGTGTGCAGCCACCGGTGGTACGCGACGCTCATCGGAGCGCCCTTGAGGACGGTGGTCACGACGGCCGGTAGCCCATCGCTGTCGAGGGTTTCGAGGTAGCGCGGCACGGTGGGCTCGAGCCCGCCGAGCTTCGCCTCGCCGAGGGCCATCAGCATCCGGGTCTCCCGGGAGATCGCACTCGCGGCCGCAACCGTGACCGGGATCTTGATGGCCACCGGGCCGGCGGGGCCGTCAGGATAGCTGCCGGGGGGTGGCGTGACGATCAACGTCCGCTTCGCGTCCGGATCCCGTGAGGTCGCGATCAGGACACCGCGGCTGCCGGGTGCGAACAGCAGATCGTGCACCGACCTCGGGTGCGGTTGAAAGGCCTTGGGAACTTCGGTCATGGTCGTCTCCCGATGACGACACGGGCCGGTGCGAAGGCGCCTGTCCAGCGCCACGGCGTACGGCGGGCCACGCCGAGCAGCGCGGACGCCGGCAAGGCGGTGAACGCCAGGCCAGGTGGCACGGTGGCAACCGCGGTCCAGAAATACCGGATTGCCTGCTCGACGTCGTCGACGACGACCATCGGCCGGCCGAGGGTGGGCAGAACGACGAATTCCCGCTCCAGAACGACACCCAGCTGACGCGCCACCCGCCGGAGACGTTGTCTGCTGAGCGGTCGCTGATCCATCAGCACGACGGGATGGCCGGCGGACAGCGCACTTTCGTCGACGGGTCCGGACCGGATGTCGATCTCGACCGTTCCGGCAGGGCAGAGCTGCAGCCAAGGTGAGGTAGGTCGCCGCAGTCGGCCGACGGGTTCGGCGCTGGTCATGAGGCAGCCAGGTGTGCGGAGCGAGGTGCGGAGTACACCTGGTCGAGGACCTCGGCCAGACTTTCGGCGTCATACGTACTGCCGGCGCCTGCCTGACCCAGGCGCGCCATACGGTCGGCCTTCGGACGGTCGTCCAGCAAGTCGTCGATGGCTTCGGCCAGTAGGCGCGGGCGACCCGGTGGAACGAGGACGCCGCTCTCGCCGGGGATGACCAGATCGGGTACGGAGTTGACTGCTGTGGCCACCACCGGGATGCCACAACGCATCGCCTCGACGACAGCGCAGGGCAGACCCTCGTAGCGGCTCGCCATCGCGAAGACGTCGAAGGCCGGCAGGAGCTGCGGCACGTCGGATCGTTCGCCGGCGAAGACGAAACGATCCGACAGGCCGGCCCGCCGTACCAGCTCCTTCGCCTCGTGGTCGCCGGGGCCGGAGCCGATCCACACGGCGACGGCTGCGGTATGGCGGAGCGCGGCGATGGCCGCGATGAAGTGTTCGGGTGCTTTCTGGTAGTCGATCCGTCCGACGGTGCCGATCAACGGCACCTCCGGGGTGATTCCGAGCTCCGCGCGGGCAGCTGCTCGTGAGCTGTCGGTGCGCGGCACGGTGACGGACTCCACCACCGGCGTGATGGTGCGCAAGGTGCTCGGCGTGGCCAGTCCTCGCCGCAGCGCCTCGGTGGCAACGCCGCTCCCGATCGCCAGCACGCTGTCGGTGATCCGGGCGAGGCGTTGTTCGATGGCGACGTACGCCGCGCGGCGGAGCGGATGCTGGAATTCGTGGAAGGGAAAGCCGTGGTAGGTGTGGACGATGCGCGGAACTCCTGCCCGATGCGCGGCCAGTCGTCCGAGTGCGCCCGCCTTCGCGCTGTGCGTGTGTACGACGTCGTACCGATCTTCCCGGCAGAGCTCGGTCAATCGCCGCAGCGCGCGCCGGTCGTCGTTCGGTGCGAGCGGTGACACCAGCGACGGCTCGATCAGGACCCGTAGGCCGGCGGCCGCGGCTCGGTCGGTCAACGGTCCGCCCTGCCCGGTGACGATCGTGATCCGGTAGCGCGCCGGATCGAGCGGCAGCACTCCCCGCAACGCGACCCCGCCCGCGCCGGCAATGAACCGGGTGACGATCTGGGCGACCTCGATCCGCCCGTCGCCGGCCATCAGCCGACCCTGCCGGTGCGGACCGCGGCCAGCGGACGCCTGAGCAGTTCGGCGAGACCGGCGCCCGGCTCCTTGGCGAGGCGAAGCTCCACGCAGGGCAGGCGGTTCGCCAGGCACATGGCGACTTCTTCGATCGGTGCGTGGATCGGACCGCAGCCGGTCGCCGACGCGACGGTCGCGGCGATCGACCAGAACCGGCGTAGCTCACCGGCGGCATAGGTGCCCGCGGCGATTCCGCGGGCGGCCTGCGCCGGGCTCAGTTCGCGGAGCTCCGACGCGGCCTGTGTTCCACGCCGCAGTACGACGACGAGCTCCGGGGGAAGGGATCGGACCCGGTGCGGCCAGGCCTGCTCGCGCCGTCCGTGGGCCGCACGAGTGCCGGTCTTCGCGAGCAGCCTAAGCGGCTCGGCGACTCCATACGCTGTCGAACCGTCGCACGCTGCGAGGTTGTCGCACGTCGCCCGGGCACCGTCGGCCAGCGCCCGCGCGACCAGGGTCGACTTGCCGACGCCTCCTGGTCCGGCCAGCATCACTGCAACCCCGCCGACCTCGACGACCGACACGTGGAGCGGCACGAACCCTTGAAGCGCCGCGAACCACAGTGCCGGGTAGTGCAGCAATACCTGACCACTCAATGCGCGGTGCCTGGACGGCAGCAGTCTCGCTGCTGTGGATTCCTGGTACGTCGGCCGCCACCGGCTGGTGACGTGGAGTCCGTCCTCGTTGATCGTCCATCGCTGGTCGTAGCCGGACCCTCCGACGCTCTCCAGGACGACCTCCTGGCTGTCGATCGCCCACGCGCCTCGAGTGACGATCTCCGCTCCGTGGGTGTTGAACGGCCGGGAAGTGTCCTCGACCGACAGGACCACGTTGGGGAGGTCCGCCGTCGCCGGACCGGAGTGCTCAGGTCCGCCGGCCATGGCGACGAGGGCCTGTACGGCGTGGGCCGGACCGTGGACAGCGACACGTTGGCCGGCCGTGTGCAACTGCGCAGTACTCGTACTCACACGAGCCTGCCGAACCGCCGCCTGGCAGGTCCTTGGACGATGCCCAGCACCGGCCAGCGAACCGCCTTCAGCACGTCGTCGAGATCGTCGAGCCGGCGCAGCATCACCGAGCCGGAAGACACCACGACCACGCCGGCCGTCATCTCGTCCTCGGGTGTGACCGCGGAGAGACCGGTGAAGCGGACGTCGGCGAATCCGGTCAGCCCGGCTTCGTCGAGGCCGAACACCCGGTTGTCGTTGTCGACACCTGCCGGCTTCTTGAGCCGCTGCGGCGCGTGTGCGTAACCCGAGAACGAGAACAGCAGCTTGCTGACTGTCTCGGCATCACTTTCATCGGCGCCCATCAGAACTACTGCGTCCACTCCCTGCCGACGCGCGGCGAGTGCCATGGTGTTGCGCAGTGACTCGACGTCCTCCGTCGCCTTGCCGAGCACGGGCGCCTGCAAGAGACGTGCGAGCGCACGCAGGCCGTTCACTCGCGGACGGAACGTCTCGATGACCGTCGCAAGAGTCAGCCCGAGGACGAGTCCGAGCAGCAGTGCCAGCGCCAACTGCGGCAGTATGGACGTCTTGACCTGCCGGACGTCGGCCTGGTTGCTGACCATCACCACGCGGTCTCGTGTCGCCGAATCCGCGACGAGCGTCGCACGCTGACTGCTCAGCTGGCTGAGCAGTTGGTTCACGGACTGGATCTGTACGTTGAGGTCCGCCCGTGCGGTGATGTCGGCGATGCCGCGGAGCTGGGCCACCAGCTTGTCACGCTGGACTGTGGCCTGGTCGATCTGGTCCGACAGGTCGTTGAGAGTGTCGTTGAACGATTCCTGGTCGCCCTGATTCATGAACAGTGCGACCCGGATGGCGAGCTGGGTCACGATAGGCCCGGCAGCGATCGGGTTGTCGTCGGTGACGCTGAGCTCGACGATCGAGGACTCCCCGAGGCGCTGCGCCGAGATGTGGGTCGTCGCGTAGGTCTCGACGTCGCGCTGCTCCTTGGCCGCCATCAGCGCCGCCTCGAGCAGGCTCGGCGTCGTCGCCACGGCAAGCACTCGGCCGTTCATACCGTCGGCCTCGGTCGTCGACTTCGGTGAGCCGGCGACGACCTGCAGACGGATGGAGGCAATGGTCGGATCCGGCCGGCGGGCGGCCAGGATCGCTGCGCCGGCTACCGGTAGCAGCATGCACACCAGGATGATCCCCAGGTGGGCTCGCACGATCCGGCGGAACATCTCTTCGATCGTCATGGATGCGCCCTTCGGCCATTGCTGTGCATCACTGCGTGACCTGCACTGTCTTGGTGGCGCTGCTGGACAGGCCGACGGTGTCGGTCACGGTCACCTTGACGGTGAACTGACCGGCGGACGAGTACGTGCAGGTTGTGGTCGGACTCGTCTGCGGCGGCTGCGTCGCGCCGGTGCCGCAGCTGAACTGGTACGTCGCGATCGGCGACTTGTCGACGCTCGTGGATCCGGAAGCGTCCGCGGTGATCGACTGACCGTGCCGGATACTCGTCTTGGAGATCGTCAACTTCGCGGTCGGCGCGACATCGGCCAGGATCTTGATCGTCACGGTGGCCTTGCTGGTCAGGCCGCCGGTGTCTGTGACCGTGACCGCAGCGGTGAAGGTGCCGGCGTTCGGGTAGTCACAGGTTGTCGTGGACGAGGTGATCGCACCGGTCGTCTGGCCGTTACCGCAGTCGAAGTTGTAGCCGGCCAGCGGCCGGCCGTCGGCGTCGGAGGAGCCCGATGCGTCCAGAACCACTTGCTGCGGGCGGTAGGCCTGTGTCGGAGTGGCGTTGATCCGTGCGGTCGGCTTGCCGTTCGCCTTCACGACGATCGGCGTGCCGGTCCAGCTGTCACTGAGTCCGGACGAGTCCGTCACGGTCGCGGTCGGCGTGAACGTCCCGGCCACTGTGTAGTGACAGACACCGCTGGACTGGTTCAGTACCGTGCCGTTGCCACAGGTGATCCGGTACGTCGTCAACGGTGCGCCCAGACCGGCGCTGTGGGACGCGTCGATCGTCACGTCCAGCGGCGCGAACCCGCCGGTCGGCGTAGCCGTCACCGCGATCGCCGGACCGGTGTACTCGAAGGCGCCGAGGTCGGCGAAGGTGATCGGACCGATCCCGGTGTTGGCGACCGCCGGGTGGTCGGCAGGCGCGGTGCCGTCACGATTGACCGCGGTCCAGCCCGCCGTCGCGGTGTCGGCCGCGTCGATGGCCGGAGACGTGCTGGTGAGGTGCAGGTCGCGATTGGTCAGCGCCACGAAGCGTGGGTTGGCCGACCGGCCGGCGGGCTCCTGGCCGCTGACGGTCTGGAACGAGGCCAGCGTCGTGTACGGCTGCGAGGCCCACTCGAACAGCGGGCCGTTGACGGCGGTCTGGAACACCAGGTCGCGGTCCATCGTGATGCCCGCGCTGGACGTCTCGTCGACGCGGATCTCACCGATCGTCCGGGTACTGCCGACCGCGTTGTCCATCGCCACGTTGTTGCGGCTGGTCGCGCCGCTCGAGCCGCCCTCGAAGTTGATTCCGGCCGTGGCGTTGCCGACGACGGTGTTCGAGACCACGATCGATCCCGGCGCGGCGGAGTTGTCGATACCGTGGTCGCCGTTGTCGTAGATCACGTTGCGGCGGATGGTCGTTCCGGTCGAACCGGTGTAGGCCTCGACGCCGGAGTCATCGTTGCCATAGGCAAGATTGCCGTCGACCACGACCTGCTGGGACGTGGAGGAGACGTCGATGCCGGTCGCGACCCGGCTACCGAGCCGCTTGTTCCGGTACGTCGTGACGCCGGTGACTGTGACCCGGGTGCTGCCCTGAACGCTCACGCCGTGGAAGTTGTTGTCGTGGGTGATCGAGGCGCCCAACTGGCTGTCGGTCGAGTTGAAGAACCGGACGCCGATCGACAGGTTCGACGCGGCCGTGATGCCGTCGAGGTTGGCGTTGGCCGACCCGTCGACCGTGACACCCTGCGCACCGGACTGGGCGACGTCCAGTGTGCTCAGGGCGACGCGCTGGATCCGGTCCAGGTAGACGCCGCTCAAGTTGGTCTGGCGGACCGCGAAGCCGGTCACCGTGATGTCACTGACCTGGCGGAGCAAGATGCCGAAGCTCCGTGCGCCGGCCGCGACGGTGTGTCCCGCAGCCGGGTTCATGCCGCCGGTGTCGACGTACAGAGTGGCCGCGGAGACGTCGTAGAACCAGGTGCCGCTGCTGGTCGTCGTCGCACTGGTTGCCTTGGTCAACGGTTGGCCGTCGAGGAAGACCTGCGCCGGGACCGGCGTGAAGGCGTGCTTCCAGGCGGTCGTGGTCGTCGCGGTCCATCCTGCTGTGTCGGAGACGTCGTCGGAGCCAACGATGACCGCGGACGGCGAGGTGGCGCGCAGAGTGATAGGCGCGCCGGGCTGACCGCTGGCAGTGATCTGGACCTGCTCGCGGTACTGGCCTGGTCCGACCAGGACCGTGTCACCGGCGAGTGCCTTCTTGGTCGCCGCACCGATCGTGCAGAACGGCGTTGCGGTGGTGCCGGCTCCGGTGTCGCTGCAGGCCGGGTTGGTCTGCTCGACGGAGTAGGTCTGCACGGTCCGCGTGCTGACGATCTCCTGCGCGGTGGCGGTGTCGGTCATTCCCGCACTGTCCTGGACAGTCACGGTCACGGCGTACGTTCCCGCTGCCGCGTACGAGTGCGTCGCGGTCGCTGCAGGCTGCGGCCCGACGACCGTGCCGTCGCCGAAGTCGAAGGTGTACGACGCGATCCCGGCCGTGTCGTTGTCGCTGGAGCCGCTCGCGTCGGCCGTCACCGGAACCGAGGGCGGGAAGCTGACCGCAGCCGGGTTGAGGCTGACGGCGGCATGCGGGGCGTAGTCGGTCACGCCTGCGGCCGGCTGGAACTCCAGTGCGCCGCGGTCGGCGTACGTCGGCGTGCCGGTCCCGGTGTCCGGAATGATCGGGTCGTCAGCCAGGGAGTTGCCGGCCTGGTCGGTGCCCAGGAAGCCGGTGAGGCCGGCGTTGGCGGAGTCGACGGCCGGAGACCCACCAGTGAGCCGGAAGTCCGCGGAGCCGGCGTCGGCGAAGTCGGGATCCACCGACTGTCCGTGGTTCTCCTGTCCGGTCGCGGTCGCGAATGCCCCGAGCGTCTTGTAGATGATCCCGTTCACCTTCGTCGTGGACGCACCGACGTGGTTGTAGGCGCTGTCGTAGTCGGCGACGAGGCCCGAGTACGAGCCGGCGTCGACGTACAGGTCGTACTCGGTCGCGGTGGTGCCGTTGTCGACCAGGAGGTTGTTGGCCGTGGTGGCGCCGGTCGAGTTGCCCTCGATCGAGATGCCGTCCCGCCGGTTCCCGTACGCCGTGTTGTTCAGGTACTGCACGCCGGTCGAGGTCAGGGTGTCGAAACCGTGGTCGCCGTTGCCGTAAGAGATGTTGCGGACGACCAGGGCACGATGGCTGCCGCTGTACACCTGGAAGCCGCTGTCCTGGTTCTGGTACGCGACGTTGCCGCTCACAGTGTTGTCCGGCGAGCTGGTGTCGACGTCGATACCGTTGGCGGTCGCGTTCGGGTTCGGCGAGACGTTCGCGTACGTCGTGTTGCCGGTGATCAGGTTGTTCGACGCGTTGGCCAGGCCGATGCCATGCAGGCCGTTGTGATGACTGGTCGATCCGGACACCGTGACGCCGCTCGAAGCGGACAGCCGGATGCCTGTGGACAGTGAGTTGTCGACTGCGGCGGAGCGGATCGCGATCGCGCTGTTCGGACAGGTGTCGACCAGTACACCGTTGCCGGCCGACTGCGACGCGGTCACGTGGTCGACGGTGATCGCGGACGAGGTCAGCAGCCGGACGCCGGCCAGGTTCGGCCGGACGAACTGCAGGTTGCTGATGACAACGTTCTGCCGGCTCGTCGTGGTGATGCCGAACGACTGTGCGCCGGCCTCGACCGCGTGCCCGTCACCGGGGTTGGCGCCGCCGATGTCGACGTACAGAACCTTGGCTGTCGCGTCGTAGAACCAGCTGTTGGCAACGGTCGTGGTGGATGACGCCGCGGCAGCCAGGCGGTTGCCGTCGACGAAGACCTGGCGTGGTGTCGACGGCGGCGAATACGGCGTGCTCCACGCGGACGTGCCCGTCGCGGTCCACAGCGCGGCGCCGCCCAGCGCGCGGGTGCCGAGCACGATGACGCCCGGCGCGTCGCCGGTCACGGTGATCGGATCGGTCGCGGTGCCGGACGCGTTCACCGTGACCTGCTCGCGATAGGTGCCGGGGGCAACGTGCACGGTGTCACCCGGATTGGTCGCCTTCTTGGTGCCCTGGGTGATCGTGCAGAACGGCGCGGCCTGGGTCCCGGCGCCGGTGTCGCTGCAGGCGACCGTGTTGTTGACCCAGTAGCCAGTGCCGACGGCCGCCGCCGGACTGCTGGTGACGACCAGCAGCAGGGGAGCGGTCATGACCATGACCGTCCAGGCCGCCAGGCTCCGTAGCCGCTTGTTCATGATCGCTCCCGCTCGTCGAAACATCTGTGCAGAAACCTCGGTGCAGAAACCTCGGTGCAGAAATCTCAGTGCAGAACCGCGATGGGCCGCATCCGCGCGACCGGAGTCACCAGGCCGTTGCGGACGAGGACGTCGAGGGCCGCGTTCACGCCACGGTCGTCGAAGTGATACGCGTCGGTGGGGCCGCCGTCGTCGTACCGGTACCGACGGGTCTTGCGTTTCAGCGGGTCGTCGCCGGAGACACCGCGCGCGACCAGGTCGGAGACGACGGTGCCGGCGCCGTGGCAGGCGGAGTAGAGGCTGGTCGCCGACCTGTCACCGGCCACGGCCAGATAGCTGGAGGTCCGGTGCGTGCCGGGCAGCAGGACGGCCTGACCGGTGTCGGCGAACGTCGTCCCCGGCGTCATCATCGAGGCCGGGAAGGCGCGGCAGGAATTGTGCCGGTGGACGATGCCGGTCCGGTTGCCCACGGGCTCCTCGTAGATGCTGTTGTGCGGCGAGTCCACGACGAGCCGACCGGTGGCGCCACCGAAGGAGTCAGCAGCGATCCGGCGGAGAGCGGCGTACGTCGCCGTGCGGAAGGCGAACCCGTAGTTCATGGCCGCGGCGGTCGCGAGCATCAGCCGTTGACCCTCGTCGCCGGCCAGTGACAGAGGGGTGCAGCCGGCGGTGAAGTAGAGGGCGAGCCGTGTCCTGAGCTGGGCGAAGGATCGCGCGGAGCGAAGGTGGAACCATGGCTTCAACGCGGCGTTCACGGCCTTGATCTGCGCCGGATAGTCCTTGCGGCGGAAGAACAACCGGCCGATCTCACCGGTGAAGACACCGCCGCCGCCGTGGTACTGGATCGTCAGTTGCCCCTCGCGGACGCCGAGCTTGCCGGCCAGTTCCGGGTCGAGAATCTCCTCGACCCGCTGGAGTTCGACGAAGTGATTGGACGGTCCAACGGTGCCGAAGCGGTAGCGAGCCAGCTGGAAGGCGATCCCTGGCAGTTCGGACCGTAGTCTGTCCATTCCGCCGTACCGCTCGAGGTCGATCCGGCCGCCCTCCTCGATCCGTTCCAGATCCTCCGGCGGCGCGCCCCAGCGGTCGACGCTGAACTCGGAGCCGTCCCTGACGGCCTTGACGACCTCCTGACGGCTCAGCTCGGCAGTTCCGCGGGTCGGGTACGGGTAGCGCTCGCGGACCGCGCGCATGAAGACGTCGACAGCCTTCTCGTCCGGTACTTCGGAATCGACGGCGATCAGCGCCATACCGCAGTTCACCGATGAGCTGGTCAACTCCGGGCGGATCGTGCCGTTGGTCGCGACCGCGACACTCGATGGCAGTTCCATCGCGGACTTGTGATGGAAGTCGGGCAGCACGACCGGTGGAGCAGCCAGGTCCGCGCCCTCGACGCGCTGTCCCAGCGCGGAGATGGTCGCTCGGTCCGCAGGGAGCAGTTTGTCGTCATCGAAGACCGTCGGGGATGGAGTGACGGTGCCGTCGAGGACGCGGATGTCCAGTGGTGGCCGAGCCTCAGTGGTCATGCTTGTACTCGCAGTCGTCGAAGAGTTGCTGGTCAGTAGTCATCGGGGTACGGCGCTCCGGCGGAGACCAGCCCTGGCGCCGGGGTGTACTCCGGTACCAGCCGGCGAAGGTGCCGGCACACCTCGTCCGGGCGGTTGTGCCCGGCGGAGTCGTACAGCTCGCGCAGCCCGGCCCGGAAGCCTGCGGCCGCCCGCGGCGGCCGGGTCATCGAGATCCGCGGGTGATCGGTCGGCAACGCCTCCTCGCCCGCACCGAACAGCTCCTCGTGGAGCTTCTCGCCTGGTCGCAGGCCGGTGTACTTGAAGTCCACCTCACGGATGTTCAGCAGGTTGGCGAAGTTGTGGATCAGGTCGACGATGCGGACCGGCTCGCCCATGTCGAGCACGTACGTCGCGGAGCCGTCGGACATCCGGACGGCCTCCAGTACCAGGCCGACGGCTTCCTCGATCGTCATGAAGAACCGGCTGACGTCGGGATGGGTCACCGTGACCGGTGAGCCGCTGGCCAGCTGGTCCCGGACCACGTGCAGCAGCGAGCCGCGGCTGCCCAGCACGTTGCCGAACCGCACCGCGGTCAGCACCGTGGAGGCAGGCTGCTGCGAATCCAGCACCAGCTCGGCCAGGCGTTTCGTCGCCCCGAGCACCGAAGTGGGGTTCGCGGCCTTGTCGGTCGAGATCAGCACGAACCGCTCGACATCGTGGGCGACCGCTGCCTCGACGAGGTTCTGGGTGCCGCGAACGTTGGACTTCACGCCCTCGCAGGGATGGCGTTCCAGGACCGGCAGGTGTTTCAGCGCCGCGGCGTGGAACACGATCTGCGGCCGGTAGTCGCGGAAGAGCTGGAAGATCCGCTCGGTGTCGCGGATGTCGGCGACCACGGTGTTCTCGGTGTCCAGCAGGGCCTCGCCCCACAGTTCGAGCTGGGTGCGATGCAGGTTGGACTCGTCGTGGTCGAGCATGATGAGCTGCTCGGGGCCGAACCCGTATACCTGACGGCACAGTTCGCTGCCGATGGAGCCGCCGGCGCCGGTGACCAGGACCCGCTTGCCGGCGATGGCTTCCCGCGCGTTGCGGCTGACCACATGCATCTCGGGCCGCCCGATCAGCGGACCGACCTGCAGAGCGCGCATGTCGGTGCCGGCGATCTGGCGCTGGAGCGCGGACAGGAACGGCGGGAGATGGAGGACGGTCGCGCCCAGCGCGGCGGCCCGGAGTCCGAGCTCCCTCACCTCGTGCGACGGCATCGACGGTATGGCGACCACGACCACATCGATCCGGTTGTGCTCGAGCACCTCCTCGAGTTCGGCCAGTGTGCCCAGGACGCGACGTCCGCCGTACCTGCGACCCAGTTTGGTCGCGTCGTCGTCCAGGAACCCGACGGGGTCCAGCCCGAACGAGCTGACTCGCCGCAGGTCGCGGGCCAGGGCGATGCCGGCCTCTCCGGCCCCGACCACGATGGTCCGTAACAGGCTCTTCGCCCTGTCATGTAACAGCACAGGCTGGCTCATTCCGTTCCCTTTCCGGTGATGCCCTCGTGAGCGATGTCGGCGAGCGCCGCGCAGACCGCGTCGACCTGGTCGTCGGTCAGCCGGGGGTAGATCGGCAGGGACAGCAATTGGTCGAACAGCGTGTCCGCGCCGAGCAGCCCGATCGACGGGATCAGCGCTGCCTGGCTGAAGTAGGCGAGTCGATGGACCGGGATGAAGTGCACCGAGGTGCCGATCGCGCGCTCGGAGAGCGCGGCAATCGCCTCGTCCCGATCGATCCCGCCGTCGAGCTGCAGCCGGATCGGGTACAGGTGCCATGCGTGCCTGCCGTCCCGGGCGGCCGGGCGGTGGGGTAGTCGAATTCCGGGCAGACCATCGAGCTGGTCGTCGTACCGCGCGGCGATCTGCGCGCGCCGGCGCTGCCAGGCCGGGAGATGCGCGAGCTGGGCGCGACCCATCGCGGCCTGGATGTCGGTCATGTTGGCCTTGATGCCTGCGTCGGCGACGTTGTAGCGCCAGCTCCCGCCAGGCAGATAGCGCCGCCACGCGTCGGCCGTCATGCCGTGCAATCGGGCCCTGCGCAACCATTCCGCGCGGATCGGGTCGTCGGTGGTGACCATGCCGCCTTCGCCGAGAGGCAGGTTCTTCGTGGCGTAGAAGCTGAAGCAGGTCGCGGCGCAACCCGATCCGATCGGAGTGCTGCCGGTGTAGGCCCCGACGGCGTGTGCGGCATCGACGACCACCCGGTCCAGTGGCACCTCTGCGGCCGCTGCCAGCGCGGGTACGTCGGCGACATCGCCAGCCCAGTGCACGACGGTGAGGGCGGTCGGCCGGCCGAACTCACGGAGGGCGGTTCGGACCGTGGCCGGCGTCGGCATCCCGGTCTTCGGATCGACGTCGATGAGAACCGGCTGATGTCCGGCGTGAATGATCGCCTGGACGGCGCCGCAAAAGGTCATCGTCGAGCTCAGGACCAGCGAGCCGGGAGGCAGTTCGAGCGATCGCAGTGCGAGCTCGATCCCGTGCGTGCACGACGAAACCCCGACGCCGTGCTCCGCGCCGACGACCATCGCGAACGCTGCCTCGAAGGTCGCGACCTCGCGACCTGTGGTCACCCAGCCGGACTGCAGGACGCGCAGTGCGGCCGCCTGTGCTTCCTCGGTGATGTGACAGTCCGCGAACGGTACGGCGATATCGTCTGCTCGTGCGGCGCGCGGCACAGCGTTGATTCGGGTCGTCATCCCCGATGCCCCCTCAGAGCCCCTGATTTCCCTTGACGCTACGGCCCGTGATCGCGGCCCGCGCCCGACGAGGGGACGAGAACGCCTACGTCAAGAAGATGATTCGGATCGCTTGGCGATTACGGACCTGTCGGTCTCGTCGATGCCTGCCACACCGTGTAGCCGGGCGAAGGCGACCAGTGCGAGCGCCGAATGCTGCCCGGTGCGGCGCAGGAGACTCTGGATGTGCGTCCGCACGGTGTTCGTCGACACAAAGAGGTGCTCGGCGACCTCGGTCCTGTTCATTCCGGAGACCAGGCAGCGCAGGACCTCCAGTTCCCGTGGAGTCAACTGATCCGCGAAGCCCAGTGCCGCGCGCTGCCGGCGGAGATCGTTCATGAGGTGATCCAGGACTGGTTGCAGCATCGCGGGCGAGAGGTACAGGTAGCCGTCCAGGACCTGCCAGACGGCGCTGACCAGGGCGCTCAGCTGGGTTGTCTTCGTCAGCCAGCCGCGGGCGCCTGCTTCCAGTGCCTGCACGATCAGCCGTGGCTGGGTACTGCCGGACAGCATGATCGTCTCGGGCGCGTCCGGCATGGCTGCCAGGTCGGCCAGGAGGTCGTAGCCGGACTCCTCGGCCAGCCCGAGGTCCAGGAGCACCACATTCGGCCGATCGGCTCCGATCAGCGCGCGAGCAGCATCGAGGGTCGAGGCTGTGCTGACCCGGTCGATTCCTGGCTCGGCCACGAGGAGCCTCGCGAGTGCTTCGGCGAAGACCCGGTGATCATCGACGAGAAGAACAGTGACTCCGTCCTTCACCGGTTTCCGCCCTCGGCGAGTTCATCGACGTCGACCAAGCCGGCGGTGGCAGCAGCGCGAGCGATCTTGCCACGGCCGTGCACACCGAGTTTCCGGAGTATTTGCTGAATATGAGTCCGGACGGTATGTCTGCTCACGCTGAGCTCTGCCGCGATCTGTTCGGTGGAGAGACCGCGCACGACGTGGCGGAGGACCTCGAGCTCCCTGGTCGTCAACGGATCGACAACGTGCCGTGTCCGGCGATCTGCCGCCGGCCGGCCTTCCGCGACCCGGTGGCCGCGGGCAACCTTATCGACTGCCGCCGACACCGTCGCGAGGCCGCAGGTCTTGCTGACGATACCGTTCGCTATGCCGGCGTCGTACGCATCCCAGGCCGTTTCCTCCTGTGCGTCGGCCAACAGGACGATGGCAGTCCTGCGGCAACGGTCGTGCAATGTCTCGGCCGTCCCCGGCCGGGCGTCGACCACGCACAAGTCGGGATCCAGCCGGCCCGCGCCGTCGAGGAGTTCCCGCGGATCGTCGGTGGTGAGGAGGACGTCGTACCCCTGGCCGTCGAAGGCGGCGGCGAGGGCCGATGCGAACAGCCACTGCTGTGCGCAGACTGCCAGTCTCATGCCGACCTCACCGTTCGATACCCGGTCGCGAAGCAGAGCCGGACCGTGGTGCCGGACGCCGGCGCGCTGTTGATCTCGAGCCGGCCGTCGCAGGCACGTGCTGCCGCGGCCACGACGGCCAGACCGTGTCCCGTGCAAGATGTGACGCCACCGAATCCAGGACCGTCGTCGGACACCTCGACGTAGGCGTCGTCCTCCGTCGAGCCGACGCGGATCAGCACATGTCCCGAACTGCCGGCCGCGCGGCAGGCGTTGTCGAGCAGATTGCCGATGGCCCTGCGCAACAAGGTCTTGTCTCCGGCTACGACAATGCGTGCGGCGCGCTCGAAGATGACGGGCGCGCGGTAGGTCACGCGGACCACCTCGGCGCACTCGCCGGCGAGCTGGGTCAGATTGACTCCGCCGATGCGCTGCGCAGTCTCCTCCTCGACGTCCAGCAGCTCGGCGATGGCCGCGAACTGCTGGTGGATCAGACTCAGCCGGTCAAGGCCGGTGTCGTCCTCGATCCGGTCCGCCGTCGGTTCGGACAGCGCCAGACCTGCGGCGACGTACTGCCGCAGATCGTGGCAGAAACGCGAAAGCTGCTCCGATCCGATGCCCGACTCACCATTCGCCCGCGACGCGTCGAGAGCACTCATCGGTGACCCCCCTCAGGTCCCCACCGAGCCCGGCCGCCCACCGCGGCCTCACGTTCGCTAAGCCCTCCGACGACCACGGACGGTCACGCCGCCGCAGTATCCCCGTTCGAGCCCCCCAGGCGCACGCGCCTCGGTACCAAAGGTCCAGTAGAGGCCGCTACCAGGCAAAAGAGGCAGGGCCCCGGCCCATACGTCATGATTCGGTCATTTTCACGTCATCTTCGGTTCAGCGGAGTCGCCTTGATGGATGACCGGCCGTGATCACGGCTGGTACTCGTACGCGCCGAGATCGTCGTACCGCCGTGGACCCTCGGCGAACGCGTTGCTGCTCGCCGGATCGTCGACGCGGCTCTGTCCTTCGATGTCGGCCGCCTCCTCTCCGGAGACGCCCGAGTTGCCTCGGTCGATCGCCGGGGAACCGGTCGCCGGCCGCAGGTTCCAGGAGCCTGCCGCGACGAAGCGGGGATCGGCCTGCACGCCGTGGGATTCCTGATGGGTGGCTGCCTGCATCGCGGCGAGCGAGGTGTACGTCGTCCCGAAGGCGTACAGCTTGCCGGTCCGGGTCAGCCAGACGAGGTTGTGATCGACCGTCGTCGACGACGGAGCCGAGTCCCAGATCCCGATATTGCCGGCCCGCCGCGAGCAGGAGATGCCGTTGTAGGCGGGATAGACCGCGTTGTCGACGGCAACGTTGTTCATCACCAGGTAGTCGCCGGAGGTGCCCTCGACATTGATGCCGGTTGTGCAGTTGCGATAGACCGTGTTCCCGACGAGCCGGCCGCCGGTGACATTGAGGTCGTCGATGCCGTGATCGCCGTTGTCGTAGGTGACGTTCAGCGCCGCCAGGTTGTTGTTCCCGCCCGTATAGAACTGGATACCCGAGTCCTCGTTGTCGTGCGTGACGTTGCGAAGCACGGTGTTGCCGGGGCTGATCACGTTGATTCCGTTGGCATTACGGCGGAATCCCTCGGCGTTGAAGCTGGCCGAGTTCCCGGTGACCAGAATGGCGGTGGAGCCGGAGCTGACCAGGATGCCGGTGCCGTTGTTGTGGTGCACATCGTTGCCGCTGACAACCGATGTGCTGGACCCGCGGACGCTGATCCCGTACGCCGTCTCGCCCGAGGCCTGCCGACCCGCGCCGCTGACGGTGTTGCCGCTGACGGTGATGTCGTGGCTGCCGGACACGTAGACCCCGTCGTAACGGGTGCCCGTGAAGGTGAGTCCGGACAGTGTGATGTAGGAGCGGGACGAGATGTTCGCGCCGTAGCCGGCCGGCATGAGAATCGCGTTCCGGCCGGGCCAGGCCGTGATCGTGATCGGCGCGGCCGCCGTACCCGAGACCGCGGGCTTGATCGTCTCGCTGTACGTTCCGTCGCCGATATAGAGCGTGTAGCCGGCCGCGAGTTTGCTTACGCCTTTGACGATGGTGCAGTACGGGGTGGTGGCCGTCCCAGGCCCTGAGTCGGAGCAGCTGTCGACGGTCCTGTCGACGTACAGAGTCGTCGTCGCGGCTCGTGCGGCGAGCGGACAGGCCAGTGCGGCAGCAGAGAGCACCACGATGCCCACCGCTGTCCCCAGGTGCTTCATGCCTTCAGCATGGTTGGACGGTGTCCGGACCGCATCGCGCATTCGACGTAAGCCTGCGCGCTCTGCGGACGAGAACGGGCTGCGTACGTCGGGGCCGCCCGATCTCTGGGGAGCGGTCACGACGAGGGGGGTGTCGTTGGCCGCAGTCGGCGCGGCGCCCGGTGCGATGGGGGGCGCATCCGAGCCAGTCGTCGACGTACGCAGCATGTTCCCCCCAGCAGAGTGGCGTGCGGTTCTCGGCGGGGCAAGGAAGATGACGTCGATGTCATCGAGTGGTCAGGTGGCGGGCAGCTCCAGCGTGAATACGGCGCCGCCCGGGGGATCGTTGCGGACGGAGAGCGTGCCGCCGTGAGCCATCGCGGCGGACCTCGCCATCGAGAGTCCGAGGCCGGTTCCCATCGCGCCGTACGGCGGCTTCCGGTGCCAGAACCGATCGAAGACATGGGGCAGGTCGTCCGGTTCGATGCCTGGACCCGAGTCGCCGACCTCGACGATGCAGCGATCACCGATCCGGACACACCCCAGCCTGATCACACCTCCGATCGGCGTGAAGTTCACGGCATTCTCGATCAGGGCGTCGAGCGTTATCTCGATCCACTCCGGATCTGCCCTCATCACGCCGGTGGGGAAGGTACGGATGCGCCAGATCCGATCCGTATTCGCGGACCAGTTGGCTGCCATCTCGTGGACGAGTGCACCCAGATCCGTAGGCTGTTTCGACAGCGCGCCTCCGGAGTCGAGACGGGCCACGGCCAGCAGCCGGTTCGAAAGCGCCGACATCCGCTCGAGCTGCAGCATCGCCACGGAGAGATCCGACCGAACTTCGTCCTCCAGGACAGCGGTCTCGACGAGCTCGAGGTGTCCACGAGCGATGGTCACCGGAGTCCGGATCGCGTGGGAGGCGTCCCGGAAGAACTCACGCTCGCGATCGATCGCGTCGAGTTGGCGTCCGGCCATCGCTTTCAGCTGCTCGACGGCGGCCATCCGCCGGTGGCCGTGCCAGACCATCACCAGCAACACCAGCGGCATCAGCGGGATCTCAGCCAGCTCGGGACTCGCGAGCCGTCCCTCCGACGCATGGGTAACCATCAACCAGCCGGCCAGCACAGTGATCACGAGAGTCGCGCAGATCGTCGGGATCACCGGCCACATCCGGTATCCGTAGGCGATCGCGACGGCCAGGAACATGATGTGGAACGGACCGGCCTCATGGCCGGGCAACGCGATCATCAGCCCCATCATCGCGACCACCAACACCGCGGTCGCGATGTCGAGCGCGACCTCCAGCTGCCGCCGGCAGCCGAGTACGGCCGCGCCGGTCGGCAACACCTCAGGCGCTTTGGAGCTGATAACCGACATTTCGCACCGTCACGATGAGATCCGGCCGGAGCTTCGACCGTAGCCTGCCGACACAGACGTCGACCACGTTCGTCGAGGGATCGAAGTCGTAGCCCCAGACCTCCGACAACAGTTCCTGCCGGGAACAGACGACGTCCGGGTTGCGCATGAGATGCCGCATCAGCAGGAACTCCCGTTTCGCCAGGACCGTGGGCTGCCCGTCGACGAGCAGCTGACGGGCCTCCAGGTCGAGCACCATGTCGCCGACGCGCAACTTGTTCTTCCGCCGGTTCGTGGCATCCTCACCCAGCCTGCCGCGGACCCGGGCGATCAATTCACGGATAGCGAACGGCTTCGCCAGGAAATCGACGGCGCCTTGCTCCAGGCAGCTGATCCGGAGCTGGACGTCCGCCGTCGCCGACAGGACCAGAATTCGATAGCCGGAGTCCTGGGCGAGCAGCGCCGACAGTACGGCCTCGCCATGCATCCCCGGCATCACCAGATCGAGCACGATCAGCGCCGGCCGCTGTTCCAGCGCGAGCCGAAGTCCGCCCAGACCGTCGGTCGAGCTGAGAACCTGATATCCCTCTGCCTCGAGTGCCCGCCGCACGAACCGGATCAGGTCCGGCTCGTCGTCGATCACCAGAATCTTGGTCATCTTCGCCCCCTCCGCGGATGACCGTGCGTAGGAACAACCGCCATTCTGGAACGATCGACTCCCACGCGGAAGCCCTCGTAACCGTTTCGTTCCGCCCAGACGCCACCTTTTGGATACAGGTGTTAATCGACCGTCCACCGAAGCTTTCGCCGCGCCACCTGCTTCCGCGTACCCGGGGTAGCACACCGCGAGCTGTCGAATTCGCCGCGTGGCCCACTCACCATGCGGGTGGCGGCTACACCGTCGGTCACGCATGCGGATCGGGGAGCGGTCGTACGCGCGGCTGCGGATCTCGGCCTGCCCAGGGACGCGCTAGTACTCGCCGTAGACCTGGACCTTGGTGCCGATGGGGGTGTCGGCGTAGATCTGGTGGATTTCGGGGCGCATGACCCGGACGCAGCGGTGGCTGGCGGGGTAGGGCTTGATCAGGGAGTTGATTCGGGAGCCGTGCAGGGCGATGCCGGGGCGGTCCTTGAGGAAGTAGATCGAGTCGTACATGTACGCGTCGTCGTACAGGCTGCTCTCGTGCGCGCCGGCCCACTTGCGCCAGACCTTGCCGGTGCGGTTCGGGGTGTCGTAGCCGGGCTGGCCGGTGGAGATCCAGACGATCCGTTTGTAGGTCTTCCCAACGATCTGGTACAGGATCTGGCAGGTCTTGTTGACGTAGATGCCGGGGGAGCGGGTCGGCGTGGGGCGCTTGGTTGCGTTGAGCACCGAGTACGCGTCGTTCAGTGTCAGGCCGGCGCGGCTCACCGGAAGCCCGTTCGTCTCGCGCCATGCGCACAGCGCCTGCTTGGCGCGTGCGGTGATGTCACCGTCGATGTCGCCGACCGGGTATCCGAGTTTGTCGAGCTGCCGTTCCACGCGGAGCGCGTAGTACGCCGGCTTCTGCTTCACCCGCGGCTTCGGAGTCACCGTTGGTTTGACCGTCGGCTTCACGGTCGGCGTGGTGCTCGTGCTCGGCGTCGTACTTGGTGAGGATGCCGTGGACGAAGGCGTGTTCGAGGGGCTCGTCTCGCTCGCGGCCACGTCGGAACATCCGGCGAGCACGAACGACAGTACGACGGCACCGGCGACCAGACCACGACGACGCGACACGTGCGACCCCTCTCTCAGCACTTTTCAATGTCGCAGAACCACGCCGGGTAAGCGTGCAGCGACCCGCCGAGACTAATGCGCTGAAGGTTCGTCGGTCGTGTCAGTGGCGAGTCCCGTCACCGAACCGTTGCCGAGGTCCGGCGCGGGGTCGTCCCGCAGCCGGCTGTAGAGATACCCGTCCCGCAGCCGACCGGCCCGGAACTCGCACCCGCGGATGATCCCTTCGAGCTGGAAACCCGCCTTCTCCAAGGACTTCTGCTCGGCCAGGTTCTCCGGATGGGTCGCGGCCTGGATCCGCTGCACCGGCGTGTGCTCGAACAGGTACGCCGTCAGCATCGCCTGCGCCCGCCACCCGATCCCACGTCCGCGGTACTCGGGCAGCAGCGCGATCCCGATCTCCCAGTACTTCGTCCTGCCGTCGAACGAGCCGGACCGCCAACTCACCAACCCGGCCGTCTCCTCTGCACCTGTAGCCGCGCCGGTCCGGACCATCAGCCGTCCGTCCTCCTCGCCGAGGAACCCGTCCTCGGCAAACCGCCGCACCGGCGCCTGCGCATCCCGAAACCCGTTCCAGTCCAGCCCGATCAACCCAGGCTCGACCAGAAACCGCTGGAACAACGCCACATCGTCTTCCCTCACGGGCCCCAGCAAGACATCCATGCGTGCCAGCCTAGGCCGATCGAGTCCGACTCCGCGGTTCGCTGGTCGGGCTGCGCGCTCGGGTTACAGACCGAGATCGCGGAGGAACTCCGGCTTGTACGCCTGGACCACGACGTACCGCGGGTCCGGGACCTCCATGCCGGCGTTCTTCGCCTCGTCGCTGGCGGCGTCGTGCGGGCCGACCGGAACGCTCGGGTCGGTCCAGTCCTGCTCGGCCGGATTCCATCGCGTGACCGTGTACGTGGCGTCGAGGCGGTCGTCGGCGACCAGCTCCTTGGCGGTTCGCTCCGCCTCCTGGGCGTCCTCGAGTGTGTGCGTGTACATCAGCATCCGGTTCCCGTCCCGGGTCACCGTCACCTGACTCCCGAGCCGCTTCCGTGCGTCGTCGTCCAGATCCAACGCCCGCAACCGGTCCCAGAACGTCAACCCGTGCCCCTCGTCGCTGAGCACAACCTCGACCCGAAACTCCTCATCCGCCATGCCTCACACCCTACCCACTAGGATCCGCACGAGAGGGCAGAGGCTGTGCGGCAGGCAGTGGCCCACCGCAGCACTTCTTGTACTTGACGCCCGATCCACACCAGCATGGCTGATTGCGCGGCGGCGGCCAGGCGACACGTCGCCCGTCGGGTAGTTCTTCGTGACGGTTGCTGATATTTCGCAGGCAGTCCTGCAGATTGCCGTACGTCCAGGTCACGATCGTGACCCGCTGCATGCGGTTGCGCAGCTCCCGCTCGACCATGTGACAGTAGCGGTCAGCGTTTCCGCCGATGAGCTGCTTGCGCCACCGCACGTCGTCGTCGAACTCGCTCCGATCCCACACCTCGATTCGGCCGTTGCTCACCGTTGGCAGGCGGAGGAGATCGTGCAGCTCGGCCTCCCGATCCAATTCCTCGTCCTCGCCCTGCTCCCCGAGCAGATCGATGCCATCCAGCGGCAGTCCCAGCCTCCACTTCACGCGTCGTCTGCCGGTCACCAGCTCTCGAACCCGGTAGGTGTTGGTGACGTCCTCGGCGGTCATGTTGTCGGCCGCGATCTCGTACCAGAGCAGGGCATCGTCCAGCTCACCACGTCGCTCCAGCATCTCGGCCGCGCTGCGCCACGCGGAGGCGTAGATCCGCCCGTTGGTCATAACGGCCTCAAGGTGGCTCCGGGCTTCGCTCTCCCGGTTCACCAGAAACAGGTAGTCGGCATAGTCCACCCTGGCGCTGTCGCCGGCTGCACCTCCTTCGCTGATCAACTGCTGCCAAATCGCCACGGCACAGTCCGGTCTTCCCTGGGCCGCGTGCTCGTTGGCGATGATGAGCAAGGCGAAGGTCCGGCCGAGTTCGGTATCTGTCCAGTGGTTGCGGAGTTCGTCCGCCAAGGGATCTTCCATGCCAAGAAGGTATTCGGATCCGCTCGCTCGGAGACCGGCTGATTTGGTGCTGTGGATACCTCCCGCACCCACTGCGGGCGGACCTGCCGCACTCATCAACGTCCGCCACAGCGGGCTGTTCACCGTGCCATCGAGCGCGTCTGCGGGCTCCGGACACGGTTGGTGAGTGGTTGGGGTTCGCCTGCCGCCGGAGGCGAACCGCCAGGCCATCGCAATTGCGGCAGACGAGCTCGGCTGCGTCTGGGGTGCGCTTCAGCAGGCCTTTGTGATGGCCTGGCGATCCGCTCCGATGGGTGGCGCGGCAATCCAACATGCGGCGCCGCAGAATCGGGGTGATTCGATCGACTACAGTTCTTAGTCATGGAGCTGAGGCACTTGGAACACTTCGTGGCGGTGGCTGAGCAGAAACACTTCACGCGGGCCGCCGAGGCGATGTCGATCTCGCAGTCCGGGCTGTCGGCCTCGATCCGCGCGCTCGAGCGCGAGCTCCGGGCGTCGCTGTTCGTCCGGAACACCCGCAGCGTGGAGCTCACCGAGGCGGGGCGGGCGCTGCTGTGCGAGGGCCGCCGTACCCTCGCCGCCGCCGAAGCCGCCAAGGATGCGGTCGCCGCGGTCCAGGGGTTGCTGCGCGGGCACCTGACCGTCGGGCTGGAGCAGTGCCTCGGGGTGGTCGACGTACCGGCGCTGCTCGCCAAGTTCCGCTCGGCGTACCCGTCCGTCGAGATCGAGGTCCGCCAGGCCGGCTCCACGCCGATGCTCGACGAACTCGCCTCCGGCCGGCTCGACGTCGCATTCGTCGCCACCGCCGGCGACCCGGTCGACGGGCTCGACCTCCGGCCGCTGTCCCGCGAGTCGATGGTGCTCGTCTGCGCGCCGGACCACCGCCTCGCGAACGCGTCCCGCGTCACGCTCGACGACCTGATCGGCGAGTCGTTCGTCGATTTCGACCCGACCTGGGGCGCCCGCGCGATCTCCGACAGCGCGTTCACGGCGGCCGGGGTCGCTCATCCGGTGACGATCGAGGTCAACGACGTACACACGCTCCTGGCCCTCGTCGCCCACGACCTCGGCGTGGCCCTCGTCCCCGAACGCATCGCCGCCAAACGCGGCGACCACGTCACCGTCCCCCTGGCCCCCGGGACTGCCTCCGACTGGCAGGTCTCGGTAGCCGTCCCCACCGGCCCCGCCGCCTCCCTGGCCGCCGACGCCCTGATCGGCATGCTCCCGACAACCGCGGTCCACGCATAGAACAGCCGGCCACCTGGTGAAGGCGGCCGGCTGTTCTATACGGCTGATGCGTCTTACCAGGCGTAGTCCTCGGGGGAGGTCTTGTAGCCGGGGAAGATTTCGTCGAGGCGGGCCAGGGCCTTCTCGTCGAGCTTGATGTCTACCGCGCGCACGGCCGAGTTGAGCTGCTCCATCGTGCGCGGGCCGACGATCGGGCCGGTGACGGCCGGCTGGTGCAGGAGCCAGGCGAGGGCGAGCTCACCCGGCTCGTGGCCGAGCTCGTCCGCGAAAGCCTCGTACTGCTCGATCTGCGGGCGCAGACGCTCCAGCGTCTCCTTGGACCGGCCCTCGAGACGGCGTACGCCCTCGTTCTCCTTGCGTACGACGCCGCCGAGCAGACCGCCCTGGAGCGGCGACCACGGGATCACGCCGAGGCCGTAGTACTCCGCGGCCGGCAGGACCTCGCGCTCCACGTCGCGGACGAGGAGGTTGTAGATCGACTGCTCGCTGACCAAGCCGATGTAGTTGCGTCGGGAGGCCGCCTCCTGCGCCTGCGCGATGTGCCAGCCGGCGAAGTTGCTCGACCCGGCGTACAGGATCTTGCCCTGCTGAATCGCGACCTCGATCGCCTGCCAGATCTCGTCCCACGGCGTCGCGCGGTCGACGTGGTGGAACTG
This sequence comes from Kribbella sp. NPDC049584, assembly GCF_040675555.1. Taxonomy (NCBI): domain Bacteria; kingdom Bacillati; phylum Actinomycetota; class Actinomycetes; order Propionibacteriales; family Kribbellaceae; genus Kribbella; species Kribbella sp. NPDC049584. Next base: position 75,861 of record NZ_JBFAPF010000006.1, read on the forward strand.
GTACAGGTCGATGTAGTCCGTCTGCAGCCGCTTCAGCGACGCGTCGAGCGCGCGCCGGATGTTGAGCGCGGACAGCTTGCCCTCGTTAGGCCAGCCGTCGCCCATGTCGCCGTACACCTTCGTCGCCAGCACGGTCTTGTACCGGTTCGACGGGTCCTTGGCGAACCACTCGCCGATGATCTCCTCGGTCCGCCCCGGGTAGATGGCCCGCCCGTACCCGTTCGCGGTGTCGAAGAAGTTGATGCCCTTGTCATGCGCCGCGTCCATGATCGCGTGCGCGTCCCCCACCTCGGTGTGAGGACCGAAATTCATCGTCCCCAGCACGATCCGACTAACCGACAACCCAGTACGCCCAAGATGAGTGAAGTCCATACCCACCACCCTTGCTCGCCTGGCTCAACTCTTCCAACAAAAGAATCAGGACAGTGTGATCAGCTGAGCTTCTGAGTCAGCCTGGCGCGAACGATTTCCGTCGGCGTCGCGCCACCCTCGGCGATTGCATCGAGCAGCGCTCCGACGAGGGCCGGCGCCTGGGCGTGCCGAAGCTCGATCTCTCGGGGATCGCAGGTACGGCGCAGCGCGGCGAACATCGGCGAATCCGGTTCCGGTATCAAGCCGCCTCCGGCTACTGCGGTCACTGGTCTGACCAGTCCACAGGTCCGCGCGAGACTGCCGATGTACTGCGTCAGCCGCTCAGCCTGCCTGTCGACCAGCCCGGCCACAACCGGGTCGTCGTCGATGAGCGCCAGGACCGCCGGAGCATGCGCCGCCTGCGCCGCGAAGTCGAACGTGTTGCCGCGAGCAGTCGTGACCTCGAGCATCTCCTCCGGCGTCGACGCTCCGAGCAGCGGCGGCAGTACGGCGGCAAGCTTCGTCGCCTCGCCCATCCCGAGCTCAGCCAGGTACACCGCGCGCATCGCCTCGTTCACGAGGCCCGCGCCGCCGAGCGGATGCTGCAGCCACCACGACAGCGCCCATTCCTTCTCCGGACCGCGGCCCGCGAGCGCCGCGCCGGTGCCGAGTACGACGGAAATGCCCTGGCCGTCCAACCGTCCGCACCGAATCAGCGCGAATCCGTCGTTCTTGATGCTGAGACTGCCGAAGCGCGGCTCCAGCGTCGCGCTCCAGAACTGCTCGTCGACTGGCCAGTCCACTCCCGCCAACCGGAACGCCGCGTGCTTGACGCCGGACTCGCGCAGGTCCGCCGACGTCAGCACCTCGTCGACGAGGCTGAGCACGACCGATCTCGCTGCCTCAGGTCCGGCCGGCGCGTAGATGTCGCCGACGCCACCGCGTGCAAGGGCGATCAGGTCACCATCGGCACTGGTCAGACCAGCCCAGGTCTTGGTGTTCCCGGCGTCGACAGCGAGGAAGACGTCCTTCACCGCAGAAGTCTCTCCGGCAGGTACGCCGAGTGTGCCGCGGCCATCTCGTCGTACAGCGGCTCGGCGATCGCCAGGTCAGGCACCAGCGGATTCGCGATGAGCGCACGGATCGCGTCGGCCCGGTTGCCCTCCCAGGCAGCCTTCGCCGCGAGCATCTGGTAGTCGGCGAGCTGACGCGTGATGCCTCGGACAGCAAGCGGCAGCGGCTGCTGCGGCTCGATGTGGCAACCCTTGCGGTTCACGGTGCAGTACACCTCGACGACGGTTTCAGCGTCGAAACCGGGCAACGCGCCGCCGGCGTTCGGCAGATTGACGGGCAGGCGTGCGCCGGTGTCGTTGTAATAGGCACTCATCACGTCGATGGCCAACTCCAGCTCGTGGATGCCGCCGCGCGATCGGGCCGGATCGAGCTCCGGGTGGCTGGACTCGGCCTGCTCGCGGTAGTGCTCCCAGTACCCAGGCACCTCGTTCATGATCACTTCCGAACGGGTCCGCGGCGCGGCCTGCTGCGCCTGGAACACCTCGTTCCGGAAGTAGTAGTAGTTGAAGTAGTCCGACGGGATCGACTGCATGACGACGGCCAGATGCAGCGCGCGCTTGGAATTGTCGTCGAGCGTCGGGTCGTCCTTGCGCTCCTCCCACGCCGCCTCGAGCAGGGGCATGACGTCCTTGCCGTCGTACAGATGTTCGTAGCTCCAGCAGTTGTGGTTCACGCCGGCCATCGTGACCTTGGCCCGTTCGGGGTCGAGCCCGGCCGCCCGCAGTACGACGGGCGGGAACACGAGCGGTCCCTCGCACATCGAGTAGATCGGGACCGGTGTGTAGCTCGCGACCGCCTGCGAGACGATGTTGACCGGGTTGGTGTAGTTGAAGATCACCGCGTCCGGAGCGACCGCTTGCAGGTCGTCGGTGATGCCGCGCATGTCGTTGATCGAGCGCAGCGCCATGAAGAACCCGCCCGGCCCCTGCGTCTCCTGCCCGATCACACCGTGCTTGATCGGAATGCGCTCGTCGAGCGCGCGTGCGTCGAAGTTGCCGGGTCGGAAGCTCGTCAGTACGGCGTCGACGTCGGTCAGACCAGTGCGCTGGTCCGTCGTCGCGGTGACCGTGATGCCGTCGCCGCTCTGTGCCGCGAGCTTCTCCGCGATCCGGCGGACGATCTCCAGCCGCTCGGGATCCTTGTCGATCAGCACCACTTCCGAGCCCGCGAACTCCGGCCCGTGCCACAAGAACGACGCCATGGTGCCGGCCGCGCGGGAGGATCCGCCGCCGATGTAGGCCAGCTTGATTCGAGCCATGTCTAGGAGACTCCTTCTCGTTCTGACTTTTGTGCGGCTTCTTCGTCCGCGTAGATGAGGGGGTGGCGGCAGTCGTGCACGATGGTTGCCGGCCACAACGGGTCGTAACTGTCGGCCCGAGTGATGCGGTCGAAGGCGTACGCCTTGTTCTCCCCCCAGAGCAGCATCACCGCGGAGTGCGAGAGCTCGACGAGTTCCGCAGTACCGATAGTGACGCCGTACGCCGGAACGTCCGCGGGGGACTGCAGATGGGGGAAGGTCGACAGGTTGTCGCGGCGGGTCGACTCGGGCAGCTCGACGACTCGCGTGGGCGCGTGCCGCGGCGTACCGGGGCCGTTGAGCGCGACATGACCGTCACCTTGGCCGCTGGCCAGCAGGAACAGGTCGATGCCGCCGCGGTCGAGGATCTCCTGTTTGAACGCTTCGGGCTCGTTGGGGTCCGGGGTGAGAAGACTGGTCGGACCAAGTCCGAGCGGGTCCAGCAGGTTCCGTCGCGCCCAGCCGATACAGCTGTGCGGCGTGCTCGGATCAAGTAGCTCCCAGCGGCTGCCTTGCTGGGTGACGTATTCGTCCATCATCACGATCTGAAGGCCGTCCAGCCGGGCGCCGGATTGCCTCAGTGCAGCTGCCACTGGAGTGGCGCTTCGTCCGGCGGGAAAGCCGATGATGGCGCTGCCTGTTGTCAGTCGGTCCAGAATCCGTTGCGCCACTGCCTCGCCGAGTCGGGAGGCGCTGGGTAGCACGGTGATTGGCGTCGTCGTCACGTCACTCCTTGACCGCGCCGGCCATGACGCCGCTGATGAATTCGCGCTGGAAGAACAGATAGAGGGCCACGACCGGCAGCGACACGATCAGCGAGCCGGCCGCCATCAGATTGACCTGCAGCACATGCCGACCTTGGAAGGCGCCCAGGGCAACGGTCGCGGTCTGCTTGTCCGGATCTCCCAAGAAAATAAGGGAAAGGAAGAAGTCGTTCCACGTCCACATGAACGAAAGCAGAACCAGCGTGAGTACGGCGGGACGTGCCATCGGGACGAGAATGCGCCACAACGTGCTCCATACTCCCGCACCGTCGACCGCGGCGGAATCCATCACCGAGCGGGGGAGTGCTCTGAACGTCGCCCGCATCCAGTATGTCCCGAACGGCACGCCCATTCCGAGCTGAATGATGACGAGTCCGAGCCACGAGTTGGTCAGCCCGATGCGCTGGAACTCGTAGTACAGCGGGATCACGATCACTTCGGTCGACACCATCATTCCGAGCAGGATGACCGGGAAGAGGAAGCGTTCACCGACCACGCCGAGGATCCCGAACGCGTACCCGGAGAGAATCGCGAGCACGGTTTGCCCGGCGACCGCCGACACCGTGATCACCAGGGACGCGTACATCGAGTGGGCCAGGTTCCCGTCGTGCCAGGCTGCCGTGAAGTTGCTCCAGGCAATGTTGGAGAAATCCAGCGCTCCCGATGTGTTGGGGCTGAGCGAGGTCAGGACGAACCACGCGACCGGGAACAGCACTCCGATCGTCAGCGCGATCACGATGACGTAATTCGAGACTCGTTCGAACCTGGAGATCATCGGTCTTTGTTCTCCATGACCCGCGTGATACCGACCGCGATACCGAGGCACAGGACGGCCAGTACGACGCCGGTCGCGGATGCTCTGCCGACATCAGGATTGACGAAGGCCAACTGATAGAGCAGAAGCGCCGGTGTTGTCGTGGCCGTTCCGGGACCGCCCTGCGTGGTGATGTAGACCATGTCGAACGTCCGTAGTGCGCCGGTGATGGTCAGTGTCAGCGCGATCGCCATCTGCCCGCGCAGGCTGGGCAGCGTGATCAGCCAGAACTCCTGCCATCGCGTCGAACCGTCCAGTCGCGCGGCCTCGTACAGCTCGTCGGGAATCGCGAGAATGCCGGCGAGGAACAGCACCATGGTGAACCCGAATCCGCCCCAGACGCCGATCATGCCGAGCGACGGCAGCGCCCAGGTGAAATCGCCGAGCCAGTTACGCGTGAGGTGGCCGAGCCCGACGCCGCGCAACAGGCTGTTCAACGGACCGTCTGGCGCGTAGATGCGTTTCCAGATGATGGCGACGACGACGCTCGTCAACACCTGCGGGAGAAAGAGGAACCAGCGATAGATGCCTTCACCGCGGATCTTCGCTCGGCTGAGGAGAGCAGCGCTGATCAGTCCGAGGCCGAGCGGGATCAGCCCGAACATCAGAATCAGCACGAGCACGTGGCCGAAGGCGGCGTACATCCGCGGATCGCGGCCGAATTCCAGGTAGTTGCGGAGCCCGACCCACGTCGGCTCGCTGACGCCGTCCCACTTGTAGAACGAGTAGTTGACCGTTTGGAGGAGCGGGACGAGCACGATCACGGCGTACAGCAGGAGTGCGGGGGAGAGGAAGAGCAGGCCGATCCAGCGGCGTTTGCGGGCTTGCCTCGAGACGGGCCGGGTTCTGGCTTTGGTGCGACCGATCGCTAGAACACTCATCGTCCGGCCTGGAACTTGTCGTAGTCGGCCTGCACCGCCTTGACCAGGGCGTCCGGGGCGCTCCGGCCGGCGAGCAGCAATTGCACCTGGCCGCCGAGCGTGTCGAGCATCGTCGGCGTCGACCAGTCGAAGTACGGGACGTATCCGTTGTCCTTGTCGAGCGACCGCTGACCCGCGATCTCGGTAGCGAATTCCGGGTTGTCCGGCGGCGCCTTGACGTCGTTGAGCAAGGGCAGGAGTCCGGCCTCGACGACGTACTGCGCGGTTTGCGGGCCGGCGAGGAAATCGAGGAAGGCGGCGGCGACATCCGGGTGTGCGCATTTCGATCCGAGCGCGACGGCCGTCGAGGCGCCCGTACCGACCACCTTCCCTCCGGTGGCCTGCGGGAGTTGGACGTAGCCGTACTCCTGCTTCTGATTTCCCTTGAAAGCAAGGGTTCCGGTGTATTCGAAGCGGAACGCGGATTTGCCTTTGAGGAAGGCGTCGATTGCGTCGGCGTACTGGATGCCGGCATGGTTCGGCGTCAGCCAACCCTTGTCCTGGTACGACTTGAGTCGCTCGGCCGCCTCGGACATCCCGATGTCGGCGGCCTTCACTTCGCCGGTCGAGTAGACGAAGTCGTTGATCTTCTTCTGATCGCCGAAAAGGTCTTGCAGGGCAAGGAGAATCGCCGTCGACGAACCCTTGTCCTGTGACCCGTAGCCGATCGGGATGAGGCCCGCGGCCTTGGCCTTCGTGCACGCGTCCTCGAACGAGGCGAGATCGGTCGGCGGGGCGACGCCTGCTTTGTCGAGAACCGTCTTGTTGTAGTAGAGGCCGATCAGCGACGAGCTGGCGACCGGTGTCGCGAACAACGATCCGCTGCCCATTTCGGTGCCGTCCGGCGTGAACTGCGTCTGCCGCAGGATCGTGCTCGGGAACTTGTCCCAGCCGAACGACTTCGAGTATCCGTCCAGGTTGAGCACCAGGCCCGCCTTCGACAGCGTGCCGAGAGACTGCCAGCCGTTGTTGACCGTGATGATGTCGGGCGGGTTCTTCTCCTTCAGCCGCAGATTGGCCGTCTGCGTGAGCTGGCCCCAGTCGACCGACGTACGTTTGATCGTGACGTTCGGGTACTTCGCCTGGAACCCCTTCACCGCGCTGGCTACCCAGCTGGCGGCGTCACCGCCCCAGAAGTCGAGCATGGTCAGCGTCACCGTGCCGGCTTTGGCGACGTCGATCGACTTGGCGGGTGTGGTCGGTGCGCTGCTCGCTTTGGTGCCCTGCGGCGCGCAACCGGCCAGCGTGAACAGTCCGAGCGCGGCCCCCGACTTCAACACGTTCCGCCTGCTGACCATCGTGACTCCTTCGTCCGTGACTTCCCGCCACCCTACGACGCCGAAACCAGTTATGCCAGTGTGAACCAGTTTGGGATTGCGCCTGGCTTGACTCGCGAAACTGGTATAGTAATGGCCGTGACCGAGCCCGCCGTTGAGCGCGTCAAGAAACGGATCCGCGAGGGGATCGTCCGCGGGAAGTACCCGAGCGGCAGCCGCCTGCCGAGCGAACGTCAGTTCGCCCTGGAGACCGGGCTCAGCCGGATGACCGTCCGCGCCGGCTTCCAGGCCGCCTCCGACGACGGCCTCATCGCCCCATCACCCCAACGCGGCTGGTACGTCCGCGACCTGGTCCTGCGCGAACCCCCGAGCCGGCTCCAGTCCTTCACCGAAATGGCCCACGAACTCGGCTTCCGCCCCACCTCGGAGATCCTCGACCACCGAGAACGTCCCGCCACCCTCGACGAGGCCCACCGCCTCCACCTCGCCCCCACCGCCCCCGTAACAGCCATCCGCCGCCTCCGCGGCATGGACGGCCGCCCCGTCACCGTCGAAGACCTGGTCATCCCCGTCGCGGTCGCCCCCTGGCTGACTGGAGTTGACCTCACCGACATGTCCCTCTATGAACTCTTCTCATCCCACGGCATCGAGTTCGCCTACTCCCGCTACACAGTCCAAGCCCAGAACGCCACCGAAACCCTCGCCACCCTCCTCAACCTCCCACCCGCCGCCGCCATCCTGGTAGCCACCGAAATCGCCTACACCCAAGACACCACCCCCCTCCTCTCCGGCACCAACCACTACAGAGGCGACGCCTACCAATTCACCGCCGACCTAACCCGCTAAGCAACAACAGACGCTGCCTGGAAGACCTCTGTCGGCATGGGGTGAGTTAGGTGCCAGGTGATGGCTATGGGGCGGCTGCCGGTGTGGGAGGTGTAGGTGGCTGGGCCTAGGAAGAGGTACGGGGCGGTGCCTAGGTCGGTCAGTTTGTGTTGGCGGGCGAAGATCAGAATGTTTGTGTCTAGGTCGCGATGGTTGAGGTAGCGCTGACCTGTGGGGGAGTCCACGGAGGTGTTGCTCTGGGACTCCCAGTGGAAAAGGGTCGGGCTGATCGCGTAGTCCCGGTACATCGTCGTCGGCGAGTAATCCGCTTCCGATTTGGTGAGGGTGACGAGGAAGGCATCGACGTTCCGCTCCGGCGAGTAGACGACGCCGGACTGGAACGTGCTGGGCCGCCGCTGAAGGTTGGCGTAGTCGAGCGCGGCCAGGATTTCCTCGCGTTGATACTGGGCATGCACGCGGAGCGGGAGATCGCTGAGCCGGTTGGCGAGACGGTGCGTGCGGTGCCTTGCGTGGTCCATCGCGAAGTCGGTGACCTCGAGCAGTTCGTCGCGCACGGCCCGCTCCTGACGGAGCGCGCTGAGACCGTCGGCGTACGACGAGAAGCCTCCGCCGTTTGGCCAGAGTGAGAAGAACAGCATGCGGGCGTAGGTGCGGTGGCTCGGCGACAGTTCGTCGTACGTCGGGCCGTCGTCTTGGAGGAGTCGTCGATAGGTCTGAAGTCGCTCGGGGTCGTCCACGTGTGCGAGAGCGCGTACGCGTCGCAGGAGGCCAGATTCGTGGGCGGATCCCTGGCGTGTTGGCAGTCTGGCGTCACGGCGCAGAGCTGTCCAGCTCCGGCCGGTCCGCAGTACGTCGCTCAGGTCGGCGCCCGATTCGTCGAGGAAGGTCGGCAGGGTTTGTTCGCCCTGTGCCTTGAGTTCCCTCACCATGTCCTGCCAGCGTCCGGTGACCTGACCTCGGAGGTTTGAGAGCACTACTTCCTGCGCGACTTTGTCGAGGACGATCTGACAACCAGATGGAAGGAGCGGGAAGCCTTGTTCGACCTGTCGCTCTAGGCCTCGGCGGGTGTTGCCGGTGAGCGCTCGGAAGCGCAGGTCGAAGCGGAACTCCTTGCGTTGGTGTCCGACGAAGTCGAGTGCCGTGAGGACGGGCTTGCCGTCAGCTTGGCGCAGACCGCGGCCCAACTGCTGGAGGAAGACCGTTGGGCTCTCGGTGGGACGGAGAAAGAGGGCGGTGTTGACCTCGGGAAGATCGAGCCCTTCGTTGAACAGGTCGGCGGCGAAGAGCGCGTTGACACGGCGGTCCTTCAGATCACGCAGAGCCTGATCGCGCTCAGCACTCGGAGTCAGCCCGGAGACGGACCGCGCCGGGATGCCGGCATCGTTGAAGACTCTAGCCATGTAGTCGGCGTGAGCGATCGAAACACAGAAGCCGAGCGCTCTCATCGTGTGTACGTCGGAGAGCTTGTCCCGGACCTCGCGCAGGACGATGGCCGCGCGGCTGTCGTTGCCGGTGTACAGCTTCTCGAGTTCCTGCTCGTCGTATCGGCCGCGCTTCCACTGCAGATCTGTCAGCTGTGTGCCGTCCGCGATGCCGAAGTAGTGGAACGGGCAGAGAAGGTCGGCTGACAAAGCTTCCCAGAGTCGCAGCTCGACTGCTGTTCTGCCGCCGAAGTAGCTCAGCAGGTCGAAGCCGTCGGTCCGTTCGGGTGTCGCAGTCAGACCGAGCAGTTCGCGAGGTTGAAGGTGATTGAGAAGGCGTCGATAGGTCGGTGCAGCCGCGTGGTGAAACTCGTCAACGACCAGGATCTCGAAGGCGTCCGCCGGCGTCGTGGTGACGTCGTACGCGTGGAGGGCCTGCACCGACGCGAACACGTGTCGCCATCGCTCCGGACGCGTGCCTGAGTGGTATTCCTCGCCGAAGCTGGCGTCGGCAAGGACCTCGCGGTACGTGCGGAGTGACTGCTGCAGGATCTCTCGTCGGTGGGCGACGAACAGGAGCGAGGGCGCGGGCTCGCCACGCTGAAGCGCGGCGTCGCGCAGCCGCCGGTAGTCGAGGGCGGCGATGACCGTCTTGCCCGTACCAGTCGCGGCTACAACAAGGTTGCGGTGTCTGTCGTGGACCTCACGCTCGACCTCGATCTCCTCGAGCATCTCGGCTTGATACGGCCGGGGACGTACTTCGAGGCCTGCGAGTGAGATCGTGACGCGATCCGACGTCTTGCGGTTGCCAGCCTCCGCGAGCGCGTCGTCGAGGCGGTCGCGGTCGCGCGCCGGATCGTAGGACTCGAAGGTCGAGTCATTCCAGTAGGTATCGAACGTCGCGCCGAACTTCTTCAGCAGACCGGGCGTGCCAATCCGCGAGAGCCGAACATTCCACTCAACGCCATCGAGCAGAGCGGCGCGCGAGAGATTGGAAGATCCGACGTACGCCGTGTCAAAGCCAGTGTTTCGTCGAAACAGCCACGCCTTCGCGTGCAGACGCGTGCGCAGTACGTCGTACTGGATCTTGACCTCTGCGCCGAAGTCGTTCACGAGCCGGTCGAGGGCGGGACGATCGGTCGCGCCCAGGTAAGTGGTCGTGATGACGCGGAACGGGGCATTGCGAAGTCGCAGACGACGCAGCTCGGGCTCGAGCAAGCGGAGGCCGTACCACTTCACGAACGCACAGATCAGATCGACTTCATCAGATGTGTCGATCTCAGCGCGCAGTTCCGGCCCCAATGACGGTTCACCATGGGAGTTGGTGAGCAGGGCCGCGTCGGAGAGCGGAGTACTTGGACGCGTATCGCCGTACGTCGTGATGCCCGGTTGAGCGGGCGGCCGCAAGGCGTGCAACTGACGAGGGGTGCCATTGGGCAACCCATCGGCGTGCTCCGCCAGACGCTGGAGCAAGTCGTTGACTAGCGCAACCCGCTTCCCCTCATCTCGAGTGCTCCCGAGCACCCGCAGTACGGCGTCACTCACATGCCGGGCTAGAACCTCTGGTTGATCAGCCTCATCGACATCGTGAAGCACAGCAACCTGCCCGCCGGCTTCACCAGCCACGATCGCCTCGAGCAGCCCATTCGTGACGAGCGCGTCGTAAATCCCCGACTCCATCCAACAATCACCCCTTCAAGAGGAGCTTGCCAGAACCCACCGACAACCCACCGGCTTGAGACCGTCGTACGCGTGTCTTGTGGACAAGCCCCTGCCTATCGCTAGGCTGTTGGCCGATCGCTTCTCAGGCGTTCCAGGTGCTCCGTCGCTCTAGTTCGAGCTACTCGGCTGGTCATCGCCTCGTGATCTTCATAGCCCTCTGAGCGGGGCGCGGCCGCGTTAGTGCCGGTCCAGTTGGTTGTTCGTCGCCCCGATGCTGCCGTGTGTTGTCCGGCGGGGCGTGACGGACCTTCGAGCCACGTCCACCAAGTAGGGAGCAACATGACTGACCTGACACACGTCCGCACGAGGCGGGGAGCCGACCCGCACTTCGTGAACGTCGATCTGTACGACAACGAGATCGGCTACCTGGAGCTGAATTGCTATGGCGAGGTCGTTACGGCAGAGGTCCACGATCGCGGCAACGCCAAGCATCGCGGGATCATCGCCGAGGTTCATCGTCTTGTAGCGCCAGTCGGACTCGCGGCGGTGTCCTGCGCAGTGCCCCGCCGCTAAGCGATGTGACGCTGGAACCGCGGTAGGCGCGCAGTCGGTGCCTACCACGGCTTCAGTTGATCACGTGAGTGCGGCTCTATCGTGATCGGGACGGGTGCTTCCAGGTGGGCGTCTGCATCCAACGCATGGACTTGTGTCTGCCTGTGGAAGAGTTCGTGCGGAGCGATCTTCGCGCGGAAATTCTCTCGCTGCGGGAGACGGAATTGCGGAAGCTCGCGCTCAAGTATGGCGCCGAGGGAGAGTGATATGCCGATCGAGTTCGAGGCGAAAGTGTTGGATGTTGAGCCGAACGGGCTGGCGGACAAGATCCTGCTTGCCGGTGGGCGTCAGGTTGGGCACCGCATGTTCAGGCGGTACGTGTACGACATTCAGGCGGGCGACGAGTCACGATGGATTCGGTTGCGAGACAGCGGTACGGCGGTGACGCTGACCGTGAAGGAGATCGCGCACGACGGCATCGACGGAACCACGGAGACCGAGGTGGTGGTGGGGGACTTCGAGACGACGAACGAGTTGTTAGGACGGATGGGGTTCGTCGCGAAGTCGTACCAGGAGAATCGTCGGGCGAGCTTCGAGCTCCAGGGCGCTGAGTTGGAGATCGACTGGTGGCCATTGATCCCGCCGTACCTGGAGATTGAAGGACGGTCGCGAGAGCACGTGGTCGACGTCGGTAAGACCCTGGGGATCTCTGAAGACCGGCTGACGGGTGAGAACACAACGAAGGTGTACGCCCGCTATGGCATCGACCTGACCGCGATTCCCGACCTTCGCTTCCCCGAATGACTGGGGCCCTGGTTCGACTCAGCAACTGTTCACCTGCTCTGGGAAGGGCCTCGGTTGGGGGTTGGCGTTGAGCGGCGGGCGGGTGGTTCGTTGTTGTAGGTGGGGTGCTGGTTGGTGGGGCCAGGCCGTCCAAGGCCTTTAATGATTGGGCCAGGTCAGGGGGTAGGGCCATGCGGGGCGGGCCGATGAGGCGGTCGGGTTCTTTGCCGGGGCCGGTTATGGGGCGGACTGTCGGGAGGTGGTCGAGTTCGTCGAGGGCGACGCCTTTTGAGCGGCCGAGTCGGTTGGCCGTGACGTCGAAGATCTCGCCGTTCTTGCGGGGCGCGAAGGCGATGACCTGTCGCACCGGCAGGGACGATTCGGTCGGGCCTTCGAACTCCCGGTAGGTGACTCGGTGCGAAGGGCCCATCGGCCGACCGCGCCGGTTGAACTCCTCTACGACCGGGATCTTGATCTCGGCGCAGTCGCGGAGGTCTGGATGGTTGTCGGAACGGCCGAGACGCTCGCCGGCGAACTCGGCCTCCCGACCTTCGCGTAAGGCGCTCAAGGCGACGCGGACTGCTTCGAATTGCTGGCTGCTACACCGTTCGGGTCTGCCTGGGCGCGGGCGTGGAGCTCACGAAGCTCGTCCCGGAGGTCCGGATCGAGGATCAGGTGATACCTGGCCGTCATCGGGGTTTGGGCGGCTCGTTGTCGCTGTCGAGATTCCAACCGAACTCTGCTGCGAGGTCATCGGCCGAGACGTAGTCCTCGGCGCGGTTCGTCGCCAGGCGTCGCTGAGTAACCTCGCGAATCTCCGTGGCCTGCTCCGCGTCCTCGGCCAGCTGCTCGAGCTGCTCCCATCGGTCGAACGGGACGACGACACCTTCCGGCTGACCGTCGTCGCCGAAGATCAGCGGCTCGGTCCGCCCCGCACGGAACCGCTGCAACATCCGAGGCAGGTTGTACGCCGCGGTCGCCGTGTCGATCACATTGACGCGGTCACCGTTCGGCCGATCCTGCGGTGTCTCCGTCGACATCTGAGCTCCTTCGCTGGCTACCTTTCCAGCCTAGACGAGTCAACTGCGCGCTCGTTGTACTTATCCCCAGGGTTGAGGGATTGCCAGAGGGTGTAGGGGATTAGGACGGCTTCTGGTTTGGTGGTGCCGAAGATTAGGGGGTCTTGGTAGCCGAGGTGGAAGCGGGTGAGCATGTGGGGGAGGAGTTCGGCGGCGGTGGAGGGGGTGATCAGGCAGATGGGCTCGGTTTCGGTGGGGTTCATGGGGACCCTTTCGGTGGGGTTCTCAGCAGAATAGGAGTTGAGGGCTGGTCGGCGGGGGAGTTATCCACAGGGGGCCGGGGGCAACTGATGGGAGTGGTGGATGGGTGAGCCGCGGTGGGTTGAGGTTCGGGTCGTGGGGGATGCGGGGATGGATGAGGGGCGGTGTGCGAAGGCTGTCCGGCAGTTGCGGAAGGAACTGGCGGGGGAAGGGATGCCTACGCAGGATGTGAAGGAGCCGTCGGCTCGCGATGACGGGTCGACCGCGATCGCGGTGGCGTTGGTGGGGGCGAGTGGGGTGCCGACGTTGGTCGCCGTACTGCGGGATTGGATCCAGCGGCGGAAGAGTCCGGGGAAGGTTGTGGTGACGCTGGGGGACGACTCGATCGAGTTGGAGCGACCGACGTACGACGAGCGGGCCGCGTTGTTCGAGGAGTTCCTGAACCGGCCGCGCTAGTCACGCGTATGAGGCGTTGTCGGAGGAATCCGGCGGGCGTAGCGTCACTGGGTGGGGGAGGGGTTTGTGGTGCGCCATTCGGTGCGGCGATGCAGGATTCGGGGAGGCCTTGGGCGGCGGGGTGTTCGTTGCGGTTTCGGGGGTACGCGGCGGAATCGGTGGGAGCGCCGGCGGGTCTAGGTCGAGCCCGGCCAGGAAGCTCTGCCCAGACGTCCCTCCAGAAGGGTGGAGCCCAAAGGAGCCCGGAGTGCGTGAGCACTCCGGGCTCTCTGCGTTGCGTCGGCAAATGGCTACCGACCGTTGCGGAATCACACCCGGACCCGGGATCATGAGTCGCGATTGCTGGGAGGGGTTCTGTGGGGGTTTGGGTGCAGGTCGGGCTGGTGGACGACGATCCGGAGTTTGCCGATCGGGGGATACGGCAGTTGCGGCGGGAGTTGGGTGAGTTCGACACCCGCGACGTACGGACGGCTGCTCCCGAGGGCAGCAAGGGCGATGCCGCCGTCGTGGGTCAGGTTGCGATCGCGTTGGGCGGCGCCGGCGGGATGGTGTCGGTGCTGGTCACGATTCTCAAGGACTGGCTGGTACGGCGGAGCCCGCAGCAGCGCGTGACGTTGACGATCGGCGCGGACTCGATCGAGGTGGACGCGGCGACGACCGAGGAGAAGGAACGGTTGATCGAGGCGTTCCTGCGCAAGCACGAAGCGAGCTGAACCGTGGGGCGTCGACGGGCGTTGCTGGTGGCGACATACGAGTATGAGGACGCCGGGCTGCGCCGACTCACGACGCCGGCGCAGGACGCGGAGGCGCTGGCCGACGTACTCGAAGATCCTGCGATCGCGGGATTCGAGGTGCAGGTGCTGATCAACGAACCGACGAGTCGCGTGGGCGAGGCGATCGGTGAGTTCTACGCATCGGCCGAGCGTGACGATCTGACCCTGCTGTACTTCAGCGGTCACGGTCTGAAGGACGACAACGGCCGGCTCTACCTAGCGATGAAGAACACCAAACGTGAGCGGTTGCGGTTCAGCGCTCTGCCGGCGCACATGATCGATGAGGCCGTCGAGGACAGCTCGGCCCGGCAGAAGATCCTGATTCTGGACTGTTGCTACGCGGGCGCGTACACCGTCGAACGGTACGCGAAGTCCGACGCAGCGATACATACGAAAGCCGAACTCGGTGGTCGCGGCCGGATCGTGCTGACAGCCACGGACTCGAGGCAGTACGCGTTCGAAGGCAGTGAGATCCACGGCGAGGCGGCGCAGTCCGTGTTCACGCGTCACGTGGTGGCGGGTCTGCGCAGCGGTGCAGCCGATCTGGATGCCGACGGCGACATCACCGCGGATGAGCTGTATCGCTACGTGTACGACGCGGTGGTCGCCGAGCAGCCGAGCCAGCGGCCCAAGCAGTTCGCCGACGTCGAGGGCCGGACCGTCATCGCCGCCAACGTGGGGTGGACGCTGCCGGCGCGGATCACCGCGAACCTGGACAGTCCTCTGCAGCCGTTACGGGAGGCAGGCCTCCAGGAGCTAGGACAGTTGCTGCAGGCAAGCAACGAGCACGTGCGGCAAACGGCGAGAGCGAAGCTGGAGCAGCTGACGAACGACGACAGCCGGACGATCTCCACCACGGCACAGGCCTACCTCGACGCACCGCCGCAGCCCAAACCGCAGCCGGTCGCATCAGCGTCGCCTCAGCCACGACCGCGGGCAACCGGACCGACCTTCGGCAACGCCGCACGGGCGACCGTACGCCGATGGCGCGATCGTCTCGGTCTGCCGACGATCGACCTTCCGATCTTCCTGTTGACGGTAGCGGCCGCGGGACTGGCGATCGCGTCCGCGGCGCTGGACGCGACGTGGTACTCGATCGCCGTTGCCACGGTCCTCGGCGTAGCGGTGGTCGCGCAGTTGAGGCTCCGCGAGGCGGGGCCGGTATTCGTGGCGGGCCTGTCGGTGCCGGGGCTGGTGAGTGCTGTACTGCTGACGACTTGGCTGACGGACCTGCTCCCCGCGCCCCTGAAGGTCGGCCCCGGGTGGCTGGTTGCTGCGGCCCATCTGGCCTGGCTAGCTGCGGGTGTCCTGAGTTTCGTCAGATGGCGCCCGGCGATGGCCCGTCCCAACGGACGGCTATTACTCCTGGGCGTCGCAGCGGCGATCCTCATCCTCGTCCTGGTGGTCGACCAGTACCGCCACGGACCACACCTCCTCGGCCCGACCACCCTCGACCGGCTGCTCCCGGCCCTCCTCGGCATCCTCGGTGCCGAGCTGGCACTTGCTGGTCCACTGCTCAACTTCGGACGTCCGTTCATTGCCGGCTGGGTGGTCGGCGGGTTCGTCGTCTGGATCGGTCTCTTCCACAAGCCTGACGGCTTCAGCCTGCCTGCGCTCGGCCTGCTCGCCGTCTGGTTGCTGCTCGGCATCGTCGCCGTCATCCGGCCGGCAAGCACCAGCCTGCCGACAGCACGCTGGTTCATGGCGGCAACGTTGCTCGCTCCCGCCGTACTCGGTGGGGTCGCGATCGCCGTCGTACCGGCCGCCGCCAAGGCGCCGACCGTGATCGGTCTCGCCGTCAGCCCCGACAACCAGTTCCTGTACGCCGCCGACATCAGCAACGGGCGGATCATCAAGCTGAGTACGACGACCCGTGAGCAAGTCGGCGATGCGCTCCGCGTCGGCGTCCAACCGAGCCGGCTCGTCCTCTCGCCCGACGGGGCGAAGCTGTATGTCTCGAACCTCGAGTCCGGAACGATCTCGGTGATCGACGTCGCCGCGTGGAAGGTGGTCGGTCAACCCATCCCGGTCGCGCCTGCCTCCACCGAGCTGACGTTGAGCACGGCGGCCCACCGCCTCTACGTGCTCAGCAAAGCGTCTCAGACGATCACCGAGGTCGACACCGACACGATGCAGACGGTCGGCGGTCCGATTGCCAGCGGACCGGACCCGGTGGATATCGCGGTCGACGAGAAGGGCGAACGCCTGTACGTCGCGGGCGGGTCGGACAGCGTCGCGGTGATCGACACGAAGACCCGTCAGGCTGCGCAGGCCCCGATCATGCTCGATTCCGAACCGCGTGATCTCGCGCCGGGGCGGGACGGAATGCTGTACGCGATCGGCGTTGCGAAGTACGCCGTCATCAACACGAATGTGGACACCACCCGGCCGACGCCGCAGCCGTTGCCGGACGGGTCACGGACGGCGGCCTCGGACGGCAAGAAGCTCTACGTCCTCGGGACCGAGGGGGGCCACGACGTGGTCCGGATCGTTGACCTCAGCAACCACCAGGTGGTCGGGTCACTCAGCGACGACCTGGGTGCGGCGATCGACCTGGCCGTCAGCGAGGACGGCCAGCGGATCTACCTCAGCAACTTCTTCCAGGACGGAATTCTCATGCTCGACACCGTCGGGCCGAAGGTGGTCGGCAAGATCGAGCTGAAAGGCTGAGAAGGCCGGCCCGCGATCTGCGAGCCGGCCCTCAAACGATCAGAG
The DNA here is from genome assembly GCF_040675555.1 of Kribbella sp. NPDC049584. Taxonomy (NCBI): domain Bacteria; kingdom Bacillati; phylum Actinomycetota; class Actinomycetes; order Propionibacteriales; family Kribbellaceae; genus Kribbella; species Kribbella sp. NPDC049584. The sequence goes on from NZ_JBFAPF010000006.1 coordinate 92,846, forward strand.
GCTGCGGAAGAACTTCCGTAGGTCGGCGGTTACGTCGTTCGGGCATTCGAGGGAGGCGAAGTGGCCGCCCTTCTCGAAGGTGGACCAGTGGACGATGTTGGTGTTGTCGCGGTCGGCCAGCGGGCGGATCGTCTTGAAGTCGTCCGCGAACACGGCGACGCCGGTCGGCGCGTGGTTGAGCTGCGGCTCGGCGCCGGAGTTCGCTTCCTCGTAGTGGTAGCGGCCGGCCGCGGCCGAGCTGTTCGTGAACCAGTACAGCGAGACTTCGGTCAGGATCTGGTCGCGGCTGACCAGGCTGGTGCCGTTGCCGAAGTTGTTGAAGAGTTCGTTCCAGGCCAGCTGGCCGACGGGTGAGTCGGAGATGCCGACGGCAACGGTCTGCGGACGGGTCGAGTTGATCGCGTTGTACCCGCCGACCGACTGGAACCACTTCAGGTGTTCGAGCGCCGCGTAGTCCTCCGGCGTGAACTTCTCGAACTCGGCCGGGTCGCCCGACGGGAACGAGAACAGCTGCAGGACGTGCAGGCCGAGGAAACCTTCAGGGTTCAGTACGCCGAGTTCGCGCGAGATCATCGCGCCGCCGTCGGACCCGTGCGCGCCGTACGACTCGTAGCCGAGCCGTCGCATCAGCGTGTCGTAGGTCCTCGCCACCCGCGCCATCGTCCAGCCCCGCTCGACCAGGGGCGTACTGAAGGCGAAGCCCGGCATCGACGGGACCACCACGGAGAAGGCGTCCTCGTCCGAGCCGCCGTACGCCGCGGGGTCGGTCAGCGGGCCGATCATGTCGAGGAAGTCGACGAACGAGCCGGGGTAGGTGTGCAGCAGGAGCAGCGGCGTCGCGCCCTCGACGGCGGACGGCACGTGGATGAAGTGGATGGTCTGACCGTCGATCTCGGTGAGGTAGTGCGGGAACTCGTTCATCCGCGCTTCCTGCTCGCGCCAGTCGAACGTGTTCTGCCAGCGGTCGACCATCTCGCGGAGGTAGTGGTTCGGGGTGCCGAGGTCCCAGTCGTCGCCGGGAGCGGGCTCGGGCAGCCGGGTCCGCGCGAGACGGGCCTGCAGATCGTCCAGGTCGGCGTGGTCGATCTTGACGGTGAAGGACTGGATGCTCTCGTTTGTGCTCATGGGTTTACCGTAGAATCCGTATAGGAACATTAGATTCCTAATTGGGAGATTGATTGTGCTCGAGACTTCGCAGCGGCTGCTGTCCTTGCTGGCGTTGCTGCAGACGAAGCCGGCCTGGACCGGCACGGAGCTGGCCGAGCGGCTCGAGGTGACGACGCGGACGATCCGCAACGACATCGACCGGCTCCGCGAACTCGGGTACCCGGTCGATGCGACCCGCGGCCCGGCCGGGCACTACCAGCTCGGTGTCGGCGCGAAGCTCCCGCCGCTGCTGCTCGACGACGAGGAGGCGGTCGCGGTCGCGGTCGGACTGCGCACCGGCGCCGGCGTGATGGGGATGGCGGAGTGCAGCACTCGCGCGCTGACCAAACTTGAGCAGGTCCTCCCGCATCGTCTCCAGCGCCAGGTCACCGCGATCCACCGGGCGATGGAGAAGGGGCCCGACAACACCGGGTCGAACGTGGCCGATCCCGAGATCGATCCCGCCGTACTCGCGACGATCGCAGCCTGCATCCGCGACGAGCACTACCTGCGGTTCGACTACGCCGTCGCGCCGGGCAGCCCGACCCGCGGGGCAGGATCCGGCGTCGTACAGGACTTGCCGATTCTCGTCGAGCCCTACCGTCTCGTGAGCTGGCAGCGCTACTGGTACCTCGTCGCGCGGGACGAACAGTCAACGTGGCGGACGTATCGCGTCGACTGGATAACGTTGCGGATGGCAACGGGTCGCAAGTACCAGCCGCGCCCCATCGCCGACGAGGACTACACCGACTTCGTACTGCGCGACGTCGCAACCACCGGCTGGAAGGTCCACGCCCGCATCATCGTCGACGCCCCCGCCCAGGAAGTCCTGTCCCGCATCCACGCCGCCGTCGGCATCGTCGAATCCATCGACGACAACACGTGCGTCCTCGTCACCGGCGCAGACTCCCTCGAAATCGTTGCCGTCTATATCGGCATGCTAGGCCTCGACTTCCACGTCGACGGCCCACCAGAACTCCTCACCCACCTCCAAACCATCGGCAACCGCTACCTCAACGCGATTCCTCGGTCCCCAGCCCTGCGTTCCTCGCCTGGATGATGGCGGTGGAGCGGTCGGCGATGCCTAGTTTGGTGAAGATGGTGGAGACGTTGTTGGCGACGGTTTTGGAGGCCAGGTTCAGGCGGTCGGCGATGGCGGGGTTGGAGAGGCCGGCGGCGATCAGGTCGAGGATCTGACGTTCCCGGGTGGTGAGTTCGGGGAACGGGTCGTCGGCGGGCGGTGGGGCGGAGAAGAAGGTGAGGACGCGGCGGGCGACGCCGGGGCCGAAGATGGCTTCGCCGGCGGCGACGGCGCGGATGGCTCGAGCGATCTCTTCCTGTTCGGCACCTTTGACTAGGTAGCCGCGGGCGCCGGCGCGCATGGCGGCGAAGACCGAGTCGTCGTCCTCGAACATGGTGAGGACGAGTACGGCGGTGTCCGGCGCTGATCGTGCTAGCTCGCGGGTGGCGGCGAAGCCGTCGAGGTCGGGCATTTGGAGGTCGAGTACGGCGACATCAGGGCGGCTCGTGATGACCTCGCGGACCGCCTCGCGGCCGGTGGACGCGACGCCGACGACCTCGATGCCGGGGAGCGACGTCAGGAGTGCTGCCAGGCCGGCTCGGACCACCGGATGATCGTCGGCCAGCACGACGCGGATGGTCATCGCGGCTCCAGCGGGGAGGTCGTCGGGGCAGTCGGAGCCTCGGGCATCTCGCGCCTTTCTCGGCGGGAGACCGGCGTCGTCGTGGCTGTCGTCGTGGCTGGTGTCGTGGCTGGTGTCGTGGCTGGTGTCGTGGCTGGTGTCGTGGCTGTTGTCGTGGCGAGGGGGAAACAAGCGCGGACCATGCCGCCGGTCGGTGTGGGGCCGGCCTTGAAGGTGCCGCCGAGTTCGGCGGCGCGTTCGCGCATTGCCTGCAGGCCGACGCCGGGGCGCCAGGCACCGTTCGGTGGGCCGTCGTCGGTCACCTCGATCTCGAGGTCGCTGCCGCAGCGGAGCGCGAGTACGGCGGACGTCGCGCGCGAGTGGCGTACGACGTTCGTGAGCGCTTCGGTGGCGATGCGGTACGCCGCGACCTCGAGCGCAGCCGGCAACGTCGGCAACCCGTTGGCGGAGACCGCGACCTGAATCGAGGCGCCGTCCGCACGGAACGACAACTGATCGGCCCGTTGCCGCAACGCCCCAACCAGACCGAGCTCATCCAACGCAGGCGGCCGCAGATCGTCCACAAGCCGACGGATGTCGCCGATCGCAGTCCGGATATCAGCACGCAACCTCGTCAAAAGCTCAACAGCCTGCGAAGCATCGGCGGAGGTGTTGGGGGTTATGAGGTTGGCTACGGCGTCGGCGGAGAAGGCTATGCCGGTGAGGGTGGGGCCTAGGCCGTCGTGGAGGTCGCGGCGGAGGCGGCGGCGTTCTTCTTCGCGGGCGGAGATCAGCTTCTCGCGGGAGGACTGGAGTTCGGCGGACAGCCGGGTCGCGTGCACGGCAACAGCGAGTGGTACGGCGACCAGCCCGAGCACGCTGCGGTCCGCCGACGACAGCCCGGACTCACCCGATCGCACGCCGATATCGAGCGATCCGACAACCTCCCCGCCGTACGAAAGGTCCAGCGGTACGACGGCTCCCCGCGTGCCGTCGACGGCGATCACCTCGCCGTCGACGATCAACGCGGCGTACGGAAGACGTAGCGCGGAGCGGATGGCGGCGACGACACCGGGGAGCCCGGCCGACAACTGCTCGCCGACGCGTGACGCGACCCGCGCGGGGTCGTGCCGATCGCCGTACAGCGCTCGATCGACGAGCTGCTGCAGACGGGGCAGAACCGGTGCGATGATCAGCGCGACGAAGACCGTGACCGCCGCGGACCGCCCGACCTGCGACGCGATCAGCGAGTCGAGTAGCGCCACCAGCACCGCGTAGATGCCGATGGCACCCAACGACAGAAGTCCCCAGGTCAGCGCCCGCGAGATCACCAACCGGATGTCGAGCAACTGGTAGCGAACGATCGCCACCGCCACCGAGATCGGGATCAGCGGAATCGCCAGCAGCACAAGGATCGGCGTACCCGCGACCAAGGCCCACGGCGTCACGAACAAGATCGCGATCACCGATGCCAGCAGCAACCACAAGAGTTGCCGTCGGCCCTTTTCGTCGGCACGCCGATAGCGGATCGTCAGGCAGACGATCGCCAGCAGGATCGCGACCAGGTTGCGGAGTTCGGTCGCCGTCCACAGTGGTTGCAGCGCGTCGTACGACGGGATCGCGAGGTAACCGTGCGGAAGGCCGGGGGAGACGGGATCACCGCTGCCGACCATCTCCAGCACGAAGAGCGGGGCGGTCACCACCACACCGATGGCCGCCCACCGCCAGCGCGGCGACAGGAGACGGCCGGTCGGGAAGAGCAGGAGCGCCAACGGCAGGAAGAGCCCGATCGACCAGGGCCACGCGGCGATCGAGATCGTGACGAGCACGCGCTGCGCGGCGACCGAGGCGCCGGTGTCGGCAAGGTACTGCGCGAACGCACCTCCGAGCGGCGTCGTCGCGTGGCCGATCCCGTCCGCGAGGAAGAGCCAGCCGATCGGGTTGGACGGCCGGTGCCACGCGATGACGGCGCCGCAGAGACCGAACGTCAAGGCCATCAGGCCGTTAGTCACCATGAACGAGTCGACCAGCTCGTGCCAGCCCCAGCCGATCGCGAGAAGGTAGCCGACGGCGACCGCGACCTCGGCGACCACGAAGCCGGCAAGCAGGCCGACGAGACCCCTTCGGCTCGCTGCGGTGGTGGTCATACCCGAAGTGTGCGCCCAAAGGGTTCCCGGCGTCTCGGGATCGGAATCCCGGCCGGAGCGGGGAACCGCCTGAGCCGCAGGGAGCGCACGCCCAGGCCTGACCCCCACACGGCAAGCGACGGTTGGGCAGTCGGAAACACCTGATGAGGGGGTATTGAGATGAACAAGTTCGGGTTGGTTCTGCTCGGACTGCTCGGCCTGGCAGATCTTGCCACGCCGTTGACGACGGACGGTGATCACCCGCCGATGAGCATCGCGATCGGTTCGGCCGTGATCGGGCTGCTCAGCCTGGTGCTGGTAGTGCTCGCGTGGCGCGGCAAGCGATGGGCGCTCGCTCCGCTGATCACCCTGCGCATTGCGTCCGCGCTGCTGGCGGTGCCGGCCTTCTTCGCATCCGACGTACCCACCGCAGCGGTTGTCGCGGCCGGTGTCGGAGTCGCAGCGACGATCGTCGGCGTGGTTGCGGTGCTGCTGCCACGCCGTGAGCTGGCAGGTGCGCGATGACGCAAACCCCGATGACGCACGCAGCGACGCCGACGACGCACGCGGACATCCGCCCGCTGTGGCGATGGACGGCCGCCCTGATCCTTCCGATCGGGCCGGCAGCGGTGGCGTTGCTGCGGTACTTCCTGCCCTACAACACGACCGACGACGTTCCGACCATCGTCAACAAGATCGTCGGCAACCTCGACCGCAGTTCGTTCGTCCTGTGGCTCGGCTACATCGCGTTCCTGACACTCGTACCCGGCGTGTACTTCGTCGGCCGGCTGACGCGCCGCAGTACGCCGTGGCTTACCGCGGCGGCGGTGGTCCTGATGATCGCGGGGTACCTGTCCCTGCCGTGGACCGCGGCGAGCGACGTGTTCACCTGGTCCGCGGGTACGGCGGGACTCGACCCGGCGTCGATCGCGAAGGCCGCCGACGTCACGCACGGCTCGATGAGCGTGGCCGGCTTCGTCTTCGTGATCGGTCACGTGCTCGGCACGATCCTGCTCGGCATCGCGATGTGGCGCTCCCACGTCGGGCCGCGCTGGGCCGCGATCGCCGTGCTCGTCTCGCAACCGATCCATTTCGTGGCGGCCGTCATCGTGAGCAGTCACACGCTCGACCTGATCGGCTGGGGTCTGGAGGCCGCCGGATTCGCCGCGGTGGGGTGGGCGATTCTCCGGATGCGCAACGACGAATGGCAGCCGCTGCCATGAAACCGGCCCCGGCCGGCGCTACGCTCGGCCTACTGAAGGGGGAGATCAGTATGACCGATACCGAAGTGCCGGGCGGGGCGGGGTTCGTCACCGAGCGCGGCAGTTTCCGGGCCGCGCACGTGGCCGACCAGAACATCGACCGGCAGGCGTTCGTCCTGGACCAGATGGCGGGCCGGCCCGCAGTACGCACGTTGAAAGCCTGGGCACTCGACCAGCTCGCGCCGACCGCGGGGGAGACGGCGGTCGACGTCGGCTCGGGGACCGGCGAGGATGTGGTCGCGCTCCACGAGCTGGGCGCCAGAGCAATCGGGGTGGAGCCGAGTCCCGGTCTGCGAGCCGAAGCGCTGCGCCGGGCGGCCGGCGCGGACGTCGAGTACGTCGACGGTCACGCCGAGGCGCTGCCCTTCGAGGACGAGTCGGTCGACGTACTGCGCTCGGAGCGAGTCCTGCAACACGTCGACGATCCCGCCGCGGTCGTGAAAGAGATGGCGCGCGTACTGCGGCCTGGCGGCCGGATCGTGCTCATCGACACCGACTGGGGTACGGCGATCATCCACCCGGCGGATCCCGACGTACTGCAGCGGATGGTCGGCTACTTCCTCCACGAGACTGCTAACCCGTACTCCGGCCGCCAACTGCGCGGCCTACTCGCCGAGGCGGGCCTCGAGATCACCGGGGAGACCGCCGCGACGTGGCTCGAGCCGCAGGAAGGCGCCCGGCAAGGGTTCGTCGGCATGATGCATCAGACCTCGTTGCAGGCCGGCGTGATCACGGCCGAAGAGGCCGAAGCCTTCGCACGAACTCTCGGCGAAGCAGCCGATCGCGGCGCGTTCCACATGTCACTGACGATGTACGCCGTGAGCGCGATCAAGCCCCGCGCTGTCTGAAGCTCATACCGTCAAGTCCGCAGTCACTTCCGGTGAAGTCCGCGAAAGCAACGACCGCGGTCGCCACTGCACGATGAGTACGGCGGAGAGCACCAACGCGCCGCCGATCCATTGGGTAGCACTGAGCTGTTCCCCGAACACCACAGCCGCCGCAGCAACCGTCACCACCGGCTCGAAGATCGACAGGATCGATGCGACCGACGGACCGACCCGCGCCATCCCCGCGAAGAACAACAGGATCGCCGCGACCGTGCTGATCAACGCCACCGCCGCCAGCCACAGCCAGCCGACGGGGGCGAAGTTCAACTCGATGCCCCGGAAGAGCCCGAGAACAAGAAAGGTGCCGAAGGCCCCTGTGCACACCAGCGCAGTCAACGCCAGCGGCGGTACGTCGGCCGTCAGCGAATCGCCGACCAGGATGTACCCGGTGTAGACGATTGGCGCACCCAACGCCAGCAGCACACCCAGCAGGTCGAACTGCCCGGAGAGCGCTCCGCTCAGCACCAGCCCGATCCCGATCAGCGCGATCGCCAACGCCCACACGCGCCGGCGGGATGCCTGCTCCCGACGCAGCGCGATCGCCGCGACCATGACCAGGATCGGATACAGGTACAGGATCAGCGCGACCAGCGACGCATCGAGGCGGGCGAGCGCCGAGAAGTACAGACCGGACTGCGCTGCATAGCCGAACACACCCATGCCGAATCCGGTCAGCACAGCCCGTCGCGGCAGATTGCGCAGTGAACCGCGGGCGAGCGCAACGATCAGCAGCAGCCCGCCCGCGAGGCCGAACCGGACCAGCAACAGCGCATCGACGGATACGCCCGCGTCGTACGCGAGCTTGCCGAACACGGCCACGACTCCGAAGGCGGCGGCGGAAAGAAGACAGAAGAGGCGTCCCACGACATCGATGGTCCGACCAGTAGACCGTTCACGTCCATCGCGGCTTCACGGACAGCATCGTGAAGCTAAGCTGAACGGATGATGGATCTGCACCGGCTGCGTCTGCTGCGCGAGGTCCACGGTCGCGGCACGATTCACGGCGCGGCCCGCGCGCTCGGGTACTCGCCCAGCGCGATCTCCCAACAGTTGGCCGTCCTGGAGCGCGAGGCCGGTACGCCGCTGCTTGAACGGGTCGGCCGCAATGTGAGGCTCACCGCCGCGGGCCAGGTCCTGGTCCGGCACGCGACCACGCTGCTCGATGGCGTCGAGGCGGCCGAGGCCGAGTTGGCCGCAGTCGCCGCGGGTCGAGTCGCCGGGGTCGTTCGGATCGGGGCGTTCCAGTCCGCCTTCATCCGCATCGTCGCGCCGGCGATCCGCAGCCTCGCCTCCGCCTACCCGGACATCCGCGTCGAGGCCGCCGAGCTCGAGGTCGAACAGGCCGCGCCAGCGCTTCGGTTGCAGCAACTGGACGTGATGGTCGGCGACGAGTACGACGGCCAGCCGCGCGCAGTACATACGGATCTCCAGCGCGAGCACCTGCTCCGCGAACACATCCGCGTCGTCCTCCCCGAAGACCATCCGTCGGCTGCGGCTGAGCGGGTCCCGATCGCTGAGCTCGCCGACCTGCCGTGGGCGGCTTGCCAACCAGGAACCGGTCATCGCGAGATGCACGTCCGCGTGTGCCGGGAGCTCGGCGGGTTCGAGCCCGATCTGCGCTACAGCTCCGACGACTTCCTGATCCTGCTCGAACTCGTCCGTACGACGGGTGCCGGCGCACTGCTCCCGGATCTGGTGATCGGCCAGGGCGCGCCAGGTGTCGCCGTACGGCTCCCAGCCGAAGGAACTGTCGGACGAGCGGTCTTCCTGCTGACCCGGCGTACCAGAACGCCTGCCGTAGCAGCGGTTGTGGATGCGTTGACGCAGGCAGCTAGTCGAGCCACGCCAGACTTGTGAGGGTGTCCGTCGTCGGCTTGTACTCGCAGGCCGCGACGCCCTGATAGCCGGCCGCCTTCAACACATCGAGCGTCGCAGCGATCGGTAGCGATCCGGATCCGGGCTCGCCCCGCCCGGGACTGTCGGCGAGCTGGACGTGAGCGACGGGCACCGAGGCCGCCGTGGCGAGCAGATCGACGCCGTTGCTGCCGAGGTGGAAGGTGTCGAACAGCATCGACAGATTGTCGACATCCTGCACTGCGGCAATCACTTGAAGTACGTCGTCCGCGGTGAGCAGCGGGTAGCGGCCGTTCAGACCCTCGGCCAGCGGCTCGATCAACACCGTCCCGCCCACAGCGCCGACAGCCGCGGCCGCGGAACGGATCGCATCCAAAGCCGTCTTCGCCTGCTCGTCCGGGGACCAGCGGTCGTCGAGCTGGCCGTAGAGCAGGTTGAACAACCGGCATCCGGTCCGTTCGGCGATGCCGACCATCGCCGAAACGTTGGCCGCGAGCTGGTCCTGCCGATCCGGATGGGACGCGACCCCACGCTCGCCGCCCGCGAGGTCCCCGCCGTAGAAATTCAACGCACCCAGCGAGACACCGCTCGTGGAAACGGTCCGCACGAAGTCATCGAGCTCGGCCGCCGACGGATCGGGTACGGCAAACGGCCACCACGACTCCACGACCCGAAAGCCGGCCGCTGCTGCCGCGGCGAACCGCTCCGGGTACGGCAGCTCGGTGAACAGCATCGATACGTTCGCGCTCAGCTCGTGCCCGCGATACTCCATGTCTCGCAGGCTAACATCAGCACTTGCCAGTCGTGCATTCTTGTCTAACAATTTCATCCTATGGATCCTTGGCCTCGGACCGCGACCCGCTGGGCCCAGATCACGCTGGCCGAGGACGATCCAGCCCACTTCGACGCTGACTTCTGGCTGCGCCTGATGCGCGACAGCAAGTCGAACGCGACCTGTATCAGCGCCGGCGGCTACATCGCCTACTACCCGACGCAGCTCGAGTACCACTACCGCAGCAAGTACCTCGGCGACACCGACCCGTTCGGCACGCTCGTCGACGGCGCCCGCGGTCTCGGCATGACCGTCATGGGTCGTGTCGACCCGCACGCGATCCACGCCGACGCGGCCGAGGCCCACCCCGAATGGCTCGCCAGGGACCGGGCCGGCAACCCGATCGAGCATTGGGCGTACCCGGGTGTCTGGCTGACGTGCGCGTTCACGCCGTACCACCGGGAATTCCTTACCGAGGTGATCCGCGAGATCGTCCGCGAGTACGACGTGGACGCGGTCTTCGCGAATCGCTGGGAGGGGTCCGCCGGGATCTCGTACAGCGAGGGCGCACGCAAGTCGTTCCGCGACGAGTGCGGTCTCGAGTTGCCGCTCGAGGAGCATGGCGACGGCTGGCCGGAGTACGTCGCGTGGCGGCATCGGCGGCTGGGGGAACTGGTCGGGATCTGGGACAAGGCCGTTCGGGATCTCCGGCCGCACGCGCGGTTCGTGCCCAACCTGGGCGCGCTCGCGGCGCGTGACCTGGCCCGCGATCTGGTCGAACCGGTCTCGCCGCTGTTCATCGTCGACAAACAGGGCCGGCACGGGATCGAGGCGCCGTGGGCCGCCGGCCGGTGCGGCAAGCGCAACCGCGGCGTGTACCCGGACCGGCCGGTGCAGCTGATCACCTCGGTCGGCCCGGAACACAAGTACCGGTGGAAGGACTCGGTCGCCCCCACCGAGGAGACGAAGACCTGGATCGTCGACGGGTTCGCGCAGGGTGCCCTGCCGTGGTTCACGAAATTCAACGCGACGATCCAGGATCAGCGCTGGGTCCAGCCGGTTGTCGAGGCGTTCAACCTGCATGCGACGGTCGAACCAGTCCTGCGTGATCTGCGGATCACCGCCGAGGTCGCGTTGCTCGACGCAAGCCGGATCGGTCAATTGCGGGCCGGGGACAACGATCACGAGGACGGCTTCTACCAGGCGCTGGTCGAGGCACGGATCCCGTTCGAGTTCGTCTCCGACCAGGTCATGACGCTGGAGCGACTGCGTGCCTTCAAGGTCGTCGTACTTGCGAATGCCGAGCAGTTGAGCGACGAGCAGTGCGCGATCCTGCGTGCGTACGTCGAGGGTGGCGGGTCGCTCGTGGCGGCGTACCAGAGCTCGTTGTACGACGAGCACGGGGCGGCTCGCTCCGACTTCGGGCTCGGCGACGTCCTCACTGTGCGGCTGGCCGGCAAGAGCCGGCCGGTGCAGAACAACTACATCGCGCTGATGGAGGCGCACCCGCTGAACGCCGGGTTCCAGGGTGCGAAGCGAATCATTGGCGGGACCCACATCATCGGCGTCGAGTCGGACGCGGTGGCGCCGTTCCGGTTCATCCCGGACTTCCCGGATCTGCCGATGGAGGAGGTCTATCAGCGAGAGGCGCCCGACAAGCCCGCGGTGGTCTGCACGGAGAACGCTGCCGGTGGACGGACGGTGTACTTCGCGTTCAACCTCGGCGCGCTGTTCTGGGAGGCGCTGCAGTCCGACCACGGGCGGCTGATCGCGAACGCCGTCTCGTGGGCGCTCGGGAAGACGCCGGACGTGAGTGTCGAGGGCGCAGGATTGGTAGATGTTGCCGTCTACAAGGGTGACGCCGGCGCGGCCGTTGCCCTCGTCAACCTTACGAACCCGATGGCGATGCGTGGACCGATCCGGGAGACCTTGCCGTTGCCGCCGCAGACCGTGTCGATCGCCGTACCCACGGATCAGGTGAAGGTCCGGCTGCTGGTGGCCGGGACGGACGTGGAGCCGAACGTGGTCGGCGGCCGGGTGGAAGTCGTGATCCCGACCGCGGGACTGCTCGAAGTCGTGCACGTGGATTGGAGTGAGGTATGAGGATCGGGTTCATCGGCCTCGGCGTCATGGGTCGTCCGATGGTCGACAATTTGATTGCTGCGGGCCACGAGCTGTCGGTGTACCGCGGGCGGACCGACGTCGACGCGTTCGTTTGCGGTTCGGCGAAGGAGGTGGCCGAGCGGTCCGAGGTCGTGATCCTGATGGTGCCCGACACCCCTGATGTCGAGTCTGTCCTGTTCGCGCCGGCCGGTGTCGCCGAGGGGCTGCACCCGGGTTCGCTGGTGATCGACATGAGTTCGATCTCGCCGACCGCGACGATCGGCTTCGCGCAGCTGATCGAGAAGCTCGGCTGCGCGTACCTCGACGCGCCGGTGTCGGGTGGCGAACTCGGCGCCCGGGACGGGACGCTGACGATCATGGTCGGCGGGCGGCCCGAGGTGTTCAAGCGGGCGCGGCCGATCTTCGACGTACTCGGGAAGAACATCACGTTGATCGGCGGTCCCGGCGCGGGGCAGACCGCGAAGGTCGCGAACCAGATCATCGTTGGGCTGACCATCGAAGCGGTGGCCGAGGGCCTGCTGTTCGCGGAACGGGCGGGCGCGGATCCGGCCGTCGTCCGCCAGGCGCTGATGGGCGGCTTCGCGAGTTCGCGGATCCTCGAGGTGCACGGTGAGCGGATGGTCGAGGAGACTTTCGAGCCCGGGTTCCGGATCCGCCTGCACCGCAAGGATCTCGGCCTGGCGATCCAGGCCGCGGCGGAGCTCGATCTCGCCCTGCCTAATACTGCTATGACGCAACAGTTGATGAACGCCGCGGTCGCGAACGGCGACGGCGAGCTGGACCACTCCGCGCTGTACCGGACGTTGCGCTGGGACCATCCGTGATGACGACGGGACTCACCTCATGATCGTTGTTGTTGGCAAGGAATCACCGACGTACGTCGAAGCGGCCGCGGGCACTCGGCTGCGGTTCGTCGACTCGCTCGACGATGCGGCCGACGTGTTCGGCGAGATGGAGGCGGTGGTCGGGCACGTGTCGCCGGACGTGCTGGCGAAGGCGCCGAAGCTGCGCTGGGTGCACAGCCCGTCGGCCGGTGTGGACTCCGATCTCACCCCGGAGATGCGGTCCTCGCCGGTCGTCCTGACGTCGAGCGCCGGGAACGGCGGGATCCCGCTGGCCGAGCACTCGATGTTGCTGATGCTCATGCTGAGCCGCGACGTACCCCGGTGGATGCGGGCGCAGGCCGAGCATCGCTGGGACCACTACCGGCACGCTGAACTCGCCGGGCGGACCGTCGGCATCTACGGCCTCGGCAACTCGGGCATCGATCTAGCGCAGAAGGCGAAGGCGTTCCACATGCGGACGCTCGGCGTACGACGGCGCCCGAACCAGCCGTCGCCGCACGTCGACGAGCTGTGCGATCTCGACCGGTTGCTGGCCGAGTCCGACTTCGTGGTCGTGACGGTGCCGCGGACCCCGGCGACCGCCGGGGTGTTCGACCGCGATGCGTTCGCGCGGATGAAGCGGTCGGCGTACTTCATCTGCATCTCGCGCGGCGGGATCGCGGACGACGACGCGCTGCTGGACGCTCTGCGGACAGGGCAGATCGCGGGTGCCGGCCTGGATGCGCACGGCGTGGAGCCGTTGCCGCCGGAGAGCCCCTTCTGGTCATTGCCGAACGTCGTCGTCACGCCGCACAACGGCGCCACCAGCGACGGCAATCTCCGTCGCTCGCGCGAGATCGTTGCCGACAACATCCGCCGGTTCGTCGCCGGCGATCCGTTGCACAATGTAGTCGACAAGATCCACGGTTATTGAGGGGTGTCGTGAGTAGCGGAGCGCATCTGGAGCTCGGGCCGTCGTCGCTGACCGACGCACTCTACGAGTCGATCCGCAAGCGCATCGTGAACGGTGAGATCCCGCAGGGGGAGAAGCTGACGGAGGTCCGGCTGGCCACGGAGTACAACGTGGCCCGGCCGACCGCGAAGGCAGCACTCGAGCGGCTCACCGCGGTCGGGCTGCTGCGACGTACGGCGCACAAGACTGCGGTCGTTCCGGTGCTCGACGAGGCCGAGATCCGCGACCTGTTCTTCAGCCGGATCACGATCGAGAAGGCCGCGGTGTCCGCGCTCGCCGCGACCGGCGAGGTGCCGGCCGACGCGGCGCGAGCTCAGGTCGCGATCGAGTACGCCGCCCGCGACCGTCTGTTCGAGAACCAGGTCGACGCGGACATCACGTTCCACACCGCGCTCGTCGCCGCGGTCGGGAGCCGGCGCTTGTCGCGGATGCACGAGCTGATCATCGGCGAGGTCCACCTGTCGATGGGCCAGTACAAGGCCCACCGGAAGGTCGATCCCTCGACGGTCGCCTCGGAGCACGCCGCCGTACTGGAAGCCATTGCGGCCGGTGACCCCGCCGCTGCCGCCGACCACCTGGCACACCACCTCGAACAGGCCGAGGCACGCCTTCTCAGCACGCTGCCTCAGACGAGGTCGTGACGCAGCAGCACAGTGCGGTTGTCGAACGAGCGGGTCTCCGCGAGGCGGAGGTTGCGGCGCTCGGTGGGCTGGTAGACGGGCTTGCCGCCGCCGAGGATCACCGGGTGCACGATCACGTGGTACTCGTCGACCAGCCCTAGCTCGGTCAGAGCCGCGGCCACGCTCGCGCTGCCGGTCAGCAGAATGTCCTTGCCCGGCTCCTCCTTGATCGCCCTGATCTCCTCGGCCGACCGCACGATCCGGGTGTCCCAGTCCGCGCTCTCCAGCGTCGTCGACAGCACGACCTTCGGCGTACTGCGCCAGACCGGTGCGAACTGGATCGCGTGCTCGTCCGGGTTCATCGACTCGGCGTTCGGCCAGTACGACGACATCATGTTCCAGACCGTCCGTCCGTACAGGAACAGGTCGGCGCGCTCGGTCAGACCCATCGAATAGTCGCCAAGTTCTGGACCGAGCTGCGCCCAGTCGAACTCGCCGTTCGGGCCCTCGATGAAGCCGTCGAGCGACTGGTGCACGTAGTACATGATCTTCCGCATGATGTCCTCCAAGTGATGGTTTACCCGCTGGTCGGAGCCGACCGGCCACCTTTGACATGGCTTTGACATGGCTTCGATATGGGATTGACGAAACCCGTCCGGCTTGGGAAGGTCGGGGGGAACGGGCGGGGTCTGGGGGAGGGCCGGGGTGCCCGTCGGGGGTTCAGACGCTCTCTGGGGGAGATGTTTTCGCGCTGCACTCGACGGCGACGACCGGTCTGCGCGGCGCGCGTGTGTGTGGTGCACGCGCGCGCCGATCTGCGACAGGCGACAGTTTCGGGGAGCGGACATGAGTGCGATAGACGACCTGCGGGAACGGACCAGAGGACAGGTCTTCACCGAAGGTGACGAGGGGTACGACGCGGCGCGCCGCGTTCACAACGGGATGTACGACCGGCGCCCACAGGCGGTCGTGCGGTGCGAGAACGCCGGCGACGTGATGGCGGCGGTTGACTACGCACGGACGAACGGCCTCGACCTGGCCGTGCGCGGCGGCGGGCACAGCGTGCCTGGTTTCGGGACGGTCGACGACGGCGTCGTCATCGACCTGAGCATGATGCGTAACGTGCGCGTCGATCCGGTGACCCGGACCGCGCGGGCCGGCGGCGGAGCGACCTGGGGTGACTTCAACGCGGCGACCCACGCGTTCGGGCTGGCGACCACCGGCGGCGTGGTCTCCACAACGGGAATCGGCGGGCTGACGCTGGGCGGCGGGATCGGGTACCTCGCCCGCGGTCTCGGGCTGGCCTGCGACAACCTGATCTCGGCGGACGTCGTGACCGCGGACGGGCGGTTCATGATCGCGAGTGAGAAGGAGAACGAGGACCTGTTCTGGGCGCTGCGCGGGGGCGGCGGCAACTTCGGCGTGGTGACGGCGCTGGAGTACCGGCTGGCGCCGGTGACGACGGTGTACGGCGGGCCGATGTTCTTCGAGCTTGCCGACGCGGCCGCCGTACTGACCGGGTTCCGCGATCTGATGCCGAACGCGTCGGAGCAGCTGGGCGGTTTCCCGGCGTTCCAGATCGCTCCGCCGCTGCCGTTCATTCCCGAGGATCGGCACGGCGAGACCTTCGTGGCGATCGTCGGTTGCTGGGCCGGTGACCCGGACCGCGGCGAGACCGAGATCTCCCGCTTCCGCGATTTCGCACCGGTGGTCGCCGAGCATGTCGGCACGATGCCGTATCCGGCGCTCAACAGCGCCTTCGACGCGCTCTACCCGAAGGGCCTGCAGCACTACTGGAAGGCCAGCTTCGCGACCGAGCTGACCGACGAGGCGATCCAGGTCCACGTGCGGCGCGGGCGCGACGTACCCGTGGTGAACTCGACTGTGCACATTTACCCCATCGACGGCGCTGTCCACCGGGTGACTGCCGACGGGACCGCGTTCGCCTACCGGAACGCGAACTTCGCCACGGTGATCGCCGGGATGTGGCCCGACCCGGCACAGAACGAGGCGAACATCGACTGGGTGCGCTCGTACTACGACGACCTCGTGCCGGAGTCCGAGGCCGGCGGGTACATCAACTTCATGGCCGAGGACGACCAGGGCCGGATCCGGGAGAACTACCGGCAGAACTACGACCGGCTGGTCGAGGTCAAAGGTAAGTACGACCCGGGCAACCTGTTCCACCTCAACCAGAACATCGTGCCCTAGGCAACTAACGAGGTGCGGCCGGTACGTCGTTGTACCGGTCGCACCCCGGGTCGTTGTCAGACTTGTCAGAGGGTCAGCAGGCGCTGGAAGAACGCACGGTAGCGCTGCAGCGCCGAACGCAGGTCCTCGGTCGACGGCTCGCCGCCGGACCACTGCTGCTCGAGGCCCTGACGCTGGCGGTCGAAGCTGTCCGCCAGGTTCTTCAGCACGTCGTCGACCAGCGAGTCGGCCTCGGTGACGGCCTTGCGCGGGTCATCAACGAACCCTTGCTGGATGACATCCCAGCGAGCCCGGTAGTCAACCACCGCATCCTCGGCCACCAACGGCTCGTCAGCCGCCGGCGCGGCCGTCATTCCGCTCTCCGTCCGGTCCGCCACGCGGTCATCGGCCCGGTGGTCATCGGCCAGGCCGCCATCGGCGACACGGTCGCCAGCCAAACGGTCCTCGGTCATCCGGTCGCCGGCCATCCGGTCATCAGTCATGCGGTCGTCGGTCATCCGGTCGCCGGCCATACGGTCCTCGGCCATGCGGTCGTCGGGGAGTTGGTCGTTGTCGGGCATCCGGCGGTCGTCCAGGGCGGAGTTGCCGGCCGCGGAATCGAGGTCGGTGTCGTAGCGGCGGTCGTTCGGCACGTCTGACATGGTCATGCTTGCTCCTCGGCGGTCGTCGGGCGGCTGTGGCGAGCTGTGCTGTCGTGCAGCAAAGCGTCGACCAGTTGGCCGTAGGCGGTGACCGCCTGGCGCAGGTCTTCGGTGCCGGCCTCACCACGGGTGTCAGCGACTGCGACCCGGTGTGCGTCGCGGTAGTGCGCCGCGACCTCCGGGTGGTCGACCGAGATGTCGTTGACCCGCTGGTCGAAGTCGTCGACCGGGTAGCCGGACTCGCGCATCATCCGCAGTACAAGGCGATCCGCGTCGGCGACCGCACCGGCAGGGCGATCCACGAAGCTCTGTCGTATCTCGGCCCACTCCACCTCGTAGGCGGCCGCGGAACCCTGGCTCAGCGGCGTGATGTCGAGCTGTGACACGCGCCGTTCCCGGCTGCGCAGTTCGCGCTCGGCTCCGCGCCGGTCACCCGACTCCTCGAGCGTGCGTTCGTACTCCGGGCCGAACCGCTGCTGCAGCTCGCCGGAACGTCTGCGCTGGTACATGAACAACAGCGCGGCCGCCGCGAGTACCACGACGACGATGATGACGATGGTCAGGACGGTACCCATCAGAACTCCAGTGCGATCGGCTGAACGGGTCTGCGATCGCGCAGGGCGCAGCGATCGAACAGACCCCCGGGCAGACGGTCCCCAGCGCCGCCTTGTCGTCCCCCGTGGACCGTCCGGTACCCACGCCAATCACACGCAAGCGTCCGGCCCGCACACCTTTCGGGGTGTGCGGGCCGGAAGGGAACGCCGGCTCAGGCCTTCGGACCGAGCTTGTGGACGACGATGCCGGACTTGAACGTCGTCGTACCGAGCAGTTCGAGGTGGGTGAGGTCGATGTTGTCACCGCGGAACATGTTCGCGCCGTCGGCCACCACCGGGAAGATCCAGAAGTGGTACTCGTCGACGAGCTTGTTCTCCAGGAGGGCCTTCGAGAACGAGCCGGTGCCGTACTTGATCAGGTCGCCGCCGTCCTCCTGCTTGAGCCGGCGGACGGCCTCGACCGCGTCACCCTCGAGCGGCCGCGCGTTCCACTTCCAGTCGGTCAGCGTGCGAGTGGCGACGTACTTCGGCATCGCGTTGAAGTGATCCGTGAACGGGTCCCCGCCGCGCTGCATCCACGCGTCCGCGAAGCCTTCGTACGTGACGCGGCCGAGCACCTGCGCGTCGACGCCGTCCATCAGGCCTTGCGCGTACGCCGCGTGCTCGTCGTCCCAGTACGGCGGGCTCCAGCGCTGTGGCTCCTCGATGACGCCGTTCAACGTGACGAACGTGGTTTCGATCAGCTTCCTCATGGGTCTGGTCCTTTCAGGGTTTGTACGGACGCCTGGAACGGGCGTCCCGGAGTGCTTCGGCCCACCAGACGAGCTGGTCGAGCATGAGTTTGGCTTGCGCCTCGTAGCCGGCGGACGGCTTGGGCCAGCCGCCGTCGGCAGTGAACTGCTCCCAGTAGCAGGGCAGTGCGACGGTGTTGCGAATCGTGACGGCCTGGAGTTCGGTGAAGACCTGGCGCAGTTGAGCAGTGGCGTAGCAGCCGCCGCTCTCCCGGCCGTAGCTGACGATCGCGACCGGCTTGGCGTGCCATTCCTCGTAGTACCAGTCCAGTGCGGTCTTCAGCGACGCCGGGAAGCTGCAGTTGATCTCCGGGGTGACGACGGCGAACGCATCCGCAGCAGCCAGCCTCGGAGCCAGTACGGCGACCTGGGCCGACGTCTCGTCGTCGGTGTCCGGCAGGGTCGTCGGGAGGTCCGCGGCGGCGAGGTCGAGGAGATCGACCTCGAACTGCTTTGCCGCCTGCTGTGCCAGCCAGTGCGCCACGGTCGGGCCGAACCGGCCACGCCGGGTGCTGCCGATGATCACTGCCAGTCGCATTTCCCGCCTCCTCCCGTCTGGTGCCCTCTGGTTCCGCCTGGTTCCGCGTGGTTCCGTCTGACACAGACTCTGCCGGAAGGGGTTTACGGTTTCTTTCCGGTTCTTGGTGCCGGGACCGGAATAGGGTGCCCTCATGCGTTTCGGGGTGCTGGGACCGGTGACGGCGTGGACAGACGCAGGGGAGCCTGTAGTCATCCAGGGCCTCAAGGTGCGCGCGCTCCTGGCCGACCTGCTCGTCCACGAGGGGCGTCCGGTGCCGGCGGACCGGCTCATCGACGACCTGTGGGGCTCCAACGTGCCCGGCAACCCTGCAGGGACGCTGTCTGCCAAGGTGTCCCAGCTGCGCCGAGCTTTCGAGGACGCCGAGCCGGGCAGCCGCTCGCTGGTGCGGTCCGGCCCGGCCGGCTATTCGGTGTCCGTCTCGAGCGCCAACTGCGACGCACTGCGATTCGGCGAACTGGTGGCCGCGGGTTCGCTCGACGAGGCGCTGGCGCTGTGGCGCGGCCCGGCGTACGCCGACTTTGCGGACAACGCGTTCGTGGAGACGGCTGTGGCTCGGCTGACGGATCTCCGCCTGACTGTGCTCGAACAGGCAGACTTGCCCGTTGTCGATCTCGCAGCGCTGGTCAAGGAGCACCCGCTCCGTGAGGGCTTGCGGGCCGCGCATATGAAGGCGCTGTACCGCGCCGGGCGTCAGAGTGAGGCTCTGGACAGCTATGCACAGCTGCGCGACCTGCTGCTCGATGAGCTCGGACTGGACCCCAGCCCTGAGCTCGTCGCCCTGCAGCAATCGATCCTCACGCAGGACCTGCCGCATGCCCGCAACAACCTCCCCGCGGCGTTGAGCGAGCTGATCGGTCGCGATGACGCTCTGGCTGAGGTTGACGCCAGTCTGGCGAGCTCGCGGTTGGTCACCCTGACAGGTCCCGGTGGAGTGGGCAAGACCCGCCTAGCTCTCGCCGCGGCCGCTGCGACGGCGGACCGGTTCGCTGACGGCGTTGTGCTGGTCGAACTGGCTGCCATCACACCTGATGCGTTGTCGGTCGCCAACTCGCTCACCGACGCGGTGCAGGCCGCGCTCGACCTCCGCGACACCGGCGGCTCGTCAGCGGTCGACCGGCTGGCCGCAGTGATGGGGTCACGCTTGCTGGTCCTGGACAACTGCGAGCAGGTGATCGAAGACGTTGCTGCGTTGACGGACCGGCTGCTGGCAGCCGCTCCTGGACTGCGTGTGCTGGCAACGAGCCGTGAGCCGCTCGGACTGGCCGGTGAGGTCGTGTGGAGCGTTCCGCCGCTGGAGGTGCCGCTGCCTTCGCTCCGTCCGGAGGAGGCAAGTGAGTGCAGTGCGGTGCAGCTGTTTGCGACGCGTGCTGCCGCTGCGTCGCGTGGCTTCGCACTGACCGACGAGACGGTGGCTGACGTTGCAGTACTCTGCCGGCGGCTGGATGGCATCCCGCTGGCGTTGGAGCTCGCTGCGACGCGGGTGCGAGCGTTGGGCGTACGTGGACTCGTCGCGCGGCTGGACGACCGGTTCCGGTTGCTGGCGACGGGTCATCGGGGCGCTGCGCCGCGGCAGCAGACTCTGCACGCGATGATCGACTGGAGCTGGGAGCTGCTCGCACCGGAAGAGCAGTCCGTCCTCCGGCACCTCGCAGTACACGCAGACGGCTGTACTGCGGAAGCTGCGGCGGCTGTGTGCGGCGAGGACGACGTACTGGATGTGCTGGTGCGGTTGGTCGACCGGTCGCTCGTCGTACCGGTCGAGGGGACTCGCTTCAGGCTGCTCGAGTCGGTCGCGGCGTACTGCGTCGACAAGCTACGAGCCACCGGCGAGCTGGAGTCCGCACGTCAGCGGCACTTGTCGTACTACGTGTCGCTGGCAGAGGCTGCGCGGCCTGGACTGTTCGGTGGCGAGCAGAGTCGGTGGCTGCAGCTGCTGGACGATGACTCCGCGAACTTCCGGACCGCACTGGATCGGGCTGTGGCCACTGGGCAGCTGGACCTGGCTGAACGGCTTGTTGATGCACTGGCCTGGTACTGGTTCCTGCGTGGACGTCACCTCGAGGCCATGCGGTCTCTGGAGGCCGTACCGGGATCTGCTCGTGCTGGAGCGTGGCGAGCCGGGTACATGTACCTGCTCGGTCATCCTGATGCTCCAGTTGAGCGGGATCGCTGGGTGGATGCTGCGGACGCGATGGGGCTGTGGTGGATCGCCAATGCTGCCAGCGACGCCGGAGACCTTCCGGCGTGCGAGGCGATGCTGGACCGGGCATTGAAGAGGTTCGAGGCCGACGAGGCCCAGTGGGGTGTCGCGGCCGTGCTGGCTGCGCGCGCGAAACATGCACACGTACGAGCGGATCTGCCGGCTCTCTACGACAGCGCGTGCGAGAGCATCACGATCTTCCGTGCGCTGGGGGACCGGTGGGGTGTGCTGCAGGCTACGGGCTGGTTCGGCGCGCACGCGGAACTCGTCGGCGACTTCGATGAGGCACAGCGGCTCCACCTAGAGGGCCTACAGGCCGCCGAGGAACTCGGACTCTGGCCAGAAGTTGCCAGCGCGTTGGGCATGCTCGGCTGGACGGCGATCCGGCAGGCCCGCTACGAGTCCGCCCGGACGTACGGCGAGCGTGCGCTGCGGCTGGCCACCGAACAGGGACAGCGTGCGACGCAGGCGCTGGCGGAGCTCGTGCTCGGCTTCGCGGCACGCCGTACCGGAGCTCTGGACGAGGCGTCGGAACGGTTGCAGGCGTTGATCGACGCCGCGCGGTTGCAGAAAGAGTCAGTGCTCTATCTGTCGATCGTCTTGGAGGAGCTGGGGTTCGTCAGAGAACTCCAGGGCCGCCCGGACGACGCGCTGGCGCTGCACACGGAGGCCTTCCAGGTGTCCGTGGACTTCGACTCGCTGCGTGGCATGTGCTGGGCGCTGGAGGGGATCGCCGCCTGTCATCCGGACAAGACCCTGGCGGCTGTCCTGCTGGGGTGCGCGGCTGCCACGCGGGCGTCGGAGAACTACCTGATGGCCGCCACCGAGACCGAGGATCTCGACCGGGCGGTCGCCGCCGCCGGCGTCCTGGGCGAGACGGCGTACGAGACGGCGTACGCGCGTGGCGCCACGTTGAGCCCCGCCGAAGCCTTTGCGCTGCTCGTCCGCCAGTAGATGTTCTGTAGTTGAGATTATTGGTCTGCCGAAGTAGTTTTGCTCCCGAGCCAACTTCGACAGGTGAAGGTGAACCATGGATTACGGCCACGAGCTGGTCTTCGGCACGTTCCTGACCCCCGCGGTCGACAATCCCGACCGCGTGATCGCGCTGGCCCAGCTGACCGAGCAGGTCGGCCTGGACCTGGTGAGCTTCCAGGACCACCCGTACCAGCCACGCCTGATGGATGCGTGGACCCTGCTGTCGGTCGTGGCGGCTCAGACGCAGCGCATCAAGGTGACCACCAACGTCGCCAACCTCCCGCTGCGCCACCCGGTCGTTCTCGCGCGCAGTGTCGCAACACTTGACCTGATCACCGGCGGGCGAGTGGAGCTCGGACTCGGTGCCGGTGGCTTCCTGGACGCTGTCGCGGCGAACGGCGGACCGCGGCTGACGACCGGGCAGAGCATCACCGCGCTGGAGGAGGCCATCGCGATCATCCGCGAGATCTGGACGCCTACCGGCGGTGGCATCCGGGTAGCAGGGAAGCACTACACGGTGGCCGGCGCGAAGCGCGGTCCGGAGCCCGCGCATGACGTGTCGATCTGGCTGGGTGCGTACAAGCCGCGGATGCTTGCGGTCACCGGGCGGCTCGCGGACGGGTGGCTGCCCAGCAGCGGGTACGCCGGTCCGGATCAGCTGACGGGTATGAACAAGCTGATCGACGAGGCCGCGCTGGAGGCCGGACGTGATCCTTCCGCGGTACGGCGGCTGTACAACATCTCCGGTCGCTTCAGCGGGAACGGCGGGTTCCTGCAGGGACCGGAGGAGCTGTGGATCGACCAGCTCGCTGAGCTGACGCTGGGGGAGGGGATGAGCACCTACATCCTCGCGTCCGACGACCCTGACGACATCCGGCGGTTCGCTGAGGTGGCAGCAGGCGTTCGCGAGGCGGTCGACGCTGCTCGTCGGCTGCCGGTCGACGCCGTACGAGCACGGCCTGCTGCTGCTCCTGCGGCTTCTGCGGCGGTTTCGCAGGACGCAGGTGGTTTCAGCGTCGTCCCGACGCCACCGCCGGCGGTCAAGCGCAGCGCAGTACAGCTGCTGGACGAGATGGCGCGGCCGACCGGTCCGGTGCAGGACCCGTCGCGGACCTACACGCCGTACCAGTTGCAGTCCGGTCAGCACCTGATCGACGTACACGACCATCTGCGGGCTGAGCTCGAGCAGGTGCGCGATCTGGTCGAGCAGGTCGCCGCGGGAACGCTCGGCGTCGGAGCGGCGCGGTCGGCGATCAACACGATGACTATGCGACAGAACAACTGGACCCTCGGCACGTACTGCGAGTCCTACTGCCGTCTCGTCACTACGCACCATTCGATCGAGGACGCCTCACTCTTCCCGCATCTGCGTCGCGCCGACCCGGAGCTGGTCCCGGTCGTCGATCGGTTGCAGGAGGAGCACAAGATCATCCACGACGTACTCGAAGGTGTCGACAAGGGTCTCGTCGCACTGGTTGACGGATCAGGCAGCATCGACGGATTGCGTGCCGCCATGGACCTGCTCGACGACACGCTCCTATCGCACCTGTCCTACGAAGAGCGCGAACTGGTCGAGCCGCTCGCGCGACTCGGCGTGTTCTAGCTCCTTCGCTTGACCCAGCAGCTACTTCGCTTCGCCCAGCAGTGAGGCGAGGATGTCGAGCAGGCGGAGCGTCGGCACCTCGCCGAGCAGGCGGGCTGCGCTCGTGGCCGGCTCCGCGATCAGCCGGACCTGCAGCAACTTGAAGTCGCGGACGTTCGCCGGGTTGACCAGGTCGTCGCGGACGGCGGACAGGAACTCCGATCCCGCCGACGCCGTGCCGTACGTCATCCGGATGAAGCTGTCGGTCACGGGGAAGAGGTACGGCCGCTTGAGGTGCAGCAGCTTGGACTTCTTGGCGTGCCCGAATCCGCGGTGGCCGGTGAACTTCTCGTCCAGCGCCATCGCCGCCTCGAACAGGTCGCTGCCGCGCTCCGCGTCCTCCAGCCGCGCGTCGACCGGGATCGCGGCGAACTCCTTCTCCGCCTCGACCTCGAGCAGCCACGGGATGTCGAGCGCGCGCAGATCGCTGCCGATCACCATCGTCCGGCCGAGGTCCTCGAACGTGACCCGGTTCGGGTCGGAGCCACCGACGGTGGTCATCCCCGGCAGCCCGTCGTAGTACCGCAGCACGGCGCCGTTGGTCTCGGCGTACAGCCGCAGCTGCGCGATCGCCTCGTCGACGACGATCTTCCGGGTACCGATGTTCATGAGCCACACCCTCACACTTGTGGTGGCAGACCCGCCAGCGGGCGGACCATCATTCGAACGTTCCTCACACACTGTTTCCGCAGATCGTAGCGACTCCACGGCCCCCCGCACGCCACTCTCACTTCCCGTTATCCACAACCTGTAACCATCCGGCCCGGGAGTCTCGAATCTCTATAGACTCTCAGTAACAGATCACGCACTGAGAGGAGGCGTGCGAGGATCGGCGCCATGGCGGCGGTGTTCCGGCAGGTCCGGGCGATGTACGACGACGAGACGGTTGCGGTGTACCAGGCCTACCCGCCGGAGATCGCCGCGCCGGCCTTGGCGGCGGGGACGTTCGTCGAGCCGTTCGGGATGGGACGGATGACGTGGATCAAGCCGTCGTTCCTGTGGATGGCGTACCGGTCGGGGTGGGGGACCAAGCCTGGGCAGACGCGCGTGCTGCGGGTTCGCCTGAAGCGCGCGGGATTCGAGTGGGCCTTGGCGCACGGCGCGCTGTCGCATTACGAGTCTGGGTTCCACGAGTCCGAGGACGCGTGGCGGAAGGCGATGGAGTCGGCGCCGGTCCGGATCCAGTGGGACCCGGAGCAGACGATCAAGCTGACCCCGACCCCCGAGGTCCGGTCGATTCAGATCGGCCTGTCCGGCGACGCCGTGCGCCGGTATGTCGGCGAGTGGATCAGTGGGCTGGAGGACGTCACCGCGGAGATGCAACGGATCCGTGACCTGGCGCAGGTGTCCCCGGAGGCGGCGGAGGCAGAGCTGCCACCTGAGCGGCCGTATCCCGTCAACGACGAGCTCGCCGCGCAGATCGCAGCGACCCGGGGTGCGCATCCGGCCGGCTAATTCGGTTGAGCCCCGACGCGCAGCTGCTCATGATGTGCCCATGACTACGATCCTTGGACTGTTGCTGAATGAACCTGCGGCCGTGGTGGCTCGGGTTCAGCAGCAGGTGGGTCGTGGATTGGGGTCGACGCTCGGTCAGTCGTGATCGGGGTAGTGGTCGCGGGGCTGCTGGCTGGGTATGGGGTTGCCATGCCGGTCGGGCCTGTCGGGACCTACCTGGTGGCGTTGACTGCACGGAGCTCGTTGCGCATCGGGATGTTTGCGGCGCTCGGGGTCGCTTCCGCCGATGGCTTGTACGCCGCGGTGGCGGCCGTGGCTGGTACGGCGTTGGCGCCGTTGCTGGTGCCTGTCGTCGGACCGTTGCGTTGGACCTCTGTTGTCGTACTGATCGGGCTCGCGGTGATGGGCGCGGTCAAGGCCGTACGGCGGTATCGCGTGCAGCGGCTGGCCGTGATCGAGCAAGAGACGCCGGTCGGCGTACGGACGGCGTACTTCGGGATGCTCGGGATGACGATGCTCAACCCGTGGACGGTGATCTACTTCGCCGCTCTCGTGCTGGGCGGGTCCGGTGTCGCCGGGTTCGGTGAGCGGATTGTGTTCGTCGTCGCGGCGTTTGTGGCGTCGGCGAGTTGGCAGCTTCTGCTTGCCGGCGGTGGGGCGTTGCTGGGACGTCTGCTGACTGGTCACCTCGGAAAGCTGGTGACCGCGCTGGCATCGACCCTGCTGATCGTGGTGCTGGCCGTCCGTCTCGTTGCCTAGGG
The DNA here is from genome assembly GCF_040675555.1 of Kribbella sp. NPDC049584. Lineage (NCBI taxonomy): Bacteria > Bacillati > Actinomycetota > Actinomycetes > Propionibacteriales > Kribbellaceae > Kribbella > Kribbella sp. NPDC049584. Next base: position 118,848 of record NZ_JBFAPF010000006.1, read on the forward strand.
CACCTGTCGCTCGATTGCCCCGCTGGGGTTGAGGAACAGGAGGATCGGCGGTCCGGTGTTCGGGAGGATGGCCGAGTACGCCTGGAGCTGTGGAGCGTAATAGGCGACTCGGCTGTCCAGGGCCGCCGCGGGGATGGCGTCCGTCTTGTAGTCGACGATGGTGAGACGGCCGTCGTCCTCGCGGTAGATGAGGTCGACGAAACCCTCGAGCACCGTGCCGTCAGGCTGGACCGTGCCGACATACGACTCGCGCCAGTGCTCGCGGGCGGCGGCTCGTTTCACTACGTCGGACGCCAGCGCCGATCGCACGAGCGCGCTCACGACATCGGCGTACTCGAGCACGCCCTCAGCCAGGCACTGCGCGGAGACGGCGGACTCGAGGCCGGCGCCCGTGGAGAGGTCGACGACCTGGAGTACGGCGTGGACCGCGCGGCCGATCGCGGTGCCGTAGCGTCCCTTGGTCCACGGTGGGAGCTCCAGGTCGCGGGCGGCCTTCGCCGTACCGGGGTCGATGTCGTCAAGCGCGACCTCCGGGCCGGTGCCTTCCAGACCGGACGCGCTCTGGGCGGAGCGGGCGCGACTTGCGGCCTGGGCGGCGGAGGCTCGGGCCTCCCACTCTGTTCGAGAGATCGGCGGGGTGACTTCCGGGCTGCCGGACGGTTCACGATCGGGGACTGGTGGGCTGGTGAACAAGGTCGAGTGCGGCGCCTCGACACCGCCCGCGGATGCGAGCAGCTCGGCGTTGCTGGAGTGGCGGCGATTGCCCGAGCGGTGCAGCGAGACGATCAGGTGGTCACGGGCGCGCGTCGCGGCGACGTACAGCAGGCGGCGGCGTTCGAAGTCGTCCATCTGCTCGTCGACCGGTTGCACGAGGTCGAAGTCCTCGGTCTGCACCGACGACTTGAGCTTCACGGCATACCCGCCGTCCGGCGGCCACAGGACCTGGACGCCACGCTGACGGTTCGGGGCCGCAGTCATGCCGGAGAGGATGACGATCGGGAACTCGAGACCCTTCGCAGCGTGGATCGTCATCACGCGGACAGCGTCGGCGTCGGTCTCGGGAAGCACGGCCTCGGCGACGCGGGACGTTTCTTCGCCTTGGTGAGCGGCCCAGGCGAGGTACGAACGCAGGCCGCCGTGCTCGACCTCGGACCACGCGCGGGCCTGGTCGACGACGAACCGGATCCGGCGCCAGGCGTCGCGGGCTCGCGGGCCGATCGCGGCGACTTCGAGCATGCGGCGGTCGGCGACGATCTTGGCGAGAACCTCGCTCGGCGTGAGCCAGCGTGCGGCGTAGTGCGTGCGGCGGAGCCACTCCATCGCGTCGCCGACCGGGTGGGTCAGGAGCTGGTCAGGGACCGGGGCGGTCAGTGTGAACGAACCGCCGGACCGTTTCCAGGTGAACAGGTCGTCGTCGCCGCAGCCGAACAGCGGTGAGCGCAGGGTGGTGACGAGGGCGAGTTGGTCGCTGGGGTCGCCGAGCGCGCGGGCGCAGGCGAGCAGGTTGCGGACCTCGGCCGTTTGGTAGACGAGTGAGCTGGCCTCGGCGCGGTACGGGATGTCGGCGCGGTCGAGAGCGTCTTCCAGGAACGGAAGGGACGTGCGGGCCGGGACGAGTACGGCGATGTCCCCGGCTTCTGCCGGACGCCAGGCTTCGGCACGGTCGTCGTACACCAGCCAGCCGTCACGCAAAGCCTGCTCGATGACGGACGCGACGTCGGTCGCTTCGCGTTCGCGCAGGACGGAGGCTTGGGCGCGGGGGAGATCGTCGTGCGGTTCCGGACCGAGGATGGTCACGGCGGGGCCGGCGGAGGGGTCGCCCTCCTCAGGTGACAGACCCGGTGACAGACCCGATGACAAACCGGGGGACAGGCCCCCCGGCTGGTCTGCGGGTACGTCGGCGGACACGGAGTCGTCGCGCCGACGGAACGGCAGCACGGTGGCGACGTCGGCAAGCTGCTCGCCGTCGTCCGTCGGCATGGGCGTCGGGTCCTCGTCGAAGAGGGTGGGAGCGTCGTCGGCCTCGTCGAACATGGACAGCTGGTCGCCCTTGACGGGACTGGACTCGATGGGGCCGGACTTGATGGCGTTCGGCCTGACGGGACCGGGCCTGACGGGACCGGGCTCGACGGGACCGGGCCTGACGGCGCCGGGCTCGGCGGCGCTCGGCTTGGCGGGGCTCGCCTTGGCAGCGCCGGGCTCGGCGGGCCGATCGGCTCCCTGAGGACTAGACCCCGTACCCAGACGATCCGATGACGAGCTCCCAGCACCGCCCGGGTGGGTGGACAAGGTGGGGTTGGTGCGGTGGGGCGACAGGGACTGGTACGACGGCTGGGCGGCTTCCTGGGGTTGGATCAGGGTGGCGAAGACGGTATTGATCCAGGTGAGGATCGGGGGCACCGTGCGGAAGTTGGTGGTGAGGGCGACGGTCTCGCCGAGAAGGTCCTGCGCGGTGAGGTATGTCGCGATGTTGGCGCGGCGGAATCGGTAGATGGACTGCTTCGGGTCGCCCACCACGAACAGCCGGCCTTCGGGCACCTCGACATCGCGCCAGTCCTCGGCGTCGGCCTCGACACCGCCGGCGATGCGGACCGCGAGCTCGATCTGGATCGGGTCGGTGTCCTGGAACTCGTCCAGCAGCAGCCGCTCGAACCGCTCCTGAAGGTCCCCGCGAACAGTCGCGTCCCGCCGCAGCAGATCACGCGCGAGCACCAGAAGGTCGTGGAACTCCAGCCGTCCCTCGGCGCGGCGAAGCTCTGCCGACTCCAGCACCCGCTCCGCGATCCAGTGAGAAAGATGCCGAAGGCAAGCATCAAGCAGTAGCTCGACGAGCGAACCGGCAACCTCGACCACCTCGGTGCAGTCGCCCCGCACCTTGGCGACATCCGGCCAGTTCTCCTTGCGCCCGATCCGTCCGACCTTCAGTCCGCGCAGTGTCTGGAGGATCGCCAGCTGCGACTCCTGGTCGGTGGCGGCGTCGAGCATCAGACCGAGCTCGCGAATCTGCACGAGCTTCGGCAGCAGCCGGTCCTCAGGATCGAGGCAGGACTCAACCACCCCGCCGATCTGCGCGGCCGCGGCAACCAGGCCGGTCAGATCCGGCATCGCCACCAGCTCAGGCGGATCGACCAGGACGCGTTCGGCGATCAAGTCCCAGTCGTTCCCGAACAGCCGCGCGAGCGACCGGAGATGCTTCAGCTCAACCCCGACGGCCATCGCGAGCAACAGCGGTTCAGCGATGGAATCGTCATCAAGCAACTGCTGCTGCAACTCCGCCCAGCGCTCCTCGAACGCAACCGACGACCCGACCTCGTCGAGTACGTCGATCAGCGGAGGCAGCCCGGCTTCGATCGGATGGGCGAGCAGGATCTGCTGCGCAAAGGCATGCAGCGTGCCGATCGAGGCGGAGTCGAGGTCGTCCAACGCCGCGTCGGCCAGCTCACGGGCATCGCCCTTCCGCGCCCGCTCGAACTCGACCCGCAGCCGATCCCGCAACTCCGCGCCGGCCTTCTCGGTGAAGGTGACGGCAGCGATCGTCCGCAGCGGTACGCCGTCCCGCAACACCAAGGTGGTCACGCGATCGACCAACGCATGCGTCTTGCCGGAACCCGCGCCCGCCTCGACGAACAACGTGGTCTCGGTGTCGGAGCGGATGCGGTCACGCGCCGCTCCATCCAGCAGTTGCTCACTCATCGCCGGCCTCCAACGCAGTCGGGTCGATGAGCCGGACGAGCCGCTCCAGAACGGGGTCGTGACGCTTCCGGTCCCAGCGCGCGCGGACCTCGCTGTGTCCGATGCCGTCGGGGTTGCAGTAAGGGCATTGCACCCAGAGGAAGTCCGGCACCTCGGGCGCCTTCGGCGGGAAGTACCCGGCCGCGATCGACGACACGATCACGTCGAGCGTGTCGACATACCGCTCCTCGACCTCGGGGGTCAGGGGAACGGGGATCCGTTTGCCGCCGCGCCGCACGAACCAGTACGACGCCTCGACCGGAGTGGACGGTTCGCCCAGCCGGGCCCGGGCCGCGTACGCATACACCGGGAGCTGCAGCTTGGTCCCACCCGCGACCGGGTCCGACTCGATGCCCTCGTACCGCGAGAAGCCGCCGGTCTTCACATCCGTTACGTAGATCGTGCCGTCCGCGCCGAGGTCCACCTTGTCGGCCGACCCGCGCAACAGCACCCGACCGGACGGCACCGGGATCTCCACCGGCGGCTCACCGTCGAACCCGAATCGCAGCTCGCTCGCGACGACCGACGCGGATCGCTCCGCTCGCCACCGGTCGTCGTCCGTCAACAGGACCATCAGGTCGCCGAGGATCCGCAACCGCTCGCGTTGCCACAAGCGCGGATGCCCGGTCAGTCCTTCGGCCTCGAACTGATCGGCCAGATCAGCCCCGATCGCCAGCAGCAGTTCGCGTTGGTCCGCCGTCCACGGCTCGCCGTTCGTCGGGAGCGAGCCGGCCAGGCGGGTCACGAACGCATCGAGGCTGTTGTGGATCAGGTTCCCGATCTGCACCGGTGAGATCACCAGTAGGTCCTCGGGCGCTTCGAGGGGCTCCACCTGAAGCAACCGCTCGACGAAGTACGCATGCGGGCAGGTCGCATAGGACTCGAGCGACGTCGGCGACGCGATCCGATCTTCGACTGCGTACTCCGGCAGGCCGGACACACCAGACAGGTCCCCGTCGAAGCGCGTGAACGCATTCGAACCACGCCCGCGCAACAGCTCCCGAGCCCGCACCAGCACGCCGTCCTGCACCCACAGTCCAGCCGCGGCGGCGCGTGTCTGCCACTCCTGCTCCGTCGCCGGCATCGTTGCCTTAGTCAACGATCCGGCGTACGACGCCGACGTCTGCAGCACCTCGTCGTGCCTGTCCCACTGGGTCGCCGGCAGCGCATGATCGCCGGTCAGCTCCCGCAGCGACCCGAGCAGCCAACGCGTCGGCAACCGGCGTGAAGATCGCCTCAGATCGCCGCGCGGGAATGCCGCCACGACTCGCGCGCCCGCCGAGAAGGCAACCAGCAGATGGCGTTGCTTCTCGTCCAATCGGTCCCGGAACGACGCCAGCTCGGGCGCGGCCGCCTCACGCACCCGATGGGGGAGGAGCGCATCCTCATGCACCCGTCCCGGATACAAGTCCTCCGACAGGCCGACGACGTACACGATGTCCGCGGACAACCCGACGCTCGCCGACAGCGGCGCGACCAGCACGCCCGTCCCGAACGTCCCGACTCGAGGCAGCGACTGCTGCAGCTCCAGATCCAGTACGTCGCGCAGCACCGCCAGGCTCGCCGGCGTCCCGAGCTCATCCAACGTCGACAGCCCCGTCAACGATCCCTCGACCGCGGCTGCGGCGTACTGCTCCTCGATCGGGAGAGACGAGTAGTCACCCAGCAGATCGTGGAAAAGCTGCAGCACCCCTTCCGACAGCTCGGCCCAGGTCTCCAACTCCGCGAGCGCGCTCAATCGACGCCGCAATGTCGAAGCGAATGCATGCAACCGCTCAGCCGTGGTCGCGTTGTACTGCGCACGCCGCACCGCGGCCGGCCGCGGATCCTCGGCGGCCTCTTCCTGATCAGCGGTCCGCCGCTCGGACTGGGCATAGCGCGCGAGCCGCGTGTCCCAGTCGTCCCCACGCACCACCCCGGCCGCCCGGGACATCCGCTCCCACTGCGGCACCGGGATCCGCTCGCCGCCGAAGTCCCGTGTCGGCGCATTCGCCAGCGCCCGGAACACGTCCGCACGCGGCAGATCCTGGTCGACCAACGCCAGCACTTCGAGCAGCGTCCGCGCAATTGCCCGCTCGTGCACAGGTCGCGTCCCCGGCCCGTTGACCTCGATCTTCGCGGCGCCGAGGTGCTCGTGCAGCAGACGCGCGTACGGCGAAGCGGCGGAGTAGAGCACCGCGATCCGATGCGCGGGCGTGTGCTCCAACGCCGAGACCACATCGCGCACGACGCAGCGCACCTCGTCGTCGGCGTCGGACGCGTTGAGGATCTCGGTCGCGACCGGGTAGTTCTTCGAGATCGACCGCGGTAGGTCGATCCCTATCCGTTCGAGCGATCGCCGGACGGCGCGGTCGGCACGGCGTACGTCGGTCAGGCCAACGATCACGGTGAGATCCGCCGCTGCGTCCCCGAGCGCTGCGACGAAGGCAGCCTCGGACTGCGTCAGCTCCTGCGGAAGATAGAGAAGGAGCGCACCGAGCTCACGGACGACCTCCGGCGAGGACGCGATCCGGGCAGCGGCGGCGCGGAGCAGGTCGGTCTCGTCATACCAATCCGAGGCCAGCTCGTCGGTGACGTGCCGGTGCAGGCGGACCAGATCCGGGCCGAGCGCGGACGCGTGCGCGACCTTGTCGAGGGCCGGATCAGTGAGGTCGCGGAGCTCGCGATGGGCCGATGCAAGCGCTTGGATGGTTGACGGGTGCTCGGCGACTTCCTCGAAGATGCCGGGCGCCTTCGCGAGCGCCGTACGCCAGGTGGCGGCGACGATCGGACGGGTGGCGGGACGGCGGGGTGACAGCAGGCCGGCGGCCATCTGCTCGGCCAGCCGCTCGAGCGTCGCCAGGTAGAGACCGGCGATCCCGGAGACGGCGAGGTGCCGGCGGGCGATGACGCCGGACAGGTTGTTGGGCAGCAGCAAGGTGACAGGGGTCATCGGATCGTCGGCCTTGAGCCGCGCGACGGCGGCTTGCAGGCACTCCAGCGCCGCGGCGCCGTACGCCGTGCTTTCGATCCGGGTGGTACTCACCACAGCCCCCGATCCTTTGATCTGACTGTCATCGCAGACGGTAGACCCTGCCACAGACAGAAAGGTGAAGGGGCGCGAAACGCCAAGGTTTCTGCAGGGTCGGCGGCTGCCTCTCACAATGAAGAAATGACCAGGGAGACGACGATCGCACGGGTGTTGCTCGTGGTTGTCTTCGCGCCAGGCGGCGGCCTGTTCGGCAAGGCGGTCGCAGAGGCCGCCCAGGCCCGTCCGTGGTGGCCGTGGCTGGTCGCTGCCCTGGTCTGGCTGGTGGTCTCCGGGGCGATCTCGATGGCGGTGTCGAACCGTACTGCGTCGGACCGTTCTGCCGAGCACAGATAATGCTGCGATGGTCGCCGCGGTGCATCACGTCGAGATCTGGGTCCCGGACCTGTCCCGGGCCGTCGCAAGCTGGGGTTGGGTCCTCAACCGGCTGGGCTGGAAGGACGGTGACGGCTGGCCCGGCGGCATGACCTGGATCGCCTCCGACGGCTCGTACGTCGTGGTCGAGCAGAGCCCTGCGATGTCGGCCGCCGAGCACGATCGGATGCGGCCCGGGATGAACCACCTCGCGCTGAACGCCGCCAGCCGCGCCGAGGTCGACACCGTCGTCGGCGAGGCCGCCGACCACGGCTGGACGCTGATGTTCGCCGACCGCCATCCGTACGCCGGCGGCCCGCAGCATTACGCCGCCTTCCTGCACAACACCGACGGCTACGAGCTCGAGATCGTCGCGCCGGACTAGCGACCGGACTACTGGGTGAGACTGCTGATGCCTGGAGTGACGGATGGGACTACAGGTGTGACATGGTTACACCAGGCAATCAGACAAGTCGCGGGGCAAGGGTGAAAGGGCGGTGCTCGTGACGGAGGAGCCTGACGGGGGAGGTATGCCCGGATCGCCCTCGCGCGGAGCGCGCAAATCAGACGCTGCGCGCGGAGCGCGCAAATCAGATCCTTCGCGCAGAGTGCGCAACTCGGACGCAGCACCGGAGGTCCTGGAAGCGCGGATCCGCGGTCTGCAGCATGCGCTGGGGCAGCTGCTGGAGAACGCGCGGCGGTTGACCCAGGGCGAGCATCAGCGCGCCGTCCGGCTGCATCGTCAGTTACAGGAGCAGACCGCTATCGCGCGGCGCGAATCGCGGGCGCTGGTCGACGCGAAGACCGCGGAAGCCTTGTCCGAGGCCGAGCCCAAGGCGCGGTTGCTCGCCGACCGGCTAGCGCCCGGCCTGGGATCGATCCCGCCGAACGACGCGCGCTGGCGTTCGCGCCAGCTCGTCGGCGCGGGCGTCCCGTCGTACGTGCGCGTCGGTGAGCTGGACACCGGTACGCCGGTGGTCGCGCCGCTGCTGCGGACGAACGGATGGAAGGTCACCGCGGACCGCAACGAGAACGCGCGCCGGCTGCTGCAGAGCACTGCGTTGCGGTTGATCGCGGCGGCCGAACCGTTCCGGCTCCGCGTCGACGCGTTCGATCCGCGGCTGACCGGGATGATGGGACTGCTCGGCCACCTGACCACGAAGTACCCGCAATTGGTGCCGAGGGCAACGCACACGGCGGAGCAGCTCCACACCGTGCTGTCCGGACTGGTGGACGTCTCCTCGCTGCGGGCGAGCCGGCAGGCGCAGCTCGGGCACGAGCGCTTCGAGGATCTGCTCAAAGAGACCGGCCAGGTCACCGATCCGTACCGGCTCGTCATCCTCTTCGACTACCCGTTCGGCATCGACACGCTCGCCCAGCGCGATCTGCTCCGGTTGGCCGCGACCGCCGGCAAGCGGGGGATCTGCTTCCTCGTGCACTACGACGCTTCGACGGCGGCACAGCTGGACGTCGACTCGAAACAGTTGCTCGAGTTCCTCAATCCCGTTGTCATCAGCAATGACCGGGTCGAGGTCGCACAGTTGCCGCCGGCAAGGCTCGACCCGCCGTTCGACGCGACGATTGCCGCGGGCATCTGTGACGTGATCGCCGAGCAGGCCGAGATCGCGGTCCTCCCGACCATCGACTTCGAGCGAACCCTGCCGGACCGCTCCACCTGGTGGCGGCCGGTCAAGGACGAGATCGGCGCCGTGATCGGGTACGACGACCGCACGCCGGCGCTGGTGCGCTTGCGCAGCGGCAACCCGGCGCTCCCGCACGTGCTCGTCGGCGGTGCGGTCGGCCAGGGCAAGTCGAACCTCCTCCTTGTGCTGATCCACGGGCTCGCTGCGCGCTACGCACCGGCGGATCTGGAGATGTATCTGCTCGACTTCAAGCACGGCGTCGAGTTCTCGGCGCTCGGCCCCGGTCCCGATCGGCCGCATTGGTTGCCACAAGTGCGGGTGCTCGGTGTGCACAGCGATCGCGCGTTCGGTCTCGCCGTACTGCGTCATCTCTCGGACGAGCTCGCCCGGCGCAGCGAGATCTTCAAGTCGCACGGCAACGTCGCCGACATCGCGGAGCTCGCGCCGGGTCCGGATCGACCGCCGCGCATCCTCGTCGTACTCGATGAGTTCCAGGTGCTGCTCGAGGACGACGACGAGCTCGCCGACGAGGCCGCGAAGTTGCTGGAGCGGCTGGTCCGGCTGGGGCGTGCGTACGGCGTACACGTCGTGCTGGCAACGCAGACGATCGAGGGCGTAAAACGGCTGTCGACGCGGCGGGACTCGATCTTCGGCCAGGTCCCGTATCGGATCGCGCTGAAGACCACGCCGGCCGACTCGCAGGCGATTCTGCGGAGTGGGAACACGGCGGCGGCCGAGCTGCAGTTCCGCGGCGAGGCCGTGCTGAACGCGAACTTCGGGTCGCCGGACGACAACCAGCATGTGCTCGTGAGCTTCGCGGACAAGCCGGTGCTGGATTCGCTGCGGCGTGAGCTCTGGTCGCGGGCGGGGTCGGAGGTGCATCCGCCTCGGGTGTTCCATCTCGCTGAGCCCGCGCACCTGACGGAGACGGCCGCGGCGGTGAAGCCGGAGTTAGGGAGGCCGTGGACGGGGTTGCCGATCGCGGTGACCGAAGAGCCGGTCTCGGTTGAGGTCCGGCCCGAGCCTGGTGCCGGCGTACTCGTGCTGGGGGACGGGCCGGCCGACGCGCTCGGGGTATTGACCGGGTTGGCGGTGTCGACGGCGGCGGCCGCGGTGGATCCGCCGCGGTTCGTGTTCGTGGACGGGACGAACTCGGCGCCGGTTGTTGCTGAGGGCAAGGATGCGTTGGTGCAGGTACTGCGGGAGCTCGGCTGTGAGGTCGAGACCGTGGACAAGCACGACGACATCGCGCCGCGGCTGTTCGCGCTGCGGGAGGCGATGCGGACGGGGCAAGCCGGCGGGACGTACCTGCTCGGGTTCGGATTCCACGGAGTACCGCGGATGCAGGTGCATGCCGAGGGGTACTTCGAGAGCCCGGCGAACGCGCTGCAGGACATCGTGCGCGACGGACCGGCGCAGGGCCTCATCACGTACGGGTGGTGGAACCGGATGCATGTCTGCACCGAGCAGCTCGGCTACGGGCGGGCCAACGTGGCGACTCACTTGTTCCTACGGCACCCGCAGGACGGCGTGCGAGCTGTGGCAGGGCCGCTGGTGCGGTGGGCCTCCGAGCCGCACCGGGGGCTGCTGTGGGACGGGCTGCATCCTGAGGCCCAGGTCGTCGTACCGTTCGCCTCACTGCGGGCCGACGAGGTGGATCGCACGGTGGAGTTGGTACGTCGATGAGGTGTCTTCTGAGATGAGGTCCGTGGAACAGGAGTGGTCCGAGTACGTGCGGGCGTTGCGCACGGTCGCGATGGCGCGGGCGGACGCCCAGCAGGCGCAGGACCGGTTGACTGCGCACAAGTCCAAGGCGGAGGCGACTGCGGCGGCGGAGGCCGACGCGATGGCCGAGCGCGGGCTGAAGCTGCAGACCCGGCTGAACGCGCTCGCCGAGACTGCGGCGGCGAGCCTGCAGCGGGCCGGGCTGCCTGCTGAGGGGAAGCGGGCGAACCACACGCTGCCCGAGATCCGGGCGCTGAACGACCTCGAGACCGTTGCCGAGCGCATCACCAAACAGCTCGCCGAATCGGTCGACGAGTTGGAGGAGCTGCGGACGAAGGCCCGGGCGATCCAGGAGCAGCGCAAGCGGCGTACCATCAGCGCGGTCCTGGCGCTGGTCGGGTTCGTGCTGGTGTGGGTGTTCAGCGGGTCGTTCCTAGCCGGGGTCGAGGCCGCGGCGATCGCGGCTGTCACGATGCTGGCCGCGTCGCGGATGCTCGGGCTGCCGCGGCTGCCCGGCGCGCGCTGGTGGGGCTGGGGCGGCGCGGTCGCGGTCTTCGTGCTGATGGCGGCGGGGCTGCCGTGGTGGATCGGGATCGGGGTGCCCGTCGTGGTGGCAGGTACGGCGATCGTGCTGCCGAAGAAGCGCAACTAGGTTTGGGAGTGGGTTGAGGTGTCCGACGTACTGCGGCTCAAGGAACAACTGCACCAGGTCGCGATGGAGGCCAAGCAGGCGGCCGGCGGCCTGGCCGGTTTCAAGCTGCGCTTCACCCAGCACAGCCAGCTGGTGGAGAGCTTGATCGCGGGCACCGCGACCGGTATCGATCGCGACATCACCGAGATCCTGGAGGCCGCGAGCAAGGCGGTCGAACAGGCCGCCGAGGCCCTCGAGATCGCGTCCGCCGGCTGCAAGAACTACGCCGACCAGATCTGAGGTTTTGGGGCGCCGGGATGCCGTCGGAGCTGCAGCGGGTCGCCCGCGGTCTGGTCGATTGCTTCGACGAGATCCCGCGCGTGGTCGAGCAGTTGCAGCGCACCGCCGTACGCTGCCGGGAGAACGCGCAACTCGCCCTGATCGCGTCGCGCGGCCAGGCGACCGTCGCCGCCCAGCAACTGGACGCCGCGGCACGAGCCTGCGAGGCCGCCGCCCACTACCTGTCGATGGCACCCCCGAAGGCCCGGGGCTGGGCCGAAGGCCTGGTCGGTACGGCGGGCCCGTCGACGAACCGTCCGTCCTCGGACTCCGCGGACCGCAACAAGACCACCGGCGGCGCCGGCGACCTGGACTCCCTGGGCCGGACCAAACGCCTGACCTTCAGCTACGAAGACCTGGAAGTTGCCGACGACAACGAACCGCCGCTGGTCACCGTGGCCCGCAAAGCCTTCGAGCAATACCGCAAGGCTCACGGGAAGGACGACGAGAACCAGCGCGACGACGAGCCGCTCGAGGTAGAGATCACCATCACCGAAACCGGCGAGATCGAGTTTGACCAACGCGACGACAAGAAAGACCAGAAGCGCAACGAGCACCTCCTCGACGACTTCGAAATCGAAGTAGACCTCACCGAACCAGTCAAAGCCCTCCTGGCCTCCATGGCCGCCACCGCAGACCGCGAATGGCAACACGCCACCCTCACCATCACCGTCGACGAGATAACAGCCACCTTCGACTACCCCGACGAACCCAGGCGCCAACCGATCATCGTCAACATCGAACTCCCCGAACTGCCCTGGCTCGACTTCGACCCTGCCCTGGATCTCCACCCGATCGGCAGCGACTTCGCTCCTGGTGTGAGCGATCCCGCGAATCGCTTCGAACCGAAGGAACGCGAGCTCGCGGATTTCCTCGGACAGCAGGGCTGGCGAATAGACGCTCGCCCGGAGGATCACACAGTTCAGGGCCGGAAGAACCCGGACGCGACTCTGCGACGGAGCGGAGCCGAGAACGGCGTGATCGTCGAGTTCAAGACGCTGGATCGGGCTTCGCTTTCGGCGGTGAAGCGCAACATCAACGAAGCCTGCGATCAGGTCGGTGCTGCCGGAGAGGTCTTCATCGACGGCCGGAAGGTATTGCTCGACGAGGCCATGGCCTTGAGAGGATTTCGGAAGGCCTGCGGCCAGCCCGGCAAGTCGGTCGATGCCTTGGTTCATGTCATTCTCGGTGACGGCCGAATGGTCACCATGCGGAAGGAGCTGTGATGTCGACGAGCGACAACGTGTTTGTGGCTACTGGTGAGACGGCTGCGGAGGCCGCCGCCTGGCTCGCCGGCGTGCTCGAGCTCGAGGCCGTCGCGGATGGCGGACTCAACGCGGATGAGTACCTGTTCCGGCGCTCGGCTCGGTCGGCTCCGGGCACGGTGGCAGTTCTGGTTCGTCCGAACGGATTCGTCCTGGCCGATCCGGACCCGGACGAGATCCAGGCGCTCGACCGGTACCCGATCGACCTGAGCGTCTGGCTCATAGGCACGAAGGACGAGGAGTGGCAGCTCCACGAAACCGAGTCGATCTTCAGCGATCTCGTCGCAGCACGGCCCGACGTACCCGCATTGTTGGTGCACAACCTCGACACCCTCGTGTCAGCCCACCTTCCCGGTGTCGGAACCCACACCTTCGACCCATTGATCACGCCCGACGCCGAAGACCTCCCAACCTGGCGGCCGTGGGTCGTCGACTGACGCATGCGGGACTACGTCGACTGCGGGTGGTCCGAGGTGGCTGCCCACGGGCGGGCAGATTTTTCTTGGGAATCGCGTCATGAACTGCTGAGAGGCTCGTCACTACCTGTGAACCCATCCCCACAGGGAAGTGGAAGTGATTGACGTGAAGGGTTTTGTTGCGAGGTCGCTGATGGGAAACGGCTCGACTCGGTGTCGGGTGCATTGAGATGGCTGACGGTGGTGATCCTCACCCGGGTGCGGCCCGGGTGGAGCGGCGGCGGGTGCGTGTCTGGTTCGGGGACCATGTGGTTGCCGACTACCGGGCCGAGGCCGAGCTGGCCGAGCGGTACGCCGCGGCCATGTCGCGCAGGTTCGCCGGGTTGCGGGTGACCAGCGACCCGGTGCCGGACCAGGATCCCGGTCCGGAGCGGAAGTTGCCGGGGGAACGGCTCTGGGAGGTTGCGCCGAAATGAGTTCCCGTCGTTTTCGCTTGATCCGTCATCAGGACGTCTCCGGTGTCAGCGGCACCGGACCCGTCGCCGAAGGCGTGCAGTTCACGGACGGAGCCGTCGCGCTGCGCTGGTACGGCGACTATCCGACCACGACCGTGTGGGACGGCATCGATTCCGTCATCGCCATCCACGGCCACGGCGGGGCCACCGAGGTCGAGTGGCTGGACCCGGAACGGGGTCCCGACCCAGACCTGAAGCTGCCGCCCCGCGAGTCCCTACCACCCCGGCCCTGGCCGGATCTGCACTCGACACCCGAGCCCCAGGACCCCGATCCGCTCCACCCCGATAGCGATCTCGCCGGCGAGCTCCGCAGCGATGGCGGCACTGATCTCGGCACTGATCGCAGCACGGATCTCGGCGGGGATCGCGGCACGGACCGGGGCTTCGGACCCGAGGGCGTGTTCCGCAAGCGCGGCGCCGCGCCGCCGTCCGAGTGGACGTCGTACCGAGTCTTTCGCTGACCAATCAGCCATCCGCAGAACGGGTCCGGCGCCGCGGACCCGAGCTGCCCTCAGCGCGCGTCGGTGCCGTATCCCCTCCCGGCACCGGTCGTGGCCCAGGTACGGCGTGCGCCTCGGCGAGGTGGCGTACGCCGTACCCGGACGCGGTACCGGCCCAGGCGGACTCGCGATACGCCTGGACCGGCACCGGTCAGTGGTACTTCATCTCCTCCACCAGGTCGAGGTTGTAGAACGTGCCGGGGCCGTCGCAGAGCTCCATCATCCGCGCCGAGAACTCGGTGGTGTCGGCCCGCTCGGAGTTCGCCATCGCGTCCTCGTACGAGTCGAATTCGACGATCGCGAAGTACCGTCCGGGCTCGTCCCGGTCGGCGCAGGTGATGCCGCGGACCGGCGTGGGCCCGTCGTCCGCGGCTTCGCGTTTGGCGCCGTAGTCGTCCATCAGCGCCTTGATCTCCTCCGGCTTCGACGTCCGGTACTCGATGATCTGAACGAAACCAGCCATCTCTTCCCCCTGTGGTCTGACACTCACCCCTGGGTGTCTTCTTCGACAGTGCGCCCGGATCGCCTGCGTGGCAAGGCCCGAACGCTTACGGTGACCTGACGCGGGTAGGGCGATCACGCGCCGTTTCTGCCGTCGGCAGAGGTGTCTGGGTTTTGTCGGTCGGGCCTGATTGGCTTGCCCGCATGGAGATTCTGATCCTCGGTGGTACGGCGTGGCTCGGTCGCGAGATCGCTGCGCAAGCGGTCGCACGCGGTCATTCGGTGACGTGCGTGGCACGTGGCGAGAGTGGAGCGGTCGCGGACGGCGCGACGTTGATCGCGGCCGATCGCAGTCGCCCGGATGCGTACGACGCTGTGCCGCCGCGGGACTGGGACGCCGTGTTCGAGGTGTCGTGGCAGCCAGGTTTCGTGCGGGGTGCTCTGGCCGCCTTCGGCGCACGGGCGAAGCATTGGACGTATGTGTCGTCGGTGAACGCCTACGCGAAGTACGACACGCCGGGGGCGGATGAGACCGCCGTACTGCGGGAGCCGACCGAGCTAGACGTGGTGGAGCGGGAGTTGTACGGCGAGGCGAAGGTCGCGTGTGAGCTCGCGTCGCGGGAGGCGGTGGGGGATCGGCTCGTGATCGCCCGCGCCGGGTTGATCGGCGGGCCGGGGGACCGCAGCGACCGCTCGGGAGCGTGGGTGGCGCGGGCGGCGCATGCGCCGGAGGAGCCCATGCTGGTGCCGGACACGCCCGACCTGGCGACGTCGGTGATCGATGTGCGGGATCTAGCCGGCTGGCTGCTGGACAACGCGACAGAGGGGCGGACAGGGACGTTCGACACGCGCGGTCCGGTGGTCCCGTTCGGCGAGTGGATCGAGCTGGCGCGTGAGGTCGGCGGTCACACCGGTCCGGTCGTGCTCGCGCCGCGGGAGTGGTTGGAGGAGCAGAAGGTCGAGCAGTACATGGGGCCGGAGTCGCTGGCGATGTGGTTGACCGAGCCTGGGTACGAGGGCTGGTCGTCGCGGAGCGGTGCGGCGGCGGCTGCGGCCGGCCTGACACATCGGCCGCGCCGGGAGTTCCTGGTGGATGCGCTCGCGTGGGAGCGGGAGCTCGGCCTGGACCGGGAGCGACGCGCGGGGCTGAGCCCGGCGAAGGAGAAGGAGTTGATCGAGTCACTGAACGCGTAGAGAGTGGGCGCATGCGCCTGGTGCTGATCTCGGACACTCACCTGCCGGTTCGGGCGAAGAAGCTGCCGGAGCCGGTCTGGGAGGCGATCGAGCGTGCCGACGTGGTCATCCATGCGGGCGATTGGGTGAGCGTCGGATTGCTGGACGAGTTGGAGTCTCGTGCCACCCGGCTCATCGGGTGCTGGGGCAACAATGACGGGCCTGAGTTGCGGGCGCGGTTGCCTGGGGTCGCGCGCGTGACCCTTGACGGCTTGTCGGTCGCCGTGGTGCATGAGACCGGTTCGGCCAAGGGGCGTGAGGCGCGCTGCGAAGCGGCGTACCCGGGGGTTGATCTGCTCGTGTTCGGCCACAGTCACATCCCGTGGGACACGACGAGCCCGGGCGGGTTGCGGCTGCTGAACCCGGGGTCGCCGACCGATCGGCGCAAGCAGCCGTACTGCACGTACCAGACCGCGACGATCGCCGCCGGCCGGCTGGAAGACGTTGCCCTCCACAACCTTTAAAGGTTGCGTGCTGCAACGAATTCGACCGGGCAGGCGAGATCAGCGCCGTACCACCGAGTTACGGCGTGTCCGGCCTGCCCGGTCGACAGGTCAGGCGTTCGCTGCTTCCTTGACCCGCGTCTTGAGGCGGTCACGCACCTCTTCCGGCGTGTAGGCGCGGCGCTTCCGCTCGCCCCGCGCGATGACTACGCCCGTTGCGGCCACGCCGACGAGCCCCGCAAGTCCTACCACCTTCCATACCTTCATGACGACTAACCTAGCGACGTGAACAGCCGGATTTCACTGGATGACGCTACGGAACTGACACGAACAGGTGACATTTGGCTGTTCCGCGGCGACAGCGCGGCGGATCGCGCTATCCAACTGACCACGAACAGCCCGGTCAACCACGTCGGGATGGCGGTCGTCATCGAGGACCTCCCGCCGCTGATGTGGCACGCGGAGCTCGGCCGTTCGCTGCCGGACATGTGGACCGGCCAGCATCAGCGCGGCGCTCAGCTGCACAATCTGCGCGACGCCGTACTGGTGTGGGCGCGCAAGTACGGTCAGCAGGCCTGGCTGCGGCAGCTCGATCATCCCGTCACCCGGGAGATGGAGGACGCCGTACTGCGGACGGTGGCGCGGCTGGACGGTACGCCGTTCCCGTCGACGGCACGCCTCGCGTCGAGGTGGGTGCGCGGTCGCGTCCCGGCGTTCCGTCGCGGGTCGCGTGAGCTCGAGCTGGAGTCGGCGTACTGCGCAGAGGTGGTCGCGGTGACATACGAGGAGATGGGGTTGCTGCGGGGCCGGAAGCTGAACTGGTACGACCCGGGCCGGTTCTGGAGCGGTGATGAACTCCAATTGGCGCACGGAGCGCGGCTGGGCGAAGAGATCGAGGTCGAGATTCCCGCCGAGGCCTGAGCCGTCGACGCCTGACCCGGCGATGTTTGAGCCGGCGGAAACTGTCGGCGGCGTGTGATTGGGTTGTTCCAGTCGGTCATCGAGCCGGAGGAGGCCCGGATGTATGCGGTCATCGACACTGAGACGACCGGCCTGCTGCCGAGCCATCGGCATCGGGTCATCGAGATCGCGGTCGTGCTGCTGGACGCCCGCGGGCAGGTCGAGCACGAGTGGGTTACGTTGCTCAATCCCCAGCGAGACTTGGGGCCGCAGCACATCCACGGGATTCTGACCGCCGACGTGCTGGCAGCTCCGGAGTTCGGGGATATCGCTCGGCAGTTAGGAGATCTGCTCGCCGGGCGGATGGTTGTCGGGCACAACGTCGAGTTCGATCTCGGATTCCTGCGTGCGGAGTTCGCGCGTCTCGGTGTCACCGTGCCGCTGATCACCGAGCGGTCGATGTGCACGATGGCGCTGGCCGGCTATCTCTATCCGGGCGCGAAGCGGACGCTCGGTGCTTGCTGCACAGCAGCAGGCATCTCGATCGAGGGCTGGCACTCGGCGATGGCCGACACGCGAGCGACCGCTGAGCTGTTTTCCCATTATCTGAAGGCTTTTCCGTCACCGCCGCCATGGCAGTGGGCCTATGAAGAGGTGCGCCGCTTGCCCTGGCCGGCATTGCCGGGGACCGACGTCGCGCCGACCGTTCGTCCGGTGCACGCCGGTGGACGTCATGGCTGGATGAGCCGCCTCGTCGACCAGCTGCCACGGGTGCCGGAGCCACCTCAGGCCGACTCATACCTTGTGCTGCTCGACACGATCCTCGCCAACGGGGAGATCACGGCAGCGGATGCGGATCAGTTGGTGCAGGTGGCAACCGAGTTGGGGCTCACCCGTCCGCAGGTCGACAGTCTGCATCGCTGGTATGTCGCCGCGCTCGCGACGGCGTCCTGGGGCGACGGGACGATCACCCCCGACCAGCGCAACGATGTCGACCGGGTCGCCGTCATGCTCGGCCGTCGCCCGACCGACGTCGACGAGGCACTGCTCCGCGCCAGCGGCGGGCGCTACGTCGTACCCGATCGTCCTGGGGCGCGCGGGTTTCCCCCGGGAAGCACGATGGTCTTCACCGGCGACATGGTCGAACCCCGCGAGGTGTGGTGGGACCGCGCGGTCGCGGCAGGATTCGTTCCCCAGGAGGCAGTCCGCCCCGAGACGACATTCCTGGTAGCCGCCGACGTCGACAGCCTGTCGGTAAAGGCTCGCGCAGCCCGGGAATTCAACGTCCCAATCATCTCCGTAGACGACTTCCGCAGACTCATCCCAACAACCGCCCCCAACCCCGAACGCAAGGCCGGCTAACCACAATCCCGAGCGCAGGGCCGACTGAACACAAGCCCGAGCGCCGGGCCGGCTGAGCAGAAGCGCGGGCATTCGGCCGGCTCAGCGTCAGTCGTGGGAACACAAGGCAGGGTGACGTCAGGCGGGGGAGCGCATGGCGGAGTGTGCGTCAGGCGGGGTGAGCGCAACGCGGGGAGAGCGCAAGCGGGGTGAGCGCCGAGCCGGCTGAGCGCAAGGCCGAGCGCAAGGCCGGGCGAGTGTCAGGCCGGATGGGCACAAGGCGGGTTGAGTACAGGCCGGGGGAGCGCCAGGCGGGGCGAGCGCAGGCTGGATGAGGGTGAGGCCGGGTGAGTGTCGGGCGGGACGGACGCCGGGGAGGGTGGGCGTCAGGCCGGGGAGCGCCAGGCGCGGTGTGCACAGGCCGGGCGAGTGTCACGCGAGGTGAGCGCCGGGCCGGCTGAGCTCAAGGCCGGATGAGCTCAAGGCCGGATGAGCTCAAGGCCGGATGAGCTCAAGGCCGGATGAGCATAGGACCGGGTGACTGTACAGCGGGTGAGCGCAAGCCAGGTGAGGATCAGACGGGGTCAGCGCAGGGCCGCGTGAGCATCAGGCTGTAAGGCAGGTGAGAGCTGCCCGGGTGAGGGTCAGGCGGTTAGGTGTTCCGGGCTTAGTAGGGCGTGGAGCGTTAGGCCAGCGTCGGTGAGTGGGGCGGGCGTGGTGGGGTTGCGGTTGATGACGCAGAGTGCGTCGGCGATGGTCGCGCCGAGAGCGCGGAGATCGTTGGTCGACAGAACGATCTGGCCCCCAGTGGTGACGACGTCCTCGACGATCGTGACGCGGCGTCCCTCGATGTCGGCGCCCTCGGCCAGGCGACGGGTCCCGTACGCCTTCGCTTCCTTGCGGACGAACGCGCAGGGCAGCCCGGTGTGGCGACCCAGTGCGGTCACGACCGGTATGCCGCCCATCTCCAGTCCGGCCAGCACCTCAGTGCCCTCCGGGATCAGTGGGACCATCGCCGCGGTCACCTCGTCCAGCAGCACCGGATCGGCCTCGAACCGGTACTTGTCGAAGTACTCCGTCGTCGTCTGCCCGGACCGGAGGACAAACTCCCCAGTCAAGTGAGCCGTCGCGTAGATCCGCCGCCCAAGTTCCTCTAGCTGCACACCCCGCACCCTAACCACAGCCCCACCAACCGGCGGGGGACGGTCCGGCGTACGGCGTGGTCAACCGGCGGGCGGCGGTCCGGCGTACGGCGTCGTGAACCGGCGGGGGACGGTCCGGCGTACGGCGTGGTCAACCGGCGGGCGGCGGTCCGGCGTACGGCGTCGTGAACCGGCGGGGGACGGTCCGGCGTACGGCGTGGTCAACCGGCGGGCGATGGTCCGGCGTACGGCTCGGTCAACCGGCGTACGGCGTGGTGGACCGGCGGGGGACGGTCCGGCGTACGGCGTGGTGAACCGGCGGGCGGCGGCTCGGCGTACGTCCCGGTCAACCGGCGACCAACTGTCCGGCGACCGCCCGATCAACCGGCGGGCGGAGGCTCGGCGTACTGGCCGATCAACCGGGGCGACGGCCCACGAACCAGCCGACCAACCGTCCGGCGACGGCTCCGCCACCGCTTGACCAACCAACCGCCGGGCGACGCCCACGACCGCCGCGACCATCCGGCGAGGCCTGATGACCGCCTGCCGAACCGTCGGATGAACCGTCCGGCGACCGCTCCATCAACCGTCCGGCGATGGCCCCAGGACCGGTCCGACCAGGCGCCGGGCCAACCAGCCGGCGACCACCCGACGGTCATCCCACCAACCATCCCGACGACTATCCGACCAACTCGCCCGGCGACCGCCCCACGGCCGTGTGGCTCGTTGGTGGTGAGGGGGTCAGTCTTCGTCGGGGATGGGTTCTATTTCGAAGCGGAGTTGTTTGCCGGAGCGGATGCGTTCTATGGCGGACAGGCAGGCGGGTTCGCTCATCTGGACGCCGATTTCGGCGAGTTTGTGGCGGAGGACGCGGGCGGCGTCCTCGGCGGAGCGGGCGCTGGACTCGTTGATCGCCTCGATGGTGGTGGCGGTGAGCTTCTCGCGGATGTCCGGGTGTGTCCGGTGGATCTCGTGCGTGATGCGGAACTCGGTCATCGCGACTCGCTCTCCCTTGTCCTCTGCGGGCCGATAGTGGGACCAGCGTAGTGTCCCAGGACCTCAGCTGAGCACGCGTCGGACGAAACTCTCCAAGCGGTTTGTGAGTCGCTCTGCGCGGACCTCCGGTGTAGCGGTCTCGCCCTGGGGCAGGTCGAGCTCGCGCAGGCCGCGGATGTACAGCGAGCAGGCGAGGTCGGCGCACATGTACATGCCGACCGTGTTCCCCTCGCGGCCGGCCGAACCAGCCCGGCGGGCGGCGAACAATGCGACGTCACTGACGTGGTGCGCGGTGTTGCACAGGTCGCACAGTCCGGCGAATCGGCGCGCGGCGCCGGAGGTCTGGGTGCTGACCGCGATCCCGGTCACCCCGCCGTCACGCCGCACCACCAGGTAGCCCCGGTTCGGCGCCTTGGCGTCGCGCCAGCCGAGGAAGTCCAGCGACTCCCAGGGCAGCTCGCTGAACCGCGACGGCAGCGCGATCGCCTTCACCTGGCTCTTGGTCGAATTGACGAACGAGCGCCTGATCTCGTCGGCGCTGAGCGGTTCCACGACGGTCCTCCAGTTTCTCCGGCCACCTATGAGACCCGCTGCCACCGACCCGCCGCAACCGATTAACTCTGTTGCTCGGGGCAACAGTCAGCTATCGGCGTACGACGTGGTCCGGGTCTCGTCGTGGTTGCGGAGGTCGACGCCGAAGTCGACCGATGCCTTCAGCCGCAGCAGGAGCGAGACCACCTCCGCGCCGTCGGCGGGGTCGCTCGAGCTGAGCGTGAGTTCGGTCCCGCCCGTCTCGCCGGCGGCGAGCGCGAACGTGAGCGTGCGGCCGAAGTACTGCAGGCGGTAGAGCTCGTCCTGCACGGCCTCCTCAACGCGGCACTCCGCGGTGCGCCTGTCGGCGAGTACGAACGAGATCACCCCGCCCGATTCCGGCGCCGACGTGGCCCAGAAACGCTCCCGGCCGAGCGACGTACTCACGGCGCGGTAGACGTCGTTCGGCCCCGACGCGCAGAAGATCTTCCGCTCCACCGAACCCCCACTCTCCCGTCGATCGCGTCCATTCTCCGACCTCGACAGGTCCACGAGATGAACACGCCGGGTGGGGGGTGGACTTCTGAGCGTCAAAGGTGAAATCTGTACTGTGAAAAGTTCAACTAGTCCTCTGGAGGAATCCGCGATGTCCAACGAGTACGCCGCATTGACCGGCGACTACACGCTCGACGCGGCGCACACCCGGATCGGGTTCAGCGCCCGGCACGCGATGGTGACGAAGGTCCGCGGTGCGTTCGACGAGTTCGAGGGCTCGTTCCACATCGACGGCGAGAACCCGGCGAACTCGTCCGGCACGGTGACGATCCAGGCCAAGAGCATCAACACCCGCAACGGGCAGCGCGACGAGCACCTGCGCAGCAATGACTTCCTCGCGATGGACGAGCACCCGGAGATCACCTTCGTGTCGACCGCGGTCAAGCCCAGCGGCGACGGCGAGTTCGTGGTGTCGGGCGACCTGACGATCCGTGGCGTCACCAAGCCGGTCGACGTGACGTTCGAGTACACCGGCGCGGCGACCGACCCGTTCGGCAACCAGCGCGTCGGCCTCGAGGGCTCGGTCGTGATCAACCGCAAGGACTTCGGCGTCAGCTGGAACGCGGCCCTCGAGGGTGGCGGCGTGCTGGTCAGCGAAAAGGTCACCCTGGAGCTCGAGGTCTCGGCGATCAAGAACGCCTGATCCCCTCACGGGAGGTCGCAGCCGGGACTTCGCGGTACCGCAGTTCGCACGTGGGTGTCGCCCGTTGGCGGCACCCACGGCTGCGTTCAGGGGTGGCGACTCGTCTGGTGCAGGAGGGATTCGACGGCCTCGCGGAGTTCGGTGTCGTGGTGCGGTCCGGACCAGACGACGATGCGGCCCTTGTCGCCGAGCTTGGTGGTGACCAGGTCGCGAGCCGGTGTCGGGTCACCCTGATTGAGCAGTACGACGAGACGCCGGCCGTCGCGTTGCAGGCGATCGAGCAGCGGCGGGAGCGTGGACCCATGGAACAGCCCGGGGTCGCTCTTCACCTTGGTCTCGATCATCACGCCGCGGCCGCGCACGACCAGCAGGAAGTCCGCGCGGTCCCGGGTGAATTCGCGATCGTGATAGATCCGCGCCTTCGGCCACAGGCGTTGCAGCGCCGCGTCGACCTCGTCGTCGTACTGGACGGCGAGACGACTGACGCGGGAACTCGTCCGCCGGAAGGACTCCGGCGTACGACGGCCGCCGCACCACGTCGGTAGCCAATTTCGGAAACTCGTGTCGATCATCGGTGGACCCCAGACATACCCAGCCGGCACTTGCTGGTGAGTCTTCCCGCCGGCGGCAAGCGGAATCCAAGGGGCGCGCGATCGTGACCGCACTGGGACGAATCAGCAGGCGTTCGGCGTGGTGGTGCCGCCGTCGACGATCCAGCCGGACTGCTGGGGGAGGACGCGCATCTGGTCCAGCCAGCGGGTCGGGGTGGTGTTGGGGAGGACGGAGTGGCCGCGGGAGTTGACCGTGCGGGCCGCGGACGTGTCGTAGCAGGCGCTGACGATGACACCGTTCGACGCGATGGTCCGCTGCGCCCACAAGACCTTCGTGGCTCCTGTGTTGTGCAGTTTCTTGGTCCGGAAGTACTTCGCTTGGGCGCTGATCGCCTGGTACATCTTCGGCGTCATCACCTGCTGCAGGGCCGCTGTCTTCCCGCCGCCGCTGCGCATCATCGCGTCGAGCGCGATCCGGTACGCGTAATAGGCGTTGACCACCGGGTCGTCGGAGCCGGCCGCCGCGGCCGCCTGGTCGGTGAGACTCGGGCGGGCCGCCTTCTGCGCGGCAGGTGCCGCGTTGGCGACGCCGGCGTCGGTGCCGCAGCCGGGGACGAGCAAAACCGGGATCAGCGTGGCGGCCACCGCCAGGTTCCGCATGCGCATGGTGTCCAGTACCTCCTGTTGGGCGCGGCCTCGCCGCTCGTGCCTCGGGCAGCCCAGCGAGCCGTGTACGCCGTCCGGCACTGACCGTGTAACGTCGTCGCACGCATCGTGGTCACTGTGACCTAGATCACAGACACCCCCTACCCGGGTACTGCTCAGCGGTTGGCTCCCGGGCTGGATGTGCCGGGAGCGTCCGATTTCTAGCCTCTATCTCAGGACCTGAGACTCGAGGAGACACGATGACGGACACAGTCAGCCGCCACAGAGCGGACGCAGAACCGCCGGACGGCAGTGCGCGGCGGCCGGCAAGCCCGCCGGCCCGATCGTCCGCCCGATCGTCGGCCCGATCGTCGGCCCGATCGCTGGCAAGGTCATGGGCAAGGTCACTGGGAAGGTCGCTGGCGTACGACGCAGTGCTGGCGCCGGTGAGTGCGCAGACGCTGGCGGATGCGATGCTCGGAGAACCGCAGACCGCCGGCCGGCGCTGGCGCAGGCTGGCGGCATACCGTCTTGGCTGGCGCGGTCTGATCGGCACCGGCCGGGTCGGCGAGCCCACGGCCGGGGTCGTGTTCGGGTACGGGCTGCTCAGCGCGCTGCTCGGGCTGATGAGCTGGTTCCTGATGCTGCTGGTGGTCATGGCTGTGGTGCGCGGGCCGTTCTGGGGCTTCGTCGACCATGGCCCGATCGAGCCCGGCACGTGGGGCGGCCCGACCCGGGCCGGTGCGTGGACGGCTCACGGGCTCATCGCCGTACCGTGCGTCGTCGCGTTCCTGTTCGCGCTGCGGGGGATCGCCGCGCTGCAGGCCCAGCTGGTCCGGCCGCTGTACGGACTGCCGACCCGCAAGTGGGTGCTTCCGGCAACTATCGTGCTGGCGGCCGCGAGCCTGGCGTTCTTCTGGTCGTGGATCGAACAACTGTGAATCGAGCACCTGTGAGTAGGGTCCAACCGTGAACACATGGCCGCGCGGGCGGTGGGGGTGGGCTGCGGCGCTCGGGGTCGCGGCGCTGCTCGTCCTGACGGTCATGGATCTCGGGCAGCACTACGAGGTGCAACTCGGCGCGGTGCTGGCGCTCGCGATGGCGCGGGCGCTGGCTTTGGGCCTGGCGTGGCTGCGGCCCCGGGTCGCGTTGCTGGTCTCGCTCATCACGACAGCCATCACTGCGGCGGTGACGACGCCGGTGAGCTCGAGCGAACCGTGGCCATGGGGTACGACGGCGGCGTTCGGTCACGCGTTCGTCATCGCGATCGCGGGCGCCCGCGGGCTCGGCCGGCGTGAGCAGCTCGCTTGGTGGGTGGCGACGCAGGCCGTGGGCGTGGTCGCCGTCGAACTGGCACCGGACCGCGGCAGTTGGCGCGGTCTGATCACCATGGCGATCCTCTCGGCCGTGGCGATCGTGGTGGGCGACTTGATCCACACCCGCGGTCAGACGAGCAGGCGGCTGGCCGAGCAGGAGACCATCACCAAGGCCGAGCGCGCCGAGCGGGAGCGCCTGCAGGAGCGCGCCCGGATCGCACGCGAGTTGCACGACGTCGTGGCGCACCACCTGTCCGTCGTCGTCGTTCGCGCGGACAGTGCGCCGCACCGGCTGGCCGACGTACCGGAGGACGTCCGGGAGGAGTTCACCGAGATCGCCAAGGCCGCACGTGTCTCGCTGACGGAGATGCGTCGAGTACTGCGGCTGCTGCGCGAACCGGTCGAGCAACCACCGATGGGGGAGCTGGGCCCGCAGCCTGGACTGGCGGACCTCGCCGACCTCGTCGAGAGCACGCGCCGGGCTGGTGCGGAGGTGCGGCTGACAGGTGAGGTAGCAACCGGCTTCGACCAGACCGTTGAGTTGACGGCGTACCGAGTTGTGCAGGAGGCGCTGAGCAACGCAGTGCGGCACGCACCGCACGCAGCAGTGGAAGTGTCGGTCAAGCGGAGCGGTGACGAGCTCGAGGTCACCGTGCACAACACGAAACCGCCCGGCAGCCCGACGCCGGTGCCGGGGAGTGGTCATGGGCTGACGGGAATGCGGGAGCGGGTGGCACTCGTGGAGGGGACAGTGAGCGCTGCGCCGACCGCTGAGGGCGGTTATCTGGTGCAGGCGATCATTCCGGTCGGACAGGAGGTGGCGAGTGGCGATCACGGTCATGGTGGTTGACGACCAGGAGATGGTGCGGGCCGGGTTCAGCGCGCTGCTGGACGCGCAGCCGGATCTTCAGGTTGTCGGACAAGCTGGCGACGGCGCCCAGGCGGTCGCGCTGGCTGCCGAGCTGAAACCGGACGTGATCCTGATGGATGTGCGCATGCCGGTCCTCGACGGTCTCGCCGCAACCCGACGCATCCTTGCCGGCTCGACGCCGGGCGAGCCGCCGCGGGTCGTGATGCTGACGACGTTCGATCTCGACGACTACGTGTACGCCGCACTTCGGGCCGGTGCGAGCGGGTTCTTGCTGAAGCACTCCACTCCTGACGAGCTGGCCGCCGCGGTGCGGGTTGTGGCCGCCGGTGATGCGCTGCTCGCTCCGTCCGTCACCCGTCGGCTCGTGGAGGACTTCGCGCGGGTGCAACCCGTCGTACCGACCACTCCGGTGCAGCTGACGCCGCGGGAGACCGACGTACTGCGGCTGGTTGCTCGCGGACTCTCCAACCGGCAGATCGCTGACGAGCTGGTGCTGGCCGAGCAGACGGTGAAGACGCATGTCAGCAACATCCTGACCAAGCTGGACCTGCGAGACCGTGCCCAGGCGGTCGTCTACGCCTATGAGGCAGGCGTGGTGACCCCAGGTCCGCGACACTAGGGCGATGGACGTTCTCGAACGCGTACGCGGCCTGTGCTTGGCGATGCCCGAGGCGACCGAGCGGCCGAGTCACGGTGAGCCGACCTGGTTCGTGCGCGACAAGAAGGTGTTCGTCATGTACGCCGACCACCACCACGACGACCGCCTCGGCGTGTGGATGGCAGCGCCGCCCGGCGTACAGGAGGCGCTCGTCGCCGAGGACCCGGAGCACTTCTACCGGCCGCCGTACGTCGGTCACCGGGGCTGGCTCGGGGTCTACCTGGACATAGACGTCGACTGGGAACACTTCGAGGACCTGGTTGAGAACGCGTTCCGCCAGATCGCACCCAAGACTCTGATCGCCCGGCTGGACGAGGTCTAATCGTTCAACGGCACTGACGTCTGCGGGAGGCTGGCGAGCTTCTTGCTCCAAGTGGTGGCGTGCTCAGGTGAGTCCCAGTCCCAGTCGGTGATCTGTGTGGTGCTCCGGCGGCCGAAGACCGCCCGGAAGAGTTCGTACGAGCCGGTGTGGGCCACAGCGGTCGGACCGTCAGAGTTGACCGAGTAGGTGCCGTCCGGCGTGATGACGGTCAGTGGGCCAGGCTCGTCGAGCATCCAGTCCAGCGTGGCCAGCCAGAGCTCAGTGGGCGGCCGTCCGCTACCGATGGCTCCGTGCAGATCGGCTTCGTGGACTGCAGCGTCGACGTACGGGTTGCAGACCAGCGGGTGCGAGGTGGTGCCTTCGATGATCAGCTTCTCCAGTAGCGGTCCGACGGTCGCCCACTCGTCCAGCACCTCCGCGATCGGCAGGTTGCGACGCATCTCGACCTGTACTGCGGTCCACGGCGGACGTGGTGCACCGATGACGTTTCCGACCACGAAGTCGGCCGCCACACCAGTGAGGTGCGAGACCAGACTGTGCACGCTCCACTGCGGGCAGGCGGGCACCTGTCGATCCAGGTCCTCCAGGCTCAGGTCGCGGACCGCATCTGCCATCCGTTCGCGCCCTGCGTGGTACAGCTCGGCACTTCTCGTCGCGTCCATCACGTCTACATTGCACCGATAGGGTGACGCGATGGGCAAGGGCGAAGCGAGGCCGTGTCTGGTAATCCGGCGCCTACTGCGCGGCACTCGGTGCGGCACCTCGCCGCACGGGACCGAAGGCCACGATGCTCCGCATCGAGACCTTCGCTCCCGCGCGCCGATGCACCGCACCGAGCACCTGCTCGCTACGGCGCCGGATCACCAGACACGACCTAGTCCGGTCGGTCAGAAGCTGGCGATTGCACTGGCGTTCGGGAGCTCCGCTGCCGTGATGGTGCTCGAGCTCGTGTCGCTCAGGCTGGTCGCGCCGTACATCGGACTGACGCTCGAGACGAACACCGCGGTCATCGGAGTCGCGCTGGCTGCGATCGCGACCGGTGCCGCCCTCGGCGGCAAGTTCGCCGACGTGGTGCCGCCGCAGCGGACGCTCGGGCCGCTGATCCTGTTCGGTGGCGCACTGGTGATGTTGATCCTCCCGGTGGTGAGGTGGACCGGTCAGGCGCTCGCCAACGACATGGTGTTCCTCGTACTCGCCGTCACGCTCTTCGCGCCCGCCTCACTGCTGGCTGCCGTCACGCCGATGGTGACCAGCTGCGGCTATCCACTCTGGAGCAGACCGGCACTGTCGTCGGCAGACTGTCCGCGTACGCGACCGTCGGTGGCATCGTCGGGACTGTGCTCACCGGGTTCGTTTTCGTCGCCACCGTCCCGATCAGCACGATCATTCTGACGCTGGGCGCCGCGCTGGTGGTTGTCGGTGCCGCACTGACGTTCCTGCTGCGTGGTGTGCAAGCAGCGGTGAAGCCGGTCGCTCTGGCGGTCATCGGTGCCACGCTGACCGTCGTCGCGCCACGGCCGTGCGAGGTCGAGACGGCGTACCACTGTGCCCGCGTGGTCGCAGACCCCGGCCGTGAGGGTGGTCGGACGCTGTATCTAGACCAGCTCCGGCACTCGTACGTCGACTTGGACGATCCGACCTATCTGGAGTTCGAGTACATCAAGAACTTCGCTGCGGCGATCAACGGCAGCTGGCCCGAGCACCGTCCGCTCGACGTGCTGCACGTGGGCGGTGGCGGGCTGACGATGCCGCGGTACCTGACAGCGACCCGCCCCGGTAGCAAGCACCAGGTGTACGAGATCGACCCGGCTGTGGTGGAGCTCGACAAGAAGGAGCTCGGCGTACAGACCGGACCGGACCTGGCGGTCACGGTGCAGGACGGCCGGCTCGGCGTACGCGACGAGGCGACGGACAGCCGGGACCTGGTCCTGATGGATGCGTTCAGCGGGCAGTCCGTTCCATGGCACCTCACCACCCGCGAGCTGATCACCGACGTACGCCGTGTGCTGCGGCCGGACGGGCTCTACCTGATCAACGTCATCGACCACGGACCGGCCGGCTTCGCGAGGGCTGAGGTCAGGACGCTGCAGGCTGTCTTCCCGTACGTCGGGCTGATCGTGCGTGAGAGCGGAAGCGGCGGGAACTTCGTCCTGATTGCGTCCGACCGGCCACTCGACGTACCCGCGATCTCCGCACGACTGCAGCCGGGGATGGAGCTCCAGGACAACCCGACAGCGTTCGCCGGGAACGCACCGGTGCTCACCGACGACTACGCGCCTGTAGACCAGTTGCTCACGCCGTACGGTCAGTGAGGCTCTTGTGGTTGCATGTGGTCATGCACCCACGCGCAGGCCAGCCCGCTCAGCCAGAGGACCTCGTCGACGTCGATGCCATGCTGGCGGCGTACGACGACATCACGCCGGACGTGGACAATCCGGCCCAGAAGGTCGTCTTCGGTACGTCGGGACATCGCGGCTCGAGTCTCGACGGCGCCTTCAACGAGGCGCACATCCTGGCGATCACCCAGGCCGTCTGCGAGTACCGGGCCGGTCAGGGTACGACGGGACCGCTACTCGTCGGACGGGACAGTCATGGCCTGTCGGAGCCGGCCTGGCGCACGGTGCTCGAGGTGCTGGCCGGCAACGACGTACAGACGCTCGTGGACAGCGCGGACCGGCTCACTCCGACCCCTGCGGTGTCGCACGCGATCCTCCGGCTCAACCGCGGCGCCGGTGCGGACGCGGACGGGATCGTCATCACGCCGTCGCACAACCCGCCGCGTGACGGCGGCATCAAGTACAACCCGCCGCACGGCGGTCCGGCCGACTCCGACGCGACCAAGTGGATCGCCGACCGCGCCAACCAGCTGATCGCCGGCGGCAACCGCGAGGTACGCCGTACGCCGTTCGAGCAGGCCCGTCAGCACGCGGGGGACTACGACTTCGTCGGGCACTACGTCGACGACCTGCCGTCGGTGGTGAACCTGGCCGCGGTCCGCGACGCCGGCGTGAAGATCGGCGCCGATCCGCTCGGCGGGGCGAGTGTCGACTACTGGTCCGCGATCGCCGAGCGGCACGGTCTCGACCTGACCGTGGTGAACCCGCGGATCGACCCGGCCTGGTCGTTCATGACGCTGGACCACGACGGCAAGATCCGGATGGACTGCTCCTCGCCGTACGCGATGGCCTCGCTGGTCGCGCAGCGGGACAAGTACGACGTGGCGACCGGGAACGACGCGGACGCGGACCGGCACGGCATCGTCACGCCGGACGCCGGACTGATGAACCCGAACCACTACCTGGCGGTCGCGATCTCGTACCTGTTCAGCAACCGCCAATGGGGTGCGGACGTAGCGGTCGGCAAGACGCTCGTGTCGTCGTCGCTGATCGACCGCGTGGTCGCGGATCTGGGCCGTCGGCTGTGGGAGGTGCCGGTCGGCTTCAAGTGGTTCGTACCGGGCCTCATCGACGGCTCGGTCGGCTTCGGTGGCGAGGAATCGGCTGGTGCGAGCTTCCTGCGCTTCGACGGCACAGTATGGACGACGGACAAGGACGGCATCCTGCTGGCGTTGCTGGCCAGTGAGATCACTGCTGTGACAGGGGAGACCCCGTCAAAGGCCCACGCCAAGCTGGTGGAGCGTTTCGGCGCGTCGGCGTACTCACGGGTGGACGCGCCGGCCACGCGCGAGCAGAAGGCCAAGCTGTCGGCCCTGTCCGCCGACGCGGTCACAGCGACCGAGCTGGCCGGTGAGCCGATCGTGGACCGGCTGACGAAGGCACCGGGCAACGGTGCCGCGATCGGTGGGCTGAAAGTCACCACCGAGTCGGCGTGGTTCGCCGCCCGGCCGTCCGGTACCGAGGACCTCTACAAGATCTACGGCGAGTCCTTTAAGGGCGCCGAACACCTGGAGCAGGTCTTCGAACAGGCCCGCGAGGTCGTGTCCGAAGCACTCGCCTAACGCACGAACGCGTCCAGCAACCGCTCCAACTCCGCAGCGGGATCCTCGGTGATCCCGCTGTGGATCGGTCCGGGGTGTACGACGGTACTGCGAGGCGCAGCCAGCCACCGGAACCGCTCACTGATCGTGGTACCCGCGGCAGGCCCTCCAGCGGCCTCACCGGCGCAGATCGCACGAATCTGGTCCAGCGACGCACACACAACGTCTACGTCAACCGCTGGGTCGAGGGCCCTCAGGCGTTCGGGCTTCACGTCCCATCCGGCACCCAGGTAGTCCAGCGCCCGGGAGTAGAGCACCGCGCCGACGTTGATGAACTCGCCCCGCTGGATCCTCGGCGCGGCCCGCAGAATGACGTAGTCGAAGGGACTCATCGAGCACCTCCCGGAACCCAAGCCGGTCGCTGCGAAAGCCGCGCCAGAAGATGCCCCAGATACCTCTCCCGATCGCCGTCCGCGATCCACTCGTCCGGCACCAGCCCGATGACCTCCTCGAGCAACGACGACGTGATCGCCGCCGCCAGCTCACGGTCTACCTTCGCCACCCCGGGCGCCGCAACGGAGAAGACGTGGTCGGAGGCGTCGTACGGCAACGAAGCGAACTTCTCCGCGGACATCCACGAGTGGTGGAAGTACAGCGCGGCCCCGTGGTCGATCAGCCACAGGTTCTTGTGCCACACAAGCATGTTCGTGTTGCGCCACGACCGGTCGACGTTCGCGACGAACGCGTCCAGCCACAGGATCTGCGCCATCGCCTCGTCACCGGGGTTGCCCGCCGAGCCGTCGTACCCGAAGGAACCCGGCAGGAAGTCGACGGCCAGATTCAGGCCGGCGCTGCGGATCAGCAGCTCCTGGATCTCGAAGTCCGGCTCGGACTTGCCGATCGCCGGGTCGAGCTCGATCAGCTTCAGCTCTGGCACCCGCAGACCGAGACGGCGGAACAGCTCACCGACGATCACCTCGGCCACCAACGCCTTCGGGCCCTGCCCGGCGCCGTGGAACTTGATCACGTAGGTGCCGAGATCGTTGCCCTCGACAACACCAGGCAACGACCCGCCCTCACGCAACGGCAGCACGTACCGCGTCGCGGTAACCACAGGCAGACTCACGCCGGAGAGCCTAACCGGTTAGCAGGCGGGTACCGGGCCAGGGTGACGCTACCGGCGATCGGCGTCGAGGAGGAGTTACTCCTCGTATCCGCCACAGGTGACCCGCTCCCGCGCAGCAAGGCGGTGCTGGAGGAACTCGACGACGACCTCGACGTGACGCTCGAACTGACCAGGGCGCAGGTGGAGATCAACAGCCCGGTCTGCACGACCGCGGACGAGCTGCACTCGCGGCTGTCCGAGATGCGGGCCGCACTGGCTGCTGCGGCGGCTGCGGAAGGTGGCCGGCTGCTGGCGATCGCAGTGCCGCCCCACGGGCGGGCCGCTCAGCTGGTGACCAAGAAGCCGCGCTACCAGGAGATGGCCGCGCGCTACGGGCAGCTGGCCCGCGAGCAGGGAGTCTGTGGCTGTCACGTTCATGTCGATGTGCCGGACAAGGAGTCCGCGGTCCGGGTCTCCAACCACCTCAGGCCGTGGCTTCCCACTCTGCTGGCGTTGACCGCCAACTCACCGGTGTACCTGGACCAGGACACCGGCTTTGCGAGCTGGCGGTGGATCATGTGGTCGCGCTGGCCCTCGGCAGGACCGCCGCCGTACCTGGAGTCGGTCGAGCACTACGACGCGATGGTCGCGATGCATCTGGCCACCGGGACGGTGATGGACGAGCAGATGATCTACTGGGATGTTCGCCCGTCCTCACACCTGCCGACCATTGAGGTCCGGGTGAGCGATGTGCCGCTGACGGTGGACGAGTCGGTGCTGCTGGCGACGCTGTGCCGCGCGCTGGTGATGACCGCGCGCGAGGACGGCGGACGAGGACCGAAGCTGGAGCCGCAGATCCTGCGAGCGGCCTACTGGCTGGCGGCTCGGGACGGGCTCACAGCCGATGGCCTGGACGTCTTCACCGGAGACAAGCTGCCGATGCGCCAGGTGATCGAGAGCCTGCGACAGCACGTTGAGCCTGCTCTGCAAGAGCTTGATGCGACGGAGCTGGTCAAGGAGGGCATCGAGCGGGCGTTCCGCGACGGCAACGGGGCGATGAAGCAACGCAAGGCGATCCGTGAGGGCGACGACGTGATCGCCCTCACGGAGGTCAGGCCCTAACCGCGCAGGAAGTCTTCCAGGCCGTGCAGGTCGTCGGTGTTGATGTAGTCGACGTTCGCCGCGACCAGTTCCCGCCACAGTGCCTCGCGGGCAGCGCCCGGCGTGTCCGGGGTCTCCCAGAAGCGGACCTTGTAGCCGGCGTGGTGCGCGCTGACGACGATGTCGTGCAGCTTGGTCCTGTCGGCCTCCGGCATCGGACCGACGCCCCGCCAGGCGAACACGTTGGACCAGTTGTCGCTGACCAACGGCATCAACGACGCGGGCATGCCCGACCCCAGGTCGCCCAGCCGGCCGTCGTACCCGGCATACCGGACCTCCTGGGCCTTCATGTCGTCCAGCGGGCGGTTGCCGATGATGATGGACGTGACCGCACCCTCCAGCACCCGCCCGTTCACATAACGCGTGCTGATCCCGCGGTACTTCGCCAGCGCCTTGTCAACGGCGGCGTACGTCGACGGCCCGTCGCTCTTGATGTCGATCAGCAGCTGGAAGTCCCGGCCGTGCTTGTACACCTGCCCGTGGTTCTGCCGGACCCGGTCCGCGAGCGGCTTGAGGTACAGGCTCTCCAGGTTGCGACCGGGCTTCGCATCCGGGAGGTCGTGTGCGACACGCAGCTCGCCGTCGACCAGCCACACGTCCGCCTCGACGCTGTTGAACCCCCGGTCCAGCGCATCCTGCAACGGCCGCCGATGGTCGTAGTCGTTGTGCGCGTGCGCCGACGGCAACGCCCGTACGGCGGGAGCTTCGTACGCCTTCGGGAGCCGGTAGCCCTCGGACCGTACGACGTCGCGTACGCGGTCCGGGTAGTCGCTGATGATGCCGTCGACGCCCTGCTCGATGAACCACTTGATGGTGGCCGGGTCGTCGACCGTCCACGGGATGACCTTCAGGCCGGCCTTGTGGGCCGCCTTCACGGTGTCCTTGGTGAAGTACGGACGGAACGCCGGGTCGGTGATCTTGCCGCCCTGCGGGAAACCGTCGACCGGGGAGATCGCCGAGGCTCCGAAGGACTTGACCGCCTTGATCGGGTCGCCGCCGAAGTCGTCAATGTCGAGACCGCCCAACCACGGCGACTTGCCCGGCTTGCCGACTTGTAGGAAGTCGAAGTTGTCCAGCGCGACCAGCGGCAGCTGCGGCATCACCTGGTGCATCCGCATCAGCGAACCCCAGTCGAAGCTCTGGATCGTCACCTGGCGGGCGATGTTGGCCTTGCGGATCTCGCTGGCGACCACCTGGACGAACTGCTCACGTGGAGCGGTCTCCGTCGGCGCACCGGCCTCGACCTTGGTCTCCACGTTCAGCTTCACGTCGTCCGCGCGGTAGCGGTGGACCAGCGCGAAGATGTCGCGCAGCTCCGGCATCCTGGCGCCAGGGTCGGGCTGCTGCTGCGGGAAGTTCGCCTGCGGCAGCGAACCGCAGTCCAACTGCTTGACCTGC
Organism: Kribbella sp. NPDC049584; assembly: GCF_040675555.1. Taxonomy (NCBI): domain Bacteria; kingdom Bacillati; phylum Actinomycetota; class Actinomycetes; order Propionibacteriales; family Kribbellaceae; genus Kribbella; species Kribbella sp. NPDC049584. Next base: position 153,185 of record NZ_JBFAPF010000006.1, read on the forward strand.
TTCAGCGACAGCGTGTTGATGAACTTGCCGACATAGGGGTACTCCGGGTCGTCCGGGGTGTACGGCGCGGTGTCGCGGCACTTCTTGCCGTCGACCTTGCGGTCGTGGGTGACGACGGCGTACCCGTCCTGGGTGATCTGTACGTCGAGCTCCAGCGTGCTGACGCCGAGCTCCAGACCGTGCGAGAACGACGCGATCGTGCTCTCGACGGTGAGCCCGAGGCCACCGCGGTGGCCCTGGATGTCGAAATCGCCACGGTGGGCGGCGGCCGGGGCGGCCGGGAGCAGCAGTCCGGCGATCAGCGCGCACGGAAGCAGTGCGCGGGGAAGGCGGCGCATGAGGGGGTTCCTTCCGGAGGGGGCGGGACATTCCTGAGGCTGTCTGCCTTAGGAGTACCCACCTCCCCGCGGAGGTAGCCAAGAAGTGACGAGATAGCTACGGAGTGGAAGCGATCCGGCTACTCGTACTGGAGTGCTTCGAGTGGGTTCAGCCTGGCCGCGCGACGGGCCGGCCAGATCGCGGCGAAGATCCCCACCACTACCGAGACGACGGCGAAGATCACCAGCTGGGACACCGGGACCGTGAACGAGATCTCCTCCAGCCGGGCGGCCAGCAGCCACGCGAGCAGCAGGCCGACAAGGATGCCGATCACTGCGCCGATCAGCGCCGTGATCACGCTCTCCTGCCGGATCATGCGCTTCACCTGGCCGCGGGTCAGACCGATCGCTCGCAACATGCCGAGCTCGCGCGTCCGCTCGAAGACGGTCAGCACCAGCGTGTTGACGATGCCGAACAGGCTGACCAGCACCGACAGGGCAAGCAGTACGTAGAGGACGTTCAGCAGGCTCTTGATGCTGTCGGTCTGGGCCTGTTTGAACTGCTCGATCGTCAGCGCCTTCGCGTTCGGGAACGAGCTCAGCGCGGCGTTCAGGGCAGCCGTGTTCTCCGCCGTCACCCCGCCCCGGATGTTCAGGAACGTGTAGAGGTTCTGCGGCTGGGGAGTCGCGGCGTCGAAGGTCGCCGTCGCGATCGTCACGTTCCCGAACGGCGATCCGCCCGCCGGCGGCTTGAAGATGCCGCGCACCTGGAACTGCAGCGTCTTGCCGGTCGCCATCTTCAGGGTGATGGTCGAGCCTTGAGTCAGTCCGTGCTGCTTCGCGTAGTCGGAGTCGACGATCGCGCCGTTCGGCTCGAGCTCGGTCAGCGAGGCCTGCGAACCGGTCTGCCAGTCGAACCTCAGCAGTTGTGGCGCGCTCCGGTCGATCGCGGTGACCGGGATGGTCTTGTCGAAGGCCTGGGCCTGCCCGCCCCGGACACTCGTCACGGCCTCGACCGATGGCACCTTGGCCACCGTAGCGGCGACGGCCGGTGGCAACGGGCTGAAGTTGTTCTGTGCGGTGATCGCGTAGTCGGAGCTCGAGATCCGGTCGACCGCGTCCTCGAACGGCTTGATCAGCCCGGCGCCGAGCGTGGCGACCAGCGTGACCAGCGCCAGGCCGATCATCAGCGCCGCCGCCGTCGATGCGGTCCGTTGAGGATCGCGCCGGCTGTTCTGCCCGCCGATCGCGACCGCGGGCCGGTCCGGGAGTACGCGCGGAAACTCGGGGTGCCGGCCGAACAGCCGGCGTACCGCCCAGACCGGGACGAGGACGAACGGCCAGGCCAGAGCAGTGAGTACGACGACCGCCCACCGCGCGACCGGATCCGCGAAGGCGGCCAGTGGGCGGACGAGCCGGGACGAGAACGCGGCGATGCCGACGAACAGCAGCAGCACACCCGCGCCGAGCAGCGAGAGCAAGGTGCTCGTCTTCAGCCCGTCGGCGAACAGGCCGACGAGGACCAGGGCGATACCGGCCGCAGCGAGCAACGCTGCTCCGACCGGACGGAAGCGGTTGAACCGTCCGGGCGCCAGGGTCGCGCCTTCGCGGACAGCCGCGATCGGCGGCACCCGGGTGGCCCGCCAGGCCGGCCGCAGGCTGGCGAGGACCGTGACGAGCACGCCGACCACGAGCGCGACGACGATGGTCCGGGTCCGGAACACCAGGCCGTCGTTCGGCAGCGTGAGGCCGATCGCGTCGAACAGCTTGAACAGCCCGGTCGCGATCGCGAGCCCGAGGAACAGCCCGAGGACGGCGGACACGATGCCGGTGACGAGTGCCTCGAGCACGACGGAGCCGAGGATCTGCCGCCGGGACGCGCCCAGGGTGCGGAGGGTCGCGAACTCCCGGGTCCGCTGCGCGATGGTGATCGACAGCGAGTTCGCGATCACGAACGAGCCGACGAACAACGCGATCGCGGCGAACACGAGCAGGAAGGTCTGCAGGAAGTTCAGGAAGTCTGTCGTACCGGCGGCGTCCTCGGCGGCCTGGTCCTCGGCACTGCGGACCTGGGTGCCGCTGGGCAGGATCCGATCGACGGCGTCGATCAGTTGCTGCTTGCCGGTGCCCGGCTTCGCGGCGATCAGGATCTGGTCGAGCTCGCCAGGTTTGTCGAAGATGCGTTGCGCGGTCCCCAGGTCGAACCCGGCCAGCGTCGCGCCGCCGATCGACGAAACGGCGCCGAACTCGACCAGGCCGGAGATCCGCATCCGCACGACCGATCCGCGAGCCTGTACGCCGATCTCGTCGCCGGCCCGGAAGCCCTTCTTCTGGGCGGTTTGGGTATCGATCACGACCTGGTCCGGCGCCGGCCACGATCCCGCGACGAGGGCCAGCGAGTTGAACTGCGGCAGCGCCGGGTCGACGCTGAATCCGAGGTTCGGCGCGCCGCCGAACACGATCGCCTTGCCGTCCTTGCCGATCAGCTGCGCCTCGCCGTTGACCGCCCCGCCGGCCGCGCCTACCTCGGGCAGGTCGCGGACCTTCTGCAGCAGGTCGGCCGGGAACGACGGCGCGGTGACGGTGCCGTCCTGGGACGCGTCGATCGCCGACTTGCCGGTGATCGCGGCGTCGGTGTTCTTGTAGTTCTGGGTGAAGATCGAGTCGAAGGCGGACGTGATCGAGTCGGTCAGCACATACGTGCCCGAGATCAGCGCGACCCCGAGCACGACGCCGATGGCGGTCAGCGCCGTCCGGAGTTTGCGGGCCAGCAGGCCTTGGATCGCGAACCGGATCACTGCAGGTCCAGTGTGTCGATGATCTGCAGGATCTCGTGCTGGCTGGACCGGCCGGTCTCCTTCACGATCTCGCCGTCGGCCAGGTACAGCACGCGGTCGGCCATCGCGGCCGCCCGGGCGTCGTGCGTCACCATCACCAGCGTCTGGCCGTACTCCTCGACCGAGGACCGCATCAGCGTGAGGATCTCGCCACTCGTCCGGGAGTCGAGGTTGCCGGTCGGCTCGTCGGCGAACACCACGGTCGGCCGCGACACCAGCGCCCGCGCGATCGCGACCCGCTGCTGCTGGCCGCCGGACAGCTCGGCCGGCCGGTGCTCGAGGCGGTCGGTGAGACCGACGCGCTGGACCAGGTCGTCGAAGTACTGCTGGTCCGGCTTCGCGCCGGCGATCGTCAGCGGCAGCAGGATGTTGTCGCGGGCGCTGAGCATCGGCAACAGGTTGAAGAACTGGAAGATGAAGCCGATGTGCCGCCGGCGCAGTTTGGTGAGGGCGTCGTCGCCGAGGGTCGTGATCTCCGTGCCGTCGATCAGCACCGAGCCCGACGTCGGACGGTCCAGTCCGGCCAGGATGTGCATCAGCGTCGACTTGCCCGAACCCGACGGTCCCATCACCGCGGTCAGCTGGCCCGCCTCGATCTGGACGTCCACGCCCCGCAGCGCCTGGACTGCCGTGTCACCTTCGCCGTAGACGCGGACCAGCTCGCGCGCCTCGACAACCTCGCTTGTGGTCACCACCATGCCGACCATCGCCCCCCTCGGCGATCCAGCGGCCCCCAGCCTGTCCGGTTAGTTCCTCCGAGTCTGACTGCGATCGGCGCGTCCCGACAGGGGGTTTTCCCCGGATCGACCCTGAACCGTCAGCTCCAGCCGCGGCGGAGGATGCGGAATCCGGTCCGTGTGAGTCCGGGTGAGAGGGTGCCGGACCGGGAAGCGCCTCACGGCGCGTGGCCGCTCGTAGCGGCTAATTTTGGGACCCGGGGCTTGCACCGGCCCGACACCTCGAACAGTGTAACCGGTGCCCAAACCCCTTGTCCTGTTGGGATCTCGGGCCGCGAGACCATATAACATCCGAACGCGGAGGACGCAACTACCACAAATGTCCGGCGCGTTCGGTGCGGGCCGCGGTCTGCAGCTGATCCGCGGTCTCGACCAGTTTCGACGCGGACAGCACCCGCTCGTGGCCGTCGTCCGCGAGGTGCGCCCGCCCGGTCGCGACGATCCGCGCGAACGCGGCGGCGCGGTCCAGGGTGGTGGCGAAATCGCCGGTCGCGACACCCCGCAGTACGGCGTCGACCATGTCGCGGACCTCGGCCGGACCGGGTGGTTCGGCGACGCCCGCGACGGCGGCGTGCACCTCGGCGTACTCGCGGCCGGTGGCGAACTCGCGGGACACCTCGTCGGCGTTCGAGTGCACCCAGGACCGCAGTACGTAGAGCCGCCACAGCGCGCCGGGCAACGAGTCGGCGGGGGAGTCGGACCACAGCTCGGCCAGCTCGTCGAGACCGTACTCGTCGGCGAGCTTGACCACCCGGGCGTGCACCTCGGAGTCCTCGGACTTGCGCACGCCGCGGACCAGCAGCTCGGCGGTGCGGTGCGCCGCCTCGGTGACGGTCGCCGGGTCCGCGGCACCGGGCAGCGACTCGAACAACTTGTTGCCCGGCAGGATCGGACGGCGCGGGTTGGGGGTGGTCACGGCGTCCATGGTGCCTGACGCGGCGAACGTCCGCATGCCGACGCGACCCGGCACCCGGAAATGCGCCGGCGAGGGTGCGAAATGAGCGATGTGACGAAGTTGAGCGCATACTGGTGTTCTGATGGAGCCTTCTCGCGCGACGACGCGTCGTCACCTGCCCACGAGTCCTTTCACCCCCCGGACCGCCGCCCCGGTCAAGACCTTCGAGACCGGTGACCGGGTATCCCACGACAGGGAGGGCATCGGCCGCATCAGCGCAGTCGAGGGCACTCACGCGGTCGTGGTCGACCTGGGAGGCGGCCGGCTGCTGCGCGTCATGTCGCCTTTCGACAAACTGCATACGCTCTGACCGCCTGAGGTCAGTACGCTCGACCCATGGCGGGTGCGGGGAAACCGAGTGGCAAGCTGGCCAAGAACGTCGTCAAGTACGGCGTGCGGTACGGGCCGTTGATCGTCGAGGCGGTGCGGCACGGGCGTGAGCCTGCGCAGCAGGCGGTGCAGGCCGCGTGGGCGAAGCGGTCCGCGCGCCGGAAGGCGGTCGAGCATGCTCTGACCGTGCGCGACGGCTCCTTGCTGAAGGTGATCAAGGACGGCCAGGCGATCTTCTTCGTGTTCTCCGGCGACGCGATCGTCACGACGTACCCGCCGGTGCCGCAGGCGACGTACCCCGAGCTGCTGCGGCACGCGGACCTGGACAAGCGCGAGCCGGCCACCGTACTCGCCGCGCGGAAGCCGCGACCGCACCTGCCGACGGTGCGGCGCAAACGTTGACGCGGGCGTAACATTCCGGACCCGGCGGGGCAACAGGGCGGACGCACAGTGGAAGCACGTTTCCACGAGGGAGGGCGTCCGCATGCTCTGGAAGATCAGGACCGAACTCGCCGACCGGCCCGGTGCACTGGCCGAACTCGCTGCACGCTGTGGTGCGGACGAAATCAACATCCTCAGCCTCGAGGTCTTCACCGCCGAGACCGGCGCCGTCGACGAGCTGGTGGTCTCCACCGGCGTCGGCTGGAGTGCCGAGGACCTGACCGCACTGGTGGCCGAGGCCGGCTGCGTCGGTACGACGGTCCGCCCGTGCCAGGCCGACGTCCTGAGCGATGCGCCGACGCGCTACCTGCGCGCAGTACTGCGGTTGATCGACGACCCGGTGTCCGTCGACGAGGAGCTGGGGAACTTGCAGGGCTTCGACGAGTACACGCCGGCGGAGTGGGCGCGGGCCGACGTGCTCGTGGAGATCGCCGGACGACTGGCAGAGCGGTTCGACACCGTCGAGGGGCCCCGGCCCGGTAACGGCCGAGTCCCTGTGCTGCGGAAGGCGACCGTCCAGGACGCCGACGCCGTGGTCGCGATGCATGAGCGCTGCTCGTACGAGAGCCGCACCCGGCGGTACCACGTGCCGATGCCGAAGCTGACCGGCCGTACTGCGCGGCACCTGTCCGCACCGGCCGGTGGGGTGTCAGTGGTCGCGGACGTGGACGGCGCCGTGATCGGGATGGCGACGGCGGCCCCGTGGGAGGAGCTGGGCAGTACGACGATGGAGGTCGCCGTACTCGTCGAGGACGGCTGGCAGGGACAGGGACTCGGGCTCCGGCTGCTGCGCCAGGTGGTGGAGGAGGCTCGGGTGCTGGGCGCCGACCGGGTGGTGTGCATGGTGCAGCCCGAGAACCACGCGATGCTCCGGACGCTGGAGCGGCTGCGGATGCGGTCGCGGGTGGTCCAGGACGGCGACAGTCTGATGGTGAGTGTCGCTCTGTCCGAGCGGAGCCTGTCGCATGCGGTGGATCGGCCCGTGGTGCAATATCGTCATACGCGTGCCACCCCTTCCCACTGGTCGGAACCCCCACGGTCTGCTGGTCAACCTGCCCGCGAGCACTCGCTCGCCGCTCTTTCAGCTCTTCAGCCGCATTCTGATCGCGCTGGGGCTGCTGACCGTGATGGTGCTGATCGTGGTGGTCGACCGTGACGGGTACCGCGACAGCTACGACGGCAAAGTCGGGCTGATCGACAGCATCTACTACGCAACCGTCACGCTCACCACGACCGGGTACGGCGACATCACACCGGTGACGCCCACTGCCCGGCTGGTGAACGCCTTCATCGTGACTCCGCTGCGGATCGCGTTCCTGGTGGTTCTGGTCGGTACGACACTGGAAGTGCTGGCCAACGAGGGTCGCCGGATCATGCGCGACACGCGCTGGAGGAAACGGATGAAGGACCACACCATCGTCGTCGGCTACGGCACCAAGGGCCGCTCCGCCGTACAGACGCTGATCAGCAACGGGGTTCAGCGCGACAACATCGTGGTGATCGACCCGCGGGCGCAGGCGATCGGTGACGCAGGCAACGACCAGATGGCCGCCTTCCATGGCGACGCGACCAACCGGACCGTACTGCGTCGCGCCGAGGTGATGACGGCACGCGAGGTGATCGTGACGACCGACCGGGACGACTCGGCCGTGCTGGTCACGCTGGCGGTGCGGCAACTGAACCCGAACGCGCATGTCGTCGTCGCGGTCCGCGAGGAGGACAACGTGCCGCTGCTGCGGCAGAGCGGAGCGGATGCCGTCGTCACCTCGTCGGAGGCCGTCGGCCGGCTGCTGGGCCTGACGTCGGTCAGCCCGAACCTCGGCGAGGTGATGGAGGACCTCCTCACGTACGGCGAGGGCCTCGAGGTGGCCGAACGCCCCGTCCTCGGCCGCGAGGTCGGCAAGCCGCCGTCCGCCGTACCCGACCGCGTCGTCTCGGTCGTCCGCGACGGCAAGGTCCACCGCTACTACGACTCGAACGTCTCGGTGCTTGCCGCCGGCGACAAACTCATCGTCGTCCGCCCCGCGAAGGAAACCCCGTGGGCCGAGCGGCCCGGCACCGAGGACCAGGAAGACTGAGTGCCGGCTGAGAGCCGTAGTCAACTCTTGACACCGGGTGACAGCCAGGCATAAGGCTGAGCTTGTTGCACCGACGGCGGTCCACAAGGGGGGCCCTGAGCCGTCGCCGGCCCAGCCTCGGGCCTCCCATCTTGCGCTGGAGGCACGCCGATGCGCAGATCGGGTTATCGGTGGGGAATAGGTGCCGCCGTCATCACACTCGCGATCGCGATGATGCCGGCTCTGGGATGGCAAGCAACGGCCGCGGCTCCGGCCACGGTCAAGCCGAACGCGACCAACATGATGGACTGCAACGGGTTCAGCCCGAAGTACAAATCCGTCAAGCACGGACTGGGCGGGTTGTGTACCGACCCGATCACCATCGATCGCAACGGCGTCCCCTGGCGGTTCGAGGACAACGAGCACTACATCGGGCACGACGAGCCGTCGGTGAAGTTCATCTCCAGCCGGCCGGGCAGTGCGAGTGACATCACCTACCTGATGCGGCTGTCCAAGGACCCGAACGCGAAGCCGACCGTCAACAGCCCGAAGGTCAGCAAGTACGCCGAGCTCAGCCCGGCGCCGTGGTTCGGCCTGCCGCTGTGCGACCCGAAGTCGTATCCGCAGAACCCGTGCACGCCGACCAGTGACGCCAACCAGTCGCAGGTCAACAACCCGAACGCAGCCGGATCGGCGTTCATGGAGCTGCAGCTCTACCCGCCGGGTTTCACCCCGTTCATCGACAGTCCCAGCTGTGACCGCACCCAGTGGTGCGCCGCACTGACCATCGACAGCCTGGCCTGTACCTTCGGCTTCGCGACCTGCAACAACAACTGCATCGAGCCGGTGAACTTCTCCTACTTGCAGACCGACGGGGTGCCGTCCGGTCCGCCGAGTCCGCAGCTCACCGACGTGTCCACGCTGACACCCAACCGCAAGACCCTGAAGATGCACCAGGGCGACGTTCTTCGGGTGGTGATGCGCGACACCGCGCACGGCCTACTCGCCCGGATCGACGATCTCAGTACCGGTCGGAGCGGGTCGATCGTGGCCAGCGCGGCGAACGGCTTCATGAACACGAACATCGCCGACTGCAGTGGCACACCGTTCGACTTCCACCCGGAGTACAGCAGCGCCCAGCAGCAGAACCAGGTGCCGTGGGCTGCCCTCGAGGGTGGCGTCCTGATGCAGGACGAGCTCGGTCACTTCGAGACCTGCGGGTCCGTGTCGAGTCAGCTGCCGGTCAGCGAGACGTTCGCCAACGCTCAGAGCTTCTCCGACGCGAAGGTCTACCAGGTCTGCAACGGTGGTGCCGAAGGCAACGGTTCCGGCGAGGGGCCGTGCGATCCGGCCACCGGGCTCTGCCAGAACGCGACCACGGAGAACGGCGCCGCGTGTCCGACCAACGACTCCGCCAGCGGCGTCAACTGTGAGTTCTCCGGCGCCAACTGCATGATCGCCGGCCCGCGGACGACGTACGTGAACGGCAAGGCGGTGGTGGAACGGTGGCCGATTGCCGGCTGCCAGGAGAATGTCTTCCAGAACGGCGATCTCGACTTCGACGGGTCGTCGTACCAGGCCGACTGGCCGGACGGGTCACGCGGTCACCCGACCTCGTTCGAGTATCTCGGGCCGTTCACCGGCGGGATCCATCCGTACCCTTCGATCCAGTTCGAGACGAACGTGGCCGCGTCCGAGATCCTCTGCAACACCCGGACCGGAGCAGGGTGTACGGCGAAGCCGGTCGGTGCGGCGTTCTATCCGTTCTGGAGCCTGGGCCGCTCGTCGCTGGGTTCGCGCGTGTGCGTGTGGAACTTCGGCAACGTGATCCCGAACCGGACGGTGCAGGCCTTCGGCAAGACGGCGCAGTACGGCACACCGGACCTGGCCCGCTTCGGCGGAACCCTGACCAGCGCTGTGCTCCCCAACCCACAACTCAGCACGCGGTGTTGACCCGCGGCTGACCGGAACCGGCGGGCCGAGACGGGAACCACATCCCGTCTCGGCCCGTCGCGGTCTTGACGACGGGTTTCCAGGCATCCTATGGTCGGTCCTGTAAACGATTACAAGAACGATTACAGGAGGTTGGCGTGAGTCGTCCGACGATCGCTGGGGTGGCCCGGGCGGCCGGGGTCTCGGTGGCGTCGGTGTCACGCGTCCTGAACGGGTTGCCCGCGACCGAGGAGATGGTCGAGCGGGTCCAGCGAGCGGTCCAGGAGCTGGGCTATGTACCGGATGCACGTGCGCGATCCCTGAAGGTCGGGCGGACGTTCCAGCTGACACTGGCGGTCGCGGATGTCGGTAACCCGGTCTACGTGACGATGATGCGAGCCGTCGAGGAGGTCGTCTCCGCGGCGGGTTATCGGCTCGTCGTGACGACGACCGGGCCGGATGTGGTCGACGAGGTCGCGTTGGTGCGTGGGATGGCGCGTGGGTACGCCGACGGGCTGCTCATCAGCCCGATTCGCGTCGACGAAGACCTGGTCAAGTCGATCCGCGAGTGCGAGGTGCCGGTGGTAGTAGCCGGTAACGTCCCCGCGAAGGCCGGCGTGGACACCGTCCGAGCCAATTCCCCCAAGGGCATGCTGCTCGCCCTCGAGCACCTGGTTGCCCGCGGCCGCAACCGAATCGCCTTCCTGAACGGCCCGGCAGACACCGTCCCTGGTGCCGCCCGGGCCAAGGGCTTCGCGGATGCCTTGAAAGCACACGGGTTGGAGCCGATCGCAGTCGCCGAGGCAACAGACTTCACCTTCGCCGCCGGCCGCACAGCCGCCCCCGACCTGCTGACCGCCGGCGGGTTCGACGCGGTGGTCTGTGCGAATGACCTGCTGGCCGTGGGACTTATGCACGAGTTGGCCGCGGTGGGGCTTGAGGTGCCGGGGGACGTGGCTGTGGTGGGGATGGACGACAGTGAGTTGGCCGAGCAGTGTTTTCCGACATTGACGAGCGTGAACCTGGGGTCGGCCGAGCGAGGGCGACGGGCGGCTGAGTTGCTGTTGGCAAGGATTGAGGACAACGACCGGACGCCGCGACGCATCGTGGTACAGCCGTCGTTGAGTATCAGGAGGTCCACCCCGTGACGGCGACCCTGACCGCGCCGACGCAGGTGCAGAAGCCGGGTAAGCCCAAGCAGAACAGGGAAGCGATCTTCCTGTTCCTGCCGGCCTTGCTACCGGTGCTGATCTTGAGCGTCTATCCGCTGATCCGCGGCATCGCGCTCGGCTTCACCGACGCGCGTGCCGGTCTGCATGTGGAGACCAACTTCGTCGGCTTCGACAACTTCAGCAAGCTGCTGCACAACAATCTGTTCTGGGATTCGTTCCGGATCGGTGTGATCTGGACGCTGTCGGTCACGATCCTGCAGTTCGTGGCCGCACTCGGTCTCGCGCTGCTGCTGAACACCGACATCAAGTTCCGCGGTGTCGCCCGCACTCTCGCGCTGATCCCGTGGGCGATGCCCCCGGTGGTCGTCGCGATCATGTGGCGCCTGCTGCTGCACCCGACCAACGGCCCGGTCAACGAGATCCTGCAGAACCTGCACCTCACCGACCACCCGATCAACTTCCTCGGCAACTTCAGTACGGCGCTGCCGGCCGTGATCGTGGTCGGTATCTGGGTCGGTATGCCGATGACCACGGTCACCCTCCTCGCCGGTCTGCAAGGTATCGACCGCACCCTGTACGAGGCGGCCGCGGTCGACGGCGCCGGCGCCTGGAGCCAGTTCTGGAACATCACGCTCCCGCAGCTGCGGACCGTCATCGTGGCGATCACCAGCCTGGACATGATCTGGAACTTCAACTCGTTCGGCCTGGTCTACGTGCTGACGGCCGGCGGCCCGGGCGGCAAGACGATGCTGCCGATGCTGTTCGCCTACAACGAGGCGTTCCGCTACGGCAACTTCGGCATGGCCGCCGCGATGGGTGACGTGATGGTCGTCATCATCATCCTGTTCCTGTTCTTCTACCTGCGGAACCGCCTGCGGAGCGAAGCATGAGAACCCGACCCGCTACCCGAGCGCTCCAGTACATCGCGGTCCTCGCGTACCTGATCTTCCTCGGCTTCCCGCTGCTCTGGCTGATCTCGAGTTCGCTGAAGTCGCCGAGGGAGTTCGCCAGCGTCACCCCGTCGATCCTGCCGAAGCACGTCGACTTCTCCAACTACACCGACGCGCTGAACGAACAGGGCCTGGTCCGCGGCCTCGGCAACAGCCTGCAGATCTCGATCTACAGCACGATCCTGGTGCTGATCGTCGCGCTGCCGGTCTCGTACGCACTGGCGCGTTTCCGCAGCAGGCTGCGGCCGCTGACGAACGGCTGGATCCTGGTCAGCCAGGTGTTTCCGGTGATCCTGATCGTGATCCCGCTGTTCATGATCCTGCGGCCGCTGCACCTGACGAACACGATCCCCGGCGTGGTGATCGTCTACATGGTCTGGTCGCTCCCGTTCGCGCTGTGGATGCTGCAGGGGTACGTCGCTGCCGTGCCGCGCGAGCTGGAAGAGGCGGCCTCGGTCGACGGCGCGAGCCGGCTGCGGACGATCGTGTCGATCGTGATGCCGCTGCTCCGGCCAGGCCTGATCGCGACCGCGATGTTCACCTTCATCTCGGCCTGGAACGAGTTCTTCTTCGCCCTGGTCCTGCTGCAGGACCCGCAACTCAAAACACTTCCGCTGGTGCTCGCCCGCTTCGTCGGCGCCGAGGGCCAGGTGCAGTTCGGCCCGTTGGCGGCCGCGTCCGTACTCGCAACTGTCCCAAGCCTGGTGTTTTTCGCCTTCCTGCAGCGCCGGTTGACTTCCGGCCTGCTGAGCGGCGCAGTCAAGGGTTGAAACCAAGGAAACCAAAAGACGTGGTAGTTGGGTTTGAGGAGATGCAATGAAGAAAGCACTGACCGCTCTGGCGGCGGCGGGCGCACTGGTGGCGCTCGCGGCCTGCGGGGGCAACAGCGACAACAGCTCCGGTGACTCGGGATCGTCGAACGAGAAGGTGACGCTGAAGTTCCAGAGCCTCGCCTTCCAGAAGACGACAGTGGCCGCGACGAAGAAGATCGTCGCCGACTGGAACGCCGCCAACCCGAACATCCAGGTCGAGTACGTCCAGGGCAGCTGGGACTCCGTGCACGACCAGCTGGTGACACAGTTCCAGGGCGGGACCGCGCCGGACATCATCCACGACGAGTCCGCCGACATCACCGGCTTCATCAACCAGGGCTACCTCGCGGACCTCTCGCCGTACCTGAGCCAGGGCACCAAGGACGCCGTCTCGCAGGGCGTCTGGGACACGGTCTCGAACGACGGCAAGATCTACGGCGCGCCGACCCTGATGCAGTCGTACGTCGTACTGGCGAACTCCGCGATGCTCAAGCAGGCCGGGATCACCGCGACCGGTGACTCGCTGAGCTGGGACGACCTGGCCGCGGACGCGAAGAAGCTGACCGCCGGCGGCAAGTACGGACTCGGCTGGGGGCTGAAGAGCCCGACCGCGACGGTGCTGAACCTCGGCATGAACTTCGACGGCAAGTTCTTCGACGGCACCGGCAAGGACGCCAAGGCGACGATCGGGGACGCCGAGCTCGAGGTGCCGAAGCGGATCCACGACATGGCCTACACGGACAAGTCGATCGACCCGACCTCGCTGACCCAGAGCGCGTCCGACGTACTGCCCGGGTTCTACGCCGGCAAGTACGGGATAATTGTGGCCGGCAACTATGTCGCGCAGCAGATCCTCGAGGAGGCGCCGAAGACCTTCCAGTGGGAGGTGCTGCCGCCGCTGAAGGGAACCAGCACCAAGCAGGCCGCGAACCCGCAGACCCTGTCGGTGCCGGCCGAGGGCAAGCACATCGAGCAGTCGGCGAAGTTCATCGACTACTTCATGAAGGCCGAGAACCTGGCCGCGGTCGGCCAGGGCGACTGGCTGATCCCGACCACGCAGGCGGCCCGGGACGCGATCCTCAAGACGACCGGCGGTAAGGACGGCTGGCAGCAGACACTTGCCAGCGGCGCCGAACTGACCAAGGCGCCGTTCCAGAGCGTCGAGAACTACCCGAAGTGGAAGGACCAGATCGCCACGCCGGCCCTGCAGGAGTATCTGGCAAACAAGACCGATCTGGCTGCCCTGGGCAAGAAACTGAGCGATGGATGGGGTCAGGTCAACCAGTGACGCCGGAGAAGACCAGCAGGCTGGAAGAGAAGTCGGTAGGTGCCCTCGTCGGGTCCGCGGTCGGTGACGCGATCGGTGGAGCCGTCGAGGGCTGGACCCCGGAGGCGATCCGGGAACGGCACGGTGGCTGGGTGACCGGCATCGTCGGCCCGTGGTACGACGACTGGCGGACGGCGCGCCCGATCGCGCCGTACCACAAGGGCGACGGGCACATCACCGACGACACCCTGATGACGCACGCGCTGGTCGAGGTGTACGACGAACGCCGCGCCCACCTCGACGCGTACGCGATCGCGGAGTCGCTGGTGCCGAAGATGCTCAAAGGGACCCGTTGGGTCCCCGAGCTCGAGGCGGACGCGCTGCTGCTGCAGCGGGTGTTCCTGGCCGAGAAGTGGCTGGTCGCCCGGCTGCACTACGGGCATGTCGACCCGCGCGAGGCCGGCGTCGGCAACATCGTGAACTGTGGTGCGGCGATGTACATGGCGCCGGTCGGGATCGCCAACGCCGGCGATCCCGAGGGCGCGTACGCCGAGGCGCTCGACGTCGCCGGCGCGCACCAGTCGAGCTATGGGCGGGAGGCGGCCGGCGTGTTCGCGGCCGCCGTCGCCGCCGCGATGATCCCGGGCGCGACCCCCGCGTCCGCGGTCGAGACAGCGCTCGGCCTTGCCAAGGACGGCACCCGGAGCGCCGTCGAGGCCGTGGCCGAAGCTGTCTCACAAGGCGACGGGGTGACCGACTGGGAGCAGGCAATTCCCCTGCTGCGCAAGGCGATCGAGCCCTACGACACGGTCGGCCCGAACTACCGCGAGCTGTCGATGGACGCCCGTCGTCCGAGCCGGACGAAGGCGATCGAGGAGCTCCCGGTCGCGCTCGGTTTCGTGCTGGTGTCCGAAGGCGATGTACGCCGGGCGGTCCTCGGCGGCACGAACTACGGCCGCGACGCGGACTCGATCGCGTCGATGGCCGGCGCGATCACCGGGGCGTTGAGCGGGCGCGACGGCGTACCAGCGGACTGGGCCGCCGAGATCGCCGAAGCGAGCAAGACCGACCTGATCGAGCCGGGACGGGTGATGGCCTCGGTGGCCGTCGACCTGCAGGCCGCCGACGCGCGTCGATGGGCGCGGCGCACCGAAGTACTGGAGACTTTGACGCGATGAGAATGACCTGGGTCCAGCCGGAGGACCTGCTCCCGCACCAGCTGGTCCAGGCGCGGTCCGAGGGTGTCGACGTCACCGACGTCCAGGCCCGCTGGCTGGCAGCAGGCGGTACGACGGATGCTCCCGTCTCGGGCGCCTCCGCCGAGCCCGCGCCACCCGCACTGCGCGCACTGGCCCGCGAGCTGCTCGACGTACTCGACGCACGGACCGCGGCGTGGCACGAGCCGGAGATCCCTGACCTGCCGTCGCTCGGCGAACCGGTCGACGTCGAGGCGCGGACGTTGAACGCGTGGCTCGGCCGGTGTGCGGGCAACCTGCTCGGCAAGCCGGTGGAGAAGATCCCGCGCGAGGGCATCCGGGAGATCCTCGCGGCCTCGGGGCAATGGCCGTTGACGCAGTACATCACCGCTGTCGGTGTGCCGGACGACGTGCAGCGGCGGTGGCCGTGGAACCGGCGGTCGAAGGTGAACAGCCTGC
Organism: Kribbella sp. NPDC049584; assembly: GCF_040675555.1. NCBI lineage: Bacteria > Bacillati > Actinomycetota > Actinomycetes > Propionibacteriales > Kribbellaceae > Kribbella > Kribbella sp. NPDC049584. Next base: position 168,647 of record NZ_JBFAPF010000006.1, read on the forward strand.
GCGAGGTCATCAACGGGATGCCCGAGGACGACGACATCAACTTCGCCATCCTCGCGCTGCTGATGATGGAGCGGCACGGGCGGGGACTGACCACCGAGGACGTCGCGCTGAGCTGGCTGAACGAGCTGCCGGCCGGACGCGTGTTCACCGCGGAACGTGTTGCCTACCGCAACCTCCTCGAGGGTGTCGAGCCGGCCCGCGCAGCCGTCGTCGGGAACCCGTTCCGCGAGTGGATCGGCGCGCAGATCCGCACCGACGCCTACGGCTGGGCGAACCCCGGCGACCGTACTGCGGCCGCGCGGCTGGCCCTCGTCGACGCCCGACTCAGCCACACCGGCGCCGGAGTCGATGGCGCACTCTGGGTAGCAGCCATGTCCGCGGCCGCCCTGGTCCTCGACGATCCGGTCGAGGCCGTTGGCGCCGGCCTCGAGGTGGTCGACGGGCAAGGTGCGATCGCCCGTGCCGTCCGCTTCGGCCTGACGCTCGCGGATGCGGAGCTCGACGACGCCCTGGACGCTTTGCATGCGGAGTACGGCGACCTGCATTGGGTGCACGCAGTGAACAACACCGCACTCACGGCGTACGCGCTGACCGCTCCGGATTTCACCACCGCGATCGGTCGCGCGGTGATGGGCGGCTGGGACACCGACTCGGCCGGCGCCACGGTGGGCGCCGTGTTTGGCGCGACGCGTGGGGTTCCGGCAGAGTGGTCCACACCACTGGACAACCGGGTGACCACAAGCCTCCCGGGAATGAACCAGATCGCGATCGACGAACTGGCGGCTAGGACTGTGGAGGTGTCGCGGGGTGCAGTCTGAGGTTCCGGATGTTGTCGTAGTCGGCAGTGCGAATGTGGATCTGGTGTTACCGGTCCAGCGGATTCCGCGCCCGGGCGAGACCGTTCTCGCGGGTGTGATGAGCCGTGGGCCGGGCGGTAAGGGAGCCAACCAGGCGGTCGCCTCGGCGCGGGCGGGTGCACGGACGGCGATGGTCGTCGCGCTCGGTGCGGACGACGGCGGTGCGCTGCTACGCGATGCGCTCGGCGGCGCCGGCGTAGACCTCTCGCTGACGACGACCGGCGACGCCCCGACGGGTACGGCGATCATCACGGTCGAGGACAGCGGCGAGAACTCGATCGTGGTCGCCCCGGGTGCGAACGGCGAGCTGACCCTGTCGGCTGACGCGCTGGCCGCAATCGGACAAGCGAAAATCGTGCTTTCCCAATTGGAGATCCCGTTTCCGACGGTGCAGGCCGCGGCCGCGGCATCGACGTACTTCATCCTCAACGCGGCCCCGGCCGCGGATCTCTCCGACGAGTTGCTCGCCGAGGTCGACCTGCTGGTGGTGAACGAGACCGAGGCCGAGGCGATCGGCGGTCCGGACCGGTCGGCGCTGCTGAAGAGGGTGCCGGCCGCGATCGTCACCCTGGGCGGCGAAGGCGCTGTGATTCTGACCCGGGACGAGGATGAGATCGCTGTTCCCGGGGTACCTGTCGAGGTGGTGGACACGACGGCTGCGGGCGACACGTTCTGTGGGGTGCTGGCCGCAGCATTGGCTTCTGTATTAGCTGCCATGTCAGCTAACGACTCGATCACTGGAAGCGACCTGACGAACGCCGTCCGACGCGCTAACGTTGCTGCTTCATTGAGTGTTCAAGCCGCGGGGGCGATCTCCTCGGTGCCTCACGGGGATGCAATCGACGCGCGTTATGCGGAGGTGTACCTGTGAATCCGCTTGAACCGCGGCCCATCGATCTGCCCGCGAGGGTCGACCTGGGGCTCGGGACCGATTTGTCCTTCCTGGACGACGCCAAGATCCTCGGTGCGCCGGAAGACCCGGTCGACCTGCCGCGGTGGCGCGCCAAACTGGCCGAGTGGCGGTTCGGCGCCATCGAGCGGACGCGGTACGACGGCTCGCACTACGACGAACCCGGTCGTGCATGGACCCAGACGGCGTACTCGGTGGCGCTCGTCTGGCTCTGGGACGACCTGCTGTACGACGTGGAGAGCGGGAAGTTCACGCCGGAGAAGTTCGTCCAGCACGGGCTGGACGAGTTCGGCGGGCACGACGCGATCGTGCTCTGGCACGCGTACCCGGTGATCGGGATCGACGACCGGAACCAGTTCGACTTCTACCGGGACGTGCCGGGGCTGCGGGCGTTGGTCGACGACCTGCACCGGCTCGGACTGAAGGTGTTCTTCGACTACAACCCGTGGGACGTCGGCACCCGGCGGTCGGCCCGCTCCGACGCGGACGAGTTCGCGGCGCTGGTGACGGACTTCGCTGTCGACGGCGTCTTCCTGGACACGTTGAAGGAAGGCGATCCCGCCTTCACCCGCGCGCTCCGCCGGGCGAACCCGGCGATCGCGTTCGAGGGCGAGTCAAGGTTGCCGATGGCAAGGATTTCGGACCATGCGCTGTCCTGGGCGCAGTGGTTCGCGGACACCGAAGCGCCGGGCGTGCTGCGTGCGCACCTGTTCGAGCGCCGGCACATGATGCATCACACCCGCCGGTGGAACCGCGACCACAGCGACGAGCTGCAGTCCGCCTGGGTGAACGGCGTCGGCATGCTGGTCTGGGAGTCGGTGTTCTCGGCCTGGGTCGGCTGGAACGCCCGCGACCGGGCGACCCTGCGCCGGATGGTCGCCGCGCAGCGTGCGTTCGCGCCGGTGCTGATCGACGGCGACTGGATCCAGCTGACGCCGGAGATCCCGGAGAAGGCCCGCGACCACGGCGTCTACGGATCCCGGTTCGACCTGGCCGACATCACCTTCTGGACGCTGATCAACCGCGACGAGGAGGACTTCGACGGCATCGTGCTGCGGTCGGAGGATCAGGTCGGTGACTGGTACGACGTGACGTCGGGCGTCCCGATCACTTCGGACGACGACGGTGTCCACCTGGTCGTGCCGGGCCGCGGTGTGGCCGGCATCGTCCGGGTCGGCGCGACCGCCGGCGCTTCGTGCCGGGCGACAGCGCGTCGGCTGGGCACGATGCCGCGGGCACATGTCCGCGAGGCCGCGTTCCCGATGCGCCCGGCCGAGCTGGTCGCGGTGCCGGCTGTCGCCGGTGACGCGTCGATCGGCGCGACGGTCGACGTACCGGCTGGGGCGCGGACGTTGATCGTGCGGCACCGCCGGCGTGAGACCGGCCTGTACGACACAGCGCCGTACGTCGAGGAGTGGAAGCCGCTGCCGCCTCGCCTGCACGACATCCAGACCGTCAAGCGCGAGGTCGAGCTGTCCGGCATCTCGGTCGCGGTGCGTGAGGTGACCAACGAGGAGTACTCCGAGTTCATCCAGGCGACCGGATACCGGCCCGTGGTCGCGAACCGGTTCCTGAAGCACTGGGTCGAGGGCGCGCCGGTTCCCGGGACCGAGGACCACCCGGTCACGTACGTCGACCTGCCGGATGCGCGCGCGTACGCCGCGTGGCGTGGCGGGCGGCTGCCGACCGAGGACGAGTGGCAGGTTGCCGCGGCGGTCGAAGGGTTCGAACGCCGCGAGCCACTGGTGTGGAACCTGACCGAGAGCGAGCACCGCGACGGCCGCAGCCGGTTCTGCATCCTCAAGGGCGGTTCGCACTACGCGGCCGAGGGCTCCGATTGGTATGCCGACGGCGGGCCGCAGCCGCCCGAGGTCAGCTTCAAGCTGGTGCTGACCGGCGGTGGTCTCGACCGTTCGGAGACCATCGGCTTCAGGTGTGCGGGATGAGACCTGCTCCTCTCGACGGGGTGAAGGTGCTCGAGGCGGCGACGCTGTTCGCGGGACCGCTGGCGGCGACCTTCCTAGGTGACTTCGGCGCCGACGTGACGAAGATCGAGCACCCGTCCCGGCCGGATGCGGCGCGGACGCACGGTGCTTCGAAGGACGGCGTCGGGCTGTGGTTCAAGACCCTCGGGCGGAACAAGCGGCTCGCGACGCTCGACCTGTCCCGCGGGCGGGACGTGTTCCTCGAGTTGGTCAAGTCTCATGATGTCCTGGTCGAGAACTTCCGGCCGGGCACCTTGGAGCGCTGGGGTCTCGGGCCGGACGTGTTGCTGGAGGCGAACCCGCGGTTGGTGATCGCGCGGGTCACGGCATTCGGCCAGGTCGGTCCGTGGTCGCGGCGGCCAGGGTTCGGCTCGTTGGCCGAGGCGATGAGTGGGTTCGCGGCGGTCACCGGTGAGCCGGACGGTCCGCCGACGCTGCCGCCGTTCGGGCTCGCGGACGGGATCACCGCGCTCGCTACGGCGTACGCCGTCCTGGTCGCGCTGCGCGAGCGGGATCGGTCCGGGGCGGGGCAGGTGATCGACATGGCGATCATCGAGCCGATCCTGATGATGCTCGGCGGCGGCATCACGGCGTACCAGCAGACCGGGTACGTGCAGCCGCGGCTGGGGAACCGGTCGTCGAACAACGCGCCGCGGAACGTGTACAAGACCGCCGACGGTCGATGGGTCGCCGTGTCGACGAGTTCGCAGAGCATCGCCGAGCGGGTGGTGACGCTGGTCGGACGGGCCGATCTGGTCGCGCAGCCGTGGTTCGCGACCGGGCGGGAGCGGGCCGAGCATGCCGACGAGCTCGACGACGCGGTCGGTTCGTGGATCGCGTCGAGGGGCCTGGACGAGGTGATGGCCGAGTTCGAGAAGGCCGAGGCCGCGGTCGGCCCGGTGCACGACATCCGCGGGATCATGAGCGATCCGCAGTACGCCGCACTCGGCACGATCATCAGCGTCGACGACGACGAACTCGGCGGCCCGGTGCAGATGCAGAACGTGCTGTTCCGGTTGTCCGAGTCCCCGGGGTCGATCCGTTGGGCCGGCGGGCCGCACGGCGCCAACACCGACGAGGTGCTCGCGGAGATCGGCGTCACCCCGGACCAACTCGACGCGTTGCGGGCTGCCGGGGTCGTGTAGTCCGTGTGGTAATGGCCTGGAGGGGGCGTTCAAGGTGCTGACGGCACTGTATGTTCCGGCCAACCGGCCGGACCGGTTCGCGAAAGCTGTTGCCGCGGGCCCCGATCTGGTGGTGTTCGACCTGGAGGACGCCGTACCGGTCGACGCCAAGGCGGACGCGCGCGGCTGGGCGGTCGCCTGGATCGCGGCGAACGCGCGCCGGCCGGTCGAGATCCGGGTGAACGCGCTCGGGTCGCCCTGGATCGAGGACGACCTGGCCGCGGTCTCCGCCGTACCGTCGGCGCGGATCCGGCTGCCGAAGGTCGAGAGCGCGACCGAGGTGCGGGCCGTGCTGGAGAAGGTGCCCTCGGCAAGGATCACCGCGCTGATCGAGTCACCGCTGGGCGTTGAGCGCGCGTTCGAGATCGCCACCGCCGATCCGCGGGTGATCGCGGTCGCGCTGGGTGAGGCCGATCTGTCCAGCGCGCTCGGCGTTGACGACGCGGCCGGGCTGGCGTGGTCGCGCAGTCGGCTGGTGTCGGCGTCGCGGGCGGCCGGGCTGGGCGCGCCGATGATGTCGGTGTATCCCCGGGTCGACGACTTCGACGGGCTTCGGCGTACGTCGTTGGAGGGGCGGGCGCTCGGCTTCGTCGGCCGTACGGCGATCCACCCGCGCCAGCTGTCCACGATCGTCGAAGCCTTCACACCGACCGCTGTCCAGGTGGCCGAGGCGGAGGCGTTGCTGGAGGCAGTCGAGAAGGCGGGGGTCTCCGACGGCGGCGTCATCGTCCTGCCCGACGGCCGGATGGTCGACCCCGCCATGATCGGGCGCGCCCGCGAGCTGACCACCCTCATGCGGGAGATCTCCTCCCGCTCCGGTTAGTCTCGAACTATGCTGCCGCGCAGGGTTGATGCCGTCGTGATCGGTTCCGGGCCGAACGGGCTCGTGAGCGCGATCACGCTTGCCGACGCGGGCTGGGACGTGCTGCTGCTGGAGGCCGCCGACACGTTCGGCGGTGCGGTCCGGTCGACCGAGGAGGGCGGCTGGATCAGTGATCGTTTCAGTTCGAACTACCCGCTCGGGGTCGCGTCCCCGGTGATCCGGGCGTTGGAGCTGGAGAAGTTCGGCCTGAAATGGGCGAATGCCCCGCTGCCGCTGGTGCACCTGCTCGACGAGGACGGCGCCGCGGCGGCGATCCACCCGGATCCCGAGGACACCGCGAAGTCGCTCGGCGCCGAGCACCCGGGTGATGGCGAAGCCTGGCTGCGGCTGTACCAGCAGTACGTCTCGATCCGGGAGCCCTTGCTGAGCGCACTGCTCACCACCTGGCCGCCGGTCGGGCCGGGGATCAAGCTGGCGCGGAAGCTCGGTTCGGTGGGGGAGCTGCTGCGGTTCGCGCGGTTCATGGCGATGCCGATGCACCGAATGGGGCAGGAGCTGTTCACCGGGCGGCAGGGCCCGGCGATCATGGCCGGGAACGCGCTGCACGCGGACGCGCCGTTGTCGGGCAGCGTCAGCGGCACGATGGGCTGGCTGCTCGCGATGCTGGCGCAGGACGTCGGGTATCCGGTCGCGGCCGGCGGATCATCGGAGTTCTCCGGCGCTCTGGTACGCCGGGCAGAGCGGTCGGGCGCGCTGCTGGTCTCGGGCACGCCGGTGACGCGCGTCGCCGTGTCCGCCGGCCGGGTGACCGCCGTACACACTGCATCCGGTGAGACCGTCTCGGTCGCGCGTGCCGTCATCGCGGACACGTCGGCACCGGCGCTGTACGGCGAATTGTTGCCGGAGGCACTCATTCCGGCGGGGCTGCGACGTGATCTGGATGACCGGTTCGAGTGGGACTACCCGACGGTCAAGCTGAACTTCCGGCTCAGCGGTCCGATCCCGTGGAAGGCAATGGAGGCGCAGTCGGCCGGCGTCGTACACCTCGGTGGGACCGCGGACGATCTGGTCCACACCTCCGCGGATCTCGACACCGGGCGGATCCCGGCGCAGCCGTTCCTGCTGATCGGACAGACCACGAAGTCGGATCCGTCCCGGTCACCCGAGGGCAGCGAGGCGGTGTGGGTGTACTCGCACCTGCCGCGCGGGATCGCGGACGACGCGGCCGCGGAGAAGCTCGCCGGCCGGATGGAGCGCGCGATCGAACGGTTCGCGCCGGGATTCGGCGACCTGGTCATCGCCCGCGACCTGCAGCGCCCGTCCGCGCTGGAGTCGAGCAACGCAGCCCTCGGTTTCGGCGCCCTCGGCGGCGGCACGATGCAGCTGCACCAGCAACTCGTCTTCCGCCCGACCATCGGCCTCGGCAGCGCCCGCACCTTCGTCACCGGCCTGTACCTGGGCAGCTCCGCCATCCACCCCGGCGGCGGCGTCCACGGCGCCTGCGGCCACCTGGCCGCCCGCACCGCAATCCGCGACGCCTCCATCCTGGGCCCCGTAACCCGCACCCTCCCCACCGCCGCCCTGCGCCACCTCCAACGGTGAGACTCGACGAGGCCGGCTGTAGGGCTCGGGTGGCGGCTGCGCGGGTGGGACGGCTCGCGACCGTGGGATCCGACCTGCGGCCTCACGTCGTGCCGGTGACGTACGCCGTGCACGGGGACGAGTTGTTCATCGGGATTGATCAGAAGCCCAAGACGACGACTGCGTTGAAGCGGCTGCGGAACATCGCCGGGAACGAGCGGGTCGCAGTACTCGTGGATGAGTACGACGAGGATTGGACGCATCTGTGGTGGGTGCGGGTCGACGGGGTCGCGCGGGTCGTGGCGTCCGATGCGGCGGCGGTCGCGTTGCTGGTGGCCAAGTACCCGCAGTACGAGGCGGATCCGCCGCGGGGTCCGGTGATTGCGATCCGTGCTGACGGATGGTCGGGGTGGACGTATCGAGGGGAGGACTGAACGTGGTGGACGGGTTGCTGCGGGAGTTGGCGCCGCAGGTGCTGGGGTTCTTGGCTCGGCGGTACGGGCAGTTCGACCTGTGTGAGGACGCTGTCCAGGAGGCTTTGCTGGCGGCGGCGACGCAGTGGCCGGTCGACGGCGTGCCGGCGAATCCGCGGGGTTGGTTGATAACCGTTGCGACGCGGCGGTTGACGGACGCGTTCCGGAGCGAGAGCGCGCGGCGGCGGCGTGAGGACAGTGTCGCCGCGATGGCCGGGCCGGAGGAGTTGGTTGCCCCGGGCGCCGATGTCGACGACGCCCCGGATACCGATGACACGTTGACGTTGCTGTTCCTGTGCTGCCATCCGGCCGTCACGCCCGCGTCGCAGGTCGCGTTGACGTTGCGGGCGGTCGGCGGTCTGACGACGGCGGAGATCGCCCGGGCCTTTATGGTGCCGGAGGCAACGATGGCGCCGCGGATCAGCCGGGCGAAGAAGAGCATCAAGGCGGCGGGCAGCCGGTTCGCGATGCCGCCGGAGTCGGAGCGGGCCGAGCGGCTGCGCGTCGTACTGCAGGTGCTGTACCTGATCTTCAACGAGGGTTACACGGCGAGCTCGGGGGAGGAGCTGCAGCGGGTCGAGTTGACCGCGGAGGCGATCCGGCTGACTCGGATGTTGCGTGCCGCGCTGCCGGACGACGGCGAGACCGCGGGCCTGCTGGCATTGATGTTGCTGACCGACTCGCGCCGCGCGGCGCGCACGACCGCGGACGGCGGCCTGGTGCCGATCGACGAGCAGGACCGGTCACTGTGGGACCGTGCGCAGATCACCGAGGGCGCCGACCTGATCCTGCACACGCTGCAGCGGGGAGGGGTCGGGCCGTACCAGCTGCAGGCCGCGATCGCCGCCGTACATGCTGAGGCGCCGAGTGCGGACAAGACCGACTGGCGGCAGATCCTCTCGCTGTACGTCGTACTGGAGAAGCTCGCCCCGAACCCGATGGTGACCCTCAACCGCGCCATCGCGCTCTCACAGGTCGAGGGTCCGCAGGCGGGTCTCGACCTGCTCGCGACGCTCGAGGACGACAAGAACATCACCGAGACCCACCGCCTTGACGCCGTCCGCGCCCATCTCTACGAGCGGGCCGGCGACCTGGCCACGGCGCACGAGCTTTACCTGGCGGCAGCCCGCCGTACGACGAGCCTGCCGGAGCAGCGCTACCTGCAGGCGAAGGCCGACGCGATCACGGGATGAGTCGGTAGAAGCGGAACAGGTCGGTGTGGAACGGGAGCACGTGCATCTGGCTGAACCCGGCCTCGGCGGCATAGCGGCGGAGCGTGTCCGGGCGCATCACCGCGCCGGTCGCGGCCGAGTCCGGGTCGCCCATCGCGTCGGGGAGGCAGGACATCAAGCTCCAGCCGTAGTGGTACTGCTCGAGCGCGGATGCCGGTGCGGTGAACTCGTCCTCGACCAGCTCATCCAGGATCAGGACCGAACCGCCGTCGGCGAGCATGCTTCGGGCGGTGCGTAGCGCGTCGACGGGCTGCGACATATCGTGGAGCGCTTCGAGGATCGTGACCAGGTCGAACTGTCCGTTCAAGGTCTCGGATGCATTGGCGACGGAGAACGTGACCCGATCGCTCAACCCGGCTTCTTCGGCGTGCCGGCTTGCTGCTGCGATGGCGTCCTCGTCCAGATCCACGCCTTGGACGGTGATCCGGGGATAGGACTGGGCCATCGCGATCGACGACCAGCCGGTGCCGCACGCGAAGTCGGCGACTCGGGCCGGCGGGTCTGCACGGAGGCGTTCGTCGACCTCGGGGATGGCGGGCAGCCACTCCTTGCCCAGCCGGTTCAGGTACGTCGGGCGGTTGAACTCGGCCCGCCCCTCGGGTTCCCACGGTTGGTGTGGTGGGGCGTCGCCGGAGCGGTATGCCTCGACCAGATCCGGGAGCATCCTGGCCGCTCGCGCGAGCTCGACGCCCTTGTAGCCGTGATAGTTGACGTCGTCCTCGTCGGCGAGCACGGGAACGTGCTCTGCCGGCAAGGTGTAGCGCCGTTCGGTCGGAGGCGCCTTGGCGTTGTCGACGTCGACGAGACCGCTGGCGGCGTGGTGCTCGAGCCACTCGCGGATGTAGCGCTCGTTGGTGCCGGTGCGTTCGGCCAGCTCGACCGAGGTCGCGGGGCCTTCGTCGGCGAGCGCCCGGTAGAGCCCCAGGCGCTCGCCGAGGTAGATGGAGTAGAGCTCGAGCGCGGCTCCGGCGTTCCGGAAGATCCGCTCGACGAGTGCGTTGGTCCGGTCCATGGAGTGGATCGTACTGACGTCAGGACGTGCTGACCCGGCGTCCGCTCTCGTGGGACTCGATCGCGGCGTGTGCGAGCTGTAAGGCCCGGCGGCCGGCGCGTGCGTGGACGGGTGGTTGCTCGCCCTTGCGTAGTGCGGTGAGCAGCGCGTCGACGTGGCGGTCGAAGGTACCGGCGAAATTGCGGGACTCGTCGTCGAAGTACGTCGAGTGCCAGCGCTGCTCGACCGGGTCGCCGGCCTTCTGGAACGTCAGCGCGCGGACGGTGTCGTGAATGACCAGTCGGCCCGCCGTGCCGTTGACCTCGATCCGTTGCGTGTCGGGGTAGGCGTACGACGAGTCGTACGTGCCGAGCATCGTGCCGACCGCGCGGTTCTCGAACTCGAGTGCGAGCGCGACCGTGCTGAAGGCGCCGTACGTCTTGTCGGTCATCTGCGCGGCTACTGAGGCTACTGGTCCGACCAGTTGCTCGAGTAGGTCGAATCCGTGGCACTGGGTCTCGATGAGGTTGGCGTGCGGGGAGTTCCCGTGGTTCGCCTCGCCGCCGAAACGCCAGGTCGCGAAGACGAGGTCGCCGAGTTCGCCGGCCTCGATGAGGGCCTTCGCGCGCTGCACGGGTTCGGCGTACCGGTGGTTGAAGTTGATCGCGAAGAAGTTGTCGCCCGCCTCCGCGAGCAGGCGGTCGGCCTCGGCGAGGTCGAACACGAGCGGCTTCTCGACCAGCAGCGGTACGCCGGTCCGTACCAGCTTCAGCGTGACGTCGTAGTGGTCCTCATTCGGCAGGCAGACCGTGACGAGCTCAGGCTGCTCGGTGCGCAACATCTCGTCGAGGTCGGTGTACGGCGTGGTGCCGTACTTCTCGGCCCGCGCCCGCGTGCGGTCCGGCGTACGACCGAAGATGCCGCACAGCTCGGTGTCCTCGCGTCGCGAGAAGATGCGGGCGTGGTGCTCGCCCCACCCACCGGCGCCGACGACCGCGACCCTCATGACGCACCCTCCTGTGTGACAACGACCTTGCCGCTCTCGCCGCTCATGAACAGGCTGAACGCATCGGCGATCTCCGCGACCGGGAACCGATGGCTGATCACGCGGGAGATCAGCTCCTGGTGCTCCGACAGCAGCGCGAGGTTGCCCGGCATCTCGTCGTACCGGAAGTACTCGCTGCCGAGGATGGCGTGTTCGGGCGAGATCAGGTCCTGGGAGACATCGATGCTGAGTGATTCGCCGTGGCCGACGCAGATCAGTGCGCCGCGCTGGCTGACGATGTCGAGCGCGGCCCGCCGGGCGGACTCCTTGCCCGACGAGTCGAACGCGATGTCCGGAGAGCCGGCCTTGCTCAGATCGTCCGCGAGCAAGGGGATCGCGCCGAACGATTCGGCGAAATCGAGCCGCCAGCGGGAGAAGTCGGAGACGTAGACCGGTACGTCGGCGCCGTACTTGAGCTTGCTCATCACGGTCAGGCCGAGTCCGATCGGACCAGCGCCGGCGATGTACACGCTCTCGACGTCTGGTCTGACCAGTGACGCCCGCCCGATCGCGTGGCTGCTGGTGCCCATCACGTCGAGCAGCATCGTCGCGTTGCCGATCTCGATGTCGTCGGTGACCGGGAAGAAGTTCGACTCGTGCACCAGCTCGTACGGCCCGTAGCCGCCGTCGTGGCTGAACCCCATGTCGGCCCGCTTGGCCAGGCACTGGTTGGTGGCGTTCAGTTTGCAGCTGCGGCACTCGCCGCAGAAGTCCATCAGGAACACGGCGCCGCGGGTGCCGACGAGTGTATGGGTGCCTTCGCCGGCTTGCAGGACGGTGCCCGCGGCTTCATGTCCGGGTACCACGGACGAGCCGTCGTAGTACTGGTGCCGGTCGGTGCCGCACAGGGCGTTGGCCTGGACGGCGAGGAGGAGCTGGCCGGGTCCGGGGTCTGGGTACTCGTGGTCCGCGAACTCGATCCTTCCGGCGCCGGTGAACCTGGGGGCGAGAGCGGTGCGGGTCATGCTGCCGGAATTTACTACGTAGCAAATCCTGTCCACAAGGACTTGTCCCGGGAACGGTCGATCAGCGGGTGGTGCTCTCCCGGACGCGGAGTTCGTAGCCGGCCATCCGGTGCTGCGGGACGTGATCGTCGTCGAGTTGCTCCTCGAGCAGGTCGAGCGCGGTGCTCGCGATGTCGTCGAGCAGCGGGGCGATCGTGCTGAGCGTCGGCGTCGACAGACTCGACTCGACGATGTCGTCGAAGCCGATGACCGACACGTCGCCCGGGACGTCGATCTTGCCGCGCTGCAGCGCCCGGAGCGCACCGAGCGCCGCCGAGTCGTTCATCGCGAAAATGCCGTCTGGACGGAGCGCTTCGAAGGTGCGGGTGACCGCGTCCGCAGCCGCGGCGGTGGTCCAGTCGCAGTCGACGATCAGCCTGGGGTCGAGCTCGAGACCGTGCTTCTTGAGCGCGGCCTGATAGCCCTGACGACGCAGTTGGTACGAGCGCCTCGGGCCGTGGTTCGCGCCGAGCAGGACGATCCGCCGTCGGCCGGTGTCGAGCAGATGCGTGACGGCCGCCTGTGCGGCCTCCCGGTTCTTGATGCCGACGTGGTCGATCGCGCTGCCCGGCTCACGGTCGCCGACCAGGACGACCGGGTGCGTACTGCGCTGGTCGGCGCGGCTGAGGGAGACCGCGCTCATGATCACGCCGTCGGTGAGGACGTCGCCCCCACCGCGGAGCAGTTCGACCTCGAGGTCGTGGCGGCCGCCGGTCGTCTCGACGAGGATCGTCGTCCCGCGGTCCCGGGCGGCGGCGATGACGGCTTCGGCGAGGTCGGCGAAGTACCGCTCGCGGAAGGTGGGCACGGCCAGGGTGACGGTGCCCGTGCGGCCGCTGCGCAGGCGGCGGGCCGCGGTGTTCGGGCGGTAGCCGAGCGCGTCGAGGCTGGCCTGGACGCGGGCGCGGGTCGCGGGGGAGACGTGGACGTAGTTGTTCACCACGTTCGAGACGGTGCGCTGGGACACGCCCGCGTGGCGGGCCACGTCGGACATGCTGACCGCCACTGCTGCGCTCCCTTCGGACCGGTTGCGTCAGGCTACCAGCGTGACCTGGGTTGTAACTTCGGTTTACAGTTAGCGGTATGAGCCTTCAGGAGAAGACCCGCGGGCGCCGGGACGCGATCGGGGTCGGTGTGGCCCTGCTCAACAAACTGGCCCGATCGCGGGCCATCGATCGGTTCGGGCTGCGGAAGCCGGCGGAGCGGGCGGTGTTCGAGGCGACCAAGACCGGATTCCGGACGGCGGGAGCGCTCTCCCGGCGGTTCTCCGCGGCGACGAAGCTGACTGGGTTGCCGGGGTTGTCGGGGCCGTCGCGGCTGCCTGCCGCGAAGGGGACCGGGCGGTTCGACCTGACGCCGACCGAGGACCAGCAGATGATGGTCGACGTCGTCCGCTCGTTCGCGTCCGACGTACTGCGGCCCGCTGCTTCTGCCGCCGACACCCGCTGCGCCACGGAGGCCAAGGTTCTGGAGGCGTCGGCCGAGCTGGGGCTGAGCCTGATCGAGGTCCCGGAGGAGCTCGGCGGCATCGTCACCGAGCGGTCCGCGATGACCGGCGTACTGGTCGCCGAGGCGCTCGCGTACGGCGACATGGGGCAGGCAGTCGCGTGTTTGGCGCCGTCGGCGGTGAGCACGGCGATCTCGTTATGGGGCGACGAGACGCAGCAGGCGACGTACTTGCCCGCGTTCACTGGCCAGACCGTCCCGGCGGCCGCGTTGGCGCTGGTGGAGCCGCGGCCGGTGTTCGATCCGTTCGAGCTGCGGACGCGGTACACGGGTGGGCTGTTGAACGGCGTGAAGTCGCTCGTACCGCGGGGTGCCGAGGCGGAGCTGTTCGTGATCGGGGCGCAGACGGACGCGGGTCCGCGGCTGTTCGTGGTGGAGGCCGATGACCCGGGCGTGGTGATCGAGGCGGAGCCGTCCATGGGGTTGCGGGCGGCGTCGCTGTGCCGGGTGATCTTGACCGACGTACCGGCCGTCCCGCTTGGGTCCGTGGATGACTACGCCGAATGCGTGCGGTTGTCGCGACTCGGGTGGTGTGCGCTCGCCCTCGGTACGGCGCGGGCGGTGCTCGACTACGTCACGCCGTACGTGAACTCGCGGGAGGCCTTCGGCGAGCCGATCAGTCATCGGCAGTCGGTGGCATTCATGGTGGCGAACATCGGGATCGAGCTCGAAGGCATGAAGCTCGTGACGTATCGGGCCGGATCGCGTGCCACCCAAGGGCTTTCGTTCGCCCGGGAGGTGGCGTTGGCGCGGCGGCTGTGTACCGAGAAGGGCATGCAGATCGGGACGGACGGCGTACAACTGCTCGGCGGGCACGGATTCGTGAAGGAGCATCCGGTGGAGCGCTGGTACCGCGACCTGCGAGCGACCGCCGTGATGGAAGGGGCGGTGCTGGTCTGATGATCAACCTCGAGACTCCACGCAAGTTCCGGACCTTCGTCAACCAGGCGCACCAGGTCGCGGCGGAGATGCTGCGGCCGAACTCGCGCCGGTACGACCTGGCCGAGCACGAGTACCCGGTCGAGCTGGACATGCTCGCCGCGATGGTCGACGGATTAGGTGCCTCTGGCACCGGTTCGGGCGCCGGGGCTTCCGGCGTACGGCGTAGTGCCTCCGATGCGGCGTCGGGGGACGGTGTCGTGAACGGGTCGAACCTGTCCTCGGTGCTGTCGATCATGGAGATGTGCTGGGGTGACGTCGGACTGCTGCTCTCGATGCCGCGGCAGGGACTCGGCAACTCGGCGATCGCGTCCGTGGCATCCGACGAGCAGCTGCGACGGTTCGACGGGGTGTGGGCCGCGATGGCGATCACGGAACCGGACTGCGGCTCCGACTCCGCGAACATCCAGACGACCGCGCGGCTCGACGGCGACGACTACGTGCTGAACGGCGAGAAGATCTTCGTCACCGCCGGCGGCCGCTGCGATGCCGTCGTGGTGTGGGCGACGCTCGACAAGACGCTGGGCCGGGCCGCGATCAAGTCGTTCGTGGTCATGAAGGACACGCCAGGTATGACGGTCGAGCGCCTCGAGCACAAGCTCGGCATTCGCGCGTCCGACACCGCGACCATCCGCTTCGAGAACTGCCGCGTACCGCGCGAGAACCTGCTCGGCACGGCCGACATCGACCAGGGTTTCGCCGGCGTCATGCAGACCTTCGACAACACCCGCCCGCTGGTCGCGGCGATGGCGGTCGGCTGCGCCCGTGCATCCCTCGAACTCACCCGCGACCTGTTGGCGGATGCCGGCGTACAAATCGACTACGACCGCCCCGTCCATCTCCAGCCGGCCGCCGCCGCGACGTACCTCGCGATGGAGGCGGACTGGGAAGCCGCCTACCTCCTCACCCTCCAGGCCGCCTGGATGGCCGACAACGCCCAACCTAACTCCCTGCAAGCCTCCATGGCCAAAGCCAAAGCCGGCCGCACAGCCAACGACATAACCCTCCGCTGCGTAGAACTAACCGGCTCCCTCGGCTACTCCGAACACGAACTCCTCGAAAAATGGTCCCGAGACAGCAAAATCCTCGACATCTTCGAAGGCACCCAACAAATCCAGCAGCTCATCGTCGCCAGACGCCTGCTGGGGAAGACGTCAGCCGAGCTGAAATAGCCTTGAAGCAAGAAAGGTAGGGAAAGAAAGAGGCAGAGTCGGGAGTTGGCTGCCTGGTTGGGTTCGGCGGTCCAGTAGCGTCGGCATGCCAGAAGGCGCCTCGCCCCCCAGCATCATCCATCGGGTGGCTCGAGTTCGAGAGCCGGTGATGTGGGTGCCGGACCCAGCTGGCCGCTGCCGGCGAACAGGTGTCCTCCGCGGACGGTGCGTCCTGCAGTTCCACAGGGCGTGGACGTCTGGCGTGATGGTGTGGTCACCTCCAGCTCGGCTTGTGGCTGTAAGAGCAGCGTGCTTGTCGGGCGTTCCCGCAGGATCAACGGGTCGGTGGTGTCACGGCTCGTGCTCGATGGTGCTGTCCTGGTGCAGTTCGAGCAGGTGGAGCACGGGTACGCCGAGGTGCCGCCGGGCCTGGGCCGACCAGTCGACGTGGAGCAGTTCGGCGATCACGTGTGGTCGGGTCAGTACGACAACCTCCTGCCCGTTCACGCGCTCGATGTACTCGACGAGCTCATCGACCGGGTGTTTGCGGGTGATCACGCCGTCAGCTTCGCGATCGAAGGATCGCAAACGGCCGACGCTGCGTTGCAGCGCCTCAGTCGCCTGGGCATCAATGGCGAGCTGGGCGTCCTCGGCCGCGGCTCGTACCTCGTCGTCCGCGCCGACGGCGTACCGCTGCGTCGCGACGCCGAACAGCTCGGGCCCGGCGAGGTTCGTCAGCGATGCTTCGACTTGGGCCTGAGCGTCCTCACAAGGAAAGATCAGGTGGAACTTGACCCGGCCGGGCGCGCCGGCGTACAGCTCCACGAGCCGTTCCGCGTCGGCCACGCTCAGCTCTTCTTCCACCAGAATCAACACGTCGTACATGCGAGCCACCTCCTGCCCGAATCCGGTACCCGATCGGCGCGGGAGCTCACATTCCTGTTTGCAGAGCTCGGCGAAACGTAGGCTGCCGGCGGTCGGGTCGGTGATCACGCGCCGCAGTCCAGGGTTGGCTGGGTAGCGTGAGGCGGTCAGGCGCAGGTCGGCCACGAGCCTCGCCTCGTGATCGGCGTGCCCGTGTGGGGTGTGCATGACCCATGAGTGCAGGCGGGTCGCCCTGCGCCGCGCTGCCGCCCCGGAACCAGAACCCCTGCACACTCGCCTGCCGGAGGTGCACACGGGTGAGCTGTCCATATTTTGAGAGCGTTGTCGACTGACTTACTAAACTTTGATGGGCGTCGCATACTGAAATGACACGAGCGACGAGAGGAGACGGGGATGACGCGCAAGCCGCCGTACTACCGGCTCCACATCGACCTTCTCCGGGTCTCCAGCGCGCTGTGTCTGCGCTGACCTGAGTCACCGCGTCTCCAGCTGACGGCGTCCACCTCCGGGCGCCTGCTGCCCCTTGCCCTCCGCCGTCGCAGGGCCCGCGAAGCCTGCCCACCGCCAGGGAGTCTCATCGTGTCCACCACGTCAGTCACGTCTGTGTCCGGTGCACCCGGACCGCCGGCGACGGTCGCCGAGGCCATCAACCATCATGTCCAGGAGTACGCCGGTACGACGCTCCGCTCGCATCTCGGGCTGCGGGTATGAGCGTGGCGGAGCTGCGCCCCTGGAAGGAGCCAGCGGCAACCATCGTGTTCGTGGGCGGCGGACCGCGGACCGTCGGCCTGCTCGAGCGGTTTGCGGCCAGTGCGGGGGAGTTGCTCGACGGGCGCGAGGTCGAGATCCATGTGGTGGATCCGTATCCGGTCGGTGGCGGGCGCATCTGGCGGCGCGAGCAGTCGCGGCTGCTGTGGATGAACTCGATGACGTCGGACGTCACGATCTTCACCGACGAGTCGGTCGAGTGCGACGGGCCGGTCGTGCCGGGGCCGGACCTCGCGACCTGGGTCGCCGGTGAGGGGGCGGTGATCCTGGAGAAGGCCGGGCTCGAGCAGCCGGGGCCGATGGACTTCCCGCCGCGGCTGGTACAGGCGGAGTACCTGGCGTGGGTGTGGGAGCGCGTCGTCCGCGATCTCCCCGCGACCGTGACCACCCATCGCGAGCGGGCGGTCGAGCTCACCGCTGAGCGGCGGGTGGTTCTCGAGTCGGGTCGTGAGATCGCGGCCGACGCGGTAGTGCTTGCCCTCGGCTACCTGGATCGGTTGCCCACGGCATCGGAGTCCGCGTGGGCGGCGCAGGCGGCTGATGCCGGGCTGACGTATATCCCGCCCGGTTACACGGCGGACGTCGACCTCGACGGGCTGTGGCCGAAGGCGCCGGTGATCGTGCGCGGGTTCGGTCAGGCGTTCATCGACCTGATGGTCCTGCTGACCGAGGGCCGGGGCGGCTGGTACGACGAGTGCGCCGGGCTGCTCACATATCACCCGTCTGGTGAAGAGCCGATCTTGTACGTCGGCTCGCGGCGCGGCGTCCCGTACCACGCGAAGCTCGGCTACACCGTCGCCGGGACGAAACCGGTGCCCACGAGGTACCTGACGGCTGAGGCTCTTGGAGACGGGTTGCTCGATTTCGATCGGGATGTCGCGCCGCTGATCGAGAAGGAACTGGCGTACGCCCATTACAAGCAGTTGTTCACAGCCCACCCCGAACGAGTCCGATCGTCATGGGAAGAGTTCGCGAACGCTCTCGATACCTGGACGCCCGATCGCGAGTTCGAGGCTACGGATGCTGTGCCAGATCCGGCGGATCGGTTTGTGCGGCGTGAGGTGGATCGGCCGCTGGACGGTCTGTTCTTCGACGACCGGGCAGGTTTCGAGCGGTTCATGACCGAGCTGATCGAAGGGGATCTGCTGCGGCGGGCGGACCCCGCCTACTCGGCGGATCTCGCGGTGTTCAACGCATTGCTGAGCATCTACAGCGTGCTGTCGCGGGCGATCACCGACGGTCAGTTGTCGGACGAGGATCGGGTCCGGCGGGTCGAGACCGAATGGCACGGGTTCTTCTCGTTCGTGGCCAGCGGCCCTCCGCCGCGGAGATTGGAAGAACTGCTCGCGTTGCACCGGGCCGGAATCGTTCGGTTCGCGGGGCCTGACCTCGGTGTTGCTATCGACAACGATCAGTTCGTTGCCACGAGCCCTAACGTCAACGAGAAGATCCGTGCGCGAGCGTTCGTCGAAGCGCGGTTGCCCCGGCCCGACGTACTCGCGACCACCGATCCGCTCCTGCGCGGTCTGCTCGACTCCGGTGTCCTTGCGGCTGACGAACTGTTCGCTGCCGACGGGACCAGCCTCGGCGGCGGGCAGCTCAAGGCCGACTCGCGGTCCCGGGCGATCCGTGCCGACGGGTCCACGCAGGAGGAGCTGTTCCTGCTCGGGCCGTCCGTGTCCGGGTCGGCCGGTTCGTCCGGTTTCTCCCGGCCGCACTTCAACGGTCCCGGCTTCGGGCAGAACGACGCCGTTGCGCGGGACCTGCTCAAGCTGCTCGCACCTACCGTACGGAAGGAAGAACGTCATGCCAGTTGAGTTCCTGGGCATCGCCGGCACCAACCCGGCCAGCGAGGTCACGCCGCGAACCGGCGGCCCGCTGGACCTGGAGTACACGGCCAAGCTCGCCCGCGCCCACGAGGACAACGGCTGGGACCGTATCCTGTTCGCCTATCACTCAGGATCGCCCGACCCGTCCCAGGTCGCGGCGTACGTCGCCGGCCGCACCGGCCACATCAACCTGGTCGTCGCGCACCGGCCGAATGTCGCGTACCCGACGCTGACTGCGAAGACCTTCGCGACGCTCGACCACATCAGCGGCGGCCGGTTCGAAGTCCATGTGATCACCGGCGGCTCGACCGCGGACCAGGCGGCCGAGGGCGACTTCCTCGCGAAGGACGACCGCTACGGGCGGACGGCTGAGTTCATCCAGATCCTCAAGCAGGCGTGGACCTCCGATTCCCGGTTCGATTTCAACGGCGAGCATTACCGCTTCGAGCAGTTCGTCGCCGACATCAAACCGCTTCAGCAGCCCCGGCCACGGATCTCGTTCGGTGGCTCGTCGGCAGCGGCGTACGCCGTCGGCGCCGCCGAGGCGGACATCTTCGCGCTCTGGGGCGAACCGCTGGCAGGGACCCGCGAACAGCTCGCCACGATCGACGCCGAGGCCGCTCGTGCAGGCCGGGCGGACCGGCCGACCATCCAGATCGCGTTCCGGCCGATCATCGCGCCGACCGAGGAGCTGGCCTGGGAGAAGGCGGAGAGCATCCTCGGCCGGATCAAGAACGGGCCTGCTCCGACACGTCTCCGCTCGAAGTCGCCGGAGAATGCGGGCTCCCAGCGACTGCTCAAAGCCGTCGCGGAAGGCGAGCGTCATGACCGCGCGCTCTGGACCGCGCCGACCGGCGTGACCGGTGGCGGCGGCAACTCGACGGCCCTCGTCGGTACGCCGGACACTGTCGCGGCTGCACTGCTCGACTACTACGACCTCGGCATCCGGATCTTCTCCGCCCGCGGCTACGACATCTACGACGACGCGATCGACTTCGGCCGCTACGTCATCCCGCTGGTCCGTTCCGAGGTAGTCCGTCGCGAACAGAGGAAGGCGTCATGACAGTCATCTCTGATCTGGAACAGGACTGGCACACCTGGCACGCGGCGCGCGAACGCGACCTGGACACCGACTACGGCTGGCTGTCCGTCGTCGCGTTCGACTGGCTGCCGACCTCACCGGTCGCACTGCCCGGCTTGCCAGGCATCTGGTGGTCCGACGACCAGCGTGCACACGTGACAGCTGACGGGCAGTTGACCCTCAGCGGTGAGCCGGTGAACGGCATTGTGTCCGCCAGCGTCCCCGAAGCGGGTTCGCTCAGCTGGCTGCTGTACGGCGACCGCCTGGTCGAGCTGGTGCTTCGCGGCGGACGGTACGCCGTACGCCAGCGGGACCCACGCGCTCCAACAAGGCAGGAGTTCACCGGCGTACCGACGTACCCGCTGGACGACCGTTGGGTCGTGACCGGGTACTTCACACCGAATGCGAAGCCGCGGCGAGTGGAGGTGGCCACCGCGCGGGAGGACCTGCGTCAGCACGTGACCGCGGTCGGCGCGGTGCATGTCGCACTGGGCGGCACGGCGTACGAGCTGGTCGCCACTGCCGCAGGGGACGGTCGACTCAACTTGTCCTTCTACGACAAGACGAACGGCGAGGAGACCGCTCCCTGGCGTACGGTGACCACCGGACCTGTCGCGCGCGACGGGTCGGTGGTCATCGACTTCAACCGGACGATCAACCTGCCCTTCGCCTTCACGGCGTACGGCACCTGCCCGGCACCAGCAGCGGGCAACCGCCTCGGCCTGCCTGTCACCGCGGGCGAGAAGAAGCTCCGATGAAGTTCTGTACCTACACGCTGATTGATAACGGGTACGGCGTGGGGGAGCGACCCGGTGATCAAATGAGGGTGCGGGTGGCGGCGGTGAAGAGGAGGGCGGCCGAGGTGGCTCCGGGGTCCAGGTGGCCGACGCTCCGTTCGCCCAGATAGCTGGCGCGGCCTTTCCTGGCCAGCATCGCGATCGTGGCATCGCGACCGCTCTCCGCGGCGCGCAACCCTGCCCGCAGTACGTCGGGCAGGTCGCGCTGTGCGGATGCCGTTGCCTCGATCGCGTCGATCGCGGGCGCGAGCGCGTCGTACATGGTCTTGTCGCCGGCCTCGGCCCGCCCCCTACTGACGACTCCGGCCAGGCCGGCCCGGAGTCCCAGCGCGAAGCGCTCGTTGTTCAGGTGGCGGTCGTTGCCCACGGCATCACCAAGCAATATGAAGAAGGTGCCGAAGAGCGGGCCGGCGGCTCCGCCGACCGAGCTGACGACCGTGTTGCCGACGTGAGCGAGCAAGGTCGCTATGTCTGACTGTGGAATCGTGTCGAGCTCAGCGGTTACGGCGCGAAATCCGCGATCCAGGTTGGTGCCGTGGTCGGCGTCACCGATGGCGGCGTCGAGCGCGTTCAGCCGATCCCTCTGCACGCTCACCAGGTGCCCGAACTCACGGATCCAGTCGGCCAGCTTCGGCGCTGTGATGTCGTCGGGCACGCTCAGCCTTTCTCTGCTGATGCGGCCAGCTGACCAGCTGGAGTCGCGCTTTCAGTCGCCGGACGGTCCGCCGCGGTCCGCGAGAGGGCGAGGAAGGTCAGTCCGGCCAGCGCGCCGGCGCTGAGCTCGGCCAGCACGTAGACAGGCAGTTGGCTGAACTCGACGTGACCGCCGGCGAGTTGCTGGACCAGCATCGGGCCGACCGTACGGGCGGGGTTGATCGAAGCCCCGGTGGCAGGAGCGACGGGAATGATGACCCCGAAGACGACCAGGCCGATCGCGAGCCCTGCGAATCCGGGCGCAGCTTTGCGATGCGTCGCGCCGAAGACGGTCAGCACGAGGATGAAGGTCCCGACGAACTCGCCGGTGAAGGCCTGCGCCGCGCCGACACCGGATCCGTACGCCGCGACGCCGAGTCCGAGGTCGCTCGCTTTCGATCCGAGTACTGCGAGGATCGCCGCGGCTCCGAGGATCGCCCCGGTCAACTGCGCGGCCAAGTAGGCAGGTACACGTGACCACGGGAACTTGCCCGTCGCCGCGAGGCCGACTGTCACGGCGGGGTTGATGTGATTGCCGGAGATCGGGCCGAGCGCGTACACCGTCGCAACGACAGCGGCGGCGAACGCGAACGAGATCATCCCGAGGTCGGCCATCGTGAAGGGCGCATCGCCGTTGACCATCAGGGTCGCGGGTACAGCGCCGACGCCGACGAAGGCCAGGATCGCGGTGCCGATCAGTTCGGTGGCGAGCCGTTGCGGCAGGTTGTTGTCGTCCATGGACGTCCCTCCAGGGTGTGCCCCGAGGCCAAAGGATTGGTTGAAGATCATTCGACATTGTCGAATGCAACTCGGAAGTTACGCCTGTGGTTCACTGATGTAAAGGGTTGTTCGCTGTCACCAGAGAGGTTGTCGATGATCCAGTCCGTCGATCGGGCTATCCGGATCCTTGGAGTGCTGCAGGGTGCGCGCCGGATGAGTCTGTCCGATCTCGCAACCCGGCTCGACCTGCCGCCGTCGACTGTGCACGGGATCCTCAAGACCCTGCAGGCCCACGGCATGGTGCTGCAGGACCGCGACTCGAATCGCTACCAGTTGGGCCCGGCGGTGCTGAAGCTCGGCAACGTCTACCTGGACACCCTCGAACTGCGATCCAGGGCAGTCACCTGGTCCGAGGAACTCGCCCGCCGCAGCGGCTACGCCGTACGGACCGGTGTTCTCACCTTTGACGAGGTGGTGATCATCCACCATGAGCCGCGCCCGGACGGCAGCCGGCAGATGCCGGAGGTCGGGATTGTGATCCCTGCGCACGCATGCGCGCTGGGGAAGGCGATGCTCGCCTATCTGCCCGACCAGACCGAGGAACTGCTGGCAGGGGACAAGCTGCGCAGCATGACGTCGGAGACGGTGATCGATGCGGTCGTGCTCAGAAAGCAACTCGAGGAGGTGGCGCGGGATGCGCTGGCGACCGAGCGGGAGGAGGCCGTGCTCGGCGAGGCGGGACTCGCGGCGCCGATCTTCGACGCGTCGGGACTGGTGGTAGGAGCGATCGGAATCGTCCTTCCCGCCGTCGACTGGGCGCCCGCCGACGCCACCTTCGCAGCCGTTCGCGAAGCGGCCCGCAACATCTCCCGCGAACTCGGCGCCAGCCGCTGGCCGATCCCGCCCCGCTGAACCCAGGCTCTTTACAGCTGGATGAACCGCGCTCTATGCTCCGAAACTCATTCGACATTATCGAATGACATTCAGATCAAGCTGCGCGAGGAGTGGTGTGTCGTGAAGAAGCTCGTCAACGACCCGGCAGAGGTCGTCTCCGAGATGCTGCAGGGATTCGTGCTGACCAACCCCGGCATCGCGCTGCTCGATGACGGGGTCGTCGTTCGCGCCGATCACGCTGCATTGCGGCTCGCCGGTCAGGTAGCTCTCGTGTCCGGTGGGGGTGCAGGGCACGAACCGGCGCACGCGGGCTACGTCGGACCGGGAATGCTGACCGCCGCAGTCGCGGGTGATGTTTTCACGTCCCCCTCTGTGGATGCGGTCCTGACGGCTGTCCGCGCGGTCGGTGGCCCGGGTGGCGTGCTGCTGATCGTGAAGAACTACACCGGCGACCGGCTCAACTTCGGTCTCGCGGCGGAGATCGCGCGCACCGAAGGTCTCGACGTCGAGATGATTGTGGTGGCCGACGACGCCGCCCTCGCCGCGGACGGGAACAACGCCGGCCGACGGGGTCTCGCCGGAACCGTACTCGTTCACAAGATCGCCGGCGCCGCCGCCGAGGCAGGTCTGCCCCTGGCAGCGGTCAAGCAGGAGGCGATGAAGGCAGCGGAGTCCATCGCAACGATGGGCGTGGCCCTGTCCGCCTGCACAGTTCCCGCTGCCGGCAAGCCCGGGCTCGAACTCGGCGCGGACGAGATCGAATGGGGTCTCGGCATCCACGGCGAGCCAGGCGTCGAGCGTGGCGGGATCCGTCCGGCCGACGAGGTCATCGACACGCTCCTCGCGCGGCTTGTCGCGGACCGCGGCATCAACGCCGGGGATCGCGTCGCCCTGCTGGTGAACAATCTGGGCGGTATGCCGACGATGGAGCTCGGCATCATCGCCCGGCGAGCGGTCACCTTCCTGGCCGAGCAGGGGATCACGCTCGAGCGCGCCTGGGTCGGCAGCTTCCTCACCGCGCTGGAGATGGCGGGTTGTTCACTGTCCCTCGCGCGAGTTGACGACGAGATGCTGACTCGCCTCGACGCACCCACGCAGACGATCGCGTGGCCCGCTGCCCACGTCGGCCGCGTCGCGCGCGAGATCGCGACGCCCCGACAGGATCAGGAGATCGTTGCCGTGAGCACCATTCAGCTCGACGAGAGCTCGTCGCTCTGGCGGGCCGTCGAGGCAGTCTGTGTGCGGCTCATCGCAGCTGAGCAGGAGCTGACCGACCTCGACCAACTGGTCGGCGACGGCGACCTGGGCCTCAGCCTCGCTCGCGGTGCTCGGGCCATCCTGAACGACAAGCCGCAGTACGACGGCACCGGCGGCGCGTCCGTGCTCCGCGGGATCGCCGGCACCGTACGACGCGTTGTGGGTGGCACTTCCGGTCCGCTCTACGCGGCCATGATCCTCCGGATCTCCGCGACGTTGAGTGCCGGTGAACCCTGGCCCGTGGCCTTCGAGGCCGGAGTCGACGCGATCGCCGAGCTCGGCGGCGCCCGGACCGGCGATCGGACCATGCTGGACGCGTTGATTCCGGCCGCGGCGGCGTTGCGTCGCGGAGCACTGGCCGATGCTGTGGCGGCGGCGCGAGTGGGCACCGAGGAGACTGCCGACATCCTGGCCCTCCGCGGCAGGTCGAGCTACCTCGGTGATCGCGTCCTCGGCGTTGTCGACCCCGGCGCCCGCGCCGTCGTAATCCAGCTCGAGGCGATCCACTCAGCCCTCGAACCCTCGCCCGCCCAGGTGAGCGCAATCCGCTGAACCTGCAGCACACCAGCTGCCGCTGTCCAGCCCGAGCGACCGTCCGCCGTGACAGCACCGTCTCGGAGGTGATGGCGGGTCCGTGATGGTGAGGCGAGTGGCATCTCGCAGCCGAGGGACGCGAAGTCTCGCATCCCCCGGTCAGCCGCCTGTACCAGGAGAGACGTCCGTCGAGCTCAAATAGCGCCTGACAGGGCGGCAGCGTAGTGGGCTGCGCCGATCGCTGGGGTGTGGATGGGGCTGCGGAGGTCGTAGGGATGGTCTCGGGCTGTGAGCTTGTGGGTGAAGACGCGCAGGACTTCTGGTGCGGTGAGGACCCCGCCCGAGTAGGAGACGGGGACTGGGCTTGTCGGGGTGAAGTCGAGGCGGGCGCGAGTGGTCTCCACCAGACGGACCAGCTCGGTGGCGGCTTCGTCGATGATGCGGAGCGCGGCCGGGTCTCCGAGGGTGGCCGCGTGGACGATCGGCCGGGAGAGGGCGGCGATGGCTCTGCGGCTTCCGCGCCAGCTGTTGAGGACTATGTCGACGAGGTCCAGGTCGGACGTGAGGTCGAGGTGCTCGCGGAGTACGTCGAGGAGCGGGCCGGGCGGGAGGCGGCCGTCGCTCATCTGGGAGAAGGCTTGCAGACCGCGGATCCCGATCCAGTAGCCGGAGCCTTCGTCGCCGAAGAGTTCGCCCCAGCCTCCGACGCGGATCCCGGTGTCGCCGCGGCGGCCGTACGTCATCGAACCGGTGCCGCTGATCACGTTGATGCCGTCGGCCAAGGCGAGTGAACCGGCCCAGCCGCAGACCATGTCGTTGTCACAGCGGTACCGGTCGTGCCCGAGCGCGGACCGTGGCGCCGCGTCGAGCGTCGGCACGTCCGCGCTCACTTCACCGTACGCCGGTAGTCCGAAGAACGCGTAGGCGATGTCGGCTGGCCGGATGCCGGCCAGCGCGCAGACGTGAGCCACGGCCTCGACCAGCACTCGCTCGACCAGCTCGGCTCCTTCGCCGGAGCTTGTGTCGAGGTAGTAGCAGCTGGGTGCGTCCGCCTCGGCGATCACCTCGCCTGCGGCGGTGACCAGGCAGAGCGCCGTACCTGAACCGCCGCCGTCGACACCCAGGTAGATGGTCATGGCTCGAGCGGGTGGATGCTGACGCCTTGGACCACGCGGTTGACCTCGCCGTCGGGGAACGGGTTGTCCGGCATCCGGCCGAGCGCCACCGAGAAGCGCAACGCGAGCAGCTGAGCGATCACGACGTACGGTAAGGCGAGTAAGGCGTCGTCCACAGCGGCCACACCATCGACGTGCCACGCGCCGTCGGAGGATTGCGCGTCGACGATCAGGACGTTCTCCGGGCTGATCGCCGCCTGGAGTTCGGCCGCGATGTCCTCGTCGTACCGGCGGGTGTACGGGTCGTTGGACACGTAGACGACCGCGAGGGTCCGCTCCCCGAGGACTGCCTTCGGCCCGTGCCGGAAGCCGAGTGGGGTGTCGAAGTAGCTGATCACTTTGCCCGCGGTGAGTTCGAGGAGCTTCAGCGCCGACTCCCGAGCCAGGCCGCCGAGAGCGCCGCTGCCGAGGTAGACGATCCGTTCGTAGCGACGATCGGCATACGGCGCCACGTCGTCCGCGCGGGCGAGGACCTGCTCGGCCGCGGTGGCGAGCTGATCGGTCAGCTGGATGTTCTCGTCCGGGGCCAGCGCCAGCCAGGCGGTCAGCAGCATCGAAGTAAAGCTCGACGTCATCGCGAAGCCCCGGTCATTGGTTGCCGACGGCATCAACAGTACGAGCGACGAGGGAGCGTCCTGGTGCTCGCGGGCCAGTCGGCCGTCCGCGTTGCAGGTGATGACGAGCTGATGGACCGAACGCAGGCAGGTCGTCGCCAGTTCGGTGGCGGCGACGCTCTCCGGGCTGTCGCCGGAGCGGGCGAACGAGACCAGCAGGGTCGGCACGTCCTCGGCGAAGATCTCCCGCGGGTTCGAGACGATGTCGGTGGTCGCGATCGCCTCGACCCGGCGCCGCAATTTCCGCGAGAGCGCCGGGGCCAGCACCTCGCCGGCGAAGGCCGACGTACCGGCGCCGGTCAGCACGATCCGCAGGTCCGCCCGGGCGAGCACCGGCTTGAGGAACGCGGCGACCTCGTCCGACCTGGCCGCCAGCATCGCAGCCGCCTCACGCCAGACGGAGGGTTGCTGCAGAACCTCTTGATAGGTGACGGTCACGCGGCGACCTCGTTCGCGGCAAAGCGGTCCAGCAACGGGCCGTGCGCCTTGATCGCGTCGTCGAGGATGCCGGTCGCGACGGTGAGTCCGCCGACGAGCGGGTCCAGGACCAACGCCTGCAACGCGAGCGAGCGGTCGCCGGTCAGCGCCGCGCGGACAGTGATCTCCTGCTGCTGCGCCCGTGCCGCCAGCACGGCCGCGATCCCGTCCGGCAACGCGCCGACCCCGAGGCCGATGATGCCGGCGGCGCCGACCACAGCCGGGACCTCGACGACCGCGGTCGACGGCAGGTTGGGGATCTTGCCCTCGTTCGGCAGGTTCACCGCCAGCTCGACATGGTCCTTGCCGGTGACGATGGCCTCGGCGATCGCCACCAGGCGCTCCGCCTCCTGGTTGTCGGTCCGGGGGAGCGGTGCCTTGCCGTCGGCCTGGGCGCGCAGGTTCTCCCACAGGTCGTCCTTCTGGCCGATGTACCGCATGGTGGCATCCCGGCCGCCCTGCAGGCCCCAGGGCAGGTTTGCCTCGTCGACCGGGCTGCCGTCCGCGGCTCGCAGGTACCCTCCGAAGAACTCGGCGACGTGCCGGTCGCCCGGCGCCGGGTAGCGCCCGAACGTCCGCATCAGGTCGGCCGACACCGGCAGGTGCACGCCTTCCTCGCTGGTCGAGGGCGCGTCGATGCCGCCGGCGCGCTCGGCCACCAACTTGCGCAGCAGCGGATACGCGTCCTCGGTGTCGTGGCGGAGGTCGAGCAGCCAGCAGAGATGGTTCAGCCCGGCGAAGACGGCCTTCAATTCACCCGACCGGTAGCCCAGGTCGGCGGTCAGCTTCGAGAGCGTGTGCATGGTGCCGTGGCACAGTCCGACGGCCTTGAGTCCTGTCTCGGCGGTGATCGCCCGGACGTTCGCGGTCAGCGGGTTGGAGTAGTTGATCAGCTGGGCGTCGGGTGCCAGGTCGGCGACATCGTTGCCGATCGCCACCAGTTCGGGTACGTGCCGCAGGGCCCGCAGGACGCCGCCCGGCCCAACGCTGTCGCCGACGGTCTGGGCGATGCCGTACTTGGCCGGCACCTCGACGTCGGCCAGCCAGCCCGCCGCGGCGCCGACAGCGATCGTGGTGGTGACGAAACGGGCCCCGGGCAACGCTTCGCGCCGGTCGGTGTGCGGGACGAACTCGAGCTCGGCCCCTCGCTCGACGGCGATCCGGCGGCCGACCCGGGCCATGGTCTCGGCTGCCTCGCCGTTCAGGTCGACCAGATGGACGGTCCAGCCATCGAACGTCCTGGTGGACGCGAGGTCGGTCATCAGCCCCGGTGTGAACACCGTGCTGCCCGCGCCGATCAGGACGATGGACTTCTCACTCACGGATTTTTCCCTTCAGAAAGTCAGAGTCACTTGGTGCTGCCGGCCAGCAGGCCGTTGACGATGTAGCGGTTGAACGCCAGCGCCAGCGCAGCCGGGACGATGATCGCCAGTACCCCGGCCGCGTTCAGCAGGGTCGACGGGACCACGTGCCGTCCCTGCAGCGCGGCGATGACGACGGTCAGCGGCTGGGTGGACAGATCGCTGGACAGCACGAGCGGGAACAGGAACTGTCCCCAGGCGAACAAGAAGGTGATCAAAGCGGTGGAGATGATGCCCGGTCGCGCCAACGGCAGCAGCAGATGCCACAGCACTTGCAGTCGACGGGCGCCGTCGACGAGACCGGCCTCCTCGATCCCCACCGGCAGACTGGCGAAGTAGTTGTGCAGGATCCAGGTCGCCAGCGGTACGAAGCCGGAGACGTAGACCAGCACGATGCCCGTGTAGGTATTGACCAGGCCGAAGGTGCTCATGATCCGGTAGAGCGGGATCAGCGTGGTGTACGCCGGGAACGCCATCGTCGCCAGTACCGCGTAGAACAGCACGTTCCGGCCGCGGAACCGCATCCGCGCGAAGGCGTATCCCGCCAGCGTGGCGAGCAGCACGGTCACGATCGTCGCGGCACCACACTCGATCACGATGTTCACCGCCGACCGGCGGACCTGCGGCGCGGTGTCGCTGTTGCCGCTCAGCAGGGCCGAGTAGTTCTGCAAGGTCGGGTTCGTCGGCAGGTAGTGGGCCGGCTTGGCGCGTGCGTCGGCCTCGGTCTGCAGGCTGGTCTTGATCGCCCAGTAGATCGGCCCGAGGGACCAGATCAGGATGAGCGCGACCCCGATGCTCCGGCCGGCGCCGGTACGACGCTTCACAGCTCGACCCTCCGGTAGACGAGGCGGACCACGCCGAGCGAGATCAGCAGCGTGACGATGGTGATCAACAGGGACAACGCGTACCCCTGACCGAAGTCGAGATCCTGGAAGCTGATGAAGTACGTCTGCATGGTGACCGAGGCACCGGTGTTGGCCGCCCCGTTCAGCACGTACGGCTGGTCGAAAACGTTGAGCGTCGCAATCACCGCTTGCACCATGGTGACCGCGATCCCCGGCCGGGCCAGCGGCAAGGTGATCCGGGTGAACGCCGACCACGGCGTACAACCATCGATCTGGGCCGCCTCGTAGAGCTCGCCCGGGATGAGTTGCAGGACGGCGAGGATCAGCAGCACCGAGAGCGGCGCGATCTGCCAGACCTGGACGAGCTCGATCAACGCGATCGTGAGCAGCCGGTTCTGGCCGAGGAGGACCGCGTTCCCGTCGCTGAGATGCAGTGACGACAGCACGCTGTTGATCAGGCCCGCGTTCGGATCGAAGATGCCGGTCCAGAGGATGCCCTCGACCACCCCCGGCATCGCCCACGGCAGGATCAGGACAGCGATCACGAGGCTGCGGCCGCGGAACGGCTTCTGCAGGACGACGGCTGCACCGATCCCGATCAGCGTGGACAGCGTCACGCCGATCACGACGTACAGCGCGGTGTTGCCGATGCTGCCGACGACCGCGTGGTCCTTGGCCAGCCGGACGAAGTTGCCGAAGCCGTCGAACCGGGTCGGCGGGTCCAGCGCGTCCACCTTGAAGAACGACTGGACCACGGTGAACACGGCCGGCACCAGGGCCAGGCAGGCGATGAAGATCATCACCGGCGCGATCAGGAGATACGGCAGGAGGTCGAGGCGGGAACGGTGTACCGGCGCCGGGCCGGCCGGGGTCTTGCTCTCGGCCGGCCGCGGCGTGGTGGTCGAAGAGGTCACGGTCACGACCCGGACGCCAGCTGGTCCGCCGTGTCGCCGATCGTCTTGATGGCCTGCTCGACCGACATCGATCCGGTCGCTGCGCCGTGCAGGTTGGTGTAGACCGCGTTGGAGAACTTCGGGTACCACGACGGTGCGCCGCCCTCGAAGACGGGCTTCGAGCCTTGCAGCATCGGCACGAGGTCCTCACCGCCGACCAGGTTGCCCTTCGCGGTCATCTGCTTGACCGCCGACAGGTGCGACGGGATCGGGTACGTCGGGAAAGTCTTCTCCGGCCCGTTCACGCCCGCGAAGTCGGCCTGCTGCTCGGTCGCCGTGAACCACTCGATGAACTTGGCGGCGGCGTCCGGGTACTTGGCCTGCTTGGGGATCCCGATGCCGTCGGGGTTGCTGAGGTTCGCGCCCGGTCCGGAAGCACCCGGGGTCCGGATGTACTTGACCTTGCCGACGACAGAGGACGACTTCTTGACGTTGTACAGCGTGCCGACGTTGCCGGAGTAGTCCGAGAACGTGCTGGCGACCTGACCCTTGGCCATCAGGTTCTGCTGGCCCTGCGAGTCGGTGACGTTGATGTTGCCGGGCGGCACAAGACCGGACTTCAGCGCGTCGACCATCCACTGGGCCGCCTTGTAACCGGGCGAGTCCGGGCTGGTGAACTGCGGCTTGCCGTCCTTGTCGAGGACCGAGCCTCCGAACGCACCGGTCGTCTCGTACCAGTACGTCGACAACCCCTCCGCCGCGGCGAACGGGATGTTCAACGGGTACTGGACGACGCCCTTGGCCTTGATGGCCTTGAGGGCTGCGGTGTACGCGTCGATCGTCTGCGGAGCGGGGTTGGCGCCGGCCTTCTGGAACAGCTCGGTGTTGACGGTCGTGACCATGAACGAGGCGTCGTACGGGATACCGACCACGTGACCGTCGACGGTGAAGGAGGCAAGCTGCGGTACGTCGGCCGCCATCGCCTTGGTGTCGACGTAGGAGTCCATCGGGTAGTACCAGCCGAGCTTGCCGAGCTGGCCGACCCGGGACCAGTCGACGTTGGTGGCGTCGGCGAAGTAGGTCTTCGCTGTGGCAGCGGCCGAGATCTTGCTCTGCAGGCTGTCCCAGTCGATGTTCACCCAGTTGACGGTGATGCCCGTTTTCTTGGTGAACGCGTCCAGGGCCGCCTTCGGGGGAGCGTCCGAGGCGAGCGCGACGGTGATGGTCACTCCGCTGGTCTGCGTCGATCCGCCACTGGCCTTCTTGTCGTCCGATCCGCTGCAGCCCGCGAGGACCAGGGTCAGACTCGTGACGCCGGCCAGCAGCGCCGTACGGGTACTCCTCAACATGATTGCTCCGGGAGAGATCGAGTGCGCAAGTGCGCAGTTTCGCGCACGATGATGATTGGAAAGTAGTTCGAAAGAAAACTTCCGGTCAAGGCATTCGACTACATGCGCAATCTTTTGCGCGAGTGCGCACTTTATGTGCATCTTGTACAGTGCGGTTCGTGCGGAAGTCGGAGCGGTTGAGCGCCATCCTCGATCAGGTCGGCCTGCAGGGCACGGTGGACGTCGCCGCCCTCGCCGTCGCGCTCGGCGTGTCCGGGGCGACCATCCGCCGCGACCTGCAGACGCTGAGCCGCAACCAGTTGTTGGTGCGCACCCACGGCGGAGCCATCTCCAACGAAGCCGGCGACGAGGTGCCGACCCGGGTCAAGGCCGCGCTGCGGCAGGCGGAGAAACGCGCGATCGGTCGCGCCGCCGCTGCGTTCGTCGAAGAGGGTTCGGTGGTCGGCATGACCGGTGGCACCACCGCGCTCGAGCTGTCCCGCGCCCTGGCCCAGCGACGCGGGATCACCGTCGTCACGAACGCGATCAACATCGCCTCCGAGCTGGTCGGCCATCCCGGGATCCGGCTCGTCCTCGTCGGCGGCATCGCGCGTTCGTCGTACGAGCTGGTCGGTCCGGCGGCGGAGGCGATGCTCGCCAACTACCACCTGGACATCGCCTTCGTCGGAGTCGACGGCCTGACCCCGGAAGAGGGCTGCACGACGTACGACGAGATGGAGGCGCAGACCGACCTGGCGTTTCTGCGCCGGGCCCGCCGCAGTGTGGTGATCGCCGACAGT
Organism: Kribbella sp. NPDC049584; assembly: GCF_040675555.1. Taxonomy (NCBI): domain Bacteria; kingdom Bacillati; phylum Actinomycetota; class Actinomycetes; order Propionibacteriales; family Kribbellaceae; genus Kribbella; species Kribbella sp. NPDC049584. The sequence goes on from NZ_JBFAPF010000006.1 coordinate 201,279, forward strand.
TCCAAGATCGGCCGGGTGACGTTCGCCCGGATCAGTCTGATCTCCGGTGTCACCGACGTGGTCACCGACCGCGGGGCCAGCCCCGAGCAACTCGAAGCACTGGAGCGGGCCGGCGTTCGCGTCACCGCCGTCTAACCGCGCTGAGGTGCGCGAATAGGACTGGAAGCTGGATCTGGCGGACAAAAAACGTCAGCAGATCGAGGGAATGCGCAGCCGATTGAGCAAGTGTGCACGGATCGGGATCACCTTCGCCGGAACGCTCACTTCGACTGATCAGTCCCTGGGGGTCGCTGGACCGCCGGTTCTACGGTCGTCCCGCATCTCGCTGGTTTCCCTACCGAATCGAGGGATACATGCCCGAGCCCCTGGCCGACCTCCGGCTCCGCGACTTCACCCCTGTCTCGATGATGACCGCGACCGCCACCGTCGTGACCGAACCGGCCGCGCCGATCGTCGACGTTCACAACCATCTCGGCCGCCGCCTCACCGGTGTCTGGCGGGTACCCGACCCGGCCGCCCTGATCGAGACGATGGACGAGGCCGGCGTCGCGACGATCGTCAATCTCGACGGTGAATGGACCGACGAGCTCGAGGCGAATCTCGATCGCTACGACCGCAAGTATCCGGGGCGTTTCGTCACCTTCGCCCGGGTCGACTGGAGCGACACCTCGTCACCCGGCTGGGGCGACCGGATGGGAGCTTCGCTGACCGATTCGGTACGACGTGGCGCGGCCGGACTCAAGCTCTGGAAGGACATCGGGCTCCGGATCCGCGACGAGCACAACGACCTCGTCTTCCTCGACGATCAACGGCTGGAACCCTTGTGGACCGCACTGGCCGCAACGGGAGTACCGGCGCTGATCCATACCGCGGATCCGGTCGCGTTCTTCCAGCCGCTCGACCATCGCAACGAACGGCTCGAGGAGTTGCTGCGTCATCCCGACTGGCATTTCCACGGTCCGGAGTTCCCACCGCTGGAGCGGCTGATGGACGCGTTCGAGGCCGTTGTCGCGGCGCATCCCCAGGTGCGCTTCATCGGCGCCCACGTCGGCTGCCTGGCGGAGAACCTCGACTGGGTGGAGGGGATGCTCGACCGCTACCCGAACTACCGCGTCGACCTCGCCGCGCGGATCGCCGAGCTCGGCCGTCAGCCGCGGCGGACCCGGGCACTGATCGAGCGCCATCCGGACCGGGTGCTGCTCGGCACCGACTGTGCGCCTCCCGACGTCGCCGACTACCGGATGTACCTGCGCTTCCTCGCGAGTACGGACGAGGCCTTCGCCTACTCGTCGGAAGAACCACCGCCGACCGGACGCTGGACGATCTCAGGCCTCGGCCTGCCGGACGACCTGGCGGCTCGAGTCGAGGGAGACAACGCCCGCGCGTTCATCCCGGCCCTTGCTGCCGGGAGCAGCGATGCCGGACTTTGACCTGATCATCATCGGCGGCGGCATCGTCGGAGCGAGTGCCGCGCTGGCCGGTGTGCGGAAGGGCGCGCGGGTCGCGCTGGTCGATGCCGGCCTGGCCGGTCGGGCCACCGATGCCGGGGCCGGGATCGTGTCGCCGGTCGCGCTCGATCGTGGGGAGCAGCGCCCGGACTGGACGGCGCTGATCACCGAGTGCGTCGGCTACTACCACAGCCTGCTGGCCGAACTGGATGCCGTCGACCCGGCTGGAGCAGGCTCGGCGACGTTCGAGCAGGTCGGTGAGTTGGTCGTGGCCGGCGACGATCCGCACGAACAGGCGGCGCTCGATGCGGTGGCCGCGCGGCTGTCGGATCCAGAGGGCAGAAGGGCGCACGGGGTGGTCAAACCGGTCGAGGTCGTCGACGGTACGGAGCTTCAAGAGTACTGGCCGGAACTACGCGGCGATCTGCGCGGCCTGTACATCGCCGAGGTCGGGCGGGTCGTCGGCTCCCGGCTGCACGACCGGTTGATGACGGCGGCACGCCGGCGAGCGCAGGCGGGCCGCGACGATGCCGGACTCGAGGTGATCCCCGGTGCGGGAATCCTCGATCCACAAGGTCCGCAGGTCCGCGTCGGACCTCGGGTCCTCGACGGCGGCGCTGTTCTCCTGGCCAGCGGTGCCTGGGCCGGCGCGGACCTCGCCGGGTTCGGTGTGCAGGTCGGTATCCGACCGATCCGCGGGCAGTTGGTGCACTTGCGGCTCGACGGCCAGCAGACCGGCATGCGACCGGTGGTCAACACGCCTGGTGGCGGCTACCTGCTCGGCTTCGACGACCGCATCGTCGCAGGTGCGACCCACGAGGACGTCGGCTTCGATGCCCGGGTCACAGCCGGCGGGCAGCAAGCGGTCCTGAAAGCAGCACTCGACCTGGCGCCCGGTCTGTCCGCCGCCACTGTTCTGGAGACCAGAGTCGGCCTGCGCCCTGCGACCACCGACGGCCTGCCTCTGGTCGGGCCGGTGGCGCCGGCGATCCACGTCGCCACCGGTCTCGGTGCCTGGGGCCTGACCCTCGGCCCGCTCCTCGGCGAACTGGCCGCCCGGCACGCCCTCGGCGACGACCTCCCCGAACGCCTCGACTTCCTCAGCCCCGGTCGCCCTGTCCCCAAGGAGTCCGCATGAAATCGGTACGACGGTTACTCAGCCTGTTGCTCGTAGCACCTTTCCTGGCCGCGGCCGCCTGTTCGGGATCCTCCGATTCCGGTGGCGGTGACGACAAGCAGGTCACGCTCACGTACGCGATCTGGGACCAGGCGCAGGTGGCCGCGATGAAGCAGATCATCAGCGAATTCCACAGCCAGCACCCGAATATCGACGTCCAGGTCCAGGTGACGCCGTGGGAGAGCTACTGGACCAAGCTGCAAACCGCGGTGACCGCGGGCACCGGGCCCGACGTCTTCTGGATGACGATGGTGTATGCGAAGTACTACGCCACCGGCGGCGGCATCGCCCCGCTCGACGACCAGATCAAGAGCTCGAAGATGGACATGGGTGTGTACGTGCCCGCCGTCACCAAGGCCTACACGATCGATGGCAAGGTGTTCGGCATACCGAAGGACGTGAACGGGTTCGGGCTGTGCTACAACAAGCAGCTCTTCGACGCGGCCAAAGTGAAGTACCCGGACGAGTCCTGGACGTGGAGCGACGTGATCGCCGCTGCCCAGAAGCTGACCAATCCGCAGAAGGGCGTGTACGGGTTCGTCGCTCCGGAGGCCGACGAGCTGAGCTGGTACCTGACCGTGCCGCAGGTCGGCGGACAGATCATCTCGCCGGACGGCAAGTCCTCGGGCTACGACCAGCCGGCCACGGTGAAGGGCATCCAGTTCTGGACGGACATGATCACCAAGTACCACGTCTCACCCACACTGCAGCAGACCACCGACACCGACCCGCTGGCGATGCTCACGTCGGGAAAGGTTGCGATGCGGTACTGCGGATCCTGGGAGCCCGAGGAGATCGCTGCTGTCCCGTACGGCAAGGCCAACATCGACATCGCGCCGTTGCCGGCCGGCCCTGACGGGAACCGGAACTACTACAGCAACGGGCTGGCCAACAGCATGTCGGCCAAGACCCAGCGCCGCGAGCAGGCGTGGGAGTTCCTGCAGTTCCTCGGATCCGAACGCGCGGCCGAGATCCAGGCCAAGACCGGTACCGTCATCCCGGCGTACGAGGGGCACGCCGACGCCTACGCGAAGGCGATGCCGGAGTTCGACCTGCAGGTCTTCGTCGATCAGCTGAAGTACGCGCAGCCGTTCCCGGCGTCGACCGACACCGCCGCCTGGCGCGATGACGCGACCAAGCAGTTCGCCGACGCCTGGACCGGCAAGGCTTCCGTCGAAGAGGTCTCCCGCGGCGTCGCGGCGAAGATGAACGACGCGCTGTCGAAGGAAAAGAAGTGACGGCGACACTCGATTCGGTGACCGGGCCGACGCGCGCCGATCCGGTACGCCGGCGCAGACCGCGGCCACCGACCCGGGACAGCGGCTGGTGGGCGGCGATGTTGTTGCTGCCCGCCGCCGCAGGCCTGGTCGTCTTCGAGATCTGGCCGACGTTCCAGACGATCTACTACTCGTTCACGAGCTGGGGAGCGTTCGGCGGTCATATCTGGTCAGGGCTGGAGAACTACCGGACGCTGATCGCCGACCCCGACGTCGTCCACGCCGTGATCAACACGGCGATCATCACTGCGATCACCCTGCTCGCGGTGCCGATTTCGGCGGTCGTGGCGGCGCTCCTCAGCCTGCCGGGAATGCGTGGCGTCACGATCTACAGAACGCTGTACTTCCTGCCGGTGGTCACGCTGCCGGCCGCCGTTGCCCTGACCTGGAAGTGGCTGTTCAACGGCGACTACGGCCTGGTCAACTGGTTGCTGTCCAAGGTCGGGATCGACGGGCCGCACTGGCTCTCCGATCCGGCCACGGCGATCTTCGCGATCAGCATCGTCGGAGTCTGGGGATCGATCGGCTACAACATGGTGATCTTCCTGTCCGGCATCCGTGGCATCCCGGTCGACTACTACGAGGCCGCCGAGCTGGACGGTGCCGGGCGGGTGAAGCAGTTCTTCCACGTCACCGTGCCGTTGCTGACACCATCGATCTTCTTCGTCACGGTGATCACAGTGATCAACGCCTTGCAGGCCTTCGATCTGGTCTATCTGATGGTGGGCCAGCAGAGTCCGGCCATCCAGAGGACCGAGACGCTGGTCTATCTCTTCTACCAGCGCGGGTTCGCCGAGCATGACGGCGGCTACGCGGCTGCGATCGGTGTGCTGCTGCTGCTCGCGACGTTGATCCTGACCGCGGCACAGTTCCGGCTGCAGCGGAGGTGGGTGCACTATGGCTGACCCGATCAGGCGGCGGCGGGTGCGGCATCCGGTCGCGCATCTGGTGCTGTGTATCGGTGCGATCTTCATGGTCGGGCCGTTCCTGTGGCAGCTCTCGACCTCGCTGCAGACGTTCGGTGAGTCGGTGAGTGTGCCGCCGACGTTCCTGCCGCACTCACCGCAGTGGTCGAACGTGACGACCGTCTTCAGCGCCCTGCCGTTCGGTCATCAACTGCTGAACACGACGGTGATGACGATCGCGCGGACGGTTGGGCAGGTGTTGTTCAGTTCGCTGGCCGGCTTCGCGTTCGCGCGGATGCAGTTCCGCGGTCGCGGCGTACTGTTCGGTGTCTTCCTATCGGTGACCATGGTTCCGTACCAGGTGTTCCTGCTGCCGCAGTACCAGATCATGCAGAAGCTGGGGTTGCTGAACACCTTGGTGGCGTTGTTCCTGCCCGGGATGTTCAGTGCGTTCGGCACCTTCCTGATGAGGCAGTTCTTCCTGCAGTTGCCGCAGGAGATCGAGGAGGCGGCCCGGATCGACGGGGCGAACATCCTGCAGATCTACTGGCGGATCATGCTGCCGATGAGTGCGCCGGGCATGATCGCGCTCGGCGTACTGGTGATCATCTGGTCGTGGAACGACCTGCTCTGGCCGCTGGTGGTGAACTCGGATCCTCGGCAGATGCCGGTGTCCGCCGGCCTGGCCAGCCTGCAGGGTCAATACACGACGAACTTCCCGGTGTTGATGGCGGGATCGCTGCTGGCGAGTCTTCCGGTGATCATCGTGTTCATCGTCTTCCAGCGGCACCTGATGAGCGGGATCGCGTTCTCCGGCGTGAAGGGTTAGTCGTGGGGCACTAGCGGGTCCGCGCGACGTGCACCGTGACGCCGAGGCTGGTCAGCTCGGACAGCTCGTGCGGGTCCGCCGACGCGTCGGTCACCAGAATGTCGATGGCCGACGCGTCGGCGACCTTGGCCACGGTCGCCTGACCGATCTTGGAGCCGTCGGCAACGACCATCAGCCGGTGCGCGTGCGACACCATGGCGTGGTTCGTGCGAGCCTCGGTGTGGTCGTGCGTGGTCACGCCGTGGGCCGCGCTGACGCCGTCCGCGCCGAGGATGGCCAGGTTGACGCTGATCCCGTTGAAGGCGTTCTCGGCCAGGCTGCCGACCAGCTCGAACGAGTTCGCCCGGATCACGCCGCCGGTCATGATCACCTGCAGGTTCGGCCGGGCTGCCACGGCTGCCGCGGTGGTGAGCGCGTTCGTGACGATGGTCAGCCGGCGGCGGGAGCCGAGCTCGCGGGCGACTTCCGCGGTGGTCGATCCGCCGCCGATCGCCACTGCCAGTGGCCGGTCGGACGGCAGGAGCGCGGCCGCTGTGACGGCGATCGCGTGCTTGGCGACCGGGGATCTCGTGTCCCGGAGCCGAACCGGGAGCTCGGGGCCGGTGTTCGCCCTGGCGCCGCCGCGTGTCCGGGAGACCAGGCCCTGCTCCTCGAGGTGGGTCATATCCCGGCGCAGCGTCGCCGGCGAGACCTGCAGTTCGCGGCACAGCGTCACGACTGACAGTGCGCCACGCTCAGTGAGGAGGTCGAGGATCTCGACCAGCCGCTGCGTCCGCCGTGGCGAAGTCGCCGACGGTTGCCAGGAGCGCACGGGCGGGAGGGCTGCCGTACTCATGACGATCACCTCGTTCCGGCTTGCGCGACGAGTGGATCGCCCAGTCTAAGCACCTCAGCCGACCCGTCGAGCTTCCGCGCAATCGAGATGAGCGGATACACCCGAAACCCGGGACGGTCATCGGGGGAGCCGCTCTGCTGGACGCGGGAGAACCGGGGTGAGGAGGGTACGAGCGAGCGTCGCTGTTGCTGTCCGCCGATGACAGAGTCCTGCTCCGAGCACGGCGTACGGCGTGGTCCCAGCCCAGGTAGTTGCCACTGGCAAGCGATTCTCCCGCCGCTGTTCTTCCCCAGCCGCTCCGGCTTCCGCATGATCGGCACTGTCGCGATGTGCGCAGAGTTGCGCATTTGCTCATCTGACTGCCCATGTATTCGTATCCCTTGACCAGAAATGGGCAATACAGCTACGTTCACATCAAATTCGCGCGAAACATGCGCAGCTCTGCGCAGTCTGCTCACTTGATCGGCCCGCGCCGGCGGAGCGCGCCGGTGCCGTGGGCTGACAGCCGCCGGGCTGAGCCTCTGAGCTGTTCCCGCGCGGAGGGGTTTTCCGCCGTGCGACACCCCGTTCACATTCACAAAGGAGTCGAACCGATGGGCTTCAACTCATCAGGCACACGTCGTCGGCGTCGGATCGCCGGCCTCGTCACGATCGGGACCATCGCGATGTCGCTCGCCGCCTGCGGAGATGGGGGATCCGATGACACAGCCGGGGGCAAGGTCACGATCACCTTCATGAACGACCAGGTCGTGGCAGGCATGCCGCTGGAAGAGGCAATTCACAAGTTCGAGCAGGAGAACCCCGACATCAAGGTCGACGTACTCCCGGTTCCCTCGGAATCCGACTACGAGGCAAAGATGCGCACCTCGTTGGCCAGCAGCAAGCCGCCGGACATCTTCCGGATCAACGACGACTACGTGCAGCAGTTCACGCAGAACGGCACGCTCTTCGACCTCGCGCCGTACGTGAAGTCTGCGGGGCTCAAGGATTCCGACTACGCCGCTCAGGTGTTCAACTTCGGTAAACAGTCGGACGGTCGCATGACCTCATGGCAGCTCGGCTACCAGTCCACGATCGTCTTCTACAACGTCGATGCCTTCAAGAAGGCCGGACTGCCGCTCCCGCCGAGTACGTGGAGCAGCAAGGGCTGGACGACGGCGGACTTCTTGGCAGACGCGCAGAAGATGACCGATGGCACCAAGATGTACGGCGCGACGGTGAGCGCGGCAACGAACTACGAGCAGACCTTCACGCACAACAACGGCAGCCAGGACGGCGTCTACAGCGCCGACGGTAAGAAGTTCACGCTGGCCGATCCGATCGGGGTTCAGACCGTCCAGTGGGTCGCCGATCTGACGTGCAAGTATCACGTCCAGCCGGCGTGGGCGGATCTGCTGCAGGACAACGCAGACATCCAACTGTTCGCCCAAGGCAAGACTGCGATGTTGTTCGAACAGTCCGGGTCAGTGCCCTATCTGCGGCAGACCATCAAGAGCTTCGACTGGGACATCGCGCCACCGCCCGCCGGGGCCGCCGACCAGGCCAACGAGGCCAGCGTGGTGAGCTACGCCGTACCGGCGAAGGCGAAGCACCACGATGCCGCCTTCAAACTGCTGAACTATCTCGCCGGTCCCGAGGCGGGCCAGATCCTCGGCAAGGGCGGCGCATTCACCCCGGTGAACAACCAAGCGGCCGAGGCAATCTCCAAGGCGAGCTCCGGCGCGCCGAAGCACGCCGACCTGTTGGCCGAGGCGGCCCACCATCTCACGGCTGGAAACAAGACCAACAACACGCTTGGCGCTCGTGCGATCTACCGCCCGGCGCTTGACCAGGTCTACAACTGCAAGAGCAGCGCTCAGGACGTGCTGTCGCGAGCCAGGCCGCAGGTCGAGCAGGCTCTTGGTCAGGGCTGAGGCCGGACCCATGGCGATTCACTCTGCGGTGCGGCGTGCTGAGGTTCCGCCGGAGGTCCGGCGGAACCGGCGACGCCGCACCCTTGAAGGCTGGCTGTTCGCACTGCCGCTCGTGTTCGGCATCGTGGCGTTCCAGGCTGCGCCGATCGTCGTGTCGATGTACACCTCGTTCACGAGGTGGGACGGGTTCAACTCGCCCCAGCTCGTGGGCGGCCGCAACTACGTCGATCTGATCGTGAACGACCCCATCTTCCTGCAGGTGGTCCGCAACACAATCGTCTTCACGGTCCTGGGTGTGCCGGCGACGGTCGTTCTGGCTCTCGTTCTCGCGCTGCTCGGGAACCTGAAAGTCCCGGGTACGGCGTTCCTGCGCATGGCGTTCTTCACTCCATACGTCATGAATGTCGTGGCGATCGGGTTCGTTTGGTACTACATCTTCGGCCCGACCAACGGCTTGATCAATCAGTTCCTACGGAATTTCGACATCACCGGCCCGGCCTGGCTCGCCGACTCTTCCTGGGTGATCCCAGCAGTGGTGGTGATCAGCGCCTGGCAGGGCGTCGGATATCCGATGATGATCCTGCTCGCCGGCCTGCAGGGTATCCCGGAGGAGATGTACGAGGCTGCGCGCATCGATGGAGCCTCCGCGTGGTCGCGGCTGTGGCGGATCACCTTGCCATTGCTGACGCCCCAGATCTTCTTCGTCACCATCTCCCAGTTCATCGCGTCGTTCCAGGTGTTCGGACTGATCTACGTCTTGACCAAAGGTGGGCCTGGCTATTCGAGCAGCGTCTACATCTTCTATCTGTGGCAGGTCGCCTTCCAGCAGGGCAAGTTCGGCTATGCGGCGGCAATGGCATGGCTGATCGTCGCGCTCATCGCGGTACTGACGTGGGTCCAGTGGAAGCTGCAGAAGAAGTGGGTGTTCTATGACTGACCTGGCGATCGACGACAGACCGGTCCTGGCGGGTGGCGGAGACCGCAAGCTTCCCCCGCATGGCAAGCGCAAGTTCCAAGGGCGGCGGATCATCTTGATGATCTTCCTGATCTTGCTCGCGTTGTCCTTCCTGACCCCGGCGTTGTGGATGCTCAACGCGTCGCTGCGCCCGGAAGAGCACGTGATGGACTTCCCGCCGGGATTCGCGCTGTCTCGTCCGCAATGGGGCAACTACGCGACCGTGCTCCGCAACATGCCGGTCTACTTCCTCAACAGCGTGAAGTTGGCGGTCCTCAATGTTGTCGGTGGCTTGATCGTTTCGTCCTTGGCCGGCTATGCCTTTGCCCGGCTGACCTGGAAAGGCCGCGACGCCCTGTTCGGGATCGTGCTGGTGACAGCGATCGTGCCGAACATCATCTACCTGTTGCCGCAGTACATCCTGTTCCAGAAAATCGGTTGGATCGACACACTGTTGCCGCTTTGGGTGCCCAGAGTGCTGACTCCGGTCTTCGGGACCTTTCTGATGCGCCAGGCGTTCAAGAGTCTGCCGGCCGGTTTGGAGGAGGCTGCGCAGGTGGATGGTGCTTCGACGTTCCGGACCTTCTTGACGATCATGGTGCCCCAGACCAAGCCGGCGTTGGCCGCGGTCGCGATGTTCACGTTCCTCGACTCATGGAACGACCTGTTCGGACCGCTGATTTTCCTCACGTCGCCCGAGAAGCAGACATTGCCCATCGGACTGGCTCAGTTTCAGAACGAGTTCTACACCCAGGTCGGGCCGCTGATGGCGGGTGCGACAGTGACCGTCATACCTGTCTTCGTCGTCTTCCTTCTTGCCCAACGCTATTTCATCCAAGGAGTTACTGGCAGCGGCTTCAAGGGCTGACTGTTCAGGACCATTTCGATCATCCAATTGCCACCCGACAAGGAGCATGCATCCAGATGTCAGACAAGTTCGTGGCCATCCAGATCGGTGCCGCGTCATTCATTGACGAAGGAACCGACAAGGTGCTGGACATCCTCGCCGACCGGGGCGGGGTGAACCAACTCTTTCTGGCCACACCGACCTGGACAAGAGGCACCGGCGGACGCCAGTTGCCCGGGCACCCGCTTCCTGATCACGGCGTCCAGGAGTACGACCTCGACTGGGTCGGTGGAAACTACGCCACGGTTCACCCCGAGTTCTACGGGAACACCGTCCTCGGATCGATCGGCCGGGCGCCGGAGCATCCCGGTTACGACATGCTCGAGGACGTGATCCCGAAGGCGAAGGCGCGCGGGATGGGCTCGTACGCCTGGATCGAGGAGTCGAACTACTCCCAGGCCCTGCGCGACTACCCGAACTTCCCGAAGCTTCTCGAGGTCGATCTGTGGGGTCGGCCGACCCTGCACACCTGTTTCAACAACCCCGACTACAAGAACTGGCACCTGAGCATCGGCGAGGACTACGCGAAGTCCTACGACCTGGACGGCATTGCGTGGTGCTCGGAGCGGCCGGGTCCGCTGAACCTCGCGATCCAGAAGCCGGTCGAGGCGGGCGAACTCGGTTGCTTCTGCGCGCACTGCCAGCAGCTCGGCCGGAATCTGGGGATCAACGTCGAGCGGGCCCGGGAAGGAATGAGAGCGGTCCTTGCCTGGAACAACAAGACGTCATCGGGGGAGAAGGATCCTGACGGTGCGTTCACATCGTTCTGGCGAATTCTCCTGCGCTATCCCGAGGTCCTGGCCTGGCAGAACCTCTGGACGCACAGCCAGCGCCAGATGTACGCCGACATCTACGGCGTCGCCAAGGCGTCCAAGCAGGATCTCCAGCTGGGATGGCACGTCTACCACAACATCTCCTTCAGCCCTTTCTACCGAGCCGATCAGGACTACGGAGAACTCGCCAAGGTCTCCGACTTCCTCAAGATCGTGATCTACAACAACTGCGCCGGACCGAGGTTCTTCACCTGGGTCACCTCGATCTGCCGCACGTTGTTCGCCGACGCCACCCCGGCCGAGGTCTATCCGCTGATGCTGAAGCTGCTGAACCTGGACGAAGGCCGGTTCGACGACCTGTCCCAGATCGGCTTCAGCGTCGATTACGTGAAGCGGGAAACGGCCCGCGCGAAGGCCGGAGTCGACGGGACTACCACGAAGATCTACGCAGGCATCGACATCGACATCCCGGTCGGGATGAAAGAGGACTATGACCTCACCTCCGGCGACAACCTGACCCGGTGCTCTCGCGACGGTGTCCGCGACGCGGTCACCGCCGCCTTCAGCGGCGGCGCCGATGGCGTCGTGCTCAGCCGCAAGTACTCGGAAATGTTCCTGGACAACCTGTCCGGAGCGGGTGACGCGGTCCGGAAGCTCTGATCAACGACCGCGAGAGCGCGCCGGCGCGGCGGTCTGATCGCCGCCGCGCTGAGCCTGCTCTACGGCGACTTCCATCGCCGAAGTGTCCTCGTGTCGGGACAGGCCGGCTGGCCATCAACCCCTTCCTCGGCGGCCGGCGATCCGTCGTACGACGCGGCGCTCCGTGGCACGCAGGTTGGTGGGAAAGACATCGGGCGAGCTCAAAATAGCCTTATTGCCAAGGCGTCCTGGCGCCGGGTGATAGTTGGGGGACCTGTGGGTAAATGGAGCTGGGCGTTAGCTTTGCGGGTGGATTGGCGGTGGTGTCCAGCGGCCGTCGAGTGCTTCGGGCCTGGGCCAGTAGAGCCTGAGGTTCATGGTGAATGGGCCGGCTGAAGGAGCAGGGAGCCAGTTGGATTCCAAGTCGGCGCCGGGTGTTTCGCGACTGATGTGGATGTCGAGGGAGCCGTCGGCGTTGGTGGCCAGGGCGTCTCGGTCGCCGATCGCGAAGCGGTTGATCGGGTTGGCGGTGAACAGTTGCCGCTGGTCATACATGCTCAGTGACCAGAATGCATTGGTGGGAGGGAGCTGACCGGGCGGGAAGTGGAGGACGTAGCGTTTGGAGCTGTCGAACGGCTGCCCGTCGGCGTCGGTCATAGCGGTGGGATAGATGGCATCTTCCACGGGGTTCGCGGCGAGGCCGATGAAGGCGATGAGCGCGCGCTTCAGATAGTCGGTGCCGTAGGTGCCGATCGGTGAGGAGACCATCTGCCAGTTGTTGACGAGAGCACCTGATCGTGGAATCGACGCCTGCATCTGCGCGAACGCTTCGGCGGGAGCGGCGTCGACCGCCTCGCGCACCGGCTCAGGGGCTTCGGTGAGGTCGAACGGCGCGCCCGGCTGGAACCCAAGCCACCGGGCGCGCTGCAGCATCGATGTGTCAGTCGGATGGGGCGGGTTATCGCCCATCACTGTCGCTGCGGTGCCGAAAAACTCCGCGGGCCTCATAGCGCTGACCTGGTCCGTGGGAGCGCTCATGTCCTGGTTCGGATCGAACCGGCCGGCAGGTGGCTCCGCCTCGGCTCCCCACCGGCTCAACGGCGTGGCGGTCAAGCCGGCCTGGAACGTGTGGACGTTGTCGTAGTCGGTCGGGCCGTTGGTCTGTGTGCGCCCGATCATCCATGCCATGCCTGTCGGGCAGCGGATCTCCTCCAGCCCATCGGAGAGCTGCCCGTGCCAGCCGGGGCCGACGACGGCGTACGTCTGCTCACCGGTACCGGTGGTCCGTGCACCCGGCGCGGCGAACACGTCGGTCCACATGTCCAGCATCTGCAGGAGGTAGTAGCGCCCGTGCGAGTCCGGGACGTGGAGAACCAGCGGCTCGGACCGAACATCCAGCCACAGCGACGAGTACAACGTGTCCGCGTTCGGCCGCACGACGTTGGTGAACGACGCGTCCGGGAATGCGGGCAGATGGGCGAACGAGTTCATCGGCGCCTGTGTGCCCTCGGGCTTTTCGGTGTTGGTCGAGACGCGCCGGGTCACCTCCATCACGACCAGCGGATACGCGTAGAGATAGAGCTCCCGGGCGATCCGCCGTAGCTCGGCAGGACTGGTGAGCGCCCTTGACGATGCGACAGGCATACGAGCACGATGCCCGGCGAGCGGACCCCGCCACCTCACCCCTTGCGGATGAGGCCAGAAACCTGCCGAGCAGGCGCAGCTGACCAGCCACTGGTTGCCTCAGCGCAATAGCCTTATCTGCTGGTGAGGCTTTCGAAGAATCGGTGTATGTCGGCTGCGAGTAACTCCGGCTCTTGATGGCCGGCCCAGTGGCCGCCGGTGTCGTAGACATTCCACGACACAAGGTTGTGGTGATCCCGCTCGACGAACCGCCGGATCGGACTGGTGTCGTTGGCGAACTGCGCGAGTCCGAGGGGAACGGTGGATGGACCTGCTGCAGACCTTCCATGCTCGTACTCGTAGTAGATGCGGATTCCGGACGCGACGGTGTCGGTCAGCCAGTACAGCATGAGATTGTCGAGGATGAAGTCGGCGTCTACTTGCCCTCGGTAGAGCTGGCAGACCCAGCCCAGGAATCCAACCGGCGAGTCGTTGAGCGCGTGCGCGAGCGTCTGGGGCTGTTGTCCTTGCAGGACGCTGTAGCCGCCGACATTTGCCTCGAACCAGGCCGCGCCGGCGAGGGCATCTCGCTCGTCCTCCGTCAGTCCCTCCCAGTCTGCGGGATCGCTCGACGGCCCGGAGAAGATTTGAGTGACGTGTACGCCGACCACCGCCTGCGGCGCGATCCGGCCGAGATCCAGGGATACGAAGGTGCCCCAGTCGTTGCCGACGGCGCCGTACTTTCCGTATCCGAGGCGTCGCATCAGCTCCGCCCAGGCCGCGGCGATCCGCTGTGGACCCCAGCCTCGTTCCCTGGTCGGACCGGACAGACCGAATCCGGGGAGGGACGGAATGACAACGTGGTAACGCTCGCGGAGCTTTTCGATCATCGGCAGGAACTCGACAATCGAACCCGGCCAGCCGTGGGTGAGGATCAACGGAAGGGCGTCCGATCGGATCGACTTCACCTGGAGGAAGTGCACATTCTGCCGGTCGATCGTCGTGATGAACTGCGGGTACGCGTTGAGCCTCGCCTCGATTCGCCGCCAGTCATAGCGGGTTCCCCAGTAGGTCGCGAGCCTCCGCACTTCTGTCACCGGTACGCCGTAATCCCAGCCCGCGTCGGGCAGGTCGTCGGTGAATCGGGTCCGCGACAGCCGGTCCTGTAAGGCGTCAAGGTCAGCCTGCGGTATCTCGATCCGGAACGGCCGGATCTCTTCGACGCTCGGCATCGTTTCTCCATCCCCATCCGAGTGAGCCGTCCCCGGTGGACGACTTACGTCAATAGGTCGGGGCGGCGTCCTGGGTTTCGACATCGTCCCCCGGATGAAGGAGCCGACAGAGGGGGCGAGTGATCAGGTCGTCATCTGGATGGTCTGCTGTGCTGCCCACTGCTTGGCCGCGTCCGCGACCGGGATCGTGGGGTCGACCAACCAAGCGGCCTCGACTCCGTAGCAGAAGGCGATGATCTCCATCGCCTTGAGCTGCGGATTGATGTCGTCGCGCATCTCCCCGCGCTCTTGCGCCGACCGCAAGGTCGCGGAGACGCGCTCGATCGTGGTCTGGTAGCCCTCCACCAGCCTCGGGTGCAACTCGGTCTCCGGGCTGACGTTCTCGCCGAGTACGACGGTATTCATGCCGAGCAGGCTGTAGACCTTGTCGTCGTGCTGACTCGGCCAGCTGGCCATGTGCCGGGCGATGATGTCCACGATCTTCACGCCGGGGTCCGGCCCGTCACCCCACAGCCACTCCTCGGTGAAGACGAGGTGGCGATCCATGACCGCGTTGAGCAGCGCCTCCTTGGTGCGGAAGTGGTACAGCAGCCCGGTCTGTGACACGCCCGCCTCCGCGGCAATGTCGGCGAGGCTGGTCCCGCGGGCGCCGTTGCGCGCGATGAAGCGCACGGCGACATCGACAATGCGCTCGCGCGTCTCGAGGCCCTTGGCGGAGGTCTTGGGCTTCTGGGCAGCGGGCACAGTCGATCTCCTCGCGGATAGTGGTGACCAGTTCGCGGCCAAGCATAGACAACCGACTGAGTACTCGGTAGCTTTTCGAAACAGACTGAGTACTCAGTCTGGAATTCTGGCAACGAGAGGACTGACCGATGGGTGGAGCGTTCGTGACCGGTCCGCCACAGCCGCGCGAGGAGATTCTGAGGTTTCTGCAGAACGCCGGCGCCTCGCCCGACCCCTGGAGCGCGGACATAGCGGTCGTGCGCGCGGACGCGCGAGCGAAGGTACTGGCGGTGACCGGCGAGCCCGCGTCGGTGGCATCCGTTGCACCGGTCGACGCAGACGGCGTACCGGCCCGGCTGTACCGGCCCATCGGCGCGGAGCGGGGCGTGCTGGTCTGGGCGCATGGCGGTGGCTGGATCCACGGTGACCTCGACACTGCCGACGGAGTTGCCCGAGCGTTGGCGAACCGGGCGGCGTGCGCCGTGCTGTCCGTCGACTATCGGCTCGCTCCCGAACATCCGTTCCCGGCCGGCTTCGACGACATGTGGGCCGCGGCCGGGTGGGCGAGGCGCGAGTTCGAGCGCGTCGCGGTCGGCGGCGACAGTTCCGGCGGCAATCTCGCCGCCGCGGTAGCCCTCAAAGCGCGCGATCAGGATGTCGAGCTCGCAGCTCAGTTGCTCATCTACCCGGCGATCGACAGCACCGAGGACACCGACTACAAGGTCGCGTTTCGGAGGCGGTACGAGAGCTTCGCGGGGCGGACCGGCTTCGGCACCAACAGCTATCAACGGCTCCAGCACATCTGGGCGGCCTACGTTTCCGACTCAGCCGCTCGCAGTACGCCGTACGCCTCGCCGCTGCACGCGGAGTCCGTGGAAGGCGTTGCGCCGGCAACGATCATCACTGCCGAACATGACTTTCTCCGCGGCGAGGCGGAGGACTATGCCGAGCGCTTGAAGGGGGCCGGTGTCCCGGTCGAGCTCATCGAGTACGCCGGTCAGATCCATGGCTTCTTCGAGATGTTCACCATCACTCCCGATGCACAACATGCCGTCAACGCGGCCGGTGACGCCCTTCGTCGTGCCTTGCACTCCACTCAACCCTGCGAACCATCGAAGGAGTTCTCGTGCGATCGCTGAACCTGTATCGAACCGCTGTCGCCGCGATGACCGCGCTGCTACTCGCGGCCTGCGCACCAGGCGGGAACTCCGAGGCCGGACCGGCGCCGTCCAAGCCGGTGTCCACCGGAGTCGGTGGCGAGCCCGTCACCTTGAGGCTGCTGGTCAACACCGGCGTCGATGTGCCGTTCTACACCGCCCTCGGTGAGCTCTTCCACGCGAAGTACGCCAATGTGACCGTCAAGGTGGACAACCAGGACTACGCCACTCTGACCACGAACGTCGCGCACATCCTGGCGGGAAGTACGGCGCCCGACATCGTGCGGGTCTCGCAGCTCGGCAACCTGATCGAGGACCACCTGCTGACCAATCTCGATCCGTACGCAAAGGCCTACGGCTGGGACAAATGGCCGCAGTCACAGTTTGCTTCGACGCGTGTCGGACCGGATGGCAAGCAGCGGGGGACCGGCTCGCTCTATGCGGTCGGCCCCGGGTTCGGCCTGACCGGCATCTATTACAACAAGGCACTCGCACAGCGCATCGGCATGTCGCGGCCACCTGCAACCGCTGCCGAGTTCGACGAACTCCTCGGCAAAGCGAAGAACGCCGGATTGCAGCCGATCATGATCAACGGCAAGGACGGCGGCAGCGTGTATCCGTTGCAGAACCTGGTGATGTCGTCGGCCGCCGCCGCCCAGGCGGTCCAGGACTGGAACTACGCCAAGCCGGGCGCGACCATCGACACGCCGGCGACGGTCAACGGAGCGACCGTCCTACAGCGCTGGGGCCGGGCGGGCTACCTACCGGCCGACGTGAACGACATCGATCAAACCCGGGCGCCTCGCGAGTTCCTCGACGGGAACGGTGTCTTCTTCCCTAGCGGCAACTGGCAGGCCCCAGGGCTGGACAAGTCCGGTGCAGGCAAGTTCGGCTTCTTCCTGTTCCCTCCGGGCCAGGCCGGGGGTCCGTCGTACGCGATGACTGCTGCCGCCAATCTGGGGATCGCGGCCAAGTCGTCGCACTCCGACGTCGCGGCTGCCTTCCTGGACTTCATCCAGACCAATACTCAGGCGCGCCAGGACACGGTGACTCTCGGCGGCCTCGTGCCGGCCGGTCCAGCGGACGCTCCACCGCCGACTGCCGCTGCCGGGTCAGCTGTTGCTGCGACCGTCGCTGCCTTCCAGGAGTTGCTGAAGTCGAACGGACTGGTCGGCTTCATGGCCGACGCGACGGCATCCATCCACGTGAACAGCCTGATCCCGCAGACCCAGCTCCTCCTGGCCGGCAAGACGACACCTGCGGCGTACGCCGCCAAGGTGCAGTCCGACTACGAACGCGATCTCAGGCGATGACCGACGTGCTGCTCCGGCAACGATCGGAGGACCCAGTCGCACCACGAGACGTCGTACGTCGGTCCGCCCGGCGCACGCGGAACTGGGCAGCGTTGATCTGGGTCGCGCCGGCGTTCGGGATGTACGCGTTGTTCGTGCTGTATCCGATGCTCCAGTCGATTCAGTACTCGTTCTACGACTGGGACGGCATCGGGCGGGCGAAGCCTGCAGGGCTGGACAACTGGAAGGCGATCTTCACCCAGCCGGAGCTGCTGCATTCGGTCGAGCACGCGTTCATTCTGATCGTCTTCTACTCGGTCCTGCCGGTAGGGCTCGGACTGATTGCGGCCGCGCTGATCCGTGAGCTCCGGCCCGGGGCGTTCAGCACGACCGCTCGGGTGATGTTGTTCATCCCGCAGGTGCTTCCGTTGGTCGCGGCGGGTATCGCGTGGACCTGGATGTACTCGTCGGACGGCCTCGTGAACCAGGTCCTTCGGGCTGTTGGACTCGAACGGCACACCCGCGCATGGCTCGGTGACTTCACGTTCGCGCTGCCGGCGGTCGGCGTCATCGGAGTCTGGGTCATGCTCGGCTTCTGCACTGTGCTGTTGCTCGCGGGCATCGGCAAGATCGAGCCCGAGCTGTATGAGGCGGCTCGGCTGGACGGAGCCGGGCGCGTCCACGAGTTCCTCGCCGTGACCTTGCCCGGACTGAGGCGGGAGCTCGTCGTGTGTACGACGTTCACCGTTATCGCCGCGTTGGCGAGCTTCGATGTCATCCAGATCTCCACGCAGGGCGGCCCGGGCTACCAGACGATGGTGCCCGGAGTGGAGATCTACCGCTTGACGTTCCTTCAGCAGCATGTCGGTCAGGCGTCGGCGCTCGCCGTCTTCCTGGCGGCGCTCGTCCTGGTCATCATCTGGCCGATTCAGCGGCTCGGGAGGGAGAGATGACGGAATCCACAGTCGCTCACCGCGTCACCCGCACCGGCATTCTGCTGGCGCTGATGCTGTTCGCGATCGTGCCACTGTTGAGTATGTTCACCACAGCGCTTGCCGAGCCCGGCAGCACTCCTCGAGGGCTGACCTGGCCGGGCGACCCGCACTGGCACAACTTCGTGGATGCGTGGACTTCGGCGAACTTCCTCGCCCTGTTCCGCTCGAGCATTCTCATCGTGGTGGGCGTCGTGCCGGCCACGGTCGTGATGGCTACCGCTGCCGGTTACGCACTAGCGCAACTGAATGTGCCGTTCGGCAGGGCGATCTACGGTCTGCTCGTCGTCGGACTGACGTTGCCGTTCGAGGCGCTGATCACCCCGCTGTACTACGACTTGCAGAGCATGGGTCTGCTCGGGTCCCGGCTCGCAATCGTGCTGCCGCTGATTGGCTTGCTGATGCCTTTCGGTGTCTTCTGGATGCGCGCGCACTTCCTCGGCATCGAGCCGGCGCTCACCGAGGCCGCGAAGGTTGACGGGGCGACCGGGTGGCAGACGTTCCGGCGGATTCATTTGCCCCTGGCAACGTCCGCGTGGTCCGCACTGGCGGTGCTCTTCTTCCTGGCCAGCTGGAATCAGTACTTGTTGCCGCTCGTCCTCGTCGACGACCCGGCGAAGCGGACAGTGGCCGGCGGACTCGGCGCCTTCCAGGGACAGCACGGCACCGACGTCGTACTGCTCTGTGCCGGATCGCTGCTGATCATGCTGCCGTCGCTGGTGATCTTCTTGATCTTTCAACGCAACTTTGTGAGGGCGCTGATGCAGGGAGCCGTGAAATGACCAGCACCGGCCGACGGAGCGTGCTCGTCGCACCGATGACGTCGTGTGTGGAGGAGGTCGAGGTCCGTGGACCGGCCGCGGGCGAACTACTCGTAGAGGTGATCGCGAACGGCCTTTGTGCGAGCGAACTGCCGCAGTGGTCTCGCGGTCCGGCCAACGGTGTCCCTACGACGCTCGGACACGAGCCGGTCGGTCGGGTCGTTGAGGTCGGCAACGATGTCGAGAAGGTCGCGACCGGCGATCTCGTGACCGGCCGGTGGACCGAGTCGTTCGCCGACCTGGTCGTCGTACGCGCCGAGTACTCCGTCGTCGTACCGCCGGCCCTGCCCTACGTGGCCGGCATCGGGGAGCCGCTCGGCTGCGTTGTCGAGGCGCTGCGCCGGTCCGGGGTCGACACCGGGGATCGCGTCGCCGTCATCGGCGCCGGCTTCATGGGCCTGTGCCTGATCCAGCTCCTGGCTACCAGCCCGATCGGCGAGCTCGTCGTGGTGGACCTGCGAGACGACGCCAAGCAAGCGGCCTTGCGGTACGGCGCTTCTCTTGCCTGTAACCCTGATGAGGCAGGCGAACTGGGCGCGACCTTCGACGTCGTGTTCGAGGTCAGCGGCACCCAACCCGGACTGGATCTGGCGACCAGTCTCACCCGGTCAGGCGGCACGCTCGACATCGTCGGCTACCACCAGGCCACCCGCACGGTCGACATGCAAGCCTGGAACTGGAAGGCCCTCAACGTCGTGAACGGCCACATCCGCGACGAACACCAGCTGACCGCCAGCATCCGCCGCGGCCTCGCCACTGCGGCCGGCGGACGCATCGACTATGCGTCCCTCTTCACCCACCGCTACGCCCTGATCGACCTCGACCGCGCCTACGAAGACCTCCGCTCAAAACCCGACGGCTTCATCAAGGCCCTCATCCTCATGAATCCCGACGCCGGCTACCCGAGCTAGCGCTCATTTTCTGGTCGGTTCGGTGTCTGCTCCACCAACGCAAACCGAACCAAGGAGATAGCTGCAATGGGAAAGATCGTGGTTTCGACGAACGTCTCGCTCGATGGTGTCGTTCAGGATCCGGATGGTCAGGAAGGGTTCAAGCTGGGTGGCTGGTTCGACCAGTTCACCGGTGAGGACCGCGAGGCATGGGCGGAGATCCTGACCGATGAGGCCCTTCGAGCCGAGGCGCTGATGCTCGGCCGGCGCAGTGACGAGTGGTTCGCCTCGCGATGGCTGGACCGTTCCGGCGAATGGGCCGACAAGCTGAACAACATGCCCAAGTACGTCGTGTCGAGCACTCTCGAACAGCCTCGCTGGGGCGCGGGCGCCGTACTGAGCGGTGACGTCGTGGCGGAGGTTGCCAAGGTCAAGCGGGAGGTCGAGGGGGAGATCGTCGTCTACGCCAGCTATCAGTTGGTGCGCACTCTCATCGAGCACGGCCTTGTCGACGAGCTACGCCTGTTCGTCTTCCCCGTCGTGCTCGGAAACGGCCAGCGCCTGTTCGACGGCATCGACGACAAGCTGGCCCTTCGCCTCGTCGACGTGCGCAACATCGGAGTGGGACTCACCTTCCTCAACTACGAGATCGCCGAGTAAACCGACGGAGATCATCTCCTCGAGCCGCCTCACCGACTCTCGCAACACCGGTCACAATGAGGTCGACGAGCTCCGCGACCACCGAAACCCGCAAGATCTCTGCGGTTGTGATGAAGGAGAGTTGGTATGCCGGACCCGCTGATGGTCGTGCCGGATTCAGAGTTGGACGAGCTGCGGCGACGGATCCGGGCCACCAGATGGCCGCGGCCCTGGCCGATGACGGGCTGGGGAGCGGGCACGGAGCCCGGCGAGCTTCGGCGGCTCGCGGAGTTCTGGGCGGACGGGTTCGACTGGCGTGCCCAGGAGGCAGCGATCAACGCGCTGCCTTCGCACCGGGCGACGGTCACCGGCGTGCCCGTGCACTATCTGCGTTTCGACGGGGAGACGGCCGATGCGGTGCCGATTGTTCTCACTCACGGCTGGCCGAGTACGTTCCTCGAAGAGGTCGAGCTGGCCAAGCGGCTGTCGCGTCCGAGCGAGTACGGCGACGTTGATGCCCGCGCGTTCACCGTCGTCGTGCCGTCTCTGCCGGGGTTCCCGTTCACGCCGGAGCAGGCGATGTTACCTGGCGTCCCGACCCATGAACTGTGGCACGGGCTCATGACCGAGCTCGGCTTCACCCGGTATCTCGCACACGGCGGCGATCTCGGGGCTGGTATCAGCGCACGGCTCGCACAGGCTCACCCGGAGGCTGTCGCCGGCATTCATGTGCTGGCCGTGGCGGACCCCGGTGATCAGTCCCGACCGAGCGAGGACGAGGCGGCGTACGTCGCTCAGGGCGAGCAGTGGTACGCCGAGGAAGGCGGCTACGAGCACCTCCAGCGCACCCGCCCGCTCACACCGGCGTACGCGCTCAACGATTCCCCGGTGGGGTTGCTCGCGTGGCTGCTCGAGAAGTACCGCGCCTGGACCGACCACGGCGACCAACTCTCCGGTCTCGGGGAGGACCTGATCCTCACCCAGGCGAGCCTGTACTGGTTCACCGGG
Source organism: Kribbella sp. NPDC049584 (assembly GCF_040675555.1). Classification (NCBI taxonomy): domain Bacteria; kingdom Bacillati; phylum Actinomycetota; class Actinomycetes; order Propionibacteriales; family Kribbellaceae; genus Kribbella; species Kribbella sp. NPDC049584. The sequence goes on from NZ_JBFAPF010000006.1 coordinate 223,314, forward strand.
GCCATCGCGGCGAGCTTCCGACCGTACTGGGAACACAAGCACTATCCGCCCGGCCCCGTACAGGTATCGGTGCCGACCGGCCTGGCCGTGTTTCCCGCCGATCTCGTGCAGCCGCCGCGGAAATGGGCCGAGCGCAACTACAACGTCGTGCACTACACGCGGATGCCTCGCGGCGGCCACTTCGCCGCGACCGAGGAACCGGATCTCCTCGCCGCCGACATCCGGGCCTTCGCCGCACTCACCTGAACGTCGCTGCGGAACGGCAACGTGTGAGTCTCACAGGAGACTCAGAACCGCAGCGGCGAAGCGATCGGGTGCCTCTTGCGGGGGATTGTGTCCCACGTCCTCGAGGATGAGATGTTCGTAGGGGCCGGTGAAGTGATCCCGATCGCCTGCCGGACCCGGTCCGAGCAGCCCGTCGGAACCGCTCTCCACCATCACGGTCGGGACGGTGATCGGTGGTTGCTCCGCGAGCAGCTCCTCGATCCGCTGGTAGCGAGGGTCGCCGTCGGCCAGTCCGAACCGATGACGGTACGAGTGGATGACCACGTCGACGAAGTCCGGGTTGTGCACGCTCGATGCGCTTGCGGCGAAGGCTTCGCCTGCGTCCGTCCAGGTCGGTGACCAGGTGCGCCACAGCAGCGAGCAAAGCTCCTCGCGATGTTGCTCGAGTCCACGCCGTCCGCGCTCGGAGTGGAAGTAGTACTGGTACCAGAGCATGCTCTCCCACTCGGGCAGCGTGGGCTCGTTCGCAGCCGCGATGTTCTGGATGTTGTATCCCTCCACGGTCACCAGCCCCCGGACCCGCTCGGGGAGCAGCGCCGCAGTGATGCACGCGGCTCTGCCGCCCCAGTCGTAACCCGCCAGCACGGCGGACTCGATGCCCAGCACGTCCATGAAATCGACGAGATCCTGCCCGAGGGCGGCCTGCTGCCCCGAGCGCGGCGTGGCCGGGTCGCGGAAGGTGGTCGGCCCGAAGCCGCGGAGGTACGGCGCCAGTACGCGCGCGCCTTGCGCTACCAGTGGGGCCACGACCTCGTCGTACGAACGGACGTCGTACGGGAACCCGTGCAACAGGATGACCGGTACGCCGTCAGCCGGTCCGGCCTGCTCGAAGGTGATGTCCAGGATGGGCGTGCCGGCAACCGCCGTGGAAGTGAATCCCATGGAGTGATGGTCCCACCGTCAGGTCCAGGCCGATTGGGTCAAATGCCGTGGCGTCGCCGAATTGTTAACGCGACCATTAGCCGCTGAAGTCTTGACCGGCGGGTTTGGCGACGCCAACATGTGAGCGCTAACAGTCCGCGGCGGGGTCAGCAAATGGGACGGACATCCGGGCCGGAAGGGGCGAGTCCTGTGAAGAAGAGGTTTATTGCCACCCTGAGTGGCGCCCTATTGGTGCTCGGCCTCGCGGCCTGCGGCGGACGGGGGGCCGGCGGGACCACAGACACCGCGAGTCAGCAGCCGGGAGACCTGACCATCGGCGTCTCGATGCCGACGCAGACGTCCGAGCGCTGGATCGCGGACGGCAAGGCGGTGAAGGAGAAGCTCGAAGCCAAGGGATACAAGGTCGATCTGCAGTACGCGAACGACGACATCCCGACCCAGTCCCAGCAGGTCGACCAGATGATCACCCAGGGCGCCGACGTACTCATCATCGCGGCCATCGACGGCACCGCGCTCAGCAGCCAGCTGCAGGCCGCGGCCGACAAGAAGATCCCGGTGATCGCCTACGACCGGTTGATCCGCGGCAGCCAGAACGTCGACTTCTACGTCAGCTTCGACAATTACAAGGTCGGGGTGGCCCAGGCCAAGGCACTCCTGCGCGGCCTCGGGCTGGAGAATGCGGACGGCTCGAAGGGAACCAAGACCGGGCCGTTCAACATCGAGGTCTTCGCCGGCTCGCTGGATGACAACAACACCCATTTCTTCTTCAACGGCGCCATGGACACGCTGAAGCCGTACTTCGACAACGGCTCGCTGGTCGTCAAGTCGAAGCAGACCAAGATGGAGCAGGTCGCGATCCTGCGGTGGCAGCAGGAAGCGGCGCAGAAGCGCATGGAGGACCTGCTGACCTCGAGCTACAACGACGGCGCCAAGGTCAACGGCGTGCTCTCGCCGTACGACGGAATCTCGCGCGGCATCATCACCGCCCTGCAGAACGTCGGCTACGGCACGGCGGCGAACCCGATCCCGGCGATCACCGGCCAGGACGCGGAGATCGCGTCGGTCAAGCTCATCAACACCGGCGTACAGAGCTCCACGATCTTCAAGGACACCCGGCTGCTGGCCGAGCAGGCCGTCAACGCGTCGGTGGCGTTCCTGCAGAAGAAGCAGCCGGAGGCGAACGACACCAAGTCCTACGACAACGGCGTGAAGGTGGTCCCGGCGTACCTGCTGCCGATCCAGACCGTCTTCAAGCCGGACATCCAGAAGGAACTGGTTGCTTCTGGCTACTACACGGCCGCCGAGGTCGCTGCCGGCCAGGCGAAGTGACGGGAGGTCCCGGCCGGTGGACGACGTACTGCTCGAGATGCGGGGGATCACCAAGAGGTTCCCTGGCGTCACGGCGCTCGAGGATGTGTCGCTGGTGGTCGGGCGCGGGGAGATCCATGCGATCTGCGGTGAGAACGGCGCCGGCAAGTCAACGCTGATGAAGGTGCTGTCCGGCGTCTATCCGGCCGGCGCCTACGACGGCGAGATCAGGTTCGACGGGCGGCCGGTCCAATTCGCCGGCATCCGCGACAGCGAGGCCGTCGGCATCGTGATCATCCACCAGGAGCTGGCGCTGGTGCCGTACCTGTCGGTCGCGGAGAACATCTTCCTCGGGAACGAGCGCCGGGGCCGCGGTGGCCTGATCGACTGGAACCGGACCAACGCCGACGCCCGCGACCTGCTGGCCTCGGTCGGGCTGGACGAGAACCCGGTCGCACCGGTGATCCAGCTCGGGGTCGGCAAGCAGCAGTTGGTGGAGATCGCGAAGGCGTTGTCGAAGGACGTCCGGCTGCTGATTCTCGACGAACCGACGGCCGCCCTGAACGACGTCGACTCGGCGCACCTGCTCGACCTGCTCCGACGGCTGCGCGACCGCGGGATCACCTGCATCATGATCTCGCACAAGCTGAGCGAGATCACCGCGATCGCCGACTCGACGACGGTGATCCGCGACGGCCGTACCGTCGAGACGCTCGACATGGCGTCCGGGGACGTCACGCAGGAGCGGATCATCCGCGGCATGGTCGGCCGGGACCTCGAGAGTTTCTACCCGGACCGGGATTCCGCGCCGGGTGCGGAGGTACTGCGGATCGAGGACTGGACGGTGTGGCACCCGGTCCAGCCGCGCAAGGTCGTCGACGGCGCGTCCCTGACGGCGCGGGCCGGTGAGGTGGTCGGCATCGCCGGCCTGATGGGCGCCGGACGGACCGAGCTCGCAATGAGCGTCTTCGGGCGTTCGTACGGACGCAACATCAGCGGCAGGCTGTATCTCCACGGCAGCGAGGTCCGGGCCCGGACGGTGGCCGAAGCGATCGGGCACGGCATCGCCTACGCCACCGAGGATCGCAAGCGGTACGGACTGAACCTGATCGCCGACGTACGGGCCAACATCTCGGCCGCGGGGCTCGGCAAGCTGGCCCGGGCCGGGTGGGTCAACGGCAACGAGGAAATCAAGGTCGCCGAGCAGGGCCGGCGTGACCTGAACATCAAGACGCGCACGGTCCTGGACGTCGTCGGCACGCTGTCCGGCGGCAACCAGCAGAAGGTCGTGCTGTCCAAGTGGCTGTTCACCGATCCGGACGTGCTGATCCTGGACGAGCCCACTCGCGGTATCGACGTGGGCGCCAAGTTCGAGATCTACACGATCATCAACCGGCTGGTGGCGCAGGGAAAGGCGGTCGTCGTGATCTCCTCCGAACTCCCCGAACTGTTGGGGATGTGCGACCGGATCTACACCTTGTCGGCCGGCCGGATCACCGGCGAGCTGCCGGTGGGCCAGGCCACCCAGGAGAGCCTGATGGCGCTGATGACGATGGAGAAGGAGCTCGCCGGATGACCAGCACCAAACCTTCCGCTCCGGCAGAACAGACCGAGAGCACCTCCGCGGCCGCACTGCACGTCGGCACCAGCGATCCGCTGACCCTGGTCATGCGCAACCTCCGGCAGAGCGGCATCTACATCGCGTTCATCGTGATCGTGGCGCTCTTCGCCTCGCTCACGCACGGTGTCCTGCTCAGCCCGGGCAACATCACCAACATCGTGCTCCAGTACTCCTACATCCTGGTGCTGGCGATCGGCATGGTGATCCTGATCATCGCCGGTCACATCGACCTGTCGGTCGGGTCGATCGTCGCGTTGACCGGTGCGGTCTCCGCGGTACTGGTCATCCAGCACGAGCAGCCGTGGTGGATCGGCATCGTGGCGGCCGTGGCGGTCGGTACGGCGGTCGGCGCCTGGCACGGTTTCTGGGTGGCGTACGTCGGCATGCCGGCCTTCATCGTCACGCTGGCCGGCATGTTGCTGTTCAGGGGCCTGACGCTCGAGGTCTTGGACAACGTCTCGCTGTCGCCGTTCCCGGCGCAGTACCAGAAGGTTGCCAGCGGCTTCCTGAACGGGCTGATGGGCGGGTACGGCTATGACGCGTTCACGCTGCTGATCGCGGCGATCGCGGTCGCCGGATACGCGGTCGGCGTGTTCCGCACCCGGCTGGCGCGGATCCGTTACGAGCAGCCGGTCGAGTCGTTCCCGCTCTTCGTCACCCGCGTGCTGGTCGTTGCCGCGGTCGTCATGTACTTCGCCTGGCAGCTCGCCCACGCCCGCGGCCTGCCGATCGTGCTGATCGTGCTCGGGGTGCTGGTGGCGGCGTACGGGTTGATGACGAAGAACACCGTGTTCGGCCGCCAGGTCTACGCGATCGGCGGCAACCTGCCGGCCGCGATGCTGTCCGGAGTGAAGGTACGGAAGGTCAACTTCTGGATCTTCGTCAACATGGGATTCCTGGCCGGCATCGCCGGCGTCATCTACTCGTCCCGTTCCAACGGCGCGCAGCCCGCCGCCGGCAACATGTTCGAGCTGGACGCGATCGCAGCGGCATTCATCGGCGGCGCCGCCGTCGCGGGTGGTGTCGGCACGGTGGTCGGCGCGATGGTCGGCGGCTTGATCATGGCGGTGATGAGCAACGGCATGCAGCTGATGGGCGTCGACCAGTCGACCCAGTCCGTCGTCAAGGGCCTGGTCCTGCTGCTGGCCGTCGCCTTCGACATCTACAACAAACGCCGCGCCGGCACCACCCGCTGACAGCGCTGACTGCGCTGACAGAGCTGACAGGGCCCCAGCTTGGCTATTTCTCCCTCCGTGCCGTTGACGGCGCAGCGGTGTGGACAGCGTCCACCAACTGAGTTAATGTGGACGGCGTCCACTAACTCGGAGGGAGCTGTGACGTGGGGTGGGTACCAACGAACCTGTGGGTCACCGATGCTCGCGACCCGCGGCGGCACGGGGTGACTGCTGACGAGAAGAGCGGCTGAGATGCGACTCGCGCTCAAGGTCGTTGTCAACGGCGTCGGTGTCTACGTTTCCGCACTGCTGGCCAAGCCGTCGATCGAGTTCGTCGGCTCGGGGTCGGAGCTGGTGTGGACGGTTGTTTGGGTGGCGCTGGTGTTCGGTCTGGTGAACACGTTCGCACTGCCGATCATCAGATCTGTGCGCCCGACCGCGCGCCGGCCAATAGTTGCCCTGTGCACCTTTTCCGCCAATGTGCTGCTGCTTTTGCTGATTTCCAAGGGTTCGGAGCACCTGTCTGCACGCCTTCAGCTTCAGAACTTCTGGCCTGCACTCATCGGTGGGTTGATCGCGACGACGGTCTCACTTGTACTGCATGCAGCGTTGCCGGAAACACCTCGTTCAGCTGTCAAGGAATTGGCATGAGCAGATCGCGGATCGGAGGGCTTGTTCAGGCAGTCGCGGGGGAGACCCAGAGCGATCCGGTGGTCAGCGTGCGCGGCTTGGTCAAGCGCTACGGCAGTCATGAGGCGGTTGCGGGCATCGATTTCGAGGTGCTCCGCGGAGAGATCTTCGCTTGTCTCGGGCCGAACGGCGCGGGTAAGACCACGACCGTTGAGATCCTCGAAGGCTTCCTCGAGCGCACAGCGGGAGAGGTTTCGGTCCTCGGGCACGACCCGGCCACGGCGGGCGGCACCTGGCGGGAACGGGTGGGCATCGTCTTGCAAGAGTCCGAGCCTGAGCCCGGCTTGACTGTCCGGGAAAGCCTGGCGATGTACGCCGGCCTGTACCGCGCACCGCGGGACATCGACGAGACCATCGACCTCGTCGGACTCACCGACAGGACCGGCGCGCTGGCAACCAGGCTGTCGGGCGGTCAACGGCGCCGGCTCGATTTCGCCCTCGCCCTCATCGGCGACCCGGAGCTGATCTTCCTGGACGAACCCACCACTGGTTTCGATCCATCCGCCCGCCGCGCGGCCTGGGATGTCGTCGCCGGGCTACGCGAGCTCGGAAAAACCGTGTTCCTCACCACCCATTACATGGACGAGGCGGAATACCTGGCCGACCGGATCATGGTGTCGTCCGCCGGGCGCATCGTGGCTGAGGGCATCCCGCAGACGCTCGGTGGGCGCGACAAGCTGACCACCGCCATCAGGTTCACGCTTCCCGGCTACGTCGACGTACGTGATCTTCCTTCCGCGCTGTACCGGCTGACCGAGCCAGGAGCAGGAGGATCGACTGTCGTGCACAGCGACAGTCCGCTGGAACACCTGCAGCTGCTCGGAAATTGGGCGCTCGGTCGCGGCTTCGACCTTCCCGACCTCGACGTACATCGCCCGAGCCTGGAAGAGGTCTATCTCTCCCTCGCCGAGTCCGCGAGCACGAAGGATCAGCGATGATCAGAACGGCGCTGTACCTCAGCGGCTACGACCTCCGCGCATTTCTCCGCAATCGCCAGTCGCAGTTCTTCACCCTCGCGTTGCCGGTGCTGTTCCTGGTGATCTTCGCGTCGGTGTTCGGCGGCAGCGGAAACACGACCGAGGTCGCAGGCGGGCCGATCAGCACCTCGCAGTACTACGTGCCCGGCATCATCGCACTCGGCATCATCGCGGCGTGCTTCGGCAACCTGGCATCCTCGGTGACGGCACAGCGCGAACGGGGGGTATTGAAGCGCCGGCGCGCAACTCCCGTACCAGCCACTGCAGTCATCGCCGGGCGCGTGCTCACCGCAATTGTCGTTGCCGTCGGCATGGCTGTCGTCCTGCTCGGCATCGGGTGGGCCGCCTATGGTGTCGACATCCCTGGCCGTACGGCGTTGGCCCTCGCGGTCACCGTCGTCATCGGTGCCGCGTCCTTTTGCTGCCTTGGCTACGCGCTCGCTTCGTTCATCCGCAATGAGGATGCTGCGTTACCCGCCGCGATGGCCTTTATGCTGCCCCTCTACTTCATCTCCGGGGTGTTCGTCGCAGTCCCCGCACTGCCGCATTGGCTGGCGGACGTGGGAGAGATCTTCCCGGTCCGGCACCTGGCCAACGCACTGCTTACCGCCGACAACCCGCACACAACGGGTCTGGGGTTCGCCGGTCTGGATCTGCTGATCGTGGCGGCCTGGGGGACCGCCGGCCTGCTCGTTGCCCTGCGCAAGTTCAGCTGGCAGCCGCTCGGACGCTGACGTACAGCCATACATCCATCCACAGGAGGAAGGTCATGCCGAAGGAAGTCCAGTCCGCAGTCGGACGTTGCTCCAAGCACGGAACGGTCAGCGCAACGCGTGAAATCCCGAAGATGGCATTCCCGTTCTTCGTGTACGCCATCTGGCGTGCCATCGCCCAGCGCCGCCCGTTCATCTGCCCGGAATGCGGAGCAGCCGTCGAGCCGGCCTGATCAACCCCGCAGCCGGAGGTCTGGTCGTTCGACAACAGTGTCGCGACACCGATCAGCGGCGTCCGGCGAGGGTACGTGAGGTGGCGCGAATTGTCTGGATGAGGTCGTCCCGGCTGGTCGGTTGTCCGGCGTCGAGCCAGGACAAGATCAGTTCGATCGCCAGCTTGGGGATGAGGCTGGCCACCCACCGCCGGTGAGCCGGATCCGGCAAAACATCGTGCAGATAGCTCTCGGTGATTCGGGCCGCGGCTCGGATGCGTTCCTCGGTGTAGGTGGCGAACTCGGGCTCGTGCTGGGCGTGCAGGAACAGCAAACGGAAGCCGTCAGGGTCGTCGCATGCGGCGTTCACCAACGCCCACACGGTCTGCTCGTCGTACTGGTCGGGTGATCCGAGTTGATCGCGCAAGCGCTCTTGGGTGTCGTCGAGGACGGCTTGGTACAGCTCGGTCTTCGAGGCGAAGTGCCGATAGATGATCGCCCGGGTCACGCCGGCCTCGCGCGCAACGTCCTCCAGGCCGGTGGTGGCAAAGCCCTGGCGCGCGAACGCGGTGGCCGCGGCGCGGAGCAATTGAGCCCTCCGCCGGTCTCTCGGCAACAGCCGCCGCCCGCTGTGCGGAGTTTCCTCGACGTGGGTCATGTCCCTCATCCTTCCACCTGCCGCGATCGGACGACCGTGTGTACACTCCAAAGTGTACACAGCCATGCCTACACTTAGGGGTCCAGAATGACGAGTTGGAGTGGGCAACCGCGGCGAAGGGTCGGCCTGCTGTCGAACCGGTCTCTGCGGCTGAACGTCGTTGCACCGGTGGTGGCCTATTGGGTGCTCTCGAGACGCGGCATCAGCACGGTTGACGCCTTGGCGCTCTCGGCCGTCTTCCCGGCGGCTGGCGGGCTGCTCGCCGTACTGCGAAGTCGCAAGGTCGATCCGCTTGCGGTGTTGTCACTCGTCGCGATCGCCATCGGGCTGATTGCCGCGCTCCTTTTCCATGACGGCCGGATCCTGCTGGTCAAGGAGTCATTCACCAGTGGCGCATTGGGTCTGGTGTTCCTCGGCTCGCTACTCGCGAGCAAGCCGGCGATCTTCGTGCTCAGGCGGCGCCTGTTCGTACTCGACGATGACGACGCTCAGGCGGAGTACGACGGCACCTGGCAGTCGCCGGCTGTGCGGGCCGAGGCCCGTCGGACGACCGCGATCTGGGGAGTCGCACTCTTGGCGGAGGCCGCCGTACGCGTCGGCCTCTCCTACCTGCTGCCGGTGGGGGCCATGGTGACCATCTCGCCGCTCTTGGCGCCCCTCATCCTCGGTCCGCTGGCCATCTGGAACCTGCGGCCGCGGCAGTACCGGCTCGGCGAACCAGCTGCGTCTGACACTCCCGTCCCCAGTCGATCGAGTCAGGAGTAGCCCGGTGGAACAGCTGCCGTTCCCACCGGCCGAGGACCTCCTGTCCGTCGCACCGCGCTACCGCGAACTGCAGGACGCCGAGGCCGTAACGCAGGTGCTCACAACCGCGGGCGATGCTGCCTGGCTGGTCACGCGGCACGAAACCGTCACCGCCCTGTTCGGCGACGACCGGCTGGGGCGCTCCCACCCAGAGCCCAAGCGGGCGGCCCGGGTGTCCAGCTCCGTGCTGATAGGCGGTCCGGTCGGCGACCACAGCACCGAGCAGGCACGGCACCGCCAGCTGCGGCGGCTGCTCGCCCCTGCCTTTTCCGCCCGCCGGATGAACAGCCTGCGACCACTCGTCGGCCAGCTCGTCGACGAACTACTGGACGAGTTACCAAGACAACCGACCGACTGGCACCAGGCGTTCTCTGTCCCGCTGCCGGTCATGGTGATCTGCGAACTCCTCGGCGTCCCGTACGACGACCACCCGCGCTTCCGTCGCTGGGCAATTGACCTGACGTCGCTCACCGATCCGGACCTGGCCGCCGCCGCTCGAGGCGACCTTGTCGCCTACATAGACCAACTGATTCCGCACAAGCGGAACAACCTCGGCGAGGACGTGATCTGCGACCTGATTCGCGCCCAGGACGAGAACGAAATCACCGACACCGACATCGCGCGGATGGCCGCCATGTTGCTGTTCGCCGGCCATGAGACCACCGTCACCCGCCTCGACGTCGGTCTGTTGCTGCTCCTCGGTCATCCCGAGCAATTCGACGCGTTGCGGGCCGATCCCGCACTGGTACCGAGCGCCGTTGAGGAAATCCTGCGTCTGGCGGCGACTCCCAGCGCGACCGGCGGCCTGCCGCGCTACGCCCGCGCGCCCATTGCGATTGGCGAGACCACGATCCCAACAGGTGACGCCGTCATCCTCGCCCCGCAGGTCGCCAACCGCGACCAGCGAGTCTTCTCCGAGCCGGACACCTTCGACATCACTCGAACCCCGAATCCACACCTCACATTCGGCCACGGCTCCCATTACTGCGTCGGTGCCGGCCTTGCCCGCATCGAACTCCAGGAGGCCTTCAGCCGCATCCCCAGCCGCCTTCCCGAGCTGCGGCTGGCCATTCCCCGTCACGAACTGCGCGTGCGAAGCAACAGCATCACCGGAGGACTTGTCGAACTGCCTGTCACCTGGTGATACGGCGTCAGCTAGTTAGTGGACAGTGTCCACCTGGACCAATACACTAATTAGTGGACGCTGTCCACTTGGCCAATTGCACCGCCGGTACCCCCAATCTGCCAACGGAGGATGTCGTGTATGACCCACCCGCGTATCTATGGACGATCACCATCGCCGGACCGGTCGCGATCGCGGCATGGACGTGCGTCGGGCTTTACCGCGGGGCAGGGAGAGCGGGGCTCGGGAGGACACGGGCGGCGCTGGTCACGGGCGCCGCCGCGGTCCTGTTCGGCGGCTGGTTCGTCGTCACAGCGATCATCGCGGGTCACGGGTGGTACGACACGCGATCCGATCAGGTCCCGTGGCTGCCGATCGCTGTCGCTGCGTACCTCGGCACGCTGCTGGCCCTCAGCCGCCTTCCAGTTGTGAAGCGGATCCTGAGTGCGCCGGGTACGGCGACCCGACTCGTGCTGCCGCACACGTTGCGCGTTGTCGGCGTGTTCTTTCTGATCTACATGGCACTCGGCCACCTGCCGGCGCTCTTCGCCTTGCCCGCTGGGCTGGGCGACATCGGCGCGGGTATTACCGCGGTGCTCGTCGCCCGCAAGCTGGCGCAGGGTACCGGCCGTCGTGCAGCGATCTGGTTCAACGTGTACGGCCTGATCGACCTGGCCACCGGCTTGACCATTGGGGCCGTGATCGGATTCGGGCTGCCCGGCATCACGCCCTCCATTGCCCCGATCAACGAACTCCCGCTGGCAATCGTGACGACAGCCAATGTGCCGCTGATGATCGCCTTGAACATCACCTGCCTGGTCACACTGGTCCGAGCCCCACGACCAGCGCCATCACCCGTTGGTCTGGGGTGGGTCAGGTGAGGCTGTCGCCCACGAAGTTGAGATTGAGGGACTCGATGCGGCGGAGTTGGGTGGCGGGGATGTCGCGGAGTGGGCCTTGTCCGGTGAGGACGGCGGTGCCGTGGACGAGTGCCCAGATGGGGTATTCGATGCCGACGCGTCGTTGTGGGTCCAGGGCGCCGGCTTCGACAAGTTCGTCGAGGGCGTCGCGGAGCAGTCCGAGTGGGCTGCGGTCCGGTTCGTCACGGGCGGCGTACGTGTGCTGCTGTGGTAACGCGAACGCGGTGGCGAACAGGCCGGGTTCCTCTTGGGCGAACCGCAGGTAGGCGGTTCCGATCGCGCCCAGTCGTCGCTGGGCCGCGGCGGGGTTGCCGCGTTTGCCGCGGACACGCGCGATGCCGGCGGCCATGCGATCAGCGAGTTCTTGCATCGCCGAGGCGCAGACCGCGGCGAGTAGTTCGTCGCGATCGACGAAGTGTCGGTAGGCGGCGTTGGGTACGACGCCGACGATCCGGGTGGCTTCCCGCAGTACGACGGCGTCGGGGCCACCAGCCCGCGCGAGCTCAACCCCAGCCGCGACGAGTCCCGCGCGAACGTCGCCGCGCCGACGCTGTCGCCGTGGTGTTTGCTCTGTCGCCGCCTCGTCCATGCCGACAGCATAACGGCGTGGACATCGTCCACTGAGCTGTCACGCCGTGTCGATCGCAGCGCCGATGCCGCCGTGGGCAGCGATAATCCGCCAGCCGTCCTCCGATGGGAGCCAGGTCCGTGTGTAGGCGAGAACCATGTCGAGTTCGTGCTCACCAGCCGCGCCGACAAGATGCAGCGTCGCGCGGGTTATGCCGACTCCGTCGATGATCTGTACCTCGCGGTGCAGCTCGTCAACCGCGGTGAGGGTGAAGGCCTGGGACCGGTGGGAGGCCATGTCGGCGGCCTTGTCGATGGTCGAACCGTCCGGGCCGGTGAAGCGAACGTCGGCGTGGAGCATTCGGTCAAGCGCAGCGATGTCGTTGGCCAGTAACGCTTGCTGGAAGCGAGTCTCGGCCTCGTGCAAACTGCTGTCGCTGAGCCCATTGATGTCCACGGATACAGCTTGGTGGATGCGTCTGGCGCCTTCTACTGCTTCTGCTCCTGGCAGACGCTCAATCGAGCCTGGAACTTAAAGGGACTCAGATTCTGAGTTACGCTCAGATCATGGCGAAGTGGGCGGCGGTCGACGTACCAGACCTCTCTGGACGGACTGCTGTGGTGACCGGCTCGAGTGCCGGCCTTGGGCTCGAGACGGCCAGGGTGCTGGCTGCGCATGGCGCCACGGTGGTGCTCGCGTGCCGTGACAGCGCCAAGGGGGAGGCCGCGGCCAGAACGATGAGCGGTGCCAAAACGCGCGTCGTCGAAGTCGACCTGGCGTCCCTGGCGTCGGTCCGCAAGGCTGCCGAGACGATCCGTTTGACTTGTCCGCGCCTGGATCTGCTCATCAACAACGCCGGTGTCATGCAGGTGCCGTTCCAGCTCACCGAAGACGGCTTCGAGCTCACGTTCGGCGTCAACCATCTCGGACATTTCGCCCTCACCGGACTGTTGCTGCCGCACCTGTTGCGTACGCCGGGATCGCGGGTTGTCACGGTCACCAGCAACGCCCACCGGCGTGGACGCCTCGACCTCGATCCGAACGAAGCGTATGAGCCCGGTTCGGCGTACGACCGATCGAAGCTGGCAAACCTCCTGTTTGCCTACGAGTTGCACCACCGTCTGCAGGCCTCCGGAGCCGGGACGGCCTCGCTGGCCGCGCATCCTGGCAACGCTCGCACCGCGCTGTGGGCGACGAGCTCGAGACTGGAACGAGTGCTTATCGGGCCAGCTCTGCGACCGTTCACCTTCTGGCTCGTCCAAGGCGCTCGCAGAGGTGCCTTGCCTCAGCTCCGCGCTGCCACCGACATCGACGCGCGAGGTGGCGAGTGTTACGGGCCTGATGGATGGTTTCAGTACGTCGGTTCGCCCGTCCGGGTGCAGACAAGTCCGGACTCCTACGACCGCGATGCAGCGTCCCGACTGTGGAGACTCTCGGAGCAGCTGACAGATGTCGAGTACTCGTTCCCGGTGAACAGATGAAAGCCCCGCGGTCCCGCGGACGTGTGTCGACCGGATCACCTCCGGCTGATGGCGGGGACAGTCGCCTGCAGAGGGACTCGTACCACCATGGGAACCTCAGAGCAGCACTGATCGCCGACGCAATCGAGGTGATCTCCGAGCGCGGCGCTGGAGGCTACTCGCTGGCCGAGGCGAGTCGTCGGCTCGGAGTCGCCGTCAGCGCGCCGTACGCGCACTTCGCCGATCGCGCCGAGCTACTCGCTGCAGTGTGCGTCCACGCCCTCGAGATCTTCCGCGACGAACTGGAACCGAGACTCGCGCGCTCGGCCGCCCCGGCGGATCGGCTTGCGACGACCGCGCGCGGGTACGTCCAGTTCGCGGCATCTCACAAAGAGCTGTTCCAGCTTCTGTTCTCGGCAGAGTTCGGGGCGCTGGACAAGGCCCGTCATCCTGAGATCGCTGCGGCCGAACGGCCGATCGAAGAAGCGTTCCTGGACTCGGTGAAGGCTCTCACCCCGACTGGTGACCGCGTCATGGCTGAGGCCGTTGCCGCTGCCGTCGAGGCGATCGCTCATGGGCACGCGATGCTGCTCCTCGACGGTCGCTTCGGCACCGGATCCCGAGCCGCCGGCCGCGCCGCAACGTCCGCCGCCCGCGCCACACTCGCACTGCTCGACGGCAGCGACAGATTCCTGTCACCGCGACGTACCCGAAAGTCCTGAACCCGCTGGTCCGGTCAATCATCCCTCGGCGTGGAACATCAGCAGTACGGCGTGATTGTCCTGGTCGTGCCCTTGGTAGACGTGCGTGTGTGAGGCGTCGAAGAGGATGGAATCGCCCTCGGACAGCTCCGGAGGCGCATCGGCTGGTCCCACGCTGATCCGCCCGCTGGTGAGCACCAGGCACTCCTGCACCCCAGGAAGGTGCGGAGCCGACTCCTGCCGTGTCGGTGACACTTCGATGTCGTACACCTCGACAGTTCCGCGCAGTTTCACTCGGTGGAGCAGGCGAGCGCTGACTGCGTCGCCCTCGACGCGCGGTCGCTGGTGGTCGTCGGCGCGGACGACTTCTGGACCGTGGGCCGGCGCTTCCAGGAGTTCACCGAGCGGAACCTGCAGCGCAGTGGCGAGGGACCACAACGTACTCAACGTCGGATTGCCTCGACCCTGCTCGATGCCGTGCAGCGTCGTCTTGCTGACACCGCAGGCTTGCGCCAACGTGGCCAAGGAAATCCCCGCTTCGGTACGCAATCGGTGCACGGCCTCACCTACCACTTGCGTCGAGTTCATGTGTATCAGGATACTGCTATCGATGTACCAGTAGACAGAACGCGATGGGGGAGTGCCATGACGGTGAGCAGGCTTCGGGAGATCCCTGGGATCGGGGTCGACGTAGTGGGTGACTCAGCCGACGCCACCGGCGATCCATCGTTCCTGCGCCTGGAGAATCTCGACACCGACATCCGGCCCCCAGAGGTTGCGCTGGCCGCCACCCGGGCCGCGATCGACGACGATGCGGCCAACAGTTATCTGCCATTCCAGGGCCATCGCTCGCTCCGCACAGCCGCTGCGGCGCACGTCGGACGGATCGCACGACGTACCTACGACCCTTCGACCGAGTGCGTCAGCGTCGCCGGCGGGCTGAACGGGATCCTCAACACCTTGCTCGCCACCGTAGAGCCCGGCCAGGAGGTCGTGTTGTGTGATCCGATTTACGCCGGTTTGGTGAACCGCGTACGCCTGGTTGGCGGCGTACCCCGCTTTGTCCCGGCAGAGGTGACGGAGAACGGCTGGACGGTGGATCCCGAGCGACTTGCCGACGCGGTCGGACCGCAGACGGCGGCCGTTTTGATGATGGGCCCGGCCATGCCTACTGGCCTGGTGTTGGACGACAGTCACTGGTCCGCTCTTGCGGCTGCTTGCGAGCGGTACGACGCCTGGTTGATCTACGACGCCGCCATGGAGCGGCTGCGTTTCGACGGTCTCGGGCCCAGCCATCCCGCCACGCATGAGGCTCTGGCACCGCGGACCATCACGGTCGGCTCAGCTTCGAAGGAGTTGCGTCTGATCGGCTGGCGCGTTGGCTGGGTCGTCGGGCCCGCCGACATCATCGGGGACATCCGGCTGGTCGGGATGACGAATGTCGTCTGCCAGGTCGGGCTGGCCCAGAATGCCGTCGCAGCTGCCCTCAACGCTGTCGACGCGGATGCCGACGTTGCGGCCGCAACCGCCGAATGGCGACGCCGTAGCGACACAGTGCTGACCCAACTGGCCTCATACCCAGTCATTCGTCCGCAAGGCGGATGGTCGATGCTTCTGGACACCAGACCACTCGGCCTCAGTCCGTCCGAGCTGAGCCACGCGCTCTTCCATCGGGCGCAGGTCGCGGCCACACCCATGGACGGCTGGGGCCCGAGCGGACAGCACTTCCTCAGGCTCGTCTTCGCAAACGAACCGGTCGACCGCCTCGAGCAACTCGGCAACCGATTCCAGCAGGCCCTGCGCTGACTCGGCCGCGCCCGGAGCGCAGGAATAGTTCTAGCGGCGGGGCGTCGTTGACCGGGTGCTTGCGGCGCGTTTAGATGCGGTCTGTGACGGACGCGGATGATGTTCTTGCTGCGGCGGTCGGCCGTGCCGAGGCGATGGCAAGTCATGATGAGCACAGCCTCCGAGAGCTTCTGCATCCCAGCTTCTGCTGGGTGTCGCACAAGGGTGACTGGTTCGATCTCGAGTCCTATCTCGACTCGAACCGGGGCGGCTCGAACAAGTGGTACGGGCAGGTGCTGCACGATCCCGACGTACGCGTAGTAGGTGACACGGCTGTCCTGAGGTGCGTCGTCACCGATCGGGTGGACGTCGGCACTGGTCAGCCCGAGACCTTCAGGATGCCTATGACGCAGACCTGGGTGCGTGAGTCTGATCGATGGCTGTGCCTTGCCGGCCATGCGGGTCCTCGGCTGGCTGGCGACTGAACTCCAACCGGGTTGTCGGATTGGGGGTGGCGGGTTCGTGGAGACAGCAAGCGGACCTAACAGACTCGAAGGAGAACCACGATGAACGACCAGGCCGGGCGAGCAACCAGACCATTCCGATTCGGGGTCGTCGCGCCGATCCTTTCTGACCTGCCGACGTGGCGAGACCGCGTACGCCGTATCGCCGACAGCGGGTACTCGACGTTGCTGATGCCCGACGTGCCTACATGGCAACCAGCACTTGCCCCCACGCTGGCAACCGCGGCCGCGCTCGCCGACCTGCGAGTCGGCTCGTGGGTCTATGCCGCCGCACTGCGCGAATCACGGGGTACGGCGTGGGAGGCCCACTCGCTCTCAGTGCTCACCGAGGGCCGCTTCGAGATGGGCATCGGCGCCGGCCGACCCGGGATAGAGGTAGAACTGGGACTCCCTGCCGTCTCCCTGGCTGAGCGTCGCGCCAGGATGCGCGAGACCGTGGCCGCCCTGCGTGAGTTCGACGGCCCCGAGCTGCACACGCCGGTCGTCATGGCGGTGAGCGGACCGAAGTCGGAAGCCCTGGCGCTGGAAGTCGCCGACGCTGTCACATTCGTACTCCCCGCGGACGACGATCGGGCCGAAACCACGAAGCGGGTACGCGAGTTCGCCGGCCGCCGCGACATCGAGCTGGCCCAGCACGTCGCCGCCGTCGGCGACGGTGCCGCTCCGTTCATGGCGGCTCCCAACCTCGACACCGCGGCCCTTCGCGCGGCCGACTCGCTCATCATCCTCCCGAGCGACCCCGCAGCAGCCGCCGAAGAAATCCAACGCCGCCGCGAAGAGATCGGCTTCTCGTACTTCGTCATCGGCGCCAACTTCGCCGACACCCTCGCCCCAGCCGTAGCCAAACTAGCCGGCCACTAGCCGACGCAGGGGTCGGCGCCGCGCGGCGGGGAGCCGGGTCTGACATGTTCGTTAAGTGGAAACATACCTGTTGGTACGAGCGTTAACTCGTTACGCTCCTGACATGCTGTGACAACACCGTCTCCTTAGCTTTCTGGTCAGCAAACTCAAATGCCCAGTGAGTTGCCCAGTGAGGAGAAGGTATGGCGCAGACCAGACGTCAGTTCCTGCAGCAGGTCGGGATCACCGGTGGGGCGGGGGTTCTGTACTCTACGATGTCGGCGCTCGGCCTCACGAGTGTCGCCGAGACTCCCGCGTACGCCGCTCCGACGCGGGCCGACCTGACCGGCCGCGGCGCCAAGCACGTCGTCGTCCTCGGCGCGGGGATCGCGGGGCTGACTTCGGCGTACGAGCTCCTGAAGGCGGGTTACAAGGTCACCCTGATCGAGGCGCGCAATCGTCCCGGCGGCCGCAACTGGACCGTCCGGGGCGGAACCGTGGAGACCGATCTGGCCGGCAACACCCAGCGCGCGACGTTCTCGCCCGGTCAGTACATGAACGCGGGGCCGGCGCGGCTGCCGCAGCACCACGTGACGCTCGAGTACTGCCGCGAGCTCGGCGTCGCGATCGAGCCGTTCGTCAACCAGAACGCCGACGCGTACCTGTACCGCGAGGGCTCAACAGCCCTGTCGAACAAGGCGATCCGGCATCGCACCGCCAAGGCGGACGTCTACGGCTACGTCGCCGAGTTGCTCGCCACTGCCACCGACCAGGGGGCGCTCGACGGGCGGCTGACGGCGGCCGACAAAGAGGCGCTGATCGGATTCCTCGGCAGCTTCGGCTCGATCGGGAACAAGGCGGCCGGTTTCGCCTACACCGGGACCGACGGTCGCCGCGGTTACACGGTCGAGCCGGGCGCCGGGTTGGAGGGCGGTACGACGGCCCCGCCGTACGCGCTGAGCGACGTGTTCGCCAGCGGCGTCGGGAACTACTTCTCGTTCGAGTTCGGCTGGGACCAGGCGATGATGATGTTCCAGCCGGTCGGCGGCATGGACCGGATCCCGTACGCGTTCGAGCGCGCGATCGGCAAGGACAAGATCCGGTACGGCGCTGAGGTGACCGGGTTGAAGAACACCGGTTCCGGCGTCGAGGTCACGTACAAGGACGGGACGCGGACCCGGATGATCACCGCGGACTACGCGATCTGCACCCTGCCGCCGCACCTGGCCGCGAAGGTCCCGTCCAACCTGCCCGCGCCGATCATCGAGGCCCTCAAGTACGCACGGCCGACGAACGCCGGCAAGATCGGCATCGAGTACGGCCGGCGCTGGTGGGAGGAAGACCACAAGATCTACGGCGGCATCACCAACAGCAGTCTCGACACGGTCAACACCTGGTACCCGTCGTACAACTTCCACGGCGAGCGCGGGACCGTGATCGGCTACTACAACACCGGCGCGAACGCGAACGCGTACGGCGCTCTGACGCCGGCGGCGCGACTGGAGCGCGCGCTGATGCAAGGCGCCAAGATGCACGGTGACGTGTACACCAAGGACGTGAAGGCGGCGTTCTCGGTGAACTGGCTGGGCACCAAGTACTCCGAGGCGTCCTGGGTCAGCTGGCCGTCCCAGACCGACGGGATCTACGCCCGGCTGCTCGATGCCACCGGCAACATTTACTTCGCGGGGGACCATTTGTCCCACGTCATCGCCTGGCAGCACGGCGCGATCACGTCGGCGCGGGCGACGGTGACCGCGCTGCACGACCGGGTGGTGGCGAGCCGATGAGAACGCGCCTGCTCGTTGGGGCTGTGGCCCTGGTGGTGTCGTTCACGGCGGGTGCCGGCGCTGCAGCTGGATGGTGGGACAAGCCCAGGCCGCCGAAGCCCGGGACCGTCGTACCGGCGTTGCCTGCCGGTCAGGCGAACCCGATGATCGCGACCGGCGTAGGCATCGGGGCGAACACGCCGGTCTACAAGACGAGCGGGATCGGGCCGTCGGCTCTCAACGCCGGCGCTCCGGCCGGATCCGAGGCGTCGTACATCGACGCCGCGATCTTTCCCGGCGGGGCGTTGCCGGCGGGGGTGACGATCACCGAGGCGCAGGGCATCAACGTGCTCCGGCGTATCGGGGAGAATCTCGCGGCTGTTGGACTGTCCTACGCCGACGTCTACACGATGCGGGTCTTCCTGCAGAACCCCGCCGGTGCCGCGACGGCCGACTTCGCCGGCTGGAACCGCGCGTACCGGCAGTACTTCGCGAACACGGATCTCACCACCGGCGCCTACGTCCCGGTCCCGCTCGGCACGGCGCCACCCGCCAAGCCGTTCGTGATCAACAAGTCGCGACCGTCCCGCTTCGCACTGGAGATCGAGAACCTCCCGGTCTCCGGCTGGCTCGTCGAGGTGGAGGTCGACGCGGCCTACCCGCAACGCTGAGCGGTGAGGAGCTGGATTTAAAGGAGCGTTGCGATGTTTGGCCAGGAGTAGAAGACCTCGTCGGGTGTCACCTCACCCGCGAGGACTCCGCCGAGGGAGGTGTAGAAGCGGCGGGCCTTGTCGTTGAGGGCCAGGACCCGGATCGCCAGCGAGCCGAATCCGTCGGCGGACAGACCGGTTGCCGCCGTACGCAGCAGGGCGCGACCGTCGCCGCGGCCCTGGTGGTCCGGATGGACTGCGAGGATGTAGATCTCGGCGTCGTGGCCGAGCTCCTGGGCCGCAGGGCCGCCCATGATCAGACCGATGATCGTTGCGTCCGGTAGTTCGGAGACGAAGGTGTGGTGTGGCCGAGGCCGTTCAGTCGCCTCGCCGAGAAGATCCCGGCGCCAGTTGGCGGCGGATTGCTCACGGGTGACGTCGAAGTCCTCGAACTCGGCGAACGCGGCACACGTCACCTCGGCCATGCCGTCGGCATCTGAGGGGCGGGCGTACCGGATACCGCAGTACCTGTCGACACCCATCTAGTCGTCGCCACACATATCTCAGGACGCGTCGAGTGTGTCGTAGCGGGCTCGGGCTGTGGCGATTTCTGCTTGATGGGTTTCCGTCCAGGTGACGAGGGACTGGATCGTCGCGTGCAGGGTGACGCCGAGGGGAGTGAGTTCGTAGTCGACACGTGGTGGCACGACGGGATGCACGGTGCGGCTGACCAGTCCGTCGCGTTCCAGTTGGCGAAGCGTGACGGTGAGCATGCGCTGGCTGATGCCGTCGATGGTCTTCTTCAGCTCGGTGAAC
The DNA here is from genome assembly GCF_040675555.1 of Kribbella sp. NPDC049584. Taxonomy (NCBI): domain Bacteria; kingdom Bacillati; phylum Actinomycetota; class Actinomycetes; order Propionibacteriales; family Kribbellaceae; genus Kribbella; species Kribbella sp. NPDC049584. The sequence goes on from NZ_JBFAPF010000006.1 coordinate 243,792, forward strand.
CGCATGCACCGGTTGTCCAGCAGCGCGATCACCAACAGCGACCATTTGTCGCCGATCCGATCGAGGATCTGCCGGACGTCGCAGTCCTCCCGCGTGTCCCACTGGAACGCGTCCTCGGTGCAGCAGGAGTGACTCGGTTCCTTTGAAGTGCCTTCTTCCACAACTCCCGATGGTTCCAGATGATGGGGTCAGTTACAAGAGGTAACCATGAAAGGGAGTTCCTGTGTCATCAACCGTCACCCCGCAGCGGCTGACCGGCCGCGCCTGGGCCGTGCTGTTCGTCCTCTGCGGCGCGATCTTCCTCGAAGGCATCGATGTCTCGATGATGGGCGTCGCCCTGCCGTCGATCCGGGCCGAGCTCGGGCTGGCCACCGGCGAACTGCAGTGGATCGTCAGCGCATACGCGCTCAGCTACGGCGGCTTCGTGCTCCTCGGCGGGCGGGCTGCGGACCTACTCGGCCGGCGCAGGATGTTCGTCACGTGGCTGGTCGTATTCCTGCTGTTCAGCGGCCTCGGCGGGTTCGCCACCGAAGGTTGGGTGCTGATCCTGGCCCGCTTCGTCACCGGTATCGCGGCCGCCTTCATGACCCCGGCCGGCTTGTCGATCATCACCACGACGTACGCCGAAGGTCCGCAGCGCAACAAGGCCCTCCTGGTGTACGCCGGAACCGCGGCCGGTGGGTTCTCGTTGGGGATGGTCACCGGCGGGCTGCTCAGCGCGATCGACTGGCGCTGGGTCTTCTTCGCGCCGGTGATCGTCTCGGCAGTGATCCTGGTCGGGGCGATCGCGCTGATCCCGCGGGACAACGCAGTAAAGGAGCGCGGTGGCTTCGACCTGGCCGGTGCGCTCACGCTGACCGGATCGATGTTGTTGCTGGTGGCAACAGTCGTCCGCGCGCCCGACGTACCGCCGACGCAGACGACGGCGACCGCGGCGATCGGCCTCGTACTGCTGGCAGCTTTCGCGGTGATCGAGCAGCGGGTATCCACGCCGTTGATCAGGCTCGGGCTGTTGCGGAACACCGCGCTCGTGCGGGCGAATCTCGGTGCGATTCTGCTGGTCGGGTCATTCGTCGGATTCCAGTTCATCGCGGTGCTGTACTTGCAGGAACTGCGCGGCTGGTCCGAGGTGGAGACCGGCCTTGCGTTGATGGTGATCGGTATCGACGCAGTGCTCGCCCCGACACTCACGCCATGGCTGGTGAATCGGTTCGGCAACGGGCGGGTGGTGCTCGGCGGATTCGTGCTCGCGGCTCTCGCCTACACCGCGTTCTTGCCGCTGGGGCAGAGTTTCGCGGCGATGCTGCCGGCGTTCCTGCTGCTCGGGCTGGCGTTCGCCCTCACCTACGGGCCGTTGACGATCGCGGCCACCGAGCGGGTAGCCGAGGACGAGCAAGGGCTGGCGAGCGGCGTACTGACGACATCGTTCCAATTCGGCTCCGCCCTCGGCCTGGCGGTAGTGGCCGCAGTTCTGGCCGCGTCCGGCGAACTCACCACGAACGCATTCCGCACCGGCCTCGCGGTGCCACTAACGGCCGCCGTACTCGGAATTCTGGTAGCTGGAACCGCGCGGCATCGAAGGCACCAGACGTCTGCCGAACTGCAGTAACGCCCGCAGGCGGGGTGAATCTCGGTTGATCTGAGTGCTGTCCTGTGAATACTGGCTGTCGTCTCGGTTGAGGTTGTTGGAGCGAAAGGGTCGCCGGAGTGGACATGCACGATGATCAGGTCGAGGTGACCACTGGGATCGTTGCGGCCTTGGTTCGGGAGCAGTTTCCGGAGTGGAGGGGTGAGGCGATCCGACGGGTGGCGTCGACTGGGACGGTCAACGCGATCTTCCGGATCGGGGACGGGCTCTCCGCGCGTTTTCCACTGCGGCTGGTCGATGCCGACGAGGCGCTGGCGGTTCTGGAGCGGGAAGCTGAGGCGAGCGCGGAGCTGGCGCAGGTGTCTCGGTTTCCGGTCCCGGAACCCGTCGCGTTGGGAAAACCTGGAGCGGGGTATCCCATGCCGTGGTCCGTCCAGACCTGGTTGCCGGGAACGGTCGCCTCTGACGCCGACCCGAGCGGGTCGGACGCCTTTGCCGAGGACCTCGCGGCGTTCATCGCGGACCTGCGGAACGCCGACACGCGGGGGCGGCTGTTCAGCGGTGACAACCGTGGCGGTGTGCTCGCTCAGCACGACGAATGGATGGCGAAGTGCTTCGAGCAGAGTGCGGGGCTGCTCGACGTACCTCGGCTACGCCACTTGTGGAGCCAGTTTCGGGAGCTGGCGCGCACGGGTGCCGACGTGATGAGCCATGGTGACCTGATTCCCGGCAACGTACTGGTCGTGGGGGACCGGCTCAGCGGCGTACTCGACACCGGAGGCTTCGGGCCGGCCGACCCCGCGCTGGACCTCGTCAGTGCCTGGCACCTGTTGCAGTCAGGTCCGCGCGAAGTACTCCGGTGGGCGCTGGCCTGTGACGAGCTCGAGTGGGAGCGCGGCAAGGCGTGGGCGTTCGAACAGGCGATGGGCGTTGTCTGGTACTACGCCGAGACCAATCCGTCGATGAGCAGGATGGGGCGCCGGACGCTCGATCGCATTCTCGGGTCGATGGAGTGATGTCGCCCGGATCCCTGAATCAGTGCAGAGGCATCGGGCACAGGGGTTCGGTGGCCACGTCGGCCAGGTCGTAGGCGATCAGGGGACATCTCCGGCAGTAGAGCAGTCCGTCGCGCGGATCGGTGAACAACTCGTGACCGTGCGGCCGGTTGGTGGCCGGGCATCGGGTTCGGTACGGGTCGTGCCGGTCCGCGAAATGAGCACCGCACCGGACACAGATCCAGCCCGCGGGGACGAGCCCTGTGGTCATCACCCGCTGCGCGTCAGCCACCCAATGGCCGTTGATCTCCGTGAAGAACCCGGTCACGCCTCGTCTCCGAACGATGGCAAACAACGTCCAGAGTGCCCAGACGAGCCAATCTCAATCTACCTGAGAACGCGGACAGCAGGGTTGGCGCTTGGATACCAGGGACCGTGGCGGTGTACGAACTGCGCGTTTTTGGCGGCAGCAGGGTTTCAGGGCAGATTGTTTCAGGGCAGATTAAGGCGCATGGAACTCGGTGACCCAGCAGAGGCACTCCCGGCGCCCGGCCCGGATCGGGACGGGACCGCCGACAGGTTTGCGCGGCTCGCGGTGGAGCTGCATGCCTCCGCTGGTGTCGAGGAGACGGTCCAGGCCGTGGTCGAATTCGCGCTGCAGGCGTTGAACTGTTCGTACGCCGGTGTCGCGCTGGCCACTCGCGCCGGGCCGGAGGTTCCCGCGGTGACGGACCCCGTGGTGGGGGAGATCTATCGGTGGCAGATGGCCGACCAGGCAGGTCCGTTGACTGCGAGCATGCGGGATCACACCACGATCCTCGTGCGTGACACCGAATCGGACGACCGGTGGCCGGACTGGTCGGCGAAGGTGCTGTCGTTGGGGGTGCGGAGCGTTCTCGACGTACCTCTGACCACCGCGAGCGGCACGGTCGGCGTCCTGGGGCTGTACAGCGCGGCGCCGGATGCATTCGATGCCGATGACGAGGCCATAGCGCACATCTTGGCGCGGCACGCTTCCGTGGCGGTGGCGACCGCACGCAAGGAGGCGACGCTGGCCCGCGCGGTCGACGCCCGCAAGCTGGTCGGGCAGGCGATGGGCATCCTGATGGAGCGGTACGGCGTCGACGGCGACCGCGCCTTCGCGATCCTGAAACGCTACTCCCAGGACACCAACACGAAACTCCGCGACGTCGCCCAGCAACTCATCGACACCCGCCGGCTACCGAGGTAATACCGGTGCGGTGCCGCGGTTGTTTGGCGTCAATCGGCCCGGGAACCAGAAAAATCATGATGAGCACAGCGATTCGCCTGCTGACGGTAGCGGCGGTGACGCTCGGCTCGGCCGCGTCGCCGTCTCCGCAACCCTCTGGTGCGAGAGATGCCAGCCCCCACGACTACCAAGGCGCATGGCTGGTGGTGATCGCGGTCGTGGTCGTCGCCGTGATCGTCGGCGCGGGCACGTTCTACCTGCAGCGCACCCGCCGCATCGATCTCTCCCCGGACTCGAACGACGAGCAGTCGCGCGATCAGCACCATCACACCTGAGCTGAGTCAGCTGCCGCAAGACAGTTTGAGCGGGTTTCCCGGCGGGCACCGGGCCAGGTCAGAACGGGGATTCGGTCTGCCGGGACACCGGCCAGAGATTTGGGAGTGACCATGAGTCTCATTCTGTGGATCATCGCGGCGATCCTCGTGATCGCCGGGATCTTCTCGCTGTTCCGCGGCCAGCTGATCTGGGGCATCGCCCTGATCGTGATCGGACTGCTCGTCGGCCCTGGTGGCGTCAGCATCTTCACCTGATCCGGCCCTCCGCCGCGCGCCCGTAGTCATCCTGCGGACTCGGGCCGGCGGGGGACCGGCGTGACTGGAGTCCGTCCGTCGACCGCCTGCTCGAGGCGGTCGAGGGCGGTTCTCCAGAACGTGTCGTAGTAGTCGAGCCGGCTGTGGTGGATGCCGCCCTGGGTCAGGATCAGGTGGGAACCGCGCCGGGCCGGCACGACGTCCACCAGGACCGTGGCCGGGCGATGTGGCGGGTCGTCGAAGGCCGCCTGGAAATAGTGCGGCGGCTCGCAGGTCGTCACGATGCCGGTCTGCTGTGTCTGCGGACCGGTCGTCACCAGGAAACCGCCGTACTGCGTGCTGCTCAGGAGCGTCGCTCCGAGCCACCCGCTCAGCAGTTCCGGTTTGGTGATGAGGTCCCACAGGCGATCCGCGCCACAATTCAACGTTCTGACATACCTGAGTTGCGGCGCCCGCCTTGTCACTTCTGCATATGTAGTACGCCCCATACCCGACCAGTGCCCACCATCGCCGGTGGTAGTCGTGTTACGGGTGGGGGCACGGGCGAGCCGGCGGCCGGCTGCTGTCGATCAGTCGCCGTGCGACGTCGCCCGGCTCCGCGTTCGTCTCCTGCGCATAGCGGTTGAGCACAGACAGAGCCTGGTCGGCGTCGAGACTGTTGCGTTCCATCAGGATGCCGACCGCTTGGCCGACCAGACGTCGCCCGTCGGCCTGCTCCCACAGGTCATGTTCGCGCTGCGCGCTGGCGAGCGCTATCGACGCGTGCCGGGCCAGGATGTGCGCGATGGCCTCCTCGGGCGGTCCGAACGCTTCCGGTTCGGTGCTGTAGAGACAGAGCATGCCGACCGCTCCAGCCCTGGTCCGCAGGGGTACTTCGAGCACGCTGCGGACACCGAGCCCGCCGACCTCCTCGGTCCAATCCGGCCAGGGCTGTGGGCGCGCAGCCGGATCGGCGACGGGAGACAGCTCGTCGGAACCATCGACGGTGTGCAGCGCGACGCCGGCATAGTCGCAGGCCAGGACCTTGAGCGCGAAGTCGACCACGGCGCGGATGGTCCCTTCGACACCCTCGGCTTCGTGCAGCTCCAGCGCCAGCTGCGCGAAGCCTTCCGCCGTACCGGCCAGATCCGCGGCAGTCTGGGGATCTGCGAGGTGAGTCAGTTGGTGCCGGTTGTCGTACCTGCGGCGGGCGAGCGGATCACGGAGTACGGCGTAGGCCGCGAGGATGCGGCGGAAGACGTCAGGATCGACCGGCTCGGTATCCGCATCCGGCGGTCGGGTGTCGGGATGCAACCGGCGGGCAAGGACGCGGAAGGCGTGCTCGATCCGGGCGTCGTCGGCGTCACACTCCACGCCAAGGACGGCATACAAGTCGTCGGTGATCGGAGTTGCTCGGTTGTCGTCCATGGCTGATCTCGAGTCTCGGAGCCGGTGCAGCGCCCGGCGATGCGGCAGCCTGCCGTATCGCCGGGCGCAGCTGCGGGTCAGGCGTTGATCTGTTTGTGCTGATCCGCCGTGCCGATCGCGATCTTGCGCGGCTTCGCCTTCTCGGCGATCGGGATCCGCAGGGTCAGGACGCCGGCCTCGTAGTCGGCCTTGATCCCGTCGGCGTCGAGAGTGTCGCCGAGGAACAGTTGCCGCGAGAACACCCCGAGCGGCCGCTCGGCGACCTGCATCTCGACGTTGTCGCCGCCCACGTCCGGCGGCCGCCGTTCGGCCTTCACGGTGAGCACGTTGCGCTCGACATCGAGCTCGATCGCCTCCGTGGCCACGCCGGGCAGATCGAAAGCTACGACGTACTCATCGCCGACGCGGTACGCGTCCAGCGGCATCGGGGTCGGCCGCGACCAGGTCCCCGGCGTACCGGGTGAACCCAGTAATTGCTGGGTGAGCCGGTCCAGCTCCCGGAACGGGTCAGTGCGCATCAACATCGCTTCACACCTCCTGTTGGACATCAACTGTGGTGTCAACACGCACCTCTGATATAGCATGTCATCCATTCGATGACAAGCAGCATCGTCAACGGATTGGCGACATGAAGGGGATGTTGGATCGCGATGCATCAGAGCAACGACGAGGTGCCGCTCGGACGGACCGGCGCGCTGCGAGGATTCGGGGATCTCTACGACCTCTACACGTCCGAGCTGGACGAGTCCGGGCAGGACCGCCTGCTGGCTGCCCTCGCGAAACTGCACGAGATCCGCGCCTACCTCGACCGATGGGAGCCGGCGTTGATCACCGCCGCGAGAGAGCGTGGGGTGACCTGGGCACAGATCGCACCGGCGCTCGGGCTGGCGAGCAGGCAGGCGGCCGAACGCCGTTACCTGCGGCTGAATCCGCACGCCGTCGACGCTCCCGGCTCCACCCGGGAGTTGCGCGTCGAGGCCACGCGCAATCAGCGCTCGGCCGACCGAGCGGTCGCGGACTGGGCCCGGGGACACGCGGCCGAGCTCCGGCAACTCGCCGGCCAGCTGACCGCTCTCGACTCGACAGCCACCGGACGGTCCGCACGCGGTAATCGCTCCAAGGCCCGTTCCTCGGCCGTCTCGTCGTCGCGGACCGCGAACGAGTCCGGGCTGGATCGTCTCCGTGCCGCACTTGCCGGTGACGACGTCGCCGACCTCGTCGACCCGCTGACGAGTCTCGATGACTCAGTCCACGCCCGGCTGCGAGCGAATCGTCCGGAGCTCGCCGACCAGGTGGTCGCCCTCGAGCGGACCACCGCCCAGATCCGCGACGACGACCTCACCCGCCGCAACTCTCCAGGAGAAACCACGACCTGACCGCGGGTGGCTCAGGGACGCCGTTGCGTCCGGGGGCTGGCTGTCGCGGTTCGCAAGAATCGTGTCAGCGATTCCACAGTGACGTCGGGAGCTTCTTCGGGAATGAAGTGGCCGGCCTGGACGGCGGCTCCGCTGACGTCGGTGGCCCAGGATCGCCAGATCTCCAACGGGTCGTACCAGGAGTCGACGGCGCCGGTCGAGCTCCACAGGACGAGGACCGGCATGCTGAGCCGACGACCTCGGTCATGTTCGTCGTGCTCGATGTCGTCGGTGGCCGCGGCGCGGTACTGCTCGCAGATTGCGTGCACGCGGCTGGGCTCGTGGAACTGTTCGCGGTAGCTCTGCCGGACCTTGGGATCGAAGGCGTTGGGGATGTCGGACCACGTGTCCAGGAGGTGGTCCACGAAGGCATCGGGGTCGCCTGCGATAAGTCGTTCAGGGACAGGTCTCGGCGCTGCCAGGAACGACCAGACCCAATACCCGAGGGCGAAGTTGCGATCGGCTCGGGCATAGGCGTCCGCGGTGGGGATGACGTCCATAACGGCCAGCGCGTTGATCGTGTCCGGGTGGTCCAGCGCCATACGGAAGGCGCAGCGTGCCCCGCGGTCGTGCCCGACCACGCTGAACTCCGCGAACCCCTGTTCGCGCATGGCCGAAACCTGGTCGACGGCAAGGCTCCGCATCGAGTGGTCGTGGAGCCCCGCCTCAGCGCCCTCAGCGCCGGGAAAACCGGATGCGCCGTAGCCGCGGAGGTCCGTGGCTACCACGGTGAACTCGCCGGCCAGGCGCGGCGCGACGGATCGCCACATCAGATGTGTTTGCGGCATCCCGTGTAGTAACAGCACCGCCGGGCCGGTTCCAGCACGCACCCCGAAAACACGGCCGCCGGCTGTCTCGATCGTGAACTCGTCGAAGTCGTCGAACACCACGTCGCCTCCACGCGGTGGAAGAGGCCGCGACTGGCTCGGTGGAACGTGGCTCCCGGCACGTATCTCCACGGTACCTCGTCGCGCGATCCCAACCATCGCGCCGAATCTCCCATGCCGATGCACCCCAGGGCTCAGTCCGCATGCGCCCGAGTCGTCCCGGGTACCGACCAGAAGTCATCACTCGAATCGCGTGAACCTGAGGAGGAATCGATGGGCAGGATTGCATTTCTGGTGGCCGCTGAAGGCATCGAGCGGGTCGAATTGACCGAGCCGTGGAAGGCGGTCGAGGAGGCCGGCCATGAACCTGTGCTGGTGAGTCCGGACAGTGGCGAGGTACAGACGTTCAACCACCTGACCGCGGCCGAGAAGCTGCCCGTCGACGAGGTCGTCGCAGACGCCTCGGTGGACGAGTTCGCCGCATTGGTCCTGCCGGGCGGGGTCGCGAATCCGGACGCGTTGCGGACCGACGCCAAGGCGGTTGCCTTCGTCAAGGATTTCGTTGCCTCCGGCAAGCCGGTGGCCGCGATCTGCCATGCACCGTGGACGTTGATCGAGGCCGGCGTCGTTCGTGGACGGACGCTGACGTCCTGGCCCAGCCTGCAGACCGACCTGCGCAATGCCGGCGCCGACTGGGTGGACCAGGAAGTCGCAACCGATGACAACCTGATCACCAGCCGGAACCCGGACGACCTGCCGGCCTTCTCGCAAGCCCTCCTGAAGGCGCTCGGCTGACCGTGTCATGAAGCGTGGAGAACTGGACGAGTTCTACCGCAGTTATCTGCGGCGGTGTAACGAGCATCGGTTCGACGAGTTGGGCGAGTTCGTCGACGGATCGGTCGAGGTGAATGGTGTCCCGCATGATCTGCAGCGATACGCCGGAGGCCTGCAAAGCGTCGTACAGGAGTATCCGGACTTCCACTGGGAGCTGCAGCATCTTCTGATTGACGGTGACTGGCTCAGCGCACACCTGATCGACACCTACACCACCTCCGCCGGCCGGACCGCCAGCCTGCAGGAACTGGCGATGTACTGCGTGGCGGACGGCAGGATCGTCCAGGTGTGGGGTGACTTGGAGCACAACCGCCTGGCACGGTAGGCGACCGGCTCAGCTGTTTGATTGCGACTGTCCTCGGTGGGTACCGAAAAGGCATGGTGCCGGGTTGATGCCCCCGAGTCACCCGGCGCCGCGGCCTCTGTGTTCAGACCAGCAGCACCGAGGTCGACCGGTTGCAGCCGGGAGTCGAGGGGTGTGGGCCAAGGCCCGCACCCCTCGCCGGTTTGCCGAGTTAGCGGTGCAGCCGTTCCGGTGCTGCTGTTTCAAGGGGTACGTCGTCGGCCGGGATAACGCCGAGTTGCGTCGTCTGGCGCCCCAGGACGGCGTCGAACAACCAGTCGGTGGCCGTGCGGACGCGGTTCCCGGGCATCGACAGCAGGTGGTAACCGCGGGTGACGACCTTCGCGGGCAGGCCGGCCAATGGCACGTGGAGTGGATCGGCGGCTGCTTGGGTGCCGCCGAGATCGACGAGGAAGCCCAGGTCCTCATGCCGGTAGGGCTGCTGGGTGCCGGTTCCGAAGCTCGCCGCGATGTTGGCGGCAGCCCGTTTGCCTTGACGCTCGGCATGCTGTGCCGTCATCGGCGTCACTTCGCCGGGCCGGGTGAGATCCGGTACGGCGGCCGCGTCGCCGCAGGCGAAGACCTCCGGACGACCGGGCACCCGGAGGTATTCGTCGACGACCAGGCGGCCCTTGTCGGTCTTCAGGCCCAGCCCTTCCACCAGCGGATCGGGCCGCACTCCGACACACCAGATCAGTGACTGTGTCGGGACGAAGGTCTTGTCGGTGAGTCGTACGCCGTCGCGCGTGGCCTCCTCGACCGAGAGGCCCATCCGGACCTCGACGCCGCGCTCCCGCAGTACTTTGTCGGCCGTGCGCGAAAGGCGTTCGTCGAGTTCCGGCAGGACCCGGTCGGCGACGTCGAGGAGCAGCCACCGGATGTGCTGATCACGGAGCCTGGGATGGCGCTTCCGCAGCAGTTCCGTATAGAGGACGCCGTGGGCGGCGACTTCTGTGCCGGTGTATCCGGCTCCGACGACCACGAAAGTGCACAGGGTGTCGCGGACCGTCTGGTCGTCGGTCGCGTCGGCAAGCTCGAGCTGTTCGGTGAGGTGGTCGCGGAGGAAGATCGCTTCGGGGATCCCGCGGAAACCGTGTGCACACTCGGCGATTCCCGGAATCGGCAGGAGCTTGTTGACGCTGCCGGCCGCGATGAGCAGCCGGTCGTACGACAACTCGCCGCGCCCGCCGGACGGTTCGGCGTACCGCACTGTCCGGGTGTCGAGGTCGAGACCGTCGACCTCACCGAGGATCAGCCGTACGCCGGGCAGAGCGTCGGCGAGCGCCACGGTCACTCGGCGAGGTTCGATGATCCCGGTCGCCACCTCCGGCAGGAGCGGGACGTAGAGGAAGTAGTCGGTGGGGTTCACCAGGACGATCTCGGCGCGGTTCCTGGCGATTTTCCGCAGTCGGCGTGCGGCGTGGAAGCCGGCGAACCCGGCACCCACGATGACGATCCTGGGCCTGTTCATGGGCCACCAGTACCAGCGCCGCTACCTCATCAAACAGGCTTCACCAGGACGGCCCGGGTGTAGAGGAGGTCGAAGCCGCTGCGTTGGGCGTTCTGCTGGGACTTCGATGCCGGTTGGGTGGTGATGACACCGACGTCGCAGCCTGCGGCGGCGGCGTCGGACAGGCGGGTGAAGAGGAGAGCGGACTGGATGCCTCGGCGTCGATGGGCGGGGAGTGTGGCGGCGCCGGCGAACTGGGCGACACCCTCGGTTGTCCGGAGTCCGGCCCCGCCGGCGATTTCACCGTTCAGTACGGCGATGTAGCGCGTGATGTCGGCTGCCGCGGCGTCGCGTTCGGCCTCGATGTAGGTGTCGCGGGGGAACTCCTCGCGCCACGCAACGCCCTGGGTGTCCGGTACGGCGACCGCGTCGGCCATCAGGTTCAGCCAGAGGTCGAGCTCGTCGTCACCGCTCGGGCGGATCTCGATTCCGTCGGGCAGCGTGACGTCGTACTTGTCGGCGATGGCGATCCCGAGCACGTTCTCGAACGACTCCAGCCGGTATCCACGCCGGCTGAGGACGATCCCGATCTCGGGGTCGGCGAGATGCGGTAGCTCGACCTGCACGGGTGCGCCCACGGCGGCGTACGCGTGCTCGATCTCGTCCAGTGCGTCGTCGGCCGGTACGCCGTCGAAGCCGATCCCGACAACCTTGTTGAACGGCGAGTCGTCGTCGGCGAAGCTCGCGAGTCCGCCTGCCAGCGGGATCACGAACCCCCGGCCGTCGTCGAGGCGACGGTGGGCGGCGAGCGCGGTGGCTCCGATGAGTTCGGTTTCGGCTCGCTCGATCCGCTGTGCCAGGTCGGCGTCGCAGAACAACGGTGTCCGTTCGGTCGTCATGCCTCTCTGTGTCGCCGAGGCCGCCAGACGTTACGCGATGGGCACGGGGAAGGTATGCGACTGACTGAGACGGCGGATGTGTGGTGGAAGAACGCAGTGGTCTACTGCCTCGATGTCGAGACCTTCTTCGACACCAACGGTGACGGATCGGGGGATCTACCTGGGGTCGCCCAGCGGATCGATCATCTGGCCGATCTGGGGGTGACGTGTGTGTGGCTGATGCCGTTCTATCCGAGTCCGGACCGCGACGACGGCTACGACATCACCGACTTCTACGGTGTCGATCCGCAACTGGGTACGCACGGTGATCTCGTCGAGCTCATCACCCTGGCTCAGGATCGCGGGATCCGGGTGATCGCGGACCTGGTCGTCAACCACACCTCGAACGCGCACCCCTGGTTCCAGAGCGCCCGCGCCTCGCGGCAATCGCCGTACCGCGATTGGTACGTCTGGCAGGACGAGCCGCCGGCGAACCAGCACGAGGGCATCGTCTTCCCGGACAAGGAGACAAGCCTGTGGCAGTACGACGAGGAAGCGGGCCAGTACTACCTGCACCGTTTCTACAAGTACCAGCCGGATCTCGACATCGCGAACGCCGAGGTGCGCGAGGAGATCGAGCGGGTGATCGGCTTCTGGTCGCAGCTCGGGCTGTCCGGTTTCCGCGTGGACGCCGTACCGTTCCTGCTCGACACGTCCGGCGCCGAGGACGCCGGCAACCTGCCGGATCCGCACGACTACCTGCGCGATCTGCGCGCGTTCCTGGACCGTCGCTACGGGCGGTCGATGCTGCTCGGCGAGGTCAATCTGCCGTACTCCGAGACGCGCCGCTTCTTCGGTGACGAGGACGGCGACGAGCTGACGATGTGCTTCGACTTCATCGGCATGCAGCGGCTCTACCTGTCCCTGGCGCGCAATGATCCGGCCGAGTTGGTGAGGGCGCTGCGGCAACGCCCGCCGGCCGCCGAGGAGGGTCAGTGGGCGACGTTCGTCCGCAACCACGACGAGCTGACGCTGGACAAGCTGTCCGACGACGAGCGCCAGGAGGTGTTCGACGCGTTCGGACCGGAAAAGGACATGCAGCTCTACGGTCGCGGCCTGCGCCGGCGCCTGCCGCCGATGCTGGGCAACGACCAGGCGCGGCTGAAGATGGTCTACAGCCTGCTGTTCTCCCTGCCCGGTACGCCGGTGCTGTTCTACGGCGAGGAGATCGGAATGGGCGAGAACCTCGCCATCGAGGGCCGGGGCGCCGTCCGTACGCCGATGCAGTGGACCTCCGGCCCGAACGGCGGCTTCTCGACGGCTGACCCGTCTCAGCTCAGGGCGCCGGTCACCGAAGGTGAGTTCGGTCCCGAGCACGTCAATGTGGCCGCCCAGCGCCGCGACCCGGACTCCCTGCTCAACTGGATGAAACTGCTCATCCGGCGTTATCGGGAGTGCCCGGAGCTGTCGTGGGGAGAGTGCACGATTCTCGAGCACAACGCCCCGGCCGTCTTCGCGCACCGATCGGAGTACGAGGGCGGCGCCGTCGTCGCTGCTCACAACTTCGCGGCCGAGGCGACCGAGGTGAAGCTCGCCGTCGCCGGTTCGGGCGTCGGACTGCGCGCCGTCGATCTGTTGCGTGACGAGTCCACTGACCTGGCCGCGGACGGCACGCTGTCGCTGCAGCTCGAGTCCTACGGCGCCCGCTGGCTCCGCATCGTCGGTCCACAAGACCGCTACCTGATCTGACCTCCGGTTGCCTGACCCGCCACGACTCTAATGGGCAAAAGTCATATTGCCTGTTAGAGTCGAGGTGGAGGTGGTTCGCGATGGAGTATCGGCCGGAGTTGATCGGTGGGCATCTCGGGCTCGACCTCGTGAATACCGTTGCCTGGCGTCTCGATCCCGCGCGGACCGTCGATCGCTTCGCGGAGTTGCCGAATGTGCAGCGCTGGTTGGTTGCCGCCGGCGTGAGCTCGGACGAAGCCGTGACGACGCAGCTGCGCGACGACCTGGTCGCCGCACGGGACGTTGCGTACGACGTACTGGCGCCCCTCGCGGTCGGACGACAGCCGACCCGCGCCGCGATCGACGCGTTGCACGGGCTCATCGCCGACGTCGTCCGGTCGGCCTCGGTCGAGGTGGATCCGTTCGGATGGCGAGCCGATGATCCGGCCGGCGCCGTCCGGCTGGCGGTCTGGCGGCTGTTCGAGGACGAGGACCTCGGCCGCCTGCGTCAGTGCGGAGACGAGGGCTGCGGCTGGCTGTTCCTGGACCGCAGCAAGAACGGCTCGCGCCGGTGGTGCAGCTCGGCCGACTGCGGCAACCGGGCTCGTGCTCGACGCCACTACGAGCGGGCCCGGGGCGGGAGGACGGCATGACGTCGTCCGATCGGCAGTCGTTCGTCCGCGGACTCCGACTCGGCGTCGGACCGGCGCTCGCGACCGGAGTACTTGCGCTCAATTTCGGGGCCGAAGCACGGGCCCGCGGATGGGGGAGCGTGGAGACGGTGGCGTTCTCCGCGTTCGCGTTCAGCGGATCGGCGCAGTTCACGTTGCTGAGTTCGTTGTCCGGGGCAACCGTCCTGGCTGCGATCGTCGCGGCGATGGCGATCAACGTGCGGTACATGGTGATGAGCGTCGCGATCGCGCCGAGCCTGCGTGGTGGCCGGTTCGCCCGGGTGCTGCAGGCACAGGCGATCGTCGACGCGTCGTTCGTCGCCGCACACGAGCAGGACGACCGGTACGACGTCTGGCGGCTGATCGGAGTCAGCGTCCCGCAATGGGTCTGCTGGACCGCGGGCACGGCCGCCGGCGTACTGGCTGCTCCCTCGCCGGAGCTGATGCACAAGCTCGGTCTCGACGTGGCGTTCCCGGCGTTCTTCATCATCTTGCTGATCGACGAAGTACGGCGCTCTCGCCGCGCGATGCTGGCCTGTGGGCTCGGCGCCGTCATCTCCGCCGGGCTGTTGTACGTCACCGGGCCCAGCTACGCCTTGCTCGGCGCCGCTGCGGCCACCCTGATCGGATTGCGACGAAGGAGGCCCGATGAAGCTGTGGCTGTCGATACTGGCCGTCAGCGCCGCTAACTGGTTGATGAAGGCTGCAGGCCCGCTGATCTTAGGGAAGCGGGACCTCCCGCCGGCCCTGGTCGATATCACCCGACTGACCGCCCCGGCGCTGCTCGCCGGACTGCTTGTCACCGATCTCGGCCGCGACCTCGACTGGACCGAGCTGATCGGGGTGGCCGTTGCCGGCGTCCTGAATCTGTTGAGGCTGCCGATCCTGCTGTCCGTCGCCGCCGGCGTCGCCGCCACCGCCCTGACCCGCCTCGCGTCGGCCTAGCTTCCAGCTGCTTTCCTACGCCGCCGCGGCTCCGCCGACCGCGGCGGGGTCTGCCGCATGTGATCTCGCGCGCGGCCGAGGATGTCGGCGAGCGTCTCGATATCGGAGCGCGACAGCGGGGCGAACAGCAGGTCGCCGAGGATTGCGACGTGGCCGGGGAAGACCCCAGCCAGCACCGCACGTCCCTCCTCGGTGATGGTGACCGTGATGCTGCGTTCGTCATCAGAGGACGGTGTCCGGGTCACGAGGCCGCGCTTTTCGAGCGTCTGGGCCTGGTAGGTCAGCCCGCTGCGGCTGTAGACGACGCCGTCGGCCAGATCGGTCATCCGCCGGCTGCCGGTCGGGGAGTCGCCGAGGGTGGCCAGGAGTTGGAACTGCACGTAGCTGAGGTCCCCGGCCTCGCGTAACTGCTGCTCGACGGCGTGCTTCAGCAGGCTGCTCGCCTCGATGAGGGCGAAGTACGCGCCGAGTTGCGCGGCATCCAGAGACGACGGCGACGAGGTCATGAGCGGACTCTATCAGTGCTTCTAACTCGAAGCACTTGCTACCAATTCGAAGCAGTGCTACGGTCATTTCAGTTGCTTCGAATCCGAAGCATATGGCGAAGGGAAGAGACGATGAAGGCAGTACGGTTCCACGCACCGGGTGGCCCGGAGGTTCTGCGCTACGAGGACGCCGAGCTACCGACCCCCGGCGCAGGCCAGGTGCGCATCCAGGTCGCCGGGTCGGCGTACAACCCGGCCGACGGCGGTCTGCGCGGCGGATTCCTGCCGATTCCGGTGACGCTGCCACACATTCCGGGCTACGACGTCTCCGGCACGATCGACGCGCTCGGCGACGGGGTGGACGGTCTCACCGTGGGGGAGAGTGTCGTCGGGTTCATCCCGATGGACGCTGACGGCTCGGCGGCGCAGTACGTCGTCGCCCCGGCGGACGCGCTGGTGAAGGCGCCGACGAGCATCCCGCTGGCCGATGCCGCCGGGCTTCCGTCGGTCGGACTCACCGCCTCGCAGGCGCTCTTCGAGGCCGGTGAGCTGAAGGCCGGCCAGCGGCTTCTGATCAACGGCGCCGGAGGCCCGGTCGGCGGGTACGCCGTACAGCTGGCCAAGCGTGCAGGTGCGTACGTCATCGCCACCGCGAGCCCGCGCAGCAGCGAGATCGTCAGGGCGGCCGGTGCGGACGAGATCATCGACCACACGGCCACCACTGTGCTCGATGCGGTCACCGAGCCAGTCGATGTGCTGCTCAACCTGGCCCCGATCACCCCCGACGGATTCACTGCTCTGGCCGCCCGGGTCCGTGACGGCGGCGTGGTCGTCTCTACGACTCCGACCGTGCCGACGCCCGGGGACGAGCAGCGAAACGTCCGCGCGGCCACGATCTTCCTCCACCCGGACGCAGACGTGCTCTCGGATCTCGTCGCCCTTGTCGACAGCGGAGACCTCCACGTCGAGATCGCCCGGCGCGTGCCGTTGAGCGAGCTGCCCGCGATCCATCAGCAGGCCGACGCGGGAGAGATCCACGGCAAGGTCGTGGCTGTCCCGCCCGGCGTCTGACGCTACGCAAACACGTCCGCGAACCAGTCGAGTTGGACGTCCAGCTGGTAGGCGCCGCCGCCCTCGTGCTCGTTGTGACTGTAGATCTTGATGTCTTTCGCGGTCCCGGCGTAGGCGTTGTAGGCGGCGAAGACGGTCGAGGGTGGGCAGTTCGGATCCATCAGGGCGACCGAGAACAGCGCTGGTGCTGTGGCAAGGCTGCCCAGGTTGACGCCGTCGAAGTAGCTCAGGGTCCGGTAGGCGGCTTCGACGTGGTCCCGGAAACCTCGCAGGTACTCGGTGATCTCGGCGTACGGCGGCTCGTCGGTGAGCTGCACACCCCGCTCGAAGTGACACAGGAACGGTACGTCGGGTGCACAGCCGAGCAACCGGATCCCGGCCAACCCGGCCAGGCCGGCCGCGGCGATGGCGATACCGCCACCCTGGCTCCCGCCCGTGACGATGAGCTTGTCCGGATCCACGAGCGGGGACGTCCGGACCGCGTCCAGCGCCCGCACGGCATCGACGAAGACCCGGCGGTAGTAGTAGGTCTCCGGGTCGGTGATGCCCGCGGTCATGAACCCCGGGCTGTGGTTGAGACCGGCGTACGCACTGTTGTCCGGGGTCACGTCGGGGCCGCCGCTGTCGTAGCTCTGACCGCGGTTGTCCATCTGGAAGAGGGCGTAGCCGGCTTGGGCCCACAGGGTGTTGCTGTGCGGGAAACCGCGGCCGCCGGAGTAGCCGAAGTACTGGACCACGGTCGGCAACGGGCCGGTGGCGCCGGCCGGTACGTGCAGCCAGCCCTTGACCGGCGCACCGCCGAAGCCGGAGAACGTGACGTCGTACGTGTCGATCACAGCGAGCTTGTTGTCGATCGCCGTGAACGTCGCGGACAGGTCGTGCGTGCGCGCCTCATCGATCGAGCGGCGCCAGAAGTCGACGAAGTCGTCGGGTCTGGCGACCTCGGGCCGGTACTCGCGGAGCTCGTCGAGGGGAAGATCGAACATCGCCATGGGCAACCAATCTGAACCGTGGGCCACTTCATAGGCTACTGCGACCTTGCCGGCGGGCACGTCGAAATCCGTCTGCTCAAAGGAGAATATCCCTTACCTACAAGGGTTTCTGCTCACCGCGTGGGCAACCAGACACTCGTGGTGGAAGGGGCTCGTTCGGTTCGCGCCGTCGCCATCCGCAGCTCCGCTGTACCTCGAAACTGCGCCGGGTCCCTACTATTTCTTCATGGCGAGAGCGAGCGAGGGCGTCGGACGAGCTCCGAGCATGACCGATGTGGCGGCCGCGGCCGGCGTCTCGCATCAGACCGTGTCTCGCGTGCTGAACGGATCGGAGCTGGTCCGCGCCGACACGCGCGCCCGCGTGGAAGCGGCGATCGCCGAGCTGGGCTACCGGCGTAACAACGCGGCCCGGCTGCTGGTGACGAACAGGTCGCGCCGCATCGGGATGATCTCGGCGCACCTCGTCCTGCACGGCCCCAGCATGATCGCGGTATCGGTTCAGGACGCCGGCCACAAGGCGGGGTACGACGTCTCGCTCGTCGCGGTCGAGGACTTCTCGACGCAGTCGCTCCGGGAGGCGGTCGGCCGTCTGCTCGACGAAGCTGTTGAAGCGATCGTCGTGGCCGTTGCGCATCGGGAGGCGCTCGAGCAGGTCAGGTCGCTTGACGCGGCGGTCCCCATCGTCGTCGTGCAAGGCGTGAGCGCAGGACAGCCGATGGCGGTAGGGATCGACCAAGAGGCTGGTGCCCGGCTGGCGGTGGAGCATCTGCTCGACCTCGGTCACCGGCACGTTGCCCATGTCACCGGACCGCTCGAGTGGGTCGAGGCCGGTCAGCGTCGCGCGGGCTGGCAGCGTGCACACGAGGAACGTCATGTCCTGCCCGGGCCGGAGCTCGCCGGCGACTGGTCGCCGCAGAGCGGGTACGAAGCGGGTCTGCGGATCGCCGAGGATCCGGACGTGACGGCCGTCTTCGCGGCCAACGACGGTATGGCGATCGGGCTCATGTACGCCTTGCACGCGAAGGGCCGCGACGTGCCCGGCGCGATCAGCGTCGTCGGATTCGACAACGTGCCCGAGGCGCCCTACCTCTGGCCGGCTCTCACGACCGTCGACCAGGAGTTCTCGCTGCTCGGCCGGCGTGCGGTCGAGCTGACCCTGCAGGCGCTGGCCGGGGATCTCGATCCGTCGACCCAGCTGATCCGTCCGGCGCTGGTCGTCCGCGACTCGACGGCCGTACCGCGCCCCAGTTAGCGCTAACAGCCATCGTCGATGTCACAGTTGCCAGCCTTGACAGCACAGAATGTTAACGCTCACAATTTCGTTTTATGAGCAATGCCGAACAGTTTGTTGTCGGAGTGGACTTCGGGACACTGTCCGGTCGCGCCGTCGTCGTCCGGGTTTCCGACGGGGCCGAGCTCGGTGCCGGCGTGCACGAGTACGCACACGCAGTGATCGACGACCAGCTGCCCGCGACCGGCCGACGGCTGCCGCCGGACTGGGCGCTGCAGGTGCCCGACGACTACCGCGAGGTACTGCGGACCGCCGTACCCGCTGCAGTTGCCGCAGCCGGCATCGACCCGGCGCAGGTGATCGGGATCGCCACCGACTTCACCGCCTGCACGATGGTGCCCTGCTTGGCCGACGGCACGCCGCTGAACGAGGTGGACGGGCTGGCGGACCGTCCGCACGCCTACGTCAAGCTCTGGAAGCACCACGCCGCGCAGCCGCAGGCCGACCGCATCAACCAACTCGCACGCGAGCGGGGCGAGAGCTGGCTGCCACGGTACGGCGGGCTGATCTCGTCGGAGTGGGAGTTCGCGAAGGGGTTGCAGCTGTTCGAGGAGGACCGCCCGCTCTACGACCGGATGGAAGGCTGGGTCGAGGCGGCCGACTGGATCGTGTGGCAGTTGTGCGGCCGCTACGTCCGTAACGCGTGCACCGCCGGTTACAAGGGCATCCTGCAGGACGGCCACTACCCGTCGGCTGACTTCCTCGAAGGTCTCGCGCCCGGCTTCGGGACATTCGTCGCCGACAAGCTCGAGCACCCGATCGGTCAGCTCGGATCCGCGGCCGGCCAGCTGACTGCCGAGGCGGCGGAGTGGACGGGTCTGCCGGCGGGTATCGCGGTCGCCGTCGGGAACGTCGACGCGCACGTGACGGCACCGGCAGCGCAAGCCGTCGACGCCGGGCAGATGGTCGCCATCATGGGTACGTCGACCTGTCACGTCATGAGCGCTGATGCGCTGCGCGAGGTTCCCGGCATGTGCGGTGTCGTCGACGGCGGCATCATCGCGGGACGCTGGGGCTACGAGGCCGGCCAGAGCGGTGTCGGCGACATTTTCGGTTGGTTCGTCGACAACGCCGTTCCGCCGTCCTATCACGAAGCCGCGGCCGCGGCCGGGGAGTCGCTGCACGAACACCTCACCAGGCTCGCCGCCGGGCAGGCCGTGGGCGAGCACGGGCTCGTCGCGCTGGACTGGCACAGCGGCAACCGGTCGGTGCTCGTCGATCACGAGCTCTCGGGCCTGATCGTCGGCCAGACACTGGCCACGCGTCCCGAGGACGGCTACCGAGCGTTGCTCGAGGCAACGGCATTCGGAACGCGGGTGATCACCGAGACGTTCGGCGACAGCGGCGTACCGGTGAAGGAGCTGATCATCGCCGGCGGGCTGGCGAAGAACGCGCTGCTGATGCAGATCTACGCCGACGTGACCCGGCTTCCGCTCTCGATCATCGACTCCGAACAAGGGCCGGCGCTCGGGTCGGCGATCCACGCCGCCGTCGCGGCCGGTGCCTATCCCGACGTTCCGACCGCCGCCAAGAACATGGGCAAGGTCAGGCGCGGCGTCCACCTCCCGGACGAAGAGCGGGCCAAGGCCTACGACCAGCTGTTCGAGCTGTACCTCGAGCTGCACGACTACTTCGGGCGCAACAGCCGGCTGATGCGCAAGCTCAAGTCGATCCGGCGCACTGCTGTGGAGAGCCGATGAGCGCGATCACGGAGGTCGCCGACACGCTGACCCGGCTGCGATCCGAGGTGGCTCAGCTGCACGCCCATCTTCCGGCGTACGGGCTGGTGGTCTGGACGGCGGGCAACGTCTCCGCCCGGGTGCCCGGTCACGAGCTGATGGTGATCAAACCGAGCGGGGTCGCGTACGACGAGCTGACGCCCGCGAACATGGTCGTCTGCGATCTCGACGGCCGCGTTGTCGACGGTGAGCACGCGCCCTCGTCGGACACCGAGGCGCAGGCGTACGTCTACCGGGAGATGCCGCACGTCGGCGGTGTGGTCCACACGCATTCGCCGTACGCCGTCGCCTGGGCCGCGCGCGGCGAGTCGATCCCGTGCGTCACGACGATGTGCGCGGACGAGTTCGGCGGCCCGATCCCGGTCGGCCCGTTCGCGATCATCGGCGACGACTCGATCGGCCGCGGCATCGTCGAGACGCTGCGCGACTCGCGCTCGCCCGCCGTGCTGATGCAGAACCACGGCGTGTTCACGATCGGGCCGACCGCCAAGGCCGCGGTCAAGGCGGCGGTCATGTGCGAGGACGTCGCCCGCACCGTGCACCTGGCCCGCCAGCTCGGCGAGCCGATCCCCATCGAGCAGGCCTACATCGACCGCCTCTTCGATCGCTACCAGAACGTCTACGGACAACGATGATCGCCGGAAGGACCACATGTCTGTGAACAGCACACTGCGAGAGGTCTGGTTCCTCACCGGCAGCCAGGGCCTGTACGGTCCAGGCACCCTCGAGCAGGTCGCCGAACAGTCCCAGGCCGTCGCCAAGCGCCTCGCCGGCGCCAACCTGCCGGTGGAGATCGTCTGGAAGCCCGTGCTGCTCGACGCCGGCGCGATCCACCGGCAGATGCTCGAGGCGAACAGTGCGCCGCAGTGCGTCGGCGTGATCGCCTGGATGCACACGTTCTCGCC
Organism: Kribbella sp. NPDC049584; assembly: GCF_040675555.1. NCBI lineage: Bacteria > Bacillati > Actinomycetota > Actinomycetes > Propionibacteriales > Kribbellaceae > Kribbella > Kribbella sp. NPDC049584. The sequence goes on from NZ_JBFAPF010000006.1 coordinate 265,156, forward strand.
CGCGAAGATGTGGATCGCCGGACTCGACGCGCTCCGCAAGCCGTTGCTGCACCTGCACACCCAGGCCAACGTTGCGTTGCCGTGGGCAACGATCGACATGGACTTCATGAACCTCAACCAGGCCGCCCACGGCGACCGGGAGTTCGGCTACATCCAGTCCCGGCTGCACGTGCCGCGCAAGACCGTGGCCGGACATGTCGAGTCGCCGACCGTCCAGGCGCGGGTCGGGCACTGGGCCCGTGCCGCGCTCGGCGTCGCGGAGCTCCGGTCCCTCAAGCTCGCCCGGTTCGGTGACAACATGCGCGACGTCGCCGTCACCGAGGGGGACAAGGTCGAGGCGCAGTTGAGGTTCGGTGTGTCGGTCAACACCTACGGCGTCAACGAGCTGGTCGCGGCGGTCGACGGTGTGGCCGACGGCGACGTCGACCCATTGGTGCAGGAGTACGCCGACACCTACACCGTCGCGCCCGAGTTGCTGCCCGGCGGCGACCGGCACGAGTCCCTGCGGTACGGCGCCCGGATCGAGCTCGGCCTGCGGTCATTCCTGACCGAGGGCGGATTCGGCGCGTTCACCTCGAACTTCGAGGATCTGGGCGGGCTGCGTCAGTTGCCCGGTCTGGCTGTGCAGCGGCTGATGGCCGACGGGTACGGGTTCGGCGGCGAGGGCGACTGGAAGACGTCGGTGCTGCTGCGCGCGAGCAAGGCGATGGCCGAAGGGCTGCCGGGCGGCACGTCCTTCATGGAGGACTACACGTACCACCTGGTGCCGGGGGAGGAGAAGATCCTCGGCGCGCACATGCTCGAGGTGTGTCCGTCGCTGACGACGGGCCGCCCGTCGCTGGAGATTCATCCGCTCTCCATCGGAGGCCGCGAGGATCCGGTCCGGTTGCGCTTCACCGCCGATCCCGGCGCCGGCATCGTGGTCGGGATCGCCGATCTGGGCGATCGCTTCCGGTTGACGGCGAACGTCGTACACGTCGTCGAGCCGGATGAGGAGCTCCCGCGGTTGCCGGTCGCGTGTGCGGTGTGGAAGCCGGAGCCGTCGCTGGCCACGTCGGCCGAGTCCTGGCTGACGGCCGGCGGACCGCACCACACCGTGCTGACGACGGCCCTCGACCGCGAGGTGTACGAGGACTTCGCCGACCTGCTCTCCGTCGAGCTGGCCGTCATCGACGCGTCCACCACCGTGCGCGAGTTCCAGCGCGAACTCCACTGGACCGACGTCTACCACCGCCTCACCCGAGCTAGGTGACATCCTCCTCGAGGAGGGTGTTACCGGCCTTGTCGAGGTAGGAGATCGTCAGGGCGTGGGTGTCGAAGATCCACTTCTGGATGCCGCTGTCGGCGAGAGCCTTCGACATCTTCACGTAGTCCTTCACCTTGAGAGCCTCGGCGAGCATCGCCCGATCGCTCACCTCGGCAATGGCGAACGTCTGGTGAGCCGGCGGCGTCGACACGACGTAACCGTCCGCGCCGCGATGCTCGGTGTGGCCGTCAGTCACGAACGACACGGATTCCTGTACGCCGATCTCCCTCAGCGCATTGAGGTACGCCGGGAGCGTTGCCGCCTTGCCATGTCTGTCATGGATCTCGTTGATCTGGTCGATCGTGAACATGACGTTCACTCTAAGGGCGATCAGCCGAAGCTGAAGGTGAAGGCGGAGATTCCTGGGGTGTAGGTCAGCGTCATGGTTTTGCGTTCGGTGGTGGGGTTGCCGACCAGTTGGTAGGCGTTCGGGGTGCCGTCGACCTGGATGACTCGGTCAGGTTCGCCGGGGATCGAGACGGTGACGGTGCCGTGGCCGGACAGGACGTGGTACACCTTCGAGGCGTTGAAGTTCAGGCGTGCCCGGGAGCCGCTGGTGGACGTGACGCTCTGCGTGCCGACGGCCCAGTCGCCGCCGAGGCTGTAGGTGTCGTTCGGTTGCGCCGGATTGAGGCCGAAGGCAACGGTCTTGCCGGGCGTGAGCTTGCCCGACGTACCGGCGAGGTTTGTCGACCGGGAGTAGGCCAGGTACGTCTCCGGAGTACGGCCGTCGACGCCGACATCGGTCTTCACGGTGCCGTCCACCGGCTCGGGCAGCTTCGTGTTCGGGTTCGCGGTGGTGAGGAGTTCGCGGAGCTGCCGTTCGGTCTGCGCATAGTTGCCTTCGCCGAAGGTGATCGCGCGAACGGTGCCGTCGGCATCGATCAGGTACTTCGCCGGCCAGTACTGGTTCCGGTACGCCGTCCAGGTGGCGAGGTTGTTGTCCTGGACAACTGGATACTCGATGCCTTCCTTGCGGATCGCCGACCCGACGTTCCGTGCGTCCTTCTCGAATGCGAACTCGGGGGAGTGGACACCGATGATCTCCAGACCCAACGACCTGTACGCCTTGTCCCACGCGAGCAGATGCGGTGTCGCGCGCTGGCAGTTGATGCACGAATAGGCCCAGAAGTCGACCAGGACGACCTTGCCTTTGAGATCGGCCAGGGTGGTCGGCGAGCCGTTGAACCATTTCTGCGTACCGCGGAATTCCGGCGCCGCGCCACACGAGGCCAGCTCCGCCGCGCCCGGCGTGCACTTGCTCAGTTCGGCCGACGCATCGCCGATCGCCGGCGCGAGCGCACCCTGCACTGTCTTGTTCTCCGCGACCTTCTTCTCCAGCCCACTGGTGTACGACGGCAGCTCGCGCTGGATCACATCGGTGATGTTGAACGCCAGCGCGCCGGCGAGCAGGATCATCACGACCCCGCCGCCGAGCCGGAAGCCGCGTGCATGGCTGCGGTACGCCTTGACCCGCTGGGAGATGCGTGAACCCGCCGCAGCGAAGATCAGCAGGGGCAGCGCGGCGCCGAGCGCGAACGACACCGTGAGTACGACGGTCCGCCAGCCGATGTTTCCGGTGGCGCCCGCGACAGTGATCGCGGCGAGCACCGGACCGGCGCACGGCACGTACAACGTGCCGAGCCCCAGACCGAGGACGAACGCGCCGCTGTCGTTCCGGTTGATCTTGGGCAGTCGGTAGAACGGCTTCTCGATGAGGTGTCCGAGCGCCGGCACGATGAGGCCGAGGCCGACCAGCGTGAGGATGGTCAGACCGGTCCACCGCAGGAAGTCGTCGGGCAGTCCGAGCGCCGAGAGGATCACGGATCCGACCAGCGTGAACACGCTGAAGCTCACCACGATGCCGACGATGATCTTCACCGGCCGCAGGTCGCGCCGCGTCGACGCACCACCGGCTCCGGCTCCGGCGAAGAAGATGATCGGGAGCATCGGCAGCACACACGGGGAGACCCCGGTGATCAGACCGCCCAGCAATCCGATGAAGGCCAGCGTGATCATCTGCAACACCCCAAGGCGGAAGCTCGACAAGACACCGGTACTTCGTCCCAGCTCAGCTGCCGGATGGGTGCCGCCGAGGGCAGGACCGTATAAAGGACTGGTGACCGAGTCTGTGATCCAGTTGCTGCGCGATCGCCGGAAGCAGGGGAGTACGCCGGGGCATCGCCGCGATGATGCGCGCCTCGTGCTGCTGATCGAGGGCGGAAGCTCGCGCGGGGCGTACTCCAGCGGTATGACGGTCGCGGTCGAGCAGCTCGGACTACTGCCGCTGTTCGACGGCGTGTACGGCAGCTCCGCCGGTGCACTGAACGCGGCCTGGCTGCTGTGTGGTCGCGCCGACAGCACGAAGCATGCCTGGTGGGACCGGACGATCATGGGCACGACCATCAACCCGCGACGGATCCTGCGCCGCCAGCCGGTGGTCGACACCAGCTACCTCGTGCAGAAGGTCTACACCGAGATCATGCCGATGGGGTTCCAGGAGGTCCTCGACAACCCGGTCGGCATCCATCCGATCGCGACCGACGCGATGACCGGTCAGCCGGTCGACCTGCATCCGCATATCCACGATCAGGCAAGCTTGCAGGCGGCCCTTCGTGCTTCGGCCGCGATGCCGCTGCTGGCCGGTCCGCCGGTGGAGATCGACGGTACGCCGTACGTCGATGCCGGGGTCAGCGAGGGCACACCGGTGCGTACGGCGCTCGCGCAAGGCGCCACGCACCTCGTTGCCTTCCGCACGCGTCGCCTGGACGAGAGGCAATCGCCGCCGTCGCGCGGTGAACGGGCGCTGATGACGCGCTGGTTCACTCGCCATGCCCCGGGCGCCCTCGAGCCGTGGTTGCATCGCGTGGAGATCCGGGCGGAGGAGGAGCGGCTGCTGACGTCGCATCCGGCAACCATCCAGGTCCGTCCGCCGGCCGGAAGCGTGAGTATCGGCCGGACGGAGCGGCGACCCGATCCGCTCAAACTGGCAGTCGAGACCGGTCGTCGTGCGGCCCTCGACGCGTTGTCGGGAAGTGCCGAGGTACCGGTGTGACAACCCCGCCGGTCTGAGGAGTTTGCCCGGGCTTACCAGGTGCCGCGGTGGTCGGGGACCAGGAAGGTGATGGGGATCATCAGGAGGAGGATGGCAGCGAAGACCACGAAGCTGTGGGCTTGGGTGGCGCCGGCGTCGGTGGCGTGGTTGAGAATCGCGGTGGTGACGGAGACGGCGACGATTCCGCCGGACTGACGGAACATGCCGCGGAGGCCGGCGATCGCGGAGATCTGGTCTGGGGCGAGTTGCAGGCTGGCGTTGTTGGAGGCGGGGATGGACAGGCCCATGCCGATACCGGTGATGCCCGCCGCCATCGCCAGCCAGGCGTACGGCGTGAGGCCGTGCGGGGCGATCGACATCAGCGTCATCCCGCCCGCGACCAGCACGAAGCCGCCGATCATCGGAGCCCGGTAGCCGGTCCGGCGGAGCGCGAACACTGCGAGCCCCGCGACGCAGATCATTCCGACTGCCCTTGCCGTGAGCAACGTTCCGGCCTGGAGCGGCGCGATGCCGTACCGCGATTCGGCGTACAGGGGCACGAGTGCGCCGAAGCCGAGCATGGCCGCACCGAAGAGGAAGTTGATCGTGTTCATCGCGCCGAAACCGCGTCCGCGCAAGAGGCTGATCGGGATGAACGGCGCCGCATGCCGGTTCGCGTGCCGGACGAACAGGAAGCCGAGCACGAGCGCGATCAGCATCGCCGCGATGAACAGCGGATCGGTGGGCTCCGCGCCGGCGCTGCCCAGCGAACTGATCCCGTACATGTCGAAGAGCATCGTCACCGCGAGCAGGAAGGCGCCGGTCCCGTCGATGCGAGAGGTCGCCTTCGGGACGCTGCTCGGGATGAACCGCAGGCCCAGGACGATCAGCAGCAGACCGATCGGGATGTTGACGACGAAGATCTCGCGCCAGGACCAGTAGGTGACGATGATGCCGCCGATGATCGGGCCGATGATGCCGCCGATCGGGAAGATCGAGGTGAACATCCCGATCGCCCGGTCCCGGTCGCGGCCGAACTGCTCGGCGACGATACCGGTCGCGGTCGGCATGAAAGCGCCGCCGCCGATCGCCTGGAACGCGCGGAAGATCACCAGCAGGTAGATGTTGTCCGCGAGACTGCAGCACAGCGAAGCGACCGTGAACAGCGCCGCCGCGCCGAGGAAGACCTTCTTCCGCCCGAACTGGTCGCCGAGCCGGCCGGCCAGCGGCATCACGATGATCTGGCCGAGGGCGTAGACGGTGATCGTCCAGCCGCTCCAGGTCAACTCGGCCTTCAGATCGCTGCGGATTGCATTCAGCGCCGTCGCCACTATGGTCTGATCGATCGATGCCATCAGCAGGGCGATCGCGACGATGCCGAAGACGAGCCGCCGGTGGGCCAGTGGCTCGCCTGACCCAGCTGCGGCCGGCTCGGTGATCGCCGGTGGTGAACTCGACGGTTCCATCGATGAACAGACTACATTGCTTGCTGGCAGGCAATAAAGGGGTGACATGACTGACACCGAGACGTTGAGCAAGCTTCGTGGCGTGATCTCCAAGCTGGCGCGGGAGCTCAACGCCACGGCGACCGATGAGGGCCTGACGCCGACCCAGGCGTCCGTGCTGGGCCTGATCACGTTCCGTGGCCCGCTCGGGCTGACCGAACTGGCTCAGCTCGAGGGGCTCAATCCGACCATGTTGTCCCGGGTGGTGGGCCGACTGACCGAGCTCGGGCTGATCCAGCGCGACCCGAACCCGGACGACCTGCGCGCGGTCCGCGTCGAAGCCACCGATGCCGGCCGCCAGTTGCACGAACGCGTGAAGCTGCTCCGCACGCAGGCACTGGGCGCCTGCCTCGACCAGTTGCCGGAGGCGTCCGCCCGGACGATCATCGACGCGCTCCCGGCCCTCGACGACCTGGCCCAGAGCCTGCGTGCGAATCGCTAGCGGACGTCGAGCCGCTTGAGCTGATCCTCGGTAAGGCTCAGGGCGACGCCGTCGAGGGCGGATTCGAGCTGGTGGAGCTTGCTGCCGCCGAGCATCGGGCGGATGCCTTGGGCAACCAGCCACGCGAGGACGACCTGGCCGCGGGTGGCGCCGGTCTGCTCGGCGACGTCATCCAGGGCGGCGAGGCGGCGGGTGTTGCCCACGTGGTCGTACACCTCCGGGATCTGCTTGTCCGGGTTGTCGTACGCGCCGGACAGGAGCGGCGTGTAGGCCCAGACCTCCATCCGGTGTTCGCGCGCGTGGTCGAGCTGTTCCTCGCTGAGCTGCCCGAACGGGTGTGCGGTCGCCTCCGGCAGCGTGCCGGGGCGGACTCGCAGGTAGGTGGCGCTCAGTTGGAGCGCGTCGATCGGCGCGAACCCCTTGGCCAGGGCGTGATTGCGGGCGCGTTCGATGCGCCAGGCCGGGTGGTTGGACGCGCCGACACGTCGTACCTGGCCGGCTTGGTTGAGTTCGGCGACGGCGTCGACGGTTTCCTCGATCGGCGTACGGCGGTCCTCCTGGTGGAGCCACAGCAGGTCGACCTGCTCGATACCGAGTCGTTCGAGGCTGCCGGCGAACGCGTCGTGGATCGCCCGGCGGCTCAGCCCCGAGCGCTGCTCCGGCCACGAACCGGCCCAGAGCGGTTCCGCGCCGACCTTGGTGGCGATCCGGATCCGGTCGCGTACGCCGGGGCGCGCGGCCAGCCAGCGACCGAGTACCCGCTCGCTGGCGCCGCCGCGCCCATCGTCACTGGCCCAGAACGCATAGCAGTCGGCCGTGTCGATCCAGACACCGCCGCGCTCGACGAACCGGTCGAGCAACGCGAACGACGTGTCCTCGTCGATCGCCGTACCGAACATCATCGCGCCGAGCACCAACGGCGAAGTAAGAGCTGTCATGCCGAAGACGATCCAACCTGGAGCGCACACCAGGTCAAGCCGACGGCGAGAGTCGTCCAGGAAGACGAGCCGTTCCAAGAGAGACCAAAGAAAACAAAGAAAGAAAACAAAGAAAAAGAAGGATCTACTGGAGTGGTTGGCTCAGGTGATCGGCAGCAGGTTTGACGATGCCACCCTGGATCGTTCCGTGGAGGGGAACTTGTGAATGGTGTGATGGTGCCATGTGCGGCGTCGGAGTATCAAATGGGGTTGTCTTCGACCAGCACGTGGCGGTGGCGAACGCACTGGCCAGTCCGGGTTCATGCGGGTGTTCTGACACGCCAGGTGGCCCGGTGTGACTTGCGCACGATCAGCTGAGTCAGCTACCACTCTAAATCTCTTTTTTCCTTCTTTTCTTCTTTTCTTTGGTCTCTTGGCTGGGGATCAGTTGCCGAGCTGCTCGCGGTACCAGGCTGCTTTTTCCTCGAGGCGGGTGCGTTGGGATTCCAGTTCGGCTATTCGGGTTTCTACGACCTTGGCGTGTTCCTCGATCAGGGCCAGGCGTTCGGGCATCGTTTCGGGCGAGCGGGCGAGTTCGCCGTAGCGACGGAGGCGCTCGATCGGCATGCCGGTGTCGCGCAGGCAGCGCAGGAAGTCGAGCATGGCGAGGTCGTCGTCGGAGTACTGCCGTCGGCCGCCCGAGTTGCGCGCCACCGGCGGCAGGATGCCCTCGCGCTCGTAGTAGCGCAACGTATCGATGCTGAACCCGGACCGCTCAGCCGCCTCTGCCGGACCGTATGTCGTCATGTCCCGAGCCTAAACGGGCCGGTGGTCAGGATCGAGGGAGACTTCGGGTGGCGACGAGTTCGCGGGCGACGTCGTGGAGTTTGGTGTTGGTCTGCTGGGAGTAGCGCTTGAGGACCAGGAAGGCCCGGTCGGCGTCCAGGCCGTAGCGCTCCATCAGGATGCCCATCGCCTGGCCGACGAGCTTGCGGGCGTCGACCGCGAGGTTCAGGTTCTGCTCGCGGCGGGCGGTCGCGACAGCGACGGACGCGTGCCGGGCCAGGATGTGGGCGATCGCCTCGGCGTCCGGCCCGAACGCATCCGGCTCGACGCTGTAGAGGCCCAGCACGCCGACGGTGCCCGCGGCAGTCCGCAGCGGTACGTCGAGAACGCTCCGGACTCCCAGCTCGAGGACCTTCTTGGCCCACTCCGGCCAGCGCGGCTCGGACGTGGTGTCGGGCACCACGACAGTCGTCTGGTTACGCATGCACTCGACCAGCGGACCGGCTTCGCCGTCCATCTGGAACCGGTAGATCTCGGCGACGGTGGGGTCAGTCGCCGCCGGAACTTCCGGATTTCCGCCCCTGGCGTAGAGCGCGACTCCGGCGTACTGACAGTCGACGGCTTGCAGAGCGAACTCCACAACCGCCTGAACCGTCTCCTCCACACCGTCCGCGTCGTGCATCTCGAGTGCAAGCCGGGCGAAGGTCGCCGCGACTTGATCCGGGTCGCGTAGCGCGGACTGAGGTTCGAACTCATCCACCTCTCCATCATGCACCCCAGCCCCACCTGTCACGAGGCGACGCGTACGCCAATTCCGCCCCAGGTGCGTTGACCGGACGGAAGTGGGCACAGGGAGGTCTCAGCCCGAGGTCGTTCGCGGAGGAGGTCGGGATGTACGAGCAGGCCCGGCGGACGGCGAGCAGGTTGAGGGAGGCGCTGCCGCCGACCCGGTTGCCGGTGCTGCCCGGCGTCGACCTGGCCGCTCGCTACCTATTGGCAGAGCCCGGCGCGACCGCGGGGGGCGACTGGTTCGACACCGTGGTTCTCGACGATGGCCGGGTCGCGTTGCTCGTCGGCGACGTCGTCGGGCACGGAGCCCGGGCATCCTGGGTGACGGGCCGGCTCTGCGCCGCGCTGTCGATGGCGCTGCAGGACGGCGCGGATCCGGCCGTCGCGATCAGCCGCCTGGAGAAGTTCGCGAGCCGGGTGCCGGGCGCGGAGGCCGCCACGGTGTGTGTCGCCGTACTGGATCCGGCCACCGGGGACCTGACCTACTGCACTGCCGGGCACCCGCCGCCGTTGATCGCGTCGAGCGAAGGCACCTCGCGGTACGTCGAACCGTCCGGCGGCACGCCACTCGGCGCGCCCGGTGGATATCAACTCCGCCGTGACCGCCTCGACCCGGACGACGTGCTGCTGCTCTACACGGACGGCCTCATCGAACGCCCGTACAGCACCCCGGATCAGGCGACCGCCGATCTGCTGAGCGCCGCTGCGACCGCAGTTGCGGCATCGCAGCACTCTGCCGAGCGCATCACCGAGCAGGTACTCGACTTGCAGGCTGGTCATTCGGACGACGTCACGGTGCTCGCCGCCCACCGGCGTACCCCGGTGGTGGCGTTGACGCAGAGCGGCGAGGCTGTTCCGGCGACCGCGGCGTGGTTGCGCGACGAGTTCTCCGCGTGGTTGCGCGCTCTGGAACCGGAACCGGTCGTGGTGATCGGAGTGGAGAGCGCGGTCATCGAGTTGATGGCGAACGTGGTCGAGCACGCGTACTACGACTGCGCACCCGGCCAACTCACGCTGGCGGCCGACCTGGCGCCGAGTGGGGAGCTCTCGATAGCGGTGCAGGATCGCGGTCGGTGGAAGGAGTCGGAGCCGGCCGCCGACCGTGGGCACGGGCTCGCGCTGGCGGGTGCGATGGTCGACGACCTGACCGTCGAACGGACCCTGGACGGTACGACGGCGACCGTGCGCACGGCGCTGACCAAGGCGCCGAGCAGGCTCGTGGGCGAGGTGCAGCCCGCACCCGAGCGGGCCGAGTTCTCCGCGGCGGTCGCCGACGGGAGGCTGCTGGTCGGGGGCCCGATCGACATCGTCACCGCGCGGGGATTCGACCGCATCCTGCGTGACGTGGCGCGCCACGCGACCCGGCCGCTCACCGTGGACCTGTCGCGGGTGACACACCTCGCCAGCGCGGGCATCCGGGTGCTCGCCGCCGCGCTACGCCGCAGCGACCGCAAACTCGAACTGGTCGCGCGGCGGGGAACCCCGGCCGACCACGTGCTGGCTCTGACCCAGCTCCCGCATCGCACAGCGTGAACCAGGTGTGGCCCCGGGTACAGGTGCGTCGTACGACTATCGGACCTTGGATGGTGACGCGTGCTGCGGTGGATAGCAGGCGGGGTGCTGGCGGCGGTACTTCTGACCGGGTGTGGTGATCCCGACCAGAAGCTCCGCGAGAACGCCGCTCAGACGGCACGGACCGCCTCCTCGGAGGTGAACACGACCCGCTTGGTCGTCGAGCAACTGCAGGCGCGGCGGCTCTGGGCACAGCCGGCCCGCCGGATGGTCGACGACTCCGAGAAGAGTCTCGGCAAGACGGCCGACTCGTTCTCGACGCAGCAACCGTCGACCGAGCAGTCGGCCAGGTTGTACGAGCAGGTCAACTCGGCGCTCGACGACGCGGTGTCCGCGGTGACGGTGGTCCGCATCGCGCTCGAGAACGACGACCTGGCCGCCGCCGAACGGCAACTCCCGGCGCTTCGACTGTCCGGCAAGGACCTCGACCAGATCGGGGAGCTGGCGAAATGAAGAAGCTCCTCGGTGTCACGCTCGGCATCCTGACCGCGATCGGCGGCTTCGTCGACATCGGCGACCTGGTCACCAACGCCCTGGTGGGCGCGCGCTTCGGCATGCACCTGGCCTGGATCGTCATCGTCGGCGTGATCGGGATCTGCTTGTACGCCGAGATGTCCGGCCGGGTCGTCGCAATGTCCGGCCGGCCGGTGTTCGATCTGATCCGCGAGCGGCTCGGACCCCGGACCGGGCTGCTCGCGCTGGTGGCGTCGTTCCTGGTGACGCTGCTGACGTTGATCGCCGAGATCGGCGGTGTGGCGCTCGCGTTCGAGCTTGCGAGTGGCGTCAGCTACCTGTTGTGGATGCCGCTGGCGGCGCTCGCGGTGTGGCTGGTGATCTGGCGGGTCAAGTTCTCCCGGCTGGAGCAGGTCTTCGGGCTGCTCGGACTGCTGCTGATCGTGTTCGCGGTCGCACTGTTCAAGCTCGGACCGGACTGGGGCCAGTTGTTGCACCAGGCAACCCAGCTGCATCCGACCGGGCACGAGGGCTGGGCGACGTACGCGTACTACGGGATCGCGCTGTTCGGCGCCGCGATGACGCCGTACGAGGTGTTCTTCTTCTCCTCCGGAGGGGTCGAGGAGAAGTGGACGCGGCGCGACCTGGGAACCGAGCGTGCCAACGTGTTCATCGGATTCCCGCTCGGTGGGCTGCTGTCGCTGGCGATCATGGGGTGTGCCGCGGTGCTGTTCCTGCCGGCCGGCATCCAGGTCGGCACGCTTGGGCAGGTGGCGCTCCCGGTCGCCGTTGCCTTGGGCAAGATCGGGCTGGCGGTCGTGTTGATCGGCATGTTCGCGGCGACGTTCGGCGCGGCGCTCGAGACCGCATTGTCGTGCGGGTACACGATCGCGCAGTACCGAGGCTGGCAGTGGGGCAAGTTCGTCCGGCCGCGGGAGGCCTCGCGTTTCCACGTGATCATCATCGTGTGCCTGGTGCTGGCGGTGCTGACCCTGTTGACGGCGGTCGATCCGGTGAAGGTGACGGAGTACTCCGTGGTGTTCGCCGCGATGGCGTTGCCGTTGACGTATCTGCCGATCCTGATCGTCGCGAACGATCCGGACTACGTCGGGCGGGAGACGAACGGGCCTGTTCGCAACGCCTTCGGGCTGTTCTATCTGGCGCTGCTGACGATCGCGTCGGCCGCTGCGATACCGCTGATGATCATCACCAGAGCAGGAGCGTGACCATGTCCGGACGAGTCCTTCACGCACAGCTGCATCTGCTCGACCGGCAGCTGATCGACCAGGCCGACGGGCACCTGGCCGGCAAGATCGACGACGTCGAGCTCGACCTCGCCGCCGACCCGCCGGTAGTGGCGGCGCTGATCTCCGGCCGTGCCGAGATCCCCGCGGCCCGGATCGCCGAGATCGACACGGCGGTGACGATCTCGGCCGAGGGCCTCGACCTGGACTACTACGACGACTGGATCGAGCGCCACGTCATCGACAAGATCCCCGGAGCCGGCGATGCGACTGAATGAACTCCTCGGCCACCGGGTCATCGATGCCGACGGCGACGAGTTCGGCGGCGTCGCGGATGTACGGCTGGTCCAGGACGGACCGCTGCTGGTTTCGATGCAGCGCGCGTTGCGGGTCGACGGCCTGATCGTCGTCGAGAACCGTGCCACCCGGTTGTTCGGCTACGAGCGCCATGTCGGCCCTGAGCTCCTTCGCCGGCTCGTGCACGCCCGATTGGGCGGCGTCTGGTACCTGCCGTGGAGCGAGGTCGACGAAATCACTGCCGGCACCGTCACCACGACGAGCCGTCGCGGAGACCTCCGTCCGTTGGAAGAAATGGCTCGGTACTGAGCGATGCGGCTGAAACGAAGTCAGGTCGACGAGCCGGGGTTCCAGCGCCGGCGACGCGGGCGTGGATTCAGCTATCTCGATGTCGACGGCAAGACGATCAAGGACGTCGACGTGGTGGAGCGGATCCGGACGCTGGCGATCCCGCCGGCGTGGGAGGACGTGTGGATCTGCCCCTATCCGAACGGCCACATCCAGGCGACGGGTACCGATGAGGCCGGGCGGCGGCAGTACCTGTACCACGACGACTGGCGGTCGGCGCAGGACGCGGTCAAGCACGACCGGGTGCGTCAGCTGGCACGCAAGCTGCCGGCGTTCCGGGAGGCCGTGGACGAGGATCTGTCCGCGCGGGGCCTCGACCGGCGGCGGGTGCTCGCGGTGGCGCTGCGGATGCTCGACTACGGCGTCTTCCGGACCGGGAACACGAAGTACGCCGATGAGAACGGCAGCCGGGGTGCGGCGACCCTGCTGCGTGACGACGTTCGCGTGAGCAAGGGAAAGGTGAGGTTCGACTTCGTTGCGAAAGGTGGGCAGGAGCGGACGATCGAGCTCGACGATGATCGGCTCGTGCAGGCCGTCCGGTCGCTGAAGCGCGGCCGGCACCAGAGCCCGCGACTGCTCGTCTACAAGGACGACGACGGCTATCACGAGATCGACGCTGGGATGGTCAACGACCGGTTCCACGAGCTGGTCGGCGACGACTACACCGTGAAGGACCTGCGCACCTGGACGGCGACCGTGCATGCCGCCGTGGATCTGGCCGACGCCGACCCGCCAACCACGAAGGCAGCGCTGAACACGGCGGTGAAGGAGATGCTCGAGGAGGTCTCCGATCACCTCGGCAACACCCCGGCGGTGGCCCGCAGTTCGTACGTCGACCCGCGCATCATCGATCAGTTCGCGCACGGCCGGACGATCGCCCAGGTGATCGACCGGGTCGGCGACGATCTCGACAACGCCAAGACCCGCGCGACCGTCGAACGGTCCGTCAACCGGATCCTGGACGAGGACAAGCGGTAGTGCCTACTCGGCACACAGACAGTTGATGCTGGGCTCGATCCAGTCCTGGCCGGACCATTCGGGGTGCCGCTCGATCAGCAGGGCTTTGACCTCGGCGCGGATGTCGGACTCGCTCATGGCGGAGTCCCGTCGGCGCCAGGTCTCGTCGCGGAGTTCGCGGAGGTAGTCGCCGACAGTGCTGAGGATCTCCGGGCCGCCGAGCTCGCCATGACCAGGTACGACGATCTTCGGCGCCGTCGTGGTCAGTCGATCCATCACGGACAACCAGCCGACGCCGGACACGTCGACGTCGTACGGCGGGAACCACGGGAAGATCGCGAACTGGCCCGTCTCGGCGAGGTCGCCGGTGAACAGCACGCCGGCGTCCGGCACCTGGATGACCTGATCGCCCTTCGTGTGACCGCGACCCGTGGCGCGCAGTTCGACGATCCGTCCGCCGAGATCGAGGTCATGCGCGTCGTCGTACACCTGGTCGGGCGTAGGGATCTCGACGTCCTCGAGCCGCTCCGCGATCGGGCCGCCGAAACCGCGGAACATTTCCAGATAGCCGGAACCCTTGGCCTGCAGGTCGTCCGCCTGCGTACGGTTGACCAGGTACGTCGCGTGCCCCGCGAAGACCTGTGCGCCGAACGCGTGCTCGGGATGGAAGTGGGTCGTGGTGAGGTACAACCGCCGGCCGCGCGCTACCTCGGTCGCCAAGGCCAGTACCTCCGACGCGTTGGCGGTGCCGATGCCCGTGTCGACGACCAGGACGGCGTCGGTGCCGCCGATGAGGCCGATATTGGGCACGAGATCGACCTGTTTGTTCGGGATCACGAGCAGGTCGGGTGCGAGCTCCTGGGCGTCGGCGACGCGGACGGCGGGGTCGGGCAGCAGTACGTCGGTCATGCTCCGATCCCACCTTCTCCGCCGCCGCGGCGTCCAAGACCGATCCGGTCGCAGCGATACCGTGCGGGTATCGTCGCTGGTCATGGAGCTGCGCACCCTGCGGTACTTCGTCACCGTTGCCGAGGAACTCCACTTCGGCCGGGCAGCGATGCGGCTGCAGATGAGTCAGCCGCCACTGAGCCGGGCGATCAAGCAACTGGAGCGAGAGCTCGGCGCCACGCTGTTCGACCGGTCCGCGGCGGGGGTCGCGCTCACGCCGGCAGGCGTCGTACTGCTGGAGGAGGCGCGGACCCTGCTGGAGCAGGCCGATCAGGTGCCGGCTCGGGTACGCGGCGCGGTCAGCTTCACGATCGGCATGCTGGGGGACAGCACGGATCCGGGTGCGACCCGGTTGGCGGCCGCGTACCGGCAGCAGCATCCCGGTCTGGAGGTCCGCATTCGCGAGGCCGATCTGACCGATCCGACATGTGGTCTGCGGGCCGGTCTTGTCGACGTGGCGCTGACCCGGGCACCGTTCGACGAGACCGGATTGACCGTGCACGAGTTGCGGGCGGATCCAGTCGGCGCCGTACTGCGGGCCGACGATCCGTTGGCTCAGCGCGATGAGTTGAAGCTGGCGGACCTGGCGGATCGACGGTGGTTCCAGTTTCCTGCGGACACCGATCCGATCTGGCAGTCGTACTGGAACGGCGGCCGGCATCGGGAAGGTCCGGTCGTGCGGTCGGTCCAGGAATGTCTGCAGGCCGTGCTGTGGAACGGCACTGTCGGATTGAGTCCGCTCGGGCACAACCCGCCGGGCGAGCTCACCGTCGTACCGATTCTCGATCTGCCGCCGAGCCGGGTCGTGACGAGCTGGAAGACGGGGGAGACCAACCCGCTCGTGCAGTCTTTTGTCGAACTCGCCTCCACCGCGTACCAGGGACAATGGCCCGATGAGCGTTCTTGACAAGTTCTCGTTGGCCGGGCGGACCGCGTTGGTGACTGGTGGCTATCGAGGCCTCGGGCTCGCCTTCGCCACCGGATTGGCCGAGGCCGGCGCGGATGTAGTGATCGGGGCGCGCGATGTTGCGGCGTCCAAGGAGGCGGCTGCCCGGCTGGCCGAGCGTACCGGCCGGACCGTGATCGGCGTCGGTCTCGATGTGAACGACCGTGCGTCCGGTCAGGCCGCGGTCGAGGCCGCGCTGGAGGCGACCGGTCGCTTGGACATCCTGGTGAACAACGCCGGAGCCTGCGTGCATCGGCCGTCGCTCGACATCCCGGACGAGGAGTGGGACGAGGTGTTCTCGACGAACGTCGACGGTCTGTGGAAGCTCAGCCAGACGGCAGCGCGCCACTTCATCACCGTCGGCGGCGGCACCATCGTCAACATCGGCTCGATCTCGGCACAGATCGTGAACCGTCCGCAGTGGCAACCGGCGTACAACGCGTCGAAGGCCGCGGTGCATCAGCTCACCAAGTCGCTCGCCGCCGAGTGGGCGCCGTTGAACATCCGGGTGAACGCGGTCGCGCCCGGTTACGTGAAGACCGAGATGGCACCGGTCGACGAGCCGCAGTTCAAGGCGCGCTGGATCGATGACGCGCCGATGCAGCGGTACGCCGTACCGGAGGAGATCGCGCCGACCGTCGTCTTCCTCGCGTCGGACGCGTCCAGCTTCATGACCGGCTCGGTGGTGGTGATCGACGGCGGCTACACCCTTCACTAGCTGCTGCTCGTGGTCGCGCCGGCAGTCGGCACCAGTTAGCGGGTGATGCGGTCCACTCGGTGGCCGGTCTGGTCGAAGACGTGGATGCGGGTGGTGTCCAGGGCAAGGTGGATGCGGGAGCCGCGTTTCAGGTCGGCTTCAGCGGGCAGTTCGATGACCAGGTCGGCTCGGCGGTGCGTGGGAGGCAGGAGCTCCGGCGCAGCAGTTGTGCGGGCGGACCGGACTCGCGACAGGACCCTGGTCAACACCGACGAGGGCGCGTCCTGAGGCGGTACGGCGTGCAGCGGTCCGGGCCGGCCGACGT
The DNA here is from genome assembly GCF_040675555.1 of Kribbella sp. NPDC049584. Classification (NCBI taxonomy): domain Bacteria; kingdom Bacillati; phylum Actinomycetota; class Actinomycetes; order Propionibacteriales; family Kribbellaceae; genus Kribbella; species Kribbella sp. NPDC049584. Next base: position 281,722 of record NZ_JBFAPF010000006.1, read on the forward strand.
GATCGGGGTTGACAGCCTCGATCCCGCATTCGACGAACGCGATGGACTGCTGCCCGTGGAACTCGAACGCGCGCAACGTCCCGGACAGTTGGTTCGCGACGTCCTCGTCGGTGATGACGCGGAAGGCGTTCGAGCGGGCGCCGACGATGACCTGGGCGCCGTCGTGGTGGCGCAGGATCAGCGAGCGGCGATCGGGCGGGGGCAGGGCGATGGACTGGGCGCCGAAGTCGAGCGCCACCCGATGGTGTGCGGTGACGCGGACGGTCGCGGACAGCAGGTTGATCCTCGGAGCGCCGAGGAACCCGGCGACGAATGCGGTCGCGGGGTCGTTGTAGACCTGCGCCGGGGTGCCGACGTCCTCGATCCGGCCGTCGCGCATGACCGCGATCCGGTCGGCCAGCGTGAGCGCCTCGACCTGGTCGTGGGTCACGTACAGCGTGGTGACGTTCAGGTCCCGCGTCATCGCGCCGATCTCCTGGCGCAGCTCGGTCCGCATCGTGGCGTCGAGGTTCGACAGCGGTTCGTCCAGCAGGAACACGTTCGGACGGCGTACGAGCGCCCGCCCGATCGCGACGCGCTGACGCTGCCCGCCGGACAGCGTCCGCGGCATCCGGTCGAGGACCGACCCGATGCTGAGGATCTGGGCCAGGCCGGCGGCGGTCGAGCTCGCGTCGTCGTCGCCGTGCCCGGCGACCTGGAGCGGGAACATGATGTTCTCGCGGACGGTCCGGTTCGGGTACAGCGCGCCGGTCTGGAAGACCATCGCCACCTGGCGATCCTTCGGCGGCAAGCGGGTTCCGTTGGTCCGGCCGAACCAGATCTCGCCGGCCGTCACCCGCTCGAGCCCGGCGATCATCCGCAGCAGCGTGGTCTTCCCACACCCCGACGGCCCGAGCAGCACCATGAACTCGCCGTCGGCCACGTCGAGGGACAGCTCGTCCACAGCCAGGTGTTCGCCCTCGAACACCTTGGACACCCCGTCGAGCCGGATCGCTGTCATCCCGTTTCTTATACGGGAAGACCGGTTCACCGGCAAGCACTGAAGCCCGCTCTGCAGGTAGTTGCAAACGGCAAGATTGAGCACCTGACTGTTGCTATAGGCAAGCGTCTGTGAAAGCTGCTCAAAGTCGGTCTGCGGGGTGCCGTTGACGACGACCGTGACGAGGTCGCCGATCCCACCCTCGGGGGTGCGGGTGAGTCGGATGAGGTCGGCTCGGGCGCCGACTTCCAGGCGGCCGCGGTCCGTCAGGCCGAGGAGGTTGGCCGGGTTGGTGGTGGCCATCGTGACGGCGGTGTCGAGGGGGAGGCCGCCGCGGCCGGTGGACCAGCGGAGGCAGTCGAGGAGGGACGCGCCGCTGCCGGCGAGGTACGGCGTACCTTGCAGGCGCAGGCTGCCGTCGGGGCCGACGGTGACTGCGCCGCCGACTGCCGTTGTGTAGTCGCCGGGAGCGCAGCCGGCTAGCGCGGCGGCATCGCTGGTGAGGACGCAGCGGGTGGGGTCCTTGGCCCGGACGAAGGCGGCGAAAGTGTCCGCGGGGAGGTGGTGGCCGTCGGCAATCAGCCCGGCGGTCAGGGCGTCCTCGACCAGCTGGGGCCAGATCGGATTGTGGTGCCGGTCGAGCTGTGCGGGCAGGGCGTTTCCGAGGTGCGTGGAAAGCCGCCCACCCGCGGCCGCGAACGCGTGGATCTCGTCAGCCGTGGCAAGGGAATGCCCCACCGATACGATCATTTCGTCGGCGAGGCGGCGGGTGAACTCGAGGGCACCTTTGCGTTCGGGGGCCAGCGTCACGATGGCGATGGCGCCGCTCGCAGCCTTCTGCCAGCGGGCGAATTCGTCGAGGTCCGGGTCGCGGATGGCGGCCGGGTCGTGTGCACCGCGGGCGCCTTCGACGCTGGAGATGTACGGACCCTCGAGATGCAGGCCCGGTACGCCGTACGCCGCTATCGGATCGGCTGCTCTGGCCGCGGCGGCGCGGGTGACGAGGGCGGTCGTCGTTGCGTCGTCGGCGGAGATGATCGTGGGGTAGACCGTCGTGACGCCCTGCTGCCACAGCACGCGGACCAGGTCGGACAATTCGCCGGCCGGACGAGTGGGATCGTTGACGTCCAATCCGGCGTACCCGTTGAGCTGGATGTCGATCAGGCCGGGGAGCAGCAGTAGGTCAGGCGCTGCCGGGTGGTCGGTGATCTCCTCGATGCCGGCGGCGGAGTACCACACCCGCACGCCGCGACCGTCGGCCGTCCGACCTTCCAGAACCTGAGCCATAGATGACACAACTACAGTGTGTTAGGTCTTTTGGCGAATGGGGTATTGGTATCTGGTGGCTCGGGGATGGTTGGTGCCTGCACTCGGCTCGCTGCTCGTGCTGACAGCGTGCGGAGCTTCCGGCACGGCCGGGGCTCAACCCACGGCGACCGTGACGGTCACGCAGACGGTGACCGCACCCGGAGCCAGTGCGCCGTCGATTACTGCTCCGCAAAGCAGTGCGCCGCGACCGTCCGTCGAGGCGGGCGTTGTGCCGAACGTCGTTGGCCTCAACCACCAGCTGGCCCAGGACACCATGCAAGCCGCCGGCTTCTACTTCCTCACCGAAGAAGACGCCACCGGTCAGGGCCGCCTGCTGATCAACGACCGCAATTGGGTCGTCGTCTCCCAGCAACCGGCCGGCGGCACCCACGCAACCCCCGACATCAAGATCATCCTGCGCTCGAAGAAGATCGGTGAGTGAGAAGGGCCGACCTGGTCGTTCAGCCTAGCTGGCGGATGGCCTCGGCGATCGAGTTGGTGACCGGGGCGCCGGTTGCCTCCAAGGATGACCGTGACATTGCGCCGGTCGAGACGAGGATGCACTGGGTGCCGGCTGCTTGGGCGGCCTCGCTGTCGTCGACGACATCGCCGATCAGTACGACGGTTGCCGGGTCGAGCTGTTGCGCTTCGAGGTGGCGGACGAGGCTGTCGGCCTTCGACCCGCCGCCGATGGCAGCGGCCAGCCCGTCCACGCGAGTGAAGTACGACGTGAGCCCGTACTGCTCGACGGTCGGAGTCAGCCGTGCGTGGAACCACATCGACAGCAACGACTGCGTCCGCCCGCTCTCGGCGCACTGCCGCAGTACGTCGAGAGTGCCGCTGGCGAGCTCACACGTGTGCAGCAGCGCGTCGTACCGCTCGTGGTAGAGCTTGTCGACCCGCGCCCACTCCTCCTCGTCGAGGGTCCGCTGCAGGATCTGCTCGTAGGAGACCTGCATAGGCCGCGCGTACGCCGCCTGCCACTCGACCCAACTGAGTTCCGGCCGACCGAACCCGGCACAAACCTCGTTGACGGCGGCTAGTACGGCGTGATTGTCATTGAGCAGCGTCCCGTTCCAGTCCCACACCACATGCGAAGCCTTCATCTGGGCAACTGTAGACGGGCTCTCAGACTGGAAAGGTGGCCTAGTGGGTCAGATCACGGAGCTGACACAGGTAGTACCTGCGGACCCCGGCAAGCCGATTCGTCCCGAGGCAGCGTCCAGCCAGCGCACCTCGCGCGAGCTCGCAGAGCACCCGGACACGTGGTCGCACGAGCAGGCCGACGAGGTCGTACGCCGCTACACCGAGCTGGCTCCGGTCTGGGACGGTGACCGCGGTGTCTACCGCTCTGTCCCACTGAGCGACGCATTACAGCGCGGTGGGCCGTGGCCCGACGGACTGTGCCTGGAGGTCGGCTGCGGGACCGGACTGCTCTCCGCACCCATCCGGGAGGTCTGGCCGGAGGTGATCAGCCTCGATCTGACCTGGGCGATGCTCAGTCGTTCACCTGCTCCGTGGCGTGTCCTGGGAGATGCGTCGCAACTGCCCGTCGGCGACGCGTCGGCACGCGCGGTCGTGCTGGCCGACGCACCTCTGTTTGCTGATGAGGTTGTGCGGACGCTGACGCCGGACGGGGTGGTCGTGTGGTCCAACGCGCTCGGTGAGGACGCACCGCATCACGTACCGATCGAGACTGTGCTGGGCGCGTTGGAGAAGGCTTCGCAAGCGGACTGGTCTGCGGTGATGTCTCATGCTGGCTGGGGTTTATGGGCCGTGCTGCGCCGAGGGGAGGTGGCATGAGGTTTCGGAGTGCGGGGGAGATCGGGGTTGGGTTTCACTCGGACGTGATCGCGCCTCTGGTGGGGGAGGTTGGGTATGCGGCTGGGCTGCTTGGCTGGGGATCGGATGTGCTTGGGTATGACACCGAACGCTCGACGGACCACGGGTGGGGGCCGCGGGTTGTTGTGCTGGTGGATGCGGGTGAGGTCGAGCGGGTGCGGAAGGCCGTCGACGATGGGCTGCCGAGCGAGTACGACGGACATCCGGTCCGCTTCGGTTGGGACAGTCAAGAGCCGGTGCACCACGTCACGGTCGCGACGCTGGGCGACTGGCTGCGTGGACAGCTGGGATTCGATGCGTCGCAGGGCATCGGGATCGCGGACTGGTTGGTCACGCCGCAGCAGCAGTTGCTAGGCGTCGTCGCTGGTCGGGTGTACGCCGACGACGGACGGCTGGCCGCGGTACGCGATGCGCTCGCCTGGTACCCGGACCAGATCTGGCGTTGGCTGCTCGCCTGCCAGTGGTCGCGGATCGCGCAGGAGGAGGCGTTCGTCCAGCGCACGTACGAGGTGGGAGACGAGCTCGGGTCCCGGGTTGTCACAGCTCGCCTGGTGCGTGACGTGATGCGCTTGGCGTTGCTGCAATCCCGCACCTATGCGCCGTACACGAAATGGCTGGGTACGGCGTTCGCGCGACTCGATCACGCCGACGGGCTGGACCAAGCGCTCGCCGACGCGACCGCGGCCGTACGGTTCGCTGATCGTGAGCAGGCGCTCATCACGGCGTACGAGCTGGTCGCGCGCCGCCACAACGCGCTCGGCATCACCGAGGAGATCGACCCGGAGCCACGGCCGTATTTCACCCGGCCGGCTCAGGTGATCGACGCGGGTCGCTTCGTGCGTGCGTGTCTGGCGACAGTCACCGACGACGCGGTGGCCCGGTGCGGGTTGATCGGGTCGATCGATCAGTTCGCCGACAACACCGACGTCCTCAGCAATCCGGAGGCGTTCCGCAAGTTCGTCGCTGTCTATCGTTGAGCGATGACCCTCGCCAGCCACGTCATCCGCTCCGTCACGACCGCCGACCACCATTACGACTACCTCCGCACGATCGGCCGCAACTCGTTCCTCGGTAGTCATGGGAACGGCGGCAAGCAAACGGTCTACGTCGTGGAGACCGACCGCGGCGCAACCGGCTGGGGTCTGCCGCTGTACGACGCCGACCCGCGCGCGCTGATCGGTCGCAACCTGGCCGAGCTGATCGACCCGGATCGCGGCGTGATCGACCCGGCGGCGGAGTTCCTGGACTACCCGCTGCACGACCTCGCGGCCCGGATCCTCGACGTACCCGTCTACGCGATGCTCGGTGGCCACGGCCCGACCCGGGTGCGCTGTTACAGCGGCGGCATCTACTTCGACGACCTCGACCACGGGCTGGAGGCGATCCGGACCAACCTCGCGCAGGACCATGCCTTCGGGTTCCGCGACTTCAAGCTGAAGATCGGCCGCGGCCACCGCTGGATGGATTCGCGCGCCGGCCTCGCGCGCGACATCGAGGTGACCCGGCTGACGCGCGAGCTGTACCCGGACGCCGGGATCCTTGTCGACGGCAACGACGGGTTCACCCTCAACGGCCTGTTCGAGTACCTCGACGGCGTCGCCGACTGCGACCTGTACTGGATCGAGGAGCCGTTCCAGGAACGCCGGCCTGATCTGCAGGCGCTCCGCGAACGCCTGCAGACGATGACGAACCGGCCGAAGGTTGCCGACGGCGAATACGACCCGGATGTGGACCACGTACTCCGTCTGGCCGGCGAAGGCCTCGTCGACGTGGCCCTGATGGACGTCATCGGGCACGGCCTCACCGCCTGGCGTCGCACCATGCCGCAACTCGCCTCCGAAGCCTCACCGCACGCCTGGGGAGTCCCGCTCAAGACCCTGTACGCCGCTCACCTCGCAGCCGGCCTGGGCAACATTCCGATCGTCGAAGGCGTCCCGGGACCCGGCGCCTACACGCTCGAGGCCGGGTACGTCGTCCTGTCCGAGGAGCCGGGTTTCGGCCTCGCCCTCCCCTAGGTCAGAGGTTCGCCGCCGTCCACGCGCAGCGTCGTACCGGTCACGAAGCTGTTGGTCATCGCGAACAGGACGGTCTGCGCGACGTCGTCCGCAGTACCGATCCGCCGGGCCGGGTTGCGTTCGCTGATGTCGCGGAAATAGTCGTCCTTGCCTGCGCCGAGCCCGTCCCACGCGCCCGTGTCGATAACGCCGGGGGAGATCGCGTTCACCCGGATCGGCGCCAGTTCCAGCGCCAGCGAGCGCGCGAGGACGTCGGCCGCGCCGTTGGTGATCGCGACCGCGAGCGTGCCGACGGCGATCTTCGCGGCCGCGACACCGGAGAAGATCGTCAGCGAGCCGCCCGCGTTGATCCGCGGCGCGAGGTGCTTGGCGAGCATCAGCGGACCGATCACTTTCGTGTCGAACGACGCCCGCACCGCGTCCCGGTCGAGGTCCGCGATCTTCCCGCGAGCCCTGGCCGATGCGGTCGAGACGATGTGGTCGACGGTCCCGAGCCGCTCGCCGAGCGCTGCGATCGAAGCCTCGTCGGTCAGGTCGACGTACTCGGTGGTGATACCGGGCTCACCGTCGTACGCCGCCTTCAGCTTGTCCTGACTGCGGCCCGCGGCGACGACCTGCGCGCCGGCATCCCGTGCGGCCAGCGTGACCGCACGGGCGATGCCGCCGCCCCGGCCGACGACCAGAACTGTCATGCCTTGAAGTGTCATGACGCTTACCGAACACGAGCGGCCGGCCGGCTCGCATCCGCCACTGGCTGGCCTTCAAACCTCCTGGCGTTTGGTGTACTCCTTCGTGACTATGTCCGGTATCGGAGATCGTTTACCGGCGAGGCCGCGGTGGGCGTAGGTTTGTCGCTCATGGCCATGTTCGACCTTTCCCTCGACAAGCTCCGCGAGTACCGGCCCGAGGTGGCCGCGCCCGCCGACCTGGTCGACTTCTGGCGCCGTTCCATCGAGAAGGCGCGCACCGACGACCTGTCCGCCTCGTTCACGCTGATCGACAACAAGCTGGCGCTGATCGACACCTACGACGTCACGTACTCCGGCTTCGGCGGTACGCCGGTCAAGGGCTGGCTGCACCTGCCGGCAGGCGCGACCGGCCCGCTGCCGACCGTCGTGCAGTACCACGGCTACTCGGGCGGCCGTGGCTTCCCGCACGCGACCACGCTGTGGGCGCAGGCTGGCTATGCCCACTTCGTGATGGATACCCGCGGTCAGAGCTACGGCGCCGGCGGTCTGGACGCCACGCCGGACGACACGCCGTACGCCGGTCTGAACCACACGCCGGGCTTCATGACAGCGGGTATCACCGACCCGGAGACCTACTACTACCGCCGGGTGTTCATCGACGCGGTCCGTGCGCTCGACGCGGTGAAGACGTCGCCGCTGGTCGACCCGGACAAGCTGATCGTCACCGGCGGCAGCCAGGGCGGCGGCATCTCGATCGCCGCGGCCGGTCTCGCACCGATCGCCGGTATCGAGCTGCTCGGCTGCGCGCCCGACGTACCGTTCCTGTGTCACTTCGAGCGGGCGCTGCAGATCACCGACAAGGACCCGTACGGCGAGATCACGCGGTACCTGAAGGGGTTCCGGCAGGACGTCGACGCGGCACTGCGGACGCTGAGCTACTTCGACGGCGTCAACCTCGGACGGCTCGCCACGGCGCCCACGCTGTTCTCGGTCGCGCTGATGGATGCGACCTGCCCGCCCTCGACGGTGTTCGCGGCGTACAACCACTACGGCGCCACCGGGAGCGAGCAGAAGGACATCGAGGTCTACCAGTACAACAACCACGAGGGCGGCCAGACGTACCAGCAGCTGGCTCAGCTCGACTGGTTCGCGCAGATCTTCGGGGCCGCGACGAAGTAGTCATCGACGGACCGATGAGTTTGCGGTCCGGCCGTCGTTACACGGTCATTGATGTCGGTCAGACTGGGACCGACCGTGACCGCGGGAGGCCGCAGATGGACTGGAAACTCGAGCTCGTGATCGTGCCGGTGTCGGACGTGGATCGGGCGAAGAAGTTCTACACCGACCAGCTCGGGTTCGCCGAGGACGTCGACCACCGGGCCGGCGACTCGTTCCGGGTCGTGCAGCTGACCCCGCCCGGGTCGGCCTGCTCGATCACGATCGGGACCGGCGTGACCTCGGCGAAGCCGGGCAGCTACCAGGGCACCCACCTGGTGGTGAAGGACATCGAGGCGGCTCGCGCCGAGCTGATCGGCCGTGGCGTGGACGTCAGCGAGCCCTTCCACTTCGGCACCGAGGGCAAACAGGACGGTGTGCACCCCGACCGCTCCGACTACAACAGCTTCCTGTCCTTCGACGACCCGGACGGCAACAACTGGACCGTCCAGGAGGTCGGGCACCGGTCATGACTGTGCTTTTGGCCGGGTCTCCGACACCGGCGTGGTCATGGGGCTGTAACTCCCGGCCTTCCCTCGTCGCTCCGGTCGCTTCGCTCCCTCCGCTCCTCAGTCCAGGCCGGGAGGCCCCATGACCCTGGAAGAGGCGGCGTTCGCGGGCGACGAGGCCGCGTTCGCCGACCTCGCGGGCCGGCACCGGCGCGAGCTCCACGTGCATTGCTATCGCATGCTCGCGTCGTACGACGATGCCGAGGACGCCGTGCAGGAGACGCTGCTGCGGGCGTGGCGCAGCCGCGATCAGTACGACGGGCGTACCTACTTCCGCGCCTGGCTGTACCGGATCGCGACCAACGTGTGCCTGGACGTCAACCGACGACAGACCCGGCGCAGTACGTCGCCCGGCGACATGGCGTGGCTACAGCCGTATCCGGATCGGTTGCTCGACGAGATCGCTCCGCCGGCCGACCAGCCCGACGCGGTCGCGGTGGACCGGGAGACGATCGAGCTCACGTTCCTGATCGCCCTGCAGGCGTTGCCTGCTCGTCAGCGCGCCGCACTCATCGCGCGTGACGTCCTCGGTTGGTCCGCGTCGGAGACTGCCGGCCTGTTGGAGACGAGCGTTGCCGCGGCCAACAGTGCGCTCCAGCGCGCCCGCGTGACGATGCAGCAACGCCTGCCGGCCCGACGCTCCGACTGGAGTGCGCCGCGCCCGACGGCCGAGGAGCGCGAGGTGCTGGATCGCTTCATCGACGCGCACCAGCGGTGTGACGCGGCGGCGGCGATCGCGATCGCGGCCGAGGACCTGCGGATCTCGATGCCGCCTGACCAGCTGACGTTCACCGGCCTGACCGCGTGCCTCCCGTTGTTCGAGCGAGGCATGGGGCCGAAGCGCGACGGCGAGTGGCGGCTGGTGCCGACCGCGGCAAACCGGTTGCCCGCGGCAGCGTCGTACCTGATGCGTCCGGGGGACACGGTGTGGCGGGCGTTCAAGCTCGACGTGCTGTGGGTCAGCGACCACAAGATCGTCGAGATCACCACCTTCGGCTACTCCCGTTTCCCCGCCTTTGGCCTGCCGGACCGCTTGACCGCCTAATGTGGTCCTCATGCTGGGACTACCTGCGGGGATCCGGGCCTGTCTCTTCGACCTGGATGGTGTGCTGACCGACACCGCTGCCGTCCACGCCGCCGCGTGGAAAGAGATGTTCGACGATTTCCTCCGCGCCTATTCGGAGCAGCACGGGATCGCCTTCAATGCCTTCGACGCCCGGGCGGAGTACGACGCCTATGTCGACGGCAAGCCACGGGCGGACGGGGTGCGGGACTTCCTGACCGCGCGTGGCATCACGCTGCCTGTCGGCGCCGCGGACGATCCGCCGGATGCCATGACCGTGAACGGCCTCGGCAACCGGAAGAACGAAGCAGTCCAGCGCCGGATCCGGACCGAGGGCGTGCACGTGTTCGAAGGCTCCCGGCAGTACCTCCGGGCCGCCGAGCAGGCCGGAATCCGCCGTGCCGTGGTGTCGTCGAGCGCGAACACCCGCGAGGTGCTGGACGTCACCGGACTCGCCAAGTACGTCGAGCAGATCGTCGACGGCGTGACGATCCGGACCGAAGGCCTGAAGGGCAAGCCGGCGCCGGACACGTTCCTTGCTGCGGCCAAGCGCTTCGGCCTCGACCCGTCCGAGGCCGTCGTGTTCGAGGACGCCCTGGCCGGGGTGTCGGCCGGCCGCTCGGGCCACTTCGGGTACGTGGTCGGAGTGGACCGCGTCGGTCAGGCCGCCGAGCTGAAATCGCACGGCGCCGACGTCGTGGTCCGCGACCTGGCAGATCTCTTGTCGACCGACGAGTCAGGAGAGGTGGCGGGCGAATGATCGACCGAGGCCATCACCCCATCGAGCCCTGGCGACTGCGGGAGACCCGTCTCGCGCTCGACAAACTGGCGCAGTCGGAGTCGCTCTTCGCCCAGTCGAACGGACATATCGGCCTGCGCGGCAACCTCGACGAAGGCGAGCCGTACGCGATCCCCGGCACATACCTGAACTCGTTCTACGAGCAGCGCCCCCTCCCGTACGCCGAAGCAGGCTACGGCTACCCGGAGTCCGGGCAGACGCTCGTCGACGTGACCAACGGCAAGCTGATCCGGTTGATGGTCGACGACTCGCCGTTCGACATCCGCTATGGGTACCTGACCAAGCACGAGCGGTCGCTCGACTTCCGCACCGGCATTCTCGAACGCGACGTCGACTGGACCTCGCCGGGCGGCAAGCGGATCAAGGTCCGCAGCCGGCGTCTGGTGTCGCTGACCCAGCGCGCGATCGCCGCGATCGAGTACATCGTCGAGCCGGTCGACCAGTCGGCCCGGTTCGTGATCCAGTCCGAGCTGGTCGCCAACGAGGCGCAACCGAAGCTGTCCGACGACCCGCGTGTCGCGGCAGTGCTCGACAACCCGCTGAAGCCGGTCAGCCACGACGGCGGCGAGCACGGCGTCGTACTGATCCACCGGACCATGCGCAGCCAGCAGTTGATGGCGGCCGCGATGTCGCACGAGGTGGACACCACGGTCCGGTACGCGATGGACCAGGACGTGCGTGAGGACTGGGCGCGGACCACGGTGATCGCGCACCTGCAGCCCGGCGAGAGTCTGCGCGTCGTGAAGTACCTGGCGTACGGCTGGTCCAGCCTGCGTTCGGAGACAGCGATCCGGGACCAGGTCGCAGCAGCCATCGCGAGCGCGCAGTTCTCCGGCTGGGACGGACTGACCAAGCAGCAGGTCGACTTCCTCGACGACTTCTGGGACGGTGCTGACGTCGAGGTGCAAGGGCATCCGGAACTGCAGCAGGCGGTGCGATTCGCGCTCTTCCACGTGCTGCAGGCCGGTGCGCGCGCCGAGCGTCGCGCGATCCCGTCGAAGGGGCTGACCGGTGCCGGGTACGACGGGCACACCTTCTGGGACACCGAGGGCTTCGTCCTGCCGGTGCTGACCTACACAATGCCCGACGCTGCCGCAGACGCGTTGCGGTGGCGACATTCGATCCTCGAGCTGGCCAAGGAGCGGGCCGAGGTCCTCGGCTTCAAAGGCGCGGCCTTCCCGTGGCGGACGATCCGCGGCCAGGAGTGCTCCGGCTACTGGCCTGCCGGGACTGCGGCGTTCCACCTCAACGCCGACATCGCCGAAGCGGTCATGCGCTACCACACCGCCACCGCCGACGACGCCTTCCTCGAAGAGGTCGGGTTGGAGCTGCTCGCGGAGACGGCCCGGCTCTGGATGTCGCTGGGACACCACGACCGCAACGGCCGCTGGCACCTGCCCGGCGTGACCGGCCCGGACGAGTACAGCGCCGTTGCCGACGACAACGTTTTCACCAACCTGATGGCGGCGCGCAACCTGAGGTTCGCGGCGGAGGTCTCGGTCAAGCTGCCGGCGAGGGCCCGCGAGCTGGGCATCGACGTCGAGGAGGAGGCCGCGTGGCGGGACGCGGCCGCTGCCGTGTACGTGCCGTACGACAAGGATCTCGGCGTACACCCGCAGTCCGAAGGGTTCACCGGCTACGCCGTGTGGGACTTCGACGCCTACAAGAACAAGTACCCGCTGCTGCTGCACGCGCCGTACTTCCAGCTGTACCGCACGCAGGTGGTGAAGCAGGCCGACCTGATCCTGGCGACCTTCTGGTGCGGTGACGCGTTCACCGCCGAGGAGAAGGCGCGGAACTTCGACTACTACGAGCGGCTGACGGTGCGGGACTCGTCGTTGTCCGCGTGCGTGCAGGCCGTGATGGCTGCTGAGGTAGGGCATCTGGACCTCGCGTACGACTACGCGTACGAGGCCGCGCTGATCGACATGCGCAACCTCCACCACAACACCGGCGACGGTCTGCACATGGCGTCGCTCGGTGGCGCGTGGAGTGCGCTGGTCTGCGGCTTCGGCGGCTTGCGCGACCGCGACGGCCACCTGTCGTTCGATCCAGCGCTGCCGACCGGGCTCGGCGGGCTGAGCTTCTCGATCCGGTGGCGTGGGGTCCGGTTGAAGGTGGAGATCGACCCGCTGGCGGTGAAGTACACCGTCCACAACGGGCCGGACGCCGAGGTCACCTTCCGGCACGCCGGCGAGGAGATCACGGTCCGGGCCGAGCAGCCGGTCGTCCGGACGCTGGAGAAGCGCCGCCCGTTGCTGCCCCGGCCGCCGCAACCGCCGGGCCGCGAGCCGCGGCCGGCGATGGCGATCAACGAGGGCGGCTGATTCTCACCGGCTGATTCTTGCCGGGTGACGGTTACCGGGTGATGGACGAGTTCTTGTGCCGGGCCGACAGCGACTCGGCCGTGCCGACCAGCAGCACCGACGAGATCACCGCGATGATGAAGCCGAACACGTTCAGCTCGAAGATGCTGCCGGTGCCGAGGATCGCGGCGATCGTGCCGCCGATCACCGAGCCGGCCAGGCCGAGCAGCAACGTGGCGAGCAGGCCGAGCTTCTGCTTGCCGGGCGTGAAGAGCCGGGCCAACGCTCCGATGACGAGTCCGGCGATGATGAAGCCGATCATGGCTGAAGACCTCCGAGGGTCGAACGGTAGGACTCCAGTCTCCGGCCGCGGCGGCGCCGGCGGCAGTGGAGTTCTCCCTGACCGGACCCCGATCCGACCCTGGGTCCAGCTCTGGTCAGGTCCGTGCGGTGGTGAGGAGCAGGTCGCTGTTGACCTTCAGCCTGGGCGTCGCCTGCAGCTCACTGAGCACTGCGGTCGCAAGCTCATCGGCGGCGTCCGGGCTGCTGTGCAACAGGGCCTGATAGCTGTTCCGGCAGGGTGAACCGGGGGCGAGGATCTCGACGTACTGCTCGATGTCCGACAGCGTCGGCTTGCCCTTGATGACGTCCGCGGTGCTCTTCGCGCACCTGATCAGTGTCGGCTGTGTCCGGGCCAGGCTGTTGTTGTCGAGCAACTGGTCCGCGAGTGCCTTCGTCAGGAAGTACTGCGCGGTGGTCCCCTTGTCCTGCAGGTACCGTGCCGTGGCGAACTCCTTGAGGCTGTCGCTGAGCACGCAGACCCCCCACTCCGGTGGTACGACGATGACCTGGTTCTTGGGCATGAACACGGGGATGTCCAGGACCCCGGCGAGACCGCCGCTGTTGTTGACGGCGATCAGGGCGGCTCGCGACGGCAGGTCGGTCGGATTCCCGGACGGCGCGGCGATCAGCCGGCTGGTGAAGCCCGCGTCCGGCATGATGATGACCGTCAGTCCGCCGATGTTCTTGAGCAGTAGCGACGTTCGGGTCGGATCGGTGGTCGCGGCCAGCGCGACGCCGTCCGCCTGGGCCTCCGCCGGGAGTTCCTCGGTGGAATGCGAGCAATCGGCCGCGGCCTTGACCGGACCCGTGGTTCGCGGAAGGACGATCGAGGGGGTTTCGGTCACCGGGCTCGAACCGTTCGAACCTTCGGTGCTCGAACAACCGGCGACGGCCAGCAGCACCGCCCCGGACATGAGTGCCCAACCACGTAGCGTCACGATCAACCCCCCGATCCCGAGCCCCAGGTCCCCACCTAGCTCGGCCTTCGTCCCAGAATACTGTCCGATCCCTCGCCTAGTCTCTCTTTGTGACCGTTCATCAGGTGTCGAAGCGAGACGCGCGACGGCTGGCCGTGCGCGCGCAGCTGCTGACAAGTGAGCGGCCGGACGACCTGTTCGACGTCGTGCGCGGGCTGAACGTGATCCAGCTCGACCAGACGGCGTACGTCGCACCGAACGCCGACCTGGTCGCGTGGAGCCGGCTCGGTTCGACGTACGACGCTGCTGAGCTCGCGGATGCCCTGGCGACGCAGCAGCTGCTCGAGCTGCGTGGGTTCGTGCGGTTGCCGGAGACGCTGGCGCTGTTCCGCGCCCAGATGGAGGCGTGGCCGTCGGACGGCGAGCCGCTGGACTGGCAGCAGTACCGCGCCGACTGGGTCAAGTCGAACGAGGGCTGCCGGCTCGACATCCTCGAGCGGCTGCGTCAGGACGGTCCGCTGGTGATGCGCGAGCTGCCGGACACCTGCGTGCGGCCGTGGAAGTCGAGCGGCTGGACCAACAACCGCAACGTGTCGCAGCTGCTCGAGTTCATGATGCAGCGCGGCGAGGTGGCGATCGCGGGTCGCGACGGACGGGACCGCCTGTGGGACCTGGCGTCCCGGGTGTACCCCGACGACCCGGTCGTGCCGCTGGAGAAGGCGGCCCGGATCCGCGACGAGCAACGGTTGCGTTCGATGGGGATCCTGCGGGCCAAAGGTCCGGTCTGCCCGGGCGAACCGCTCGACGCCGGCCAGGCGGGGGAGCGGGCCGTGGTCGACGGCGTCCGCGGCGAGTGGCGGATCGATCCGGAGCTGCTCGACCAGCCGTTCAGCGGGCGTACGGCGATCCTCTCGCCGCTGGACCGACTGGTGTACGACCGGAAGCGGCTCGGCGAGATCTTCGACTTCGACTACCAGTTGGAGATGTACAAACCGGTCGCGAAACGCAGATGGGGGTACTTCGCGCTGCCGATCCTGCACAACGACCGGCTGGTCGGGAAGCTCGACGCGATGTCCGACCGCAAGGCCGGGGTCTTCCGGGTCGCCGCGATCCACGAGGACGAGCCGTTCTCGAAGACGCTGACCGCGGCCGTGCACCGCGAGATCCGCGATCTGGCCACCTGGCTGCGCCTGGAACTCGTGCTGAACTCTTGACGGATGGCCATGTTCACGTAAACATCACCGGGTGAGGTCAACCGCTCGCAGTATCGCCACAGTCCTGCTGTCCCTCGTCACGCTAGCTTCCGGGCTGGTGTCCGGGCTGGCTCTGCCGGCCGCGGCCGGTCCGCCGCGGACCGACGACTTCCGCGGCGTGAACTGGGCCGATCCGCGCGACAACTACGCCCACGACGAGGTGGTCCCGTCCGGCCTGAGTACGGCGGACGACTACCGGACGACCTACCGCAAGGCGACCGGAATCGTCGGCGAGTTCCGCAAGGAGCTCAAGGCGAACACGATCCGTCTGCCGATCAACCCGTCGAGCGTGGGCACTCCCTGGTGGAACTCGTACCGCGCCGCCATCGACGCGTCGGTCGCGGGCGGGTTCAAGGTCATCCTCAGCTATTGGGAGGCCGACAACGCCAAGGACGGGCGGGTCGACGACCCGGCCGCGTACGCCGCGATGTGGGACACCGTCGTGAAGGCGTACGGGCGCAACCCGCATGTGTACTTCGAGCCGATGAACGAGCCGTTCGGGTATTCGCTGACCGAGTGGGTGTCGCTGACGTCGGCGTGGATCGCCCGGCACAACGACGTACCGCGCGGGCGGATCGTGATCTCGGGCACCGGCTACAACGACAACGTGACCGGAGTCGGCGCGGCGCCCGAGCTGCAGGGCACGCTGCTGTCGCTGCACTTCTACGGCTTCTGGGCCTCCGACACCACCGAGTCCGCCTGGCTGGCGAACCTCCGGCCGCGGATCGGTTCGTACGGCTGGCGCACGATCATCGACGAGGCCGGCTCGCCGATGACGATCGGCCTGAACTACGGCAACCACGAGGGCAACGTCTACACGGCGTACCTCGGCGCGCTGACACAGGTCGCCCGCGAGCAGAAGATGGGCATCGTCTACTGGCCGGGCCTGCGCACCGGCGACTCGTACTCGATGACCACGCAGGTCGGTCCGAGCGATCTCCAGGTCAACAGCCAGAGTGGCCGTGACCAGCTGTGGTGGGGCTGGGGTCTGCTCAAGAACGAGCCGACGAACACGCTGCCGCCGGCCCCGCCGGGTGAGCCGCTGCGGGGTGTGGCGAGCGGTCGGTGCGTCGACGTACCGGGCTTCTCGACCAGCCCAGGGACGGCGCTCGACCTGTGGGACTGCAACAACGGCGGCAACCAGTCGTGGAACCAGACCGCCACCGGTCAGCTGACTGTGTACGCCGACAAGTGCCTGACCGCCGGCGCCTCCGCGGCCACCATCGAGAACTGCACCGGCGCCGCCGACCAGACCTGGCAGGTCAACGCCGACCAGACCGTCACCTCAGCGACCGGCTGCCTCACGGCCGCCGGAACGGGCAACGGCGCCGCCGTCATTGTTGCCCCCTGCAACGGATCCGACGACCAGAAGTGGACCCGCTCCTAGTCGTGCCCTGCGTTCGATGGCCTGGCCCCAGGTGGTGCCGGCCAGGAGGAGTACGGCGCCGACCGCGGCGGTGAGCGTCAGCTGCTCGGAGCCGAGTCCGATGCCGATGGCAACGGCCCAGATCGGCTCGGTCCCGAGCAGAAGACTGGCCCGGCTGGCAGACGTGCGCTGGACCGCCCACGTCTGCACGAGGAACGCGAAAACGCTGCAGAACAAGGCGAGATAGGCCAGCTGGAGCCAGCCCACGGCGGGGATCGCGGGCAGGTGAGATACGGCTGGTATCGCGAACAGTGCGGTTCCGACGAGGGTCTGGACCGTGGTCAGCTGCAACGACCTGAGGCCGGTGGCAAGACGTCCGACCAGGGCGACATGGCCGGCTCTGACGACGGCGGCCGCGAGCATGAGCAGGTCGCCGACGCCGGGGACGTGGAGTCCGTGGCTGGACATCAGGAGGCCGACAGCCCCGACGCAGATCGCCGCCGCGAGGTAGAACCGGCCCGGGAGCCGTCGACGATCGAGCAGCGGGGTCAGGATCAGCGTGAGGCTGATGATCAGCCCGGCGTTGGCTGCGCTCGTGTGCGTGACGCCGTACGTCT
This sequence comes from Kribbella sp. NPDC049584, assembly GCF_040675555.1. Lineage (NCBI taxonomy): Bacteria > Bacillati > Actinomycetota > Actinomycetes > Propionibacteriales > Kribbellaceae > Kribbella > Kribbella sp. NPDC049584. The sequence goes on from NZ_JBFAPF010000006.1 coordinate 298,942, forward strand.
CGAGGATCAATACGGCGGCCTGCGTCAGCCCGAGGATCCCGCCGATTCGGAGCTCCTTGCGGCTGATGCGTCGTACGAAGAGCAGCAATGCGACGGCGGAGATGGCGTACCGGACGAAGAGCACGGTCAGCACCGGCGTGGACGCGGTCGCCGTCTTGGCGGCGAGGTAGCTCGAACCCCAGACGATGGCGACCAGCAGCAGGAGGAGATCGGTACGGCGGGATGCGGGCACGACTCCAACGGTGACCGCTGAGGACGTTGAAGCCAAGTACCACCTTCTTAAACGACTCTGTAGAACGCCTACAGTGTTGGAATGGACGAACGACAGCTCCGAGTACTCCGGGAGGTCGGCGAGCTGGGGAGCGTGACGGCCGCGGCCGAGGCCATGCTGGTGACCCCGTCCGCGATCTCGCAGCAGCTCAGGCTGCTGCAGCGCTCGATCCCTGTCGCGTTGACCGAGCGCGACGGCCGTCGGGTGGTGCTCACGGCGGCCGGACGTGCGTTGGCCGGGGCGGCGGCGGACGTGGAGTCGGCGTTGGCGCGGGCCCGCCAGGTGGTGGACGATTTCGCCGAGCAGCCGGATGCGGTCGTGTCGGTGTCCGCGTTCCACAGTGCGGCCGCTGCGTTCTTCCCGTCATTGTTGCGGGCAGGGGACGGGCCGCGAGTCAGCTTGCACGACGAGGATGTCGCGCAGGACGAGTTCCCTCCGTTGACCCGGGAGTACGACGTGGTGCTCGCGCATCGGATGGATCATGCGGCCTCCTGGCCGCGGACGGTCGCGGTCACGCCGTTGCTGCACGAGCCGTTGGACGTCGCCGTACCTGTTGGTCATCGGCTGGCGTCGAAGTCCTCACTGTCACCGCGCGAGGTGGCGGGCGAGCCGTGGATCACGGTGCACGACGGGTTTCCGTTGATGGCGACGATCGAGGCGATCGGGGCGGCGGCGAACCGGCGGCTCGAGTTGATCCACCGCGTCAACGAGTTCACCGTGGTCGCGGAGCTGGTTGCCGCGGGCGCCGGTCTGGCGCTGATCCCGCGGTGGACGGCCCGGTCGCATCCGGGGATCGTGCTCGTGCCGATGCGGGGCGTGCACGTACGGCGGCACATCGACGCCTTGCACCGGCCCGAACGCACGGCGCGGCGGGCCGTGCGGACGACGCTCGCGAACCTGCGGGCCGCGGCTGCGACGATCCGGACCGCGAGCGCTTGATAGCCTCCTGACAGTTCGCTCCCCGCCCGGAGCAGTCGTTCCGGGAAAGGGAGACATGACGGGAAGAGTGCGCGGCGTCCTTGCCGCGGTCGCGGTGCTGGCAGTGATCGGCGTGATCGCCGGACCGATGGCGGCCGCGCAGAACCGGCCACCCGGCGTACCGCGTGGCGAGATCGCCATCCCGGTGGCACCGGAGTCGAATGTTGCGTCAAGCAACGGACCGCTGCGAGAGTTCGTGCCGGGCGGCCCGTTCCATGGTGCTCGCGCGGTCGCCATGATGGTGTCCCACGGCGCGCGGACCACCGTCCGGTTTCAAGTCACCGGCGTCGAGCATGCGGCCGGCAGCTTCGGCGCGCACCTGCACACAGGCCCTTGTGTGGCAGGCGATGGCGCGGCCGCCGGACCGCACTACAACACCGACGTGATCGAGGGCCGCAAGCCGGTGCGAATGGACCGCGAGCGCGAGATCTGGCTCGACTTCATCGTCAGCCCGAGCGGCGCAGGTACGGCGTCAACCGTCGTACCCTTCGTCCCCGAACCCGGCAACCGTTCCATCGTCATCCACAGCTCGGCGGGTGCCCGCCTGGCCTGCCTTCCGCTCAGCTGGGATTAGGCCGAGCCGCCGTTGCTCTTCAGCAGTTGGCCATTGACCCACTGGCCTTGCGGGGAGCAGAGGAAATCGACCAGATGAGCGGTGTCCTGGGGCGTGCCCAGCCGGCCGAGCGGGGTCTGCCGGAGACAGGCGTCGCGGACCTCGTCGGTCATCCAGCCGGTGTCGATCGGGCCGGGGTTGACGACGTTCGCGGTCACGCCGAGCTCGGACAACTCCTGCGCCGCCGCGAGCGTGATGCGGTCGAGCGCGCCCTTGCTGGCGCCGTACGGGAGGTTGTGGACGGTGTGGTCGCTGGTCAGCGCGACGATGCGGCCGGTGCCGTGGGCTCCGGCGAAGCGCTGCGCGAACTCACGGATCAGCAGCCAGGTCGCGCGGGCGTTGACCGCGAAGTGCCGGTCGAAGCTCTCGACGGTCGTGTCGAGGATGCTCGAGTCGACGGACTCACAGTGGCACATCACCAGCGCGGTGACCTTGCCCAACTGCTCCTCGGCGGCAGCGAAGATCCGCTCCGGCGCCGTCGGGTCGACGAGATCCGCCTCGATCGGCACCACGGTCGCGCCGAGATCGCTCAGCTCCTTGACGATCTCGTCGGTCGCCCCGGACTGCACACCCCACTGCATGCGGTCGTCGTACGCCGTCCAGTAGGTGAACGCGATGTCCCAGCCCGAGGCGGCCAGCTGACGGGCGATACCGGCGCCGATGCCGACGGTACGGCCGACGCCGGTGACGAGGACGACCGGGCGGGCAGCTGATTGGGTCATGCCGGCGATCCTGCTGGACGGCCCGCCCGGCCGGCAACCGGATTCTTCTCCGCCTTGTGCTAGGTCCCGTGGTTGCTATGGACTATGTGCGCGTCCGGCCCCGGGAAGAAGAGCGACTCGGTGTCGGTGTCGGTCCAGTGCACGAGGTACGGCGGTGCGCCGCCCGGATCGTGCACCTCGACGATCTTCCCCTCGCGCCGGTGTGCCATCAGATGGCTGGTCTCGACCACAACTTGGTCGCCTGCTGCCGCTTTCACCACACCCACCTCCTTCACAATCAGCTTCGTCCCGAAGGGCCGGTCCGCACCACCCCCTACCCGATGTTCGGTAGCGTGACGGTGGCCGTCGTGCCGCCGGTGCTCGACGAGGTGAGCGTGATCGTGCCGTGGTGCGCGCGGGTGATCTCGCGGGCAATGGACAGTCCCAGACCGGAGCCGCCGCTCGCGCGGGAGCGGCTGATGTCGAGCCGGACGAACCGTTCGAACACCCGCAGGCGATCCGCCTCGGGGATCCCGTCGCCGTCGTCCTCGACCGTGACGATCGCCGATCCGTCCTTCTCGGCCGTGGCCAGGTGGACGCTGGTGTGCGCGGCGCGGGCAGCGTTGTCGACGAGGTTCCGCAGTACCTGACTCAATCGCGCCGGGTCGCCGACTACCCGAACCGGGCGGACGTCACCGGTCACCTTCAGCTCGGGCATCGAGCTTCGCAATCGCTGCATCTCGGCCGCGACCAGATCGTCGAGGTCCACGTCCGTCTGCTGCATCCGGATCCCGGTGTCGTCGGCCTTCGCGAGCAGCAGGAGGTCCTCGACGAGCTTCCGCATCCGGTCGGTCTCGGTCCCCATCACCGCACGCAGTTCGTGCCACGCCCGCCCGGTGGTGTCTGCCTCGATGACTTCCAGCGCCGCGGTCAGCGTGGCCAACGGCGACCGCAGCTCGTGGCTGGCGTCGGCCACGAACGCCCGCTGCGTCGCCTGTCCGGTCTCGAGCCGGTCGAGCATCTCGTTCATCGTCACCGCGAGCCGCGCGATCTCGTCCCGCGTCTCCGGCACCGGGACCCGCTCGGTGAGGTCCCGCGTGCCGATGCCCTGCACCCGGGAGCGGATCCGCTCCACCGGGCGCAGCGCCTGCCCGACCATCAGCCACCCGGCCACGCCGACCACGATCAGCAACGCCGGGAACCCGATCACCAGGTACTTCGCGACCGTGGTCACCGTCTGCCGTTGCGTCTCCACCGACGACGCGACCACGACTGTGTACGTCTGCCCGCCGTACGACGCTCCCTGCGCGACGATCAGGTAGTTGTGGTCGTCGTCGATCAACGGCATCTCGCCGACCTCGGCCCGCATCAGCGCCCCCGCCGGGGGACGGAGATCGGTCAACGGCGTGTTGCCGACCCGGCTCGACGAGGCGGCGATGACACGTCCGGCCGGATCCAGGACCTGGACGAGCTGGGTCGCGCGGGTGGTCTCGACCAGATCGCGGGCGAGGCCCGCCGTACCTTCCGAGCTGACCTGGCCGGCCACATCGCCGACCCGGCCCTCAGCCGCGTCGGAGACCTCGGTGATCAGCGCACGCTGCAGGAGCAGCAGCAACGCGGCGGCGCCGAGCATCATCGCGACGGCGACCACGATCACGGCCGCGGCCGTCGAGCGACTCCGCACGCTTGCCTGCCGCCACCCACCCGCGGTCCGGTACCACCCGTCCACCCGCCGTCGCACGACCGTGCTCACCCACACAGTTTCGCAGGTACGGCTAGCCACCCTCGGGGTTGAGCCGGTATCCCATGCCTCGGATGGTCTCGATCGCGTGGCGGGCGAAGGGGGTGTCGATCTTCTTGCGGAGGTAGCGGACGTAGACCTCGACCACGTTGGGGTCGCCGTCGAACGCCGGATCCCAGACCGAGGCCAGGATCTCGGTCTTGCTGACGGTGTCGCCGCGGTGCCGCATCAGGAACTCGAGCAGGCCGTACTCGCGGGGCGTGAGGGTGATCTCCCGCCCGTCCCGCTCCACCCGCCGCCGGGCCACGTCCAGCGAGAGGTCGCCCGCGGTCAGCACCACCGGCCGCTCCGGACCGCCGCGCCGGATCAGGGCCCGCAACCGCGCGATCAGGACCAGGAAGCTGAACGGCTTGGTCAGGTAGTCATCCGCGCCGAGGTCGAACGCGTCGGTCTGGTCGTACTCGCCGTCCTTCGCGGTCAGCATCAGCACCGGCGTCCAGATCCCGCGCGCCCGCAGCATCTCCAGCACCCGATACCCGTTGAGCTTGGGCAACATGATGTCCAGCACGATCACGTCGTAGCTGTGTTCGGTCGCCGCCCACACCGCGTTCTCGCCGTCGTGCACCATCTCCACGACGAACCCGGCGTCGGTCAGACCGCGGTGCACCGTGTCGGCCAACCGCAGCTCGTCCTCGACCATCAGCACTCGCATCCGCCCAGTGTCACCGAGACACGCTGAGAATCCGCTGAGAGGTGGACAAACTTGACTCCATGAAGTCGGCCCACCTAGCGTTGTCGAAGCGCTTCGACAGTGTTGCGAACGGTGTTCCGAAAAGTGTTTCGACACCCTCCGGGAGAGGCTGGCCACGATGAAGTTCAGCGACGGGTACTGGCAGCTCCGGGCGGGATTGAGGCGGTTGCGGCCGGCCGAGGTCGAGAGCGTGCAGGCGGGGGAGCGGGAGCTGACCGTGTTCGCACCGGTCAAGCGGATCGAGCGGCGCGGCGACACGCTCAACCAGCCGCTGTTCACGGTGACGTTCTCCTCGCCGGCGCGCGGCGTGATCGGGGTCCGGATCGCGCACCATCTCGGTGGCCTGCCCGCGCGACCGGCGTACCGCTTGAACACCGACGACGATCATCCGGTGAAGGTGGACGTCGGTGCCGCCGAGGCGCGGTTGACGTCCGGGGAGCTGAGCGTGGTGATCGCGCTCGACGGGCCGTGGGACGTGCGGTTCGAGCAGGACGGCCGCCCGCTGACGAACTCGGGTCCGCGGAGCGTCGGCCTGATTACCGATGCCGATGGCAAGCAGTACGTCCACGAACAGCTGGCGCTCGGCGTCGGCGAGACGATCTACGGCCTGGGCGAACGCTTCGGTGCGTTCGTGAAGAACGGTCAGATCGTCGACAGCTGGAACGCCGACGGCGGTACGTCGAGCGAGCAGGCGTACAAGAACGTGCCGTTCTACCTGAGCAGCAACGGGTACGGCGTACTCGTCGACAGCCCTGCCCGCGTGTCGTTCGAGCTCGGCTCGGAGGTCACGTCCCGCAACCAGTTCAGCGTCGAGGGCCAGGAGCTCGGGTACTACGTCTTCGCCGGTCCGACCCCGAAGGACGTCCTCCGCCGCTACACAGCACTGACCGGGCGGCCCGCACGCGTGCCGGCGTGGTCGATGGGGCTGTGGCTGTCGACGTCGTTCACCACGGACTACACCGAGGAGACGACGAGCGCGTTCGTCGACGGGATGGCTGAGCGGGACCTTCCGTTGAGCGTGTTCCACTTCGACTGCTTCTGGATGCGGCAGTTCCACTGGTGCGACTTCCTGTGGGATCCGGTCGCGTTCCCGGATCCGGCCGGCATGGTCCGGCGGCTGAAGGATCGCGGTCTGCGCGTCAGCCTGTGGATCAACCCGTACATCGCGCAGCGGTCGGTGTTGTTCGAGGAGGGCAGGCGACTCGGCTATCTGGTCAAGCGACCGGACGGCTCGGTCTGGCAGTGGGACCTGTGGCAGGCCGGGATGGCGATCGTCGACTTCACCAACCCGGACGCGACCGCGTGGTACCGCTCGAAGCTGCAAACACTAATCGATCTGGGCGTCGACTGCTTCAAGACCGACTTCGGCGAGCGCATCCCGACCGACGTCGTCTGGCACGACGGATCCGATCCGGAGCGGATGCACAACTACTACGCGCAGCTCTACAACGCGGCCGTGTTCGGTCTGCTCGAGGAGAACCGGGGTGAGGGCGAAGCGGTGCTGTTCGCCCGTTCCGCGACGGCCGGCGGGCAGCAGTTCCCGGTGCACTGGGGTGGCGACTGCGAGTCGACCTTCGAGGCGATGGCGGAGTCGTTGCGCGGCGGGCTCTCGCTGGCCGCGTCGGGCTTCGGGTACTGGAGTCACGACATCGGCGGTTTCGAGGGCCTGCCCGATCCCGCGATCTTCAAGCGCTGGGTGGCGTTCGGGCTGCTCTCGTCGCACTCGCGGTTGCACGGCTCGTCGTCGTACCGGGTGCCGTGGGCGTTCGACGACGAGGCGGTCGACGTACTGCGGAAGTTCACCAAGCTGAAGCTCTCGTTGATGCCGTACCTGATGATGGCCGCCGCCGAGGCGCATCAGGACGGGGTGCCGATGATGCGGCCGATGGTTCTGGAGTTCCCCGACGATCCGGCGGTCGCCTATCTGGATCGCCAATACATGCTCGGTCCCGATCTGCTGGTTGCTCCCGTGATGAGCTTGGACGGCGCCGTCTCGTTCTACCTGCCCCGCGGACGATGGACGTCGCTGCTGACCGGCGAGGTGCTGTCGGGTCCGAGCTGGGTGCAGCAGACCCACGGGTTCGACAGCGTGCCTTTGTTCGTGCGTGAGGGGGCCGTGATCCCGATCGGGGCGGTCGACGACCGGCCGGAGTACGACTGGGCCGACGGGGTCGAGCTGCGCTGGTTCGCGCCGAGCGAGGGGCAGACGACCGTGGTCGAGCTGCCCGACGCCGACGGGGGAGTGGCTGCCGTGATCGAACTGGCCTTGCGCGACGGTGAGATCGAGTCGCGCGTGGTCGAGGGTGTGTGCGAGCGCTACACGGTCAAACTCTCGAGCACGACGTCCGCTGCAGAGAAGACCGCATAGAGCGTGTGTACGCCGGTCACCGGGACGAGTTGCCCGGTGATCGGCATGAGCTGACCTGTGGGTCGGACTGTGCCGAGGAGTTCCCCGTGCAACGGATCGTCGAGGCGGAGCTCGATCGTCGCCGGTCCGGTCCCGCGGTTCGCGGCGGTGACGTCGACGGCTGTTTCGGAATTCAGCTCGACGTCGTGAAACGCCAACCAGGCCTGGGGTTCCAGTGAGACGGTCGACTCGTCGTACAGGGTGATTCCGCAGTACTCGTCGAAGCTGGTCGCGGCTAGCGCGAGCGTTCGCGGCGGGATGCGTTCGCCGCGGACGTCGAGGGTCGTGGTCAGTCGAAGGTCGGTGCTTGACCGGCCGGCCATGACACTGTGGCGCGCGGACTCGACGCAGTGGCGGTCCCGCGTCACGTCCCAGAATCCGAGGTCGGTCGCGGCGACGGTCAGCTCGACGTCGGCGCTCTCTCCGGGGGCGAGCGACAACCGGCGGAAACCACGGAGCTGCCGGAGCGGTTGCTTGACTCGTGAACGCTGCTGACGGGTGTACAGCTGGGCCACCTCGGTGCCCGGCCGATCACCGGTGTTCGTGACCGTGAAGGTGACTCGGACCTCGCCGTCGGATGCGATCGACGGTGTGCTCAGCCGCAGGTCGGCGTACCTGAAGCTGGTGTAGCTCAGGCCGTGACCGAAGGGGTAAAGCGGCGTGCCCCGGTAATACAAGTACGTCGCGTCGGTGGTGATGATGTCGTAGTCGAGGAGGTCGGGGAGGTCCGCCGCGGAGTCGTACCAGGTCTGGGTCAGTCGCCCGGCGGGGTCGTGGTCGCCGAACAGTACGTCGGCCAGCGCGCGGCCGTACTCCTGCCCACCGTGCGCGGACCAGAGGATCGCCGGCAGGTGCTGTTGCGCCCAGCCGATCGCGAACGGATAGCTGCTGCTGAGCACGAGCACCGTGCGCGCATTCGCTGCGTGGATCTGGCGGATCAGCCGGTCCTGGGCCGCCGGGAGGTCGAGGCTGTCACGATCCTCGGTCTCCCGGCCGTTCACCAACGGGTGGTTGCCGGCGACAACGATCGCGACATCGGCGCGGGCAGCGATGACGGCTGCCTGCGCGGCACCGTCGACGACGACGTCGAGCACGAACGGTGTCGCCTGGTCGGCCAGGCTGATCGCACCTTCCGCATCGACGTGGAGGTACCGGCCACTGTGCAGGTGCTGGATCAGCACGTTGCCGCCCAGCTGGACGAACCTGAACGTCTGCTTGACTTCCCAGCCGTTCGGACCGGGCTGATCGGCGACGAGTTCCCCGTCGTCGCTCACACTCAGGTGCTGCCCGTTCCGCACCGACCGCAGCGCGAACGCATCGCCGCCCCAGTCGAACAGGTCGAACTCGCCCGGTTCCCGGCCGGCTCGCAGTACGGCGTCCGGACCGACCGTCAGGTACGACGAGGAGTCGGCGATCCGGAGGGTGACCCGGTCGACGCCCTCGCAGTACTGCACGCGGTCGCGGCCGAGACGCTCGACGATGCCGTCCAGTGCGGTGATCTGGTAGGGCAGCGTTCCGGCGTACCAGTCCTCCCTGAGGGCGCCGGCGAGCGGTCCGATGACGGCGACCCGCTGGACGGCCTCGCTCAGTGGCAGGACCTGGCATTCGTGCTTGAGCAGCACGATCGCCTGACGTGCGGCGTCCTGGGCCAGCTCGCGGTGGGCGGGGCAGTTGACCAGATCAGGCTCCAGACCGCGGTACGGATCGAGCTCGGGCGGGTCGAACTCGCCGAGCCGGAGCCGGATCGCGAGCACCCGCCGTACTGCGGTGTCGATGTCTGCCCACGTGAGCAGCCCGCATTCGAGCGCCTCGCGGAGCCGGTCGATCGTCGGGCTCGAGTTGGTGTCGTCCTGCGTGAAGCTGTCCACGCCGGCCTTGACCGCGGCGGCGTACGCGGTCGCGCCGTCGGGCGCGTACTGCTGCAGACCGAACAGGTTGCTGGGCGCGTAGGCATCGCTGACGACCAGCAAGTCGTCGCCGGTCCAGGTGCGGAGTACGTCGTTGATCAGCGGGCTCAGGTGCGCAGGCCGTCCGTTCACCAGGTTGTAGGACGGCATCACCCCGACCGCCGCGCCGGACTCGATCGGCGCGCGGAACGCCGGCAGTTCGTACTCGTGCAGGACCCGCGGCGGCAGGTTGCTCGAGGTCGTGCAGCGATCCGTTTCGTTGTTGTAGGCAAGGAAGTGCTTGAGGGTCGGAGCGGTCCTGAGGTACGACGGATCGTCGCCGGCGAGCCCGTGTCCGTACGCGGTCGCGACGACTCCGGTCAGCCAGGGATCCTCGGCGTACCCCTCCTCGTTCCGGCCCCAGCGCGGGTCGCGGAGCGGATTGACCACCGGGGCCCAGACGTTGAGACCGACACCGGCCGGGTCCTTGCGGTGGAACACGCGGACCTCGTCACCGACCGCGGCACCGACGGCCCGGACCAGGTCCGGGTTCCAGGTGGTGGCGAGGCCGATCGCCTGCGGGAAGACCGTCGCCGGACCGAGCCAGGCGACGCCGTGCAGCGCCTCGGTGCCGGTGCGGAACGCGTCCAGGCCCAGCCGCGGGACGGGCGGCTGGTACTGGTGCAGGAGCGCGACCTTCTCGTCCGGGGTGAGCCGGGCGAGCAGATCGTCGATCCGCGCGCCGGTCGGCCGGGCCGGATCACGGAACGGGGGAGGAGCTGGAGTTCTCATCGGCGATCGACTCCACGGGCTGTGTGTCGAAGCGCTTCGAACGATCATCGTCGACAGTTGGTCGAAGCGCTTCGACAGATCGGGCGTGAACAGAGGGTTGCATCCCGAGCGCCCACGGTCAAGACCTCGCGGGCTCGCTCCGGGTAGGCGCTTACCGTGCCGTCGCGGGGCTAGCGGGCCGGGAGCCGGCCCTGGGTGAGCGGCGTCAGAGCCTGGGCGGCGGCGCCCAGGGGAGTGGCGGTGTCGGGGAGCGTCGACGTGAGGACTGTGCAGCCGCCGGCGTCGGGAGCGATGGTCGCCTCGCGGAGAGCCTTGTCGAGAGCGGGAGTGAGGTGGTCGGCGAGGAGGGCATAGGCGCCGCCGAGGACGACGATCTCGGGATTGAGGATGTTGACGAGCGCGGCGATGCCCTGGCCCAGATAGGCGCCGGCCTCGGCGAGGACCTGTGTCACCGCGGTCTCCTGGGCGTCGGCGCGCCGGATCAGTTCCTCGAGTTGGAGCTGCGGATCGCTGTCGGTCACGTCCGTCCGGGACATGATCGACGGCATACTCGCCAGCGCCTCGAGACAGCCCCGTCGACCGCATCCACAGCGAGGTCCGTCCGGGACCAGGCGCAGGTGGCCGATCTCCCCGACGTACCCGAGGTGACCTTCGAGCGGCTTGCCGTCGACGATGATGCCTGCCCCGACACCGGTGTCCCCGGTCAGCCGGATCAGGTTTCTGGTCCCGGCGTGCGGTCCGTAGAGATGCTCGGCCAGCACGCCCAGCGACGCGTCGTTGTCGACCGTCACCGGGATGTCCGGTCGCCCGAGTGCCGCTGCGAGCTCAGCCCGCATCGGCACGTCTCGCCAGCCCAGGCCCGCGGCCAGCACGACGGCACCGTCGCGATTCACCAGCCCTGGCACGCCCACCGTGATCCCGAGAACCTGTCGACCGGACGACTGCACGGCGGTCACCGCCCGGCGGGCCAGGTTGGCCAGCGCTGCGATCGTCTTCGCCGGCCCGGCGTCCACGCCCGGGCTCGCGCGGTGCCAACGCAGTACCTGCTCGCCGGCGGTGTCGCAGCCGAGCGCGGTCAGGCCGCGGGCGCTCACCTCGAGCCCGATCGTCGCGTACGCCGATCCGTCGAGCACGAGCAGCGTCGCCGGGCGGCCGACGTGGTTCTGGGTCTGCTGGGTCTCGCGGACCAGGCGGCGCTCGAGCAGATCCCCGACGATGCTGGTCACGGTCGCCTTGTTGAGACCGGTCCCGGTGGCGATCGCGGCCCGCGAGCAGGGTGCCTGGCGGCGCAGGTAGCCCAGCACCGCGGCCAGGTTGGTCGCGCGGATATGGGTGTGGTCCGCGGTCTGTGTGGTCAAGGTCCGTCCCTCGATCGAGTCCTGCCCGAGGTTGTGTGTGGTGCTGCCACGCCGGCGCATCGCCGAACACAACCTAGTTCTACACCTTGTCGCCCCGTCGGCTCTGAGCTAATTTGTTTGGCTACCAGCCCAACTAATTCTAGGGGATGCGACGTGACCGGACCAGAGATCGGCGGCACCAGGCGCCGGACCTTCATCTCCCTGCTCGGCGTCGGTGCCGCGGCTGCCGGCGGTGTGACACTGACCGGCTGCTCCAACAGCAGTTCGGGATCCAGCACGAGCGGCCGGGCCGAGACCGAGGACAAGTTGTCCGGCCTGCTGCCGAAGTTCATCGCGTACGAGCCGGTGAAGCCGGACCTGCCCGGCGAGAACGGCGCGTCACCCGGCTTCTCGCACTATCCGAGCGAGCTCAAGCGGGCCGTGCCCGACAAGATGGTGCCGAGCGGCAAGGAAGTCTCGGCGATGACGCCGCTGTGGAGCCCGATGCCGCCCGGCCTCGGCAAGAACTCCTACTACGACGCGAACAACGAGCGGATCGGGGCGCCGGTCCGGTTCAACATCCTCAACGGCAACGACTACGGCGACAAGCTCGGTCCGATCCTCGCGGCCGGCAACGTGCCCGAGCTGCTCTGCATCCCGGGCTGGAACATCTCCGGGTTGACCCGGTTCGGCCAGGCCGTGGACAAGCTGTTCGAGGACCTCACGCCGTACCTGGCCGGTGACAAGGCGGCGGAGTACCCGATGCTGGCCAACCTGCCGACCCGCGCCTGGGCGTACGGCGTGTGGAACTCCCAGCTGAAGGCAGTGCCGTTCCCGTCGGACGGGTTCCCGTGGGCGCTGTTCTACCGCAAGGACATCTTCGACCAGGTCGGCGCGCAGCCGCCGAAGAACGCCGACGAGGTGCTGGCGCTCGGCAAGCAGCTGACCGACGCGAAGGCGGGCCGGTGGGCGTTCGGCTCGGTCGCCGACGAGATGGCCCGGATGTTTGGGGCGCCCGGCAGCTGGCGCAAGGACTCCAGCGGCAAGCTGGTGAACAAGATCGAGACCCCGGAGTTCGAGGAGTCGGTGGCGTTCGTCCGCAGGCTGTTCCAGTTGGGATACGTGCATCCTGAGGTGGTCGCGAACGCCGGAGCGGACGAGAACGCGCTGTTCGAGGGCGGGAAGTTCGTCATCCGGCAGAACGGGCTGGGCGGCTGGCACGAGGCGTTGCAGCGGCAGCAGACGATCAACCCGAAGTTCAACCCGCAGCCGGTGATGCCGTTCGCTCACGACGGCGGTGCGCCGATCACCTGGGGCGGTGATCCGGCCGGCATCTTCACCTTCGTGAAGAAGGGGGTCGGCGAGCAGCGGGTGAAGGAGCTGCTCGGCGTCATGAACTACACGTCGGCGCCGTTCGGAACCGAGGAGTACGTGCTCTACAACTACGGGGTCGAGGGCAAGCACTACGTGAAGCAGGCCTCCGGCGCTCCGAGGCTCACCGCACTCGGTCAGAAGGAGGTCTCGCAGACGTACATCTTCCTGGGTGGCCGTCCGACGGCGATCACCGAGAGCGAGTACCCGGGGTATGTGCAGTCGATGAGTGCCTGGCAGAACGCGGCGGCGAAGGTCCGCGAGAAGAACCTGTTCGACGGGATCCGGGTGGAGCAGCCGGCCAAGATGGCCGCGCTGTACCAGCCGTTCGACGACACGCTCCAGGACATCTTCCGCGGCCGCAAGCCGGTCAGCGAGCTGAAGACGGCGGTCAAACAATGGCAGACCAACGGCGGCAACGAAGGCCGCGACTTCTACGCCAAGGTTCTCAGTGACAACGGTCGTTAAGCCCCCGGAGCGGGCGGCCCGGCAGGCGGCTCCGGCGAGGTCCGAGAAGCGTTCCGGCATGCGGTTCCGGCATCGGTTGCGGCGGGATTGGCCGTTGCTGGTGATGGTGTTGCCGGTGATCGTGTTGCTCGGCGTGTTCCACTACTTCCCGACGTTCGGCAACGTGATCGCCTTCCAGGACTATTCGCCGTACGCCGGGATCCGGGGCAGCGAGTTCATCGGGTTCGCGAACTTCAGCCGGATGTTCTCCGAGCCGGCGTTCTGGCGGGCGGTCGCGAACACCCTGTCCATCACCGCGGTCCAGCTGATCTTCTTCTTCCCGATCCCGATCGCACTGGCCCTGCTGCTGAACAGCGTGCTGTCGGCAAAGATCCGCAACGTTGTCCAAGGCATCGTCTACCTGCCGCACTTCTTCTCCTGGGTGCTGGTCGTGTCGTTGTTCCAGCAGATGATCGGCGGCGCCGGCCTGCTGGCGCAGACGCTGCGGGATCACGGACACTCGGCGGTCGACCTGATGACGAAGCCGGACACGTTCATCCTGCTGGTCACCGCCCAGTCGGTCTGGAAAGACGCGGGCTGGGGGATGATCGTCTTCCTCGCGGCCCTCTCCACCATCAACCCGGCGCTCTACGAAGCCGCGGCGGCCGACGGGGCCAACCGCTGGCGCCGGCTCTGGCACATCACGCTGCCCGGCCTGCGTCCGGTGATCGTCCTGCTCCTGATCCTCCGCCTCGGCGACGCGCTGACGGTCGGCTTCGAGCAGTTCATCCTGCAACGCAGCGCCGTCGGCGGAGGCGCCGCCGAGGTGCTCGACACGTACGTGTACTACCAGGGCCTGCTCGTCGGCGACTTCGGGTACGGCGCCGCAGCCGGTCTCTTCAAAGGGGTGATCGGCCTCGTCCTGGTCCTGGTGGCCAACCGATTCGCTCACCTGGTGGGCGAGCAGGGGGTGTATTCGCGCTCATGACCGCAAGGGCTGTCTGGGAAGAGGAACCGACCGCGATCGGTCGGCTGAGCAAGCCGGTCGTGCTGACGCTGATCGCTTTGGCGGTGGCGTTCCCGCTGTACGTCGTGGTGGTGACAAGTCTGTCCAGCACGGAAGCGGTGACCCGCGCTGGCGGGTTGGTCGTCGTACCGCGCGAGCTGACGGTGGCGGCGTACGTGCAACTCCTGTCTGGTGGTGTGGTCACGAGGGCGCTGCTGATCAGCGTGTTGATCACGGCAGTCGGCACGGCGTTCAGTCTCGGGATCACCGTGCTGGCGGCGTACGGCCTATCGCGGCCGGGGTCGGTGTTCCATCGGCCGCTGCTGTTCGTCGTACTGCTGACGTTCCTGTTCGGGCCGGGCATCATCCCGAGCTATCTGCTGGTGAACTCGCTCGGCCTGATCGACCACTACGCGTCGCTGATCCTGCCGACCGCGATCTCGGCGTTCAACCTGATCGTGATGCGCTCGTTCTTCATGGGCATTCCGGGCGAGCTGATCGACAGCGCGCGGATCGACGGCGCGGGCGAGTTCGCCATCCTCCGCCGGATCGTCATGCCGCTGTCGAAGGCCGTCGTCGCGGTTGTCGGCCTGTTCTACGCCGTCGGCTACTGGAACGCGTTCTTCAACGCGCTGCTCTACATCAACGACAACAACAAGTGGCCGTTGCAGATGGTGTTGCGGACGTACATCGTGCAGCAGCAGCCCCTGCCGACCGGCGCCGGCGGCATAGCGACTGGCACCGGCCTCGGCATGCAGCCGGCGCCCGGTCTGGCCATCAAGATGGCGATCGTCGTGATCGCGATCGTCCCGGTCCTCCTCGTCTACCCGTTCATCCAGCGGCACTTCACCAAGGGCGTCATCATCGGCGCGGTGAAGGGATGAGCACGCGACGGCAGTTCCTTGCCCTCAGCACCGGTACGGCGATGCTCGCGACAACCGCCGGTCACGCCCAGGCGGCACCGTCGAACAGGTATCGCTGGCGGAACGTCGAGATCGTCGGCGGCGGCTTCGTCACCGGAATCACCCACCATCCGGGCCGGCGTGGGCTGGTCTACGCGCGCACCGACATCGGCGGTGCGGTCAGATTCGACAACCGCACCCAGCGTTGGGTGCAACTACTGCACTGGGTCGGCTGGGACGAGTGGAACTGGACCGGTGTCGAGAGTCTGGCCGTCGACCCGGCGGACCCGCGGCGGCTGTACCTTGCCGTCGGCACCTATACCAACGACTGGTCTCCGATCAACGGGGCGATCCTCCGCTCCGTTGATCAGGGCCGGACGTACGTCCGGACCGACCTGCCGTTCAAACTCGGCGGCAACGAACCCGGCCGCTCGATGGGTGAGCGGCTGGCCGTCGACCCGCACGACGGCCGGATCCTGTTCCTCGGGACCCGCAACCAAGGTTTGTGGCGCAGCGCCGATCGCGGCGTCACCTGGGCGCGGGTCGACAGCTTCCCGGACACCGGCACGCCCGGTATCGGGATCGGCTTCGTCTTCTTCGACCCACGCGACGGCACGATCTACGCGGGTGTGGCTGACGCCGCCGCTGGGTTGTACCGCAGCACCGACGCCGGTGCGACCTGGGCGCCGATCCCCGGCCAACCGGTTGGCCTGTTGCCACACCACGGCGAACTAGGGGCCGATGGCAACATCTACGTGAGCTACGGCGACCTGCCGGGACCGTACGAGATGTACGACGGCGCCGTGCACAAACTGGACACCGGCACCGGTGAGTGGACCGACATCACCCCGCTGCGGCCGAACACCGGCGGCGAGGCCGGGTTCGGGTACGCCGGCCTGGCCACGGATCCGCGCCGGCCCGGCACCGTGATGGTGGCGACGATGGGCCGGTGGGGTCCGGTGGACGACATCTTCCGATCGGTCGACGGCGGACGGACCTGGTCCTCGATCGGCGAGCGGATCGTGCTCGACACGTCGGGAGCGCCGTACCTGAACTTCCACGGGACGCCGAAGCTCGGCTGGATGATCGGCGACATCTCGATCGACCCGTTCGACTCCGGCAAGGTCCTCTACGTCACCGGTGCGACGATCTTCGGCACCGACGACGCGACCGAGGCCGAGGCCGGCCGCAGTACCCACTGGTCTGTCCGTGCGCAGGGCCTGGAGGAGACCGCCGTACTCGACCTGATCAGTCCGCCCTGGGGACCGCCGCTGATCAGCGCGCTCGGGGACATCGGGGTGTATCGCCACGACCGGCTGGACCGGGTGCCGCCGGACGGACAGGCGTCGAATCCGGTCAGTGGAACCTCGCCGAGCCTGGATTACGCCGCTCGGGCACCGGGCTTCGTGGTCCGGCTGGCGAACGCGAACGCGGGGGAGCGCGGCGCCTACTCGACCGACGCCGGGGTGAGTTGGCAGCCGTTCACCGGCGAGCCGGCACCGATGACACAACCCGGCCGGATCGCGGTCAGCACGGACGCGCGGACGATCGTCTGGGCGCCGGACGACCTGGTTGCGCACTACTCGCGCGATCGTGGCGCGACGTGGACCGCAGTCACGGGGCTGCCGGTCAAGGCCGCTGTCGTCGGTGATCGGGTCGACGGCAGGTTGTTCTACGGATTCGATCCAGCCACCGGTACGGCGTACGTCAGCACGAACGGCGGCGCTTCCTTCACCGTGACCGCGACCGGTCTGCCGACGGGCGCCGGGAAGCTGGAGACCGTGCTCGATCGGGCCGGGCACTGCTGGCTCGCAGCGGGCACCGGCGGTCTGTATCGGTCGGTCGACAGCGGGCTAACGTACGTTCCCGTGACATCGATCGATGAGGCCTACACCATCGGCTTCGGCAAGGCCGCGCCCCGTCACCGGGACATGGCCGCGTACACGTCGGGGAAGGTGGGCGGCGTCCGCGGCATCTTCCGGTCGGACGACAGCGGCGCCTCGTGGGTGCGCGTGAACGACGATCGGCACCAGTACGCGTCCACCGGTGACGCGATCGCCGGCGATCCGCGCGTGTATGGGCGGGTGTACCTGTCCACCAACGGCTTCGGGATTCCGTACGGGGAGCCGGTATGACGAGACTCTGGTACGGCGGCGACTACAACCCTGAGCAGTGGGATCCGGCGGTGTGGAAGGAGGACGTCGACCTGATGCGTCAGGCCGGCGTGAACCTGGTGACCGTCGGCGTCTTCTCCTGGTCGACCCTGGAACCGTCCCCGGGGCAGTACAACTTCATCTGGCTGGACCAAATTCTCGACCAGTTGTACGACGGTGGTGTCAGCGTCGATCTGGCGACGCCGACCGCATCGCCACCGCCGTGGTTCAGCCGGCTGCACCCCGAGGCGCTGCCGGTGACAGCAGACGGCGTACGGCTCACGCATGGCAGCCGGGACACGTACTGCGCGTGCGCGCCGGCGTATCGCGAGGCTGCGCGTGGGATCGCGCGGGCGTTGGCCGAGCGCTATCACGATCACCCGGCGCTGGCGATGTGGCACGTGCACAACGAATACGGGACGGTCTGCTACTGCTCGTTGGCTGCGGCACGATTCCGCGAGTGGCTGCAGGAGCGCTACGGCACGCTCGACCGGTTGAACGAGGCGTGGACAACCGCGTTCTGGAGTCAGGGGTACGCCGACTGGACCGACGTCGAGCCGCCGCGCAAGACGCAGTACCTGGTGAATCCGACGCAGTACCTGGACTTCCGGCGCTTCTGGTCGGACGAGCTGCTGGCCGCGTATCTGGAGCAGAAGACCGAGCTGCGGAAGGTGTCGCCGTTGCCGATCACGACGAACTTCGTGTTCGGCAACTGGGTTCCGGTGAACCATGCGCGTTGGGCCGCCGAGGTCGATGTCGTTGCCATTGACCACTATCCGGATCAGGCCGGGATCGCGGCCGAGGAGCAGACGGCCTTCGGTGCGGACCTGGCCCGCGGCTGGGCCGGTGGGAGGCCGTGGCTGTTGATGGAGCAGGCGGCGGGCACGCTCAATACCGGGCCGCGGATGCACGCGAAGGAGCCGAGTCGGATGGCGCGACACAGCCTGTCCAACATCGCCCGCGGCTCGCAAGGTGTGTTGTTCTTCCAGTGGCGCGCCTCGCGGGGCGGCGCGGAGATGTACCACTCGGCGATGGTGCCGCACGCGGGCCCGGACAGCCGGATGTTCCGGGAGATCACACAGCTCGGATCGGAGCTGCCGCACCTGGCTGAAGTTGCCGAGAGCAACGTTGTGGCCGACGTCGCGATCCTCTGGGACGCCGAGTGCTGGTGGGCGATGCAAGGCACCCACCTTCCCTCGTCGTCGCTCGACTACCTGGCCGCCGTCCGCGCCGCGCATCGGCACTTCTGGCGCGGGGGAGTGACGGTCGACTTCGCCGCTCCCACTGACGATCTGACGTCCTACAAGCTGGTCGTTGCCCCCAGCCTCTATCTCGTGAGTGACGATGCCGCGGCGAATCTCGCTGCTTACGTGGAGAGCGGCGGACAGTTGGTTGTCGGGTACTTCAGCGGGATTGTCGATCCTGACCTGAGGATTCGGTATCCCGGTGCGTTCGCGGACCTGCTCGGCGTGCGTGTCGAGGAATTCCATCCGCTGCCGGACGACGGCGAGGTCGTCCTTTCCTCCGGCGGCCGTGGGCGTTTGTGGAGGGAGGATGTGCGCGCGGTGTCGGCCGAGGTCGTCGATCGGTACGCCGGTGGAGTCCTGGACGGCAAGCCGGCGATCACGCGCCGCCAGGTCGGAGCAGGTACGGCGTGGTACGTGTCGACCGAGCTGGACGATGCCACCGCCGCGCGGCTCTTCGAGCTCTCGCCCTCGCCGGTGGAGACCGTCCGACGACGGTCCGGCGACACCACCTGGACCCTTCTGTTCAACCACGGAGACGCAGAGTTCGCCGTACCGGATGCGGGTGAGCTGGTCGCCGGCGAGTTGCCGGTCCCGGCCGGCGGTTATGCCGTGGTGAGGTCGCCGTGAGGGCAGGTGCTGCCGCGGGCGGTCAGCGTCGGCGGGACCAGGGTCAGGCTGGGCACCTCGCCGCCCTCGAGCTTCGTGATCAGCGACTCGACCGCCTGGTCGCCGATCCGTTCCGCCGGGATGCTGACCGACGACAGCTGGGGGACCTGCCGCTCGGCGACGTCGTCCGCGCAGATCGCGACCAGCGACATGTCCTCCGGGACGCGGCGGCCGAGGCGGCGCAGTACGTCGAGCAGCGGGCCGATGATCGGCTCGTTCTGGACGACCAGCCCGGTGATGTCGGGGTGGTCGCTGAGGAGTTGCTCGACCGTGTGCAGGATCGCGTCGAAGGTGTGCTCACACGGCGTTTCGACCCCGAGCACACCGCGGCGCTCGGCCGCCTCGACGAACCCGGTGAGCGTCCGCTGGGCGAACCCGGTCTGGCGCTCGTAGACGGCGGACGGCGTACCGAGCAGAGCCAGCGAACGGTGGCCGAGGTCGGCCAGGTGGTCGACACAATGCGCGCCGGCGGCAACGAAGTCCAGGTCGATACAGGTCAGGCCGTCGGCGTCGTCGGGGTATCCGATCAGCACCGACGGCATCGGCAGCTCGCGCAGCACCGGGACCCGCTCGTCGTGCAGCTCGACGTCCATCACGACGAGCGCGTCCACCAGCGAGCTCTGCGCGACCCGCTCCAGCCCGTCCGGTCCTTCGTCGGCGGTCAGCAGCAGTACGTCGTGATCGAACCGGCGGGCCGTGGTCACGACCGCGGTGGCGAACTGCATCATCACCGGGACATGCATACCGGTCCGCAGCGGGATCACCAGCGCGAGCACGTTGGACCGCTGGCTGGCCAGCGCCCGGGCGCTCGCGTTCGGGCGGTAGCCGAGCGCGTGGACGCTGCGCTGCACCCGCTCCCGGGTGTCGGTCGAGATCGTCCGCTTCCCGCTGAGCACGTAGGACACCGTGCTGGCCGCGACCCCGGCATGCCGGGCCACGTCGGCGATCGTGACCATCGCACTCCCTTTCCTCAACCTGCCCCAGTTCTACCCCAGTCGAAGCGCTTCGACACCCCTTTATACCCCTGCACTCGCCCACGGTTCTTCCCCTGCGTTCGCCCCAACGAGAGGAAACGACATGCCGAGATGGTGGAAAGCAGCAACAGCAGTGCTGACAGTACTGGCCGCCGGCCTGGTGACCGCGGCACCGGCCGACGCGGCGGCCTGGTCGTCGTCGGACAAGTTCGGCACCTGGTCCAACGGCGGGTACACCGTTCGCAATGACGTCTGGGGCAGTGGTGCCGGCCCGCAGACGATCTGGGCCAACTCCTACAGCAACTGGGGAGTCTGGGCCGATCACCCGAACACCGGCGGCGTGAAGGCCTACCCCCACTCCGCCCGCAACATCGGGAAGCGGGTCAGTGCCCTCGGCTCGCTGACCAGCAGCTTCAACGTGTCCCGGCCCGGCAGCGGCGCCTACGCGTCGACGTACGACATCTGGGCCGACAACAACGCCTACGAGATCATGCTGTGGATGAACAAGCAGGGCGCGGTCGGCGCGATCGGGTCGAAGCAGACCACGGTCTCCGTCGGCGGCCACACCTGGGACGTCTACCGCGGCAGCAACGGCGCCAACGCGGTGTTCTCGTTCCTCCGCACGTCCAACACGAACTCGGGGTCGGTCGACGTGAAGGCCGTCCTGAACTGGATCCGCGGTCAGGGCTGGATGGGTGACGCCACGGTCGGAGAGGTGCAGTTCGGCTTCGAGATCACGTCGTCGTCCGGCGGTCTGAACTTCACCAGCAACTCCTACTCGGTGTCGTCCAGCTGATCGACCCGGAGGATCCGCGCCGACGGCTCGGCCAGCTCGGTCGCGACGACCAGGGTGTCGTCGTACCAGGTGGTGGTCCAGCCGTCGGCGTCGGTCGGGAAGATCGGACGGACCGTCCCGCGCGCCAGCGGGATCGTCACCTCGGCCGGACCGGCGCTTCGGTGCCACACGGCCAGATACGTCGATCGAGAGCCGGTCAGGCCGAGTGCCACCCACTCGTCGGTCCACTCCGGCAGGCCGAGCGGCCAGCAAGGGACGAGAGTCTCGATCTCCTTCAGTACGTCGCGATGCGCGGCCAGCGCGGATCGGATCAGGTCCAGCTCGGCGTCGGTCATCCGGTTCAGGTGACCGGACAGGTAGAGCCGACCCAGCACGCCGTTCACCAGCGCAAGCGTGAACTCCTCGCGCGTCGTCCCACTGATCGGATACGCCCAGTGGCCGGCCTGCTCAGGCAGTACGGCGGCCGGCGCCGCGGCGCTGATTGTTGCGTAGAGCAACGGGTGCTGCTGGTCGGACGTGGATTGCAGATGCAGGCGGGACAGCATCGCGTAGTCCATCCGCATCGCCCCGGAGGCGCAGTTCTCGATCAGCAGTTGGGGGTGCCGCGCCTGCAAAGCGTCGAGCCAGTCGAGCAGCGCCCGCTGGTGTTCGAGCAGTCCGTGTCCGAGCGACGTACCGCCCTTGTCGGTGCCCGGCCCGGTCATCGTGTTGTTGTCGAACTTGAAGAAGCCGATGCCGAAATCGGTGACGAGCCGGTCGACCGTGTCGTCGAGGTGCCGGCGCGCCAACGGGTTGCGCAGGTCGAGCAGGTACCGGCCGTGTTCGGCGACGCGGATGCCCTGCTGGGTGAGGAACGCGTCGTCGGGCAGCTCGCGGGCGATCGGCGCGTCGACACCGATCACCTCGGGCTCGAGCCAGAGGCCGGGCACCATGGCGCGTTGGTGGATCCGGTCGATCACCTCGCCCAGCCCGCCGGGGAAGCGGGTGGTCGAGGGCTGCCACGCGCCGACGGTGCTCCACCAGTCGCCCTCGGCGTACCAGCCGGCATCGATGCAGAAGTAGTCCGCGCCGACCTCGGCCGCGGCGTCGATGAGCGGGAGCAGCTTCTCGGTCGTTGGATCGCCCATCAACGTGTTCATGTAGTCGTTGAAGATCACCGGCATCCGGTCGTCGACGGACCGGCGCTTCCGCACCGCACGACGTTGCCGGGTGAGCGCGGCGAAGACGCTGTCCCGGTCAGTGCCGGCGACAAGCGAGACCGGCACCGTGGTGAACGTCTCGTCCGCGGTCAGCCGTAGCGTCCACTGGTGCTCCTGCGAGGTCGGCCCGCTGAGCAGGAGATAGCCGCCGCGCCGGTTCTCGCCGAGCTCGTAATGCCACGGCCCGTTGTGTTCGATCTGCCAGCCCAGGGCGTACGACGTACCGACGAGGACGCCGACCGGCAATCGCTCGCCGGTCGACCACGAGCCGGTGCTGGTGACGGCGTGCCGGCTCTTGGACACCGGGTAGTGCGGGTCGCGGACGATCTGCGGTACGCCGCCCGCACGCAGCGACTGCACCGACCAACGGTTCTCGGCCATCCAGTCGTTGGCGGCGGAGTACAGATCGGCGTCGACGGAGTCCAGGCCGACGACAAGCGACGAGAGGAAGTCCAGCACGAGTTCGCCGGGCCGGGTGAGAGATGCCTCGGACCAGGCTTGTACGCCGGCCCCCGCTTCGAAGACGCTCGTCACGCGAAGACCGGTGGTCGCGTCCTCCTGGACGATCCGCAGCGTGGTTCCGGAGTCCTCGTGGGCGACGTAGCGGAGCCGCCGGCCGAGGACCGTGTCGACATGGCGGTTCGTGCCGGGGGAGCGTCCGTGGCCGAGCGCGGAGACCTCGACCAGCGGCTGGCTCCCTGGCTCCGTGCCGGTGGTCAGCCGGACCGGGCCGTCGTCGAGCGCGAAGGTCAGGGTCAGCTCAGGCGTCCGCCACACGAGGTTCATCGATAAACCTTAGAAGGCCCCGCCCTTCCGGCCTCAACTCGCGATCCGCGACGTGGACGGCTCAGCGTGATCCCGAACAGCACGAGGCCCAGGCCGAGCACCTGCTGAATCGTGAGCACCTCGCCGGAGACCAGGACGCCGAGCAGTACGCCGGTCACCGGATTGAGTAGTCCGATCAGCCCGACGGTCGCTGCGCTGAGGTGACGCAGGCCCGTGAACCAAGCGGTGAATGCGAGGGCGGTCGCGACCAGGCCGACGTACGCGAAGCCGCCGATCGCGGGCAGATCGAGCTCGGGCGGGTCGCCCTCGAAGATGACCGCGAACGGGATCAGGACCAGGCCGCCGGCGATCAGTTGCCAGGCGGTGGTCTCGATCGGGCCGTCGGCGCGTCCCCACTTCTTCGCGAGGACGTAGCCGAAGGACGACATGGTGAGGGCCGCGGCCGAAGCGGCGACACCGCGCAGGTTCACGGTGGTCGCGCCGGCGCCGAGGAGCAGGCAGACGCCGGCGATCCCGGCCGCGGCACCGGCCAGGACCGGAACGGTCGGTCGTTCGGCGAGCAGCGCCCAGGCGAACAGTGCCATCGTGAGTGGCGAGGCCGACATGATCGTCGACGCGAGGCTGACCGGAAGCAGTTGCGACGCGAGGTAGATCAACGCGAAGAACGCGCCCATGTTGCAGACGCCGAGCAGCAGCGATCGCCACCACCAGACGCCGCGGGGCAGACGCCGGGCCACGCAGAGCAGGAGGAGCCCGGCGGGCAGAGCACGGAAGACCGCGCCGTACAAGGGATGTCCGGTCGGCAGGTACTCGTGCGTGACGAAGTAGTTCGTGCCCCAGGCGACCGGTGCGATCGCGGTCACCAGGGTCCAGCGGAAGGTATCTTCCATGGAAAACACTATAGCTTCCCAGGAAGATATAGTGGACCGCGTGACCGATCACGTGGCCAGGATCCAGGCGGAGTGGCAGGCAGAGCGGCCGGATGTCGACACCAGCCCGCAAGGCGTGATCGGCCGGCTGCACCGGATCGCGAATCAGCTCACCGCTGAGCTGACGCTGCTCTACGCGAAGTACGGGCTGTCGGAGGGGGAGTTCGACGTCCTCGCGGCGCTCCGGCGCGCGGGTTCGCCGTACGAGCGTGCGCCGGGGGAGATCGCGCTGCACACGATGGTGACGACCGGCGCGGTGACCAAGCGGGTCGATCGGCTCGAGGCGGCCGGGCTGGTCCGGCGCCGGCGCAGTGCCGACGACGGGCGCGGGCGTGTGGTCCGCCTCACCCCGGCCGGGCGCCGGCTGATCGACAAGGCCTTCGCGGCACACATGGCGAACGAGAAGCGGCTGCTCGAACCGCTCAGCGCGACCCAGCGGGCCCAACTCGAGAGCATCCTGACCGCCTGGCTGGCGCACCTGGAGCCGCCGGATTGAATCGAACGCTTGACAGTGGCGAGCGAAAGGTCTGTACCGTTATTTTCCTGAAGTCGCAACTTTCTTGAGGCTTCAGGCATCATGAAAGTGGCCAGGGACTACGCGAAAGTCCCCACGGTGCTAACGACCGGGCGTCACCGTCGTTGAACCGTGCAATCACCGCTGTGAGCTCCAGCACTCCCCGCCTGCGCTCACGAAGGCTCAGGAGAGTGTGTGCACGTCCCTCGCATTGTGATGATCGTCGCGAACGACATCACCAACGACACCAGGGTCCTCAAGGAGGCCGTCGCGCTGGGCAAGGCCGGTTACCAGGTCACGTTGCTCGGAGTGTCCGCGTCCGGCCGGCTCGCGATCGACACCATCGATTCCGGCCGGTCCGGTGTGGTGATGATCCGGCTCCCCGGCCACTTCGTCCTGCGGGACGAGCGCAACCGCCGGCGCCGGCTCCGCCGCGGCCGCCGGTTGTTCGACGTCCGGCCCGAAGGAGTCGAGGCGGCCCGGGTCGCCGCGCGGCTCGCGGACCTGAAGGCTGAGCGCGGACGAGCGACGGCGAGGCGCCGGGCGGGTCAGGTCGGCGCGGCCGCCCATCTGGCCGGCGTGACCCGCCGGTCGCTCAGGCACCGAAGCCTGCGGCTGTCCCAGGCGGCGGTGTCGGCTCGCGCCTGGCTCGGCGAGACCGAGGCCAATCTGGCCACAAACTTCTGGCAGTGGTGGGACACCCGGCTGCCCGGCCGGAGCGGGCTGGTGAGGTGGCGCTCGGTCGTCCCGGAGGCCGACGACTACGAGGCGATCTTCGCGGACCTGATCGACCAGCTGCGCCCGGACGCGCTGCACGCCCACGACATGCACGTCATCGGGGTCGCCTCGCGCGCCGCGGGCCGGGCGGCCCTCCGCGGTCGCAGCCTGAAGGTCGTGTACGACGCCCACGAGTACGTCCCCGGCCTCTCGCAGTACGGCGGCCGCACGCCGCGGATGATCGCGGCCTGGGCGCAGCACGAGGCGGAGTACATCCGGACCGTCGACCGGGTGGTCACGGTGAGCCCGGCGATCGCCCGGACGCTGCACAAGCGGCACAAGCTGGACCGCGAGCCGACCGTGGTGATCAACAGCCCGGAGCTGTCCGAGCGCGACAGCGGGATCACCGACATCCGCGCCACGATCGGGCTGCCTGCCGACGTGCCCCTGCTGGTCTACAGCGGCGGGGTCACCCGGGCCCGCGGCGTCGAGACCGCGATGGAGGCCTTGCCGCTGCTGCCCGGCGTACACCTGGCTGTCGTGTGTGTGCCGCACGCTCGCACGCGACCCGTCGACGAGCTGCGGGCGCTGGGCGCGTCCCTGCAGATCGAGGACCGGGTGCACTACCTCGACCCGGTCGCGCCGAACGACGTGATCCACTTCCTCCGGACCGCGGACGTCGGGCTGATCCCGATCCTGCGGTACCCGAGCCACGAGATGGCCCTGCCGAACAAGGTCTTCGAGTACACGTTCGCCGGACTGCCGGTGGTGACCAGCGACATGCCGACGCTCGAGGAGTTCGTCGGCAAGACCGGTATCGGCGAGGTCTTCGAGGCCGAGAACCCGGACGCGCTGGCCCTCGCCGTGAAGACCGTCCTGCAGGACCCGGAGCCGTATCGCGAACGCGCCGCGGACCCGGGGTTGCGGGACGAGATGTCCTGGGAGACCCAGGCCGGTCACCTGCGCGACCTGTACGCCGAGCTGGTCGGCGCACCGCCCGTCCTGGAGGACGTCGTACCCCGACTGGTGCTGGGGCCGAACGGCTCCAAGGCCGCCAAGGCGTGGTTCGAGGACATCGACGGCGCCGAGATCATCCGGCGTCCGTTGACCTTGGCGGACCTGGACAGCGTGACGCACGTCCTGATGGAGGACTGGCAGTCGGTGCTGGGCAGCGACGACCTGATCGCCGACCTGCCGCTGCTTGCCGCGGCCCGGATCAAGCACGCCGTCGTGGTCTACGGGCGGGTCGACCGCCAGGACATACGGCGCCGGATGCGGGCGTACGACGGCACCGTCTTCGTCACCGACCGCGTGATCGCGGACGCCGTCGAGGGCTCCGTCTGGCTGCCGCCGGCCAACGAGGGCGCGAAGGTCCTGCGCGACTTCCTGGCCGGCTAGCTCCTGCTGCGAACGGCGCGCAGGGACACCTCCGCAACCCGCTTGGACCCGGGTGGGTAACCTCTGGTGGTCGCAAGGTGAGCCGATAGGAGATGATGCCCACCGTGACCGGACCACAACGCGAGCTCGCGCAGGCGCCGTCGGAGAATGATCCGGCCGTCGCCGGCCTGACCGTTGGGCTCGGTGGGCCGTCCGGGCGGTACGCCCGGCCCGGTTCCTCGTGGTGGACGCCGCTGCGGATCGCGCTCGCGGTGTGCACGATCACGTTCGGGCTCGGCGTCCTGCAGAAGGCGCCGTGTATGGAGGCCGGCTGGGACCGGCAGAGCTGGCGGCCGTTCAAGGCGCTGTGTTACTCCGACATCGGCTTCCTGTACCAGGAGCGCGGTTTCGCCGAGGGCAACCGGCCGTTCCTCGACACCGGCAACTACCCGGTGCTCGAGTACCCGGTGCTGACCGGCGGCTTCATGGAGGTCGCGGCGCGGATCACCTGGTTGATGACCGGCGACCCGAAGAAGGACATCACCGTCGAGCAGAAGCGCGACACGGCCGGCGTGTTCTTCGTGGTCAACATGGTGATGCTGTTCATCTGCGCGCTGCTGATCGTCGGCTTCACCGTCGCTACGGCCCGCGGGGCCGAAACCCGTCCCGGCGCCGCGCGAGGGCAGCCACTGGACGCCCTGTACGTCGCTGCGGCGCCCGTGCTCGCCTTGACGTCGACGATCAACTGGGACCTGTTCGCGGTCGCACTGACAGCGGGCGCGATGCTGGCGTGGTCGCGGGGTAAACCCGTCTGGTTCGGCATCCTGCTCGGGCTCGGGACGGCGGCGAAGTTCTATCCGTTCCTGCTGCTCGGGCCGTTGCTGATCGTGTGCATCCGCGGCCGGAAGCTGTGGCCGTGGTTCCAGGCGGCGATCGCGGCCGGTGTCGCCTGGGGTCTGGTGAACGCACCGATCTACCTGCTCGCGAAGAACGAATGGCTGTCGTTCTGGCAGTTCAACGATCAGCGCGAGAGCGACTACGGCTCGATCTGGTACGTCCTCAAACTCGCCAACCACGAGGTCGCGGACGTCAACCAGCTGAACATCGTGATCTTCGCCGGTTTGTGCCTGTCGATCGCGATCCTCGGGTTGATGGCGCCACGACCGCCCCGGTTCGCGCAATTGGCGTTCCTGGTCGTCGCGGCGTTCCTGCTGATCAACAAGGTCTACTCACCGCAGTACGTCCTGTGGCTGCTGCCGCTGGTCGCGCTGGCCCGGCCGCGCTTACGGGATTGGCTGATCTGGCAGGCCTGTGAGTGCTTCTACTGGATGCTGGTGTGGATGCATCTCGCCCAGTTCCTGGCACCGGGCGATCCCCAGGTGCCGGACCGGATCTACTGGTTCTCCGTGATCCTGCGGATGGCCGGCACGCTGTGGCTGATGCTGGTGGTCGCCCGCGACATCCTGCTGCCGGAACGGGACCCGGTACGCCGGGGCGACCTGGTCGACGATCCGAGTGACGGCGTACCGTCGCGGGCCCAGACCAGGCTGGCCACCGCGCTGGACCCGGCCTAGAGCATCAGTTTCGACACATCGAGGTTGCCGCCGCTGACGACAGCGGCGGCTGTGGTTGCAGGGTCAAGCTGGACGCTGCCCTCGAGCAGCGCCGCGAACGGAGCGGCTGCGGCCGGTTCGAGGGCGAGCTTGGTGCGTGACATGACCAGGCGGGTCGCCTCGAGAAGAGCGTCCTCGCTCACGCGGACGACCTGATCGACGTACTGCTGGATGAGCGGGAAGTTGCGGGTTCCGCAGACGGGCGCGGCGAGGCCGTCGGCGATCGATCGGGCCGTGGCGAGCTTCTGCGGCTCGCCGGCCTCGAGGCTGCGGCTGACCACATCGGCCTGCTGAGGCTCGATCCCGATCACGCGGATCTCCGGCTTCACCAGCTTGAGCGCCGTCGCGACGCCCGAGATCAGCCCGCCGCCACCCACCGGTACCAGGACGGTCCCGAGGTCGGGCCGGTCCGCCAGCAGTTCCAGCCCGAGGCTCCCGTGTCCGGTGATCACGTCCTCGTCGTCGAACGGATGGACCCCGGTCAGCTGCCGCTCGTCCTTGATCCGCTCATACTGCGCCATCAGGTCACCCTCAACGAGCTCCACCGTCGCGCCGTACCCGCGGGCCGCGTCGATCTTGGCCTGGACTGCGGTCTTGGCCATCACGACTGTGGCCGGAACGCCGGCGTCCCGGGCGGCCCAGGCGAGCGCACCGGCCGCGTTCCCGGCGGAGACCGTGATCACGCCACGCGCCCGCTCGGCGGCGCTGAGCCGGAGCAGCTTGGTCAGCAGCCCGCGGACCTTGAAGCTGCCGGTCTTCTGGAACAGCTCGGCCTTGAGCACCAGGTCGGCGCCGAAGCGCTCGTTCAGCGCCGAGGAGGTCAACATCGGCGTGCGGTGGATCCGTCCCTCGAGCTCCTGGGCGGCCTGGCGGATGTCATCGAGTGTCGGCATACCCCAGACCTTAAAAGTCCAGTAACCCGATCATATTTCGAGACATAGGCTGCCGACGGTCACGGGCGTTCTACGGTCGGAGTCATGAGGCCGACGTTGACCGTGATCGTGGATCCCGCCGACCGCTGGATGAGCCGGGCCGCGTGTATCGGACAGGCCCCGGCGTACGACGAGAGCGCGTCCCGCTGGGAGCAGCGCAAGGCCCGTGAGCTGTGCGTGAAGGCGTGCCCGGTGCTGGAGGAATGCCGCGAGTGGGCTCGCCGGACGAAGTACACCGGAACGGCCGCCGGCGAGACCCTGTTGTACGGGCGTCGCCGGGGCCATCCCGAGTCGGCTGCGAGCTAGACGCGCGCCGCGACTGCTGCGGCGAGCTTCTCCGCGGCTTCCGGGTGCTGCGGGAAGAACAGCTCCGGCTCGATCAGTTCGAGTTCCATCAGCAGGAAGCGGCCGTTGACGACCACGCCGTCGACGCGGGCGTACGCCGGTGTGCGGCCGGCCGCGTGCAGTGCGGTCCGGGCGCCGTCGAGCACGACGGGAGTCGGCTCGGCCGGCGTCACGGTGCCGCCGAAGTCGTCCTGGACGCGGTAGTCGCCCGCGGCCGGGCGCTTGACCACCGCGTGGGTGAACTCGCCGTCGACGAAGATCAGCGACCACTCGCCGTCCTCGACGATCTCGGACTGGAAGGGCTGGACGAGGTACACGAGCTCGGGCAGTTCGGCCAGCACGCGGTCGAACTCGTCGGACCCCGCGACACCGCGGACGGTGTGCAGGGCGGTCGCGCTGACGGTCGGCTTGACCACGATCTCCTGCCCGGCGAGCCCGCTCACCACCTCGCGCAGGCACGCGCCGGCCGCGACCTGGGACGGCACGATCGCGACGCCGCGCTCGCGGAGCTCGAGCAGGTACCGCTTGTCGCCGTTCCAGCGGACCAGACCGGAGTCGTTGAGCAGCGGTACGCCGGCCTTGTCGAGCAGCGCGAGCCATTCGGTGAACTCGTCGTACCGCCGGTGGTAGTCCCAGACGGTGCGGAGCAGGACCGCGTCGTACGCCGACCAGTCGACGGACGGGTCGGTCCACACCTCGGCCACCGGATCGAAGCCGGCGGCACGGAGGGCTTCGACGAGCGGGAGGTCGTTCGGGTGCGACTCAGCGTGCTCGGCCGAGGTCGCGAGGGCGATGCGTTTCGTCACGCTCGCCAGTGTTGGCAGGCGACCGGGCCGCAGTCAAACCTGATTCCGCAACGAATCGGCGACGGATCGTGATCACGCTGACAACGATGACACCGGCCGCGAGGTAGATCAGGCCCTGCCGGGTGTCGTGGCCGAAGCTCCCGTAGGCGAGGTACGACGCGATCGGTACGGCGAGCCATTCGGGACGATGTGCGAGCGCGGCGAGCGCGATCAACGGCAGGCCGTACCACGGGTACGTCGGCGTGGCGATCAGCAGCGCTGCGCCGTACAGCCAGCAGCAGGTGAGGGCGAGCGGGTCGCGTTTGGTTCGGCTGAAGGCGAGGACGGCGAGGGCGAGTGCGAGCAGCGCGGCGACGACCTGGCGGACCTCAGGAGGCAGCAGGAGCGCGAGAATCGCCGATCTGGAGCTGCCGTCGTCGAACCCTTCCTGGCTGAGATAACCGGGGAGGAAGCCGAGCACCAAGGTGCCGACGGCAAGGATGTGCGGGACGTACGACGCGACGAAGGTGCTGAGGGCAACGATCGGCCGCCGGGTGCGGAAGGCAGGGAGGAGGAGAAGGGGGAGGAGCTTGACGCTGCCGGCCGCGCCGAGGAAGACGGCGGCAAGCTTCGGGCGCTTGGCAGCGGTGATGACGGCGGCCGTGATGAGCAGGGCTGCGAGGACGTCGACGTGAGCGGCGTTGCCCGCCTCGAGGGCGACGATCGGTGACCAACCCCACAAGGCGGCCCACCGGGGGTTTTGTACGGCGAGTAGCCAGGTGAGTGCAATCGCGAGCAACGCGGCCGCTATCTGCAGTCCGAGCGTGCCGACGGACCATGGTGTGAACAGCGCGACCACGGTGAAATAGGCCTGCGCCACTGGCGGATAGATCGTCGGCACCAACGGCCGATTGATCCGCGTACGCGGGTCGTCGGCGGAGTACTTCGCGAGCGCGTCCGGGTCGGTCGGCACGCGTGGCGGTCCGGTCACGCCCGACTTCTGCGTCGGCGACAATCCCGGGAACAGGATCGGATCCCGCAGTTGCGCGAGCGAGTCGTCCAACGGCACATGCGCGTACGGCGAATGCCCGGCCAACTGCACCCGCCCGTCCCACACGTACCGATAAGCATCCGTACTCGTGATCGGCGCATGCATCAACCCCGGCACCTGACACAACCCGGCCACGATCACGACCGCGGCCACACCCAACCCCCGCCCGAACCGCCACACGATCGCCCCGACCACAACGCTCCCCACCGCAAGCACCGCATTAGGCCCCCACTGCTCCACCGCCGCCACCACCGCCCCCGCACTCACCACCACCGCCGCGCCCCCACCAATCCAACTTTGAGCACGGTTCGACCATTTCGGGCGCCGGATCATGGTTGCGCCGTGCACAAAGTGGTCGGGGTGAGGGCGGGGGAGGTGGTTCGGCGGAGAGCCAGGAAGGCTCGGTGGCCGGCGCGCCAGTCCTCCGTCGGGTGGAGATTGGCGTGGCGGGCGTAGCGGAGTACGGCGCGGGTGCCGACTCTTGCCCAGGGCAACGGGGTGGAGCGGCGGCCGGTGGAGCTGCGGAGCACGATCGGCGCGGTGTCGTCGAGGTCGTCGTTCGGGTCGACCTCGACCAGGACGAGGCCGTCGGGGCGGACGAGTTCGGCGCAGCGGCGGAGCAGGTCGACCGGGTCGCCGCCGATCCCGATGTTCCCGTCCATCAGCAGCACGCTGCCCCAACGGCCCTCGCCCGGCAGCCGGTCCTGCACCGGACGATGGAGAGCAGCTGCGCCCCGCGAGGTCGTGAGTTTCACGGCACGCGGCGAGACATCGACGCCAAGCGCCGGAATCCCGCGTTCGGCGAGCGCGGTCACGATCCGTCCGGGTCCGCAGCCGATGTCGAGCACCGGGCCTTCGCAGCGACTCAGCGCGAGCCGGTCGACCTCATCGGCGGGCGCTGTCCAGCGATCGAGCTCGGACAGCGCCGGCACGGTCCGGCCATCGATGCCAGTGGCAACAACACGCGCAGTACCGCCGAGGGCCTGCTCGAACAGCAATCCCGGATGCGCTGCGTGTTGCAATCGCCGGTACAGCCTCGAAACCCTGAGCGACGGGAACTCGGCTGCGAGGTACGCCGCGTCGCGCGGCGTGTCCATGTCCCGCAAGGTCGGCAGCATCCCCACCCGCAGACCCAGCTCCTGCAACCGCTGCAGTTGATCGCGTCCGGTGTGCTCGGTCGACATCGGTACGCCGACGAGCGCGCGGCGGTCCGGCGTTCGGAGCCCGAGGCACCAATACCCGCCGTCTTCGGTCAGCCCGAGCACCGCGTCGTACCCGGCCCACTGGAAGCCGAGCAGCTCGGGCCGGATCTGCGGCGTATCCATCCCGACGAGCAGCATCGGCGAGCCGTCGTACGCATCCTCGAAGGCCGCCGCGATCCGCTTGTCCAGCCCGTCGCCACGCTGTCCTACAACCGTGAATCCGGCCGGCAACCACGGCCCCGGATCGCCGTCCAGCGCGAGGATCCGCCGCGACGCACGCGCCGCGCGTACTGCGCCCAGCGTGTCAACGAGCGACGCCCTGGCCAACGCCGCCGCCTCCTGCGCGGTGAACTCGCTCTGCAGCCGCGTCTTCACCCGCCCCGGCACCGGCTCCTTCGCGATGACAATCAGCGTGCCCTTCACCGTTTCCTTCACCGGGCAAGGACCTTCGACATGTCCAGCACGGCGCGGGCCGCACCCCATGGAGTCCCCGTCACCTTCGAACGACCCGAGCGTGGCAGGTAGTCCACGTCCACCTCGGTGATCCGCCAGCCCGCATCGGCTGCCCGCACAACGGTTTCCAGTGGATAGCCCGACCGTCGATCCGTCAGCCCGAGCTCGAGCAGCGCCGTACGACGGCCTGCCCGCATCGGACCGAGATCGTGCAGAGCGACGCCCGTACGCCGCCTGATCCGGCGGGACAGCTCGAGGTTGGCGAGGCGGAGATGCCACGCCCAGGTGCCCCGTGTCACCGGCCGCCTGCGACCGACGACGAGGTCGGCGCGATCGGCGAGGACGGGCGCAGTCACCCGGCTGAGTTGCTGTGGATCGAGCGACGCGTCCGCGTCCATCACGGCGACGACGTCGGACTCGGCCGCTTCCAGGCCGGCGTGGCAGGCAGCGCCGTACCCCTTGAGCTCGCAGGGTACGACGGTGGCGCCCAGCCGGGCGGCGACCTCGGGGGAGCCGTCCGTGGAGCCGTTGTCGACGACGATGGCGCGGACGCCGGCCGGGAGCCGTTCGAGGATCCAGGGCAGGGCGGCCGCCTCGTTCAGGCACGGCAGGACGAGATCGACGGGCATTCTTCGACGGTAGGGACGAACGCGCGCCCGCGGTGGCAGAACCCGGCTACGGATCGCTTACGTCGTACTGCGTTCCGGCACTGGTGCGGCCCCGCACCGACCGGACGATCTACGCTCTGAGCGTGGCTACTCGTGTTCTCGTGGTCGACGACGACCCGACTGTGTCCAACGTCGTCTCCGCCTACCTGACCAAGGCCGGGTACGCCGCCCGCGTGGTCGCGGACGGCGTGTCGGCGGTCGAGGCCTGGCAGCAGTGGAAACCGTCCGTCGTCGTCCTGGACGTGATGCTGCCCGGATTGTCCGGCCTGGAGGTGCTGCGCCGGATGCGTGCCGCCGACGACGGGGCCGCGGTGATCATGCTGTCGGCGCGCGGCGAGGAGGAGGACCGGCTGGTCGGGCTCGAGGTCGGCGCGGACGACTATGTGGTCAAGCCGTTCAGCCCGCGGGAGCTGACGCTGCGGGTGCAGGCGATGGTGCGGCGCGAGGAGCGACTGGCCGGGCTCGACCTGACGCCGACCAAGCTGAGCGCCGGGCCGGTCATGGTCGACACCGCGGCCCGACGGGCGTACCTGAACGGCGACGAGCTGTCGCTGACCCACCGCGAGTTCGACCTGCTCGCGTATCTCGTCTCGCACGCGGGCAAGGCGTACACCAAGGCAGAGCTGCTGCGGCGGGTGTGGGGCTGGGACTTCGGCGACTCGTCGACCGTCACCGTGCACGTACGCCGGTTGCGGGAGAAGATCGAGGCCGATCCGTCGGATCCGAAGCTCGTGCTGACCGTGCCGCGGACCGGGTACCTGTTCGCGGGCGACTTTACGGGCGACCGGGCATGAACAAGGACATGTTCACGATCCTGGCGCTCACCACGTTGTGGACGCTGGTGGTCGCGGGGATCGGCGCGGCGATCCTGTGGCAGTTCCGGCGGCGGTCGTTGCGGGTGACGATGATCGTCGCGGGTCTCGCGCCGATGGCGGCGGCGCTGGCCGCCGTACTGCAGAGCGTGCGGGCCATGTTCATCTCCGAGCACGACTCGTGGGTGGTGCTGTGGACGTTGGCGTTCGCGGCCCTGCTCGGGCTGGCGATGACGGTCCTGCTCGGGCACTGGATCACCACGGGGTCGCGGGACGTCGGCCGGCGGTTGCGGCAGCTCGGTACGTCGTACGACGCGCCGGAGGGTCGGACCAGAGCAGTGCCCGCCGAGCTGGCCGACCTGACGAACGAGCTGGAGATGACGCGGAAGAAGCTGGCCGCGTCGCACGAGCGGGAGCGGGCGTTGGAGGCGAGCCGGCGCGAGTTGGTGGCGTTCATGTCGCACGACCTGCGGACCCCGCTGGCCGGATTGCGGGCTGTGTCGGAGGGACTCGAGGACGGGGTCATCGACGACGTCCCGGGTGCGCTACGGCAGATGCGGTCGACCGTCGATCGGATGACCGGGCTCGTGGACGACCTGTTCGAGCTGTCGAGGTTGTCGGCGGCGCCGTTGCCGACGCGGCGGTCCGCGGTCAGTCTGCGTGAGCTGGCAGAGGACGTCGCCGGCGAGAACAACGAGCACGCCCGGGCGGAGGGTGTTCGGCTGGCGTTGTCGACCCCGAACAACGACGATCGCCTCGCCGTACAAGGGGATCCGGACGAGTTGACGCGCGCGGTGACGAACCTGGTCGGCAACGCGATCCGGCATACGGCTCCCGGCGGAACGGTGACCGTTTCGGTGGACCGGGAGACGGATGGCCGCGTGCGCCTGGCCGTGACCGATGCCTGTGGCGGTATCCCGGCCGACGACCTCGAACGAGTCTTCGACATCGGCTGGCGTGGCGACGAGCAGCGCACGCCCGAGCCGGCCGGCAACTCGACTCATGCGAGTGGTTGCGGGCTCGGGCTCGCGATCGCCCGCGGGG
This sequence comes from Kribbella sp. NPDC049584, assembly GCF_040675555.1. Taxonomy (NCBI): domain Bacteria; kingdom Bacillati; phylum Actinomycetota; class Actinomycetes; order Propionibacteriales; family Kribbellaceae; genus Kribbella; species Kribbella sp. NPDC049584. The sequence continues at coordinate 334,408 of NZ_JBFAPF010000006.1, forward strand.
TGGTCGAATCGCACGACGGCAAGATTGGCGTCACCAACGTCGACGGCGGGTGCGCGTTCCAGATCGACCTACCGCCGGTTGCCGCTCACAACTAGATCCCTCAGCCCGGCGGCAAGGTCGTAGCGCGGCTTCCACCCGAGATCGTGCTTCAGCCGGTCCGAGGACGCGGTGATGTGGCGGACGTCGCCCAGACGGTACTGGCCGGTGACGACCGGGTTCGGACCGTCATAGACGTGGGCGAGCTCTGTCGCCAGATCGCCGATCGTGCGGACCGTCCCGCTGCCGACGTTGTACGCCGTGAACGCCGGCTGCTGGGGGAGTGCGGAGGCTGACATGGTGACGGCCGTCGCGATGTCGCGGACCTGCACGAAGTCACGGCGCTGACGGCCGTCCTCGAAGACACGCGGTGCTTCGCCTCGCTCGAGCGCCGAGCGGAAGATCGCGGCGACTCCGGCGTACGGCGTGTTGCGGGGCATGCCGGGGCCGTAGACGTTGTGGAAGCGGAGCGCGGTAACCCGTCCATCCGTTTCGCGAGCCCACGTTGCGGCGAGGTGTTCACCGCTGAGCTTGCTCGTCGCGTAGGCGTTCCGCGGATCGAGTGCGGCGTCCTCGCTCACCAGGCCGGAATGGAGCGGCGCGCCGCAGTATGGGCAGGGCGGCTCGAAGCGACCGGCTTCCAGGTCCTCGGTACGGCGTGGTCCCGGCGCGACCTGACCGTGCTCGGCGCAGTCGTAGCGGCCTTCGCCGTACACGACCATCGAGCTGGCGTAGACGAGGTGGCGGATCTTGGCGTGGGCCATAGCTTTCAGGACGATCGCCGTGCCAAGGCTGTTGGTGGAGACGTAGTCGTCGATGTCGTCGAGATGGACGCCGAGACCGACCTTGGCGGCGAGGTGGACGACGGTGTCGATGCCTTCCAGAGCCTGGGTGACGCAGTCGGCGTCGCGGATGTCGCCGACGATCAGGCCGGGACGAGGCGCGGGTTTCTGCGCGTGGACGTCCGGGCGGAACGAGTCGAGGACCGTGACCTCGTGGCCCTCGGCAACGAGTTGGTGGTGGACGTGCTGACCGATGAAGCCGGCGCCGCCGGTGAGCAGGACTCTCATCGGGCCGCCGCCGTACCGTCGAGCGCGTGCCGGCAGCTGCAGTCCGTATCGGGCTTCGGGAGCTGGCTGATCACGTCCTTGAGCAGGCCCTGGAGGCGCTCGATGCTGTGCTTGAACGCTTCGAAGACCTCGGCCTGCGTGACGCCGGCGCCGGTCTCAACGCCCGCGTCGTGGTCGGTGACGACGGCGATCGACGTGTAGCAGAGGGCGAGCTCGCGCGCGATCGCGGCCTCCGGCGCGCCGGTCATGCCGACGATCGACCAGCCTTGCGCCGCGTGCCACTGCGATTCGGCCCGGGTCGAGAACCGCGGGCCGTTGATCACCACCATCGTGCCGTCGGGTACGACGTTGCCGGCGGCAATCACCGTGGCGCGGCCGGCCGGGCAGTACGGGTCGGCGGCGGCGGTGTGCACGACCGGCGCTTCGTCGTACACGGTGTGATCCCGCCCCCAGGTGCGGTCGACGTACTGGTCCGGGACGACGAACGTGCCGGGGGTGAGCTCGGGTTTCAGTGAGCCGACCGCGCAGGGGCCGAGGATATGGCGGACGCCGAGTTCGCGCAGGGCCCAGAGGTTCGCGCGGTAGTTGACGCGGTGCGGCGGGAACCGGTGGTCGGCGCCGTGCCGGGGGATGAACGCGACCTGGCGGCCGTCGAGGTCCCCGACCACCGGCGGCTCACTGGGCGCGCCGAACGGGGTGTCGAGCTCGATGGTTTCCGCGTCGGTGAGGAACGAGTAGAACCCGGAACCACCGATCACGCCGATATCAGCCATGGCTCCGACGCTAACGGCGGCAGCGGCGGCGACTACCGGATCCGGCCGGACCGTCAGCGCTCCGTAATCGATGGTCGAATATGCGCGTGGAGATCTTCGGGGTGCTGCTCGCGGTCGGCGCGCTGCTGCTGCTCTTCGGCGCCTACGCGAGCTGGACGGCCGGACGGCTCGACCGCCTGCACCACCGGGTGGATCTCGCGCGCGCGTCGCTGGAGACCGAGCTGGCGCGCCGGTCCGCGCTGGTCGCGGAGCTGGCCGGCAGCGAGGTCCTCGATCCCGCTTCTGCTTTGTTGTTGCTCGACGCGGCGCACCGGGCGCGCGCGGTGTCGCTCGACGTACTGGAGGTGCGCGAGCAGGCCGAGTCCGCGCTGACCCGCGCGATCCATGCCACCGGCACCGATATCGAGCCGTGGGCCGGGGAGTTGACGCTCGCGATGCGCCGGGTGCAGTTGGCGCGACGGTTCCACAACGACGTCGTAGTGTCTACGCGGGACCTGCGGCAGCGACGGCTGGTGACCTGGTTCCGGCTGGCCGGTCATGCGCCGATGCCGGCCACGATCGAGCTCGAGGACGGGGAATGAGCAGCTTCGAGGAGCACGTCGAGCGCTATCGGCACGAGCTGCGCGTGCACTGCTACCGGATGCTCGGGTCGTACGACGAGGCCGAGGATCTGGTCCAGGAGACGTTCCTGCGGGCGTGGCGCGGGCTGGACGATTTCGAGGGCCGGTCGTCGGTCCGGGCGTGGCTGTACCGGATCGCGACCAACGCGTGCATCGACGTACGGCGGCCGCGTCGCGTCCTCCCGTACCAGCTCGAGCCGGCCTCGTTTCCGTCGACGGCGCTTCCGGCGCGCGAGGACGTGCCGTGGTTGCAGCCGTTTCCCGACGTACTGCTGGATCGGGCGGAGGAGCCGGACGCGGTCGCGATCCGGCGGGAGACGATCGAGCTGGCGTTCCTGATCGCAATCCAGCATCTTCCGGCGCGCCAACGCGCGGTACTGATCTTCCGTGACGTGCTGGGCTGGCCGGCCCGGGAAACCGCTGACGCCGTGGACCTTTCGGTGGCCGCCGTGAACTCAGCCCTTCAGCGAGCTCGACCTGTCCTTCGCGAACACCTTCCGTCGCACCGCTCGGAGTGGACGGCTCCCGACGTCTCCGCCGACGAACGCAAGCTTCTGCGGAGCTACATGGCCGCATGGGACAACGCCGACCCGGACGCGCTCGCAGCTCTCATGCACGAGGACATCCGGATCACGATGCCGCCGTACCCGTTCTGGTTCGAGGGCCGCGAGGATGCGGTCGGCTCGTTGATCCCGAACCTCACGCCGGAGTATCGCGGTCATTGGCGTTTCCTGCCGACCACGATCAACCGCCAACCCACCCTCGCGGCCTATCTCTTACCCCCGCGTATGACGTCCTATCAGCTGTTCGCACTCGACATCTTCCGCATCGAGGATCGTCGAATAGCCGAAATTACCGCCTTCGAAACCACGGACCACAAACTTTACGGATTACCTGCGACGGTGTGATCAGACGCCGTTCTCGTTGGGCTGCTTTCGGGTGCGGTTCGAGAAGTCGCCGGTGACCTTGCCGCGGTGGTAGACGCGGTCGTCGTCGCCGAGATGGCCGGCCTGGGTCGCCTTCCGGGCCTGCTTGCCGCTGGTCTTGCCGCCGTTGGCAACGGCATCGCGGGCGGTTTCCTTCTTCTTGCTGAATGGCACGACGTACTCCCTCTGTCAGTCGGACAGCGAATTGCGCAGACGCTATCGGTCCGGGGGAGTAATAGGTCGTTTGAAACTATTTGGCGTCCGCGTAGGTTTCCACCGTTGCCGTGGTGAAGGCGAAATTGGTGGGGGTCGGGCCGAAAGTCAGCGTGCCGGCCAGATTGCCGGCCTGCTGGATCGCGTCGGCGACCTGCTCGGCCTCCTCGACGGGGCAGTGGACGATGACCTCGTCGTGCTGGAAGAAGACGAGCTCGGCCTTCAACGGCGTAAGGGCTTGCCGCAGGGCGGCGAGGAGCAGGAGAGCCCAATCGGCCGCGCTGCCCTGGACGACGAAGTTCCGGGTGAAGCGACCACGGGCTCTGGCGTGGCGTGGGTCGGTCGTGGGGACGTCCGCGGGCGGGCCTTCGAGAAGAGCCGCGTCGAGCGGATGGCCGGTGGGCGGGCAGGTGCGGCCCAGGTACGTCCGGACCAGGCGGCCCTCTTCGCCTGCGCGGGCGGCGTCGTCGACGTACGCGACGGCTTGGGGGAATCGCTTGCGGAGCATGGCGAGGTTCTTCAGGCCGTCCCCCGAGGTCTGGCCGTAGATGGCGCCGAGGACCGCGAGCTTCGCCTGCGCGCGATCGCCGGAGAACGCCTGGTCCGACACGGCTTTGTAGAGGTCACCGGCATTGCTGGAGACCTCCATCAGCGCGCGGTCCCGGGAGATCGCGGCGAGGACGCGTGGTTCGAGTTGGGAGGCGTCGGCGACCACGAGACGCCAGCCGGGATCGGCGACGACCGCGCGGCGGATGACCTTCGGGATCTGCAGACCGCCGCCGCCGTTGGTGATCCAGCGACCGGAGACCGTGCCGCCGGGGACGAAGCCGGGACGGAAACGGCCGTCGTGGACCCAGTCGTTCAACCAGGACCAGCCGTTCGCGGTGTAGATCCGGTACAGCTTCTTGTACTCGACGAGGGGCGCCACGGCCGGATGGTCGATCGTCTCGAGCTCCCACCGCCGGGTCGACTTCAGTTGATACCCGGCCTGCTTGAAGGCCTTCAGTACGTCGGCCGGCAGCTCGGGCCGGACCCGATGACCGAACGCGGCCGAGATCTCGTCCGCCAGCTCGGTCAGCCGGCGTGGTTCGCCCGTGCCGCCGAAGCGTTCGCCGAGCAGCTCGCTCAGGACGTCACGATGGGCCTGCGCGCTCCACGGGAGACCGGCGCGATCCATCTCGGCGGCGATCAGCATCGCGGACGATTCCGATGCCGTGAGCAACCGCATCCGGTCCGGGTGCTCCGCGAGGTCGTGCCGGCGGAGCTGGTCGGCGTACACCCTGAGCAGGGCCTCGAAGGCGATCGGCTCGGCGGGAATGTCGAACAGCGACGACTGCTCGCCCGGCACGACGGCGCGCATCGGCGGATCTGGTGGGACGGGCGCACCACTCAGGCGCGCCCAGGCGGCAGCCGCGGAGCGTGGCTCGCCGAGGCGGCCCTCGTGCCCGAGCAAGAGGCCTTCGGTGTTCTCGAGGTCGTAGCACCGCTCGACCCGGACGCCGGCGGCGAGCAGGCGTGGATAGATCTCGGCCGACGATCGCCACACCCATCGAGTGACCTGCGGCCGCGACGCCACGGCCGCGACAAGGTCGGGCTCATGCCGGATCTCGCCGGCGGGCTGCCCGTCCGGCCGCAGCGCGACAACCGTCGCCCCGCCGCCGTCCTCAGGCGCGATCGCCCACCGTTCGTCCATACGCGAATCCTCACACCCCGCACCGACATCCACGGACTTTGAGCACCGACCAACCATCTCGGGCGGCCGGGAATGGTTGATGGGTGCTCAAGGAGGGATGAGGCCAGTGGTGGGATAGTGGACTTATGTGGCGTGCGGGGGATCTGGAAGCGGCCGACGGGACGAAGACCGAGCAGGTCGAAGGGCTCGTACTGCGGCGGATCGAGCGTGGCGACTTGTCCATCGGATCGCGACTGCCCTCGGAGCGGGTCCTCGCGGAGCGGCTCGGGGTCAGCCGGGTGACCGTCGTACGTGCCTTGGAGAACCTGCGGCGGGACGGCGTACTGGAGACCAAGCGGGGTTCGGGGACCGTGGTGCGGCCACTGGACCGGTTGCTGGACCCGGTGGCGCCGGCGTCGACGGTCACGGCGGGGGACCAACCCGTACTGGACCTGCGGTTCGCGACCACAGCCGCGCCACATGACGTGGCCGAGGCGGCCGCCCAGATCGTCGAGGACGGGTTGCCTCAGGCGATGGGTGGCGATGGACCGCCGCCGGGTGGGTCGATCGAGCTCAGAGCAGCGCTGGCGGAGCGGCTGACCATCGAGGGCGTGCCGACCGAGCCGGAGCAGCTCACGCTCACGGTGGGCGCAGCGGCCGGACTGAACGCCGCGTTGGCCGGACTGGACCTGGGGCCGGGCGTCGCGATCACCGAGACCCCGACGTACCCGGCTGCGTTCGATCTGCTCCGGAAACACCGGCTGGACGTAGCTGGTTGGCCAGCTGGTGTCTGGGATACCGATCAGCTTGCCCACCTCTGCCGGCGTCATCGCCCGAAGGTCATCTACCTGCAGGCCGACAACCACAACCCGACCGGGCTGAGCCTCCCGGCGGACCGCCGCCAGGCCGTCGTAGAGATAGCACGCCGGTACGGCGCTGCGCTGATCAGTGACGAGACCATGCGGCCGCTGTGGTTGGCCAGTGGGGAGCAGGCCGAGCCGCTGAGCCGCTATCCCAGGACTGTGAGTGTGGGGTCTCTCTCGAAGACGGTGTGGGGTGGGCTGCGGGTCGGGTGGGTCCGGACCGGGAAGCAACTGCGACGGCGGATCAACACGGCCGCACAGCTCAGCGTGGCTTCTCCGAGTGCGCTGGACGACCTCCTGGCGCGGGCGATCGTCCAGAAGCTCGACAAGGTCATCGGCCGCCGTCGTACCCGGCTGCGCGCCAACCTGGCCGCACTGGAAACCGGACTGAAGACGCTGCACGGTGTGGCCTGGCCCACGCCGACCGGCGGTATGACGCTGTGGCTGGAGCTGACCGAGACCCGAGCACGCAGAGTGCTGGAAGCGGCACGCGAACAGAACCTTCTCCTCGGCTCAGGCGACCTGTTCACGCCGGACGGCACGGACCGGCGGCACATCCGGATTCCTTTCACGGCGCCGCCCGCGACGCTGAGGCTGGTCGTCGCACGGCTCGGCGATGCACTGGCTCAGTCCACTTGATACGAGGTGGACTGAAGATTGACGCCGGAAACCTCCTAATCTGAAGAAGAGCCCCACGACCAGGAGGAAGCAGTGAGCGAGAACGTGACCCCGCAGACCGGTACCGCGAAGGTGAAGCGCGGGATGGCCGAGATGCTCAAGGGCGGCGTGATCATGGACGTCGTCACCGCCGAGCAGGCCAAGATCGCCGAGGACGCCGGTGCGGTCGCGGTGATGGCGCTGGAGCGGGTCCCGGCCGACATCCGTGCGCAGGGCGGCGTGTCCCGGATGAGCGACCCGGACATGATCGACTCGATCATCGGCGCGGTCTCGATCCCGGTGATGGCCAAGGCCCGGATCGGTCACTTCGTCGAGGCCCAGGTGCTGCAGAGCCTCGGGGTGGACTACATCGACGAGTCCGAGGTGCTCACCCCGGCCGACTACGCCAACCACATCGACAAGTGGCAGTTCACCGTGCCGTTCGTGTGCGGCGCGACCAACCTGGGCGAGGCGCTGCGCCGGATCACCGAGGGCGCGGCGATGATCCGCTCCAAGGGCGAGGCCGGCACCGGTGACGTGTCCAACGCGACCACCCACATGCGCCAGATCCGCCAGGAGATCCGCAAGCTCACCAGCCTCCCCGAGGACGAGCTGTACGTCGCCGCGAAGGAGCTGCAGGCGCCGTACGAGCTGGTCAAGGAGGTCGCCACCCTCGGCAAGCTGCCCGTCGTACTGTTCACCGCCGGCGGTATCGCCACCCCGGCCGACGCCGCGATGATGATGCAGCTCGGCGCCGAGGGTGTGTTCGTCGGCTCCGGCATCTTCAAGTCCGGCAACCCGGCCCAGCGCGCCGAGGCGATCGTCAAGGCCACCACGTTCCACGACGACCCCGACGTGATTGCCAAGGTCTCCCGCGGCCTGGGCGAGGCCATGGTCGGCATCAACGTCGACGACATCCCTCAGCCGCACCGCCTCGCCGAGCGCGGCTGGTAGCAGGTTGGACCTGGCGCTGGCTGCTGGTCGGCTAGCGTCGGGGTGTGTTGCTGCCTGAATCGTCCGTGCAGGGGGCGGAGCTGCCTGTGCGGACGGTTCTGCCCGCCGTGGTCGATGCGGCGCGTGCGCGCGGTACGGCGGTGTTGGTCGCGCCGCCGGGGTCGGGGAAGACGTCGCTGTTGCCGCTTGCGCTGGCTGATGCGCTCGAGGGAACGATCATCGTCGCCGAGCCGCGGAGGATGGCGACGCGCGCGGCTGCGAGCCGGTTGGCGACGTTGGTCGGCGAACCGCTCGGGCAGCGGATCGGCTACGCGATGCGCGGTGAACGCAGCGGCGGCAAGGGGCTCCGCGTCGAAGTGGTGACGACAGGGCTCCTGGTACGGCGTCTGCAGCAGGATCCGGAGCTGCCGGGAGTCGCCGCGATCGTGATCGACGAGTGCCACGAGCGGCACCTTGATGCCGACCTGCTACTCGCGTTCTGCATCGACATCCGCGCGAATCTTCGCGAGGACCTGGCCCTCGTCGCGACCTCGGCCACGGCTGACACGATCAGGCTGAGTCGGGTCCTGGGCACTGACGTTCCGGCGCCCGTTGTCACTGCGTCTGCTGCGCTGTTCGACGTGGCGATCGAGTGGGTCCCACCACCGATCCCCGTGCCACTGCTTCCCGGCGGACGGGTCGACCCGCGGTTGCTGGATCACGTCGCGGACGTCGTACGCCGTGCGCTGACCGAGAACGAGGGCGACATCCTCGTGTTCGTCCCGGGGGAGGCCGAGATCAACGGGGTGACTCGGCGGTTGGCCGGGCTGAATGTCCTGCCGTTGTTCGGTCGCCAGTCGAGGGCCGAACAGGACCGCGCGTTGGCGTCGGGCAGCACTCGCCGGATCGTGGTCACGACGTCGGTCGCGGAGAGTTCGCTGACTGTGCCCGGTGTCAGGGTTGTGGTCGACTCGGGTCTTGCCCGGGAGCCGCGGACCGATCAGTCCCGTGGCCTCGGTGCGTTGGTCACCTGCCGGGTCTCGAGATCGTCGGCCGACCAGCGAGCGGGTCGTGCCGGGCGGGAAGCACCTGGCCGGGTCTATCGGTGCTGGTCTGCTGCCGACCATTCGCATCTCGACGATCATCCGGCGCCGGAGATCGCGATCGCCGATCTGGCGTCCTTCGCGCTCGACCTCGCGGCGTGGGGCGCGCCTGCCGCCGACAGTCTGACCTTGCTCGATGCGCCGCCGGCACCGGCGATGACTGCCGCCACCGAATTGCTGCGTCGCCTCGATGCCATTGACGACAGCGGCCGGATCACCGAGCGGGGACGGCAGATGGTGGCGGTCGGGGCGCATCCCCGGCTGGCTCGCGCGCTGCTGGACGGGGCGCCGCGGGTCGGCGCCGACCGGGCCCGCGAGGTCGTCGCGATGCTCTCCGACGACTCCGGCCGCGACTTCGGCGACGATCTGCCGGCCCGTTGGCGAGCCCTCCGCCGCGGTGAGGACCGCGGCGCCACGGCCCGCTGGCGAGAAGAAACGAAACGCCTCGCCCGAGCCGGTGCGACCGGCGAGCGGGGCGGGGCGACCGGCGAAGAGCGGGGCGGTGCTACCGGCGAGGAGCGGGGCGGGGCGAAGGGCGAGGAGCTAGGCGGGGCGAACGGCGAGGAGCGGGCCGGCGATGGAGCGCGGTCGGCGGTGGGTGGGTCGGCTGGCCGGGGGAGCGGAGTACCGGACGATCTTGCTGTCGGGATCGTGGTGGGGCTGGCGTATCCGGATCGGATCGCGCGGGTCCGGCGGGCCGACTCCACGACGTACCAGATGTCTGGTGGTACGGGTGCCGCGCTGGATCCGCAATCGCCGTTGCGGACAACTCCCTGGCTGGCGATCGCGGTTGCCGACCGGGCTCCGGGTCGCGCCGACGCCAGGATCCGCTCCGCGGCGCCGATCGACGAGCAGACCGCCCGGGACATCGCAGGCGATCTCGTCTCGACCACCGACGAGATCCGCTGGGACGACGGCCGGATCGTCACGCGGCGCGTCGAGGCGTTCGGTGCGATCGTGCTCAACGACGTACCGCTGAAAAAGCCCGACCCGCTGCTCGTCCAAGCGGCCGTCCGCGACGGCATCCGGCGCGGCGGTCTGTCCGTACTGCGCTGGTCGGAGCCCGCACTCGCGCTGCGGGAGCGGCTTGCGTTCTGCCACGCCCACCTCGGCGCTCCGTGGCCTGCGGTCGACGACGCGTCACTGCTGGCCGGTCTCGACGAATGGCTCGGTACCGAGCTCGCCTCGGTCCGCAGTTCGCGCGATCTCGCCCACATCGACGTGGCCTCGGCGCTCCGGCGACTACTGCCGTGGCCCGCGGCAACCCGGTTCGGCGAACTCGCGCCGGAGCGGCTCCAGGTCCCCTCCGGCTCCGAAGTGCGACTGACGTACGACGGTGCCGAGCCGCCCGTCCTCGCGGTGAAGCTGCAGGAGGTCTTCGGCTGGACCGACACCCCGGCCGTCGCGGACGGTCGTGTCCCGGTCGTCCTGCATCTGCTGTCGCCCGCACGGCGCCCGGTCGCGATCACGAGCGATCTCGCCTCGTTCTGGGAGCAGGGATATCCGCAGGTCCGAGCCGACCTGCGAGCCCGTTATCCCCGCCATCCGTGGCCGGAAGATCCGCTCACCGCCCTCCCGACCAAGCGAGTGAAACCTCGCCGCTGAACCGGATCAGCGTGGTTCGGTTGCCCGCGGCCCACAATGTCAGGACAAGTTCCGAGGTCACGAAATGGGATCGGATCCGGCGCGTCGGTCGCGGTCCCGGTGCAGGACGGCAAGCGTGGGGACGTGTGCTGCACAAGGGGTTTTGGGGCAGGGGGCCGTCGTTTGCCGGGTCCGGGACTCGCCGTCGCGAGGCTTGACGCCGGGCGACTTTGGCAAAGACAATGCGTAATCACTTCGGGCGGCAGCGCGTCGGAGTGCGCCCTGCCGCCATTATCGTGCGGCTGGACCGTGGGCAACGAGCAGCGACGAGCGCTCGCCGGCCACGGGACGGGGGGATGTTCACCACAAGGGGCAGGTGTGTTCAGCACCGTCGGGAATCTAGCGAGAAGAGGCAGGACCAAATGAGCGAGACCAGCAAGATCGGACGGCGGAGTCTCCTGCGAGGGAGCCTGGCGGCGGCCGCGGTGCTTCCCCTCAGTGGCGTGATCGCCAGCTGCGCCGGCAGCGGCAGCGACAACAACAGCTCCCAGCAGGGCGGGGCCAAGAGCACGGACAACCCGTTCGGCATGGCGGACAAGTCCAGCGTCGACGCCGTCATCTTCAACGGCGGTTACGGCTACGACTACGTGCAGTTCGCGGCCGACATCGCGCAGAAGAAGCAGGCGGGCTCGACGTTCAAGGTCTCCCCGTCCACCCAGATCGCCCAGCAGCTGCAGCCGCGCTTCGTCGGCGGCAACCCGCCGGACCTGATCGACAACTCCGGCGCGAACCAGATCGGCTTCAACACGATCCTGGACCAGCTGTCGACGCTGGACGACGTCTTCGAGGCCAACAACTACGAAGGCAAGAAGATCGCCGACACCCTGTACCCGGGAGCCAAGAACCCCGGTACCTTCGACGGCAAGTTCGTCGCGATGAACTACGTGCTCACGCTGTACGGCATCTGGTACTCCGACAGCCTGTTCAAGGCGAACGGCTGGGAGCCGCCGAAGACGTACGACGGGCTGCTCGACCTCGGCGCCAAGGCCAAGGCCAAGGGCAAGTACCTGTTCGTCTGGGGCAAGGAAGCCGCCACCTACTACCACACGATGGCCGTCGACGGCGCGATCAAGGAAGGTGGCGACGAGGTCCGGCTGGCGCTGGAGAACCTCAAGGAGAACTGCTGGTCGATGCCGCAGTTCCAGGGCATCTTCAAGGCCATGGAAACCATGGTCAAGAACGGGTACTTCGTCCCCGGCGGCGCCGGCACGCAGTTCACCGCCGCACAGGCGAAGTGGAGCAACGACCAGCAGGCCATCCTCTACCCCTCGGGCTCGTGGATCGAGAACGAGATGAAGAAGGCCACCAAGTCGGGCTTCGACATGAAGGGCGTCCCCGAGCCGACCCTGACCGAGAGCCCGAAGCTGCCGTACGAGTCGCTGCGCAGCGCGGCCGGTGAGCCGTTCATCGTCCCGGCCAAGGGCAAGAACGTTGCCGGTGGCAAGGAGCTGCTGCGGGCCATGCTGTCCAAGGACGCGGCGACCAACTTCGCCAAGACCCGGCTCGCGCCGACGATCGTCAAGGGCCTGGTGCCCGCCGACGGTTTCGGCTCGACGGCGCTGCAGTCGCAGACCGCGATGCTGGACGCCGCTGGTACGAACGTCTTCGACTACCAGGTGTTCGGCCTGTACGGCATGAACACCGACCAGCTGGTGGTCTGGAACTCGTTCCTGTCCGGCCAGCTGGACGCCGCGGGCCTGACCAAGGGCCTGCAGCAGATCACCGACAAGGTGCGTAACGACAGCTCCGTCAAGAAGATCCCGGTCACCAAGTGACCGTCCAGCAAAACCTGACGCAAGAGGCTGTGCCGGGAGGCGGACCCAAGCGGTCCGTCACCCGGCGCCGCCGGCCGCTGACCTTCGACCGCGTCAGCTTCATGGTCGTTTTCCTCGGTCTGCCGCTGGTCGTGTTCGTGGTCTTCGTGGTCTCGCCGTTCGTGCAGGCGCTGTACTACTCGCTGACCGACTGGTCCGGTTTCAGCGCGGGGCAGAACTTCGTCGGCTTCGACAACTACGTCCGGCTGTTCCACGACGACATCTTCCTGAAGGCCGTCCGCAACAACATCGAGCTCGCGATCGTCGTGCCGATCGTGACGATCGTGCTGGCGCTGACCCTGGCCACGCTGGTGACGATCGGCGGCTCGGGCACCGGTACGGTCCGCGGGCTGCGCAACTCCGGCTTCTACCGGATCGTCTCGTTCTTCCCGTACGTGATCCCCGCGATCGTGATCGGCCTGATCTGGGCCCAGGTGTTCACGCCCGGCTCGGGCATCCTGGACGCCGTACTGTCGAAGATCGGGCTGCACCAGTTCGAGAACTACGCCTGGCTCGGGGACGCGCGGACCGCGATGCCGGCCTCGATGTTCGTGATGATCTGGGGCTTCGTCGGCTTCTACATGGTGCTGTTCATCGCCGCCATCCGGGGCATCGACCCCGAGGTGTTCGAGGCGGCCCGCATCGACGGCGCCGGCCGGTTCCGGACGGCGATCTCCATCACCGTGCCGCTGATCCGCGACAACGTGCAGACGGCCTACATCTACCTCGGGATCGCCGCCCTCGACGCCTTCGTCTACATGCAGGCGCTGAACCCCGGCGGCGGGCCGCAGAACTCGACCCTGGTGATGCCCCAACAGCTGTTCACCACTGCCTTCACCAAGGGGCAGTTCGGTTACTCGACGGCCATGGGCGTGATCCTGGCCGCGGTGACGATGCTGTTCGCGCTCCTGGTCTTCGTGGTGAACGCCCTGACCGGCGGACGTGAGCGGAAGGTACGCCGATGACAACCACTACCGCCGACCGGGCCGACCTGGTCGCCGATTCCCGCGCACCCGGCACGGGGTCCCGGGAGGGCAAGGGCGTCGCCACGACCGCCCACATCGCGCTGATCCTGTGGTCGCTGCTGGTGATCCTCCCGCTGCTGTGGACGCTGCTCTCCTCGTTCAAGTCGACGCAGGAGGTCCTGGGCAACCCGCTGACGCTGCCGCACAAGCTTCGGTTCGAGAACTACGCCAACGCCTGGACGACGGCCGGCATCGGTCGCTACTTCGCGAACACCGTGATCGTCGTGGGCTCCGCGCTGGTGCTGGTGATGATCCTCGGCGCCATGTGTGCGTACGTGCTGGCCAGGTTCACGTTCCCCGGCAACCGGCTGATCTACTACTCCATGCTGGCCGGGCTGACGTTCCCGGTCTTCCTGGCGATCGTGCCCCTGTTCTTCGTACTGAAGAACCTCTCGCTGCTGAACACCCTTCCAGGGCTGATCATCACCTACGTCGCGTTCGCGCTGCCGTTCACCGTCTTCTTCCTGCACAGCTTCTTCAAGGCACTGCCGGGCGAGGTCTACGAGGCGGCGCAGATCGACGGGGCAGGGGAGTGGCGAACGTTCTTCTCGGTGATGCTGCCGATGGCGAGGCCGGGGATGGCGTCGGTTGCCATCTTCAACTTCCTCGGATTGTGGAACCAGTTCCTGCTCCCCGTCGCGCTGAACACCGACTCGAAGAACTATGTCCTCTCGCAGGGCATGGCCTCGTTCGCGTCGCAGGCCGGTTACGCGGTGGACTTCGGTGCCCTGTTCGCGGCCGTGGTGATCACGGTGGCGCCGGTTCTGGTCGTCTACATCATCTTCCAGCGTCAGCTGCAGGTGTCTGTTACCGCTGGAGGCGTGAAGTAGCGCCTGAACTACCCTTGAGCAGTGACAAGCAACTTGCAGTCGGTGGACGAACGGACCGCCCGGGAACTGCGTGGCCTCGCCCGCGTCCTGGTGCGGTCCGGGTACGCCGACCACGCCGCCATCACGGCCGCGCTGACCGAGGCGGTCCGTGAGGACGCACCCTCGATGGACGCCGGCGCATTGGTCCCGCTGCTGATCGGTGAGGCGGTGATGGACCTCAACGCCGACGCCGCGACCTGGCCGGAGACCACCGACCCGGACAGGTTGGACGCCGTACTCGCGGAGCTCGAAGAACTGGGCGTGGTAGTGGTCCGGTACACATCGGACCACCACGAAGCCCGGAAGGTGCTGGAGGCCGCGGACAGTCCGCAGGGTCTGGTGTTCTTCACCGACACCGACGTCTGGCATGCGGTCGACTTCGGCATGCTCGAGCTGAAGCTCTGGCACCCCGACACCGCCAACGTCGCGCCGGGCGAGCCGCTGTTGGAGGACGTACTCGAGCTGCTGCACCGCCACGACCTGCCCGCTGCCTTCGACGAGGGCCGGATCGAGGTCACGCTCAACTGGCAACGGAGGGTGACGCTATGACGGTGATCGGGGTGTTCGCTCTACAGGGCAATGTCCGCGAGCACTTGGCGATGCTGACCGAGGTCGGTGTCGAGGCGCGGCCGGTGCGGCGTCCGTCCGAGCTGGAGCAGGTCGACGGGCTGGTGCTGCCCGGCGGGGAGTCGACCACCATGTACAAGCTGGCGCGGACGTTCGAGCTGTTCGAGCCGTTGCAGAAGCGGATCGCGGACGGGATGCCGGTGTTCGGCACCTGTGCCGGGATGATCATGCTCGCCGACACGATCACCGGCGGGACCGCCGACCAGGAGACGCTCGGCGGCCTCGACGTGACCGTACGCCGGAACGCGTTCGGCCGGCAGGTCGACTCGTTCGAGGCCGACCTCGAGTTCGCCGCTTTCGACGCGCCGTACCACGCGGTGTTCATCCGGGCACCGTGGGTGGAGCGGGTCGGACCGGACGTAGAGGTACTCTCGACGGTGAGGTCGGGCCCGGCCGCGGGTAGGATCGTCGCGGTCCGCCACGACCGGCTGCTCGCCACGTCGTTCCATCCGGAGATGACCGGGGACGCGCGGCTGCACGGCTACTTCGCCGAGCTGGTCCGGGCCCACTGAGTCGTTGTTGTAGGTAGAAGGGTTGGGTTCGCCATGTCAGGCCACTCCAAGTGGGCCACCACGAAGCACAAGAAGGCCGTCATCGACGCGAAGCGCGGCAAGCTCTTCGCGAAGTTGATCAAGAACATCGAGGTGGCCGCCCGGATGGGCGGTGGCGACCCTGGCGGGAACCCGACCCTGTACGACGCCATCCAGAAGGCGAAGAAGTCCTCGGTGCCGAACGACAACATCGACCGCGCCGTCAAGCGCGGATCCGGTGCGGAAGCGGGCGGCGCGGAGTACCAGACGATCATGTACGAGGGTTACGGCCCGAACGGCGTGGCGATGCTGGTCGAGTGTCTGACCGACAACCGGAACCGTGCGGCCGCGGACGTCCGGACCGCGATGACGCGCAACGGCGGCTCGCTCGCCGACCCGAACTCGGTCGCGTACCTGTTCAACCGCAAGGGCGTCATCGTCGTCGCCAAGGAGCAGGACGGGAAGTCGCTGTCCGAGGACGACGTGATGGAGGCCGTGCTCGAGGCCGGCGCCGACGAGGTCAACGACCTCGGCGACTCCTGGGAGGTCGTCACCGAGGCTACCGACCTGGTCGCGGCCCGGACCGCGCTGCAGGACGCCGGCATCGACTACGACTCCGCCGACGTCCAGTTCGTCCCGTCGATGACGGTCGAGCTCGACGCCGACGGCGCCGCGAAGATCTTCCGCCTGATCGACGCCCTCGAGGACAGCGACGACGTACAGAACGTCTACGCGAACTTCGACGTGTCGGACGAGATCATGGCCGAGGTCGGCTGACCGGCGTCAGCAGAACTCACATCCCGAGGGCCTTTCCGTCGATCACCTGACTCGACGGAGGGGCCTTCGGCGTTGTGACCTGGTTGTACTCGCTGAAGCTCAGCGCGTCCGCGCCTGACTCGAGCCGGACCGGGCGCGCGGTCGCGGTGTCGACCCAGAGCGTGCCGTCACCGTCCCCGAGGCCGATCGCGGGCACGCCGTCGACGGTCTTGGGCGCGGTCTTCCGGACCGAGCCGCTGGGCTCGAACAGCGTGTCGAAGAACTCGGCCTTGCTGGCGAACAGCGCGAAGTTGCCGAGATCCTTGTCGCTCATCGTCGTCCGGATCCAGCGGCCGGCGATCAGCCCGACGATGGCGTCCGCCTCGGCCTTGGACTTGGTCTGCGACCGCCAGAACTTGTTGCTCATCTTGAGGTACGCGGTCTTGCCGATCACCATTACCGACATACCGCCGTCGCTCGTGGTGATCGAGCCCTGGCCACCGCTCTTGGTGACCCGCACGTCGAGGGCCATCCGCTCTTTGCCGTCGGAGACAGCGCCCTTCATCCGGACGCTGGTGGCGGCTTTCGCGGCGGCCTGCGTCTTGGTGAGGATCTTGGCCGCCGATAGGCCGGCGATACTGCTCGCCGCCGGCGGCGCGATGGACGGCTTCTCCAGGATGGGTGTCGGTGTGGCTGATGGTGTCGCTTTGGGGGTGGCTGCTGGCGCGGGTGTCGGCGTGGTCTCCACTGCGTCGTCACTCGCCGCCTTGGGCCCGCTGCATCCCGCGACGAGGGCCATGAATGCGATAGCACCCACAGCCGACCGATTCCTCAGCATCCTGCTCTCCCCCCAACGACGACACAGATATCAGGGAGATGCCCACCGGACCCGAAAAGTTGCTGAACGCGGGTGTTCGGAGATCAGTTGAGTTCCGGAAGTAGATCGTCCGGTTGCGGTTCTACGCTGCCGGCATGGACACGAATACCGCTCGGCCTTCAGCGTTGACGAGCGCGCCCGGGTTCACGCCCGGACGTCCTCCGGAGTGGGACCTCACCGTCTTCCTGCGCGGCGATGAGCTCCAGACCGCACTCATCACCTTGGAGCGCAACCGTCGTACGTTCGCCTGGAAGTGCTGGGACGTGGGCTCGGACGGCCTTCAGTTGCGCCTCGGACCGTCCGCGATCACCCTCGGCGGACTTCTCAAGCACTTGGCGCTCTGTGAGGAGATGAAGTTCCAGAGCGACCTGACCGGCGCGCCCCTGCTGCCCGAGTTCCGCGACATCGACCACAAAGCCACCTGGGAGACGTGGGCTTGGGAGTCAGCCAAGGACGACGATCCCGAGGCGCTCCGCGACCTGTGGGTCCGGGCCGTACACCGCTCTCGCGACACCCTCGCTGCCATTCTCGCCGAGTCGGGCCTCGACTATGCCCCCGAAGGCGGGATGAGCCTGCGCCGTCTCGTCAGCGACCTCATCGAGGAATACGCCCGCCACACCGGCCACGCCGACTTCCTCCGCGAAGCCGTCGACGGCGCCACCGGCGAGGGCCCACCGAGCAACTTCCCCGTTCCCTAGCCGCGAGGATCTCTTCACGGGCATGTGACTCGTGGGTAACATGCGGGTATGGCGAGTCAGGTGCTGGGGTTGTGGGAGCGGTTGCGTGGGGTGCCGGGTGGGGAGGTTCTGTTTTCCTGGGTGTTCGCCTGGAAGGCGCCTTACTTCCGGTCGGTGCGGCCCCGGTTCTTGCAGGTGGAGCGGGACTTCGCGGCGTTGCGGTTGCCCAAGCGACGGGCGGTGCTGAACCACATCGGGACCGTGCATGCGATTGCCGTGTGCAACGGCTTGGAGGCCGCGATGGGGGCGCTGGCGGAGGCCACGGTGCCGGCGGGGAGGCGGTGGTTGCCCAAGGGGATGGAGGTTTCGTACCTCGCCAAGTCGACGTCCGACCTGGTCTGTTCGGCCGAGACCGATCCGGCCGGCTGGACCTCGGGGCCCGATGTGCCGGTGCGGGTGAAGGCGACCCGGGACGACGGCACGGTGGTCGTCGAGGGAGTCATCCACCTGTGGGTCACCGACAAGAAGACGTCCGCCGACCGGGTGGCGAGCGGGAAATAGGTCTGAACACGTCGGCAACAGGTGGGAAATAGGGCCGTCGGCTGGCTCGTGGGACGTAGGGTCGGCGGGTGACCGAGTTGCGGGTGGTGGATGTTGTCGAGGAACAGCTCGATGCGGTCTGGGAGGTGCGGATTCGCTCGTTCGGCCCTGGTGGGGACCGGGACGAGTGGAGGAAGAATGCGCTCACCTTCATGGACGGCCGGTTCGTCGGTGTCGTCGACGGTGACCAGCTTGTCGCCGCGGCGCGGATCTGGCCGTTCGAGCAGTGGTGGGGTGGGCGCCGGGTCCCGATGGGCGGAGTGGCCGGCGTAGTCGTCGCCCCGGAGTACCGCGGTCGTGGTGTTGGCAGCCTGATGATGCGTGCGGTGCTGAAGCGGTGCGCCGACAAGGGCTACCCGCTGACGGCTCTGTATCCCGCGACGACTGTTCTCTATCGGCACCTGGGCTACGAGTTCGCGGGTCACAGGTACAAGTTCTCGTTCCAGGCCGCCGATCTGAGGACGCTGGGCGGCAAAGGTACGGCGGTGCGGAAGGCGGGCCCGGCCGACACGGACCTGTTCCTGGAGCTCGCCGGGAAGAACCACGAGGTAAGGCGTTCGAGCGGTCCGCTGGTCTGGCCGCGCACCGAGGTCGAGTCCTGGCTGGAGGACGAGAACAACTTCGCGTACGTCGCCGACGACGGCTTCGTGGTCTACAACTGGTCCGACGGCGACCTGGCTGTCGACGAGCTCATGGCCGGCTCCGAGGAGACCGCACGGGCCCTGTGGGCGACCGTCGGCTCGGGCGCGTCGATCGCGAAGTCGGTGCAGGCGTACTGCCCGCCGTTCGACCCGATCCATCTGCTCGCCGAGCACGAGGCGGACGGCGACACGCGGATCAACCGCTGGATGCTCCGCCTCATCGACGCTCCGGCTGCCATCGCGACGCGAGGCTTCCCGGAAGGCGTCGTACTCGAGGCCGACCTGCGGATCGACGACCCCGACCTGCCCGGGAACACGGGCGACTGGCACCTGTCGGTCGCTGACGGATCGGGCAGCCTCACACCCACGGACAGCCCGAACGACGCCCTCCGCTGCGGCCCGCGTGGACTGGCTGCGCTGTACGCCGGTACGCCGCTTGCGGCCCTGCGCGGAGCCGGACTGGTCACCGGGGGAGCGCCCGCGACGGACGGCGGGCTGGATGCGGTCTTCAGCGGACCGACGCCGTACATGCTCGACTACTTCTGAGTTCGGCGCGTCGATTTCGTCAGTCGCGAGACCGCCGTCTAGGGTTATCGAACAAACGTTCGGAGGTGGTCCATGCGGGTGCTCGGCGTCGACCCGGGACTGACCCGGTGCGGCCTCGGCGTCGTCGAGGGCACGCCGGGGAGGCCCCCTGCACTCGTCGCCGTCGGGGTGATCCGCACGCCGGCCGAGCTGGACGTCTCCAAGCGACTCGTCCAGATCGAGGCGGAGCTGGAGGAGTGGATCGCCAAGCACCAGCCGGACGCGGTCGCTGTCGAGCGAGTGTTCGCCCAGCACAATGTCCGGACAGTGATGGGGACGGCGCAGGCCTCTGGGGTGGCGATGGTTGTCGCGGCTCGTCGCGGACTGCCGGTCGCGCTGCACACGCCGAGTGAGGTGAAGGCCGCGGTCACCGGATCGGGCCGGGCGGACAAGGAGCAGGTGACCACGATGGTCACCCGGATCCTCAAGCTGAGCGAGCGTCCGACACCCGCCGACGCCGCCGACGCGCTCGCGCTGGCGATCTGTCAGGTGTGGCGCGGTGGCGTGGCCGGCAAGCTGCAGGAGGCAGCCTCCAGCCGCTCGAACCTCGAAGCTCTGGCGCAGGCGCAGTCCCGGCTGCAGATGGCAAGATTGCGGGCCGCGGTGGCGGCCCAGCAGGGCAAGCGGTGAGCACGGAAACGGGAGGTTGGCGATGATCGCCTTTGTGCGTGGACCGGTGGCGGCCATCGGAGTGGACAGCGCCGTGGTCGAGGTCGGGGGAGTGGGCCTGCAGGTGTACTGCGACCCTGGCACGCTGGCCGGTCTCCGGCCGGGGCAGGAAGCCCGGATCTCCACGTCGATGGTCGTTCGCGAGGACTCGCTGACGTTGTACGGGTTCGCCGACGACGACGCGAAGAACCTGTTCGAGCTGCTCCAGACCGCGTCCGGGGTCGGCCCGAAGCTGGCCCAGGCGGCGCTTGCGGTGCTCAGCCCCGACCAGCTGCGGCAGGCGGTCGCGACCGAGGATCTCGTCGTGCTGGTGAAGGTGCCGGGTATCGGGAAGAAGGGCGCCCAGCGGATCGTGCTGGAGCTCAAGGACAAGATCGGTGCGCCGTCAAGGACTGTGACCGGGCGGCCCCTGCAGACGCAGGAGGCGTGGCGGGAGCAGGTGGCGGCAGGTCTGGTCGGCCTTGGCTACTCGGCCCGCGACGCCGAGGACGCGGTCACCGCGGTGTCGCCGCTGGCCGCCGACAGCCCGAGTCCAGCCGTTCCCGACCTGCTGCGTGCCGCGCTGCGCGTGCTCTCGAAGGCCTGAGAGGGCGTAGGAGATGGAAGACAACGTCCGGCCGCTGGTGTCCGCCGACGCGGTGGATCTCGAGGAACGCAAGATCGAGTCCGCGCTGCGGCCGCGCACGCTGGCCGAGTTCGGCGGTCAGCGCCGGGTCAGCGAGCAGCTCGAGCTGGTGCTGCACGCCGCCCGCGGGCGCAATCGCGCGCCGGACCACGTGTTGCTGTCCGGTCCGCCCGGCCTCGGCAAGACCACGTTGGCCATGATCATCGCGAGTGAGCTGTCGGCGCCGCTGCGCGTGACCAGCGGCCCGGCGATCCAGCACGCCGGCGACCTCGCCGCGATCCTGTCCGGGCTGAGCGAGGGCGAAGTACTGTTCCTCGACGAGATCCACCGGATGTCGCGGCCGGCCGAAGAGCTGCTGTACATGGCGATGGAGGACTTCCGCGTCGATGTGATCGTCGGCAAGGGCCCTGGTGCGACCGCGATCCCGCTCGAGATCCCGCCGTTCACACTGGTCGGGGCGACCACGCGGGCCGGTCTGCTGCCGGGGCCGCTGCGGGACCGGTTCGGGTTCACCGGTCACCTGGAGTTCTACGAGTCCGCAGAGCTCGAGAAGATCGTCAATCGCTCGGCGGCCCTGCTCGAGGTCGACATCACCCCGGAGGGTGCGGCGGAGATCGCCTCGCGTTCCCGCGGTACGCCGCGTATTGCGAACCGGCTGCTCCGCCGGGTCCGCGACTACGCAGAGGTGCGGGCGGACGGCATCATCACCCTGGCGCTCGCCAAGTCGGCACTCGAGCTGTACGAAGTGGACAAGATGGGCCTCGACCGGCTCGACAGGTCCGTTCTGGACGCGTTGTGCCGCCGTTTCGGGGGCGGACCGGTCGGTCTGTCCACGCTGGCGGTTGCGGTGGGCGAAGAACGTGAGACTGTGGAGGAAGTGGCCGAACCGTTCCTGGTCCGGTCGGGCTACTTGGCCCGTACGCCGCGTGGTCGTGTCGCCACGCCCGCGGCCTGGCGGCATATCGGGCTGAAGGTCCCGAAGGGCGCGACGTTCGCCGACACGCTCTTCGACACCGACGAAGACTGAAGGAGCTCGACCCCAACTGAACAGCGGACGTCGGGGAACGTCCGCGGACGCCGGAGCGTAGTTACTGCAGTAGTGAGTAACTCAAACGTGACCCGGTGTCATGAGGTACTTGTTGCCGCTCAGGGTTAGACTCCCCGGTGGCCTGACCTCCAGGTCATTCCGCTGCGACCTGCGCGCTTCGAGCAGAGCGTGCCGGACGCCCGTATTGCCGATCGACAAAGGATTCTGAGACCCGATGCAACTCCTCGCCGTACCGATGGCCTCCTCCGGGGGCGGCGGCATCACGCTGCTGCTGCCGCTGATCCTGATCGTCGGAATGATCTGGTTCATGAGCCGCACGCAGAAGAAGCAGCGCCAGCGCCAGGCTGACACCGTGGCCGCGCTCGCCCCGGGCAGCAAGGTGATCACCACCAGCGGCCTGGTCGGCATCGTCGAAGAGACCGACGACGAGTACGTGACGCTGGAGATCTCCGAGGGCGTGCTGGTTCAGGTCGTCAAGGCCGCGATCGGCCGGGTCGTCCCGGAAGAGGACGCCGCCGACGAGCCCGCCGTCACCGCGGACGACTCCGCTGACACTGCTGACTCCGCCGACTCGACCGACTCCACCACTGTGGTCGCGACCGACGAGTCGAAGGTCGACGTTCCGGACACGGGCCGTGACAAGGCCGACGGCAAGGTCCAGGACGCGCCGAAGCTGCCGCCGACGCACACCGAGAACTGAATTCCGTCCCACCAGCCTGCGGCGCGGCGTTCGGCGTCCACCTGACGGTGCGGCGCGCCCAGAAGTACGAAGGTTGAATCTGACGTGGCAACGAGTTCGTCGACATCCCGCCCCGGGCGGAACCTGATCGCCTTGCTGGTGGTCGTGGTCCTGCTGTTCGGCATCATGGCGCTGACCAAGACCTGGAAGCCCAAGCTGGGACTGGACCTGCGCGGTGGCACCACCATCACGCTGACCGCCAGCACGTTCGACGGTAAGGGCAAGGTGACTGCCGACCAGTTGAACGAGGCGAAGAACATCATCGGCCAGCGCGTCAACGGCGCCGGTGTGGCCGAGTCCGACATCACCACCTCCGGGTCGAACCACATCAACGTGGCCGTCCCGGGCGCCACGAAGGAATCGCTGGTGTCGCAGGTCGGCCAGACCGCCCTGCTGTACTTCCGGATTGTGCTGGGTGCGCAGGCGACCGCGCCGGCGCCCGCACCGACCCCGACTCCGGGCGCCAGCACGACGCCGAAGCCGACTACGACGCCGAAGCCGAGCGCGACCGTGAAGCCGAGCACCACGGTCAAGCCGACGACGAGCAGCACTCCGAAGGGCCGGGCCTGGAGCAGCGCGCTCGCCGATGCGACGCCGACGCCCACCCCGAAGGCGAGCACGACGCCGAAGCCGAGCACCCCGGCCGCGACTCCGTCGACGCCGGCCACCGCAACGGGCGACCCGCTGAACTACACGCCGGACGCGGCCACGCAGGCGGCGTTCGCGACGTTCAAGTGCGGTGACAAGCAGCTCGACGACCCGAAGACGGCGATCTTCTCCTGCGACCAGAACGGGCAGTACAAGTACCTGCTCGGTCCGGCGATCCTGGCGGGTACCGACCTGTCGGACGCCAGCGCGGGCATCCCGCAGAACGGTCTGCAGTGGCAGGTCAACCTGAAGTTCACCTCGGCCGGCGGCGAGAAGTTCCTCAAGGCCACCCAGAACATCTCCCAGCGGGGCCAGGGCCAGAACCTGTTCGCGATCGTGCTGGACGGCAAGACCATCTCGACGCCGAGCGTCGACAACCCGATCCCGGGCGGCCAGGCGCAGATCACCGGTACCTTCACCGAGGCCGAGGCTCGCGACCTCGCGAACGTGCTGAAGTACGGCTCGCTGCCGGTCAAGTTCGACATCTCCTCGGTCGAGACCGTGTCGCCGCAGCTCGGTGGGGACCAGCTCTCCGCGGGCATCTGGGCCGGCGTCATCGGCCTCGCCCTGGTCGTGCTCTTCTGCTTCCTGTACTACCGCGGGCTCGGCATCGTCGTGGTGCTCTCGCTCGTCGCGGCCGGCATCCTCACCGGATCTCTGGTGATTCTCCTCGGCAAGGCGATCGGCTTCACGCTGACGCTGGCCGGTATCGCCGGTCTGATCGTCGCGGTCGGTATCACCGCGGACTCGTTCATCATCTACTTCGAACGACTCCGGGACGAAGTGCGTGAAGGCCGCAGCTTGCGCTCCTCGGTCGAGACCGGCTGGGCCCGCGCCAAGCACACGATCATCGCGGCCGACTCGATCTCGCTGCTCGCCGCGATCGTGCTGTACGTGCTGGCGATCGGCAGCGTCCGCGGGTTCGCGTTCACCCTCGGCCTGACCACGCTGATCGACCTGGTCGTGGTCTTCCTGTTCACCAAGCCGGTGGTCACGCTGCTGGCCCGGACCGACTTCTTCGGCCACGGCCACAAGCTGTCCGGCCTGGATCCTGAGCATCTCGGCGTCGAACGACTACCCGGACAGACGAAACCGGCAGCCCGGCCGCGCAAGACGCCGTCGACGCGCAAGCCGCTGGGAGGGCAGGTCTGATGTCGAAGCTCGGACAGATCGGTGCCAAGCTGCACCGCGGTGAGGTCTCCTACGACTTCATCGGCCACCGCAAGTTCTGGTTCACCCTCTCGGCCGTCCTGGTGATCATCTCGCTGGCCGGCCTGTTCACCCGCGGCCTGGCGCTCGGCATCGAGTTCCGGGGCGGCGTCGAGTACGACGCCGCCGTCAAGGTCACCGACAGCACGGTGGACGACTTCACCAATGCCGTGAAGGCGACCAACGCCAAGGGGCTCGGCGACCCGGTCGTCACCACGATCAACAACAACAAGGTCCGCGTCCAGACCAAACCGCTCGCGCAGGCCGACGTCGGCAACGTGCGGGCAGCGATCGCCAAGGAAGCCGGCATCCCCGCCGATCAGGTGACGTCGCAGCAGATCGGCGCGTCCTGGGGCAAGCAGATCGCCGACAAGGCGATCCTGGCCCTGATCGTCTTCCTGGTCGCGGTGTTCGCGGTGATCTGGCTCTACTTCCGAGAAGCCAAGGCCTCCATGGCCGCGATCATCGCCCTGATCCACGACGTCACGATCACCGTCGGTGTGTACGCACTGGTCGGCTTCGACGTGACACCGGCGACCGTGATCGGCGTACTGACGATCCTCGGCTACTCGCTGTACGACACCGTCGTCGTGTTCGACAAGATCCGCGAGAACACCCGGGGCATCACCGGGTCGAACCGGTACACGTATTCCGACGCGACCAACCTCGCGGTCAACCAGACCGTGGTCCGGTCGATCAACACCACGGTCACCGCTCTGCTCCCGGTCGGCGCGATCCTGGTCGTGGGCACGGTCGTGCTCGGCACCGGCCCGCTGAAGGACCTGTCGCTGGCGCTCTTCGTCGGTATCGCCGTCGGTGCGTACTCGTCGATCTTCATCGCGCCGTCGCTGCTCGCGGTCTTCAAGGAGCGCGAGCCGGGCATGAAGGCGCTGAACAAGCGCGTGATGGCGAAGAGGGCCCAGGCGACCGCTGCGGCGACTGCTGAGCCGGTCGCGGTAGCAACGGCGGGTGCCGCCGCACGGACCGGCGTACAGGACTCGTCGCGCCAGGACTCACCGCGACAGGAATCGCCGCGGAAGGCGGATCGGGCCACCGGTACGGCGCCGACGCCGTCGACCCGGCCGATG
Organism: Kribbella sp. NPDC049584; assembly: GCF_040675555.1. Lineage (NCBI taxonomy): Bacteria > Bacillati > Actinomycetota > Actinomycetes > Propionibacteriales > Kribbellaceae > Kribbella > Kribbella sp. NPDC049584. The sequence goes on from NZ_JBFAPF010000006.1 coordinate 359,945, forward strand.
AAGGCGACGGCGGCCGGGCGTCCGCAGCCGACGCGCAAGCCGCGGTCGAAGCGCGGTAAGTGATGCGGTCGCTCGAGCAGGTTCTTGCCGACGGCATTCGCGATATTCCGGACTACCCGCAGCCGGGGGTGGTGTTCAAGGACATCACCCCGCTGCTGGCCGATCACACCGGTTTCGCGCAGGTGGTGGAGGCGCTGGCGGCGGCCGGGACCGACGACGACGGGAACCCGGTGGTCGACAAGGTGGTCGGGATCGAGGCGCGCGGATTCATCCTGGCCGCCCCGGTCGCGCTCGCCCTCGGTGCCGGGTTCGTGCCGGTGCGCAAGAAGGGCAAGCTGCCGGCGGCGACGTACGAGGAGTCGTACGCGCTGGAGTACGGCGAGGCGACCATCGAGGTGCACCAGGACGCGTTTGCTCCGGGGGACCGGGTCCTGGTCATCGACGACGTCCTCGCCACCGGCGGCACCGTCGAGGCCTGTCTGCGGCTGATCCGCCGCTGCGAGGCCGAGGTCGTCGGTACCGCGGTCCTGCTCGAACTCTCGTTCCTTCCGGGCCGCAAGCGCCTCGAGGGCGAGCACGTGAGCTCCTTGCTGACGGTCTGAATTCGGGCAAACTCTCCGCAGTCGGGAGCTGACCCGGCGTGTTGTCCACAGGCGGGTCTGCCTGGTTGGTCAACGGCCTCTAGACTGGTGGTCTGTCGGCGGAGGGACACAAACGTGGGCGAAGACCCGGCGATGACATCTGCGGTGCCGAACGCCGTACCGCAAGAGCCCCCGCGCGCGCCGTCACCGGTGCGCCCGGTCTCGCCGACGCCTGCGTCCCAACCGCCTGCCAAGGCTGCCCAGGCTGCTCAGCCGCCGGTCCAGCCGCCGCGGATCGCGCCGGCCCGGGTCCGGGCCCGCCTGGCCCGCCTCGGCGGCACCCGGCACCCGAACCGGGCGCCGATGCTCGAGCCGCTGTTCCGGGTCGTCCGCGCGACCCACCCGAAGGCTGACCTCGGGCTGATCGAGCGTGCGTACCGGACCGCGGAGAAGTACCACACCGGCCAGTTGCGCAAGAGCGGCGACGCGTACATCACGCATCCGCTCGCCGTCGCCACGATCCTCGCCGAGCTCGGTATGACCGCGCCGACGCTGTGCGCCGCCGTACTGCACGACACCGTCGAGGACACGCCGTACACGGTCGCCGAGCTGACCCGCGACTTCGGCGAAGAGATCGCGATGCTCGTCGACGGCGTGACCAAGCTGGACAAGGTCAAGTACGGCGAGTCCGCGCAGGCCGAGACGATCCGCAAGATGGTCGTCGCGATGTCGAAGGACATCCGGGTCCTGGTGATCAAGCTCGCCGACCGGCTGCACAACATGCGCACGCTCGGGTTCCTGCGGCAGGAGAAGCAGGAGCGGATCGCCCGCGAGACGCTGGAGATCTACGCCCCGCTGGCCCACCGGCTCGGTATGAACACGATCAAGTGGGAGCTCGAGGACCTCGCGTTCTCGACCCTCCACCCGAAGGTGTACGACGAGATCGTGCGGCTGGTCGCGGAGCGCGCGCCGTCCCGCGACGAGTATCTGGCCTCGGTGATCGACCAGGTCCACGAGGACCTGCGGGCCGCGAAGGTGAAGGCGACGGTCACCGGCCGGCCGAAGCACTACTACTCGATCTACCAGAAGATGATCGTCCGCGGCCGCGAGTTCGGCGACATCTACGACCTGGTCGGCATCCGGGTCCTGGTCGAGTCGGTCCGCGACTGTTACGCGGCCCTGGGCATCCTGCACGCGCGGTGGAACCCGGTCCCCGGCCGGTTCAAGGACTACATCGCGATGCCGAAGTTCAACATGTACCAGTCGCTGCACACGACGGTGATCGGCCCGCAGGGCAAGCCGGTGGAGCTGCAGATCAGGTCGTTCGCGATGCACCGCCGCGCGGAGTACGGCATTGCCGCACACTGGAAGTACAAGGAAGACCCCAGCTCCGTCGCGCCCGCCACGCCGACCACCGACGTCGGCGGTCCGAACGACATGCCCTGGGTGCGGCAGCTCGTCGACTGGCAGCGGGAGACGTCCGACCCGTCGGAGTTCCTCGACTCGCTGCGGTTCGAGATCAACAACTCCGAGGTCTACGTCTTCACGCCGCGCGGCGATGTGATGTCGCTGCCGACCGGTTCGTCGCCGGTCGACTTCGCGTACGCGATCCACACCGAGGTCGGTCACCGCTGTATCGGCGCGCGTGTCAACGGCCGCCTCGTGCCGCTGGAGAGCACGCTCGAGAACGGTGACGTCGTCGAGGTCTTCACGTCGAAGGCGCAGGGCGCGGGTCCGTCGCGCGACTGGCTGACGTTCGTCAAGAGCCCTCGCGCGCGGAACAAGATCAAGCACTGGTTCTCCAAGGAGCGCCGCGACGAGGCGATCGAGCACGGCAAGGACGCGATCGCGAAGCAGCTCCGCAAGGAGGGCCTGCCGCTGCAGCGCCTGCTGTCGCACGAGACCCTCACCGCGGTCGCCAACTCGCTGCGGTATCCGGACGTCACCGGTCTGTACGCCGCGGTCGGCGAGCAGCACGTCAGCGCGCAAGCCGTCGTACGGCGCCTCATCGAGACGTATGGCGGCGAGGAGGGCGCTGCCGAGGACCTGTCCGAGGGCGTGCGCCTGCCCGCGAGTCGCGAGCGCCGCAAGCGCACGGCCCGCGGCGATGCCGGCGTCATCGTCAAGGGTGCGACGGACGTGCTGTCGAAGCTGGCTCGGTGCTGTACGCCGGTTCCGGGCGACGAGATCATCGGCTGGATCACGCGCGGCGCGGGCGTCTCGGTGCACCGCGCCGACTGCGCCAACGTGGAGAACCTGAAGACCCAGCCCGAGCGCATCGTCGAGGTGGAGTGGGCCCCGACCGCGCAGTCCGTCTTCCTGGTCGCCATCCAGGTCGAGGCGCTCGACCGGGCGCGGTTGCTGTCGGACATCACTCGCGTGCTGTCGGACTACCACGTGAACATCCTGTCCGCAGCGCTGACGACCACCCGCGACCGCATCGCCAAGTCGCGCTTCACCTTCGAAATGGGTGACCCGACTCATCTGGGTCACGTGCTGAAGGCGGTTCGCTCGGTCGAGGGCGTCTTCGACGTGTATCGGGTGACGCAGTAGTTCGGTTTGTGGGGCCGGGGACACTGCGACTATGAGTGGTCTCGGCCGGCGGGCGTTCCTGGTTGCGGGTGCTGGGTTGCTGGCGGGGTGTAGTGATTCGTCGACTCAGGATCAGCCGTCGCCGAGCTCTCCGTCTAGCTCCACGCCTGGCCCCACACCCAGTTCTCCGTCGGCTCCATCGGTGACGCCTAGTTCGCCTCCGACGTCGACGCCGACGGTCACCCTTCCCGCTGTGCGGGCCTGGGTGCCGGGGCCGGGGGAGATCCAGCCTCAGGTGAAGCGGCTGGCGGTTGCGGCGGTGATGAGGCTGCTCCAACCGACCGATACGCCGGTGGCGATCGACGTGATCGATGCGCAGTACGGCGGGATCCTGAGTTCTTCCGCCAGCGTGCTGGTGCCGTGCCGGGTGTACTCGATCCGCGAGAACCGGGTGATCAGCGGCGGTACGACGGTCGACGTACGGCTGAGCAAGTCGTCGCAGGGCACGTGGCGTGTCACCGCGACCCATCCGGCCCAGCCCGGTGCACCAGCCGCGACGCTGTCCGCCGCGGCGCGGAAGGTGCTGGCGGACGAGCAGATCTCGTTGCCGCCGGCATCCGCCGCGGACATCAGGTCGGGCCAGGTCCATGACAGCGTGCTGAATGCGATGCTCGAGCTCGCGAAGACCTACCGGATCGGCGTCAGCGTCATCCGCTCCGGTCATCCGCTCGATGTCTTCGGCACCGACCGCCCGAGCGACCACCCCCGCGGCCGCGCGTTCGACACCTGGCAGATCAACGGCCACGCGGTGGTGTCACCGGATACGTCGCGCTCGCTCATCACGTCGTACATGCACGCCGCTGAATCAGCCGGCTCGTACAACGTCGGCGGCCCGTACCAGCTCTCGGGTACGGCGTACTTCTCCGACCAGACACACCACGACCACGTGCACGCAGGCTTCCGGAGCTAATCCCACTCCCACGCAATGCCGACCGTGCCGGGATCGGCGGACGGTTCGATCACGTGGACCCGGCCGTCGGGCGTCAGCATCAGCTCGCGCTGCACCAAGTTCGGACCGGAGGTGTGGCGGCGGCGCAGCTCGTGCACGCGGACCGGCAATGCAGCGCGGTCGAACTGGACCTCCAGCACGTAGTGCATCCCACCCCACTCGCTGAAGCGCTGGTAGTCCGTCGTCGGCAACCCGCTCGGGTCATCGATCTCGTAGTGCACGACGGCGGTCTCCCCGACGGCGAGCACCCGATCGAGCAGCAACTCGCCGAGCAGCGCCCCGGCCTCGGGGGAGCGGGCAATCCGGCCGGTCCGGCAACCGCTCAGTGCGCGGAGTGTGACCTGCTCCGCGTCGCAGCCCGTCTCGCCCTGGTGCGCGATGATCAGCCGATCCACCGGCTGTACGGCGACCACGCTCTGGATCACGCTCCGGCGCCGAGCGCTGCGATCGGCCCCGATCCGGACCTCCTCGAGCACCGTCACATTGCGGAGCCGCCCGTGGGCGTCCCGGCGGAGCCGGTCGAGCAGCCGGGTGAGCGCTTCGGCGTAGTCGACAACGGCGTACGGCTGAGGCGAGGTGCCCGGCTCGCGCGCCGGCGGGATCCGGACGGTCAACCATCCGGCCGGCAGCTGCAGAAGCTCCTCGAGGGCCGTGATGACGGCCAGCGAGTCTTCGCGCGGGATCCGTCGGCCGCTCTGCCACGTGCTGAGCGTCGCGACACCGACATGCAGCCCACGGTCGGCGAGATGGGTCCTGATCCGGTTAAGGGCCAGCCCGCGGCGCGAGATCGCCTGCCGCAACGCGTCCGCGAACGACGCCTCCGGCGTCACCGCAGGGACCGACGCTTCGACCGGTTTGACCATGGGCCCACGCTCCTTCGGAGCAGTGTAAACATTCACAGCACGGTCCGACAGCGGTTCGTCACCCGCTGTTCACGGCGCAGGCGCGTTCACAACCCCTCGTACGGCGGGATCCGACGACTTGTCGCGACGTCCCGGGGTCCCGACGATGGTCTCCGCCCAACTCCGTTCGAAGGAGGACCCATGCGCAGGCTCCGCCCCAGCCGCTCCTGGTCGTTGCTCTTGGCCACGATCCTCGGGCTCGCGACCCTGGCCCCGCTCGCGCCGCCCGCCTCGGCCGCGCCCAGCAGCTACTACCTGAACGTGTCCGGCCAGGCCCAGCAGAAGTCGAACTGGTGCTGGGCCGCGAGCGGCAACAGCATCGCCGCGTTCTACGGCCGCTCGTACTCGCAGAACCAGTTCTGCAACCTGGCCTTCGGCAACAACGCGAATGCGACCTGTCCCAACAACCAGGCGACGCTGGCCAACGACCAGCAGGCGTTCCGCACCATCGGGATCAGCGCCGGCAGCTACATCTCCGGCACCCTCAGCTTCAACACGCTCGTCACCGAGATCGCCGCCGGCCGCCCGGTGATGACGCGGATCGGGTGGACCTCGGGCGGCGGTCACATGATGGACATCATCGGGTACGACGCCTCCGACTCGACCCTCGAGTACTACAACCCGTGGCCGGACGACCCACGCTACAACTACTCGACGTACAGCTGGTACCGGTCCAACTCGCAGTTCACCTGGACCCACTCCCTGTACCGGATCGGAGCCTGACATGCGCCGTCTGCTTCGCTGTGCTGCCGTACTCGCGGCGGGTCTCGGCTTCGGACTCGCCTTCGCGGCCCCGGCCGGCGCTGCCACACCTCAGCCGATCGCCCCGAATGAGTTGTCCAAGGCAACTAACGCCGCTCACTCTTCCTCTGCTGTGCAGTTGCTCGCGAAGGTCCCGGGTGCTGCCGGCAAGGCTGTGGCGAGCGTCGGCTCAGACAGTCACGCTGTCTACGCGCTCAATCCGGCCTTCGTTCGCGACGCGTCCGCTCCGGTCGCCACCTTCTGGTACGCCGCAACCGCTGCCAGCAAAGGCGGTCAGGCATTGACCGTGTTCACTGCGCCCGACTCGAGCGGTGTCTGGCAGCCGGTGAACGTAGCCTCCGGCAACACCGAGTCCCGGATGGCTGCTGCCGCCGACGGCGCGCTGCTGTTCACGGAACCGCAGATCGGCGCCTGGTACGCCCTGACTGCCGGCCAGATCCGTCCCCTGAACCCGTCCGCCGTGAAGTCGATCGGCGCCAAGCCGATCACCGTCACGGCATACCAAGAACTCGTCTCCCACCGCTACTCCGACAAGCTCCCCGGCAGCACCTACAACGAGTCCGGCATGGCCGGCGGCTACGACACGGCGGCATCGGTCGAGGCGCCGAGCTCCCACTCCAACTACATCGTCCGGATCGTCGCGGCGTCCGGCGTACTCGCCCTCGCCGTCCTGCTACTAGTGAGGCGCAAGATGACCTACAACGACTGATCCCGCGCGCGGTCGGTTCGCCGTCCCAGCCCTCGGCGAACCTACCTCTTGCGATCATGACCCAATGCCTTTCCCCGACGAGCTCGGCCCTGCTGTCAACGTCCTCGACTACAACCCTGACTGGCCCGCCGAATTCACCCACCTCGCCGCACGATTGCAGGCAGTGTTGGGAGATCGAGCCGTAGCGATCGATCACGTCGGCTCGACCTCGGTCCCCGGCCTGGCCGCGAAGAATTGCATCGACGCCCAGGTCCGGGTGACCGCACTCTCGACTGATCTGGTCGAACTGCTCGAGAGCGCAGGCTTCCGCTGCCGTCCGGAGCCATGGAACCGCGTCGAGATCTCGAGCGGTCGACGCTGCGACAAACTCGTCTTCGCCCCACCCGTCGGCGAACGGGCCACGAACGTGCACATCCGTCTTGCAGACGGCCCCAACGCCCGCTACGCCTTGCTCTTCCGCGACTACCTGCGCTCCGACGACAACGCCCGCCAGTCCTGGGGCGCCTTCAAACAACGCCTGGCCCAATCCGTCCCCGACATCTTTGACTACGGCCAGATCAAAGCACCCGCCACCGAGATCCTCATGGCCGCAGCCGAACGCTGGGCCGCCCACACAGGCTGGACCGTCTGACCCGCCACTCACCAACGCCGCGGCAACCGCGGCTCCTGACACAAGAACGACCCAACCGCCAACTCCAACGCCGGATAAGACCCCCACAAGTCAGTCCGCCCCACTGAGATGATGTGCCACCCCAACGCATCCAGCTCGGCACGACGAGTCTCGTCCCTCAACTGCTGCTTCGTCGACGAATGCCAAGCATCACTGTCGTACTCCAACCCCAGCCGCCGCCCGTCGATCGGCCGATCCGGGTAGCCGAGATCCAGTCGATAGCTGCGGCCGTTCCCTGAGACGGGGATCTGCAGCTCCGGTCCACCGAACCCGGCATCAATCAGCCGAAGCCGAAGCCACGACTCACCTGGTGAGGCTGCGCGCCGGTCCGCCCATCGAAGAATGTCTTGCGCCTGCCGGTATCCCCGCCGGCCTTCGTACGCCGCGGACGCCGCGCGCAGCGCCCAACGATCAGCCTTGCCCGAGCGGAGGAACGCATCGACCGCAGACAACGCGAACGGCCGTGGCAACCGCATCGCCAACTCCACCGCCGTGGCAATCGGACTCGTAACCCGCACACCGTGTACGTCGACCTCGTCGGTCGGCTGCCGCGTCCAGTGCGCTTCAACCAACTCCTCCGGCCCCAGCGCGGTGCTGTCGAGCCCATGCAGCCAAGCAGCAGTCGGCCCACACGCAACCGCGTCTTCCGGGATCAACAGCCGCGCAGCATCAGCCCGCAACTCAAGCGAGTCACGCACCCGAACGTCGACGTACACGCCCTTCATGACAGGCCGAATGTCCCCGTGCGCAAGCAACCACTGCAGCTTCCGCTTCACCTGATAAGGCCGAAACGGAATCCCACAGAAGTAATACGGAAAGTCAGCAGGAAGCATCCAGCCAGCATCCCCGAACTCCCGATTCGGCGCCGAAAGTTGTCCACAGGCCAGCCGCGGGGCGGTGCCGGCGCTCGGACGACTGACCGCGTGGGGATGCGCGGCAGGAGGATCCCCTTGAGCCTGCCGGTTGGGATTCGGGACGGTGCGGTCGCCCGGGCGGCAGCCCGCAGTTCGCGCGATAGCGCCAAGGAGCGCGCGGTAGCACGCACCGCCCCAGGGTGGGTGGGAGCGGCGCGTAGCACGGCGACGAAGGAGTCGCGCGTAGCACCGCGTGGGGCGCACCAGCTCGCCCACCACCACGCTCCGCCGTGCTCACGGACGCCCGCCCAGGTAGTCAGACGCGGGCGGCAGCCCGCAAACCCGGCGATAGCCGAAAGCTTCGCGCGCTAAGCGCCAAGGAGCGCGCGGCAGCTCGCACCGCCCCAGGGTGGGTGGGAGCGGCGCGTAGCACGGCGACGAAGGAGTCGCGCGTAGCACCGCGTGGGGGAGAAATTAGCTGAAGTCGGAGAGGGCGTTTTGGGCTTGGGTTAGCCATTCTCGGCGGGCGGCTATGGCTTCGCGGGCCTCGGTGGCTTTGCGGGTGTTGCCCTGGGACTCGAACTTTGCGGCCTGTTTCTCCAGGTCGGCGATCAAGGACTGGAGTTGCTTGACCGTCGCCTCGGCGCGGGCTCGGGCTTCGGGGTTGCTGCGGTTCCAGACCTCGTCCTCCGCGGCCTTCACGGCCTGCTCGACCGCGCGCAGCCGGCCGTCGATCGCGCGCATGGAGTCGCGCGGGACCTTGCCGATCTGGTCCCAGCGGTCCAGGTATTCGCGGAGCTGCTCGCGGGCGGTACGCGCGTCGGTGACCGGCACGATCGTCTCGATCTCGACGAGCAGCGCTTCCTTGGCCGCGAGGTTCTCGACCTGCTCGGCGTTCTCCTCGGCCTGTACGGCGTCCCGCGCGCCGAAGAACAGGTCCTGCGCCGCCCGGAAGCGCGCCCACAGCTTGTCGTCGACCTCGCGCGGCGCGGGGCCGGCGGCCTTCCACTGCCGCATCAGGTCGCGGAACCGGCCGGACGTCGGACCCCAGTCGGTCGAGGCCGCGAGCGACTCCGCCTCGGCAGCGAGCCGCTCCTTCACGACCGCGGCCTCTTCACGCTTGGAGGACAGCTCGGCGAAGTGCTGCTTGCGATGCCGCGTGTACGTCGTACGCGCGGAGGAGAAACGGTGCCACAACTCGTCGTCCGACGACTTGTCGAGCCGGGGGAGTGCCTTCCACTCGTCCAGCAGTTCGCGCAGGCGGGTGACGCCGTGACGCCAGTCGGTGCCGGCGGCGATCGTCTCGGCCTCGGTGGCGATCTTGGTCTTGGCGGACCGCGCTTCCTCGACCTTCGCGGCGCGTTCGGCCTTGCGGCGTTCACGCTGCTGCGCGACGAGCGGGGTGAGCGCGTCGAGCCGCGCGCGCAGGCCGTCGAGGTCGCCGACCGCCTGGGCCTCCTCGATCGAGCCGGTGACCTTCTTCACCGCGGCCCGGGCGTCGTCCGGTGACACTGTGCCCGCCTGGACCCGCTGCTCCAGCAGTTCGACCTCGAACGCGAGCGCGTCGTACCGGCGGGTGTAGAAAGCGAGCGCTTCCTCAGGGTTGGCGTCCGGCCACTGGCCGACCGCGCGTTCACCGTCCTTCGTGCGTACGAAGACCGTTCCGTCCTCGGCTACCCGGCCCCAGTTCTCTCCGGCCACAACTCGCCCCTTCCGGCGGTATGCACTGCGCTCGTGCCCATTCTGGTCAGTCCCCGGTCCAACCGTGCGAACAAGGGCCTGTCCGGGCGCGTCGAGCTGCCTTCTCGACGCTTATCCCTGAACAATCACAAACTCCCAGCTCACGCGCAACGGTGTTGCGTCACAATCCGGTGCGAAGTACGCCGATCCGCCCGGGTAACCTTGGTGAGTCCGGAAACCGTTCCAGGAAGGTGCGTCGTGCTCATCGCCGGGTTTCCCGCGGGTGCGTGGGGTACGAACTGCTACGTCGTCGCCACCGGCCAGGGCGCGGAATGCATCGTTGTCGACCCGGGCATGGACGCGACCGCCGGCGTCGAGCAGGTCGTCCGGGAGAACAAGCTCAAGCCCGTCGCCGTGCTGCTCACACACGGTCACATCGACCACATGTTCTCCGTACTCCCGGTCTGCGGGACGTACGACGCGACCGCCTGGATCCACCCGGACGACCGGCACCTGCTCGCCGACCCGATGGCCGGGATCAGCCCGGAGACGGCGCGGATGCTGCTCGGCGGCAAGCACGAGTTCGCCGAGCCGGACGACGTCGCCGAGCTGAAGGACGGCCTGTCCCTTGAGCTCGCCGGCCTCGAGTTCACCGTCGACCACACCCCGGGCCACACGAAGGGGTCGGTCACCTTCACCACGCCGTACGACGGGCCCCAGAAGGGCACACAGGATGTGCCCGCGGTGCTGTTCTCCGGTGACGTGTTGTTCGCCGGGTCGATCGGCCGGACGGATCTGCCTGGCGGCGATCATCCGGCGATGCTGCATACGTTGGCCACCAAGATCCTGCCGATGCGCGACGAGATCGTCGTCCTGCCGGGTCATGGTGGCCAGACCACGATCGGCCGGGAGAAGGCGACCAACCCCTACTTGCAGGACCTGGAGATACCGAACTTATGAGCAAGGTGACCCCACTCAGCGGGTTCCCCGAATTCCTACCATCAGATCGGATCGTCGAGTTGCAGTTCCTCGACACGATCCGGGAGACGTTCGAGCTGCACGGTTTCGCGTCGATCGAGACCCGTGCGGTCGAGCCGGTCGAGCGCCTGTCCAACCAGGGCGAGGACGCCGACAAGGAGATCTACGGCGTACGACGGCTTGCCGCCGGCGCCGACGAGGACGCGGCCCTCGGACTGCACTTCGACCTGACCGTGCCGTTCGCGCGGTACGTGCTGGAGCACAGCGGCAAGCTGACCTTCCCGTTCCGGCGCTACCAGATCCAGAAGGTCTGGCGCGGGGAACGCCCGCAGGAGGGCCGGTACCGCGAGTTCACGCAGGCGGACATCGACATCATCGACAGCGGTGAGCTGCCGTTCCACTACGAGGTCGAGCTGCCGCTGGTGGTCGCGGATGCGTTCCGCAAGCTGCCGATCCCGCCGTTCCGGATCCAGGTGAACACCCGCCAGATCCCGGAGGGCTTCTACCGCGGTCTCGGCATCGAGGACATCACCGGCGCGCTCCGGATCGTCGACAAGCTGGACAAGATCGGCCCGGACAAGGTCACCGACCTGCTGACCGCCGCCGGTCTGTCCGCGGAGACGGCCAAGCAGGTGCTGCGGCTCGCGGAGATCTCGTCGACCGATGCGTCGTTCGCGGATCAGGTGCGGGCGCTCGGCGTACAGCACGAGATCCTCGACGAAGGGCTCGAGCGGCTGTCGCAGATCATGACGGCTGCGAACGAGCATGCTCCCGGCCTACTGGTGGCCGATCTGAAGGTCGCGCGCGGGCTGGACTACTACACCGGCACGGTCTACGAGACGCAGTTGATCGGCGACGAGGGGTACGGGTCGATCTGCTCCGGCGGCCGGTACGACTCGCTCGCGTCCGACGGCAAGACGACGTACCCGGGCGTCGGGATCTCGATCGGGGTGTCGCGGCTGGTGCACCGGCTGATCAGCAAGGGATTGCTGAAGGCGAGCCGGAGTACGCCGACCGCCGTGGTGATTGCCCTGAACTCCGAGGACGACCGTGCGGACGCGATGCGTACTGCGATCCAGCTGCGGAGCCGCGGGATTCCGGTCGAGGTCGCGCCGGCGGCGGCGAAGTTCGGGAAGCAGATCCGGTTCGCGGATCGGCGCGGGATCCCGTTCGTCTGGTTCAGCACCGAGAACGGGCCTGAGGTGAAGGACATCCGCAGCGGCGAGCAGGTGCCCGCGGACGCTGCCACCTGGGCCCCGCCCGCAGAAGACCTACGACCAAGTATCAACACGCAAGAGGAGAACTCGTGATCCGTAACCGTTCCGCAGGTTCGCTGCGCGCATCCGACGCCGGCGAGACCGTGATCCTGGCGGGCTGGGTGGCGCGGCGGCGCGATCACGGCGGAGTGGCGTTCATCGACCTGCGCGACTCGTCCGGCACCGTCCAGGTCGTCATCCGGGACGAGGACGCCGCGCACGGCCTGCGTTCGGAGTACTGCCTGAAGGTCGTCGGCGAGGTCTCGCCGCGGCCGGAGGGCAACGCGAACCCGAACCTCCCGACCGGCGAGATCGAGGTCATCGCCACCGAGGTCGAGGTGCTCAACGAGGCCGCTCCGCTGCCGTTCCCGGTCGAGGAGCACCACGCGACCCCGGTGAACGAGGAGATCCGCCTCAAGTACCGCTACCTCGACCTGCGTCGTCAGGGTCCTGGCGCGGCGATCCGCCTGCGGAGCAGGGTGAACCAGGCTGCCCGTACGGTCCTGGCCGAGCACGACTTCGTCGAGATCGAGACGCCGACGCTGACCAAGTCGACGCCGGAAGGTGCCCGCGACTTCCTAGTGCCGGCTCGTCTGCAGCCGGGCAGCTGGTATGCGCTGCCGCAGTCGCCGCAGCTGTTCAAGCAGCTGCTGATGGTGGCCGGTATGGAGCGGTACTTCCAGATTGCCCGCTGCTACCGCGACGAGGACTTCCGCGCCGACCGGCAGCCGGAGTTCACCCAGCTCGACATCGAGATGAGCTTCGTCGACCAGGACGACATCATCGCGCTGTCCGAGGAGATCCTCACCGCGCTCTGGAAGCTCGTCGGGTACGACGTGCAGACGCCGATCCCGCGGATGACGTACGGCGAGGCGATGGCGCGCTTCGGCTCCGACAAGCCGGATCTGCGGATGGGCCTCGAGCTGGTCGAGTGCACGGAGTACTTCAAGAACACCCCGTTCCGGGTCTTCCAGGCGCCGTACGTCGGCGCCGTCGTGATGCCCGGCGGCGCCGACCAGCCGCGCAAGCAACTGGACGCGTGGCAGGAGTGGGCCAAGCAGCGCGGCGCTCGCGGCCTGGCCTACGTGCTCGTAGGCCAGGACGGCGAGCTGGCCGGGCCGGTCGCGAAGAACCTGTCCGAGGAGGAGCGCGCGGGCATCGCCGATCACGTCGGCGCGAAGCCGGGCGACTGCATCTTCTTCGCCGCGGGCCCGGTGAAGTCGTCGCGGGCGCTGCTCGGTGCGGCCCGGCTGGAGATCGGCCGTCGGGGCGGGCTGATCGACGAGTCGGCGTGGTCGTTCGTGTGGGTGGTCGACGCGCCGCTGTTCGAGCCGGCCGACGACGCCACGGCGGCCGGTGATGTCGCGGTCGGTTCCGGCGCGTGGACCGCCGTACACCATGCCTTCACGTCGCCGAAGCCGGACTCGATGGACACGTTCGACACCGACCCGGGATCGGCGCTGGCGTACGCGTACGACATCGTCTGCAACGGCAACGAGATCGGCGGCGGCTCGATCCGTATCCACCGCGAGGACGTGCAGAAGCGCGTGTTCAAGGTGATGGGGCTGAGCGACGAGGAGGCCTCGGAGAAGTTCGGGTTCCTCCTGGATGCGTTCAAGTTCGGCGCGCCGCCGCACGGCGGGATCGCGTTCGGCTGGGACCGGATCACCGCGCTGCTGGCCGGCACCGAGTCGATCCGCGACGTGATCGCGTTCCCGAAGTCCGGTGGCGGCTTCGACCCGCTGACCGCCGCGCCGGCGCCGATCACGCCGGAGCAGCGCAAGGAGGCCGGCGTCGACGCCACGCCGGAGAAGGCTGAGCCCAAGGAGAAGAAGGCCGAATAGGCCGCAGCTGCGCTGGGTCGGCCGGACCACGAGGGTCCGGCCGGGCCGGCATCAGCCTCGCCGGAGTTCTTCCGATGTCACCCGGACAGGGTGATGCCGCGGGGACCCGTCTCAGGTGTGCTCGAAAGCGTGGTGGACGACCCCGACGGGCAGGTGCGGCGACCACGGCGCCGCCGCGCCAGACGGCTGCGTGACGTCTTCGGCTCGCCCGACAGCTACGGCCTGGTGCTGGTGCTCATTCTGGTCACCTACACCGTGTCGGCGACGGTCACGGCGACGTGGGCGTTGTCGCTGGTGCTGTTCGTGCAGATCGGCACCATCTGGACGACGCTTCAAGCCTCGCAGGCCCGGCGCCGCGTCCGCGCCGTCGCCAGCGCGGTCCTGGTCGCCTCGGCCGCGGTTGCGATCCTGCGGCTGTTCATCCCCGGCGAGCACCTTGGCGGCGGTCTCATCGCGGTGACCTGCGGCCTCCTCTACCTGATCGCACCAGGTGTCATCGTCCGCCATCTGGTGCGGCGACCGGCCGTGGACGTCGAGACCTTGCTGGGTGCCATCGCCGCGTACTTGATGCTCGGTATGGCGTTCGCGTTCTCCTACCGGGCCTTGGGGGCCTTGCAGCACGGGCCGTTCTTCGGGACTCAGGGGGAGGGCAACATCTCCGAGGACCTGTTCTTCTCGTTCACGACGCTGACCACGACCGGCTACGGCAACCTCGTCCCGGTGAAGAACCCGGGCCAGAGCCTCGCGGTCACCGAGATGCTGTTCGGCCAGTTGTTCCTCGTGACCGCGGTGGCCAAAGTCGTGAACGCCGTCCAACCCGGCCGAGGTCGGGGCCGCCCGCCCACCGACGACGAGAGCCGGTGACTGCGTCACCCTCCGCGGGTGGACGTGCCGCGTGCGGACAGAACCAGCGTGCCGATGTAAGCCACGACCACTGACACGATGACGAGCGGCGCGACCCCGGCTCCCGCCCGGGTGATCAGCAGAGCGAGCACGATCGCGGAGAGCGGCAGTCTCAGTACTGCGACGACGGACGCTCCGATCAAGACTCCGATGGCCGGGGTCTCCGCGAACCCCGGGAGATGCGATGCCAGCAGGCCGCCGACCAGCGCGAGGAAGATGGCGGGGAATGTCGGACCGCCGCGAGCGGCGCCGAGCGACACGCCCCACGCCAAGGCTTTGACCACCAGAAGCAGCGCGATCGTGCCCAGCGAGACGGTCGCGGCGCTCTGCACGGTTGCGGACATCTCATCCTGACCCGAGAACAGCACAGCGTCGGCTGGTTGCCCGCTGATCTGGGCGAAGGCGATGGCCAGCAGACCGACCACCAGTGCAGCGAGCGGAATCAGCAAGAACGGGCGCCGTACGACCAGTGAGCTCGTACGCCGCCCGACCGTCATGACCGCGAAGACGCCAACTGCTGCGACCAAGGCCAGCGGGACAGTCCAGAGGAAGTCGAATAGATGCGGCGTCGGGTACGCCGGGAGCGTCAGCGGCGCAAGCGCGTACGCGTTGGTGCTCAGGCCGGTCACACTGCCGATCCCGACGAAGACCAGAGAGCCGATACCGGACGCGAGCAGACCCGGCAGCAGGATGAGCGGCAGCGTCGGTCCACCGAGCCCCGCGGCCTCGATGATGATCACCGCGCCGATGACCGGCGAGCCGAAGATCGTCGCCAGCGCGGCGAACCCGCCGGCCGCGGCAAGGATGAGCTTGGCCTGGTCGGGGACCGGTCGCCTCGCCCGGTCCACCAGGAACAAGGCAACTCCACCTCCCAGGGCGATCAAGGGCGCCTCCGGTCCGAGGACGAGTCCCAGACCGACCGTGGCGACGGCGGCCACTATGACGCCGGGCAACTCGGCCGGAGTGGTCGGTGCGCCGGTCTTCAGTCCCGCGGACGGCTCGTGGCCACCATGACCGGGCAGTCTCACGATGGCGAACGCGATCACCAGTCCGGCGACGGCGAGCACGGGCAGTGGCCACCACCACGGAGCCGAGTCGAAACCGAGGGACTTGGGAAGGTGGAAGTACAGCGCCTGTTGCAGCCAGTGGGTGACCTCGAGGAAGCCCCACGACGCGATCGACACGACCACGCCGATCAGTGCCGACACGACCAGCAGGCCGCGGTACTGCCGGCTCCGCATCAGCACCTGTGGATCGGCGGACTGACCGCCGGTCGCCGGCTCGCCATCCGCCTGCCCACTGGTCTGACTCATCGGCTGCGCACCCCCTGCGACGATCGCCTCCCCTCGACCACCATGCGCGCTGCGCACAACGCCGACAACCCCGCGACGCCGGAGCCGGCCGGGCCAGTACTTCGGCATCGCGGCGCGTCAGGCGGGTTGTGCGCGGACCCAGGTCTTGTCCGGGGTGAGGTAGGCGGTCCGTTGCAGGCCCACCTCGGCGAGCTGGGCCGCGAGGTCGTCCTCGGAGAGGTTCTGGGTGAGGATCCGCTGCGACCACGTCTTGCCGTCGATGGTGTAGGTCAGCGTCGCAGCTTGGCGGTTGCCGGGGAGTTCCTCGACGTCGGAGATCTCCATCCTGCGTTGCTCGTTCACCATTACGGCCGGACCGCGCAGCATGCCCGGGGTCTGCTGTTGGAGGATCACCGAGCCGCCGGGCCGGACGTGATGGGCGCAGGTTTGTAGCAGGCGCAGGCGTTCCGCGTCGTCGGCGACGTTGATCAGGAACGACATCATCAGTACGACGTCGAACTGCCTGTCCAGCCTCAGCTCGCCGATCGTCGAGCAAATGGTCTCGGTTTCGTTGACTCGGGCGATCATGTCCGCCGACTCGTCGACGGCGAGCACCTGATGCCCGAGCGCGAGCAGCGGCCGGGTGATCCGCCCGGTCCCGCAGCCGAGCTCGAGAATGCTGCTGCCCGGGCCGATCGCCGCGTTGATCAGTTCGTCCTCGCCGTGCACCTGCGTGATTTCGTAGAGTTCGACCGCGCTGCCGTCCGGTGTGAGCGGTCCCGGTCCGTTGCCACCTTGTCCGACTCTCATGCGAGCCAGCGTCGCCCGGCTCGCCGGCGATCGCCAAACCTTCGGCCCAGACCGAAAGACCCTCGTTCGTATACGATGAACCGGGTGAGTACGAACCCGGTTCTGGTCGGCGAGGGGCATCGGCCGTTGCGCGACGTTGTCGCCGCAGAGTTGCGGCGCCTCATCCTGGACGGCTCGCTGCCGCCTGGAGAGCGCCTGGTCGAAGACCGGCTCGCCCAGCAGTTGGGGGTGTCGCGCAACCCGATCCGGGAGGCGATGCGGGTGCTCGAGGCCGAGGGATTCCTGGACGTCGCGGCCCGGCGGGGTGCCTTCGTCGCGAAGCTATCGGCTCAGCAAGCCGAGGACCTCTTCCAGGTCCGGCTCGCGCTGGAGCCGCTCGGCGCCCGGCTGGCTGCGTCCGTCGGTGATCCCGAAACCGCCTTGATCGCAAGGGCTTGGGCCATTCTCGATCTGGTTCGCGAGTCCGGACCGGAGCAAGACCTCGACGTCTTGTCCACCCTGCACACGGAGCTGCACTCGCTCGTCTTCGAACTGACCAGGAACGACTACCTGATCGCGCTCGCGATCCCGATGGTGAAGCGTGGACAGTGGCTGCTGCGGCAGAGTGCCCCGCTGCAGAACCCGGCCGCCTGGGACGAGCATCACGGCCTGATCGCGGCGATCGCAGCCGGCGATCCCGACCTGGCCGAGGCGGCCGCGCGTCACCACGTGCTCAGCGTCCGCAACGCGCTCCGTCCGCACCTGGAGCCGACCGAGCCGCTCCACGACCTCAGCTGACCGAGGCTCCGTATACAGCGCTGACCCCAGCTCCCGAGACTCCGTATACAGCGCTCAACCGCAGTCCTTCCCGCGCCAGCGCCTCGGTTCCTCCGGATCTCCTGCGCCGGACAGCACATTCCCGTTGTTTTACAGGCGAACGGCGACAGTCGCCACGGACGTAAAGCACCGAGACGAAACCACCCCGTGCCCGCGGCGAAACATGGACGTAGCAGAGACCGTATACAACATACGGAACAGCTCTTCGTTCCTGCCCAAGGAGCCCGTCCATGAACCACACACTTCCAGGCCAGATCACCCGCCGCAGGCTGCTCGGCTGGGGCGGCGGGCTCGCCGCCGGGGTAGGCCTCGCCCCGATGGTCACAGCCTGTGGCGACAGCACCTCGTCCGCGGCCACCTCCGCCGGCGGAGGAACGCTGACGATGGGGATCAACGCCGCCCCCGACACGCTCGACCCAGGCGCCACCGGGCTCGCGCTCACGCTGCTGATCTCGTTCGCGCTGTTCGACCCGCTGGTCTACTGGCTGCCTGACGGCAACGGCGGGGCCGCCTTCCACCCGGGGCTGGCGGAGTCGTGGACGATCTCGCCCGACGCATCGACGTACACCTTCAAGCTGCGCAAGGGCGTGACGTTCCACGACGGGACGCCGTTCGACGCGAAGGCGGTCAAGGCGACGTACGACCATGTCGTCGACCCGAAGACCAAGTCCAAGTCTGGTCTCGGCGCGCTCGGGCCGTACAAGGAGACCAAGATCCTCGACGACTACACCGTGCAGATCGTCTTCACCGCGCCGAACGCGTCCTTCCTGCATCAGCAGGCGGCCGGCAACTTCGGGATCTCCTCACCGGCCGCGCTGGCGAAGTACGGCCCGATCGGTTTCGGGAACAACCCGGTCGGGACCGGCCCGTTCACCTTCCAGAGCTACCAGCCCGGCAGCCAGCTGACGCTGCTGAAGAATCCGAAGTACACCTGGGGGCCGAAGGCCTTGGGCGACGGCCCGGCGAAGCTGGACAAGCTGGTCTTCCGCATCGTCACCGACGACAGCGGCCGCTACAACGCTCTGCAGAGCGGGCAGTTGCAGATCGCGATGAACCTGCCGCCGAACAACATCTCCGCGGCCCAGAAGTCGGGCAAGTACCAGCAGCTGCTGGTGCCCTCGATCGGAACGCCGCTGGGAATGCCGATCAACGTGACGAAACCGCCGACCGACGACCCGCTGGTGCGGCAGGCGATCATGTACGCCGTCGATCAGGACGCGCTCGTGAAGAACGTGCTGTACGACGTGTACAAGCCCGCGCACAACGTGCTGACCCCGATCACCCCGGGCTTCAGCGCAGCGGCCGGCAAGACCTACTCCTACAATCCGGACAAGGCCGGCAAGCTGCTCGACCAGGCCGGCTGGAAAGCGGGCGACGGTGGCACCCGCACCAAGAACGGCCAGAGGCTGAACCTCGAGATCATCCTGTTCAGCGGCGGCGGGCTGGAGCTGCCGACCCAGTTCGTGGTGTCGGAGTTGCAGAAGGTCGGGTTCAGCTCGAACACCAGCGTGCAGCCGTTCGCCACCGCGCAGGCCAGCTTCAACTCCGGCGTACACAATCTCGGCTCGTTCGGCTACTACGGCGCGGACCCGTACCTGCTCAACATCTGGGTCAACTCGAACGCGATCCAGTCCGGCTTCAACTGGTCGCACTACGCCAACCCCGCGGTGGACAAGCTGATCGCCAAGGCGAACTCGACCGCTGCCGACGCGACCCGCAACGGGCTGTACGAACAGGTCGGTCAGAAGCTGATGCAGGATTCGATGTATCTCCCGCTGTGGGACGTGGCCGGAGCGTTCACGCTCTCGCCCAAGGTGCGGAACCTGCACCAGACCCTGAACGGCTACCTGGCGTTCCACAGCGCCACGCTCGGCTGATGACGCTGTTCGTGGTGCGCCGGCTGGGCGCGGCGATCCCGGTCGTCATCGGTATCACGCTGATCGCCTTCGTCCTGGTGCACGTCGTACCGGGTGACCCGGCCAAGGTGATCCTGTACGGCGCGAATGCGTCACCGGAGCAGATCGCGACGCTGCGACAGCAGCTCGGACTGGACGAGCCGCTGTGGCGGCAGTACGCGGACTTCGCGATCAACCTGCTGCACGGCAACCTCGGTACCTCGTTCCTGACGCAGAACTCGGTGGCCTACGAGTTGCTGTCCCGGGCTCCGAGCACGCTGGTCCTGACGGCGAGCTCGATGCTGGTGGCGGTGCTGATCGGCATACCGCTGGGACTGGTCGCGGGGATGCGGCCCGGCTCGATCCTGGACACTGTGGCGCGGTGGATCTCGTTCGTCGGCGTCGCGGTTCCGTACTTCTTCTTGGCCCTGCTGCTCGTGCTGGTGTTCAGCGTCCGGCTGCACCTGCTGTCCGCGATCGACGACGGTACGGCGAAGAGCCTTGTGCTGCCGGCGGTTTCGCTGGGCTGGGGCTACGCGGCGATCCTGACCAGGCTCGTCCGCGGCCGGGTGATCGACGAGATGCGCAGCGACTACGTGAAGTCCGCCCGGGCGCGCGGCAGTGGCGAGGTGCGGGTGCTCCTGCGGCAGGTACTGCGGAACTCCTCGGTGCCGGCGGTCACCACGATCGGGCTGCAGTTCGGCAACATCCTGACCGGCGCCGCGATCACCGAGGTGATCTTCGGGCGGGCCGGGCTAGGAAGCTTCCTGGCCACCTCGATCACGAGCAAGAACATCCCGGTCGTCCAAGGCGCGGTCGTCGTGATCGGGATCGCTTACGTGGTGATCAATCTCGGTGTCGACCTGATCGTCGGTGCGATCGACCCACGCACGCGGCAGGAGGCCGCCGCATGAGCCGGGTGAGATGGGCGGCGCTGGGCCTCGCGATCCTGCTGGTGCTCCTGCTGCTGATCGCGCCCGGCGTACTCACCCACACCGACCCGGTCGCGACGAGTGACGCGCACCTCGAGGGACCCAGCGGGAGCCATCTTTTCGGCACCGATCTGCTCGGCCGGGACGTCTACAGCCGCACTGTGTACGGCGCGCGTCCGGTGCTGATCGCGAGCTTCCTGGGGGTTTTGCTTGCCACCGCCGCGGGTGTCGCGATCGGCGTCCTGGGTGGGGTGGCTCCGCGTTGGCTCAATGCCGCGGTGATGCGTCTGGTGGACGTGTTCCTCGCCCTGCCGGTGCTGCTGATCGCGTTGATCCTGATCGCCACCGCCGGCTCCGGCGTTCGCAGCATCGTGCTGGCGATCGGGATCGCGTTCACTCCCGGCTTCGCCCGGGTGGTGGAGTCGTCGGTCCGCCGGCTGCGGAAGGCGGAGTACGTCGAGGCGGCCAAGGTCTTCGGTTCCACCACGCTGCGGACCTCGTGGCGGCACCTGCTGCCCAACCTTCTGACCGAGGTCGTCGTGCTCGGCAGCAGCGCGATCGGCTGGGGTGTGCTGACGGCGACCACGTTGAGCTTCCTCGGTCTCGGTGTCCGGCTGCCGGCGCCGGACTGGGGCAGTGACCTGGCGGCCGGCGCGACCAACCTGGCCGACGCCTGGTGGCTGTCGACCTTTCCCGGGCTGGCGATCATGGCGACGATCCTGCTCGCGAACTTCTCCGGCGACCACCTGATGCGAGTGCTCGATCCACGAGCCGGTGTCAGATTCGGGCGCTCCTTCCGCCGGCTCGCCGTCCGGCTGTCCCGTCACGGAGGTGACATCGCACATGAGTCTGCTTGAGGTGAACGGGCTGCGGACCGAGATCGCTACTGCCCAGGGCAGGATCCGTCCGGTCGACGGGGTCAGCTTCGTCGTCGAGGCCGGGCAGACCCTCGGAGTGGTCGGTGAGTCCGGGTCCGGCAAGACGATGACCGGGATGTCGATCATGCGGCTGCTGCCGCCCGGTGGGTCGATCACCGCCGGCTCGATCCGGCTGGACGGCCGGGAACTGACCGAACTGGACGAGCCGGCCATGCGCCGGGTGCGCGGCAGCGAGCTGGCGATGATCTTCCAGGATCCGATGACCTCGCTGAACCCGGTCCGGACGATCGGTAGCCAGCTGCGCGAGGCGTACCGGATCCACGTCGACAGCAGCCGGGCGGCGGCAACCGCGCGTGCCATGGAGGTGCTCGGACTGGTGGGGATGCCGCGACCCCGCGAGCGCCTCGACGACTATCCGCATCAGCTGTCCGGTGGGATGCGGCAGCGGGTGATGATCGCGCTCGGCCTGATGTGCGATCCGAAACTGCTGATCGCCGACGAGCCGACGACCGCGCTGGACGTGTCGATCCAGGCCCAGATCCTGACCTTGATCGACGAGCTCAAGTCGCAGTTGTCGATGGGCGTGCTGCTGATCACCCACGACATGGGCGTGATCGCGGAGTACGCGGACCGGGTCGCCGTCATGTACGGCGGGCAGATGGTCGAGCAGAGCGGCGTACGGGAGTTGTTCGAGGCGCCGCGGCATCGCTACACCGAGGCGTTGCTGGCGGCGATGCCCACACTGGAACTCGACCGGGACGCGGCCCTGGCGACGATTCCCGGCAGTCCGCCGGCGTTGCTGGACCTGGCACCAGGCTGCCGGTTCGCTCCGCGGTGCGCCTTCTCGCAGGACGACTGCCGCGGCGCCGACCCGGCGCTGGTCGGCACGGATCACCTGCACGCCTGCCTTCATCCGGCGGACGCCCGTACTGCGGTCGTGCGAGCGGCGGCCGGCGACCGAACGGCAGCGCCGCCGCGTGGCACCGACTCGCTCGTGCAGCTTTTCGACGTCCACAAGAGGTTCCGGGTACGGTCGAAGCGACCGTTCGACGCGAAGCGGGCCGTGCAAGCCGTCTCGGGGGTGACGTTGACCATCGCCGCCGGCGAGACCTTGGGCATCGTCGGGGAATCCGGCTGCGGCAAAACCACCCTCGGGCGGATGCTGGTCGGGCTGGAACAGCCGACCAGCGGCTCGGTCAGCTTCGACGGCCGGGACCTGTCCGCGCAGAGCCGGAACGGATTCCGCCGGCGCCGCCGCGATCTCCAGATGATGTTCCAGGATTCGGCCGCCGCGCTCGACCCGCGGATGACGGTAGCCGGCCTGATCGCGGAACCGCTGGCGGCCCAGGGCATCGGCACCCGGCGCGAACGACGCCGAACCGTGAGCGAGCTGCTGGCCGCGGTAGGACTGCCGCCCGAGGCGGCTGAACGCTACCCGCACGAGTTCTCCGGCGGTCAGCGACAGCGGATCGCGATGGCCCGAGCGCTGGCGCTCCGGCCGAAGGTGATCGTCGCGGACGAACCGGTGTCCGCGCTGGATGTCTCGGTCCAGGCGCAGATCCTCAATCTGATGCGGTCGCTGCAGGAGCGGTACGGCCAGACGTACGTCGTGATCTCGCACGACTTGTCCCTGCTGAAGTACCTGGCCGACCGGATCGGGGTGATGTACCTCGGCCGGCTGGTCGAGCTCGGCGCCGGGGAGGACGTGTACAACACACCGCGTCACCCCTACACGGCCGGCCTGATCAAGGCCATCCCAGTGCCGGGGGCGGCGAAGAACCGGGACGCGGTCGCTCGTTCGGCCGGTCTCGGCGGAGAGTTGCCGTCGGCAATCGATCCGCCCAGCGGCTGCCGGTTCCGGACCCGGTGCCCGCTGGCGACCGAGCGCTGCGCGACGGAGGTTCCGGTGCTGAAACCTTCCGAGGGGTTGCACGCGGTTGCCTGCCACCACCCCCTGACCACTCACGTCCTCACGCCTGCGAGGTAGACGATGGACCACAAGCTCGACGCCACCCCCGAGACCACCGTCGACGTGTTCGGCGCCGGGCTGCGGGCGGTGCTGACGATCGACCCCGGTGACACGCTGACCGTCCATTCACTGGATGCCTCGGGCTACCTGTCACCGCAGCGGACACCCGGTGAGCAGCAGCCGAAGATGTTCGCCGAGGCGCGCGGTCACTGCCTGACCGGACCGATCGCGATCCGGGGAGCACAACCTGGTGACATGCTCGCGATTCACCTGGTCTCCCTCACTCCCGACCCGTGGGGCTGGACCGTCGCCGGCGCCCTGAAGTCGCCGATCACCGAGCGGCTGGGAGTCACCGAACAACCGTCCTGGCTGCTCTGGGAGCTCGACGCCGACGCTGGAACCGGCCGCTGCAACGGCGGTTTCACGCGCGAGCTCGCACCTTTCCTCGGCGTGATCGGCGTGGTTCCCGAGATCACCGGCGAGCACTCCACGATCCCGCCCCGTGCCATCGGCGGTGGCAACATCGACTGCAAGTCCCTGGTTGCGGGCTCGACGCTCTACCTGCCGGTCGCCGTCGCGGACGCGATGCTCAGCCTCGGCGACGGTCATGCCGCGCAAGGCGACGGTGAGGTGGGCGGTACGGCGATCGAGTGCCCGATGACGACGACGCTGACGGTGGACCTGGTCCGGGAGCCGCGACCGGTGGAGTCGATCCATGCGGAGACTCCGGACGGCCGGATCACCTTCGGGTTCGATGCCGACCTCAACGTCGCGACCGGTGACGCCCTGGACGCGATGGTGCGCTGGATGCAGGCGATTCTCGACGTCGACAAGAGCACCGCCCTGGCTCTTGCCAGTACCGCGGTCGACCTCCGTATCACCCAGGTCGCGAACCAGACCTGGGGAGTCCACGCCCTGCTCCCGACCGGCGTGCTGGCATGAGCACAGTGCCGACCGTGCGGACCGGGATTTTCAAACTCGGGGATCTCGAGACCGAGCGGGGCGGCGTCATCCGCGACGCCGAACTGTCCTGGCAGACCCACGGCACGCTGTCGCCGAATCGTGACAACGTCATCGTCTACCCCTGCAGCTACGGCGCGACCCACGAGACGCAGGAGTGGCTGATCGGGCCCGACGGCGTACTGGACCCCGAGCGGTGGTTCATCGTGATACCGGACATGTTCAGTAACGGCCTGTCCTCCAGCGCGTCGACGGACCCGGACTTCCCGTCGCTCGTGACGATGGCGGACAACGTGCACGCGCAGTACCGGCTGCTCACCGAGGAGTTCGGGATCGACCGGCTCGCTGCGGCGTACGGCTTCTCGATGGGCGCCGGCCAGGCGTACCACTGGGCGGCTCTCTACCCCGGCTTCGTCGAGCGGGCGATCGTCGTCTGCGGGAGCGCACGGACCTCGCTGCACAACCGAGTCTTCCTGTCCGGCCTGCTGCGGATCCTGGAACCGCTCCCGAGTACTGCGGCAACGGGCGGTTCACGGCCGAGCCGGTCGCCGCCAAGCGCGCCTTCGCGCACGTGTACGCCGGCTGGGGACTGAGCCAGGATTTCTACCGGGCGCGGTTGTTCGAGTCCGTGCTGGGGGCGCCGGATCTGGACTCGTTCCTGCAGACCGACTGGGTGGATCACTTCGCCGAGAGCGTCGCCGCCGACCTGTACGCGCAGGCGCTCACCTGGTTGGAGGCCGAGATCAGTACGACGTTCGGCGACGATCTGGTCGCTGCGCTCGGGGCGATCACCGCCCGGGTGCTGCTGATGCCTTCGGCCACCGACCTCTACTTCCGGACCGCGGACAACGAGCTGGAGCTGGCCTCGTTGCCGGCGGCTGAACTCGTGGAGATCCCCAGCATCTGGGGACATCGCGCGGGCTCGCCTCGCGATATCCCCGCCGACCTCGACTTCCTCCGGCGGCGGGTCCGCGACTGGCTGGACACCTGAAGCGGAGTCGCCACCTTCGGTCGGCGGATCCAGTCGTACTGCGACCCGCCCGTACGGCTAGGCTCGGAGGGTGCCGATCGTCGTACCGGTGGAGCTGCTGCCGCACCTGCGGCGGGCCCGGGATGTTGCCGATCGCAACTATGCGGAGCCGCTCGACCTCGCCGCCCTGGCGACCGCCGCGGGTGTCTCGAAGTACCACTTCCTGCGCTGCTTCGCGGCCGAGTACGGCGAGACGCCGATGCAGTATGTGACCCGGCGGCGGATCGAGCGGGCGACCGATCTGCTGCGGGCGACGAACCTGACGGTGACCGAGGTGTGCGGGCTGGTCGGGTACAGCAGTCTCGGCTCGTTCTCGCAGCGGTTCACCGAGTTGGTGGGGATGACCCCGACGGCGTACCAGCGGACGCAGACGGGGCGCGGATCCCGGGATGCTTCGTGTTCATGCTCGGATTGAACTCCGCAATTCCGGAGAAGCCGGCGGGGGAGTCCGGGGCTTAGCGTCGTACACACGACCTTTGAGGAGGAACTGTGATCACGAACGTGAGCCTGGTGACGGTCTACGTCAACGACATCGATGACGCGAAGGCGTTCTACACCGAGAAGCTCGGATTCGAGCTCGGTGAGGACATCACGCTCAGCGAGGACTTCCGCTGGTGCACCGTGCATCAGGCCGACCATCCCGAGCTCGAACTGGCGCTGATGCTGCCCGGGCCGCCGATGGACGAGGAGTCCGCGGGGTGGATCCGGCGGATCATGGCCAAGGGCTCGATGCATGGGGTCGGGCTGGCTACGGACGACTGCCGGAAGACCTTTGCCGAGTTGACGGCGCGCGGCGTCGAGTACATCCAGGAGCCGGCGGATCGGCCTTACGGCGTGGAGGCGGTGCTGCGGGACAATTCGGGCAACTGGCTCGTCCTGGTCGAGCAGAAGGCGTACACGGCATCCGACTTCGCGTGACTCTCGGTTGACTTAGGCTCTTTGTATCAATACATTTGGTACAAAGATCTCGAGGGAGCGTGGTTTCGGTGGAGGTGCTGTGGGTGGTCGCGCTGATGCTGATGGTGCTGGGGTCGGGGATCCTGTGGACCCAGCGCCGGAAGGCGGCGCAGCGCGAGGTCGATCGGCGCGTCGAGCGTGGCGGGCTGCCGGGGGAGCGTGACCTCGTCGAGGCGGCCCTCGAGTGGTACCGGCGCCGTCAGGAGATCCTGATCCTCGGCGTACTGGCCGGTGTGCTGATTGCTGGTGCCGCCGTCGTGCTCGTGCACCTCGGCATGGATCTCGGCTTCGTGCCCGGCGCTGCGCTGGACATCCGGCTGGTCAGCTGGCTGCTGGCGGCGACGGCTGCGTTCGGCGGGTTCGCGACGCTGATCAACGGCTACCGGACCGTTCGGGCCTCGCGCGCCGACGGGCCGCGGCTCGCGGCGCTGCGGCCGCGGAGGTTGAGCGACTACCTGAGCCCGGTCGAGATCGCGATCTACGAGGGGTGCGTCGTCGTGCCGTTGGTCGGCGCTGCGCTCGCTCTGGTGGTGCTTGGTACGAACGACCACCCGGCGCGGGGCTGGATCCTGATCGCCAGCGGTCTGGCCGGTGTGGTGGTGTGGGCGATCGGGCTGCTCCTGACGCGTACGGTGTTACGCGTGAACCAATCGTCCGGACGCGAGGCCGAGCTGCGGTGGCAGGAGGCTCTGCGAGCGACGACGCTGCGGGACATCGGATCGGCGGTGCTGACCGTGGCGTGGCTGCTCGGTGCGGCAATGCCGATGTCCTTCGAGTGGCCCTCCGACGTACCGGGGTATGTGGAGCCGCTCGCCACAGTGCTGTTCCTGGTGTCGGTGGGGCTGTGGTGTACGGCGCTGATGGTCGCCGCGAGCCGTCGCGGGCTGCAGCGGGTGCAGCGAGTTGCCGGATGATCATCTCGGTCGACCCGGCGGCAGCGAAACCGCCGTACGAACAGGTGAAGGACCAGATCTCCGGGCTGATCCGGACCGGCGAACTTGCGCAGGGGACTCGGTTGCCTACCGTTCGGCAGTTGGCGGGGGACCTTGGGCTTGCAGTGAACACTGTCGCTCGTGCATACAAGGAACTGGAGGCAGAGCGGCTGGTCGAGACGCGCGGGCGGAACGGCACGTTCGTGCTCGCGTCACGCAGTCGGGTAGACGACGAAGAGACTCGCGCCGCGGCGACCGTGTTCGCGCGGGCTGCTCGGCGGGCCAACCTGTCCCTCCCCGAAGCCACCGAACTCTTGCACCGAGCCTGGTGACCCTTCTAGGGCTTGTTCTGGAGGCGGAGCAGTTCCGCGCGGGTGTGGACTACGCCGGGCGACTCCGCACCGTTGGCGCGGGCGATCTCCTGGGCCAGGTCGCTGGCCGCCTCTAGACGGTGATTGGCTTTGCGGCGGCTGTGAAGGTGTCTGCGGTACTTCTTGCGGTCCTTGCGTAAGCCGCTGACTGCGTCGAGGAGGGGTGGATCGACGGCGCCGGTTGCGAGTTCGGGGGTGAGGAGCTCTCGGATCCAGGTGCGTTCGTGGCGTGCGGCGTGGCGGAGTACGTAGAAGAGGGCGGTCAGTTCCACCGCTGCGATCAGGAACGGGAGGATGCCGGCCCACGCGCCGCCGTTGCTGACGCCGCCCATGTCGTCCCAGGCGAAGTGGAAGAACATCGCCATCAGCATCGTCAGGACGCCGCGTACGACGTTGCGCTCGCCGCGGGTGCGGCCCAGTACCCACATCAGGCCGGCGCAGAAGATCGCGCTGAACAGGGCGTGCGACACAATTCCCGCGGCGCCGCGGACGATGAAGACGCGGAGGGACGAGCCGAGCTGGTCGACGCCGTACTGCTGGGTGGCGCCGTTGTAGACGTACAGGATGTCCTCGAAGACCTGGAAGCCCAGGCCGATGAACGCGCCGATGATGAAGCCGTCGTACGCGCTGCGGACGAGCCGTGGCGCCAGGCCGATCAGCAGGATCAGGCCGATTGCCTTGGCGAATTCCTCGTTGATCGGGGCGGTCAGGCCGGCGCCCCAGTCCTGCGCGAACGACGTACCGCCGATCTTGGCCCAGATCGCCAGCAGCGCCGCGTTGGCCGGCAGTGCGATCCAGAATGTCGCGGCGACGCCGCCCCAGACGAAGCCGGTCGCGAGTAGTCCGGCGGGCTGGGCCGTGAAGCGGTTGTGGTGGCGCAGGAGGAGCAGCCAGGGGATGAGGTAGAGGCCGAACAGTACGACGCCTCCTGCGAGCGCCGGTGTGTAGAACTGGGCTCCAGGCCCGAAGACTCGCAGCATGGTGATCGCTCCGGCGCCGACGCCGAGCACGTAGACCCAGAACGCGACGTTGTGCGGCTGCAGGAACCGGTACGGTTGGCCCCAGCCGGACTCCTCGATCGCGTCGAGCTGCGCGGCCTTCTCCTGCGGTACGGCGGTCATCGTGCCGTTCCCGGGGTGATGCTGCGCAACATCGCGCCGACCTGGTCCTCGTAGTGCTCGAACTGCCCGGACGCCGTACGGACCCGGACGAGAAGCGCCGGCGCACTGTTGACGGCATCGCCCGTCCCCATCTTGAACGCCACGTCGACACCGTCGCCGCTCGGTCCGCTCCCGCTCTCGACCACGCCGACCAGCCCCGAGTTGGTGGTCAGCGTGCCGCGCGCTGCCGTGACTCCTGGCGGACTGCCTTGCGATCGGTGCACTTGGTCGAGGAACGCGGCCGCGCTGCCGTCGTACGTCGTGCCTATCAACTCGATCGTCGCGCCGCCCTGCGCGAGCAACACCTGCAGGCTGGTCGCGCTCGCCCCCGCGCCGCCGACGAGCGTCCCTTGCTCCAGCTGCCACCCGACCGGCGGCACCGCTGTCGCCCCATCGCCGAGGTCGAGCACCTGCCCGGCCCGAATCTCGTTGTGCCAGGGAATCGCTGCGTTCAGCCCCTGCCACCCGTAGATCAGCAACAGCGCGATCGCGAGCGCCGAGAACCCCGCCTTGAACGTCCGCCGATCCAGCCCGAACCACCGCTGCTCAACCGGCACCCATTCCCGCACACTCACGACCAGCCCCTCTCCCGCCGTTCCAATCACTGTAGAGGGCGGCTCAGGCTCCGTGACTCCTGACGCAGATGACGTCGCCGCCGTCTTGGGAGATGACGCAGAGGCCTGCGGTTTCCAGCTCGGCTCGTAGGGCGGCGGGCTGTAGGTGGCGGCGGTGGGGGAGGTACCAGGTGCCGTCGAGCTGGATCGCGTCTTCTGCCGGGCCTGCAGCCTGGTAGCAGATGCCGCTGGTGGCGTCGTACCGGAATTCGTTGTCGTAGACGCGGTCCGGGTCATACATCGCAGTGGAGAGGACGTAGTACCCGCTGCTCTTCAGACGATCCCGTACGGCGGCGAGCAGATTGGCGCGATCGGCGTCCATGACGATGGACTGAAGGCAGTAGCTGTCCAGAACCACGTCGTACTGCTTGCCCCCGGCCCCCATCACGCACACGTCCTGCACTCTGAAGTTGACGTCGACGCCGCGCTCCCGGGCGAATCGCCGAGCCATCGCGATCGCGTGTGGGATCAGGTCGATCGCGTCGACGCGGAACCCGCGCGCAGCAAGAAAGCACGCCGCCGGTCCGGTCCCGCAGCCGTACTCCAGCACGTCCGGCTCAGCCGGAAGCTTCAGCCGGGTCAGTGCGTGCTCAAGAAACGGCCGGTTGGGAAAGACGTCGTACTCGTCGGTCTCCCCGAACAGATCGCTCCACTGCGTCAAACCCTCATGCACCAGTCGCTGGTACGCCGCCTGATGCTCGGCGTAGTAGTACCTCACGCGGACCTCCAGCGTCGTCGAGCGCTTACTGTGACTCGCTGTCGTCCGCCCCGACCACCTAATTCCGACAACGACAGAGCGACTGACGGGAGGATGGCCGATGGACGAGGCGGAGAACACGCACCGTGCGGACGCCGAGGCTGAAGCCGAGCGCATCCAGCAGGAGGTCGAGGAGGCCACGGCCGACCCTGCCGCCCAGGAGGAGTGGATCCGGCAGTCCAACCTCATCTACGGCGGACTGGCCGCGGCCGGACTCGTTGTGGTGCAGCCTTTCCTGACCTCGTCCCCGCTCGATCTGTCGGCGAAGATCTGCGTGATCGCCTTCGCCGTCTCGATCCCGCTACTCGCCGCACTCCTCGTACTGAACCGTCAGGAGGCGTTCCGTCACCGGGTGACCAGCTCCCGTCTCGTCGCGGTGGCGAAGGCGATCGCACAAGGTTCCGCCTTCGCCGGCATCGCAGCCGCCTTCTGGCACATCTCGCTCATCGCCGGCATCGTCTTCGTAGCCGTCGCGATCTTCGCCGTCGGCGTGCATTCCTCGGGCTACATGCAACTCGAGTACGACGGCCAGTTCCGCTCAAGATTCCGCCGCCGTACCTGATGCCGTCAGGCGTGCAGTGTCGGGCGGTAGATGAGTTCCTGGGTGTGATCGTCGAAGGTTCGGGTTTCGAGTAGTTCGAGGTCGAAGTCGGAGGCGCCGTGGAAGATCGGTGTTGTTCCGGTCTGACCGCAGATGACGGGGAAGAGAGTGACCTGGACGCGGTCGACCAGGCCCGCATTCAGCAGCGCCCGGTTCAGGCACAGGCTGCCGTGTGAGCGCAGCGGTACGTCGGATTCCTGCTTGAGCCGGGCGACGATGTCGACTGCGTCGCCCATGGCGATGGTCGCGTCGGGCCACTCAACCGGTTCGTGCAGGGTGCTCGACACGATCGTTGCCGGCAGGCTCCGCATCCGGGTGACCCATTCGTCGTACACCTCGGCATCCGCCGGGCTTGTAGCCAGGATCTCCGCGAACGTCCGGAAGGTGTCGGCCCCGAAGACCATCCGCGCCGGCTCGCCGTACACGGCGGCCCGGTGCTTGAGCAGCTCGGGGCCCTGCTTGCCCCAGTACCCGCCCCAGTCGCCGGAGTGCGAGCCGAAGCCGTCGAGGGTGGAGAAGATGTCGAAGGTGTAGGTCGCGGTCATGATGTTCTCCTCGGTCGTTTACCCCTTCGACGAACACCTCACGGCCGATCCGACATCAGTTGACGCTGGAAGAATCGGGCGGCTTCGTCGGCGACGTCGTACCAGACCTGCCCGTCGTACGGCGCGTCCGGATCGTCGAGGAGGTTGTGGTGTCCGCGTGCGATGGGGACCAGCCGACTGTCCGCGCCCACCGCACGCAACGCGCCATGAAGCAGTTCGGCTTGCTCGTAAGGGACTGTCTCGTCCGCAGTCCCATGGATGATCAGGTACGGCGGTGCACCGGCGTTCACGTGGACCACCGGGCTGGCCGCCCGCAACCGGCTCGTATCGCCGCCAACCAGCGCGGTGACCGGCGAGGGTTGGTCGATGCGCATCTCACCACCTCCGCGCATGAGATCGCTCGGCCCACCGATCGTCACCACCGCCTGCACCTCAGCCCCTGCGCTCTTTGGGCACGGGCCAACCATCTCGGTGCCTGCCGGATGGTTGGCGGGTGCACAAAGTTGCTCGGGGTCAGGGTTGAGACCAGCCAGCGCGGCCAGGTGGCCGCCGGCGGAGTGGCCCCAGATGCCGATGTGGTTAACGTCGACGGGCAGGCCGAGCGGGTTGCGTCGCAGCCAGCTCACCGCGGCCTGGACGTCCTGCAGCTGCGCCGGAAACGCGGTCTGCCCGCTGTCGCGTACCGAAATCGCAACGGCCAGAAACCCAGCGCGAGCCATAGCCGGACCCACGAATGGCAGCATCGCCGCACGTCGATCGCCAGGCCCCCAACCCGGACACCCATCGACCCGCACTACAACAGGCAGCGGCTGCGAGGGCATCGTCCCGAGCACGTCCAGACAAAGCTGAACCCCGCCACGCCTCGCATACGGAATGTCCAGAAGGCAGGTCAGCCCCGAAGCCAGATCCATCACTCAAACCTCCCGACGAAACCGTCGCACCGCCCGACAACCAAGATCCAGAGCGGCAAGTCAGAGCCGTCTCCTGTGCCGACGACCCGGCCCGGCGGAAACGATTCCAATTTCTTGGGCCAACGTTGTAACGAGCTATGTACACACGGTCTCGGCGTTGCTACTGTCCGGCCTGAATTGACATCGATGTCAACCTCAGGGAGTGGTCACGAATGGTTTCGAGACGAGCGTTCCTGGCGGGCAGCGGTGCGGTCACAGTGGGGGGTCTCGGACTCGTTCCGGGGCTCGCAACCTCAGCGCAGGCTGCTGCCCTCGGTGGATCGGCCACAGCATCGACGTCCGGCAGCCCCGCCCGGCTGCTGCCGGTGTTCAACCGCCCGAAACACCTGGATTACGGCGACGTCAGCAAACTCAGCGGGGGAGATCAGACCCTGCTGACAACGTTGCAAGGCATCGTCAACCGTACCGAGCCGGAGTTGTACTTCATCTACGACACCGGGACGCAGAGCGTGCCGGACGCCAAATGGCTGACCGACCTGCGTCTGCCGACCAAGCTGTACAAGAACCCGCTGGATCTGATCGCGAAGTACCGCCACCGTGTCCGCGGCGCGATCGTCTACGACCCTGCCGTACCCGACTCGATCAACGTCGCTACGACGCTGGCCGGCCTGGAGAACGCGGTCGTCGCCGACGCGGATCAGGCGAAGGCGTACGGCCTCAAGATCGTGAAGGACCTCCGCGGCGTGTTCGACGACGACGTGGTGAAGACCTACCGGTGGCAGCTCGACAACCTGTTCCCGCGGGTCACCAAGCAGCTGCTGGCCGGTCTGCCGCCGACTCGGGTGGTAGACGTGGAAGGCGTGGTCTGGCAGGAGATCGCTCGCGAGACCCAGCAGATCCGCGACTCTTCGAACCGCGGCACCTACAACCTCGACGTCTCGGCCAAGCTCGGCAAGGAGGCCGTGTACGTCAAGTTCGCGGACTCGTTCACCGACGACGGCTGGGGTGCGTCGGTGCGCCACGTGGTGGTGACGGCCAACGGCGCCGAGCTCGCCCGCTTCGAGCCGAACACCCCGGAGGAGGCGCCGTACCTGTTCGACGGATCGCACTCGTCGATCGGTGGCGAGGCCAACCGGTTCGCCGACGGCGGCAACTACTGGATCTACCGCTTCGAACCACCCGCGGGTACGACGTCCCTCGTCGTCACGGTGGAGATGTGGAACCAGTACCTCGTCAGCGCCACGGACACCTCGCCGACCCGAGTCGAGCCGTTCCCGTACTTCCGCGACTACGTGGTTGCCACCAAGGCCCTGGTGAGCTGGCTACCACCCGGCGGCGCGACCGGTGACCTGCTCATCGAGCACTACGCCAAGTGGCCCACGCTCGCGCCGTACATGGGCTGGTTCGCGAACGACGTCTCCGGCGAATGGGACGGTGTGGACCTGGCCAGCAAGGGCGGTTCACCGGTCGTCGCGGCCGACTTCTACATGAACGGCACGGTGCACGCCGGCACTGCCGCACCGATCTCGAGCACGCCCCGGCCGGTACGGCGGGTCAACAAGGCGAAGAACAAGGTCTATCTGACCCTGACGTTCGGCGAAGGCGACAACATCCAGTACTGCCAGCGCCGGCTGCGCGACATCTGGGACGACCCGAAGCGCGGCGAGGTACCGACCAACTGGACCATCAGCCCGTTGCTGGCCGAGGCCGGTCCGAACATCTACAGCCACTACCAGCGCACCGCGACCGCCAACGACTACCTGGTCTGCGGCCCGTCCGGCGGCGGGTACACCTATCCGGCATCGTGGAACCCCGCCGAGCTCACGAAGTACCTCAAGATGACCGGCGACTTCATGCGCCGTACCGCCCTGCAGGTCGTCTACGCGTACAGCGGCCGGCAGAACGGCACCTGGGTCCAACTGTCGGAGGAGATCGCCAAGGGGTACGCCGATTACACGCCGACCAAGGGGATCATGCAGACCTGGGACGGCGACACGTTGACGGTGCGCCACGGCGGCATCCCGATCACCGGCGGCTGGGGCGCACCCGGTAAAGCGGTCGAGTTCAAGGCCGCGCTGGACCAGCGGATCGCGAACTGGGACGGTGCGAGCCCGCTGTTCATCTCGGGCCTCATCGGCGCCTGGTCCTGGACGCCCTCGGACATGGCGGAACTCGGACCGCTACTGACCGATCCGTACGAACTGCTCCTCGGTAACTCCTTCTACGACCTGCTCAACCGAACGCTGTAGCAAGCGGAAGCGGTCGCCCGGGGGAAGGAACCGGGCGACCGCGGGGCGGGCTTACCAGTGGTGCGCGACGTCGATCACCAAGCGCGTGTTCGATCCCGGTCCGGCCAGCGTGTAGACGCGGAACGGCAGCCGGGCGCGGACGCCGAGCCCGATCGTCGTCTGTCCCTCGAACGTGCCCGCGTAAGCCACCTGCCGGAACGTGCTGTAGCCGGCCACGTTGGTCAGCTCCCTGGCGTTCTTCGGCGAGTACGTCGCGGCACCGGTCGAGCTGTACGCCGGAGCGCGGA
Organism: Kribbella sp. NPDC049584; assembly: GCF_040675555.1. Classification (NCBI taxonomy): domain Bacteria; kingdom Bacillati; phylum Actinomycetota; class Actinomycetes; order Propionibacteriales; family Kribbellaceae; genus Kribbella; species Kribbella sp. NPDC049584. The sequence continues at coordinate 394,591 of NZ_JBFAPF010000006.1, forward strand.
CCACGACCTGCAGTTTCGCCCCGCCGCGGAGCGGGACGAGGTGTCCGGCGCCGTCGGTGTAGACGTTCTTCACGTAGCGGACGTCGTACCCCGGTGTGCGACCGCGGACGTCGACGACGATCCGGTCGTAACAGGCATGCCGTCCGGTGCGGACGGCGGTCACCGGAGCCTGCGTCATCCGGCTGTTTGCCTCGGGCAACGATCCCCAGCCGCGCGGGCAGGACGCGATGGCGACCGCGGTGGTCGAGGTGGTTCGGGGGGCGGTAGCGGATCCGGTCAGTACCGGTGCGGCGAACGCGGCCGCGGGGACTGCCATCACCGCTAGTGCGGCGATGATCGTCTTCGGTGTGATGTGGTGGATGTTCATGATGTGTTCCCCCCTTTGTGAGGACACTTACTTGGACGACACCAGTCGCCAACTGGTTTGCTTTTTATCCCGGTGATTTCAGGTAGCCGTTCGGGCACGATGTGCAGATGACGCCTGACGAGCTGCTCGACGTGTTTCACCGCCGGATCCGGCTACCGGACGCGGACGCGATTCCCGGCTGGAAGCAGGAGCACGAGGGGCTGGTGCATCGTTCGTACGTCGAGGGTCCCGAAGGAGCCGGTTTCGTCGAGACGCCGCGCGGGCTGGGGGATGACCCGGACGCCGTGATCGAGCAGGAGCTGGCGTTCTTCCGGGAGCGCGGGCTGCCGTTCGAGTGGAAGACCTACGCGTACGACGAGCCGGCCGATCTGGGGGAGCGGCTCGTCAAGGCCGGCTTCAGCAAGCAGGACCCGGAGACGCTGATCCTCGGCGAGGTGGACCGGATCCTCGAGCGGCCGTCTGCGCTGCCGTCGAAGGTGCGATTGCGGGAGGCCGACGGAGCGGACGACTTCCACCGGATCGCCGTACTGACCGACACGCTGTGGGGCAACGGGCTCGCACGGATCGTGGAGCAGTTGCAGGACGAGGCGCGGATGTTCCCGGACCGGTTGTCTGTCTTCCTGGTCGAGGACGTGCTGAAACAGGGCCCTGCGGTGTCGGCGGCGTGGATCCGGTTCCACCCCGGCACCGGATTCGCGAGCCTGTGGGGCGGCGGAACGCTCCCGGAGTGGCGCCGCCAGGGGATCTACAGCGCACTGCTCGTCCATCGCGCCCGGCTCGCGAAAGACCGCGGGTACGAGTTCCTCCGCGTCGATGCCTCCGAGGACTCCCGCCCGATCCTCCAGAAGCTAGGTCTCCACGCCGTTACAACCACGACTCCCTATGAGTGGACACCCTGACCTGACGCGCGGAACGACACGCCGACGCTGTACGTTGCCTGCATCATGGCCCTGAAAATCGCTTCTCGCTTCCGCCGGCTGCTGCAGCGCCCCGGCTCGATCGATCTCGGCCCCTACGAACGGCTCACCCAGCTGGTCGGCGAGGCGGAGGAATCGGTCCAGTCCCTGACCGACGAAGAGCTCACCGAGGCGGCCACGGAGCTGCGGACCACCGGTGGCCTGCACGAGGACGAGCAGATCGAGTTCCTCGCGCTGGCCCGGGAGGCGGGCAAGCGGGCGCTCGGCGAGCGGGCGTTCGACGGCCAGGTCGTCGGCGCGCTGGCGATGCTGCAGGGCCGGGTCGTCGAGATGGCGACCGGTGAGGGCAAGACGCTGGCCGGTGCGATCGCCGCCGCCGGGTACGCGATCGGCGGCCGCCGGGTGCACGTGCTGGCCGTGAACGACTACCTGGCCAAGCGCGACGCCGAGTGGATGGGCCCGGTGTACGAGCTGCTCGGTGTGACCGTGTCGCACGTCGGCCAGGCATCCACGCCGGAGGACCGCCGCGAGGCGTACCAGGCCGAGGTCTGCTACGTCCCGGTCAACGAGATCGGCTTCGACGTACTGCGGGACCGTCTCGTCACCAATGTCGACGACCGGGTCACCGTCGAGGCCGACGTGGCGCTCGTCGACGAGGCCGACTCGGTGCTGATCGACGAGGCCCGCGTGCCGATGGTGCTCGCCGGTGCGACCCGGTCCGAGGCGCTGGACGACGACGTGGTCCAGCTCGTCCGGACCCTGCGCGCGGGCGTGGACTACGAGATCGACGGCGACGGCCGGACCGTCGCGCTGACCGACCGGGGCACCGACAAGGTCGAGAAGGCCCTCGGCGCGAGGGCCGAACTGGCAGCAGCCGAGGCGGCGGCAACCGAAGAGGCCGAGGCGACCGACGAGGTGGCGGCAACCGAAGAGGTGGCGGCGGACGATGATCCGGCGACCGATGACTCGGTGACGGATGAGTCGGTGACGGATGACGCGGAGACCGCTGAAGCGGAGCCGGTGCGGGAGTTCAACCTGTACGCGGACGAGAACCTGGACCGGCTGACCCAGATCAACGTCGCGCTGCACGCCGAGGTGCTGCTGCGCCGCGACGTCGACTACCTGGTCCGCGACGGCAAGGTCAGCCTGATCAACAACAACCGCGGCCGGGTCGCGAAGCTGCAGCGCTGGCCCGACGGTCTGCAGGCCGCGGTCGAGGCCAAGGAGGCCGTGCCGGTCAGTGACTCCGGTGAGGTGCTGGACAGCATCACCGTCCAGGCGCTGGTCAAGCGCTACAAGACGCTGTGCGGCATGACCGGTACGGCGGTGGTCGTCGGGGAGTCGCTGCAGGAGTTCTACGACGTCGACGTGGCGGTCGTACCGCCGAACAAGCCGAACATCCGCAAGGACGACCCCGACCGGTTGTACCTGACGGTCGAGCAGAAGAACGAGGCGCTGGTCAAGCACATCGGCGTCGTGCACGAGTCCGGCCGGCCGATCCTGATCGGCACGCACAGCGTCGAGGAGTCCGAGCAGCTGAGCGACAAGCTCGAGGCGGCCGGGATCGAGCACGTCGTGCTGAACGCGAAGAACGACGCCGAAGAGGCCGCGATCATCGCCGAGGCCGGTGTGCCGGGGACCGTGACGGTGTCGACGCAGATGGCCGGCCGCGGTACGGACATCCGGCTCGGCGGACGCGACGAGTCGCACGACAAGGAGAAGGCCATCGAGCTCGGTGGCCTGTACGTCATCGGCACCGGCTTGCATGCGTCGCGACGGCTCGACGACCAGTTGCGTGGTCGGGCCGGCCGTCAGGGCGACCCAGGCGAGACGCTGTTCTTCGCATCGCTCGCGGACGAGCTGGTGACGCGGTACTCCGTTTCGTCGGGCCTGCGCCCGCACCCGGACGAGACCGGGCGGCTGACCGACCGCAAGTCGATCGGCATGCTCGAGCACGCGCAGCGCGTCGCCGACGGTGCGAACGCCGAGCTGCACCGGACCACCTGGCAGTACAACCGTCTCACCGGCCAGCAGCGCGCGATCTTGCTCGAGACCCGCGAAAAGGTGCTGACCGAGGACCTGGCCGCCACCGAGCTCGCCGAACGGGCCAAGGAGCGGTACGACGAACTGGTCGACGAGGTCGGCGAGGACGTGGTGAAGGCCGCCGCGCGACGGATCGCACTGGGCCATCTGGACCGGCGCTGGACCGACCACTTGGCCTACCTCGCGGACCTGCGCGAAGGCATCCACCTGCGGTCGCTGGCCGGCGGCATCGTGCACCTGAAACCGATCGACGAGTTCAACAAGTCGGCGATCGCGTCGTTCGACACGCTGATCGAGGACGCCTGGAAGGACGCGGCCGAGACGTTCGGTACGGCGGAGATCACGCCCGACGGCCTCGACGAGGAGGCCAGCGGGATCCCGCGGCCGACTGCGACCTGGACGTACCTGGTCAACGACAACCCGTTCGGCACCGAGGCGGACCGCATCCTCGGCCGGCTCCGCAACGCCATCAAGCCGGAGTCGGCCGCCGAGCCCGAGGAGATCCTCGACGAGGAGTTCGACGAGGACGACCTCCCGGAGGAACTCCGCGACGCCGACGACGAGGACGACCTGCCCGAAGAGCTGCGCGAGGCAGCTGACGACGAAGAGAAGTCGGACAAGTCGGACAAGAAGGACTAAGACTTTGGTCTAGGTGCGCACAGCCGTCGGCTCGATGTGGTCCGGCGGCCGGGCGGGCGACGCTGTCGGCATGCCCACCACGCGTAAAGGCCGATGGCTCCTCGTCGTCGACATCGCCATCCCGCTCGCGCTGTACTACGGCCTCAAGGCGCTCGGTGTCGGTGACCTGATCGCACTGCTCGCCGGCGTGATCCCAGGGCTGATCAGCTCCGCCGTCTCGCTGGTGCGCGAGCGGCGTACGGACCTGGTCGGGATGGCCGTCGTCGTCAGCATGGTGGCCAGTACGGTCGTCGCGGTCATCGGTGGAGATGCGCGCCTGCTGCTCGTCCGCAACGCGTGGATCAGTCTGCCGTTCGCCGGCATCACCCTGTGGTCGCTGCGGCACCCGAAGCCACTGACCTACATCGTCACCCGCGCGATGTTTACCCGGCGGGCCGCGCTGATGGACGAGCTGTGGGAGACGAACGCGCGGTTCCGCGACGCCTGGAAGTGGATCACCGTCTGCTGGGGGATCGCGTCGATCGTCGACGCGGTCGTGCGTGTCGTGCTCTCGTACACACTGCCGATCTCCGTCGTGCCGGCGCTCGATCCGGTGATCACGATCGCGACCATCGTCGTACTGCAGGTGCCGACCATCGTGTTGTTGCGGCGGAGCGGCACGTACCACCTCGTTTTCGCCCCTCGGCGTCCCACAGCCGTCCCCAGCTGACTCGATCCCGCTGACCCGAACCGCCCGGGACCGGTCTGTCGGTGGGGGTGGATAGGCTCTTGGCGTGAGTGAAGGCTTGTTCGATCTTCCGGGTGCTCCCGCGCCGGCCCGCGGTGGCGGGAGCTTGGCGGATGCGGATCACACGGCGGCTCCGTTGGCGGTGCGGATGCGGCCGCGGAGTCTGGACGAGTTGGTGGGGCAGCAGCATCTGCTCGCGCCGGGCTCGCCGCTGCGACGGCTGGTGGAGGGTGACCAGCCGATGTCGCTGTTGCTGTGGGGTCCTCCGGGGACCGGCAAGACCACGATCGCGGCCGTGGTGTCGCACCAGACCAATCGGAAGTTCGTGGAGCTGTCCGCGGTCACGGCCGGTGTGAAGGATGTGCGGCAGGTGATCGACGGCGCTCGCCGCGACCTGTCCCGCGCGAGCGGCGCGGTGGAGACCGTGCTGTTCATCGACGAGGTGCACCGCTTCACGAAGGCGCAGCAGGACGCGCTGCTGCCCGGCGTGGAGAACCGCTGGGTGACGCTGGTCGCGGCCACCACGGAGAACCCGTTCTTCTCGGTGATCTCGCCACTGCTGTCGCGCAGTCTGCTGCTCACGCTGGAGTCCCTGACCGACGACGACATCTCGCTGCTCCTCGATCGGGCGCTCTCCGACGAGCGGGGGTTGAACGGCGAGTTCGAGCTGGCGCAGGATGCCCGGGACCACCTGCTCCGGATGGCCGGCGGGGATGCCCGCCGCGCACTGACGTACCTGGAAGCCGCGGCCGGCGGAGCCCGCGCCAAGCACGACCAGGCCGTCAAATACGAGCAAGCCGCCGACGGTACGCCGGATGAGGCGCCGGGGCGGGCGGTCATCGATCTGGTGACGCTGGAGACGGCGGTCGACCGGGCCGCGGTGCGGTACGACCGGGCCGGCGACCAGCACTACGACGTCGCGTCGGCGTTGATCAAGTCGATCCGGGGTTCGGACGTCGACGCCTCCATGCACTACCTGGCCCGGATGATCGAGGCGGGGGAGGACCCCCGCTTCATCGCCAGACGACTGGTGATCTCCGCGAGCGAGGACATCGGCATGGGCGACCCGACCGCGCTCGGCGTCGCGGTCGCCGCGGCCGAGGCGGTGCAGCTGATCGGTATGCCGGAGGCGCGGATCAACCTTGCGCAGGCAGTCGTCGCGCTCGCGCTCGCGCCGAAGTCCAACGCCGTCATCATGGCCGTCGACGCCGCGATCGCGGACGTGAAGGCGGGCAAGGTCGGTCCGGTGCCGCCGCATCTGCGGGACGCGCACTACGCCGGCGCCAAGAAGATCGGCCACGGCTCGTCGTACGAGTACTCCCACAACGATCCGCGCGGCGTCGTCCCGCAGCAGTACGCACCGGACGTGATCGACGGCACCGACTACTACAACCCCACCCGACGGGGCGGCGAGGCGGCGTACGCCGATCGGGTGGCGGCGATCCGTAAGATCCTGCGGGACCGGAAGTGAGCCGGGTCGCCGACCACGTCGACGCGTTCAACCGGGCGGTCACGACCGGCGACTGGGACGCCTTCGCCGAGCGATTCGCCGAGAACGCCGTCATTAGTTTCGTACAGGTCCCGGTCGGTCCGTTCGAAGGTCGGACGGCGATCGCCGCGGCGTACCGGGAAAATCCGCCGTCCGAGACCATGACCCTGCTCGACGACGGCGACGAACTGGCGCGTTTCCGCTGGTCGGGCGGTGGGACCGGTTCGATGGAGCTGCGTTGGACACCCGGCGGGGTCGTTCAGGCACTCACGGTGAGCTTCGACTGAAGCGTTCGAATAGGTAGGCTCCCTCACGGCCTGGGGGCGAAAGGTAAGCACGTGAGGCAGTTCCACATAGGTCGACATGTACGGAAGTTCGGAGCGCGGCACAGCCGCCGGCGCGCACCGGTCCTGAAGCTCGGCATTCTCGCGACGGTGGTGGTCGCGTTGGCCGGAGCATGGTTGCTCGACCCGTTCGGCTCGAGCGGCACGGCCGGTTCGCAGTCGCCCCAGTCCGCCGGCGTCGCCAGTGCGCCGGCAGAGCGGTCGCAGGGTACGTCGCGCTCGAGCGCAAGACCGGCGCTTCCCGTGGGAAAGCCGCTGCAGCCGGTGTCCCCCTGGGTCCCGACGGCGACTCCCACCACCCCCTCATGGGCCGCTCCGCCACAGACGCCGAGCAGCCCGGGCAGTACGACGTCGAGCCCCGGCGGTACGACCTCGACCCCTGGCAGCCCCACGCCCGGCGGTACGACGACGGCCCCCACCACAACCACCCCGACGACTACCACCCCGTCGACGACCGGCACTCCGACCACGACCAGTCCGACGACCGGCACGCCGACAACCGCGACCCCCACGCCGCCGACGGGCACACCGACCACGCCGCCCACGACCACGCCGAGCCCCGGCACCCCGACACCGACGCCCGGCGCGACGACAAGCACCCCGTCGACGACGCCTAGCAGCACCCCGACGGTCGTGTACAAGGACTGTGACGAGGTCCGGGCGGCCGGCAAGGCCCCGCTGTACCGCGGTGACCCCGGGTACACACCGGCGCTCGACCGCAACGGCGACGGAATCGCCTGCGAGCACGGCAATTCCTGACCGTCGCAATACCTCGACGTAGCTCCTCGTGCCGGTTTGGTGGGCGACTGTGATGTGAGGGATGGTGTCCTGGAGCAGAGTGCGCTATGGCCGCGCGATAGGGTCGTGCCTCCATAAGGGCACACAGTCATTAGGGCATGACAGCTCACAACGGGCTCGCTACGGGAAGGTGGATCGTTTCCATGAGCGTCGGTGAAGTCGCGGGGCTGATAGCGGCCTGCGCGCTGCTCATCCTGGTAGGCCTGCTGGCTTATCCGATCCTGAAGCTCGGCAAGGTGTTCGACGAGACCCGGATCATGGTCAAGGGCGTCTCCGACTCCAGCGTCCCGCTGCTCGGCGAGGTGACCACCACGGTGGCGACCACGAACGCCCAACTGGCGAAGGTCGACACGATCACCGACAACGCGACCACGGTGACCACCAACGCGGCCGCGCTGATGTCGCTGTTCTCGGCCACCGCCGGCGGCCCGCTGGTCAAGGCGGCCGCCTTCACGTACGGCGTACGCCGCGCGCTCGGCGAGCAGCAGCGCAAGGACGTGAGCCGCCGGGTCAAGGAAGAGATGAAGGCCGAGCGGAAGGCGCGGAAGCGGTGAAGCGGATCATCTGGCTGATCATCGGGATCGCCGTCGGCGTGTACGCCGTCACCCGGCTGAAGAAGCGTGCCAAGGTGCTCGCCCCCGAGGGGATGCAGGAGTCCGCGGCCAAGCTGGCCGCCGCGGTCCGGCACTTCGGCGACCAGGTCCGTGAGGGCATGGCCGAGCGGGAGACCGAACTGCGCGACGCGCTGGGTATCGAGACCACAAACGATCGTGAGGACTACCGGTAACACCCATGGAAACCAGTGAGATCAGGCGGCGGTTCCTGCAGTACTTCGAGGACCGGGGCCACACGGTGGTCCCGAGCGCGCCGCTCCCGTCGCCGGACCCGAACCTGCTGTTCAACGTCGCCGGCATGGCCCAGTTCGTCCCGTACTTCGTCGGCCAGCAGACCCCGCCGTACGCGCGCGCGACCAGCGTGCAGAAGTGTGTCCGGACCCTCGACATCGAGGAAGTCGGCAAGACCACGCGGCACGGCACGTTCTTCCAGATGAACGGCAACTTCTCCTTCGGCGACTACTTCAAGGAGAAGGCCATCGAGTACGCCTGGGAGCTGGTCACCAAGCCCCAGAACGAAGGCGGCTACGGCTTCGACGAGTCGGTGCTGTACGCCTCGGTGTACTACGACGACGACGAGGCGATCGCGCTCTGGAAGCGGATCGCCGGCCTGCCCGACGACCGGATCGTCCGGCTGGGGATGAAGGACAACTTCTGGTCGATGGGTATCCCGGGTCCGTGCGGCCCCTGCTCGGAGATCCTGATCGACCGCGGCCCGGAGTTCGGCGCCGACCGGGACTGGGAGGCGGGCGACCGCTACCTGGAGTTCTGGAACCTGGTCTTCATGCAGAACATCCGCGGTGAGGGTGGCGGCAAGGAGGGCTACGAGATCCTCGGCGAGCTGCCGAAGAAGAACATCGACACCGGTCTGGGCCTGGAGCGGGTCGCGTACCTGCTGCAGGGCGTCGACAACATGTACGAGATCGACGAGATCTACCCGGTGATCGAGCGTGCGTCCGAGCTCAGCGGCCGCAAGTACGGCGTCGACCACGTCGACGACGTCCGGTTCCGCGTGGTCGCCGACCACGTCCGCAGCGCGCTGATGCTGATCGGCGACGGCGTCACCCCGGGCAACGAGCAGGGCGGTTACGTACTGCGTCGGCTGCTCCGCCGGGCGATCCGTTCGATGCGGCTGCTGGGCTACGAGGACCCGAGCCTGGTCGAGCTGCTGCCGACGAGCCTCGAGCAGATGAAGAAGTCGTACCCGGAGCTGGAGGCCGACTTCGGCCGGATCAGCCAGGTCGCGTATGCCGAGGAGGAGGCGTTCCGCCGTACGCTCACGGCCGGTACGACGATCTTCGACGTGGCGGTGCGCGACACCAAGGCGAGCGGTGCACACCAGCTCGAGGGCGCCAAGGCGTTCCAGCTGCACGACACGTACGGCTTCCCGATCGACCTGACCATCGAGATGGCGGCCGAGCAGGGCCTGAACGTCGACACCGAGGGCTTCCGCTCCCTGATGAAGGAGCAGCGCGAGCGCGCCAAGGCAGACGCCCGGGCGAAGAAGGCCGGTCACGCCGACACCTCCGGCTACCGCGAGCTGCGGGAGAAGGGTGTCACCGAGTTCACCGGGTACCAGGAGCTGTCCACCGACTCGCAGGTGCGCGGTCTGCTCCGGGAGGGCGTGGTCGCGCCGTTCGCCGAGCAGGGCGAGACCGTCGAGGTCGTGCTGGAGAAGACCCCGTTCTACGCCGAGTCCGGCGGTCAGATCGCGGACGAGGGCCTGATCCTCGGCGACGGTCTGAGGCTGAAGGTCCTCGACGTGCAGCGCCCGGTCAAGGGCCTGATCGTGCACAAGGCCGAGATCCTCGAAGGCGTACTCCGTCCCGGCGAGAACGTGCACGCCGCGGTCGACCACGAGTGGCGGGTCTCGGCCTGCCAGGCGCACTCCGGCACGCACGTCGTGCACGCCGCGCTGCGCCAGGTGCTCGGCCCGAACGCGTTGCAGAGCGGTTCGTACAACAAGCCCGGCTACCTGCGGCTCGACTTCGCCTGGTCGTCGGCGCTGGACCCGTCGACCCGTTCGGAGATCGAAGAGGTCGCCAACCTCGCCGTACGGCAGGATCTCCCGGTGTCGGCGCAGTACATGACGCTGCCGGAGGCGCGGGAGTGGGGCGCGCTGGCGCTGTTCGGTGAGACGTACGACGAGCAGGTCCGGGTGGTCGAGATCGGCGGCCCCTGGTCGCGTGAGCTCTGCGGCGGCACGCACGTGAAGCACTCGTCGCAGGTCGGTGCGCTGACCGTCACTGGCGAGTCGTCGGTCGGCGCCGGCGTACGGCGGATCGAGGCGTTCGTCGGCATGGAGGCGTTGCACTACCTCGGCCGCGAGCGCGCGCTGGTCCGCCTGCTCAGCGAGAACCTGAAGACCCGGCCGGAGGAGCTGCCTGCCAAGGTCGCCGACCTGGCCGAGCGGCTGCGCGCCGCGGAGAAGGAGCTCGAGCGCGTCCGGGCCGCCCAGGTCCTCGAGGCCGCGGGTGAGCTGGCGAAGAGCCCGAAGGACGTCTTCGGCGTCCAGTACGTCGGGCACCGTGCGCCGGACGGCGTGAACGGCGGCGACCTGCGCAAGCTGGCGCTGGACATTCGCGGCCGGATGGCGAACGACAAGCCGGCCGTCATCGCCGTACTGAGTGTGAACGACGGCAAGCCCGGCGTGGTGATCGCGCTCAACGACCTCGCCCGTGAGTGGCGGCTCAAGGCCGGTGACCTGGTTCGGGTCGCGGCCGAGAAGCTCGGCGGTCGCGGCGGCGGCAAGGACGATGTCGCGCAGGGTGGCGGCACCGACCCGGCCGGTGCCGACGAGGCGCTGGCGGCGGTCGAGCACACCGTCGGCCACCTCGTCACGGGCTAGACCACAGAGGCCAGCACAGATGAGACCAGCACAGATAAGACCGCGGAGATGAGACGAGGCGTGCGGATCGCGCTCGATATCGGGGATGCCCGGATCGGCGTCGCCAGCAGCGATCCGCACGGAATCCTGGCCACGCCTGTGGAAACCGTCCGGCGTGGGCCCGGGGATCTGGATAGGATCGCCGCACTCGCCGCCGAACTGGAGGCGTTCGAGATCGTGGTCGGGCTGCCGCGCTCCCTGTCCGGGGGCGAGGGGCCGGCCGCGGTGAAGATCCGGGAGACGGCGGCGCAGGTGCTGGACAAGGTGCGCGAGGGGACGACGATGCGGCTGGTGGACGAGCGGTTCACCACCGTCACCGCCGAACGGATGCTGCGGGAGCGGGGAAAGAAGGGCTCCAAGCGGCGCGCCGTGGTCGATCAGGCCGCGGCGGTCGTGATTCTGCAACATGCGCTCGACCTCGAGCGCGAGACCGGCAACCCACCCGGGAGGCCCCTGTGAACGGACCATCGGTGGATCAAGACCTGAACGAGGGCGAGGAGCAGGCCGATGATCTCGGCAGCGGCCTCGGGCTGCGGGCCGAGACCCGGGTCGAGCGTCGCGCCAACCGGCGCCGGGCTCGTAGCCGCCGCGCGTTCGGCTGCTTCGCCGGCTTGATCTCGCTGATCGTCGTCGGTGCGATCGTGGCTGGCGTCGTGGTCGGCTTCGGCAAGGGTAAGGACGCGCTGGAGGGCGTGTTCTCCGCACCGGACTACACCGGTGAGGGCACCGGATCCGTTCAGGTCGAGATCACCAAGGGGCAGTCGACCTCTTCGATCGCCGACACGCTGGAGAAGAAGGAAGTCGTCAAGAGCGCCCGCGCGTTCGAGCGCGCGGCCCGGGACGATCCGCGGTCGCTGCAGATCCAGGCCGCGACCTACACCCTGCGCAAACACATGTCGGCCAAGGCTGCCCTGGCGCTGATGATGAACACGGCCGCGTCGATCAAGGTGATGCGGGTCAGCGTGCCGTCCGGGGAGACCAAGGGCGAGGTCGCGGTCATCCTGCAGAACAAGCTCAAGCTGCCCGCCGGCGCGGCCGCGGCCGCGATCAACCACCCCGCGGCGCTCGGCCTGCCCGCCTACGCGCGGGGCAATCCCGAGGGTTTCCTGTACCCGGCGACCTACGACGTGCCGAAGAACGCGAACGCGACCGTCATGCTCAAGCTGATGACCGCGAAGTACGCGTCGATCGCCAAAGACCTGAACCTGGTGCAGACCGCACAGCACAAGAAGCTCGACCCGTACCAGGCCGTGATCGTGGCCAGCATCATCGGCGCGGAGACCAACAAAGAGGCCGACTACGGCAAGGTCGCGCGGGTGATCTACAACCGGCTGGCGGCCGGGATGTATCTGGGCATGGACTCGACCGTCCACTACGTCGTCGGTAAGGACGGCGGCGTCTACACCACGCCCGAGCAGCGCAAGAACCCGTCGCCGTACAACACCTACAACCACAAGGGCCTGCCGCCGTCGCCGATCAACTCGCCGACCCGGGCGCAGCTCAGTGCCGCGCTGAACCCGACACCGGGCAACTGGAAGTACTTCACGCTGGTCAACCTGGACACCGGCGAGACCGCCTTCGCGGACACGTATGCCGAACACCAGGTCAACGTGAAGAAGCTCCAGACCTGGTGCCAGGCCCACACCGGGAAGTGCTGACTTGACCCGGTGTCTTGTGCTCGGTTCGCCGATCGCGCATTCGCTGTCACCGGCGATGCATCGGGCCGCGTACGCCGAGCTCGGACTGGACTGGCGGTACGACGCGTTCGAGGTGCTCGAGGACGAACTCCCCGAGTTCGTGGCATCGCTCGGTGCGGACGTCCGGGGGCTGTCGCTGACGATGCCGTTGAAGCGCGTCGGGCTCGACCTCGTCGACACGGTCGATCCGGTCGCGGAGCTGATCGGCGCGGCGAACACGATGCTGTTCGAGCCCGACGGATCGCGATCCGCCCACAACACCGACGTGCCCGGCCTGGTGAATGCGTTCGCCGAGCAGGGCATCACGGCTGCGGAGACGGCCGTCGTGGTCGGTGGCGGCGCGACGGCCGCATCCACCCTGGCGGCCTTGCGCGGCATGAAGGTCAACGAGGTGACCGTCGTCGTCCGGGATGTCTCGAAGGCCGATCGGTTGCTGGATCTCGCCGCGGAGCTCGGACTCCGGACGTCGGTGGCCGACTTCTCGCAGGTCGAGCAGATCGGCGGCTTCGACCTGTGCGTGTCGACGTTGCCGGGCGGCGCGATCGACCCGTGGGCCGAGCACTTCGCCGCGGTGGCGCCGGTCGTGTTCGACGTGGCGTACCACCCCTGGCCGACCAGGCTCGCGATCGCGGCGCACCGGATCGGTACAGAGCTGTTGAACGGACTTGACCTACTCGTGCATCAGGCGACCCTCCAGGTGGAGATGATGACGGGTAGGTCGCCGGCTCCTCTGGCGGCCATGAGGACGGCCGCGCGTGAGGAGTTGGGGGATCGTGAGCCTGCTTGACCGCCGTACCGTACTGAAGGCCGGCAGCGCCGCAGCGGTAGTCGGACTGACCGGATGCGGTGACTCGAAGGACAACGCGGGCGGGGCGACCAGCCCGACGCCGACGACCAGCGCCGAGCCCAGCTCCACCGCTCCGACCACCGCAGCGCCCAGCAGCACGGCCGCGCCGACCACCACGACTCCGAGCAGTAGTCCGAGCAGCAACCCGAATACGTCGGCCCCGACGCTGACGTCCACCGCGCCGAACTGGAACAGCTTCGCCCGTTCGCTGACCGGCAAGCTCTACCTGTCCTCGACCTCCGGGTACGCCGCCGCGCACCAGCTGTTCAACCCGCGCTGGGACAGCGTCCGCCCGACCGCCGTCGTGAAGGCCGCGAACCCCGCCGACGTACAGAAGGCGATCAACTTCGCCCGCAACAACAAGCTCGCGCTCGTCCCCAAGAGCGGCGGCCACTCGTACGTCGGCGCGTCCACGATCGCCAACGGCATGCAGCTCGACGTCGGCGCGATCCGGGGTATGAGCTACTCGAACGGCATCCTCACCGTCGGCGCCGGAGCCCGCTTGTACGACGTCCACGCGTTCCTCGACCGGTACGGGCGCTCGCTGCCGACCGGCACCTGTCCGACCGTGGGGGTCGCCGGCCTCACGCTCGGCGGCGGGATGGGGATCCACACCCGCACGTATGGGCTGACCTGTGACCGGGTCGTGTCGATGGGCGTGTTCACCGCGGACGGGAAGTCGCACAACGTCAGCGCGACCGTCGACCCGGACCTGTTCTGGGCCTTGCGCGGCGGCGGTGGCGGCAATCTCGGCGTGGTGACGTCGTTCCGGTTCGCCACGATCCCGGCCACCAAGCTGGGGTTCTTCCGGCTGACCTGGCCCGAGTCGCAGGCGGCGGCGGTCGTCCGCGGCTGGCAGAAGTTCGCGCAGACCGCGCCGACGACGTCCTGGGGCAACCTGCACATTGATGCCCAAAGCAACGGAACGCTGTCGATCCACGTGCTCGGCATCTCCACCACCGGCAACGCGAACGCGGCGGCCGCACAGCTGGAGTCCTTCGTCGGCGCGAAGGCCTCGGCGCGGAGCATCACCGTCAAGTCGCACATGGAGGCGGTGAAGTACCTCGGCGGCGGTACGACGAGCCCGCGGCAGGGCTTCCTCGCGGGTTCCGACGTACTGAAGGGTGCGATGGACGCGGCGACGATCACCGCGCTGCTCGGTGCGGTGAAGGCGGCCGCGCGGGCCAAGACGCCGGCGTCGGCGATTCTCGACCCGCTCGGCGGACAGGCGTCGAAGCAGCCGGCCGGCGGGGCATCGTGGCCGTGGCGCAGCGCGCTGGGTGTGGTCCAGTGGTACTCGTCCGCGCAGGGCACGACCGCGAAGACCTTCATCACCAACGGCCATCGCGCCGTCCGTGCGGCCTCAGCCGGTGCCTACGTCAACTATCTCGAGGCAGGCCGGGCAGTGAGTTCGTACTACGGCGGCAGCGCGGCCAAGCTGCAGGCCGCGAAGAAGAAGTACGACCCGTCCAACTTCTTCCACACGCCATACACCTTCGCCTAGCTGGTCCTGCGCCGGTGAAGCTGTGGCGGGTGGGCCTCAGCTGACGAAGTCGATCCGGTGGTCGTGGCCGGCGAAGCTGAACGTGTCGCCGGCGTGCAGGCCCTCGATGGCCGCATAGATCGGGGCGTCGGAGGCGATCCCTTCGTACGTCGCGCCGTCGCATTCGAACGCGGCCGCGACCACGCCCACGACGTACCGGTCGCCGTCGAACCCGATGATCGCGCCCGGTCCGACCTCGTCGCGCGGTCCGAAGTCGAGCTTCTCGATCTGGCTGCGGATGCCCGCCTGCCGCTGCTCCCGGCCCTCGAGCAGCCCGCCGAGATCACCGGCCTCGGCGGCCTGCGACTGGTCGTCGACCGAGAACGACGAGTCCTGGTCGAGCTTCGCCGCCGCATCCTTGCGGGCCACGTCACCACGGGCCGCCAGCAGGTCGGCCTCGACCTGCCGCAGCAGCGCGTCCTTGACCCGGCTCTTGTCCACGGCGTTCATCGGCAGTCCTTCCCGAGATGACTTTCCATCACACTCCCACACTCTTGTCCACAGGGCGTGCGAAGTCGGGCCACTGATCGGCTGCGGGATCGTCTAGGCTCCTGGATCGTGCCGGCTGACAACGCAGTGCTCGCCGCGGGGATCGGTGTGGTCCTCTGCGGTTCTGCTGCCGCCGTGCTCGGCCCTTGGCTGATGCGCACCATCCCCGAGCCTGTGCTGGACGAGGGTGAGACGAAGGTCCCGTACGCGTCGGTGGCCGGCCGGCGAGCGGCGTACTGGTGTGGCGGGCTCGCGGCGGTGTCCGGGGGACTGCTGGGCTGGATGCTCGGGCTGGACGCCGTGCTGCCCGCGTGGCTGGTGCTCGCGGTCGCGGGCGCGGTGCTCGGGTACATCGACGCGCGGACGCGGTTCCTGCCCTCGGTGATCATCTGGCCGACGTACGTCGTCGTCGCGGCCGGATTGCTGGCGGCCGCGGTCGCGACGGGGGAGTGGGGATCGTTGCGCCGGGCAGTGATCGCCGGGGCGATCGGGTTCGCGGTGTTCTACGTGCTGTGGTTCGCGTTCCCGCGCGGCGTCGGGTTCGGCGACGTCCGGTTGTCAGGGTTGCTCGGGATGGCCCTCGGCTGGTTGGGCTGGGGCCAGTTCGCGGCCGGGTTGTACGGCGGGTTCTTCCTCGGCGCGATCGTGGGCATCGTGCTGATCGCCGCGCGGGTGATGACGCGCAAGCAGATGGTCCCGTTCGGGCCGTTCATGCTGATCGGCGCGTTGGCCGGGGTGCTGCTCGGTGCGCCGTTGGAGCGGTTGTACGCCGGATAGCGGATCCCGGCACTCCACCAGATGGTTGATGTGCGGGCACCGCCCGCCTTCCTAGGGTCGAAGTATTCGAACTCTCGGGAGGGAATCTCAATGCCAGTCAGTCGTCGTGGTCTTCTGGCCGGGACTGCGGTCGCGGGTGCGGCTCTCGCCGTTCCCGGTACTGCGTCCGCCGCCATGACCACCACCGCCCGCAGCGACAAGATCGGCCCGAACGACGCGCGGTACCAGGATCTGGTCCAGCGCGGGCAGAACCGCCGGTTCATCGGCAAACCGCAGTACGCACGGGTGATCCGCTCCACCGAGGACGCCGTCGCCGCCGTCCAGGAGGCGGTCCGCAGCGGCAAGCGGATCGCGGTCCGGGGCGGTGGGCACTGCTTCGAGGATTTCGTCGACAGCAGCGACGTCGAGGTGCTGCTCGACATGTCGACGTACGACGAGGTCGCGTGGGACCCGCAGTACAAGGCGTTCTCGATCGGTGCGGGCGCCGTCCTCGAGACCGTGTACAAGGAACTCTTCTACGGTTGGGGTCTGACGCTGCCCGCGGGCGGCTGCCTCAGCGTCGGGGTGGGCGGTCACTTCAGCGGCGGCGGGTACGGTCCGCTGTCGCGGAAGTACGGCTCGGTCGTCGACCACCTGTACGGCGTGGAGATCGTCGTCGTCGATGCTCACGGCCGGGCGCGGTCGCTGGTGGCGACCCGCGACAACGCGTACCAGGACCTGTGGTGGGCGCACACGGGTGGCGGCGGTGGGAACTTCGGTCTCGTCACGCGCTACCTGATGCGCTCCGCCGGGGCATCGGGCCGGACGCCCGGCGAATCGTTGCCCAAGGCACCGGCTGCGCTGCGGTCGACCCTGCTGCTGTACGACTGGAAGACGACCACGCAGGCCGGGTTCCTGCGCACGGTGCGGAACTGGTTCACGTTCTTCGAGCAGCACAACACCGCGGACTCGCCGTACGCGACGCTCTATGCGCCGTTCATCCTGTCGCACTACAGCGCCGGCCAGTACCTGCTGTCGACCCAGCTCGACGCGGCCGCGCCGAACTCGGAGCAGCTGATGAACGCGTTCAACGCCGCGATGGTCGAAGGCGTGGCGGATCCGAAGCCGCAGGTGATCGACCTGGGCGTCGGGCCGTTCCTGCACCTGACCATGCAGCGCTCGATCGAGGAGACGGCGGCGCCGAACCGCGGGAAGTACAAGGCCGGCTACCTGAAGAAGGGGTACTCCGACGCCCAGATCCTGTCGCTCTACCAAGGGCTCACGGATACGACGTACAAGGGTCCGCAGTCGTCGATGCTGCTCGTCCCGTACGGCGGCAAGGTGAACACCGTCCCGTCGAATGCCACCGCCGCAGCGCAGCGCGACGTCATGGGCAAGATCGTCCTCACGGCTGCGTGGGACAACGCGAGCGACGACGACCTGCACCTCGGCTGGATGCGGAAGGTGTACGGCGACATCTATCGCGATACGGGCGGTGCACCGGTGCCGAACGCGACCAACGCCGGCTCGTACATCAACTACCCGGACGTGGATCTGGCCGATCCGGCGTACAACAAGTCCGGTGTGCCGTGGCACGACCTGTACTACCTGGGCAACTACCCGCGACTGCAGCAGATCAAGTCGAAGTGGGACCCGCGGAACGTGTTCCATCACAAGCTCTCGATCGAGCCGGCTTAGTTACCAGCCCGGGTAACGCGTGGTCCACGAAGTGTGTGGGCCGTAGTCGCCGTGCAGACGCTTGCCCTGGGTGAACTCCAGGGCGAAGTCGTCGGCGAGTTGGAGGATGACCGGGCGACCCTCGACGGTGAAGACGAGCTCCGCGGGGAGAGCCGTCTCGCCGTGGAGGGCGCCCAGGATGTTGCCGCAGATCGCGCCGGTGGAGTCGCTGTCGCCGGAGTGGGTGACGGCGAGCGCGAGGGCGTCGAGGAACTGCTCCCGCTCCGGGTAGGCGAGCGCCGCGAAGACCGCGATGGCGAGCGCCTCCTCGGCGACCCACCCGCCGCCGAGGCGCTCGACCGTGACGGGTCCCGCGGGAGCTGTCGCGGCCAGGTGCCGCGCGAAGGTGAGCGCAGTACTGGTCTCCTCGTGGCCCTCGTGCTGTTCGAGGAGCTCGGTCGCGCGTGACAGCGCATCGTCCAGCTCGGCGCCCTTGCACAACTCGTGGATGATCGCGGCGAGCGTGCCGGACGCGAGCTTGCCGGTCGGATGACCGTGCGTGTATCCGGCTGCCGTCGCGGCCGAGTCGAAGATCCAGTCGGTCGGGAAGTACTCCGGCAGCAGCCCGAACGGCGCGACCCGCATCACCCCGCCGCACCCCTTCGAGTCGTTCACCGCCTCCCCGCCGAACTGCGGGATCCGCGCCTCGCCCTTGCGGGCCTCGGTCAGCGCGGACAGACAGGTGTTGCCCGGCGCGCGACGTGCGTACAGCCACTGCTCGCCCTGCAGCCAGCCGTCCTGCTCGCCGCTCGGTCCGGGCAGGTTCTGCGTGTCCAGCCAGCGGTCGTACGCGTGATGCACGACGCCGACCGTGAACCCGAGCCCGCGGTCCGTCCGTACGGCGGCCCGGATCAGCCCCTCGACCGTGAACAGCGTCATCTGGGTGTCGTCGGTGATCGTCCCCGCCGGCCAGCCGTCGCCTCCCGGGAGGAACGTCCGTACGCCGTCCGGGTGCTTCGCGACGATCGACCGGCCGTCCTCGAACTCCACCGGTCCGCCCAGCGCGTCCCCGATCGCACCACCCAGCAAGCACCCGCGCACCCGCGCCCGCCACGTCTCCTCAGCCGCCCGATTCATGCCAGGACCCTATCGGGGGTGGTGCAAGCGCTACCCTCACAACGGGTTCCAGGGCCAGTTCCCCCGGCGCTTGCGGCTTCTACCGTCGTTGGTAGAAGCTATCGACCGTTCTAGGGAGCAGACGATGACCCCCGCATTCCGTCGTACCGCCGGGCGCCTGGCCGTGGCGGCACTTGCCACCACCGCCCTGACCGGCGCTGCGATCGCCGGCGGTCAGGCAGCGAGCGCCTCCACCAGTTGCGACCAGTCGCCGATCATCAAAACCGTCGACGCCGTCCTCTCTGTCCGCAACGGCCTCACCCAGGACACCCAGACCTGCCGCTGACGCTGACACCGCTGACTCCGAGACCTCTGACCCTGAGACCGCTGACCCTGAGACCGCTGTCCGGGGATTGAGTCAGGCGTGAAAGAATCCTGGCATGCTGCGCTGGCTTACCGCCGGCGAGTCGCACGGACAAGCGCTCGTCGCCGTACTCGAAGGTCTTCCCGCGGGGGTTGAGGTCACCACTGATGACGTGGCCGACGCCCTGGCCCGTCGACGGCTCGGCTACGGCCGGGGCGCCCGGATGAAGTTCGAGCGGGACGAGGTGACCTTCCTCGGCGGTTTCCGGCACGGGCTGACGCTCGGGAGTCCGGTCGCCATCCAGGTCGGCAACACCGAGTGGCCGAAGTGGGAGCAGGTGATGAGCGCGGATCCGGTCGACGCAGAGACGCTCGCCGGCCTTGCGCGGAACGCTCCGCTGACCCGCCCGCGGCCCGGTCACGCCGACTTGGCCGGCATGCAGAAGTACGGGTTCGACGAGGCCCGCCCGGTGCTCGAACGCGCCAGCGCCCGCGAGACCGCCGCCCGGGTCGCCCTGGGCGAGGTCGCCGCGCGCTTCCTCCGCCAGTCGTACGGCGTCACGATCGTCAGCCACGTCGTCGAGCTCGGCACGGTCAAGGCGCCGTACGGCGTCATCCCGGCGTACGACGATGTCGCGAAGCTGGACGCGGATCCGGTGCGCTGTCTCGATCCCGACGCGAGCAAGCAGATGGTCGCGGAGATCGACGCCGCGCAGAAGGCCGGGGACACGCTTGGCGGCGTGGTCGAGGTCGTCGTCGACGGGCTTCCGCCGGGCCTCGGCAGCTACGTGCACTGGGACCGGCGGCTCGACTCCAAGCTGGCCGGTGCGCTGATGGGCATCCAGGCGATCAAGGGCGTCGAGCTCGGTGACGGGTTCGAGCTCGCGCGTACGCCGGGGTCGAAGGCGCACGACGAGATCGTTCCCGACGGTGGATCCGTCCGGCGTACCAGCGGCCGGTCGGGTGGCACCGAGGGCGGGATGAGCACTGGCGAGACGCTGCGGGTGCGCGCCGCCATGAAGCCGATCGCGACGGTGCCGCGGGCGCTGCGGACGATCGACACGTCGACCGGCGAGGCCGCGTCCGCGCATCACCAGCGGTCGGACGTCTGCGCCGTGCCGGCTGCCGGGATCGTCGCGGAGGCGATGGTCGCGCTTGTGCTGGCCGAGGTCTCGCTGGAGAAGTTCGGCGGCGACTCAGTGGCGGAGACCGCGCGGAACCACCAGTCCTACCTGGCGAACCTGCCGACCACGATCACCCCGCGGGAGTGGGAGTGAGCCCGGTCGTCGTCCTGGTCGGGCCGCCGGGATCGGGTAAGTCCACGATCGCGGCGCTGCTCGCCGAGCGGTTGAAGGCCACGCACCGCGACACCGACACCGACATCGAGGCCGGCGCGGGCAAGCCGATCTCCGAGATCTTCGTGGATGAAGGCGAACCGCACTTCCGTGAGCTGGAGCGGGCCGCGATCGTCGAGGCGCTGAAGGGCGACGGTGAGGTGCTGTCGCTCGGCGGCGGCGCGATCCTCGACCCGGCCACCCGCGCTGACCTGGCCGGCCACACGGTCGTCTTCCTCGACGTCAGCCTCGGCGAGGCATCCAAGCGCGTCGGCCTGAGCGTCGCCCGGCCGCTGCTGCTCGGCAACGTCCGCACCCAGCTCCGCAACCTGATGGAAGCCCGCCGGCACTTGTACGCCGAGGTCGCCAAGCTGACCGTCACCACGGACAACAAGAGTCCGGACGAGATCGCCGACGAAATCCTGGAGCACCTCACATGACGGACGCCCCGACGCGGATTCGGGTTGCCGCGGCGGCTCCGTATGACGTTGTCATCGGCAACAACTTGCTCGGGGAGCTGCCGGTCCTGCTGGGAGAAGGGGTGCAGCGGGTTGCCGTCGTCCACCCGCGGGCGTTGCGGGAGACCGGCGACGCGATTCGCGACGACCTGACCGCCTCCGGGTTCACGGCACACGCGATCGAGATCCCGGACGCGGAGGAGGCCAAGACTGCCGAGGTACTGGCCTACTGCTGGTCCGTGCTCGGCCAGGCCGGCTTCACCCGCTCCGACGCGATCGTCAGCGTCGGCGGCGGTACGACGACCGACCTCGCCGGGTTCGTCGCAGCGACCTGGCTGCGCGGCGTGAAGGTCGTGCACATCCCGACCACACTGCTCGGCATGGTCGACGCGGCCGTCGGCGGCAAGACCGGCATCAACACCGCCGAAGGCAAGAACCTGGTCGGTGCGTTCTGGGAGCCGGCCGGTGTGCTGTGCGACCTGGCCGCCCTCGAGACCCTGCCGCGGAACGACTACGTCAGCGGCCTCGCCGAGGTCGTGAAGTGCGGGTTCATCGCCGACCCGGTGATCCTCGACCTCGTCGAGAAGGACCCGGCCGCCGCCACGAGCCCGTCGTACGCCGCGACCGGGGAGCTGATCGCCCGCTCGATCCAGGTGAAGGCCGACACGGTCGGCGCGGACCTGCGCGAGCGGACCACGACCGTCGGCGGCCGGATCGGCCGGGAAGCGCTGAACTACGGGCACACGCTCGGCCACGCGATCGAGCGCGTCGAGCGGTACAAGTGGCGTCACGGCGCCGCGATCAGCATCGGCATGGTGTTCGTCGCCGAGCTGGCCCGCGCCGCCGGCCGCCTCGACGACGCGAGCGCCGACCGGCACCGCGCCGTACTCGAGTCACTCGGCCTCCCGGTCACCTACCGCGCCGACGCCTGGCCGCATCTGCAGGACGCGATGAAGCTCGACAAGAAGACCCGGGCCGACCGCCTCCGCTTCGTCATCCTCGACGCCCTGGCCAAACCGACCATCCTCGAGGCCCCCGACCCGAGCCTGCTGATCGCGGCGTACGGCGAGATCAGCTAGTCGGCGATCTGCATCCTGACAGGTAGTGCACCGGTGAGACGGTGTACGCGCCGCCGCCGCCACGCTCAGGTGCCCTAGGCGCCGGTCGAGACGTCCTGTCCAGATGCAGATCGGCTCCGCGTAGGTGCTGGCCGAAACTGGTCAGATGGTGGGCGACGGGTTGTGCATCGCGCGAGCGGCGCCCAGGATGGAAGGCCCCTCGGAAAGGGCTTTCCATATGACGAAGCAGCGGATTGCGATCGTTGGAACCGGCGGGATCGCCGCCTCGCACGCCCGGGCGGTCACCGCGCTGGCGGAGCGGGCCGAGCTGGTCGCGGCGGTCGACGTCGACCTGGAGCGGGCCAAGGAGTTCGCCGGCAAGTGGAACATCCCGAAGACGTACCCGAGCCTGACCGACCTGCTCGCGGCGGACCGCGTCGACCTCGTCCACCTGTGTACGCCGCCGAACTCGCACGTCCCGCTCGCCATGGAATGCCTGGCGGCGGACGTCGATGTTTACCTGGAGAAGCCGCCGACCCTCTCGCTGGACGAGTTCGACAAGCTGGTGGCGGCGGAGGAGAAGTCCTCCGCGCAGGTCGCCTGCGTCTTCCAGCATCGCTTCGGATCCGGCGCCGTCCGGCTGCGGCAGCTGCTCGACGATGGCGTACTCGGTCGGCCGTTGGTTGCCCTGTGCAACACCGTTTGGTACCGCGACGACGCGTACTTCGACGTGCCGTGGCGCGGGACGTTCGACGTCGAGGGCGGCGGCCCGACCATGGGCCATGGGATCCATCAGTACGACCTGCTACTGTCGATCCTCGGGCCGTGGGAGAAGGTGACCGCGCTAGCGGCCCGGCAGGCTCGCCCGACGCAGACCGAGGATGTCTCCCTGGCGCTGGTGACCTTCGAGAACGGCGCCGTCGCCTCGGTCGTCAACTCGCTCGTGTCGGCCCGCCAGACGTCCCAGCTCCGCTTCGACTGCTTGAACGCGACTGTCGAGCTGGAACACCTGTACGGCTACAAGAACCCCGACTGGACCGTCACCCCGGCGCCGGGGCACGAGGAGATCGCCGACGCCTGGTCCGCCGACCTTCCCGACGTACCGAGCGGTCACACCGCCCAGCTGGCCGCGATCCTGGATGCCAAGGCTGCGGGCGGACCAACCCCGGTTACCCTCACCGAGGCCCGCAACACGCTCGAGCTGGCCGCCGCGATCTATGCCTCGGCCTTCACGGACAAACCGATCCGTCGCGGCGAACTGGCGCCCGGTACGCCGTATGCGCAACGTATGGGCGGTCCCGGCGCTCCTTGGAGTGCCTAGCTGTACTGACCAGGCAGGTTAGTTAAGCGGGTGATGGGTGGGACTTTGCCGATCGCGGTGTGGGGTCGGTGGTGGTTGTAGTGGTGCAGCCATGC